>NZ_CP100000.1:2637246-3955869 GCF_024138165.1 Halorussus vallis | reverse complement strand
AAGTCCTACGGGAGCGCGCTCTCGTCGTGACGCCGTATCCCGTCGGTGAAGCAGTCCTCAGAGAAAGGGCGACGTGGAGGGGCGACGAACTCGTACGCGGTTTTTCTCAACCTTCGATAGTGGGGGAAGCATTATAATTACGGGATTCTGAAATGAAACATGGACGAGAATCGACGGAACGTCATCGCCGCTCTCGCCGCCGGCACCCTCGGCGGCAGCGGCATCGTAGTCGGTAACCAGTACTTTCAGCAGTCCAAATCTGCATCGCAACCCCAAACGACGATCGCGGGCGAGAGTGGCCTGCAAGCCGCCTCTGCACAGACGGAGACAGCGACGACAGCAGAACCGACCGCGACCACGCCGACGTCCACCGAGACGACCACCGAAACCTCGACGACCGAGACATCGACTACTGAGACGACCACCGAAGCCACAACGACGACGACCGAGACGACTACGGAGAAGACGGCCACAACGCCGGAACCAACTACCACGGAAACGACTACTGAGGAACCAACTCCCACTCCGACGACGACTCCTGACCCGGAGAGCCAGGTCGAAGTCTCCTTCTGGGTCGTTCAGAGCACAGCCGTGCCGGGAACAATTTACGGTGTCGACCTGAACAACGACAACGACTTTGCGGTCCGAGTGACGGTCAAAGGCGAGTGGGAGTGGGGGAATGGAGATACACCAACGAGGATTGAGACGTACACCGTCGGTGCGTACGATACCCTGGAAGAGCGTCTCGGCACGCCGGCACTTTCGAAGTACGAGACACTCGTCTCCCACGACGCCTCGGTCGAATCCATCACAAAAGCCTGAGGCAGGGGTTGTCCTCGGGGGCTACACCCGCTTGCTCACCGACGAAATCCGTGACTGGATATCGTTGATGACCTCGCCGACCGACTGCCGCGAACCAAGCCGTAGCACGACCTGCTCGGGCGACTGCTCAACTTCTCGCACGACCATCCGCTCCCCTTGGGTAGGCAGTCCGTCGAGGGAGAGGTCGTCGACGAGACTCAGGCCTGCATCATCCTTCGGGATGGTGACCGTCGCACTCCAGAGCGGCTCCTGAACTCGCTGAATTAGATAGAGCGCCGCATGCTGGCACGCCCGCTCCGTCGCCAACTCTGGGATCGTCCGGATAACTTCCGGCGGGTCACTCCCCGCAGTCTCCGCCGTATACGACCCTTCCACCTTGTACTGGTAGTCAATCTCGTAGTCCGTCGAGTCGGACATGCTCCCAGTACTCAGTACCTTGATACGGCCGTTGATGCGGTCGAGCTCGTAGTCCGTCCCGTAGGTGAACGTCCCCCCAGTGGAGAAGTCCCGGACGATCTCCGTGGTCGGCACCAAGTTCGAATGGTTCAGCGGCAACCAATTATCATAACTCGACGTAAAGTCATCCCCGCGGACAGGGCGAGCCGCGCCCTTGATGACGGCTTTGAGGTACTTCGACTCGACGTTCTTCTGCACCGAGTAATCGACGAGCGCGGTGTCGCTGTCGGCAGTCCTCAGTCCAGGTTCGGTCCACTCGACCGACCACCCGTTCTGGTCGCGCTGAAGCTCCCAGATGAAGTTGCCGTAGTTGGCGATTTGGTTGAACACCGACTTCAGCGAGTCGTCGTACTTCTGGCCGTCCAAAATCGGCGTATCCTCGAGGTCGCCGTAGACGGTGAAGCTCTCGATGCGCTGGGTGTTGAATCCCTCCATCGGCGTCGGGCTATTCCGAGTGCCGTACCGACTGAGCGTCACCCGGAAGGTCAGCGATGTCCCCGTGTTCGGGAAGCTCGTCTCGAAGCTCGATGTGTTGCTCGCCGTCTCCCAGGTCGTTCCCTCGTCGTTACTTAACGCGAGTGCCTGGCCGTTCGAGGTATCGTCCATCGACACCTCGACCCGGCCGCCCGTCACGTTGAACGCGGTGGTCGTCGTCTCGAACTCGATCGGGAGGGCGTCTGGATGACTCTCCGGCCCGTTCAGGCTATGGTTGGGGAGGGCGTCGTTGTCGAAGAAGTAGTTGTACCTGCCGTCGAACCCGCCGAAGATATCAACGAACGCCGATTCGCTCCAGTCTTGGCTTGACGGCGTGCTGTCTTCAATCTTGACGCGAATCGTGCATGTCTCCCCGGCGTTCAGTGGCGATGAGATGGTCCCGGTCTGGTTCGTCCAGTTCTCGCCGATGCTGAACCCCTCGGAGGTGCCAGCGAATTGCTCACCGTTGATGGTCGCCTTGAGGGGCGGGCCGTTGCTAATCCCGTTTGGGTTCCCGAACCGGACCCATCCGCTGGCCTGTCCGGCAGGGATGTCGTAGGCCGGCGTGAACTGGGCTTCGACGTAATTCCCGTCGTTGGAGAGTTCAATGGCGTTGCCGGCCGTATCTGACAGGTCGCTGGTGACGTTCCAGTCGACGTCTGTGTGCGCGGTCCCATCGAACTCCGTCGAGTCGCCCCACGCCTCCAGGTGCCAAGCGGTTTGCTTCGTCTGGACGCCACCGTCGACGATTTCGGCCGGCTGGTCCGACGGAATCGTGACGAAGTTCTCAAACTCCGACTGCGTCGACGCCTCCTGAATCACCGTATCCGACCGCGTCGACGTCGAAGGGTCGTCGACATGCATCGCGTAGCTCGTGTTATTCTGGCCGAGCTCCTTCGCCGCCAGATGCGCTTCGTGGTTGTCGAACTCTGCTTGCACGCGGTCATCGAGTTCCTTCCCGCCACGCCCCTCCAAGACGGTTCGACCGGGCTCCATCCGGACGTTGATGAGCTGGTCGATCGGGAGAATCCTGCCGTCCTTCCAGACCGACAGCGGAGCTTCCTCGAACGCCTCGCCTTGCCACTTCTCGTCTCGGGGAACGGGGATCTCGATGCGGGGGTAGTCGTTGAGCGCCGGCGTGAACTGTGGATCGTCGAGGAGTTGCGGCCGAAGCGCCTGCCCAGAGGGATGCTCGACCTTCACCTCATAGCCCTTCGAGCCCGTTCGCTCACGGGGGACGCCGCTCGACGCGGTCGAAACCGTGTTCGTCGCCGCCGACTCGTTCGTGGCGTCCTCGGTGAACGCCTCGATCTTGTACCTGTAGTCGTTCCCTGGACTTAGCGTGTCGTCGGTGAACGACGTGATGTTCGGGTCGACCTCGCCGACCTCCATCCACGGCCCCCAGCCGTAGTCGTACTTTCGAGCTCGGTAGATGCGGAAGCCGTTCTCGTTGTCGGACTGTTCGCTCCAGGTGACCTCGGCCGTGAGCGCTGCCGTGATGGTCGCGGCCGGATTCGTCGGCGTGGGGAATGCCGTGACAACCGTCGCACTCGCCGTCCACGTCCCGGGGGTGTGCTCAGTTTCCGTCCGAAGCTGGACCTCAAACTCTTCGCCGTCCGGGAGCCCCCGAATCGTCGCCGACGTCATCGCCTCACCGACGGTCCCCCAGTCCGTCCACGTCGACACGTCAGTCTGACGGTACCTCAACCGATAGTTCCCGTAGTCGATGACGTCCGGCCATGTCGCGGTGATCTCGTCCTCGATCCCGTTGTCCAGGCTTGGCGTCTGGGCGTCGGGGAGGTCGGTCGTCGCGGTCACCACGCCCGAATCCGATTCAGCATCCTCGGTATAGGCGGCGACCTTCAGCTCGTACTCCTCACCGTCGCGCTGGCTCGTAGTCGTGTAGGACGTCGCGTCTGCTGCGGCCGTCCCGTCGAACGTCCACGAGGCCGTCCCTGTCGGTCGGAGGTAGACGCGGAACTCGTCCTCGTTGTCACTCCGGTCCTGGAATGCGACTTCGAACTGGTCCCCGGAAACCGTGAGTGAGTCGATGACCGGCGCGGGGAGGATGGTCGTCGCCGATACCTGTGAGGAGTCCGCCGACGCATGGTCGGTGACACGCCGAATCGTGTAGTAGTATTTCTCACCGTCGGGGACGGGAGTGTCCGTCCACGAGGTGGTGCTCAGCGTCGAGATCGTCGTCTGGAGCGTCCCCAGACTGCCATCGGTCGACCGATAGATCTCCCAGACGCCGTCGCTGGAGTTGTCGTTCCGCGTCCAACTGACACCGATCTCATTCTGGGTCGACGTGTCGAGCGTGACCCCCGACGCCGCTGGGAGCGAGGTGGTCGCAGCGACGTTGACCGACGGGTTGTCTTCCGTGGTGCCGTAGACCGGTGCGAGGCGGTAGTGGTACTCCTCGCCGGACTCCAATCCGGTATCCGAGTGTGTTGTGGTTCCAGCCGCAATAGTCGCTATCTGGGTGTAGTCAGCGAGAGACGAACTGGATGCTTGCGCCCGGTAGAGGTGGTACTCGTCGGCGTCGGGTTTCGCATCCCACCCGAGGTCGATTTTGGTGCCGCTCGCGACCGTCGCGGTCAGCCCGGAGCCGTCCGTCGCGGCCGTCCCGGTCGTCGCCCATCCGCTGGTGGTGTGTTCGGTTTCCGCACGAATCCGCCACTGGAAGGTGTCTGCGCTCTTCGAGACGGTGAACTGTTGGCTTGTCGTGTTCGCCGAGAGGTCCGTAACGTGGGTCCATGCACCGCCATCGACGGACTTCTCGACTCGGAAGCTGGTTTCGTTGTCGGTGTTATCCGTGAAGCTGAGCGTGATAGCGGTCGGGGTGTCGACGGTCTGGGACGCCCCGGACGGAGCGGACAGACTGGTCGTCGCCGAATCCTCGTTCGAATACGATGAGGTGCCGGAGGCGTTGTACGCCCTGACTCTGTAGGTGTACAGTTCGCCGTCGAGGACGTTCGGATCATCGTATGTCGTCACCCCCGCGTTGACGGTGGCGATTTCGCTGAATCCCGACCCGTCGTGGGCACGCTCTATCCGGAACCCGTCTTCGTTGTTGCTGTTGTCGTCCCACGAGAGCGACACGTCGTCCGCGGTCGCGGAAGCGGCGAGGTTCGACGGTGCGGCCGGTGGCGCAGAATACGTCCAGTAGTCCGTATAGAAATTGACGTTGCTGGACCCTCCTTCGAAGTAAAACCCGAACCCGCCGGTCGAATACCTGCTGTCTGTGACGGAGACTTCCCCAGCGAGCGCACCGGACTGGTTGTAGACTCGGGCCGTTATCGTGTCCTGCCAGTCGACTTCTATCTTGAACCATCCATGCGTATCCGGGATGGTCGCGTTTGCAGAAGCAAGCATGGTGCGACTGTTGACCGAACTCCCTGTGCGGTCGAAGATGTAGATGTTGTCATACTGCGGGGTGACGTGGACCTCGTAACAGCCGTTGACAGAGGAGCCGCCGAACAGTACCCCCAGGCGGTTATATTGCCCGGCGTGGTTGAAGTATCCCGAGAAGGTGGAGCCTTTGGGCGGGTAATTGGGAAGTCCTCTGGACGAATAGTAGATGCCCCCGCCGTCTGTGTCGGCGTTTACGTGGCCGGAGTACGTCCCGCTGTAGACACGACTCGTGCTGGCGTTGAATTTTTCGTCGTTCCAGTGTTGCGTGTATGCTGAGGTGTCCCCGTCTTCGAAGTTGTCGATGACGACCATCTACTTTCGCACCTCCGATCGATCCACCAGCGTCTGAACCTCCTGCGGATCATAATCCGAACCGGACGCGACCGGCGCGAGGAGATCCTGGAGCCCCGACGGCGTCGGCGGCGTCTCGTTCTCCGGCACCGTCCAGAGCGGCCACTCCCAACCCCGCTTCAGACTCATGTTCAGATAGTACTCTGCGGTCGGCGACTGACTCGGATCCTCGAATCGGACCTGCGCCTCGATGCTCGCGAGCCCGATCTCCGTGACGTCCAGACCGGCGAGCTCCCAGTTCGACGTGCCGAGCGCGACCGCCGACCAGGTGCTCGTCGACGAGTCCCACTCCTCGACCGCGAGTGAGTTCGCCGCGGTGTCGAACGTGAGGCGGACGAGGCCGTTATCGCACACCGGATTTCCGGAGAAATCGTGACTCGTCGAGAACACCTTCTTCCACTGCAGATAGCCGTCTCCGTCAAGTTTCGAGCCGTGACCCTGGGTATCCCAGACCCGAACGTCGACATCCGCCTCCGCGGTGTAGTCAACGTCGTAGACGAGCGTCGGGTTCGTGAACGAACTCGCTTTCGCGTCGACGACGTCTACATCACCGAGCTCTGCGCTCCGGGTCTCGACAACCGCGACCGCCTCGGTCTGCTTGGACTCCGAGTCACTCCATCGGACGTCCTCCGCTGCGGTCGGCACGCCGACGAGCGCGGTCTGGTCGTTCCCGAGGTCGTTCTCGACCTGAACCACCGTCGTCGAGATCGCGCGCCGTCGCGATGCTCGGGTCCCGTCCTTCGCGAGCGACAACCGATACCGATAGAGGTTCTGAGCCTTCGGATCTGCCGGTCGGACGTCTGCTTCCTCGACCGAGTAGTAGCCGTCCATCGGCGTCGACGTCCCACGTCCCGCAAGCGGGAGTGAGCTGTCGCCCGCTGCGGTTGCGAGCTCTTCGAGTTCCGACGCCATCTTCTCCGCGTACTTCCCCCGGTAGACGCCGGACAGCGCCCGCGTTCCGGGTTCAGAACTCACATGCTGGACCACGCCGGAGTCGTTGTCGAGGAGGCCGTGTTTGCTCAGGTTCTGGCGCTGCTGCTGTTCGGTCTGGGTTTGGCCCGCCCTTGGGAGAGCGAGCGCGTACAAAAGCAGGTCGGTCATGTTATGATTCGGTCTGTTGCATTCCGTCGAACACGTCGTTCAGGTCCGCGATTTCGACGACCGTGAGGCTTCCATCGAAGATGCTCGACTCGTCTTTTGGAGGGACCATGTTCGGACTCTCGACCGCGACGTCGAGATGATCGTCGAGAAATCCGTTTGGGGTGTACTGGCCATACTCGAAGCGGGCAGGCGTGATACTGTCCGTCTGGCCGACCCGGAGGTAGTTCATGAACACGTTCATTCGGGTGATACGATCCGCTCCCGTTGCCGTGCGTTTGTTCGGCCCCTTAGCGGGGTCCGGGCTGGATCCCCACTGGCCGGTTTCACCGGTCCAGCCCATGAAGTCGATCTCGAAGACGTGCTGACCGCCGCCCTGGTCGAGACTGATTCCTTTTCGCTTTGATGCGCCATCGTCGAGGAGACCGACGAAGAACGCGTACAGGTTATCGCCAGCGCTGTCTATCAGGTAGCCCGTTCGAATGGACTCCTCGACGTCCACCGATTTGAACTCGAACCTCCCGGTTTCTTTCGTTCCGTCTCCGTCGACGTCGGCATCGATTTCGAGAGCTACGTTCGATTCGACCATGCTATCTCCTCCAGGATCCGTTCCCGTCGAACTCCTTTTCGAGCTTCTTCACACGGCGCTCCAATTTCCGTGTCTCCCGCCGCTGCTTCCGCTTCAGCTCCGAGAGGTCGACGTTGTAGGTTGGCGAGTATTCGACCTTCGGGCGCTGCTGCTTCCGTTCTCGTGCTTTGTTTCTTCTCGTATCTCTCCCGTTCTTCGCGCCTGCACTGCCGCTCAAGGCGAGGAGACCGCTACCTCTGAGGAGAGCTCCTCCGGCCATTTCACCGAACGGAAGAGGACCGTCAGCAAGCGCGAGGCCGCCAGCAGCGAGTCCCAGGCCGGCGGCGCCTGCTGCCTTCCCTGGATTGTCCATTGCCCACCGTCCTGCTCCTTCGACGGCATTGTTTCCAGGAAGAGTATTCCACAAGACGGAGGCAGTCGCTGCCCCTGTCCCGAGGAGCTGGTCGACGAGGCTCGGATTACTGCGCCCGCCATCGTTCGGACGAGTGACCGCCGGGGATCTGTCCGGCCGGCCGAGGCCAGGATGGGGTCCAGGTCCAGGCCACTCGTTCGGTGTTGGCGGTGGGGCCGCATCACCGCCGTCGTCTCCGTTGCTATCCTTCTTGATGAACTCGGAGATGGTGATAGTCCCTGTGATGAATGACGCGATACCTACGGTCCCGTTCAAGATGTCCGCTGCAGGAACGATCCCAGTGATAAGGTCCGTCGCGCTGACGGTCCCTGAAATGAGGTCTACCGACTTGACGGTCCCAGAGACGATTTCGTAGGCGCCGATGCTTCCCGAGATGAGGCCACTGATACCGACCGTGCCAGTGATAAGCGCCGACGCGCCTACCTTCCCGATCAGGCTCGCAATCGAGAGCGTTCCACCGAGCATCCCGCCAAGACCTCCACCCCCAGCACGACCGCGAAGGTTCCCCTTCTCGGTTACCTCCAGGAGCTCCCGAAGGAGATCGTTCCGGGTCCGGCTAAGGTCATGCTCGATCTCCCATTCGTCGAGGACGGGACGCTCCTGGAGGTCCTCACGGAGCCCCGAGAGGACGTCCGTCTGGGCGTCGAGCAACTGCCGCGACATCGCTCGCTCCCGGGATGCTCGTTCGACCGCGTCACCGCCGCCCGCGTTCGCCAGCTGGGACGACGCCGACGATGCGTCCACCTGGACGGTGACGTCTCCGATTCCGCTCTGAATCTCTTTTCGAGCATCTCGAAGCGAGGATTTCTCTACCTCGACTTGCAGGAGGCTCTTAGTGCTGAAGCTTGTCATGATTGAAAAACGGCCGTTACTTCACCCGAACCGTTCGGGGAGCTATTCAGACTGGAGAGTATGGATTACCAGCCGATACTGACTGGTCTGGTACAGTAAGAGGGCACCTCCCGCGTGCATGGCCGCATTCACGTAGTTCCCGTCAATAACTGGAAGAATCGCCAGAAGGAGGAAACCGTAGGATGCGTACTCCAGTGCCTTCGAAACGCGAGGGTCTAATTTAACCGAGCGAGCGGTTTCTATATCCATTGGGACGTGTTTGATTTCCCGATGGTTTAATCATTTACCCTCTCCGAACGCCGCGAACACCTCCTGAGCGTTAAGGAGGTCGTGGACGACGAGGTAACACTCGATGGTTCGCCACGGAAGCTCCTCGACGATGCGCGGATCAAGACCACGATGAAAGGCCAGCGCCTTCACGTAGTCGAGAGCTACTTGTCGGTCGACGTCTTCTTCGCTCGCTTCTCCGCTACTAATCGCCCGAAGGAGTTTCCCTCCTCTTCCCCGACCGACGTGAGCTCGTCGACGCGAGCCTCCGCCCACTTCAAGAACGGAATCGGGAGTTGCGCAACCGCCGCGACCGTCTTCTTCTCGTCATCCTCGTCCGGGAGGTATGGGGCGTCCACCGTGCCCTTGGCGACGAGATGGACGCGCGTCGCACCATCTCCGGGGCTACTCTGCCCGCGAGCAGCGGCCTCCGAGACGAGCGTGTCCTCGACGGCGCCGAACTCACCGCCGGTGAGGCCAGCGAGAGTCACGTGCTCTGCAGGCGTCGTCCAGTTCGAGATGACGGTGTCGGTGTGTGCTTCGTCGCGCGCCCATCGAAGCCCCTTCAGGTGAGTGTCGATTTCGTGGCCGCGCTGCGCGAGCTCGGGAACGACTGGGTTGTCGTCGTCGAGGTCGGCGAGCTGCTCGGCGAGTTCTTCGCGTTCGTCTTCGAGTCGCTGGATCTCCTCGGCGAACTCGATGGTTTCAGTTCGAAGCGGCATTACGCGACCGTCACCCCGTTGACCTGGTAGTCGAGATTCTCGTTCATGTCGTTCTCCGCGCTGACGAGGTCGCTCCAGTTGTACGTGTCTGGCGTGACCTCCGAGAGGTTGAACGTCTTCGTCGTCCCGCCGCCGTTCGTCACCGCGAACGAAGCGGACACACCGCCGACGGAGTCCTGGGGCGCGGTCGAGCCGGCCGCACCGTACGCGAGCGCGAGTTGGTCCGTCTCGGTCATGGTCGTGTCCGCCGACAGCGATGCCTCCGGCGCCGCGATGACCGCGTCGATGGGCTTTCGGCCGGACCCACGCTGGAAGCGGGCGATATTGCTAATTTGGAGCGTCGAGGACTGAAGCTTCGCCTGCGTCGTCGTATTCACGTCGAGCGACGTGCCGTGCCACTGGTAGACCGTTCCGGGGTCCTCGATGGTCGACGGGGTGATGCTCGTCGCGAGCTTCTCGTCGGCGTAGATGCAGGTCACGCTGACGCGTACCGGACCACCCTGCTCGTACCGAATCTGGTACTGCGTGGGTACGACACCGATGAGTTCGCGCTCCGCGGTCCCGGTGAGGTAGTCGATACCGAGATACCACCGTGACGACGCGGCGAGCCCCGGTGCAAACCCGGTTCCGGCGTCGTTAAAGATGAAGTTGTGATGGTTCCAGTGTTTCGCGATCCACGACGCCGAGAACGCGCCTTCGAGGTTGCCCTCGATGCTCTCGACCGACTCGACGCTATCGGGGTCGCGGATGCGCTGGAGCTGGTTCGACAGCTCGATCTCCTCGATGGTGACGTTCTTGCCTGGCAGGTAGTAGTCCGGCGAGGAGTCGGTGTCGTCGTCCACCACCGACCCCATGAAACTCGATTCGATGCCGTACGCGACCGTGCTGGTTCCGGCGCCGGTCATCGTGCTGTGCCTCCGTCAGGTGGGGTACTGCTGGTTCTGGTCATGGTAGGTCTTCGTAACCGTTGAACACGACGTCGAAGTCGGTGCGATAGTAATCCGCGTAGTTGCTCGACTGCGGCGCCTCGTTCGTAATCCGTAAGTCGGTGTACGTCACGTTCGCCCCGCCCGCGTTCGGATACGTCCGTTCGACGAGCAGTGCATCCCGGACACGGGAGACGAGCCCGCCGTCGTTGTCGAACGGAATGCCGCTACTGCCGTTCGGGTCGACGTACCCGAACTCGCGGTGCGTGAGGCCTTCAATGCGAACACCGACGACGGCCTCCCGCGAGTGGTCGTACTCCGTCCCGATCGGCTGACTCGTAACATCCGAGAGCGTCGCACCGACGTAATTCGCCTTCTCCAACTCGGCCGTCCGCGACCGAATACTTCCATCGAGGATCTTGCTCTCGTCGCGGTCGACTCGCTTCAGGGGCGTGGTGAGCGAGCCAACGACGGAACCGAGTTGGGTGAGTACCCACTCGACTTCCGGAGCGCTCATGACTGGACCTCCCGACGAAGCCAGTTCAATGCGTCCCGGGCTGCTCGCGTCTCCTTCACGCCAGCGACCTCGACCTCTGGCAGGAACACGCGGTAGCCGTTGCCCTCCTGGTCGAACTCTTCACGAACCCACTCCGGTGGATTGTGGCGCTCTTCCCAGACGAACGAGAGCACGGGGTCACCCTCGATGGTGTGGTCGCTCGTGCCGAACTCGAGATAGACCATCGCTTCGTGCGTCCAGCCCCACCGAATGGTGAGCCGGTTGGCGGACCGATCTACCTCGACACCGCCGAAGCTGTCGATGATGGAGTCGACTCGGTAGTCAAACTCCCGTCCGTACTCGCGGAGGCGGTCGTGGGTGAACTGGACGGCTTCGTGAACGAGGTTACCTTGCTTCCCTATGAGTTCGTGTTCAGCCTCGTCCAAGACGGCCTCGCGGAGATCGTCCTCGAAGCTACTGTCGAGCTTCATTGGTTGATTCCCAGGTTGCCTTCGTGGTAGACATCGAGCAGTTCCTCGGCCTTCGACCGCATCTCGTCAGCCTTCGTCTCGATGTTGTACACCGTCGCGTTCTGCGGAATCTCCACGACGGCCTCCTCGACCAGATCAGACCCGGCCAAGAATGCGACCGCTCGCCGGACGTTCCGGGGGATGCCCTCGTGGCCGTAATCGAGCGCGGCGTACACGGCGTTCGACAGCGACGGGATATCGTCGTCTATCGAGTGGACGTTCAGATAGAGCTCGGAGACGCCGCCGTTGTTGATGCGCACCCAGTAGTCCTTACCTCGGTGCTGGTTGCCGACACCGCCGGTGTAGTCGCTGGAGGCGACCCAGTCGTCGTACCCGCCCTTCTTGTTGACGACCGAGAGTTCGGTGATCGCCTTGACGTCCTTCCGTGCGAGCCGAATCCGAGTGTAGGCCGGGATGTCCTCCTCGTAGATGTTGCCGGTCGAGAGCCGGATTTCTTGTTTCGGCTCGCGGCGGAGGTCTTGCCAGCGCTGGCGGTCGTGGCGAGGGCCGGCTTCGAGTAGTGCGTCGCTGTTCCGGCTGTACCGGAAGCGTTCGCGCTCGCTCGCACCGTCGACGAGCGCCCCGTGCGTGGGGATGTCGTGCTCGTCGTCGCGAGAGTTCGGGCCTGTCGGGATGAGGTTGTCCGAGTCCTCGCTGATACCACCTGGGATGTACCAGTGCCGGCTGATGGTCTTTTCCAGCCACTCGGTCTGCGACGTGATCGCGTCGAGTACGATGTTGCGGTCCTGCTCGACGTCACCCGGGAGTGATGCTTCTCGCAGCGCTCGGCGGACATCCTCGACGGTACAGTACCCAGTTGGCATGACTCACTACCTCGGGTTGTTCCGCACTTCGGCGCTGATGGTCGTGCCGTTCGCACTCGTCAGCTGGACGGTGTCGGCTTGTGGGACGTCGACGACGTAGGACCCGGTCGCGTTGAGCGTCCGACTGTCGACATCGTACGTCCCCGCGTCGCCGACGATCTCGATGGTGATCGTGTCGTCGGCGTTCCCGTTGAGTCCCTCCAGCGCGACGCAGACCGCGGGCGTGTGGTAGCCGTCGACCGAGGCGGACACTGTCTCGGACGCACCGAACGTCTTCGAGGTCGCGAGGACGGTGCTGGCGTCCCACGCCGGCATGGATTAGGCCTCCTCGTCGGAGTGGTACGCGCAGGGAAGGTCTCGACCACACACCTCTCCGTCGGACTTGACGACGTCGCAGGTGTTGGATCCGTCTTCGCCTTCGGTGGTCTCCTCCTCGTCGGACGCTGGTTCATCAACCAGCGACTCCTTGACCTCGGCGGCGCGTGCCTCGATGTCGCGGACGTACTCGAAGTCGCCGCGCTCCTCGCAGAGGTACGCGGCCATCTCCTCGTCGACGTCCACCTGATCTCCGATCTCGAATCGGCGGTCGAGCGGCCGGAGGTACACCAGGCCACCGTCGGTTTTCTCAACTCGTGGCATGGTCAGGCACTCCCGGTCGCGATGACGACCCAGCCGCTGGCGGTTCCGTCGACGTTGCAGACGGTCGCAGTCGCGCCCGCGCTCGTGATGTTCGCCGGGCCCGTCCCGACGAAGTCCGCATCGGTGAACGACAGCGTCGGCGTAGCCGCGCCGCCGTTGTGGACGACGGTGACCACACGGCCAGCCTCCGCGGCGCCGCTGAGGTCGACCGTGTTCGTCCCGTCCGCAGTGACGACGTGAACGTCCGTGTCGGCGCCGACCACCGTGTCTGCGGCGTTCGCCGGACTGTCGGTGACCACGTTGCCCACCGCACCATCGGCGAGATGCTTGCCGTTCTCGTAGCGCTCACGGATCTCTGCGTTGGTGGTTGGTCCAGCCATCGGTTACCAGCCTCCGGGTTCGAACGCGTACGTCTCCGAGTCGAGCGTGACGCTGGTCGCTTCGGTCATTCCGCCACCGTCGACGGTGTAGGCCAGGTTGACGGTGTTCGAGTCCCAGACCTTGGTCACGACTGCATTGTGCTCTGCCCCGTCTGTGTCGACGAACGTCCCGAGGTCGCCCTTTTCAGGTCCATCGTCGTCGTCGAGGTCGTCTGCGATTCGACGGATCTCCTGGCGTTCGTGGTCGTCGAGACGGAGCCGGTGCTCGGCGTTTCCGTTGGTGCTGACAAGGTACTCGGTACCGTGCTCGTCAGTCTCGGTGTAGAGTGTCATCTCAGATTACTCCGTTAGGCCGCCGGGTCCGCGATGTTCTTCACGAGCACGCCGGCCTGCATCCGCTTGATCTGGAAGTCGAACTGGCCCTCCAGCCAATTCCGGGAGTGCAGCCGGTTCTCGTGGACCTTGTCGGTGTCCGTCGTCTGGTCGAGCTCCATCTGCTCGAAGAGCCCGAACGCAAGGTTCTCGGGGTCCGTGAGCATCGCGTAGCTGGTCGGCCAGCCGTTCACGCCAACGACGTCGTAGCTGAACGGCGTGATGTCGGAGTCGCCGAAGATGACCGCCGAGCCGAGCGGGTCTTCGCGCTCGGTCAGGCTCATGGTGTAGGCCTGGACCTGGTCGGGGTTGCAGAGGAACTTGACACGGTCGGGGTCGCGGAACCGCGAGTCGAGCGTCGTGATTGTGTCGTCGAACATCTGCGTGTCGACCGACGCGCCAGCCATATCGACCTGCGGCATCGTGCTGGTTTCCGCGTCGGCCGTGTCCTCAAGGCCGATGCGGTCCGACGCCGAGTCGCTTCCTTCTGCGATGGCGAGCCAGCCGTTCCACGTGGTGTCGAGTTCGGCCGCACCGCCGATGGACTGGAGGTTGCCGCAGATGCACCGGCGCGGATGCCGATGAGGCCGATGTCGTTGCCCCAGCGCTGGACGAACTGGTCGATGATGTAGTCGCCGAACTGGTCGGGCCCGTAGTGCGTGTTCTTCAGCGCGTCGCGCTTGGGCTCGACGAGGATGTAGTACGACTGGTCCGTCGCGTTGAACTTGACTTCGCCCGACTCCGCCGCGGAGTTCGTCGTCCGAGAGGCCTCCTCGGCACGAGCGTGGCCGGAGAGTCGCGGGACACCGAACTGCGGGACTTCCTGCTCGAGGCGAGCCAGCGTCATGGTGTCCGCCATGCCGAGGATGTTGACCTCCTTCTGCATCCGGTCGAGGAACTCCTCGGTGACTGCGCTCGGAAGCTGGAAGCCGTCGAGTTCCGTCAGCCCGATGTCCTTCTGCGAGAGAGTCGCCTGCTGGTTCTGCTGCCGTACTGCGTCGATAGTGGTGTTCGTTCCCATGTAGAAATCGCTCCGTTAGGACAGCGCCTTCCCGATCGCGGTGAGGCCGTCTTCGTCGTTCTCGTCCGTTTCAGCCGAGGCTTCCAGCTGGTCGCTGTAGCCGGACTGCTGGCTGATGGTGTCGATGCGCTCGGCCTGCTCGTCGATGTCCGACTTTAGGGACTTCGCCCACTCGGGCGCGTCCTCCATCGGGTCGACGTCGTCGCTGGCATCCTTCTCGCCCTCGTCGCCGTCGGTGTCGGCGAGGTCGTCGATGCGCTTGGACTGTTCGGTGAGCTGTTCCTGGAGTTCCTTGGCCCACTCGGGGGCTCGGTGTCGTTCTCGTTGGTCATGTCGTCAGCGGTCTCCGTGCCGCTCTCGTCGTCCGGCGTGTCGCCGCCGGCGGCGTTCTTGTCGTTCTCTACCTCCTCGTCCTCGTTCTCGTCGTCCTCGTCTTCGTCGCCGTCGTCGGCCCACGTCCGGGCGCTGTGCTCGGAGAGATCGAAGGTCGTGTCCTCGCGATCGGTGAATCGTGTCATGCCGTGGTCGACGCCGGCGTCCTGGAGGACATCCAGACTGGCGTCGATGGTGGCATACAGGCGGTGGCGGTTCGCCGTCGAGAGCGTGCGGCCCTCCTTGTCGATCGGGTCCACCTGCAGGCCGGATGCGCCGAACAGCGTCTTCGCTGCCTTCGCGTTCAGCGTGTCCATCTGCTCAGTGGTGTTGCCGGTCGCCTGTTCGAGGTCACTGGTACTCCCGTAGATGCTGACGTGCGGCTCGTCCAGCTCGTCCGGGAACACCTCGTTTCGCCAGTCGACGTACACGTCGCTGTTCGGGAAGTCGACCCCGATTCCGAGGACCTCGTCCTCGTAGTTCTCGGCCTTGTCCTCTGGGGCGACAACGCGGAAGATGTCCGCCTCGAAGCCGCCCGCGTCTTTCTCGCGACCGCGGTCCGGGGCCTCGGACACCGCCTTGTCGTCATCGGTCCCGGAGAGTACTCTGAGGAACGCCTTTCCTGCAGACGCGAGCAGGCCCTTCGAGCCGGGCTCGCCCGCGCCCTCGACGTCGACCGCGCGGTTGAGGTACTCCCAGAGGCGCTCGGCCTCGTCATCGGAGTGACCGCGCTGCTGGGCTTCCTCGATGAAGCCGTCGCGGTTGCCGAGGTGGTCGGCGAGTCGCTTCTCGGCGTCGGCCTTCGTCTCCAGAATCTGAGCGTCTGGTACCGCCGGGATGTCGACGGCCGAGACCTCGCGGATGATGCCGTCGACGAGCTCCCATACGAGGGCGTCCTCGGGAGCGTCGTCAGGGAGGGAGACCTCGTCGGGGAGTTCGTCCTGCTCCATCGGGCCATCCCACGAGACGTTGATGGCGCCGATCGAGTAGCCTTCGAGGATGCCGTCGTCGACGAGGCTCCAGAGCTCCTCGTCCTCGAACTTCCAACTCTGAACCCACGCACCTTCGGGGGCGGTCGTGCCACCGATGTCCGTGGCTTCGTCGAGGACCTCGTTGCGTTCGAGCGAGGCGTGTTCGTCGGGGAACACGGCGTGCATGACGCCGCCGCCGGCTTCGCCGACCGCCTCGAAGTTCTCGAACTGCTCGGCGAACTGGGCGATCGTCTCCGGTCGCTCCCAGTCGCCCTGGAGGTCGACCGCCCAGGGCACCATCACGATTCCGGTGGCGATCTGCTCCTGGTCGTCCTTCGCGACGAAGTCGACGTCCTTCCGGAGGGTCGACTTGTCGGACTTATTCACGGGGGGCATGTTTCAGCCCTCCTCATCTTCGTCGTCGGCGTCTGCGTCGGCGTCCTTGGTCTTCCCGAGCTTTTGGGCTCGACCGGTCGAGAGGACGCCGCGCTTCTCGCCGCGCGCTATGTCTTTTTCCGTCATGGTGGTCGAAAAGTCAGTTCAGCCCGGTCGAACCTCACACAGGGGAGTCGGGTCGCTCCCTGGATCATCGGCAGTTGGGCGATATGTTAAGTGGTTACAGAATAGCTACACTTCATATGGGTTATGGGCAGAACTACGGGTCGAATTACGGAATATCAACACCGAGTGAAGCTGCTGATGCCTTTAGCAGATTCTTAGATGTATTACCATCCTTGGAGGATCTGGTTCAACAAATCGTAATCCGCCTGATTTGGGAGTTCTTATCCTCCGAGATACCCTTTGAACAGATCTTGCGAGCAATCAACTTGCTCTGGGAACAGCTCCAGAATAGTGAACTGTGGTGACCCGTGTCGGCACCAGACGGTCGAGGTCTTTACATTGATGAAACCTATGCAGGAATGTCGTCCGGGACGTCCTCCGAGTCCGGCGCCGGGCCCTCGGGCAGTCGGTCGTGGAAGTTCGTGATCTCCACGTAGGGGTACTCCAGTCGGATGGAGTCGTAGTGGTAGCTCCCGTGGCTGGAGGCGTTCACGAGGCCCGCCCACTCCGTCGTCGGGACGTTCACGTACGCGTACAGCGAGTTCTGTCCCTCCTCGCGCTTGAACGAGAGGAAGAGCTCCTGCTCGCCGAAGTCGTAGAGGCCCTCGTCGAGGTTCGAGCTGTTGAACTTCGTCTGCTCGATCGGGTCCTTGCTGACCAGGTCGGCCTTGACGTCGGCCCAGTCGCGCTCGCCGATCTTGTTGTGCTCGGGCGGCGCCGCTGCGGCGCGCACCTGCTCGGGTCCTCCCGACGGTGTCCCGCTACCGACTGGCTGGGTGTCGCTGCCGACGTCCGCGACGAGCGTCTGGCCGTCGACGGGATGGTCCTCGGGGAGCGGGTCCTCGCCGACCATCTCCAGCGCCCGGTTGACCGGAATCGCCCCCCGAACCGCCTGGATCTTCCGGCGAGCGACCTCGGCCTCTTCCTTCGGCTGGTCGGCGCCGCGGAGCTCGTACTCGATGGTCCAGTCCGAGACGCCGAACGCCTTCTGGTGGATGATCTGGTAGAGCCGCTCGGCGAA
Organism: Halorussus vallis; assembly: GCF_024138165.1. Classification (NCBI taxonomy): domain Archaea; kingdom Methanobacteriati; phylum Methanobacteriota; class Halobacteria; order Halobacteriales; family Haladaptataceae; genus Halorussus; species Halorussus vallis. The sequence goes on along the minus strand of NZ_CP100000.1, from coordinate 3,938,299 downwards.
CTTGTGCTGCTCCGGCGCGATGATGTTCGTCGCGAAGTCGTGGACCTGCTCCTTCGAGTTCGCCCGGTTCGACGTCTCGGTCACACCGATGAGGATGGGCGGGACCTCGTGAACCTTCGCGATCTCGTGTTCGTTCTTCTCGCGGAACTGCCGGAAGTCCATCTCCTCGCTGATACCCTGGCCGAGCGGTTCGAGTTCTATCTCGACGTCCTCGTCCAGGTGGGACTGGAACTTCTCGACCTCGAGAACGACCGTTCGATGAGACTCCTCGCGAAGGCCGTAGAGCATCTGGCGGAGGTCGCGCTTGGACTCCTCGGAGAGCTCTCCGCCAGTCACCTTGATGACCAGGCGGGGAATGGTGTCGTTGTCGAAGAACTCGCGGTTGTAGTCCTTCGCCGCCTCGTCCGCGGAGATCGTCCGGATAGCGGACACCCAGTCGGGGATGCCATAGTCCTGCTCCAGGGGACTCGGGTTGCGGATGAAGATGAGTTCGTTCGCCGGCCCGTTGTCGAGCGCTTCCGCGCTCCCCTTCGCGACGTCGCCGTTCTCTTTGTCGACGAAGATGGGCTCGCGGTCGTCGTCCCCTTGGCCGCGGTACCGGTCGCCGGCGACGCCGAAGAAACGCCGGCGGCCGTTCCGGACTTGGACGTACCCGCGGGCTCGAAGGTCGTCGTTCGGCGCGTCATGGCCGATCGCTCGCTCGTCGTCCTCGCTGGCCCGGGGCTTCCGGACCCGGACAGTGTTCGCCGGGACGTGCGCGAGCCCGACCGGTTCTCCCTCCGCGTTCGCCAGGATCTCCAGACACGCCCAGCCAATCGAGTGGTAGTCCTGGCGGGCGAGTTCCTTCACCTCCTCGGGCGTCGTCGGCTCCGCCGACCGATGGGGGCCGGTGAGCCACCGGGAGTCCCGGCTACGCCAGAAGTCGGTGACCGTCTCGCGCTCGTCCTCGCTCGCGTCGTCCGGGTCGACGTCCTCGTGCGGGACGATGTCGAAGCCGAACCCGACCTCGTAGCGCGCCTTCTTGCGGACCGACGTGGCGTGCGTCTCGTTCAGTTCGAGGAACGCGGCGAGCCGGTCGGGGTTGTACGGTGGCTTGATGCCGATGCCGAGCGTACGGATGCGGCGCTCGGCGAGCTGGGTGCTGTTCTCGGCCTTCGAAGCGGTCTGGTTTGACCCGATACCCTCGACGTTCAGCGACACCTTCGAGCCATCGCTGTCGGATTCGTTCTTACTCATAGGTATGAAATTCCTGAAGTGTCATCGTCGTCGCCGGCGAGCGCGCCCATGCCCTCCAACCGGCGGATGCCCTGCTCGGCCATGTACCACGCCGCAATCAGGTCCGGCGTGTGGCCCGAGAGCTTCCCATCCTTGAGCTTGAGCGAGAGCGCGGCCTGGATGAAGTCCTCCGTCGGACCGTGGCCGCGGTAGAACTGGATGCCGCCGTTCCCGACGAGCGTCCGGAGCCGCGGGATGCCGTTCTCCCACGAGTGCTTCTTGCCCGTAGTTGGGATGCCCGTGACCTTCGACCGCAGCGACGCACTGAACTCGATGGCGTCGTTCGCGACGTACTGCTGCATCCCGTTCGACTCGATGACGACCATCGCCGGGTCGTACCGGTCGTCGAGGTCGAGGAGCTTCGCCCGGATCGCGCTGGGCTTCATCCCCGTCTCGGCGTGCGCGTCCAGGAGACGACGTCGACCGTCGCGACCGACGTGGAACACGACGAACGCCGCGTTGTCGCCGGTCGACGACTGCGCGGGGTCGTGTGCGACGACGGTCGCCTCGCCGGCGCCGGGCGTCATCTTGATAGGCGGGACTTGGTTCCGAATGGAGCAGCCGCCGTCGTCGACGAGCTGGTCGACGTCGGTTTTCTCGATGAGGTTCCCGCTCGCGCCCATGATGACCATGCAGAACTCCCGCCAGAACAGGTGCGGGCTCATCTGGGCGTACTTGTCCGCCAAGTACTGCGGCCCCCGTGCCTCCGGCCACAGGACGCGGACGGTGTCCCCGCCCTCGGAGAGCGGGTTGTCGACCTCCGTGTAGAGGTCCTCGGGTGGCCGGCGCTCCTCCCAGTTGTCGTCGTCCCCGAACTCTTGGTCCCAGACGTCGAGAATGGCTGGGTACTCGGTGAAGTCGTACGCCTCGCGGTCGGCGATGTGGCTGTAGATGTCGTCCGGGCGCTTGCGGGTGCCGATGATGGCGGTCTTCCCCGAGTCCTTGACCATCGGGACGGTGACGCCCTCGATCCACGTGAGGACGTTGTCCGTCTCACCGTCGCCGTGCTCCTTGATCAGGTCGTCGAGAATCAGCAGGTGCGACCGGTCGCCCTCGATAGCGCCGAACAGCCAACCGGCGTGGAGCACCGAGCCGTTCTGGAACTCCTTGACCTCCTTGGTGTCCTGGACCGGCTGGCTGTTCAGGTTCGTCAGCCAGGAGTTCCGCTCGACCAGCTTCCAGAACTCGGTGTCGGCCTTCTTGTGCGCCTGGCCCTGGGTGTTCGTAATCCAGTGCGCGCGAAACCCGTCGATGTACTCCAGGTGAGCGATGACGATGCCGAGCGTGGCCGTAGTCTTCAGGCTGTCACGGTGGGCGAGGAGGCCGACGTCCTTGTCCGACCGGAAGCGCTCGACCCAGTCGAGGTGGACGTCGGCGACCGGGATCCAGTCGTCGCGCTCGCCCTGCATGTACCCGTACGTGAGCTCGTTGAGGAACTCCTCCCACGGGCAATCCTCGAACGGGTTGAGAACCTCCCGGCGCCGCTCGGGCTCTTCGAGGTCACGCCAGATCTGCTCGGCCTGCTGGTCCGGGTCCAACTCGGCGAGCGCACTGTTCGGGTCGATGCTCATTCAGAATCACCATCCTCACGACGGCGTCGGAGGACCTCCCGCATGATGTCCTTCGTGCCCTCGTCGAGCGAGTGGTCGGCGTCGACGTTCGCGTCGACTTCGAGCTGGTCGGTGTTGTCGACGATGTTGAACTCTGCGAGCAGCTGGCGGGCCTCTCGCGTGAACCGCGGGTCGCCCGAGCGTTTGCCCTTCACGAGGTGCTCGAACGCGACCTCTGCGAGGACGTCCTTGATCTGCTCGGGGTCGTCGACTGCGTCGAGCATGTCGGCGAGCGCGTCCTCTTCGCGCTCGCTGAGGTCCGACCGGAAGTACTTGCTGAACGCACCGTGCTTGTAGTTCGGGTGGTCGGCGCCTTTCTTCGACTTCCCGCCGTGGGAGTCGCACTTCCCGTGCGGGCCGATCGCTGACTTCTTGCAGCGCTCGCCGGTGGACTTCGCGGTCGCTTCGCAGCGCCCGTGCTCGCCGTAGTTTCGGTCAGTCATTTGAGTCCTCCGAGGGGGTCCATGGGGTATCCGTCAGTTGGTGGGGGTCCATGGGGTCACCGCGGCGACGTGCGGGGACGTCGTGGGCCCGAGCGTGGACCGCGGGGTTGTTTCGTCTCGACGTCGCGGTCGTGCTCGCCGCCGAGGTGGCAGTTCTTGCAGCGCTTCCGGAGGTTGCTCGGGTGGCCGTTCGTGGGGTCGCCGTCGTGGTGGTGGTCGTCGACGCGGTCGGCGGTGTCGAGCGAGCGTCCGCAGCGAGGGCACTGTTCGCCAGCGCGATCGGCGTGGAGTCGACGGCGGTGGCGGTCGCGGAACTCAGGGTCGGAGGTCATCAGAAGTCGAGGAGGAGTTGGCGGGTGCATTCGCCACAGAGGGTGACGAGGTCTCCGGGCTCGTACCCGTGCTCTTTGAGGTGGTCGCCGTACGTGGTTGTTTTGAACCACTGCTCGCTGAACTCCGCGGTGAGCGCTGGCCGGTCCTGGGGTCCTTCGTCGCAGAAGCCGTCGCACTCGTAGATGTACGTCATCGGTCAGGTGTGTCGTTCGAAGCCGCGGGGGTCGAGGTTCTTCGAATCCCAGTTCTCGTGGACCCACGTGGTCGCGTCGTGCATGTCGACCTCCTTCAGGTGCGCTCGCGGGTGATGCTCCGGCGCCGGCTCTTCGTGGGCGACGAGCTCGACGCCCTCGCCGGTTTTGAAGCCCCGGATGTGGAGCTGACGGTGCGGGTGTGGCCGCGTCGGGTCGTAGAAGTACCGTCTGGCGTTGAGGTCCTCGCCGTAGTAGTGGTAAGAGAGCAACCAACCGGGGTTGTAGGACTGCTCGGCGAGCGTCGCGCGGACGTCCTCGACGGGCCTGTCGACGAGGCGGAGCGCTGCGTCGACCGTCGGACGCTCGACGGTGAACCAACGCCGGCGACCGGCGTAGATCACTCGGCGGAGGGCTCGCCACGGAACGCCGGCGAGCGGAACTTTACCGGTCTGTCGGTAGCGGTGGACGGTGCCGAGGAGTCCGACGAGCAGCGCCGCGACCGCTTGGGCGAGCGGGGAGTTGGCGAGGGTGAGGACGTGGTCGACGTTCATCGCTTCGACTCCGATCGCTGGGTGTCCGTCTTCTCGTCGGTCTCGGTCTTGTTGGCCGGGTCGCCTTCGCGGACGACCTGGATGCCCTTGACAGCGGCCAGTTCTCGGAGTTCAACGCCGTTGAGCAGCGCGGTAATCGCGAGCGCGGCGAGTGCGATGCTGGTCGGGTCGGCTCCTCGGTGGATCGCGTAGCCGGCGAGGCCGAGGATAAGGGTGGAGATGAACGCTGCTTTAAGGGCTTTCCATGCGCGGATGTCCATGTGTCTGGCGATTTCGCAGTTGTGGTCGATGACTTCCGTCGGGCAGAACCAGACGGGTTGTTTCGTACTCATGATGGGTTCGATGCTGGGGTCTACTCGTGAATCCGTTTCAGTTCACACCAGCACCCGGTCGAGTCGCGGATGCCGACGACAGTGACGTCGCCTTCCTCGCGGACTTGGAGTGGTGCTCCGAGCGCGAGTTCGATCGGTGGCTGGCGTTGCATGACTGGGTTCGTGTATCGAAAGAGTCCCTCAGCACACGGCGTCGCGAGGACGAACTGAGTTGGATAGGGGTGGATGACAGACTGGCCGCGCGCATCATCGGGACTACTGGTCTGTTTCAGTCCGTGGGTCGGTCCGAATGAAGTGGAGAATATCCTCGACTTGGTCGTCCGTCCAACGGCTTCCAAGTTGTTTAGCAGCGTTCGGGTCGATGCCGATGGGGTAGCCCGTAATCACCTCGTTGTCGTCGATGTTGACGACGAGTCGATAGGTGACGGCGTCGAACGTCTCTCGTAGCCAGTAGATGCTGTCGGTTCGCTTTCGACGGTCACCGCGTTCGATGCAGCCGTCGATGATCTCGCCGTCGAGGTGGCGCTTCCGGTCGGTGCCGGCGTCCGTCGTCTGCTGGCCGAAGTGGATTGACGGGTGGAACGCACTCGGCTCTCGTGGAACCTCGGGGGTGGGCGTGTCGGTGGACATCGCTGAGAAGGTTACGCGATCTTGAGGTGGCCGCGTTCGACGTGCTTGTCGAACGCCTGGTTGAACGTCCTGCGGATGGCGTTGGCGATATCGCCCGCGAGGAATTGGTCTCCTCTGCAGCTGGCGCCGCACTTCGGGAGAACCTCATCGCGTGGGGCGAGTTCGGCGGTGAGCTCACTCCCGCAGTGCGGGCAGACGGGGTCGACCACGGCGCGCATCCAGGCGACGTCGTAGCCGTCGCGGTGGAGGCGCTCGCAGAGCGCGTACCAAATCCATTCGTCGCGAGCGTCGCTTGCTCGCTTGAGCTGGTAGAGGTGGAGCGCGGCTCGCCGGAGCAGGTTGCGGTCGAGGTCGCCGTCGTGCATGCCGCGGTGGGTGCGTCGGAAGAACGTGATGAGCGCGCCTCTCGACGAGCAGTGTTCGCCGGTCGTGAGCAGTCCACTCTCGTCCTCGGGTGCTCGATAGGGGCGACGGCGCTCGTCCGGATGTCGGTCTTCCGAGAGACGGGCGCCGCTCTCCGGACAGATTGCATCCTGGCCCTTCATCGTATGTCACCGTCGAAGGAGGAGAAACCGCAGGCTGTCTCCCTCGGGGTCATCCGCCCCGTTGTGGGGCGTCCCGCGAGGGTGGCTTTGTCTCGGTGTTGTGGTAGGTGGCTGGTACAGATAACTCGTGGCGGTCGTAACATTATAAGTTTTCTCGATAATTTGCTTACGTTGTCAGCCAGATTACCACGAATAGCTTTCACTGGGCGAAACGCCATGGTCAGGCTTCACCTCGCTCCGACCGCATCCGCGCCAGCTTCTGCGACGCCGACAACGACTCCTCCTCAGTACTCCGCTCGTTCTTCCCCGACCCCTCGTACAACTTGACAGCGCGCTCCCGGCGCTCCTCCGCAGTCCAGTCGGGGAGGTTGCGCTCGCCGTGCTCTTCGAGGTACTGCTGGCGAGCGTCGAGCGCGTCCAACACTCGCTGGCGTCCCGGTTCGATGTCGTGCTCGTAGAAGTCGAGCGCGTCGGGGTCGACGGAGTCCGGCAGGTTCTGGATATCCTTCCCCCGCTGGAGTTTCCGTTCGACCGCGCGGTAGGCGTGGAGGACCGCCAACCGGTCGATGCCCTTGATACGGTCCCGAATCATCAGCGGGAGCTCGCCATCACTGCGGAGTGGCCGGTCGAGGAACTGAGCCGGGTTCTCCCCGATATCGTCCTTCAGCTTTCGGAACGCCTGCGCGTTCGAATCCGGCCTCACGCCGACTCACCACCTTCACCATCACCGAAGGGAGTGCTCCGCCGAAGGGTGAGTTGTGGCGTGAACCGCTCAATCAACTCCTTTGCCTCCTCGCTGTCCAGCGTTGTCGTCCTCCGCCGGAGGAACACGTTGTTGTAGACCGACGCGGTCAGCGTCTGGTCCTCGTACCCGATGTACGCGACCTCAGGGATCTCGTCGATTCGAAGGCAGATCTCCCCGCCGCTCGCGAACACCGCAAGCAGCCAGTCCTTCGGTTCCAACGACTCGAAGTCCGCCTCCTCCGACTTGCAGAACTCTCGGGCAACCGCGAGTTCCGTTGGGTGTTCTCGGTCTGCTGCGCCGAGCTCATAGCACACCGACTTGACTACTGTCGACGGCCAGACCCGTCCCTCGAGAGTCACGCCGACGCACCTCCCTCGACCGACTGCTGGAGACTCACTTGGCCGGACGACGATCCGAACACCACCGGTTCCGGAGTCTCGACCTCACGGCTTCCCGGCGCCGCGGTCACCGCTCGGAGGACTCGAAGCCACGACTCGATGCGCGGCCAGTGCTCGCGAACAGCGTCGAGATCCATCGGCCAGCCCTGGACCCGGCGGAGGGCCTCACCTCGCTCACCGTCGGGAAGGCCGACCGCTAACTCGGTCGCGAGACTTCGCACCGCGACCTCGAACGGCAGCTCGTCCTCGCCGTCGACGCGAACGAACCACGGTCGGATGTCCCAGTACCGCTCCTCGTCGTTCTTGAAGGAGAGGACGAGCCGGTAGCCGCCGGGCGTCTCCTCCAGGAGGCCCATGCCGACGAGCCAGTCGCGGTGGTTCTGCCACGTCCGACGCGAGACGTCGGCGCGCTCGACGAGCTCCGACACCGCAAGCGGACCCCTCGCCTCCAGGAGCGTCGCGACAAGCGACCGGACGCCCGGCGTCTCCCACGGCAGAACCCGTGTGACATCCAGTTCAGAGAGGCCGTACCGGACTTCCGACAGCCGGATGTCCCGCTGCTCGTCCTCCTCTTCTAAGGCGAACACTGCTTTCGCCGCATCGAACGGCGTCTCGACGAAGAGCCGGAGCGTCGAGACGGTCTCCCGGGTCACGTTGAGACCGCGGGCCGAGCACATCCGTTCGACGGCGCTCGCGAACCGCGGCCGAGTGAGGTCCCCCGTTGCTTCGACTGGAACTCGGACTCGGATGTCGGGCGCGTCCTCTCGGAGTTCGGCGGGCGAACCGAGGCGGTCGCGGAGATCCTCGACGAGCGCGTCCTCCTCTTGGCCGAGGTCGCCGACGATGCAGACGCGACCGATGAGCCGACCGAACGGGTCCTCGGCGTCGACGGTCGGGACGATCGCCGCGTCGTGCTTGTCGTCACGGGGCTCGAACAGCTGGCGGTAGACTGCCGAGTGACGGTACGTCGACTGGATGGAGACGCCGGTAACGAGGGATTTGACAAGGGTAAGCCGCTGTTCCTTCTTAAGTACGTCAGAACGCCCACCGTTCTGGCGGGGGAGGCGCACCTGCCGGACGACGTCGACGTCGACGAGGTCCAGGAGGTGGACCATCGTCCCGGCGAGGCCGAGCGCTTCCCGAGTGACGACCGACCGGAACTCGGCGTCACCACAGTCGTAGTCCCCCGAATACCAGCGTTTCGTCAGTTCGCACAGGTGCTCCTCGGCCTCCTCGAGTTCGTCGAGGTAGTCGGCGCCGTCCTCGACGGCGTCGGGGAGGTAGCCGAGGCACCGCGAGTCCCGGAGGATGTGCTTGTGCTCAGTGAGGAACGCGGCGATCTCGTCAGTGTCGTCGAGACGGTCACCATCGTCCAGGACACGGCGGAAGGTCGCCGGACTCGCTAACGCTCTGGCAACACACACCCAGTACTGCATCGGGTTCGTGAACTCCGCACCGACGACCAGCCGGTCGGCGTTGTAGTCGTAGTACCACCGGGGGCTTCCGCGGTCGTCCTGCTCCTGCAGGGGGTAGTTGACCACCGAGACGCCGTTCTCCGGCGTCGAGGCGGTCGTCGCGACCGCGTCCCACCGGGGGAGCGGTGTGACCTGGTGGTGGCGCGGTAGGCGGATGCGGTCCGGGCGGCCCTCCTCCCCACGTGTGCGGGCGCGGGGTTACACGGCTATCGTCGGACGACTTGCACACATCGCTAACGCAGTCATCGAGTTCGGACTGGGTGCCGAATTCGGCGTCGAGCCACTCCAAGAACCGGGTTCCCGCTGGCAGGAGTTCGACGGACTTGCTCGACCCCGTCGAGAAGTCGTTGGCGAGGCCGAGCGTGACGAGACCGCGCTCGTCATCGTGGAGGAGCTGGCTGCGCCGGCTCGTCGAGACGGCGAGTTTGCTGTCGAGCGCGCTGTACGACAACGTCTCGGCGTCTTCCTCGCTGAGCCAGCGTAGGATCTGGACTTCGGGTGAGTCGGGGCCGAGTCGAGATCGGGCCTCGTCGAGACGTGCTTCAGCGATGGGTCTGATGTCGTCGCGACTAACGGGGAGGAGCTCGCGCTGGTCCTGCCAGAGCTCCCAGTGGACGCGGCCGGTCGCGATGAGCCGGACTTCGCACCCGACGGCGAGCGCGGCGAGGTAGCGAGCGACGTCTTCGCGCTGCTCGCGGCGGAGGTCGAAGAACTCATCGTCGACGTGGACGGGGACCGTTGGCGTCGCCTCGACGACCGAGAGGAGCTGGGGAACGACGAACGCATCGGCGGTCGTCCGTCGGCCAGCGCTCGCATGCCAGAGCGCACGCCGGAGTCGGCCCTCGGCGTTCGTGGACCCTTTGGCGGTCTGGACGGCGAGCGATACGATGTCCGCGTCCTCGATGTCCACGCTCGCCTCGACCAGGAGGTCGTGGAGCACGTCGAGACCATGCGATTTCGCGGTCTCCTGGAGTCCCTCGACGATAGCGTCTCCGATAGCGCGCACCGACGACTTGGATAAACCAGCTATCGATTCATCAAGCGAGAGAATACCGGCTGAGCTGCCGGCACCTGCTGGGTCGGGACGAGGTCACCGCCCTCGCCTATCTCGGGAAGCTCTTCGTCCGTCCAGCGGGGCGAGCGACGCTCTTCGTACGCTTCTCGCTCTTCGCCGAACGCGTTAGTGAAGTGTGCAAACGCTCCCAGCGCTTCTTCCTCGGTCGCGATGGCGGCGTGCCAGTCTTCGAAGACAGCCCATGCCTCTGCTTCGAGGAACTCGCCGCGCGCCCGGTGGGCGTCGAGGGACGCCTCAACTTCATCCGCGAACGCGGTGTCGAACTGTTCGAAGCACTGCTCGGCCTCGGCTTCGAGGACGTCTTCGCGGCGCCGGTGGAGTTCGTCGACGCGGTCGGCGAGCTCGCCGTAGTCGTCCTCGGCTTCGTACCGGTCGCGATGGCCGGCCTTCTCGGCGAGGATCTTCGAGCGGATTTCGGCGGCGACGTCGAAGTCGTCGTGGGAGAACAGGACGTTGAGGTGGTCCGTCTGGTGCTGGGTGAAGCAGAGCGGACACTCCGTAGTCTCCTGGCCGTGGAGGTCCTCGGCGATCCAGTGTCCACTGCAGGTTGAGCAGCCGACGACCTGGTGGGTCATGCCGGACACCCCCGGTGGCCGGAAGACTTTGATGCACTCGGCGAGAAGAATTCACTGGCGAGTCGAGGTAGGTGGTTTTGGGCGCGCCAGCCCTCGAGATGAGTGGTCTTTTGCGTAATCGCGCAAGGCAAAAAGCCTATTTTTCCGAAACCGGGTTTCATAACACCACCCTTCGAGGTGGGGGTATGGGCGATCTGGATGACTTTCACGGCTTCCAACAGCAACTCCAACGCGAACTCGACAAACTCGGCCACCATCACCCCGACGACCAGCCCTACGTCAAGCGATTCGTCCGCAAACTCGACGGCCGCGTCAAGGACTCGACGCTCTCGGAGTACCTGAAAAACATCCGGATGACGAGCGAACGCATCGATCAGTCGCTCGTCTCCCTCACCGAACTGGACTTCGACGACCACGTCTACGACCTCCGCCACAGCCCCGAGTACGGCCGCGGCCCCGACCCTGGACTCAGCGACCACACCGTCCGCACGGTCCAGTTCGCCGTCCGCAAGTTCCTCACCACCGTCGACGTCGACGGCGCCGACTGGGCCGAAGACTACGACCTCATCGTCGCCTCGAAGAACAACGTCCAACCCGAGGACATGCTCCTCGCGAGCGACATCAACGCCCTCACCTCCGCCGCCGAGTACCTCCGGAACATCGCGATGATCGAGTTCTTCGCCGACACCGGCGCCCGACTCTCGCTCATCGGGTCGCTCCGAGTCGGCGACGTCAACCTCGATGGTGAGCAGGCGACCTACACGCCGAACCCGAACGCGCGGGGGCTGAAGGGCGCGGAGATCATGCCGTACCCCATCATCGATTCGAAGGCCATCCTCCGCACCTACCTCCAGCAAACCCATCCGCGCTCGGACCGCGACGACGTCGCGTTCTTCCACGCTCTCCCCGGCAACTACGACGAGGAAGACGACGGCGCCATCACACCGCGCACCATCCAGTACATGCTCTCGAAGGTCTCCCGAGAGGCCGGCGTCGAGAAGCCGACGAACCCCCACAACTTCCGGCACTCCGCGATCACTCGCATGAGTCGGGAGGGCTACAGCCGGTCGGAGATCGAGCATCGCGTCCACTGGAAGATTGACACCGACATGTGGGAGGTCTACGAGCACATCTCCGGCGAGCAGCACAACGACTCCATCTTCGCGAAGGCCGGCATCGTCGAGACGGACGACGCCAACGCGCTCGAGCAGGAACGACGCCCGTGCGGGAACTGCCGAGAGCTCCTCGCCCCGCACCATGGCTACTGTCCACGCTGTGGGGAAGCTGCGAGTCCCGAGACACGCGAGCTCAAGGGCGACGCGGTCAGCGACCTCGCGGAGGGGATGGCGAGCATCGAAGACATGTCTCGCCGAGAGTTCCGGGCGTTCGTCCTCCGGCGCCTCGACGCGGACCCGAGCGCGCTCGGCGCTCACGAGGAATCACCGTCCTCGGAGTCCTCGACGGACTGAAGGAGGCGCTCGAACACCCAGGCGTCGGGAGCGTCGCTGTTTGCCTCTCGTTCGATTTCTTCGCGGTGCTCTTCGATCCAGTTCTCGTCGGTGTCTTGGGGGTCGTCAGTGGGGGAGATACTCGGTGCTTTGCTCATGTCGAATCACCGTTCGCTCGCGCGTTCTCGATGACGTCCATCATCGGATCGGTCTCGTCGTACACGCCGCACTCGCGAGTGAGGTGGTACGTCGGCTTTTCCGAGGTTGCCCACTGCCAGCCAGCGGGAGCGAAGTCCCCGAACACGTCCTCGATATGGTAGTGCATCCGAGTAGTGTGGGTCCCATCCTCGATCACGACGTACTGCTCGCCGGTATCGGGGTCGATGCGGCGGGCAACAACGTGGTGGAGTCGTCGCTGGAAATCGGGCGTGTCGGGGCGATCTTCATAGAGGACTGCTCCGGGGGCGACCGGCCACTCCGCGAGCAGGATGTCGGCTAGCACGTCGTGGCAGCCGAAACAGAAGACGCCCCAGACTCGGCCGTTGCAGATGATGCGCTTGGTCTCCTGGGCGTCGGTGCCGCAGCGCTCGCATCGCGTCACGCAGATCCCTCCGTCGAGTCCGCAAGACTCGCCTGCGCGGAGACGATCTCCGCGCCATCGGGGGCGTGGTAGATGCGGGCGACGCTCTTCGGAATCCAGTCGCCGGCCCTTCCTTGGCGGGCGTAGATGGCGTTCTCGGTCTCGCGCTCGACGACTCGCTCGGCGACGAAGACGTGGTCGCTCTTGCCCGCGTGTTCGAGGACCTTCTCTTCGGCGAGCCAGCCGGGAAGCCAGAACGCGACCTGCCCGTCGCTCGTCGGGAGGACGCTGGCGAGGGTGTCCGCAGCGACGAGGTCGAGCTCCCGGTCGGCGAGGAGGTCGCCGTAGCTTTCGACGGTGACCGTCGGCATCAGGCGTCCACCTCCTGGACGAGGTCGTCGACGCGGACGCCGTAGGTGTTGAGGACGGAGCGCATCGAGCACTCCGCGCCGCCGCTCGACTGGTGGGTGAGCTTGTAGGCGTCGTCGCTGCCACCGAAGCCGATGCCGAGTTCGCCCGTCGCCGTGTTCGTGTAGTACGTGATCGCGTCGACGTCGTCGAGGAACTCTTCGCAGGCGGCCGCGTTGAACCGGCCGCTCCCGCTCTGGTAGATGGTGAACGCTGGCGCGTTTAGCGCGGCTGCCCCGTAGTAGCCCTTCTGGTGCTTCACGAACCCGCCCTCGTCGGTGTCCGTCATCATCGGTCACCGCCGTCAAGGCACGCGACCATCCACTCGGCGCGCTGCTGGAGGAACTTCCAGCCGGCGTTGGTCAGCTGGTACTGGTTGGTGCGGCGGTCGTGCTCGGCCTTCTCGACGAGCCCGCGGTTGACCAGCGTATCGAGGTTCGGGTAGAGCCGGCCGTGATGAATCTCGGTGTCCTGGTAGCGGTCGTCGAGCTCGTCCTTGATGGCGAGGCCGTGCGGGCACTCTCCACTGTGGCGGTTGTTCTGATACTGGCCGGTTTCGTAGCCGGCGATAACCGTGAGCAGGTCGATCTGGAAGCGCGTGTAGTCGTCGATCGGGGTCTGGTCGGTGGTCGATGCGGTGGCGTCGTCTTTAAGCGCGTCTGCGTCTGAGTCTATCATGGTTCCGTCTAGTCTGCTTTCAGCTGGGTAGTACGGGACCGCGACCTGCGCCCGGGCGCCGAGTGTCCTGGCAGACTGGTCGGCGTCTGGGCGTGGTGAGTCGCAGTCGAGGCGGTACTATTCGATCTGGATTGCGCTCCAGGGGATGGTGCGGCCGGTTTTCTTGTCGTGGATCTCCCAGTGTTCGGCGTTGACGTCGACGCCGTTCTCGGCTTGTCGCCTGCAGCCGCGGCACCAGATGTGGTTGTTGGTGCGATCCCAGTCCGAGTGCCCGTTCGGGCAGACGTACCGGTAGCGGCCGGGGCCTGTTCGACTGATGGTGACCGTCTTTGTTTGAGACATGTTATCCATGTCTGACGGCATACTCTACAAAAAACGTCTTTCTCCCCCGGAATGAAAGTGAACGCGCTCAGTCCGGGGGAGAAAGCAGCGCTTATGGACGGTATAAGCCGCCAATACTGGCGGTTAGCCGCCGGGTAACTATACCGACTGCGGGTGAAAGTGAACATGCATTCTCGGTGTTGTGCCCGGTCGTGCTGGTGACACGCCGGGCAATTCGATTACTCAGTAGCCTATCCTATCGTCTCAGGCGTCACGCTCCGTTTTCCGCATCCTCCTCTGCCATCCGCTGTTTGACCGCGTCGCGAATGTACTCCGACCGGCTTTCGCTGGAGGCGTCGCGGTGGGCGTCGATTTTGTCGATGAGTTCTTGGGGCATGGACACCCCGACACTGATACGCCTCATTGTTGCCACGTTACCACGTTCCCACTAACCTGATATAGTTGTTGTGGTTATTAACCACGTTACCACGTGGCCAGTTATTAAATAACCACGGTGGATTGGGGCAGGTATGGAGAACCGAAAGGACGTCACGGTACCGATGCCTGGAGACATGGTCGAAAAAATCGACGGGCAGCTAGGCTACGGGGACAGTCGTGCAGCGTGGATTCGGGAGGCAGTCAGACAGCGTCTCGAACAAGAGGGCCATGACATGGAGGGAAATCCAAAGAAGGCGACGGTTCCGACAGCTAACTAATCACCGACGTCAAGAACGAGTACCTAGCGGATCACTGTATATCACTCAATCAGTAAGTTTTTAAACCAAATATGTGTTCGCTTACGTATGAATAGACGTAAGTACATCAGTCTTACAGCCGCAACGGCTCTCCCGCTCGCAGGCTGCACAGGTAGCAGCGACGAAAACACGAGCGGCTCGACAACGAATCCACAGACGAGTACGGTACCCGAGACTACTGTCGAAACCACGACCGCAGACCCAACAACGATCGAAACTACGACCGCCACCGTCAGTGACTACGATGTCTCAGAGGTGAAATCAAACGCCAAAGTAATCTCCTACGAAGATCTGTTCCGGGATATCGAGAACCACGTCGGAGACTACATCTACTACGAACAGGCGGGCATCAACCAAGTCATAGAGCAAGACGGCCAGTTCCTCTTCCGGTTGTTCGTGCCGGACGGCAACAGCTACAGCGATATCTTCGGCGGCTGAGAGGGTGACCGTTTCTTAGAAGGAGATACTGTCGAACTCTGGGCGGTTGTTCAAGGCCCCTACACGTACGAGACCGTCCAAGGTGCTCAACGGACCGTTCCCGGAGTGACGATTGTAGATATGCAGCTCGCAGAGTCCAGCGAAACTAGCGAACTCTAACGAAGCCTCGATCAACCTATTCCTGCGTAGAACCTGAACGAACCTGCCGGCAACCCCTTTCGACTCCGCCCGAGCGGCATCCACGACATTAGTTTTAACCAACATCTGGCGCATCGACCACTGTGTGTTGGTTAACCCTGGGAGAACAGACCCCCACGCCAGTTCAGTCGCCGGCTTCTACGCGTCCCTGCGACAGTCGGTGTTCGGGCGCGTTCACTTCCTCCGGCCGCAGCTCGTCGAGCCGCCAGTCCAAGTCGTTGTAGTCGTGCTGGTGGCGCCGGAGGTGATACTCGTCGGCTCGGCGGAGGAATTGTCCGAAGAAATCCAGGGACTCCTCGACACTGGCCGCGGAGCAGTCGGCGTAGTCCATCGGGTTGAGCGTTCGCGTCCGCGCGGCGACCATGCACGTCTCGATCCGGGGGTCGTGGCCGGAACGCTCGGGGCGCTCGGGCACGATCCACCCCATCGGCGTCCGTGCGGGCGGTCGCTCGTCGTAGTGCTCGCTATTTGGGCACCAGACCTCGTGATCGATGTGCTCCACGTGAAGGGACACGGCGTGGCAGCGGTCGCAGGAGATCTCGCCTGTTGCAACCCCGTACTGGTCGCCTGACTCCCGCGTCAATAACTCAAAGTGTGTTGTCATCTCCATCCAGTGGTGCGGCCGACGGCTCATCCGTGAATCGCCTCCGCGACCGCCCGCAGTGCACCCGCGAGTTCACCCGCGCGAGATCCGCGCCGAACCACGCCCCGGTCGGGGTCGTAGTCGACGACGTCGACCTGGTCGAGGTTGTCGAGATGCCGCTGATAGAGCGCCACATAGACTGCCTTCCGCTCACCCGACGTATACTCCGGGCCGTACTCGGCTGCGGAGAGGTCGTCGGCGAGCACGCCCAGCGAAACCGCCTCCCCTGAGTCCATTTGGGCGGCGTACTGGATGATTCTGCGGCGACGCTCGTTCCGGAGGGCGTCCCAGACGTCGTCGCCCGGAATCGCGTGGGGCTCGTCGGTCCTGCGGAAGTGGTCGAGAACGCTCATCGTTCGACCCTCGCGACCGCAGTCGACGTCAGCCACGCCGCTCCCTCCCCACGGAGTTCCGCGCCCGACTCACGAACAGCGAGCACGGGCTCTCCCCTCGAGGGCTGGCCGTCGTGGTGCCAGACGAGTTCGGCCTCCGCCTCCTGCATGCCGCACGCCAGCGCGGCGCTCTTGAACGCGGCGTAGGAGCGACCGCGGGCGAGCCGCCGTAACTCACTGGCCGTCTGGGCGTTCACTGGTCGGCCCTCCACTCGCGGAACTCCTGGCAGTCATGATCCTCGATCCGCTCGGGGAGTCCGACCGCACCACAGCAGGGGCACTCGGTGAGTTCCGTGCCGGGTTCACCGAGGGTGAGGACAACGGTCCGATAGCCGTCTCGACTGAAGTCGACGTCCTCGACGAGCGGTCGTTTCGTGAGTTCCTGGATGAACGCGCGGCGCGCCTCGACGATGTCACTCATCATCATCACCGGCCTCCAGGGCGGCCTCGCGGGCGTCCATCCGGCGTTTGTCGTACGTGACCTCGCACTGTGGGCTGCAGAACTGGTTGGCGAACGCATCCCGGCCATCCTCCCGACGGGGGTTCGTGCAACCGTGCTGTCGGCACTCGCCCGCCATCAGACCATCCTCCCGTTGGCCGGATTCTTGACGACGTCACCGCACTCCTCGCAGATGTACTGGACGTGGTCGCGACCAGTCCGCGGGTCGCGGTAGACCGTCTGGGAGACGTCCGTCTCGCTGTCGCAGTCACACGTCATCAGTTCTCGACCTCCTCGGCCGCCTGGACGAGCAACGGGTCGAGCCGGACTCCGTCGGGGAGTTCTCGCTGCCCGGTCGCGAACCGCACTCTCCGCAGGTGTTTACACCCGTCGTCGGGCGCTCGGTAGTGGTAGTCGTCGCAGTCGCAGACGCCGCCGCGGGCGTCGACGGTGTACTCCGTTCCGTCCTCCGAGTAGACGTGGTAGAGATCGGGCGCATGCTCGACGACGAGTAGGAGCTCGCCGGCGGCGCGGACGTCGCGCTCGGTGAGCGGCGGGGTGCCGCTCGCGCTGTCAGTGGTCGACATCAGGCCTGCCCTCCGGTCTGAAAGGCGTTGTCCATCTGGCCGAGGAGGCCAGGGTGGGTTTTGAGCGCGCGGTCTTCCCAACCGCGCTTGGTGTCGACGTAGTTGGCCCAGCGTTCAAGGTCGGCGGCGTACTTCAGGCCGTGCTCGACGTGGTCGACCTCGCCGGTGAGACGGACGTGCCAGCCGCGCTCGCCGACGCGCTCGCCCTCGTCGTCGCAGACGATGATGCGCGAGGTGCTTCGGTCCGCGTGGTGGTGGTATCCCTCGCCGTCTTCCCCGATGTACGTGTAGCCGTCGAGGAAGATTTCGAGCGGGGTGTCGATGCTTTCTTTTTCGTCCATGTCGTCGTTCATGTTGCTTCACCGTGGGTGAAGCACGGTCGGGCGTGTTGTCGCACGCCCCGGCCAACTTCTGGCCGGTGTCCCGCGCTTCTTACTCTATAGTCTATTTGCCAACACCATAAAGGTTGCTATTGTAAACTACTCATGCAACGTTTCGATGGTAAGTTCTGTCGTAAGTTACTTGTTGATGGCGCGAATCGTTACTGTTGTAAATGTCGAAAAGCAACTCTCCGGCAGTGACTCTCTCGCCGGACCAACTCAACGACCTCGACCGGGCGCTCCTCGATCTACTCGTCGAGGGGCGGCTCACTCCTACCCTCGCGCGAAAGCAGCTCGACGAACGAGGGCTCGCCGACGTATCCCGCCAGTACATCAATCGGCGGCTGAAGCGCCTCGCCGAGCACGAGCATATCGGGAACCTTCTTGGGACAGGAGTGTACGAACTCGTCGAAGATCCGCGAGAGGACGGAGGACGCGATGACGTACGTTGAAGTTCGAACGGGAGAGGACGCGGATTCGCACCGATCCACCGCGAATCCCGGTCGATCCCGTCCCGGTCACATCGCTCGGTGGTCGGAGAGCGGCGAAAGTGTCGAAAAGAAGAGCAGAAACGCCCGCGTCAGCCGGTGATGTCTCTCACGAGTTGCGAGCTCGGAGAGGAACTTCAGGCGCTACCCGTAGTCCAACCGGAGGATCTTCTTCACGAACGTGGTGAGTTCCACCGCGCCCCGGTCCTGTGGACGGTGGTTCGGGAAGTCCTCTCGGAGGAACTTCCGGGTGAGCATCCAGCCGTTGTAGAGGAGCGTGCTGAGCCAGAAGAGGAAGACGCGGACGCCGTGGTCGCGCGACCCGGTGCGCGCCATCAGCTTCGTCTTCTTCTCCGCGTAGGAGTTCTCAACACGCCACCGGAGTTTGTGCCGGCGGATGATCTCCTCGGGGCTGTCCTCGGTGTTGAACGTCCCGTACGGCCGACGGGCCTGCCAGAGGATCTTCGGCACCTCATCGACGTCAAGGACGTCCGGTTCGTCACCGTCGCCGTAGTCCCCGAACGTCTGCTGGCTGGTGCTGATGACGGTCTCGAAGTCGTCCTTCTTGGCGTTGTTCCAGTCGGGCTCCGAGACGACGCGGACCTTCTCGGAGAGGTTGTGCTCGGAGGACGTGACGGGATAGTTCTCGTAGTCGTCGAAGCGGCCGTCCATCGCCGCGAGCGCGCCCTTGAGTTCGTCTCCCCGGCGCTTCAGCCGGACCGTCGGCATGATGTCTCGCTCCCGGCAAAGCTTCAGGATGCGCGCCGATTCGAAGCCCGAATCCAGTCGCAGGCTATCGATGGAGACGTACTCCTTGGCTTCATCGAGGAGCCGCTCAACGAGGTCATAGGGGCCGATGTCCTGCGTGTAGGGTTCGACCGCGACCGCGACGTCCTTGTCGTGCTCCTGGTCGTGCGCGACGAGTGTGGCGAAGTGGAAGCCGTAGGTCGTTCCCTTCTTGGGTTCGCCCTGCCGGTGGCCCTCGGCCGGGTTGTCGGTCTGCGGCCAGTACGGGATGACCGTGATGTCGATGTAGGCGTCCAGGTCGCCCTGGAGCATCCCCGAGCCGGTCGCGGCACGGAGGACGCGGCCGTTGACGCGCTTGAACTCCTCGTGCCATCCGTCGGCGTCGCGCTGTTTGACGGCGTTGAACGCCGTCTTGATGGCGAAGTCGTGCTTGTTGTCGCTGATGACGTTGGCCGGCGCGTCGCCTTCCTGCGCGGCTTCGAGGAACGGCGTGAGAATGCTTCCGGCCTCGTAGGTAGCGTTACTGGCGCGGTCGAAGTCGGTCTCTTCGAGCATGATCGCCCGGACGTGACGAATCTTCTCGTCCTTCGCAGCTTCGGGGATCTCCGGCAACGGCTCGGAGTCGTCCTCGGGGTCGGGAGTGTCGAGGTACGGCTCGGTGAGGCTGTTCGGGAGCCCGGCTTCGATTCGGTCGCGGATGTAGTCGGCGTAGCTCTCGAAGAAGACGTCCATGTCCTCGAACTGCTCGCGCATCGAGTAGGAGAACGAGGAGTGGTCGAGGTTGTCTTCGAGGCCGAGCGACTCCCGAATCGTCGGGTAGCGGTCGAAGTGGCGCTCCAGTTCGAAGAACGAGCGTCCGGTGAGAATCCGGTAGATGTGGGCCTGAGCGACGGACTGCGGGTGCTCACGTCCACCGCCATCGAGTCCGTCCTCACGGTCCGTCGTGAGGGGGCCGGGTTCGTCAGCGACAGCCTGCGCGATGGCCTGCTCGCCAAGAGCGGGCTCGGCCGCCGCGCGGGTGTCGCCGGTCATACACGTAAAAGTCCGAGAACGATTGATAAATCTTCCCCGTCCAATGTCCCGAATTCCACGACTTCAGCGACTGGTGAGGTGATAGCATGACACAAGAATCCGAGCGATACGGTGACTGGAAAAGTCAGATCAGATCAGAATTAGAGGCATTCGAAGGTGAGGGGCCGCCGTCCATCGAGGATCTGTGGTCCGTCGCACAGCACGAGTCTGAGTCAGCGGCTTCGTGGATTCACGATATGCCGTGTACCGAACAGGAAATACAGACAGCGAAGGGTGACGTGCTGAAGGCGCTCGTTGCGCTGGAAATGGCAGAGGACCGGCTTAGCGAGGTGTCTGACCGATGATTAAAAACCATAATGGAATAGCGGAACTGTCTGTACACAAGGACGGCCCCAAAACCGCCGTAGTGTATCGGACTGTGAACGACGAAGTGATCGTCGCAAGGGGAGCGGGATGAGCGAAGCGCTTGCGATGATGGCTAATGAGGTGGGTGGCTTCCCCCTTCGATTTGACTATCCTGACGAGCTGAACTTGGAGCCGGCAGTAGCGGAGAAAGGCAGCACATCAATCGAGCGTTTCGAAGAACCCGCCAGTCCCGAACTGGATTTCGATGCGCCAGCAACCCCACCTCACAAAGATGGAGGTGGGTCGGCGTGAAAGAGTGCTTCAAATGCGGTGCCGAAATGCGCCCGCACAACTCCGCCTACCAGCCGTGGGATGAAGAGATAATGGTCCTGTGGAAGCCGGCGTCGGACGATGACGACCACATCGAAGTGACCGACTCTGGCGGGAAGCATCCGAACACCACAAGCCGGAGGTTCTGTTCCGTGGAGTGCCTGGAGGCGTTCGTCTCGATGGACTATTCGCTGAAGCCGGAGGATGGACAATGAATTCGGACGACGACGTTCGTCAAAAAACCGGTTCAACGCACGGAATGATTGATAAATCTTCCCTGACGACAGACCCACCACGACCAACCCACTCCAAACTGAATGAACTATCGAAAAAACTAGGTTGCTTGACAACGATTAGAAACTATGGCAACAAGCCAAACCGACAGCAGCGACGAGACGGACAGCGAAGAGAAAATCTTCGAGATCAGCGTCGAACAGGTCACTCACGAGACGGTGACAGTGCAGGCAGAATCCCGAGAAGAGGCCTTCGAAGCACTACGAGAGCCTCAAGACCGGGAAGTCCAAACCGCGCTCGTTCGGAAGGACTTCAGCAGCCTGATCGAACGCCGACCAACCGACGGTCGGCACGCTCCCGAACTCGAAGACTACGACGATCCGGACATCGACATCGACCTGACAGCCGACGAGTAGTTGCTTTTTCGCGGTTCGTTCGTTCACTACCTGCGGGGGCTTATCGGGGTGTGACCGATGACGAGTGACGGAACTGAACGCGCGAAAGTCTGTAAGACCACCCCCTATGACCCGCGGTACGAACGAGGGCAGTCGGTAGAAGACGCGAGGGCACGGTACCTCCATCAAGATGGCTATACGGTGGAACAGTTGGAGAGGGATTTAGAGCGGTTGCTGAACACGGGTGGCCAGCGATGAATTCAGACGAAGACGTTCGTCAAGAAACCGGTTCAACGTACGGAATGGTCGATCGACTCCGCCAAGAATCACTTGGACGCGAACAGCGGAGCTTCCCCTTCGGTGGCCTCAACGGCATCGTCCGGTCGTTCGACGATGCGATGGTGATGCACTTCCCTCAGACGCAGGAACGCGGCATCGTCGTCACCCTCGAGCCCGAAGTTGCCCGCCAGCTCAACTCCTTCCTCGCTGAATGCATCCACCGAATCAACAACTAACCGGCCCAAGCTAGCGAAAGAAATAGTGTTCGTGGCCGCGTAGGGAGCGCTGAGAGCGCTACTCCGTGGGGGCTACTACTTCACAAGTCCTACGGGAGCGCGCTCTCGTCGTGACGCCGTATCCCGTCGGTGAAGCAGTCCTCAGAGAAAGGGCGACGTGGAGGGGCGACGAACTCGTACGCGGTTTTTCTCAACCTTCGATAGTGGGGGAAGCATTATAATTACGGGATTCTGAAATGAAACATGGACGAGAATCGACGGAACGTCATCGCCGCTCTCGCCGCCGGCACCCTCGGCGGCAGCGGCATCGTAGTCGGTAACCAGTACTTTCAGCAGTCCAAATCTGCATCGCAACCCCAAACGACGATCGCGGGCGAGAGTGGCCTGCAAGCCGCCTCTGCACAGACGGAGACAGCGACGACAGCAGAACCGACCGCGACCACGCCGACGTCCACCGAGACGACCACCGAAACCTCGACGACCGAGACATCGACTACTGAGACGACCACCGAAGCCACAACGACGACGACCGAGACGACTACGGAGAAGACGGCCACAACGCCGGAACCAACTACCACGGAAACGACTACTGAGGAACCAACTCCCACTCCGACGACGACTCCTGACCCGGAGAGCCAGGTCGAAGTCTCCTTCTGGGTCGTTCAGAGCACAGCCGTGCCGGGAACAATTTACGGTGTCGACCTGAACAACGACAACGACTTTGCGGTCCGAGTGACGGTCAAAGGCGAGTGGGAGTGGGGGAATGGAGATACACCAACGAGGATTGAGACGTACACCGTCGGTGCGTACGATACCCTGGAAGAGCGTCTCGGCACGCCGGCACTTTCGAAGTACGAGACACTCGTCTCCCACGACGCCTCGGTCGAATCCATCACAAAAGCCTGAGGCAGGGGTTGTCCTCGGGGGCTACACCCGCTTGCTCACCGACGAAATCCGTGACTGGATATCGTTGATGACCTCGCCGACCGACTGCCGCGAACCAAGCCGTAGCACGACCTGCTCGGGCGACTGCTCAACTTCTCGCACGACCATCCGCTCCCCTTGGGTAGGCAGTCCGTCGAGGGAGAGGTCGTCGACGAGACTCAGGCCTGCATCATCCTTCGGGATGGTGACCGTCGCACTCCAGAGCGGCTCCTGAACTCGCTGAATTAGATAGAGCGCCGCATGCTGGCACGCCCGCTCCGTCGCCAACTCTGGGATCGTCCGGATAACTTCCGGCGGGTCACTCCCCGCAGTCTCCGCCGTATACGACCCTTCCACCTTGTACTGGTAGTCAATCTCGTAGTCCGTCGAGTCGGACATGCTCCCAGTACTCAGTACCTTGATACGGCCGTTGATGCGGTCGAGCTCGTAGTCCGTCCCGTAGGTGAACGTCCCCCCAGTGGAGAAGTCCCGGACGATCTCCGTGGTCGGCACCAAGTTCGAATGGTTCAGCGGCAACCAATTATCATAACTCGACGTAAAGTCATCCCCGCGGACAGGGCGAGCCGCGCCCTTGATGACGGCTTTGAGGTACTTCGACTCGACGTTCTTCTGCACCGAGTAATCGACGAGCGCGGTGTCGCTGTCGGCAGTCCTCAGTCCAGGTTCGGTCCACTCGACCGACCACCCGTTCTGGTCGCGCTGAAGCTCCCAGATGAAGTTGCCGTAGTTGGCGATTTGGTTGAACACCGACTTCAGCGAGTCGTCGTACTTCTGGCCGTCCAAAATCGGCGTATCCTCGAGGTCGCCGTAGACGGTGAAGCTCTCGATGCGCTGGGTGTTGAATCCCTCCATCGGCGTCGGGCTATTCCGAGTGCCGTACCGACTGAGCGTCACCCGGAAGGTCAGCGATGTCCCCGTGTTCGGGAAGCTCGTCTCGAAGCTCGATGTGTTGCTCGCCGTCTCCCAGGTCGTTCCCTCGTCGTTACTTAACGCGAGTGCCTGGCCGTTCGAGGTATCGTCCATCGACACCTCGACCCGGCCGCCCGTCACGTTGAACGCGGTGGTCGTCGTCTCGAACTCGATCGGGAGGGCGTCTGGATGACTCTCCGGCCCGTTCAGGCTATGGTTGGGGAGGGCGTCGTTGTCGAAGAAGTAGTTGTACCTGCCGTCGAACCCGCCGAAGATATCAACGAACGCCGATTCGCTCCAGTCTTGGCTTGACGGCGTGCTGTCTTCAATCTTGACGCGAATCGTGCATGTCTCCCCGGCGTTCAGTGGCGATGAGATGGTCCCGGTCTGGTTCGTCCAGTTCTCGCCGATGCTGAACCCCTCGGAGGTGCCAGCGAATTGCTCACCGTTGATGGTCGCCTTGAGGGGCGGGCCGTTGCTAATCCCGTTTGGGTTCCCGAACCGGACCCATCCGCTGGCCTGTCCGGCAGGGATGTCGTAGGCCGGCGTGAACTGGGCTTCGACGTAATTCCCGTCGTTGGAGAGTTCAATGGCGTTGCCGGCCGTATCTGACAGGTCGCTGGTGACGTTCCAGTCGACGTCTGTGTGCGCGGTCCCATCGAACTCCGTCGAGTCGCCCCACGCCTCCAGGTGCCAAGCGGTTTGCTTCGTCTGGACGCCACCGTCGACGATTTCGGCCGGCTGGTCCGACGGAATCGTGACGAAGTTCTCAAACTCCGACTGCGTCGACGCCTCCTGAATCACCGTATCCGACCGCGTCGACGTCGAAGGGTCGTCGACATGCATCGCGTAGCTCGTGTTATTCTGGCCGAGCTCCTTCGCCGCCAGATGCGCTTCGTGGTTGTCGAACTCTGCTTGCACGCGGTCATCGAGTTCCTTCCCGCCACGCCCCTCCAAGACGGTTCGACCGGGCTCCATCCGGACGTTGATGAGCTGGTCGATCGGGAGAATCCTGCCGTCCTTCCAGACCGACAGCGGAGCTTCCTCGAACGCCTCGCCTTGCCACTTCTCGTCTCGGGGAACGGGGATCTCGATGCGGGGGTAGTCGTTGAGCGCCGGCGTGAACTGTGGATCGTCGAGGAGTTGCGGCCGAAGCGCCTGCCCAGAGGGATGCTCGACCTTCACCTCATAGCCCTTCGAGCCCGTTCGCTCACGGGGGACGCCGCTCGACGCGGTCGAAACCGTGTTCGTCGCCGCCGACTCGTTCGTGGCGTCCTCGGTGAACGCCTCGATCTTGTACCTGTAGTCGTTCCCTGGACTTAGCGTGTCGTCGGTGAACGACGTGATGTTCGGGTCGACCTCGCCGACCTCCATCCACGGCCCCCAGCCGTAGTCGTACTTTCGAGCTCGGTAGATGCGGAAGCCGTTCTCGTTGTCGGACTGTTCGCTCCAGGTGACCTCGGCCGTGAGCGCTGCCGTGATGGTCGCGGCCGGATTCGTCGGCGTGGGGAATGCCGTGACAACCGTCGCACTCGCCGTCCACGTCCCGGGGGTGTGCTCAGTTTCCGTCCGAAGCTGGACCTCAAACTCTTCGCCGTCCGGGAGCCCCCGAATCGTCGCCGACGTCATCGCCTCACCGACGGTCCCCCAGTCCGTCCACGTCGACACGTCAGTCTGACGGTACCTCAACCGATAGTTCCCGTAGTCGATGACGTCCGGCCATGTCGCGGTGATCTCGTCCTCGATCCCGTTGTCCAGGCTTGGCGTCTGGGCGTCGGGGAGGTCGGTCGTCGCGGTCACCACGCCCGAATCCGATTCAGCATCCTCGGTATAGGCGGCGACCTTCAGCTCGTACTCCTCACCGTCGCGCTGGCTCGTAGTCGTGTAGGACGTCGCGTCTGCTGCGGCCGTCCCGTCGAACGTCCACGAGGCCGTCCCTGTCGGTCGGAGGTAGACGCGGAACTCGTCCTCGTTGTCACTCCGGTCCTGGAATGCGACTTCGAACTGGTCCCCGGAAACCGTGAGTGAGTCGATGACCGGCGCGGGGAGGATGGTCGTCGCCGATACCTGTGAGGAGTCCGCCGACGCATGGTCGGTGACACGCCGAATCGTGTAGTAGTATTTCTCACCGTCGGGGACGGGAGTGTCCGTCCACGAGGTGGTGCTCAGCGTCGAGATCGTCGTCTGGAGCGTCCCCAGACTGCCATCGGTCGACCGATAGATCTCCCAGACGCCGTCGCTGGAGTTGTCGTTCCGCGTCCAACTGACACCGATCTCATTCTGGGTCGACGTGTCGAGCGTGACCCCCGACGCCGCTGGGAGCGAGGTGGTCGCAGCGACGTTGACCGACGGGTTGTCTTCCGTGGTGCCGTAGACCGGTGCGAGGCGGTAGTGGTACTCCTCGCCGGACTCCAATCCGGTATCCGAGTGTGTTGTGGTTCCAGCCGCAATAGTCGCTATCTGGGTGTAGTCAGCGAGAGACGAACTGGATGCTTGCGCCCGGTAGAGGTGGTACTCGTCGGCGTCGGGTTTCGCATCCCACCCGAGGTCGATTTTGGTGCCGCTCGCGACCGTCGCGGTCAGCCCGGAGCCGTCCGTCGCGGCCGTCCCGGTCGTCGCCCATCCGCTGGTGGTGTGTTCGGTTTCCGCACGAATCCGCCACTGGAAGGTGTCTGCGCTCTTCGAGACGGTGAACTGTTGGCTTGTCGTGTTCGCCGAGAGGTCCGTAACGTGGGTCCATGCACCGCCATCGACGGACTTCTCGACTCGGAAGCTGGTTTCGTTGTCGGTGTTATCCGTGAAGCTGAGCGTGATAGCGGTCGGGGTGTCGACGGTCTGGGACGCCCCGGACGGAGCGGACAGACTGGTCGTCGCCGAATCCTCGTTCGAATACGATGAGGTGCCGGAGGCGTTGTACGCCCTGACTCTGTAGGTGTACAGTTCGCCGTCGAGGACGTTCGGATCATCGTATGTCGTCACCCCCGCGTTGACGGTGGCGATTTCGCTGAATCCCGACCCGTCGTGGGCACGCTCTATCCGGAACCCGTCTTCGTTGTTGCTGTTGTCGTCCCACGAGAGCGACACGTCGTCCGCGGTCGCGGAAGCGGCGAGGTTCGACGGTGCGGCCGGTGGCGCAGAATACGTCCAGTAGTCCGTATAGAAATTGACGTTGCTGGACCCTCCTTCGAAGTAAAACCCGAACCCGCCGGTCGAATACCTGCTGTCTGTGACGGAGACTTCCCCAGCGAGCGCACCGGACTGGTTGTAGACTCGGGCCGTTATCGTGTCCTGCCAGTCGACTTCTATCTTGAACCATCCATGCGTATCCGGGATGGTCGCGTTTGCAGAAGCAAGCATGGTGCGACTGTTGACCGAACTCCCTGTGCGGTCGAAGATGTAGATGTTGTCATACTGCGGGGTGACGTGGACCTCGTAACAGCCGTTGACAGAGGAGCCGCCGAACAGTACCCCCAGGCGGTTATATTGCCCGGCGTGGTTGAAGTATCCCGAGAAGGTGGAGCCTTTGGGCGGGTAATTGGGAAGTCCTCTGGACGAATAGTAGATGCCCCCGCCGTCTGTGTCGGCGTTTACGTGGCCGGAGTACGTCCCGCTGTAGACACGACTCGTGCTGGCGTTGAATTTTTCGTCGTTCCAGTGTTGCGTGTATGCTGAGGTGTCCCCGTCTTCGAAGTTGTCGATGACGACCATCTACTTTCGCACCTCCGATCGATCCACCAGCGTCTGAACCTCCTGCGGATCATAATCCGAACCGGACGCGACCGGCGCGAGGAGATCCTGGAGCCCCGACGGCGTCGGCGGCGTCTCGTTCTCCGGCACCGTCCAGAGCGGCCACTCCCAACCCCGCTTCAGACTCATGTTCAGATAGTACTCTGCGGTCGGCGACTGACTCGGATCCTCGAATCGGACCTGCGCCTCGATGCTCGCGAGCCCGATCTCCGTGACGTCCAGACCGGCGAGCTCCCAGTTCGACGTGCCGAGCGCGACCGCCGACCAGGTGCTCGTCGACGAGTCCCACTCCTCGACCGCGAGTGAGTTCGCCGCGGTGTCGAACGTGAGGCGGACGAGGCCGTTATCGCACACCGGATTTCCGGAGAAATCGTGACTCGTCGAGAACACCTTCTTCCACTGCAGATAGCCGTCTCCGTCAAGTTTCGAGCCGTGACCCTGGGTATCCCAGACCCGAACGTCGACATCCGCCTCCGCGGTGTAGTCAACGTCGTAGACGAGCGTCGGGTTCGTGAACGAACTCGCTTTCGCGTCGACGACGTCTACATCACCGAGCTCTGCGCTCCGGGTCTCGACAACCGCGACCGCCTCGGTCTGCTTGGACTCCGAGTCACTCCATCGGACGTCCTCCGCTGCGGTCGGCACGCCGACGAGCGCGGTCTGGTCGTTCCCGAGGTCGTTCTCGACCTGAACCACCGTCGTCGAGATCGCGCGCCGTCGCGATGCTCGGGTCCCGTCCTTCGCGAGCGACAACCGATACCGATAGAGGTTCTGAGCCTTCGGATCTGCCGGTCGGACGTCTGCTTCCTCGACCGAGTAGTAGCCGTCCATCGGCGTCGACGTCCCACGTCCCGCAAGCGGGAGTGAGCTGTCGCCCGCTGCGGTTGCGAGCTCTTCGAGTTCCGACGCCATCTTCTCCGCGTACTTCCCCCGGTAGACGCCGGACAGCGCCCGCGTTCCGGGTTCAGAACTCACATGCTGGACCACGCCGGAGTCGTTGTCGAGGAGGCCGTGTTTGCTCAGGTTCTGGCGCTGCTGCTGTTCGGTCTGGGTTTGGCCCGCCCTTGGGAGAGCGAGCGCGTACAAAAGCAGGTCGGTCATGTTATGATTCGGTCTGTTGCATTCCGTCGAACACGTCGTTCAGGTCCGCGATTTCGACGACCGTGAGGCTTCCATCGAAGATGCTCGACTCGTCTTTTGGAGGGACCATGTTCGGACTCTCGACCGCGACGTCGAGATGATCGTCGAGAAATCCGTTTGGGGTGTACTGGCCATACTCGAAGCGGGCAGGCGTGATACTGTCCGTCTGGCCGACCCGGAGGTAGTTCATGAACACGTTCATTCGGGTGATACGATCCGCTCCCGTTGCCGTGCGTTTGTTCGGCCCCTTAGCGGGGTCCGGGCTGGATCCCCACTGGCCGGTTTCACCGGTCCAGCCCATGAAGTCGATCTCGAAGACGTGCTGACCGCCGCCCTGGTCGAGACTGATTCCTTTTCGCTTTGATGCGCCATCGTCGAGGAGACCGACGAAGAACGCGTACAGGTTATCGCCAGCGCTGTCTATCAGGTAGCCCGTTCGAATGGACTCCTCGACGTCCACCGATTTGAACTCGAACCTCCCGGTTTCTTTCGTTCCGTCTCCGTCGACGTCGGCATCGATTTCGAGAGCTACGTTCGATTCGACCATGCTATCTCCTCCAGGATCCGTTCCCGTCGAACTCCTTTTCGAGCTTCTTCACACGGCGCTCCAATTTCCGTGTCTCCCGCCGCTGCTTCCGCTTCAGCTCCGAGAGGTCGACGTTGTAGGTTGGCGAGTATTCGACCTTCGGGCGCTGCTGCTTCCGTTCTCGTGCTTTGTTTCTTCTCGTATCTCTCCCGTTCTTCGCGCCTGCACTGCCGCTCAAGGCGAGGAGACCGCTACCTCTGAGGAGAGCTCCTCCGGCCATTTCACCGAACGGAAGAGGACCGTCAGCAAGCGCGAGGCCGCCAGCAGCGAGTCCCAGGCCGGCGGCGCCTGCTGCCTTCCCTGGATTGTCCATTGCCCACCGTCCTGCTCCTTCGACGGCATTGTTTCCAGGAAGAGTATTCCACAAGACGGAGGCAGTCGCTGCCCCTGTCCCGAGGAGCTGGTCGACGAGGCTCGGATTACTGCGCCCGCCATCGTTCGGACGAGTGACCGCCGGGGATCTGTCCGGCCGGCCGAGGCCAGGATGGGGTCCAGGTCCAGGCCACTCGTTCGGTGTTGGCGGTGGGGCCGCATCACCGCCGTCGTCTCCGTTGCTATCCTTCTTGATGAACTCGGAGATGGTGATAGTCCCTGTGATGAATGACGCGATACCTACGGTCCCGTTCAAGATGTCCGCTGCAGGAACGATCCCAGTGATAAGGTCCGTCGCGCTGACGGTCCCTGAAATGAGGTCTACCGACTTGACGGTCCCAGAGACGATTTCGTAGGCGCCGATGCTTCCCGAGATGAGGCCACTGATACCGACCGTGCCAGTGATAAGCGCCGACGCGCCTACCTTCCCGATCAGGCTCGCAATCGAGAGCGTTCCACCGAGCATCCCGCCAAGACCTCCACCCCCAGCACGACCGCGAAGGTTCCCCTTCTCGGTTACCTCCAGGAGCTCCCGAAGGAGATCGTTCCGGGTCCGGCTAAGGTCATGCTCGATCTCCCATTCGTCGAGGACGGGACGCTCCTGGAGGTCCTCACGGAGCCCCGAGAGGACGTCCGTCTGGGCGTCGAGCAACTGCCGCGACATCGCTCGCTCCCGGGATGCTCGTTCGACCGCGTCACCGCCGCCCGCGTTCGCCAGCTGGGACGACGCCGACGATGCGTCCACCTGGACGGTGACGTCTCCGATTCCGCTCTGAATCTCTTTTCGAGCATCTCGAAGCGAGGATTTCTCTACCTCGACTTGCAGGAGGCTCTTAGTGCTGAAGCTTGTCATGATTGAAAAACGGCCGTTACTTCACCCGAACCGTTCGGGGAGCTATTCAGACTGGAGAGTATGGATTACCAGCCGATACTGACTGGTCTGGTACAGTAAGAGGGCACCTCCCGCGTGCATGGCCGCATTCACGTAGTTCCCGTCAATAACTGGAAGAATCGCCAGAAGGAGGAAACCGTAGGATGCGTACTCCAGTGCCTTCGAAACGCGAGGGTCTAATTTAACCGAGCGAGCGGTTTCTATATCCATTGGGACGTGTTTGATTTCCCGATGGTTTAATCATTTACCCTCTCCGAACGCCGCGAACACCTCCTGAGCGTTAAGGAGGTCGTGGACGACGAGGTAACACTCGATGGTTCGCCACGGAAGCTCCTCGACGATGCGCGGATCAAGACCACGATGAAAGGCCAGCGCCTTCACGTAGTCGAGAGCTACTTGTCGGTCGACGTCTTCTTCGCTCGCTTCTCCGCTACTAATCGCCCGAAGGAGTTTCCCTCCTCTTCCCCGACCGACGTGAGCTCGTCGACGCGAGCCTCCGCCCACTTCAAGAACGGAATCGGGAGTTGCGCAACCGCCGCGACCGTCTTCTTCTCGTCATCCTCGTCCGGGAGGTATGGGGCGTCCACCGTGCCCTTGGCGACGAGATGGACGCGCGTCGCACCATCTCCGGGGCTACTCTGCCCGCGAGCAGCGGCCTCCGAGACGAGCGTGTCCTCGACGGCGCCGAACTCACCGCCGGTGAGGCCAGCGAGAGTCACGTGCTCTGCAGGCGTCGTCCAGTTCGAGATGACGGTGTCGGTGTGTGCTTCGTCGCGCGCCCATCGAAGCCCCTTCAGGTGAGTGTCGATTTCGTGGCCGCGCTGCGCGAGCTCGGGAACGACTGGGTTGTCGTCGTCGAGGTCGGCGAGCTGCTCGGCGAGTTCTTCGCGTTCGTCTTCGAGTCGCTGGATCTCCTCGGCGAACTCGATGGTTTCAGTTCGAAGCGGCATTACGCGACCGTCACCCCGTTGACCTGGTAGTCGAGATTCTCGTTCATGTCGTTCTCCGCGCTGACGAGGTCGCTCCAGTTGTACGTGTCTGGCGTGACCTCCGAGAGGTTGAACGTCTTCGTCGTCCCGCCGCCGTTCGTCACCGCGAACGAAGCGGACACACCGCCGACGGAGTCCTGGGGCGCGGTCGAGCCGGCCGCACCGTACGCGAGCGCGAGTTGGTCCGTCTCGGTCATGGTCGTGTCCGCCGACAGCGATGCCTCCGGCGCCGCGATGACCGCGTCGATGGGCTTTCGGCCGGACCCACGCTGGAAGCGGGCGATATTGCTAATTTGGAGCGTCGAGGACTGAAGCTTCGCCTGCGTCGTCGTATTCACGTCGAGCGACGTGCCGTGCCACTGGTAGACCGTTCCGGGGTCCTCGATGGTCGACGGGGTGATGCTCGTCGCGAGCTTCTCGTCGGCGTAGATGCAGGTCACGCTGACGCGTACCGGACCACCCTGCTCGTACCGAATCTGGTACTGCGTGGGTACGACACCGATGAGTTCGCGCTCCGCGGTCCCGGTGAGGTAGTCGATACCGAGATACCACCGTGACGACGCGGCGAGCCCCGGTGCAAACCCGGTTCCGGCGTCGTTAAAGATGAAGTTGTGATGGTTCCAGTGTTTCGCGATCCACGACGCCGAGAACGCGCCTTCGAGGTTGCCCTCGATGCTCTCGACCGACTCGACGCTATCGGGGTCGCGGATGCGCTGGAGCTGGTTCGACAGCTCGATCTCCTCGATGGTGACGTTCTTGCCTGGCAGGTAGTAGTCCGGCGAGGAGTCGGTGTCGTCGTCCACCACCGACCCCATGAAACTCGATTCGATGCCGTACGCGACCGTGCTGGTTCCGGCGCCGGTCATCGTGCTGTGCCTCCGTCAGGTGGGGTACTGCTGGTTCTGGTCATGGTAGGTCTTCGTAACCGTTGAACACGACGTCGAAGTCGGTGCGATAGTAATCCGCGTAGTTGCTCGACTGCGGCGCCTCGTTCGTAATCCGTAAGTCGGTGTACGTCACGTTCGCCCCGCCCGCGTTCGGATACGTCCGTTCGACGAGCAGTGCATCCCGGACACGGGAGACGAGCCCGCCGTCGTTGTCGAACGGAATGCCGCTACTGCCGTTCGGGTCGACGTACCCGAACTCGCGGTGCGTGAGGCCTTCAATGCGAACACCGACGACGGCCTCCCGCGAGTGGTCGTACTCCGTCCCGATCGGCTGACTCGTAACATCCGAGAGCGTCGCACCGACGTAATTCGCCTTCTCCAACTCGGCCGTCCGCGACCGAATACTTCCATCGAGGATCTTGCTCTCGTCGCGGTCGACTCGCTTCAGGGGCGTGGTGAGCGAGCCAACGACGGAACCGAGTTGGGTGAGTACCCACTCGACTTCCGGAGCGCTCATGACTGGACCTCCCGACGAAGCCAGTTCAATGCGTCCCGGGCTGCTCGCGTCTCCTTCACGCCAGCGACCTCGACCTCTGGCAGGAACACGCGGTAGCCGTTGCCCTCCTGGTCGAACTCTTCACGAACCCACTCCGGTGGATTGTGGCGCTCTTCCCAGACGAACGAGAGCACGGGGTCACCCTCGATGGTGTGGTCGCTCGTGCCGAACTCGAGATAGACCATCGCTTCGTGCGTCCAGCCCCACCGAATGGTGAGCCGGTTGGCGGACCGATCTACCTCGACACCGCCGAAGCTGTCGATGATGGAGTCGACTCGGTAGTCAAACTCCCGTCCGTACTCGCGGAGGCGGTCGTGGGTGAACTGGACGGCTTCGTGAACGAGGTTACCTTGCTTCCCTATGAGTTCGTGTTCAGCCTCGTCCAAGACGGCCTCGCGGAGATCGTCCTCGAAGCTACTGTCGAGCTTCATTGGTTGATTCCCAGGTTGCCTTCGTGGTAGACATCGAGCAGTTCCTCGGCCTTCGACCGCATCTCGTCAGCCTTCGTCTCGATGTTGTACACCGTCGCGTTCTGCGGAATCTCCACGACGGCCTCCTCGACCAGATCAGACCCGGCCAAGAATGCGACCGCTCGCCGGACGTTCCGGGGGATGCCCTCGTGGCCGTAATCGAGCGCGGCGTACACGGCGTTCGACAGCGACGGGATATCGTCGTCTATCGAGTGGACGTTCAGATAGAGCTCGGAGACGCCGCCGTTGTTGATGCGCACCCAGTAGTCCTTACCTCGGTGCTGGTTGCCGACACCGCCGGTGTAGTCGCTGGAGGCGACCCAGTCGTCGTACCCGCCCTTCTTGTTGACGACCGAGAGTTCGGTGATCGCCTTGACGTCCTTCCGTGCGAGCCGAATCCGAGTGTAGGCCGGGATGTCCTCCTCGTAGATGTTGCCGGTCGAGAGCCGGATTTCTTGTTTCGGCTCGCGGCGGAGGTCTTGCCAGCGCTGGCGGTCGTGGCGAGGGCCGGCTTCGAGTAGTGCGTCGCTGTTCCGGCTGTACCGGAAGCGTTCGCGCTCGCTCGCACCGTCGACGAGCGCCCCGTGCGTGGGGATGTCGTGCTCGTCGTCGCGAGAGTTCGGGCCTGTCGGGATGAGGTTGTCCGAGTCCTCGCTGATACCACCTGGGATGTACCAGTGCCGGCTGATGGTCTTTTCCAGCCACTCGGTCTGCGACGTGATCGCGTCGAGTACGATGTTGCGGTCCTGCTCGACGTCACCCGGGAGTGATGCTTCTCGCAGCGCTCGGCGGACATCCTCGACGGTACAGTACCCAGTTGGCATGACTCACTACCTCGGGTTGTTCCGCACTTCGGCGCTGATGGTCGTGCCGTTCGCACTCGTCAGCTGGACGGTGTCGGCTTGTGGGACGTCGACGACGTAGGACCCGGTCGCGTTGAGCGTCCGACTGTCGACATCGTACGTCCCCGCGTCGCCGACGATCTCGATGGTGATCGTGTCGTCGGCGTTCCCGTTGAGTCCCTCCAGCGCGACGCAGACCGCGGGCGTGTGGTAGCCGTCGACCGAGGCGGACACTGTCTCGGACGCACCGAACGTCTTCGAGGTCGCGAGGACGGTGCTGGCGTCCCACGCCGGCATGGATTAGGCCTCCTCGTCGGAGTGGTACGCGCAGGGAAGGTCTCGACCACACACCTCTCCGTCGGACTTGACGACGTCGCAGGTGTTGGATCCGTCTTCGCCTTCGGTGGTCTCCTCCTCGTCGGACGCTGGTTCATCAACCAGCGACTCCTTGACCTCGGCGGCGCGTGCCTCGATGTCGCGGACGTACTCGAAGTCGCCGCGCTCCTCGCAGAGGTACGCGGCCATCTCCTCGTCGACGTCCACCTGATCTCCGATCTCGAATCGGCGGTCGAGCGGCCGGAGGTACACCAGGCCACCGTCGGTTTTCTCAACTCGTGGCATGGTCAGGCACTCCCGGTCGCGATGACGACCCAGCCGCTGGCGGTTCCGTCGACGTTGCAGACGGTCGCAGTCGCGCCCGCGCTCGTGATGTTCGCCGGGCCCGTCCCGACGAAGTCCGCATCGGTGAACGACAGCGTCGGCGTAGCCGCGCCGCCGTTGTGGACGACGGTGACCACACGGCCAGCCTCCGCGGCGCCGCTGAGGTCGACCGTGTTCGTCCCGTCCGCAGTGACGACGTGAACGTCCGTGTCGGCGCCGACCACCGTGTCTGCGGCGTTCGCCGGACTGTCGGTGACCACGTTGCCCACCGCACCATCGGCGAGATGCTTGCCGTTCTCGTAGCGCTCACGGATCTCTGCGTTGGTGGTTGGTCCAGCCATCGGTTACCAGCCTCCGGGTTCGAACGCGTACGTCTCCGAGTCGAGCGTGACGCTGGTCGCTTCGGTCATTCCGCCACCGTCGACGGTGTAGGCCAGGTTGACGGTGTTCGAGTCCCAGACCTTGGTCACGACTGCATTGTGCTCTGCCCCGTCTGTGTCGACGAACGTCCCGAGGTCGCCCTTTTCAGGTCCATCGTCGTCGTCGAGGTCGTCTGCGATTCGACGGATCTCCTGGCGTTCGTGGTCGTCGAGACGGAGCCGGTGCTCGGCGTTTCCGTTGGTGCTGACAAGGTACTCGGTACCGTGCTCGTCAGTCTCGGTGTAGAGTGTCATCTCAGATTACTCCGTTAGGCCGCCGGGTCCGCGATGTTCTTCACGAGCACGCCGGCCTGCATCCGCTTGATCTGGAAGTCGAACTGGCCCTCCAGCCAATTCCGGGAGTGCAGCCGGTTCTCGTGGACCTTGTCGGTGTCCGTCGTCTGGTCGAGCTCCATCTGCTCGAAGAGCCCGAACGCAAGGTTCTCGGGGTCCGTGAGCATCGCGTAGCTGGTCGGCCAGCCGTTCACGCCAACGACGTCGTAGCTGAACGGCGTGATGTCGGAGTCGCCGAAGATGACCGCCGAGCCGAGCGGGTCTTCGCGCTCGGTCAGGCTCATGGTGTAGGCCTGGACCTGGTCGGGGTTGCAGAGGAACTTGACACGGTCGGGGTCGCGGAACCGCGAGTCGAGCGTCGTGATTGTGTCGTCGAACATCTGCGTGTCGACCGACGCGCCAGCCATATCGACCTGCGGCATCGTGCTGGTTTCCGCGTCGGCCGTGTCCTCAAGGCCGATGCGGTCCGACGCCGAGTCGCTTCCTTCTGCGATGGCGAGCCAGCCGTTCCACGTGGTGTCGAGTTCGGCCGCACCGCCGATGGACTGGAGGTTGCCGCTAGATGCACCGGCGCGGATGCCGATGAGGCCGATGTCGTTGCCCCAGCGCTGGACGAACTGGTCGATGATGTAGTCGCCGAACTGGTCGGGCCCGTAGTGCGTGTTCTTCAGCGCGTCGCGCTTGGGCTCGACGAGGATGTAGTACGACTGGTCCGTCGCGTTGAACTTGACTTCGCCCGACTCCGCCGCGGAGTTCGTCGTCCGAGAGGCCTCCTCGGCACGAGCGTGGCCGGAGAGTCGCGGGACACCGAACTGCGGGACTTCCTGCTCGAGGCGAGCCAGCGTCATGGTGTCCGCCATGCCGAGGATGTTGACCTCCTTCTGCATCCGGTCGAGGAACTCCTCGGTGACTGCGCTCGGAAGCTGGAAGCCGTCGAGTTCCGTCAGCCCGATGTCCTTCTGCGAGAGAGTCGCCTGCTGGTTCTGCTGCCGTACTGCGTCGATAGTGGTGTTCGTTCCCATGTAGAAATCGCTCCGTTAGGACAGCGCCTTCCCGATCGCGGTGAGGCCGT
Organism: Halorussus vallis; assembly: GCF_024138165.1. Classification (NCBI taxonomy): domain Archaea; kingdom Methanobacteriati; phylum Methanobacteriota; class Halobacteria; order Halobacteriales; family Haladaptataceae; genus Halorussus; species Halorussus vallis. Next base: position 3,901,985 of record NZ_CP100000.1, on the reverse strand, counting down.
CTTCGTCGTTCTCGTCCGTTTCAGCCGAGGCTTCCAGCTGGTCGCTGTAGCCGGACTGCTGGCTGATGGTGTCGATGCGCTCGGCCTGCTCGTCGATGTCCGACTTTAGGGACTTCGCCCACTCGGGCGCGTCCTCCATCGGGTCGACGTCGTCGCTGGCATCCTTCTCGCCCTCGTCGCCGTCGGTGTCGGCGAGGTCGTCGATGCGCTTGGACTGTTCGGTGAGCTGTTCCTGGAGTTCCTTGGCCCACTCGGGGGCTCGGTGTCGTTCTCGTTGGTCATGTCGTCAGCGGTCTCCGTGCCGCTCTCGTCGTCCGGCGTGTCGCCGCCGGCGGCGTTCTTGTCGTTCTCTACCTCCTCGTCCTCGTTCTCGTCGTCCTCGTCTTCGTCGCCGTCGTCGGCCCACGTCCGGGCGCTGTGCTCGGAGAGATCGAAGGTCGTGTCCTCGCGATCGGTGAATCGTGTCATGCCGTGGTCGACGCCGGCGTCCTGGAGGACATCCAGACTGGCGTCGATGGTGGCATACAGGCGGTGGCGGTTCGCCGTCGAGAGCGTGCGGCCCTCCTTGTCGATCGGGTCCACCTGCAGGCCGGATGCGCCGAACAGCGTCTTCGCTGCCTTCGCGTTCAGCGTGTCCATCTGCTCAGTGGTGTTGCCGGTCGCCTGTTCGAGGTCACTGGTACTCCCGTAGATGCTGACGTGCGGCTCGTCCAGCTCGTCCGGGAACACCTCGTTTCGCCAGTCGACGTACACGTCGCTGTTCGGGAAGTCGACCCCGATTCCGAGGACCTCGTCCTCGTAGTTCTCGGCCTTGTCCTCTGGGGCGACAACGCGGAAGATGTCCGCCTCGAAGCCGCCCGCGTCTTTCTCGCGACCGCGGTCCGGGGCCTCGGACACCGCCTTGTCGTCATCGGTCCCGGAGAGTACTCTGAGGAACGCCTTTCCTGCAGACGCGAGCAGGCCCTTCGAGCCGGGCTCGCCCGCGCCCTCGACGTCGACCGCGCGGTTGAGGTACTCCCAGAGGCGCTCGGCCTCGTCATCGGAGTGACCGCGCTGCTGGGCTTCCTCGATGAAGCCGTCGCGGTTGCCGAGGTGGTCGGCGAGTCGCTTCTCGGCGTCGGCCTTCGTCTCCAGAATCTGAGCGTCTGGTACCGCCGGGATGTCGACGGCCGAGACCTCGCGGATGATGCCGTCGACGAGCTCCCATACGAGGGCGTCCTCGGGAGCGTCGTCAGGGAGGGAGACCTCGTCGGGGAGTTCGTCCTGCTCCATCGGGCCATCCCACGAGACGTTGATGGCGCCGATCGAGTAGCCTTCGAGGATGCCGTCGTCGACGAGGCTCCAGAGCTCCTCGTCCTCGAACTTCCAACTCTGAACCCACGCACCTTCGGGGGCGGTCGTGCCACCGATGTCCGTGGCTTCGTCGAGGACCTCGTTGCGTTCGAGCGAGGCGTGTTCGTCGGGGAACACGGCGTGCATGACGCCGCCGCCGGCTTCGCCGACCGCCTCGAAGTTCTCGAACTGCTCGGCGAACTGGGCGATCGTCTCCGGTCGCTCCCAGTCGCCCTGGAGGTCGACCGCCCAGGGCACCATCACGATTCCGGTGGCGATCTGCTCCTGGTCGTCCTTCGCGACGAAGTCGACGTCCTTCCGGAGGGTCGACTTGTCGGACTTATTCACGGGGGGCATGTTTCAGCCCTCCTCATCTTCGTCGTCGGCGTCTGCGTCGGCGTCCTTGGTCTTCCCGAGCTTTTGGGCTCGACCGGTCGAGAGGACGCCGCGCTTCTCGCCGCGCGCTATGTCTTTTTCCGTCATGGTGGTCGAAAAGTCAGTTCAGCCCGGTCGAACCTCACACAGGGGAGTCGGGTCGCTCCCTGGATCATCGGCAGTTGGGCGATATGTTAAGTGGTTACAGAATAGCTACACTTCATATGGGTTATGGGCAGAACTACGGGTCGAATTACGGAATATCAACACCGAGTGAAGCTGCTGATGCCTTTAGCAGATTCTTAGATGTATTACCATCCTTGGAGGATCTGGTTCAACAAATCGTAATCCGCCTGATTTGGGAGTTCTTATCCTCCGAGATACCCTTTGAACAGATCTTGCGAGCAATCAACTTGCTCTGGGAACAGCTCCAGAATAGTGAACTGTGGTGACCCGTGTCGGCACCAGACGGTCGAGGTCTTTACATTGATGAAACCTATGCAGGAATGTCGTCCGGGACGTCCTCCGAGTCCGGCGCCGGGCCCTCGGGCAGTCGGTCGTGGAAGTTCGTGATCTCCACGTAGGGGTACTCCAGTCGGATGGAGTCGTAGTGGTAGCTCCCGTGGCTGGAGGCGTTCACGAGGCCCGCCCACTCCGTCGTCGGGACGTTCACGTACGCGTACAGCGAGTTCTGTCCCTCCTCGCGCTTGAACGAGAGGAAGAGCTCCTGCTCGCCGAAGTCGTAGAGGCCCTCGTCGAGGTTCGAGCTGTTGAACTTCGTCTGCTCGATCGGGTCCTTGCTGACCAGGTCGGCCTTGACGTCGGCCCAGTCGCGCTCGCCGATCTTGTTGTGCTCGGGCGGCGCCGCTGCGGCGCGCACCTGCTCGGGTCCTCCCGACGGTGTCCCGCTACCGACTGGCTGGGTGTCGCTGCCGACGTCCGCGACGAGCGTCTGGCCGTCGACGGGATGGTCCTCGGGGAGCGGGTCCTCGCCGACCATCTCCAGCGCCCGGTTGACCGGAATCGCCCCCCGAACCGCCTGGATCTTCCGGCGAGCGACCTCGGCCTCTTCCTTCGGCTGGTCGGCGCCGCGGAGCTCGTACTCGATGGTCCAGTCCGAGACGCCGAACGCCTTCTGGTGGATGATCTGGTAGAGCCGCTCGGCGAACTTGTGCTGCTCCGGCGCGATGATGTTCGTCGCGAAGTCGTGGACCTGCTCCTTCGAGTTCGCCCGGTTCGACGTCTCGGTCACACCGATGAGGATGGGCGGGACCTCGTGAACCTTCGCGATCTCGTGTTCGTTCTTCTCGCGGAACTGCCGGAAGTCCATCTCCTCGCTGATACCCTGGCCGAGCGGTTCGAGTTCTATCTCGACGTCCTCGTCCAGGTGGGACTGGAACTTCTCGACCTCGAGAACGACCGTTCGATGAGACTCCTCGCGAAGGCCGTAGAGCATCTGGCGGAGGTCGCGCTTGGACTCCTCGGAGAGCTCTCCGCCAGTCACCTTGATGACCAGGCGGGGAATGGTGTCGTTGTCGAAGAACTCGCGGTTGTAGTCCTTCGCCGCCTCGTCCGCGGAGATCGTCCGGATAGCGGACACCCAGTCGGGGATGCCATAGTCCTGCTCCAGGGGACTCGGGTTGCGGATGAAGATGAGTTCGTTCGCCGGCCCGTTGTCGAGCGCTTCCGCGCTCCCCTTCGCGACGTCGCCGTTCTCTTTGTCGACGAAGATGGGCTCGCGGTCGTCGTCCCCTTGGCCGCGGTACCGGTCGCCGGCGACGCCGAAGAAACGCCGGCGGCCGTTCCGGACTTGGACGTACCCGCGGGCTCGAAGGTCGTCGTTCGGCGCGTCATGGCCGATCGCTCGCTCGTCGTCCTCGCTGGCCCGGGGCTTCCGGACCCGGACAGTGTTCGCCGGGACGTGCGCGAGCCCGACCGGTTCTCCCTCCGCGTTCGCCAGGATCTCCAGACACGCCCAGCCAATCGAGTGGTAGTCCTGGCGGGCGAGTTCCTTCACCTCCTCGGGCGTCGTCGGCTCCGCCGACCGATGGGGGCCGGTGAGCCACCGGGAGTCCCGGCTACGCCAGAAGTCGGTGACCGTCTCGCGCTCGTCCTCGCTCGCGTCGTCCGGGTCGACGTCCTCGTGCGGGACGATGTCGAAGCCGAACCCGACCTCGTAGCGCGCCTTCTTGCGGACCGACGTGGCGTGCGTCTCGTTCAGTTCGAGGAACGCGGCGAGCCGGTCGGGGTTGTACGGTGGCTTGATGCCGATGCCGAGCGTACGGATGCGGCGCTCGGCGAGCTGGGTGCTGTTCTCGGCCTTCGAAGCGGTCTGGTTTGACCCGATACCCTCGACGTTCAGCGACACCTTCGAGCCATCGCTGTCGGATTCGTTCTTACTCATAGGTATGAAATTCCTGAAGTGTCATCGTCGTCGCCGGCGAGCGCGCCCATGCCCTCCAACCGGCGGATGCCCTGCTCGGCCATGTACCACGCCGCAATCAGGTCCGGCGTGTGGCCCGAGAGCTTCCCATCCTTGAGCTTGAGCGAGAGCGCGGCCTGGATGAAGTCCTCCGTCGGACCGTGGCCGCGGTAGAACTGGATGCCGCCGTTCCCGACGAGCGTCCGGAGCCGCGGGATGCCGTTCTCCCACGAGTGCTTCTTGCCCGTAGTTGGGATGCCCGTGACCTTCGACCGCAGCGACGCACTGAACTCGATGGCGTCGTTCGCGACGTACTGCTGCATCCCGTTCGACTCGATGACGACCATCGCCGGGTCGTACCGGTCGTCGAGGTCGAGGAGCTTCGCCCGGATCGCGCTGGGCTTCATCCCCGTCTCGGCGTGCGCGTCCAGGAGACGACGTCGACCGTCGCGACCGACGTGGAACACGACGAACGCCGCGTTGTCGCCGGTCGACGACTGCGCGGGGTCGTGTGCGACGACGGTCGCCTCGCCGGCGCCGGGCGTCATCTTGATAGGCGGGACTTGGTTCCGAATGGAGCAGCCGCCGTCGTCGACGAGCTGGTCGACGTCGGTTTTCTCGATGAGGTTCCCGCTCGCGCCCATGATGACCATGCAGAACTCCCGCCAGAACAGGTGCGGGCTCATCTGGGCGTACTTGTCCGCCAAGTACTGCGGCCCCCGTGCCTCCGGCCACAGGACGCGGACGGTGTCCCCGCCCTCGGAGAGCGGGTTGTCGACCTCCGTGTAGAGGTCCTCGGGTGGCCGGCGCTCCTCCCAGTTGTCGTCGTCCCCGAACTCTTGGTCCCAGACGTCGAGAATGGCTGGGTACTCGGTGAAGTCGTACGCCTCGCGGTCGGCGATGTGGCTGTAGATGTCGTCCGGGCGCTTGCGGGTGCCGATGATGGCGGTCTTCCCCGAGTCCTTGACCATCGGGACGGTGACGCCCTCGATCCACGTGAGGACGTTGTCCGTCTCACCGTCGCCGTGCTCCTTGATCAGGTCGTCGAGAATCAGCAGGTGCGACCGGTCGCCCTCGATAGCGCCGAACAGCCAACCGGCGTGGAGCACCGAGCCGTTCTGGAACTCCTTGACCTCCTTGGTGTCCTGGACCGGCTGGCTGTTCAGGTTCGTCAGCCAGGAGTTCCGCTCGACCAGCTTCCAGAACTCGGTGTCGGCCTTCTTGTGCGCCTGGCCCTGGGTGTTCGTAATCCAGTGCGCGCGAAACCCGTCGATGTACTCCAGGTGAGCGATGACGATGCCGAGCGTGGCCGTAGTCTTCAGGCTGTCACGGTGGGCGAGGAGGCCGACGTCCTTGTCCGACCGGAAGCGCTCGACCCAGTCGAGGTGGACGTCGGCGACCGGGATCCAGTCGTCGCGCTCGCCCTGCATGTACCCGTACGTGAGCTCGTTGAGGAACTCCTCCCACGGGCAATCCTCGAACGGGTTGAGAACCTCCCGGCGCCGCTCGGGCTCTTCGAGGTCACGCCAGATCTGCTCGGCCTGCTGGTCCGGGTCCAACTCGGCGAGCGCACTGTTCGGGTCGATGCTCATTCAGAATCACCATCCTCACGACGGCGTCGGAGGACCTCCCGCATGATGTCCTTCGTGCCCTCGTCGAGCGAGTGGTCGGCGTCGACGTTCGCGTCGACTTCGAGCTGGTCGGTGTTGTCGACGATGTTGAACTCTGCGAGCAGCTGGCGGGCCTCTCGCGTGAACCGCGGGTCGCCCGAGCGTTTGCCCTTCACGAGGTGCTCGAACGCGACCTCTGCGAGGACGTCCTTGATCTGCTCGGGGTCGTCGACTGCGTCGAGCATGTCGGCGAGCGCGTCCTCTTCGCGCTCGCTGAGGTCCGACCGGAAGTACTTGCTGAACGCACCGTGCTTGTAGTTCGGGTGGTCGGCGCCTTTCTTCGACTTCCCGCCGTGGGAGTCGCACTTCCCGTGCGGGCCGATCGCTGACTTCTTGCAGCGCTCGCCGGTGGACTTCGCGGTCGCTTCGCAGCGCCCGTGCTCGCCGTAGTTTCGGTCAGTCATTTGAGTCCTCCGAGGGGGTCCATGGGGTATCCGTCAGTTGGTGGGGGTCCATGGGGTCACCGCGGCGACGTGCGGGGACGTCGTGGGCCCGAGCGTGGACCGCGGGGTTGTTTCGTCTCGACGTCGCGGTCGTGCTCGCCGCCGAGGTGGCAGTTCTTGCAGCGCTTCCGGAGGTTGCTCGGGTGGCCGTTCGTGGGGTCGCCGTCGTGGTGGTGGTCGTCGACGCGGTCGGCGGTGTCGAGCGAGCGTCCGCAGCGAGGGCACTGTTCGCCAGCGCGATCGGCGTGGAGTCGACGGCGGTGGCGGTCGCGGAACTCAGGGTCGGAGGTCATCAGAAGTCGAGGAGGAGTTGGCGGGTGCATTCGCCACAGAGGGTGACGAGGTCTCCGGGCTCGTACCCGTGCTCTTTGAGGTGGTCGCCGTACGTGGTTGTTTTGAACCACTGCTCGCTGAACTCCGCGGTGAGCGCTGGCCGGTCCTGGGGTCCTTCGTCGCAGAAGCCGTCGCACTCGTAGATGTACGTCATCGGTCAGGTGTGTCGTTCGAAGCCGCGGGGGTCGAGGTTCTTCGAATCCCAGTTCTCGTGGACCCACGTGGTCGCGTCGTGCATGTCGACCTCCTTCAGGTGCGCTCGCGGGTGATGCTCCGGCGCCGGCTCTTCGTGGGCGACGAGCTCGACGCCCTCGCCGGTTTTGAAGCCCCGGATGTGGAGCTGACGGTGCGGGTGTGGCCGCGTCGGGTCGTAGAAGTACCGTCTGGCGTTGAGGTCCTCGCCGTAGTAGTGGTAAGAGAGCAACCAACCGGGGTTGTAGGACTGCTCGGCGAGCGTCGCGCGGACGTCCTCGACGGGCCTGTCGACGAGGCGGAGCGCTGCGTCGACCGTCGGACGCTCGACGGTGAACCAACGCCGGCGACCGGCGTAGATCACTCGGCGGAGGGCTCGCCACGGAACGCCGGCGAGCGGAACTTTACCGGTCTGTCGGTAGCGGTGGACGGTGCCGAGGAGTCCGACGAGCAGCGCCGCGACCGCTTGGGCGAGCGGGGAGTTGGCGAGGGTGAGGACGTGGTCGACGTTCATCGCTTCGACTCCGATCGCTGGGTGTCCGTCTTCTCGTCGGTCTCGGTCTTGTTGGCCGGGTCGCCTTCGCGGACGACCTGGATGCCCTTGACAGCGGCCAGTTCTCGGAGTTCAACGCCGTTGAGCAGCGCGGTAATCGCGAGCGCGGCGAGTGCGATGCTGGTCGGGTCGGCTCCTCGGTGGATCGCGTAGCCGGCGAGGCCGAGGATAAGGGTGGAGATGAACGCTGCTTTAAGGGCTTTCCATGCGCGGATGTCCATGTGTCTGGCGATTTCGCAGTTGTGGTCGATGACTTCCGTCGGGCAGAACCAGACGGGTTGTTTCGTACTCATGATGGGTTCGATGCTGGGGTCTACTCGTGAATCCGTTTCAGTTCACACCAGCACCCGGTCGAGTCGCGGATGCCGACGACAGTGACGTCGCCTTCCTCGCGGACTTGGAGTGGTGCTCCGAGCGCGAGTTCGATCGGTGGCTGGCGTTGCATGACTGGGTTCGTGTATCGAAAGAGTCCCTCAGCACACGGCGTCGCGAGGACGAACTGAGTTGGATAGGGGTGGATGACAGACTGGCCGCGCGCATCATCGGGACTACTGGTCTGTTTCAGTCCGTGGGTCGGTCCGAATGAAGTGGAGAATATCCTCGACTTGGTCGTCCGTCCAACGGCTTCCAAGTTGTTTAGCAGCGTTCGGGTCGATGCCGATGGGGTAGCCCGTAATCACCTCGTTGTCGTCGATGTTGACGACGAGTCGATAGGTGACGGCGTCGAACGTCTCTCGTAGCCAGTAGATGCTGTCGGTTCGCTTTCGACGGTCACCGCGTTCGATGCAGCCGTCGATGATCTCGCCGTCGAGGTGGCGCTTCCGGTCGGTGCCGGCGTCCGTCGTCTGCTGGCCGAAGTGGATTGACGGGTGGAACGCACTCGGCTCTCGTGGAACCTCGGGGGTGGGCGTGTCGGTGGACATCGCTGAGAAGGTTACGCGATCTTGAGGTGGCCGCGTTCGACGTGCTTGTCGAACGCCTGGTTGAACGTCCTGCGGATGGCGTTGGCGATATCGCCCGCGAGGAATTGGTCTCCTCTGCAGCTGGCGCCGCACTTCGGGAGAACCTCATCGCGTGGGGCGAGTTCGGCGGTGAGCTCACTCCCGCAGTGCGGGCAGACGGGGTCGACCACGGCGCGCATCCAGGCGACGTCGTAGCCGTCGCGGTGGAGGCGCTCGCAGAGCGCGTACCAAATCCATTCGTCGCGAGCGTCGCTTGCTCGCTTGAGCTGGTAGAGGTGGAGCGCGGCTCGCCGGAGCAGGTTGCGGTCGAGGTCGCCGTCGTGCATGCCGCGGTGGGTGCGTCGGAAGAACGTGATGAGCGCGCCTCTCGACGAGCAGTGTTCGCCGGTCGTGAGCAGTCCACTCTCGTCCTCGGGTGCTCGATAGGGGCGACGGCGCTCGTCCGGATGTCGGTCTTCCGAGAGACGGGCGCCGCTCTCCGGACAGATTGCATCCTGGCCCTTCATCGTATGTCACCGTCGAAGGAGGAGAAACCGCAGGCTGTCTCCCTCGGGGTCATCCGCCCCGTTGTGGGGCGTCCCGCGAGGGTGGCTTTGTCTCGGTGTTGTGGTAGGTGGCTGGTACAGATAACTCGTGGCGGTCGTAACATTATAAGTTTTCTCGATAATTTGCTTACGTTGTCAGCCAGATTACCACGAATAGCTTTCACTGGGCGAAACGCCATGGTCAGGCTTCACCTCGCTCCGACCGCATCCGCGCCAGCTTCTGCGACGCCGACAACGACTCCTCCTCAGTACTCCGCTCGTTCTTCCCCGACCCCTCGTACAACTTGACAGCGCGCTCCCGGCGCTCCTCCGCAGTCCAGTCGGGGAGGTTGCGCTCGCCGTGCTCTTCGAGGTACTGCTGGCGAGCGTCGAGCGCGTCCAACACTCGCTGGCGTCCCGGTTCGATGTCGTGCTCGTAGAAGTCGAGCGCGTCGGGGTCGACGGAGTCCGGCAGGTTCTGGATATCCTTCCCCCGCTGGAGTTTCCGTTCGACCGCGCGGTAGGCGTGGAGGACCGCCAACCGGTCGATGCCCTTGATACGGTCCCGAATCATCAGCGGGAGCTCGCCATCACTGCGGAGTGGCCGGTCGAGGAACTGAGCCGGGTTCTCCCCGATATCGTCCTTCAGCTTTCGGAACGCCTGCGCGTTCGAATCCGGCCTCACGCCGACTCACCACCTTCACCATCACCGAAGGGAGTGCTCCGCCGAAGGGTGAGTTGTGGCGTGAACCGCTCAATCAACTCCTTTGCCTCCTCGCTGTCCAGCGTTGTCGTCCTCCGCCGGAGGAACACGTTGTTGTAGACCGACGCGGTCAGCGTCTGGTCCTCGTACCCGATGTACGCGACCTCAGGGATCTCGTCGATTCGAAGGCAGATCTCCCCGCCGCTCGCGAACACCGCAAGCAGCCAGTCCTTCGGTTCCAACGACTCGAAGTCCGCCTCCTCCGACTTGCAGAACTCTCGGGCAACCGCGAGTTCCGTTGGGTGTTCTCGGTCTGCTGCGCCGAGCTCATAGCACACCGACTTGACTACTGTCGACGGCCAGACCCGTCCCTCGAGAGTCACGCCGACGCACCTCCCTCGACCGACTGCTGGAGACTCACTTGGCCGGACGACGATCCGAACACCACCGGTTCCGGAGTCTCGACCTCACGGCTTCCCGGCGCCGCGGTCACCGCTCGGAGGACTCGAAGCCACGACTCGATGCGCGGCCAGTGCTCGCGAACAGCGTCGAGATCCATCGGCCAGCCCTGGACCCGGCGGAGGGCCTCACCTCGCTCACCGTCGGGAAGGCCGACCGCTAACTCGGTCGCGAGACTTCGCACCGCGACCTCGAACGGCAGCTCGTCCTCGCCGTCGACGCGAACGAACCACGGTCGGATGTCCCAGTACCGCTCCTCGTCGTTCTTGAAGGAGAGGACGAGCCGGTAGCCGCCGGGCGTCTCCTCCAGGAGGCCCATGCCGACGAGCCAGTCGCGGTGGTTCTGCCACGTCCGACGCGAGACGTCGGCGCGCTCGACGAGCTCCGACACCGCAAGCGGACCCCTCGCCTCCAGGAGCGTCGCGACAAGCGACCGGACGCCCGGCGTCTCCCACGGCAGAACCCGTGTGACATCCAGTTCAGAGAGGCCGTACCGGACTTCCGACAGCCGGATGTCCCGCTGCTCGTCCTCCTCTTCTAAGGCGAACACTGCTTTCGCCGCATCGAACGGCGTCTCGACGAAGAGCCGGAGCGTCGAGACGGTCTCCCGGGTCACGTTGAGACCGCGGGCCGAGCACATCCGTTCGACGGCGCTCGCGAACCGCGGCCGAGTGAGGTCCCCCGTTGCTTCGACTGGAACTCGGACTCGGATGTCGGGCGCGTCCTCTCGGAGTTCGGCGGGCGAACCGAGGCGGTCGCGGAGATCCTCGACGAGCGCGTCCTCCTCTTGGCCGAGGTCGCCGACGATGCAGACGCGACCGATGAGCCGACCGAACGGGTCCTCGGCGTCGACGGTCGGGACGATCGCCGCGTCGTGCTTGTCGTCACGGGGCTCGAACAGCTGGCGGTAGACTGCCGAGTGACGGTACGTCGACTGGATGGAGACGCCGGTAACGAGGGATTTGACAAGGGTAAGCCGCTGTTCCTTCTTAAGTACGTCAGAACGCCCACCGTTCTGGCGGGGGAGGCGCACCTGCCGGACGACGTCGACGTCGACGAGGTCCAGGAGGTGGACCATCGTCCCGGCGAGGCCGAGCGCTTCCCGAGTGACGACCGACCGGAACTCGGCGTCACCACAGTCGTAGTCCCCCGAATACCAGCGTTTCGTCAGTTCGCACAGGTGCTCCTCGGCCTCCTCGAGTTCGTCGAGGTAGTCGGCGCCGTCCTCGACGGCGTCGGGGAGGTAGCCGAGGCACCGCGAGTCCCGGAGGATGTGCTTGTGCTCAGTGAGGAACGCGGCGATCTCGTCAGTGTCGTCGAGACGGTCACCATCGTCCAGGACACGGCGGAAGGTCGCCGGACTCGCTAACGCTCTGGCAACACACACCCAGTACTGCATCGGGTTCGTGAACTCCGCACCGACGACCAGCCGGTCGGCGTTGTAGTCGTAGTACCACCGGGGGCTTCCGCGGTCGTCCTGCTCCTGCAGGGGGTAGTTGACCACCGAGACGCCGTTCTCCGGCGTCGAGGCGGTCGTCGCGACCGCGTCCCACCGGGGGAGCGGTGTGACCTGGTGGTGGCGCGGTAGGCGGATGCGGTCCGGGCGGCCCTCCCTCCCCACGTGTGCGGGCGCGGGGTTACACGGCTATCGTCGGACGACTTGCACACATCGCTAACGCAGTCATCGAGTTCGGACTGGGTGCCGAATTCGGCGTCGAGCCACTCCAAGAACCGGGTTCCCGCTGGCAGGAGTTCGACGGACTTGCTCGACCCCGTCGAGAAGTCGTTGGCGAGGCCGAGCGTGACGAGACCGCGCTCGTCATCGTGGAGGAGCTGGCTGCGCCGGCTCGTCGAGACGGCGAGTTTGCTGTCGAGCGCGCTGTACGACAACGTCTCGGCGTCTTCCTCGCTGAGCCAGCGTAGGATCTGGACTTCGGGTGAGTCGGGGCCGAGTCGAGATCGGGCCTCGTCGAGACGTGCTTCAGCGATGGGTCTGATGTCGTCGCGACTAACGGGGAGGAGCTCGCGCTGGTCCTGCCAGAGCTCCCAGTGGACGCGGCCGGTCGCGATGAGCCGGACTTCGCACCCGACGGCGAGCGCGGCGAGGTAGCGAGCGACGTCTTCGCGCTGCTCGCGGCGGAGGTCGAAGAACTCATCGTCGACGTGGACGGGGACCGTTGGCGTCGCCTCGACGACCGAGAGGAGCTGGGGAACGACGAACGCATCGGCGGTCGTCCGTCGGCCAGCGCTCGCATGCCAGAGCGCACGCCGGAGTCGGCCCTCGGCGTTCGTGGACCCTTTGGCGGTCTGGACGGCGAGCGATACGATGTCCGCGTCCTCGATGTCCACGCTCGCCTCGACCAGGAGGTCGTGGAGCACGTCGAGACCATGCGATTTCGCGGTCTCCTGGAGTCCCTCGACGATAGCGTCTCCGATAGCGCGCACCGACGACTTGGATAAACCAGCTATCGATTCATCAAGCGAGAGAATACCGGCTGAGCTAGCCGGCACCTGCTGGGTCGGGACGAGGTCACCGCCCTCGCCTATCTCGGGAAGCTCTTCGTCCGTCCAGCGGGGCGAGCGACGCTCTTCGTACGCTTCTCGCTCTTCGCCGAACGCGTTAGTGAAGTGTGCAAACGCTCCCAGCGCTTCTTCCTCGGTCGCGATGGCGGCGTGCCAGTCTTCGAAGACAGCCCATGCCTCTGCTTCGAGGAACTCGCCGCGCGCCCGGTGGGCGTCGAGGGACGCCTCAACTTCATCCGCGAACGCGGTGTCGAACTGTTCGAAGCACTGCTCGGCCTCGGCTTCGAGGACGTCTTCGCGGCGCCGGTGGAGTTCGTCGACGCGGTCGGCGAGCTCGCCGTAGTCGTCCTCGGCTTCGTACCGGTCGCGATGGCCGGCCTTCTCGGCGAGGATCTTCGAGCGGATTTCGGCGGCGACGTCGAAGTCGTCGTGGGAGAACAGGACGTTGAGGTGGTCCGTCTGGTGCTGGGTGAAGCAGAGCGGACACTCCGTAGTCTCCTGGCCGTGGAGGTCCTCGGCGATCCAGTGTCCACTGCAGGTTGAGCAGCCGACGACCTGGTGGGTCATGCCGGACACCCCCGGTGGCCGGAAGACTTTGATGCACTCGGCGAGAAGAATTCACTGGCGAGTCGAGGTAGGTGGTTTTGGGCGCGCCAGCCCTCGAGATGAGTGGTCTTTTGCGTAATCGCGCAAGGCAAAAAGCCTATAGTTTCGAGACAGCTACCAACAGGTAGAGATGGTACAGATGATCCCACTGTTCGGACCCGTGCCCGGCGGGATGGAGATGATGGTCATTCTCCTCATCGCCGTTCTGCTGTTCGGCGCGAACAAGATCCCGAAGCTCGCGCGTTCGACCGGCGAGGCGATGGGCGAGTTCAAGAAAGGTCGCCAGGAAGTCGAAGAGGAACTGCAGGAGATGTCGAACCCCGACGTCAACTCGGACCCCGAACCGGTCAACGACACCACGACGACGACCGAGACGGAAACCGAGACGACCGACAACTAATCGACTCTTTTGGGCGTGTGGCCTAGTGGATAGGGCAGGAGGTTCCTAACCTTCTGATCGCGGGTTCGAATCCCGTCACGCCCGTATTCGTCGCGCGCGACGAATACGGGCGTGACGACCCTCGCGAATAAACCGCATTCGCTCGGTCCCGTCACGCCCGTTTTGGTCGGCGATGGAAGCTAGCCGGGGGAGTCGAGCCCTGTCGGTCGCAGCACGAACGAAGTGAGCGACCGTTTGGCTCCAGTTCGAATCCCGTCACGCCCCTCGCGAACAAACCGCATTCGCTCGGTCCCGTCACGCCCACTTCTGGGAAGTCGGGCACTTCTAACCCCGCCCACCATCACCCTGAACCCGCTTGGACCCCAACGGCGCGCGTGGTCGAGTTTCCCCTCTCCTACGTGAGTCGGCCGCCCGAGGAACCGACGACCGACGCTCCCGCGGTGCTGTTACTTCACGGCTACGGCGCCGACGAGGCCGACTTGCTTTCCCACGCAGACTACCTCCCGAGCGACCTGCACGTCCTGAGCGTTCGCGGGCCGCACCCGGCAGGCGAGAACGAGTACGCGTGGATGGCGTCCGGACGGGACCTCTTCGGCCGGAGCGTGGAACTGCTGGGCGAGTTCGCCGAGCGCGTCCCGGACGCGTACGACGTTGACCCCCATCGCGTCGGTCTATTCGGTTTCAGCCAGGGCGCGAAAGCGGCGCTCGCGGCGCTGGTGACCGACCCCCAACTGTACCGGTGGGCCGTGGCGATGAACGGCTACCTCCCGCGGGAGTACGCCGACCGCGAGCGCGTCGCGCGGGCGCGGGAGAGGTCCGTGTTCGTCGGCGTCGGCGAGGACGACGCCGTCATCTCGCCCGACCACGGCGAGGATAGCGCCGACTTCCTCGCCGACGCCGAACTCGACGTTACCTTCCGGTCGTACCCCGTCGGACACCGCATCGCCGCCGAGGCGGTCGACGACGTCGCCGAGTGGCTTCGCTCGCGACGCTGAGCGGCGCGGATTCCAACGACGGTAAAAAGGAGTCCCGAAGCGACGAGAACTTCGCTCGCTTGCCTGTTTGCGATTCCGCTATCCGTCGCCTTCCTCGTCGACGATGACGACCTTGCCGTCCTGCACGTCGACGTTGACCAGCGTCTTGATTCGGTAGTCGGTTTCGTCGAGTTCGTTCGGCCCTTCCTTCTTGATGACCGCGAGCACGTCGGCGATGTCGGCGCCGATGTGTTCGAGCGCCTCGGTGACGGCCTTCATCGTCCCGCCGGTGCTGAGCACGTCGTCGAGCAACAGTACGCGGTCGCCCTCGTGGACGTTGTTGATGTACATCTCGTTCTCGGAGTAGCCGGTCTGCTGAGAGAGCGCGACCTCGCCTTCGAGTCCGTACTCGCGCTTGCGGATGACCACCAGCGGGATGTCGGTCATCAGCGAAACTGCGGTCGAGATGTGGATGCCCATCGCCGCGGGGGTGACGATCTTGTCGACGTCTTCGAGTTCGGCCTTCCGAATGATTCGGATGACGATTTCGCGGAGGAGGCCCGGTTCCAGCACCGGGATGCCGTCGCTGATGGGGTGGACGAAGTAGTGGTAGCCGTCTTTCTCGATGATGGGCGCCTCGAGCAGCGACCGCTTCAGTTTATCCATGTTGGGGGTACTCGACGTGCCAATAAAAGGTGACGGTATCTGCCGCGTTCGTGTGGTTTTGGTATGGGTGATGGTGGCAGTGGCTATTTCATCAGTAGAAGTAAGAGAGGCATAGCTGGAGAGTCTGCGATAAAGAGAGAAGCGATGCGCGTTAGTTGACGGTGTACTCTTGCAGGACCTGCGACGTACCGCCATCTTCAGAGGTCCAGACAACCTTTACGACATCACCAGTCTGGAAGCCGTCACCATCAGTTCCCAAATCAACGCTTTCGCCAGCAGTGACCGTATCAGACGGATTACTTCCATCTGCCCAGTTCGTCACATCAGAACTTCCGGTCAAACTATCACTGTCGCCCGGCTCAAATATGATGGAAACCTCACCTTTTTTCAGTTGGTCTCCGCCATCGTGACTGATAGTCACTGTTCCGGGATTATTTGCCGCAGATTGGTCGAAGCTAATCTGCGCAGTCGGCGCGTTCTTGTTCATCTCCTGCCCGAGGCCCAGTACAAAGGTCCCAATCACTGCAGCTAGAATTACAGTAATTGCAACCATCAAAATTACTCCAATCACAGGGCTTACAGCTCTCGCGTCAGACATCCTCGACTTCAGCTTTCCTTTCAGTGTCATGGTTTTGTTGTCTCCGTTTGCGAGCACGTTCTCATACCCGAGAATTGGCCGTACGCTTTTTACGACGGATCCCGTAGGGTTCAATCGTCGGCGGGGGTCTGTAATGCCGCCCCAGCCCGGCGTTTTCTCGCGTTGAGCGTGCTTACCTTCCGCGTTGACACCCATCCTATATAAATACTTGCTTACCTGAAAATAGAATTATAAAATCCGATAGTTCCGGGGCGATAGTCATGTCACCTCAGTCCATGTAGTGGGACGAGTTACACCTTCTACCGTACATCTTTATAAAATGTCCGACGAAAGTTAGCCGTAGATGAGCCGGCCCTCCGACGGGAACGCCGACGCGCGGGCGGTCGACGAGGAAGCCGCGCTTCGGGCGGCCCTCCAGTCGCTGGCCGCGCGTCTCGGCAAGACGCCGACCGTGGTCGAGATGCACGAGCAGGGCGAGTTCGCGCCCGAGGAGTACCAGTCGGCGTTCGGGAGCTGGGACGCCGCGCTGGAGGCCGCGGGCCTCGACCCCGGGGAGATGGGCAAGCGAATTCCCGACCGCGAACTACTGGCGGAGCTACAGCGACTCGAACAGCAACTCGGCCACACGCCGACCCAGCGCGACATGGCCGAGGAGGGCCGGTACTCGACCCGGACCTACCAGACGCGCTTCGGTAGCTGGAACGACGCCATCCAGCAGGCGATGCTCTCGACCAACGAGATTTCCGAGAAGGACCTGGTGCGCGAACTCGAACGGCTGGCCGACGAACTCGGCCGGCCGCCGAAGTCGACCGAGATGGCGGAACTCGGCGAGTACGCGCCCGTGACCTACCACCGCCGGTTCGGAAGCTGGCGCGCGGCGCTCGACGCGACCGAGTTCAACCGCGACCCCCACGCCCAACTAAAGGAGATCACCGAGCAGGCCCTGCTCGAGGAACTGCGCCGGCTCGCCGCCGAGCACGGCGGCGGGCCGACCGCCGAGGTCGTCGACGAACACGGCCGGTACTCGCTCCAGATTTACTACGAGCGGTTCGGCTCGCTGTCGGCGGCGCGAGAGCGCGCGCTCGACACGGAGTCGCCGTCTGGCGGTGACTCCTCGCGCGAGGGGGAGTCGTCCGATAGGACGCGCGGGGAGTCGGTGGAGTCCTGACGCGGCCTCGGTGGTCCGGCGCCCTCCGGCGGCAGTTACCGCCGGAGGGCGCCGGACTGCCGAGTGTACCGAACCACCAAGGGTGCCGGACTGCCGTGAGTGCCGGACCGAGAGCGTCTCACGACCGAACGCTCCGTCGGCAGATTCTCACTTTCTCACGCGCGCGAACCACCCGAAAACGCGGCGAGCCTGCGACGTTTGAGAACTGTTAAGTCCGGTCCGGAGCGAGTCTCGCACGTGCAACCGACAACGGACCCGACAGCGGCGGCGGTGCTGGCCGTCGTGTTCGTGCCGTTCGCGGCCGCCGCGCTGGTGCCGCTCGTCTATCGCGTTCTCGGCGAGCGCACCGCTTACTACGCGGCCGCGGTCGCGCTGGCGTGTTTCTCGCTCGTCGCCAGCCAGTACGGCACCCACGGTCAGGTCGTCGTACCGTGGATCGACTCACTCGGCGTCTCGCTGCGCTTCTACGTCGACGGTCTCTCGCTGCTCGTCGGCTTCCTGGCGAGCGGCGTGGGCGTGCTCATCCTCACCTACTCGGGCGGATACATGCACGACGAACCGGGGAAGCCGAAGTACTACGCCGCGCTGCTGGCGTTCATGGGGTCGATGCTCGGCGTCGCGTTCGCGGCCGACCTCATCGCGCTGTTCGTCTTCTGGGAACTCACCAGCCTCTCGTCGTTCGTGCTCATCGGCCACTACCAGCGGACCGACGACTCGCGGTACGCCGCCCGGAAGTCGATGCTCATCACCGTCTCCGGCGGCCTGTTCATGCTCGTGGGGTTCCTGTTGCTCCACGAGGTCGTCGCGGAAATGGCGACCGACGCCAACGCCTTCAGCATCGTCTACATGCTCGAACACGCCGAGGCGGTCCAGGAG
The DNA here is from genome assembly GCF_024138165.1 of Halorussus vallis. NCBI lineage: Archaea > Methanobacteriati > Methanobacteriota > Halobacteria > Halobacteriales > Haladaptataceae > Halorussus > Halorussus vallis. The sequence goes on along the minus strand of NZ_CP100000.1, from coordinate 3,884,206 downwards.
GAACTCCGCGCAGCGGGCCTGTTCGTCCCGGTCCTTGGCCTGCTCGTCGTCGGCGCGGCCACCAAGTCGGCCCAGGTGCCCGCCCACATCTGGCTGCCGAACGCGATGGAGGCGCCCACGCCGGTTTCGGCGTTCCTCCACTCCGCGACGATGGTCAAGGCGGGCGTCTACCTCCTCGGGCGGTTCCGCCCCGTCCTGGTGAGCCACGAGTGGGAACTCCTGCTGGTCGCGCTCGGCCTGACGACGATGACCGTCGCCGCGGTGCTGGCGGTGGCGGCCACCGACATCAAGGAACTGCTGGCGTACTCGACCGCCTCCCACCTGGGCCTCATCGTCGCCGGGTTCGGCTTCGTCTCGGAACTGGGCGGCGAGACGGGGGCGTTCCACATCCTGAACCACGCGATGTTCAAGGCCGCGCTCTTCCTCGTCGCGGGCATCATCGCCCACGAGGCCGGAACCAGGCGCATCCAGGGCCTCGGCGGGTTGAAGGAGGACCTGCCGATAACCGCGGCCATCGCCGCGGTCGCCTCGCTCGGGATGGCGGGCGTGCCGCCGTTCAACGGCTTCTACTCCAAGGAGTTCCTGTTCGAGGCGGCCTACCACGCCGCCGCCCACTCGGGCGGCCTGGCGTGGCTCTTCCCGGTCGTCGCGGTGTTCGGGAGCGTGTTCACCTTCCTCTACTCGATTCGCTTCCTGATGCTGTTCTTCGGCGAGAAGCCGACCGGCCTCCACACGGTCCACACCCCGCCGAAGACGATGCTCGTCCCGCCGCTGATCCTGGCCACCGCGGCCGGCATCATCGGCCTCGGCGGGGTCACCGCGACGTTCGGCGTTCCCATCACGCCGCTCAACCACTTCGTCGGCGAGGTGTTCGCCAGCGTCCTCCCGCCGGCGGAAGCGGAGGGCGTCCACTTCGGCTACCACCTGCCCAAGCACGTCAGTCCGGCCGCGGTGATGAGCGCCGTCACCATCGGTGTCGGCGCGGCCGCCTACCCCTTCTACGGCCGACTCCACGACGGAATCAATCGCCTGCTCGACGTCGACCCCCTACGGGCGAACTGGTACTACGACGGCGCGGTGTTCGGCGCGAACGGCCTGAGCGACCGAGTCACACCGCTGGTCCAGAACGGACTGCTCCGGACCTACGCGACGTGGACGTTCGCCACCGTCTCGGCGCTCGCGCTGTCGGGCTACGTCGCGGCGGGAATCTCGATTCCGGCGTTCGAGGGCCTCGGCCTCTCGCCGGCGCTGTTGCTCGTCCTGCTGGTCGCCGTCGTCGGCGCCGTCGCGGTGAGCATCGCGCCCTCGCACGTCTCGGGCGTGCTGACCCTCTCGATTCTGGGGTTCATGGTCGCGGTGTTCTACGTGCTGGCCGACGCCCCCGACCTCGCGCTGACCCAGTTGGTCGTCGAGACGCTCTCGCTGGTCATCTTCCTGCTGGTGCTGGACAAGTTACCGGCGTTCTACGGCACGGCGAGTCGGTCGCGGATGATACGCGACGGGATGCTCTCGGTTGCGGTCGGCGCGACCGTCTTCGTCACGGTGTTGGTCACGACCGACACGAGTCCCGCCAACCCCATCACCGACTTCTTCACGAACCCCGCGGTGACCGTCGAGAAGGCCGGCGGGCACAACATCGTGAACGTCATCCTGGTCGACTTCCGGGCGTTCGACACCATGGGCGAGATTTCGGTCGTCGCCATGGCCGCCCTCTCGGTGTTGACGCTGATCGCCATGCGCGAACGAGGTGAAACGCAATGAGTACCGTCATCGCACGAACCGTCACGCGGACAGTGGTACCGATAATCCTCGTGACCGCCGTCGCCCTGCTGTTGCAGGGCCACAACCTCCCCGGCGGCGGCTTCATCGCCGGGGTGCTGACGACGACGGCGTTCGCGCTGATATACATCATCTACGGGCTGGACTACCTGGAGGAGGAACTGCTCCACCAGTTCCGCGAACCCCTGCTGGAGTCGATGCGCCACGGCATCGTCGAGAACTACCAGATCGCGTTCGGCGTCGGCCTGGCGCTGGCCGCCGTCGCGGGACTGGTGCCCATCCTGTTCGGGCACAACTTCCTCTACCAGACGTACTGGGTGCTCCACCACCTGCCGATTTACGGCGAACTCCACGTCGCCAGCGCGCTGGCGTTCGACCTCGGCGTCTACTGCGTCGTCGTCGGTGCCCTGCTCACGATCCTCGCGGTGGTGGGAAGCGAATGAGCGCCGAGAACCCGCAGTTCGTGCTGGCGGTCACGCTCGGCTTCCTGTTCGCGCTCGGGACGTTCCTCGTCCTCCGGCGTGACATCGTCCGGGTCGTCTGGGGCGTCACCATCATCAGCCAGTCGGCGAACGTCTACCTGGTGACGATGGGCGGCTTCTCGGGCGGCGTCCCGTTCCTCGGCCACGGCGGCGGGGGCGGCGAACACGCCGCCGTGACCGACCCCCTGGTCCAGGCGCTCGTACTGACCGCCATCGTCATCGGTTTCGGCACGACCGCGTTCGCGCTCGTGCTCACCTACCGGGTGTACCAGGAGCACGGCACCATCGACCTGCTGGAACTGGGTGAGAAGGCGTGAGCGAGCAGTTCGTCATCGCGCCGCTGCTGGTGGCGCTCGCGACTGCCATCGCCACCCTGCTCACCCGGCGGTTCGGGAGAGTGCAATCGACCGTGAGTCTGCTCGGCGGCCTGGGCTACCTCGGCGCGGTCGCGTGGCTCGTCTCGGAGGTCGACCCGCTGGGCGCGAGTCGCGTCGTCGGTTACCAGCTTTCGGACTGGCGCGCGCCGTTCGGCATCACGCTGGTCGCCGACCCGCTGTCGGCGTTCATGCTGTCGTTCTCGGCGGTGCTCGCCGTCGTCGCGCTCGCGTTCTCGGTGAAGTACGTCGACACCTTCGGCCAGCGGGTTTCCTACCACCCGCTGTTCCACTTCATGATGGTCGGGGTCACCGGGTCGTTCCTCACCGGCGACATCTTCAACCTCTTCGTCTGGTTCGAGGTGATGCTGATGTCGAGTTACGTCCTGGTCGTCTTCTACAGCGGCCCCCAGCACACCCGCGCGGCGCTCCAGTACGTGGTGTTGAACCTCGTCGGAAGCGCCGTGATGCTGCTGGCCATCGGCGGCCTCTACTCGACGACCGGCACGCTCAACATGGCCGACCTCGCCCGGCGACTCCAGACCGCGCAGGTCGCGCCCGCGCCGGTGCTGGGCCTGTCGGCCCTGCTGTTCGCGGTGTTCGCACTGAAGGCCGGCCTCGCGCCGTTCCAGTTCTGGGTGCCCGCGGCCTACCGCGCCGCGCCCGCGCCCGTCTCGGCGATGCTCGCCGGCGTCGTCAAGAAGGTCGGCGTCTACGCCATCGTCCGACTCTACTTCACCGTCTTCGCGGGCGCGAGCCTCGGCGGCCTCTCGCTGCCCGGCCTCTCCGTTCCGGCCGACGGCTCCTCGCTGCTGGCGTTCTACGGGCCGATACTGTTCGTCATGGCGACCGCGAGCATCTTCGTCGGCGGCCTCGGTGCGATCGGCCGCGACGACATCGACGGCCTGCTCGCGTACTCCTCCATCGGTCAGGTCGGGTTCATCGTCCTGCCGCTGGCCATCGCCGCGACGGCGACTTCGCCGGAGGTCCGGGCGCTCGGCGTCGCCGCGGCGCTCGTCTACGCGCTCAACCACGGCTTCGCGAAGGGACTGCTGTTCCTCGCCAGCGGCGCGGTGTACGACACCGTCGGCACCACCGAGTTCCCCGACCTGGGCGGTCTGGCCGAAACCGCGCCGGTGCTGTCGGCGAGTTTCTTCGTCGGCGCGCTCGCGCTCATCGGCATCCCGCCGCTGTCGGGCTTCTTCGGGAAACTGCTGGTGTTCGACGCGGCGGCCAGCGCCGGGTCGACGCTCGCGCTCGCCGTCGCGCTGGCGGGTGCTATCCTCACCATCGCGTACTTCTCGCGCGCCTGGAACCGGGGCTTCTGGGGCGAACCCAGCCTGCTGGTCCAGCACGGCGAGTCGACGGCGTCGCTGGTCGTCGCCGTGGCCGTCCTCGCGGTCGCAATCGTCGCGTTCGGTATCGGCTTCGACGTGGTGATGCGGGCGGCCGAGTCGGGCGCCCACGCCGCCCTCGACAGGCAGGCGTACATCGACGCCGTGTTGCAGAGCGCCCAGAGCGCCCAGGGAGGTGAGCACGCGTGACGACCCGGAAGTGGCCGGTCATCGGCGTCCTGCTGGCGGTGCTCTGGCTGTTCGTCCGCGGGGTCGAACTCGCCGCCGACCGCGTGCTCGCGGAGTTCCTCATCGGCCTGGCGTTCGGCTTTCCCATCGCGTTCGCCTTCCGGCGGTTCTACGCCGATCAGTGGGCGCTCTCGCGCAATTTCCGGGCCGCGCCCTACGCCGCGCTCTACGTCGGGGTGTTCCTCAAGGAACTGTTGACCGCGAACCTCGACGTGGCGTACCGCGTGCTCGCGCCGAGCATGCCCATCGAACCCGACGTGGTGGCGGTCCCGCTCCGGGTCCAGACCGACGCGGCAATCACTACCATCGCCAACAGCATCACCCTGACCCCCGGCACGCTCACCATGGACTACGACGAAGAAACCAACACGCTGTACGTGCACGGCATCACCGGCCGCAACCGCGAGGCGATTCTCGAACCGATTCGGGCGTGGGAAGACTACGCCCTCGTCATCTTCGACGAGGAGCGCAAGCCCGGCGACCCCGTCCCCGAGACGCCCCTCGCCTCGCCGGAGGAGGGTCGGGCCGACGGTGGCCCGCAGGTCGACCGTGAAGGAGGTGAGTCCGATGGCGAGTGAACTGGCCGGCGTCCCCGCGGCGGTCATCAACGTCGCGCTCGTCCTCGTCAGCGCGCTCACCCTGCTCGCTGGCTATCGGGTCATCAAGGGACCGACGGTCCCCGACCGGGTGGTCGCGCTCGACACCATCGCGACCAACGTGGTCGCCATCGCCGTCCTGTTCGCGCTCCAGCGCGGACGGGGACTGTTCGTCACGGTGAGCCTGGTCCTCGCCATCATCGGGTTCATCAGCACCATCGCGGTCAGCCAGTACGTCGTCGAAGGAGACATCATCGAATGAACGTGATACAGCAAGCGGTCGTCGCGGCGCTCGTCGTCGTCGGGAGTTTCTTCCTGCTGGTCGGCACCATCGGCCTGCTCCGACTCCCCGACGTGTACAACCGGATGCACGCCACCAGCAAGGCGACCACCCTCGGGGCGGCGTCCATCTTCCTCGCCGGATTCGTCTACTACGGCCCGGAGAACGCGGGGCTGACCTCGCTGGTCGGCATCCTCTTTCTGTTCATCACCGCGCCGACCGGCGCCCACCTCATCTCCCGGTCGGCCGAGAAGATGGGCATCCCGTTCTTCGGCGATCAGGTGACCTGGCCCGGCGACAACGACGAATACGACGCATCCAACGGGGATTAAATCAAATTTCGTCCGCGTTGAAGCCGTAGCAGAACTATTTCCGCCGGAACGTCGCAGTGCGTACAGAATGCCTCCGACGAACCTCACGGCGGTCCCTCCGGGAGAGGTACAAGACGCGATAGATCGAGTTCACGTACGGGGTGGCGGGAAGGTAATTCTCGATCCGAGAGAACTGTACGACCCGAACCAGACGTGGACGATCCGACCCGGCGTCGTCCTCGACTGTAACGGGTCGATAATCGTCCCCGCGACCGACAGCGACGTGATGCACGTCCATCCCGGCGCCTTCGTCGTCGAGCCGCGGATTCACCTCATCTCGCGGGACTGGTCCTCGACGGTGTTCACGTTCGACACCGAGTGGGGAATCTACCATCCCGAGTGGAACCTGGGGTCGTACCGGTACTACGGCGCGGGCGTGTTCGGCGGCTACACCCGGGGCGTCGACGTCGAGGACAAGCCCGGCAACGCGCGTCTCTACTACCTCCACAACCGCGGCCAGCAGACCAACGCCGCCATGGCGTGGATTCAGTGCGTCCACCACGACAGCTACTTCATGGAGACGGTCGCCGACCTCCACGTCCGCGAGGAGCCGTGGTGGATAAACGGCAACTACTTCTCGGGGTGTCACTGGATGTTCCGGACCTGCATCCGAACCCGGGGCACCGGCCAGATAGACGGCAACACCTTCGAATTCTTCCAGACGCAACCCGAGACGTACTCGCGGTACCTCTGGGACCTGCAACTCGGCAACTACAACACGCTCAGGGGGATGGTCTGGGACACGACGCTGTACGACCGGGTCCTCCGCGTGTCGAACCGGGAGCCCCGGCCGAAGTACAACCTCGTCCGGAGCAACGAGATTCACTCCGAGGAACTCAACGACGACGTCGGCGAGAACTACATCGTCACCAACCGCTCGCTCGGCCAACTCAGCATCGTCGGACCGGGGTCGAACCGCGGCGGCGGAGAAGGCGGGCAAGGCGGCGATGGCGGCGGCGGGCAGGGCGGAGGCGGCGGCGAACAGGGCGGTGGAAACGGTGGTGGACAGGGTGGCGGAGGCGGTGGCGGCGGAAACGGTGGCGGTGGCGGACAGGGCGGCGGGAACGGTGGCGGCGGAAGTGGAGGCGGACAGGGCGGCGGAGGCGCGACCGGAGGCGGCGGTCAGAACTGAACTCGCAGGGTGCAAGTCCGAGTTCTTTCGGATTTGCACGTGGGCTTGCTCTCAGTCGAGTTCCGCGGCCAGCGACTCGGCGACTCGGCGTCCGAGTTCCGCTTTGGTCCCGGTGTGTTCCCTGACGGTGTTCTCGCGGACGAACAGCGCCCGTGTGCGGTTCTCGCCCATCACGCCAGCGTCGTTGGCGACGACGAACGAGAGGTCGGCCCGTCGGAGCGTCTCGCGGGCGCGTGCGACCATCGCCTCGTCGTCGCCGCTCGTCTCGGCCTTGAAGCCCACGATGGGGACATCCGAAACCTCCCGGACGCGGTCGATGAGTTTCGGCGTCGGCGTCAGGTCGAGCGAGAGGTCCTGGCCCGAGCGGATCTTCTCGTCGGCCGCCTCGACGGTGTAGTCGCCGACGGCCGCCACCGAAACCAGCGCGTCGGCGGCCCCCGCCGACGCGCGGTCGAGCACCGCGTCGAGCATCTCCTCGGCGGTTTCGACGTCCACGAGTTCCGCGTACGGCACTTCGTCGGCCGCGGCGTCGCCGCGGCCGACCGAGTGGGGGCCGACGACACCGTGGACCAGCGTCACGTCGGCGCCCAGGACGTAGCAGGCGCGCGCGACCGCGCGGCCGGTATTGCCCGACGAGCGATTCGTCAGCACGCGCACGGGGTCTATCGGTTCGGCGGTCGCGCCGCTGGTGACGACGACGTTCGCGCCCGCGAACGGGTCGGGCGAGGTCGCGCGCGCGACTTCGAGCGCGATGGCGTCCTCGGTCGCGATCTTGGCCTTGCCCTCCTCGATTCGGGGGTCGACGAACGAGACGCCCCACGACTCGACGCGGTCGATGGCGTCCAGCACGCCGGGGTGGTCGTACATCGGTTCGTGCATCGCGGGCGCGACGACGACCGGAACGCCCGCGCCGAGCGCGGTCGTCGCCGTGGTGGTGACCGGCGTGTCGTCGACGGCGGCCGCGATCTTCCCGACGGTGTTCGCCGTGGCGGGCGCGAGCAGGAAGACGTCGGCCCACCCGTCCCGACCGCACAGTTCGACGTGCTCGACCCGGCCGGTGATCTCGGTTACGACCGGATTACCGGTCGCGAACTCGACCGCCCAGGGGTGGAGGATGCCCCGAGCGCTCTCGGTCATCACGGCCCTGACGGACGCCCCGCGGCGTCGCAGTTCGTGGGCCAGTTCGACTACCTTCACCGCCGCGATACTGCCGGTCACGCCCAGCGCCACGTTCACTCCCGAGAGCATTGTCGAGTATTCGGCGCGTGATAGATTAAAGAGGTACGGGTTCCGAGCGGGTCCGTCGAAATCCCGCGCCGTGACGAAGCGATCCGCGGGACCCCAGGCACAGTTAAAAAGTAGTAATATTGCATTGAAACAGTTGCAACGGTTGGGAGGGACCGGTCGAACCAGTCGGGAACGAGTTACCGCTTGATAACCCCGGAGTGGCAGGGTGGTAGTAGATGACCGAAGCAACCTCCCTCGACCGACCGCTCGACGTGGACTCGGCTTTCGACCTGCTGAGCGAGGCCCGGCGCCGCGGCGTCCTCTACGCGCTCGACCGGAACGAGCGGACGAACGTCGACACGCTGGCGGCGCGCCTCTCGCGCTGGGAGGCCGACGACGGCAAGACGTCGACCGTCGACGACATCCGGACGATGCTCGTCCACTCCCACCTGCCGAAACTTGCCGACGCCGGCGTGGTGACGTACGACCACGAGTCCGGCGTGGTGGAGGCGACCGAGAAGACGGCCGAACTCGAACCGCTACTGCGGTGTACGCGCGAGCGCGACCCGTTGCTCCCGAGAATCGGCGTCTCGCACGCTCCGAAGTGGGTGCGCGAAACCGGCGACTGAGGCGAACCCTCACTCGGAGACGTCGTCGCGGAAACTCGGATGCGGGACGGGCGTCCGGTCGTCCCACTCGTCGAGATACTCCGCGAGACGGGCGTGGGACCGCTCGGCCCGACGCTTGCGCTCGTCCTCGCTTATCTCCTCGCACCCCTTCGGCACGTCGCGGTCCCGCCGGGTGAAGTACCCCTCCGGGACCACCCAGTCGTGGTAGAACTCGGGGTCGGCGTCGCCGACCAGCGTGATACCCACCTGCGCGCCGTGGCCCGCCGCGACGATGGCCTGGTGGTACTGCTCGGCCAGTCGGCCCGCAGCGTAGAGTCCCTCGACGTTCGTTCGGCCCGCTTCGTCGACGGTTACGTACTGCTTACTTCCGTCCTCGACGCGCTCTACGCCGAGTTCGGCGAGATAGTCGGCGTCCTTCCACGAGGCGGCGACCACGCGCCGGGCCGCGAACGACTCGCCCGCTTCGGTTTCTACGCGAAAGCCTCCGTCGTCAGCGTCGTCAGCGGGTACGTCGTCCGCGCGGACGACGGACGTGACCTTCTCTTCTCGGAGTTCGCACCCGGCCTCCTCCGCCTGCTCTTCCGCGAGCAGGCCGAACAGTCGAGAGTCGACGCCGAGCGGGAAGCCCAGGTAGTTCTCGAGGTGGGCGTTTCGCTGGAGGATGGAGACTCCGTGATTCAGAACGAGCGTGTCGAGGTCGGCGCGGGCGGTGAACACGCCCGCCGACAGGCCGGCGACGCCGCCGCCGACGACGACGACGTCGTACGCTGGAACTTCGTCTGCCATGCGCGCCGGTAGGCACTCGCCCGATACAAGCGCCCCGGTTCTGAGTCGACCCTGGTCACCACGGGTCCGGACCGCCCGCGGTCGGGCGACGCGGCGTCGCCCGACCTGCCGGAAGATTTACGATTTGCTCGGCCGAAATCCCCGGCGTGGACAGCGTCGAAGTCAGTACGGTCGTCTACGTGCCGCCCGAGGAGGCCTACGAGTTCCTCGTCGACTTCCCCGGCTACGCGAAGTACTCGAAGTACCTCACCGGCGTCGAGCGCCACGGCGACGGCGAAGCGGGAACCGAGTACGACCTCCACCTCCAGTGGTGGAAATTGAACTACACCGTCCGCTCGGAGGTGGTCGACCTCGACCCGCCCGACCGCATCGACTGGAAGCTAGTCAAGGACCTCGACGCCCACGGGAGTTGGCTGGTCGAACACGCCCCCGAGGAGGCGCCTGAGGACCGCGAAACAGCCTCGCGGGTTCGACTGGTTATCCGTTTCGACGCCGACTCGGCGAGCGCCGACATGCTCGACCTCCCCAAACTCGTCTCGCTCGGCTGGGTCGTCAAGAAGGTCGAACCCCTGGTGCTGGAGGAGGCAGAGCGCGTGGTCGCGCGCATCGTCGAGGACCTCGAAGGCGAGCGCCGCCCGGTGGACCTGACGGTGCACGACTCGCCGGACACCATCTGAGCCGGCGACTCGCAGCCGCGGCCCGGGGAGACGAACCGCTCTCGGTTGCTTCCGGTCGACGAAAACGGGAGTCGAACGTCGATTTTGCGGCGATTACTCGTTGACTTCGCCGTAGTCGCCGCCGTACTTCAGGAAGAAGTAGGCCAGACCGAGCGTGAACACGAGCGCGGTCGTGGTCGCGATGCCGAGCGTCTTCGCGCTGGAGGGGATGGCGGGTTGGCTGCTCCCGCTGCTCGCACCGCCTTCCTGGACGGTGATGGAACCGGTCATGCCGGCGGTCTTGTGGGGCTGGCAGAAGTACTCGTAGGTCCCCGTGCTGTCGAACGTGTGCGTGTAGGTGTGGCCGGTGTTGTACGTCTTGCTCGGCGCACCCTTCGTCCCCTCCCAGCTAGCGCCGTCGGGGACGCTCTCGGGCACCACGTTGTGGTTGTCGGACTCCCAGGTCCATTTGACGGTGGTACCGGGTGCGATGGTCAGGTCCGCGGGTTCGAACTTCAGGCTCCCGCCGGGGCCGACCACCACGGTCTTCGTCCCGCCACCACCGCCGCTGGTTTCCTGCGCCGCGGCGGTCCCGGCGGCGCCCGCGGCCGCCGCCCCGCCCGCGGCGGCGCGCATGAATCCGCGCCGCGACACCGTCTGGCTGCCTTCCGCGTCTGTCATACCAGAGGGTTACGGTGGCGGGTACTGAATTCTTTCGCTTCCCCTCCACCTTTTTTCGTCGTCGGGTCGCCACGCGGCGCGTCGCGCCGCGTGGCCACCGCTCCTCGAAAAAAGCTGGACCAAAAAACGGCATGCGATGAAGCCGAGTCGCTGTGGCGACTCGGCTTCATCGCATCTTCGGAACGTGGTGCGACTTCCGCCCTCGAACTGGTACGGGCGCACCGGAAGACGGTCGTGCCCGCTTCGCTGCGCGCGCTGTGACTTCCGAGCCTCCGTTTGCTTCGCTCACGGAGACTTCGCGCCCTGACGACCGCACCGCCACCGCCTACGCGCCTCCCCAGCCGATTCCGAGTCCGTCCACCACGAAGCTTCAAGTACCAAAACGGGGCCAAATAGGGGTCGTGCTGATCGAACTCCCCCAGAACAAACCTACAGCGCGTAGTCGTGCTCGCCGGTTTCGGTTTCCAGGAACGCCGTCAGGAGGTCGATAGTCGCCGCGAGGTCCTCGCGGTGGACCGTCTCGGTCACGGTGTGGAGGTAACGGGTCGGCACCGAGATGGCACCCACCGGTTTCGCGCCGTGGGTGTTCTGGAAGCCCGCGGTGTCGGTCGCACCCGAGGGCAGAATCTCGGTCTGGTGGGGGATGTCGCGGTCCTCGGCCACCGCGCGCATCCGGCGGTGGACCTTCGGCGTGGTGACGACGCTGGAGTCTTTGAGCTTTATCGCCGCGCCCCCGCCGAGTTCGGTCACGTAGTCCGCCTCGTCTTCCACGGCGGGGATGTCGTTGGCGACGGTCACGTCGAGCGCGACGGCGAGGTCCGGGTCGACGTCGACGCTGACCGCGGGCGCGCCCCGGACGCCCAGTTCCTCCTGGACCGTTGCGCAGAAGTGGACCGTCACGTCCGGGTTCTCGATTCGCCCGGCGGCTTCGAGCATCGCGAACAGGCAGACACGGTCGTCGAGCGCCTTTCCAGTGACGGCGTCACCCATCAGTTCGGTCGTCTGGTCCATGCTCACGAGGTCGCCGACCGCGACGCGCTCCTCGACTTCCTCGACGGGGAGACCGAGGTCGACGGTCACGTCCTCAACCGAGAGGCCGCCCTCGTCGTCGTCCTGGACGTGGGTCGGAATCGAACCGATGACGCCAGTCAGGTCCTCCTCGGCGGCGTGGACGGTCACTCGCTGAGCGCGGAGCACCTCGGGGTCCCACCCGCCGAGGGGGTCGACGGCGAGGAAGCCGTCCTCAGTGACGTGACGCACCATGAAGCCGATCTCGTCCATGTGAGCGGCGACCGCCACCGAGTAATCGCTCTCGCCTTCGATTGTCCCGACGACGTTCCCCATCGCGTCGGTTTCGACTGAATCGACCGCGCCTTCGAACTCCCGGCAGACGAGTTCCCGAACGCGGTCCTCGTATCCGGGGACGCCGCTGGTTTCGGTCAGTTCCCGGAGCAACTCGAAGTCGTAGTCCATGGCCGTGGTATCGATGCCGCCGACATAAACTTCGCCACTCCGCTCGCCGGCGAATCAACGCACAACGAGTTTTCAGTGGTTCCGGAACGTTTTTGCACGCTTCGATACACGTCCCGTTCATGGCAGACGAAGAAACCAAGGCCGAACTCCGCGAGCAGTTCACCGAGGCGTTCGAAGGCGCAGACTACCCGGTCAGCAACCCGATGGACCTCGTCCCCGCGCTCCCGAACGGCCCGGGCACGCGCTTCGAGGCGGGCGACGTTAGCTTCACCGCGATGGAGCTGTCGACGAAGCTCTCGGACACCCAGGACTTCCCCTACGAGAACGTCGACAGCCTCGTTGACGACCTCATCGCGGGACTCGAACAGAAGGATATGATCTGATTACTCGTCGTCTTCTTCCTCTTCCTCGTCCGGGAGCGCCACCAGCAGGACCTCCCAGACGTCGTACTGCTCGTTGAAGTGGCTGTCGAGCACGCGGTCTTTCTCGCCGATGGGAATTGGCTGCTGGGGGTGAGACACCTCCAGCCACGTCACCGTCGGCTCGGTGATGTCCATCTCGGCGATGTCGTCCGGCTGCGACGCCTGCGTCGGCTCTCCTCCCATCTCGCGCTCTCCGGGTCCGGTCGGTGTACCTTGTCGTTCCATGAAGTCTCCCCGCCTGCGGTACACCAGCATCCTACAAAACTGTGCTGGCGCTCGGGTCGAATAATTCCCCAAATCCGGAGAGCACCGGCCCCGTCTTGCGGTTGCGTTGGCGGTTCCACGGTTGTGGTCCAGGGCGGTCCTGCGGTCGCGCACCAGCCTCCTTGCCGCGAGCGAACGAAGTGAGCGAGCGGGCCGAGGAACCCTCGAAGGAGCGGCCGAGGGCCGCTTCCGAGGGGGTGACGAAGGCTTTTGGTCCAGGTTTTGCAAGGGAGGATCGCGGCTTCAGCCGCGATTCCGACTGCAGCAAAAGGTGGTTCGTAAGCCAAAAGACCGGACCCTCCCAACGTCATACGATGAGCGACGAAACGCGACGAATCCGAGCGGGACTCCTCGTCGGCCTCGCCGGCGCGCTCGCGCTGGCCGGGCGCGCGAGCGCCCACGGCGGCGCCCTACGGGCCGCCGCCGGGACGCTGTCGGTTCCGACGTGGCTGTTCCTGCTCACGGGCGGCGGCGCGGTCGGCGCGTCGTTCCTGCTGGCGAGTTTCGTCACCGACCGGGCGTTCGTCCGCGCGGTCCACGACTGGCGGCGCGTCGCCGACGTCGGCGCGCTCGACGCGCTGACGTCGGCGACCCGAGCGCTGTCGGTGGTCGCCCTGGCGGGCGTAATCGCTATCGGGCTGGCCGGTCGTGTGATACCGACTCTCGCCAACCCGCTCCAGAACGCCGCCGTGCTGGTGGTGTGGGTCGGCTGGTGGGCGGGCTACGTCGCGACGGTCTACCTCGTCGGCAACAGTTGGCCCGCGCTGAACCCCTGGCGTGCGCTCGCCGACTGGCTTCCCTCGCTGGAGCGGCCCTACCCCGACGACCTCGGCGCGTGGCCGAGCGTCGTCGGCCTCCTGGCGCTGGTCTGGCTGGAGGTCGTCAGCCCGCTGGCCGACCAGCCGTATTTGCTGGCGCTGGTCGTGCTGGGCTACACGGCGGTCACGCTCGCGGGCGCGTTCGTCTTCGGGTCGGAGACGTGGTTCGACCGGGTCGACCCCATCGCGCGCGTCTTCCGCTACTACGGGGCGGTCGCACCGATTCACCGGGACGAGGACGGCCTCCAGTTGCGCCTGCCCGGGTCGGCGCTGACCGACCCCGACCTCGTCGACGGTCGCGACGAGGTGGCGTTCGTCGTCGCCCTGCTGTGGGTGACGACCTACGACGGCTTCGTCGGGACGCCGGTGTGGCGCGACCTGGCCCGCGCGGTGGTCGGCGCGGGCGTCCCGGCCGAACTGCTCTACCCCGCGGCGATGCTCCTGGGCTTCGGCGTCTTCCTCGGCGCGTACCGACTAGCGGCCCGGTACGCCCGCGACACCGCCGAGACGTACCTCACGTCCGCGGCGCTCGCCCGGCGGTTCGCCGGGTCGCTGTTGCCCATCGCGGCCGGCTACCACCTCGCGCACTTCCTGGGCTACTTCGTGTCGCTGTCGCCCGTGCTGGTCGGCGTCCTGACGAATCCGCTCTCGCCGCCGGCGAATCCGGTCGTCATCGTGCTTCCGGGCTGGTTCGGCGGCGTCTCCGTCGCGGCGGTCCTGTTGGGCCACCTGCTCGCGGTCTGGGTCGCCCACGCCAGCGCCTACGACGCGTTCCCCGGCCGCCTGCAGGCAGTCCGGAGTCAGTACCCGCTCGTCGTGGTGATGGTCCTCTACACCATGAGCAGTCTCTGGATCGTCTCCGCACCGAACGTCGTCCCACCGTACGTATGAACTCCGAAACACCCGCCACCGAGACGTCGAGCGCCGAGAACACCGCCTTCGAGAGGGCCGAGGAGGGGACCGCCTACGAGACGTCGGTCCCGGCAGACGCGTCGGTCGTCGAGTGCCCCGACTGCGGTCGCCCGCTCCGGGACCGCGAACGGTTGGTCCTCCACCGCGGCCTCGACCACTGGGAGCGACTCGACGACGGCGAGCGCGAGGCGTTCCGGGACGCCTACCGGAGCGAGAACGAGGACCTCCGACTGTTCCGGTTGAAGATGCTGGGGTTGCTGGTGTTGCTCTACTTCGCGTTCCTCTTCGTCTACTCGTACTTCACCGACGACCCGCTGAGCGCGAGCCTCTTCGTCGTCGGGTGGATTCCGGCCCGCGACAGGGCGTGACGGTGACGACCGTACGGCGACGGCGGTCGGCCGACCGGCGAGCGTGCCGACTCGCGGCGCGCCAGGCCTCCCTCCGTCGGACCGACATTCGGTGCCCTTTAGTCCGCGCCACCCCGACTGTCGGTATGGACGAACAACCGGGACTGAGCGACGAATATAGAAAAGCGAGTCCGTGGCCGCTGTTCGTCGCGTTCGGTCTCGCCATCTTCGAGGTCGGCATCGTCTGGCCGCTGTTTCCCGTCGCGGTCGGCGGCATGCTGCTGTTCGTCGGGAGCGTCGTCGGCATCCTCCGTGAGTCGGAGTACATCGACGACCCGTGGAAGGGCCTGATTACGGCCGCGGTCCTCTCGGTGGGCGTGGGCGGGGCCATCGCGCTCCTGACCACCGGGAGCATCCGCCTGCGGGGCATCGCCATCGTCACCGGCGGCGTCGTCTGCCTCCTCGGCGGCGTGTTCGGGTCGTTCTACCAGCCCCGAGGGGTCTGAGCGCCGACCTCGCCCAGACGAATCGACAACCTATTTGGTTCCTCCGCGAATACCGCCGACCATGGCAACCCCCATCTTCGACAGGGAAACCTGGCTGGACATCACGGTCAACCTCATCCCCATCTGCATCATCACCTTCTTCCTGGCGCTGTTCACGGTCGCCTCGCCGTGGCCGATCGAGGGGCTGACCTCGGTCGTCGGCTACGCCCTCCTCGTGGTCCCGTTCCTCGGGCTGGCCGGCCTCACCTACCTCGCCGCCCAGTACATCTGAACCGCCGGAATCTCCCCCGGAACGCCGAAGTCCGTCCGCTTCTCGGAGGACTTTCCGAACCGTCGGTGACGCCTCCGCTCGCTGCGAGCTTTCGCGATTCGGGCCAATCGCAAGAGAGGGCCGGAGTCGTATCCTAACCTTTCATAACCCTCGGGTCCAAGCTTCTGGTATGGTAGAAGCCGGGCAAATAGCACTCACCGTCGTGATGGGAGTCTTCCTCCTGGCGGTCGCCGCGTTCCTCTCGCGCTTCGAGGACTGGCGGTCGTACACTCCCTTGACGAGCGGCGGAGGCTACGTCGGCGAACAGACCGGGCAGGCCCACCACGAGAAGCCTGCCGGAATCATTCGGTGGCTGACGACCGTCGACCACAAGGACATCGGGATGCTGTACGGCGTCTACGGCCTGACCGCGTTCGCGTGGGGCGGCATCGCCGTCCTGCTCATGCGCGCGGAACTGGCCGCGCCCGCGGAGAACTTCATGGGGGCCAACTTTTACAACTCGCTGTTGACCACCCACGGCATCACGATGCTGTTCCTGTTCGGGACGCCCATCATCGCCGCCTTCGGGAACTACTTCATCCCGTTGCTCATCGGCGCCGACGACATGGCGTTCCCCCGCATCAACGCCATCGCCTTCTGGTTGCTCCCGCCCGCGGCCATCCTCATCTGGCTGGGCTTCCCGCTGGCGACGCTGACCGGCGGCGACATCCAGCCCGCCCAGACGGCGTGGACGATGTACACGCCGCTGTCGGCCGAGCAGACCAATCCGGGCGTCGACCTGATGCTATTAGGCCTGCACCTCTCGGGTGTGTCGGCGACGATGGGTGCGATCAACTTCATCGCGACCATCTTCACCGAGCGCGGCGAGGAGGTCGGCTGGGAGCGCCTCGACATCTTCTCCTGGACGATGCTCACCCAGTCGGGACTCATCCTCTTCTCGTTCCCCCTGCTCGGCAGCGCCCTCGTGATGCTGCTGCTCGACCGTAACTTCGGGACGACGTTCTTCACCACGGAGGGCGGCGGTCCCATCCTCTGGCAGCACCTCTTCTGGTTCTTCGGTCACCCCGAAGTGTACATCCTGGTGCTGCCGCCGATGGGACTCGTCAGTCTCATCCTGCCGCGGTTCGCGGGCCGGAAGCTGTTCGGGTTCAAGTTCGTCGTCTACTCGACGCTGGCCATCGGCGTCCTCTCCTTCGGCGTCTGGGCCCACCACATGTTCGCGACCGGCATCGACCCCCGCATCCGCGCCAGCTTCATGGCCGTCTCGCTCGCTATCGCGATTCCGAGCGCCGTCAAGGTGTTCAACTGGATCACCACCATGTGGAACGGCAGACTCCGGATGACGGCGCCGATGCTGTTCTGCATCGGGTTCGTCCAGAACTTCATCATCGGCGGGGTCACCGGCGTGTTCCTCGCGTCGATTCCGGTCGACCTGGTGCTCCACGACACCTACTACGTGGTCGGACACTTCCACTTCATCGTGATGGGTGCCATCGCGGTCGCCGGCTTCGCCGGCATCTACTACTGGTTCCCGATGTACACCGGCCGGATGTACCAGAAGCGCCTCGCCCACTGGCACTTCTGGACCACCATGATCGGTAGCAACGTCACGTTCTTTGCGATGTTGCTGCTGGGCTACGGCGGGATGCCTCGCCGCTACGCCACCTACCTGCCGCAGTTCACCGACCTCCACCTCATCGCGACGGTCGGGGCGTTCATCATGGGCTTCGGCCAGCTCATCTTCGTCTGGAACATCGTGACCTCGTGGCTCGAAGGCCCGCGCGTCGAGAGCCACGACCCCTGGAGCCTCGAGGACGACGGCCTGCTCACCAAGGAGTGGGAGTGGTTCGAGAGCAAGCGCGAAACCGCCATCGCCACCGACGGCGGTGAACCGGACGAAGCGCACGAAGAGTAACACGCGGCCGGTTTTCGTTTTCTCGTATTTTCGCCGGAGAGCCGCCGGCCACGTCGAAGCCGTCGACGTGGCCGGCGGCGCCCACTGCCTGCCGAGACGAAAGGACGGGACGAGTGGAGTGTCGCGCGCGAAGTACGTGCGGTGAACCTCGTCGGGGAAGGGGGGTCGACGTGGCCACCGCGACCCCGTCGGTTTCTGGCTTCGGGAAACCGCTCGCGATGCACTCGGCCTGCTCGGGGACTCGCTCGCGGGCCGACTCGGGGTCCGGACGTCCGCGCGGGCGGCCTCTACGTCACCGCGAGGATGATACCCATCGAGAACATGAGCAACGCGATACCCCCCAGGAGGTACGCCAGCATGTCTTTTTCGGACATACCCGACCTACGGACCGACCGGATGAAAAGGCTAATCCTTCCGGTGGCCCAACCGTCGAACGTGTCCGAGACGTTCCGCGGTCGTTCGTTCGTCGTGGGTCTCTACGCCTTCTTCGTGGCGTTCGCGGGAGCCGCCGGCGTCGCGCTCGGCGTCGCCGGTCCGGACGACCTCACGTCGGTTCCGCTCCTCGGTTTCATCGAACTCCAGCCCACGCCGCTCGGCCTCGCGGTGTACGGGATGGTGACGGTCGGACTGATTCTGGGCGTCCCCCTGGCGCTGGTCGCCTTCGTCTCCCAACGGGCCGACGCCGCCGACGCACACGACTCGCGCCGAGAGGGCTGAATTCGGGGGAATAGCTAAGGCGGTCACCTTCGTAGGTCCGAGCATGTACCACGTCGTCGTGGCCGTGGACGAAGACGAAGAGCGCGCACGGAGACAGGCCGAGGACGTCGCCGATCTCCCGCACGCCGCCGACGAAGTGCGGGCGACGCTCCTACACGTGTTCACCGACAACCCCGGCGGCGCGTCGGCCGCCCAGATCGCGTCGGTCAAGCGCGCCGGCGAGGTGCTCGAATCCGCGGGCGTCGAAACCACCATCGAGGAGCGCAGCGGCGAACCCGCGGCCGTCGTCCTCGACTTCGCCCAGGACGAGGACGCCGACCTCATCTGCGTCGGCGGGCGACGCCGGTCGCCCGCGGGCAAGGCCATCTTCGGCAGCACGTCCCAGTCCGTCATCCTCCAGGCCGACCGCCCGGTGCTGGTGACCGGCGGACTGGAAGGCGTCGAGTAGTCCGAACCCGTCCGCCGGTGGGCGCCGACGGCGTCGGCGCCCCACCGGCCCGTCCGATTCTTCGACCGCGCTCCCGGCGAGCGCTGGCTACGCCTCCGAACGCAGTCCGGCGACGAAACCGTAGCCGCCGACCAGGAAACCGGCCACCAGCCAGAACTCCGTGGTCCCGATGACGTCCTAGTCGGCGAGAACGTACGTGCCGGTCAGTTCGTCGACCCCGGCGAACGCCACCAGCAGGAGCGCGAACAGTTCTACGAGGATGGCCTCCTCGGTCGTCGTCATACGGTCGAATCTCGACGGTTTCGAAATACGCTACCGGTTGGGCCTCCGGAGACGACGCGACCGCTGAACGACGGAAGACCGAGAAGAAGCGGCGGGGTCAGTCGTAGAACCGTTCGAGCGTCTCGCGGAGGTCCTCGACCGCGCGGCCGGTGACGGTGTCGCGGCGCTCGCCCGCCTCGAAGGCGACGAACGCCGGCGCGGCGTCGACCTCGTGGGCCGCGCAGAACTCCGTCGCGACTTCGCCGTCGATGCCGGCGAACGCCATCGCTTCGGGAGCGGCCGCCATCGCGTCGGGCAACTCGGCGGCCATCCGCTCGCACGGTTCGCAGAAGCGCTTCCAGACGGTCACGACCGCCCGGTCGTGCTCGGCGACGAACGACGCGGGGTCGTCAGTCACGTCCGGCACCGAGTCGGGCACCGGCGTGTCGGGGGTGACCTCGGCGACCATCCCGTCCATCACGCCGAGGTCGGCGGCCGACACGTCGTCGGGGAGGTGGGAGCGGAGCGCGAGGTAGCGCGCGAGGTCGGTGCGCTCGATTCCCTGCTCGGCGACCACGGCGGCGGCCGCGTCGGCGTCCGGCAGGCCGAACGTCTCGGCGACCGACCGGTGGAACTCCTCGTCGCCGACGCCGACGTACGAGTCGTAGTACACCGCGTGGTCGTCGTCGAACTCCTGGGTCGTGGTCACGCCGTTGTCGTCCTCACGGAGGACGCCCTCCGCGACCAGTCGGTCGAACAGCGCGTCCGGGTCGGGGTCGGTTGCGTCGTCGGTCGGCGACGGCGACCCCTCCTCCGGGGCCTCAGACGCCGAGGTATCGTTCCCTGGTTTCTCCATCTTCGCGTAGTTCCTCCGCGGCGCCTTCGAAGACGATGCTCCCCTGGTCGATGACGTAACAGCGGTCGGCGATGTCCATCGCGGCGACCGCGTTCTGCTCGACCAGCAGGATGGTGGTGCCAGACTCGCTGATGCGCTCGATGGCGTCCTCGACGTCCGCGATGATCTGGGGCGCCAGCCCCTCGTACGGTTCGTCGAGCAACAGCAAGTCGGTGCTCTGCTTGAGCGCCCGCGCGATGGCGAGCATCTGCTGTTCGCCGCCCGACAGCGTGCCGGCCTGCTGGTCCCGGCGCTCGTCGAGGCGCGGGAACTCCTCGTAGACGTCGGCGGTCGTCATGCCCGCGTGTTTTATCTCGGGAATCTGACGGCCGACGGTGTTGGACTTGTTGTTGGTCACCTCCGCGAGGTGGAGGTTCTCCGCGACCGTGAGGTTCGGGAAGACCCGCCGTTCCTCGGGGACGAGCGAGATTCCCCGCGAGGAGATGTCCTCGGGGGCGAGGTCGGTGATGTTTTCGCCCTTGAACGTGACGCTGCCGTCACGGACCTCCGGGGGTCGCGCCCCCGAGATGGACCGCAACGTCGTGGTCTTTCCCGCGCCGTTCCGGCCGAGTAGCGAGCAAATCTCGCCCTCCTCGACGCTCATCGTCACGTCCCGGAGGATGTGGCTCTGGCCGTAGTAGGAGTCGACCGCGGAGAGTTCCAGCAGGCTCACACCTCGACACCTCCGAGGTACGCCTCCTGGACGTCGGGGTCGCCCCGGACCTCCTCGGGCGTGCCCTCCGCGATGACGCTCCCGCGGTTGAGCACGACGATGCGGTCCGAGACGTTGAACACGATCTCCATGTCGTGTTCGACCAGCATGATGGTCAGGCCGAGTTCCTCCTTGACTTCCTCGACGAGTTCGACCGTGGCGGCCGTCTCCTCGGGCGACATCCCCGCGGTGGGTTCGTCCATCAGCAGGAGGTCGGGTTCGCTCGCGAGCGCGATGCCGATTTCGAGCCTGCGCTTGTCGCCGTAGGGCAGGTCGGTGGCGGTGACGCTCCGCTGGCCGAGCAGTCCGACCGCGTCGAGCATCTCGGTGGCCAGCGCGTCGACCTCGCCGTACTTGTTGCGGTGGCGCAGGAAGTCGAACCTGAACGAACCCTTCTCGGCGGCCAGCGCCGCGATCTGGGCGTTCTCCTCGACGGTCAGCTCCGGGAAGATGGAGGCGGTCTGGAACGACCGGCTCACGCCCTTCTGGACGACCTCGTGGGGTTCCGCCCGGACGATGGAGTCGCCCTTGAACCGGATGTCGCCGTCGGTGACGTCGAGCATCCGGGTGATGAGGTTGATGAGCGTCGACTTGCCCGCGCCGTTGGGGCCGATGACGCTGACGCTCTCGCCCTCCTCGATGCCGAGGGTCACGTCGTCGACCGCCGTGAGGCCACCGAACGACTTGGTGAGGCCGTCGGTTTCGAGCAGCGCCATCTACCGGTCACCTCCCGAGAGGCGGCGCAGCGAAGCGCCGAGGTCTTCGAACAGCCCCCAGATGCCACGCGGGAACAGCGCGATGACCAGCACGAACACGAGTCCGAGGATGAGGTGCCAGTACGCGCCGAAGCCCTCCAGCAGGACCACGGGCTCTTGAACCAGCGTGAGCCACTCGGCGGGCCCCGTGAACGGCACGGTGAGCTTCTGGACGCCGCTGATGATGTTCTCGACGTAGAGGTAGACGCCCGCGCCGACGATGGGGCCGAACAGCGACCCGACGCCGCCCAGCACCGCCATGATGACGACCTCGCCGCTGGTCGTCCAGTACAGCGACTGGAGCGGGACGTACGCGCCGTGGATGGTGAACAGGCTCCCGGCGATTCCCGCGAACGACCCGGAGATGATGAACGCCATCAGCTTGTAGCGCCAGACGTTGAGTCCGACGAACTCCGCGCGCTGTTCGTTCTGGCGGATGGCGCGGAACACCATCCCGTAGGGCGAGTGGAGGATGCGGTAGGCGGCGGCGACCGACAGCACGGTCACCGTCCCGACCAGCACGTACTTCCACGTCCCCAGCAGCCACTCCAGACCCGGCACCGGGTACCGGAGGTAGAACGTGCCCAGCAGTTGGCCGATCTCGACGCTGGTGTAGCCGTTCTCGCCGTTGGTGTACTGCGAGAGTGGCGACAGCGCGAGGTAGTAGGCCATCTGGCCAAACGCGAGCGTGAGGATGGAGAAGTAGATACCGCCGCGGCGGAGCGAGATGAATCCGAGCACCCACGCCAGCACGGCCGCGAACAGCGTCCCGGCGACGATGATGAGTATCGGACTCGAGGAGACCGTGTGGCTGAAGATGCCCGCGGCGTAGGCCGCCCCGCCCCAGAAGGCCGCGTGGCCGAACGACAGCAGGCCGGTGTAGCCCAGCAGGAGGTTGAACCCCATCGCGAAGATGCCCCAGATGAGCATCAGCGTCGCGAGGTCCCGGTAGCCGTTGAAGAAGCCGCTGATGACTGGCGCGTCGGCGAACAGCCACGGGAACACCGCGACGAACAGTGTGGTCGCGGCGACGACGAACAGTTCGCTCTCCTTGAGCGACTGCCAGTCGAACAGTTCGCGCTCGGCCGCCCCGACGACGGTCCCGTCGTCGGTGGCGTCGGCGGGCGCGTCGGCGCGCTCGGTTCCTTCGTCCGTCACGGCGTCACCTCCTCGACGCCGAGCAGTCCCTGGGGCCGCACGAGCAGCACGACGGCCGCTAGCACGTAGATGCCGACCTGCGACCACTGGGGCGCGACCGCGACCAGGATGGCCAGCGTCTCGCCGATGAGGATGCCCCCGAGCACCGCGCCGGTGATGGAGCCGACCCCGCCGATGACGACGACGAGGAACGCCGGCACCAGCACCTCGGTGCCGATGTTGGGATTGACCGCGTACAGCGGGCCGCCGACGACGCCCGCGACGCCCGCGAGCGCCGCGCCGACGCCGAACACCATGAGGTACGGCCGGGTGATCTTGATGCCGAGCAGTTGGACCATCTCGGCGTCGCGAGTGCCCGCGCGCACCACGAGGCCGAAGTCGGTGTACTCGATGAGCAAGTAGACGCCGATGACCAGCGCCGCGGTGATGCCGAGCACGTAGAGGCGCCATTGCGGGAAGCTACCGATGAGCGGCAGCGACACCGGCCCGCTGGCCCACGCCGGGCGCGCGAAGTTGTAGCTCTGACCGCCGAACAGGATTTTGAACAGTTCCTGGACGACGATGGCCAGTCCGAACGTCAACAGAATCTGGTCGGTGTCGGGCCTGTCGTAGAACGGTCTGGCCACGAATCGTTCCATCAGGACGCCGACGACGAATACGATAATCGGGACGAGCACGAGTGCGGGCAGAAAGCCCCACCCGAGTCCGAGTTCGCTGTAGCCCCAGTCCATCAGTTTCCCGCCCGTCAACTGGACGTTGAGCGTGATGAAGAGGCCGGCGTACGTGCCTACCAGATACAGCGCCCCGTGGGCGAAGTTGACGAACTTCAGCGTCCCGAGGATGATCGACAGTCCGATGGCGACCAGCACGTAGATGGCTCCCTGCTGGAGCCCGTTTATCAGCACCGTAGCTACTTCGGAAACGAGACTCACGTCTGTCCCCTCGAGCGTTGTCTCCGTTCTTCGTGACTACTACTGTCCATGCGAAATTCTACCATGTGGTTGGTATCCTCTATCGATTATAAACGTTAGTGAATAACTGCGCCGGGGACCTATTCGTACGAACCGAGTTCGCACTCCGCCGCCGGTCCCTCGCCGCACTTGTAGCCGAGTTTGTCCTTGGAGGTGAGGTTGACCAGTTCGAAGAACCTCCCCGAACCCTGCTTGGACCCCGGCAGTCCCTTCACGACCGGGACCGCGCGCTGGGCCTGGTGGTCGCACTTGCGCATCGTCTCCTCGCCCATGCCGAGGTTGTTGTACTTCCGACCTTCCAGTTGTTTGATGACCTCGGGCGGGTAGAACGTCCCGGCGCGCTCGGCCGCCGCGGCGTACTGGAGCGTCTGGGCGTACGCCAACTGGGCCGGTCCGGACGGGACGCGGCCGTTGTACTCGTCTCCGAACGCCTTCGCGAACGAGTTCGACGGTCCGTTGTCGATCTGGGCGTCCCACGCCACGGTGCCGTAGATGCCCTCGATGGCGCCACCGGCGGCCTGGGCCATCGGTCGGTTGTACAGCGGCATCACGATCTCCATCTTCTTGTCCAGTCCCATCTCGATGGCCTGACTGAGCGAGTTCGCGCCGTCGAGGCCGTAGTGGTTGAGGAAGATGGCCTCCGCGCCGGAGCTTTCGGCCTCCGAGAGGTACGACTGGAAGTCCTTCGTGCCGAGAGGCGTCGGGACGCTGTCGATCTCCGACCAGCCCGCCTCCTCGAAGAACTTCTTCATCGAGGCCTGCTGGGTCTTGCCCCAACTGTAGTCGGCGTACAGCTGATAGAACTTGAGGTCGTTCCCGTATTCCTCGGTGACGACCGGCGCGAGCGCCTGGCCGGTCATGTACGCGTTGAACATCTCCCGGAAGCCGTACCGGGCGCAGTCCTTACCCGTGGTGTCGTTCGAGTGGGTGAGACACGCCATGAACAGCACCTTCTCCTTCTGGCACAGCCCCTGGACCGCGATGGCGACCGCGCTCGACGACCCGCCGGAAACCATCATCACGTTGTCCCGGTTTATCATCCGCCGGGCCGACTGGCGAGCGGTGTCGGCGTCGGTCGCCGTGTCGCCGGTCACGTAGTCGACCTTCTTGCCGAGCACGCCGTCGCCCGAGAGGTCGCTCCAGTTGTCGACCCAGCCGCCGCCGTTGTTGAGGTGTTTCACCGCGAGCTTGTAGGCTCGAAGTTCGTCCTTCCCCTCGGAGGAGTAGGGGCCGGACTGCGGGACGTTGAACCCCAGTTTTACCGTGTCGCCCTCGACCGGGAAGTTGCCGAGCGGCGGATAGTCTTGCGAACCGCCGCCACCGCCTCCGCCGCCGTCTCCGCCGCCATCACCGCCGCCACCGCCGCCACTACCGTCGCCACCGCCGCCGATACATCCGGCGAGCGAAGCGATGCTCGCCGCGCCAGTCGCGCCTGCTGCCTTTACGACGTCGCGTCGCGTTGGGCCACTGTTAGATTGTGGCATGGTGTCGTGGAGCAACCGGTAGGTAATAATTGTTACTGTGTTTCCATAGCTGACATCCGCGAGTTCACGCGAATATTGCCGAAAGTAATCGGGTCGCTGTCAAGAATTACCGGAAAAATGCGGGTTCGGTATCAGCTCGTTACTGGATAGGCTCGTTACTGGTAGGGTCCGAGGTCGCACTCGGCCGCGGGGCCCTGGCTACAGGAGTAGCCGAGCGTATCCCGCGGCGTGAGGTTGACGATCTCGAAGAACTGACCCTGCTTCTGCTGGCTCTGCGGCAGTCCCTTCACGACGGGAACGGCCCGCTGGGCCTGGTGGTCGCACTTGCGCATCGTCTCCTGACCCATGCCGATGTTGTTGTACTGGAAGCCCTCCAGTTGCTTGATGACCTCGGGCGGATAGAACGTCCCGGCGCGCTCGACCGCCGCGGCGTACTGGAGCGTCTGGGCGTACGCCAGTTGCGCCGGTCCGGACGGGATGCGCGCGTACTTGTTCTGGAACGCCTGCGTGAACTGGTTCGACGGCGTGTTGTCGATCTGGGAGTCCCAGGCGACCGTCCCGTAGACGCCCTCGATGGCACCGCCGGCGGCCTGGGCCATCGGGCGGTTGTAAAGCGGGACGACGATCTCCATGTCGTTGTGCAGTCCCATGTCCTTGGCCTGGCTGAGCGAGTTCGCGCCGTCCAGCCCGTAGTGGTCGAGGAACAGCACGTCGGTCCGCTGGCGCGGCACCTGCGAGAGGTACGACGAGAAGTCCTTGGTCCCCAGCGGCGTTGCGACGCTGTTGATCTGCGACCAACCGGCCTCGGTGAAGAAGCGCTTCATCGATTCCTGCACCGTCTGGCCCCACGTGTAGTCGGCGTACAGCTGGTAGAAGTTGTTGTTCTGGCCGTACTCGTTGGTGACCGGCGGCACCAGCGCCTGCGCGCTCATGTAGGCATTGAACATCTCCCGGAAGGAGTACCGGACGCAGTTCGTTCCCGTGGTTTCGTTCGAGTGGGTCAGACAGCACATGTACTGGACCTTCTCGCGCTGGCACAGTTCCTGGATGGCGATGGCGACCGCGCTCGACGATCCGCCCGAGAGCATGATGGCCTTGTCGCGCTGGATCATCCGCCGGGCCGTCTGGCGGGCGGTGTCGGCGTCGGTCGCCGTGTCGCCCGAGACGAACTGAATCTGTTCGCCGAGCACGCCGTCGCCCGAGAGGTCGCTCCAGTTGTCGATCCAGCCCCCGCCGTTGTTGAGGTGTTCGACCGCCAGCCGGTAGGCTCGAAGCTCGTCCTGCCCCTCCGAAGAGTACGGTCCCGACTGCGGAACGGTGAACCCGAACGTCGGTTGGCCCTGAATCGGGAAGTTCCCGATGGGCGGATTCTGCTGTGCACTCGCGCTCCCTGCTATCCCGGCAACCCCCGCCAGACCGGACGCTCCGGCCATCTTCACGACATCTCTGCGCGTCACGTCATTGTCATTTCCCCGTGACATCGTATCACACGACTACAACATCATTAATAATTATACGGGAAGATTCCGGGGTCGGAGATGTAAAAAATCCCGGACGTGGGCGCTTAGTGGAGCGACGCGGCCGGATTACCGTCACGGCTCCGCCCGCGAGAGTCGCGTATTCGTCCACTAAACTAGGACCGGAACCGCCGTTCCGCTCGGAAATTGGACGACTCGGCTGACGAACGGGTACGGCAAGTCTCCGCGTTCGCCCGGCGAATCCGCCTACTCGCCGATACGTTCGGCGAGCGCCGACAGCGACCCGACGGTCAGGTCGGCGTCGCCGCCGATGCGCTCGGCCGGTTCGCGGGCGCGGTTGACCCACGCCGTCTGCATGCCGGCGTCGGAGGCTCCGGCCACGTCCCACGCGTTCGAGGAGACGAGCCGACACGACCCCAAATCCCGGTCGAGACGGTCGGCCGCGTTCCGGTAGACCGCCGGCGCGGGCTTGAACGTCTCGACCTCGTGGGCGCTGATCACGTCGTCGAGGTGGGGCGCGAGGCCGGCGTTCTCCGCGAGCGTCGCCAGCATCTCGGGATTGCCGTTCGACAGCACGACGACCGTGCGCGACTCGCCGAGGTGCTCCAGGGCGTCGACGGCGTCCGGATAGGGGTCGAGGTGCTCGTAGGACTCGATTATCCGGTCCTGGGCCGCTTCGTCGGCGTCGAGGTCGTAGAACGCCAGGGCGTACTCCAGGGCGCGCTCGGTCACGCTCCAGAACGTCTCGTAGGACTCCATCAGCGCGACCTCGGTCGCGTACTGGAGTTGCTTCTGGCGCCAGAGTTCGTCGACGGCCCCGACCACCTTGTCGGTGACCCCGAGTTCCTCGCCCAGCGTCGCGGTGACGCTGCCGGTGTCACAGAGCGTCCCGTACATGTCGAAACAGAGCGCCTCGTCTTCTTCGGCCATTGGTATCACGTGTCTCTATTGGAGGTACCTTGGGTCTTGGGCTCCCGAAGAGATATTCGCGGAGGAGTGCCGACCGGGCGTTCTCTGCGGATAGCAACGACGACGGTAAAGGAGAACTCCCCGAAAGCCCCCGCCCGCTCGCGGTCGCTCCGCGGGCTATCTCGGCGCGGCAACGCCGCGCCGAGATAGTGGCCCGTCGGAGGCGACCACGCCCTGCGGGCGCGAGCAGGCGGCCCCTTTCATCCACCCATACCGCAACAACACCGCACCACATGCCTCCCCAATCGATTCGCTCACTGCGTTCGCTCATCCCTCGCGCGCGCTGGCGCGACACGAGGTCGTGCCAGCGCGCGCCGCGACTTGAATTCGGTCGCGCGTATCTTCACTTCCGATACGGCGCGCGCTGACGCAGCTTCATGCCGCGTCTTCCCCGTGCGAGGTCTGCGCGAGCGAAGCGAGTGCAGGCTCGGAGGACGCGGTTTGTCCTCCGGTGGATGACTGAGCGCCCGGAGGGCGCGAAGGAGTCGGCTGGGGAGGGCGTGGTTGTCGCTGTCGGGTGGAATGAAAGGGGCCGGCCGCTCGCGTTCACCATGGTCGTCTGCGGGACCCCTATCTGCGGCGCGGTTCGCCGTGGCGCAGATATGTCTCGCAACGACCGCGAGCGGGCGGGGGCTTTCTGGCTGTGATTGTCGTCCGTCGTTGCTGTTCTCGGGAACGGGTGGACACGACCCCCGTAGTTCTCGTCACTCGAGGTTCCTCCCGCAGACCAGCCGAGAAAAACAGACTCTACCGAGAGACGACGCCCCTATCCCTGTCCGACCATCCGGTCCTCGTCGTCCCACTCCCGTTCGCGGAGTTCGTACTTCTGTATCTTCCCGGTGGCGGTCGCAGGCAGTTCCTCGACGAACTCGACCTCGCCCACCGCCTTGTAGGAGGCCATGTTCTCCTTGGTGAACTCCCGAATCTCCTCCGCGGTGACCCCCGGTTCGTCGGGGTCGCCGGAGGCCGGGACGACGAACGCCTTCGGAGTCTCGCCCCACTGCTCGCTCGGGGCGGGGATGACCGCCACGTCCGAAACCGCCTCGTGGTCGAACAGCGTGTCCTCTATCTCGATGCTGGAGATGTTCTCGCCGCCCGAGATGATGATGTCCTTCTTGCGGTCCTGAATCGACACCATGCCGTGTTCGTCGACCACCGCGAGGTCGCCGGTGTGGTACCAGCCCTCGCGCTTCTCGTTGAACGCCTCCTCGGTCGCCTCGGGTTTCTCCCAGTAGCCCTCCATCACCTGGTTGCCGTTGACGACGATCTCCCCGATGGTGGCGTCGTCGCGGGGGACGTCCTCGCCGTCGTCGTCGACCACGGCGACCTCGGTGCTCAGGAACGGGATTCCCTGGCGCTTCTTGAGCGAGAACCGCTCCTCGTCGTCGGGGAGCAGGCGACGGGCGTCCGAGGTGGTGATGAGCGGTCCCGTCTCGGTCGCGCCGTAGACGTGTTTGAGGTACCAGCCGAAGTCGTCCTCGACGGTCCGGATGGTCGCCTCCGGCGGCGCGGACCCGGCAGTCGCCACCCGGACGTCGTTGGCGCCGCGGGTTTCGACCTCGTTATCCTCGTAGTAGTTCATCAGCATGTTCAGCACGGTCGGGGCGGCACAGAGGTACGAGACGTCCTCCGCGACCACGGCGTCGAAGATACCCTCGGCGTCGACGCCCCGGGTGCAGACGTGCTTGGCCCCCATCCCGGTCACCGCGTAGAGGTGGCCCCAACCGTTGACGTGGAACATCGGAAGCGTCCAGAGGTAGACGTCGTCGTCCCGGAGTTCCTGGTGGATGGTGATGAGGTGGGCGTGGCAGGTTTCGGTCCGGTGGGTCCGCATCACGCCCTTCGGGTCGCCCGTGGTCCCGGAGGTGTAGTTGATGGTGATGACGTCGTCCTCGTCCATCTCCGGGCGCTCGTAGCTCCCGAGGTCGGCGTCGGCGATGATGTCGTCGAAGTCCTCCCAGTCGCCGTCGGTGGCCGCCGCGTCGTTCGAGACGAACACCTCGGTCGGCACCTCGTCGCGCACGGCCTCGATCTTCTCGGCGTACTCGTAGTCGGCGACGACGGCCTTCACGCCGGCATCTTCGAGAATGTACGCGAAGTCGTCGGGCGTCAGCCGGTAGTTCAGCGGCGTGTGGACCGCGCCCAACTGCATGATACCGTAGGCGGCTTCGAGGTGATAGTGGGTGTTGGGGTCGAGCACCGCCACCCGGTCGCCCTTCTCGATCCCCCGTTCGGCGAGCGCGGCCGACACGCGGTCGGCGCGCTCGCCGAGTTCCGAATAGGTGAACCGCTCGCCCGTGGTGGCGACAACCGCCTCCTCGTCGCCGTAGTAATCGCGCGCCCGGTCCAGAAAGTCCGTGACCAGTAAGGGTCTGCGCATACCGAGATATGTTACCGACTTTCGTGATATACGTTCCGGTGGACGCGATTTTTCGGGGACGGTTCGTCGGCGAAACCGCGAAACCGGCGACGAATCCTCGTCGAAAGAAGTCAACGTTCGAGGGCGGTGCGACCGGGTTACTCGCAGGCGACGGACGACGCGACGTCGGTCAGCGTCTCGTTCGACAGTTGGCCCGACACCGCGTAGCGTCGCCCGCCGCAGTTCCACGTGACGGACGTCGTCTCGCCGTAGCTTTTGACCGCCAACTCCCACCCGTTCACGGTGACCGTCTCGCCGCCCTCGGGAGTCGGTCCGGTCCGGGTGGCGCGCCGGCGAACTCGCAGCCGTCCGGCAGGTCGGTCGGTTCGGACACGTCCAGCTACGTCGCGGCGTCGGCCGCCGAGTCGCCCACCAGCTATTCACCCGGGCATATCGTCACCGAACACATGAGCCTCAAGGAAGCCATCCTCGGCATCGACCGGGCCGTCGAGCAGTCGCTGGGCGACCGCGAGGACTACCGGTCGAAACAGGAGGCGGGCCGCCGCGAGCGCTACGAGCGGACCATCGAACGAGTGAACGAGGTCGCCGGCAAGGAGGCGGCCGAGGAGTTGACGGCGTGGATCGAAACCGAGATTCGCGAGGAGGGTCGGCTCCCCGACGCCGAGGCGGTGGGCGCGAAGGGCGCCGAAATCTGTCGCGACGGCGGTCACGAGGTTTCGGCCGAGTCGCTGACGCCGTCGAATTCCTGAACCGGAGTCCCGACGGTGCGAACGCGGCACTCAGCGGAGCGAAACTCGAAGAAAAACGATAGTCGAAGTAGTCGGTCAAACGGTCGCCGACGCGATGCGGTCAGTCGCCGCCGACCTTCCGCTGGATGTCCTCGACCACGTCGGGGTTCCGGAGCGTCGAGGTGTTACCCAGTTCCTCGTCGTTGGCGATGTCCTCGAGCAGGCGACGCATGATCTTCCCGGAGCGGGTCTTCGGGAGTTCGGGGGTGAAGACGACCGACTCCGGCCGGGCGATGGGACCGATGGCGTCCTCGACGCCCTGGATGATTCGGTCGCGCATCCCGTCGTCGCCGTCGTAGCCCTCCTCGGTGATGACGTAGGCGTAGACCGCCTCGCCCTTCACGTCGTGGTTGCCGCCGACCACCGCGGCCTCCGCGACGCCCTCGACGCCGACGATGGCGCTCTCTATCTCCATCGTGCCCAGGCGGTGGCCCGAGACGTTGATGACGTCGTCGACCCGGCCCAGGACGGTGATGTAACCGTCTTCGTCTATCTTCGCGCCGTCCTCGGGGAAGTACACCCAGTCCTCCATGTCGTCGGAGTCGGTGTCGGAGTACTCCGCCCAGTACTCGTCGATGTAGCGCTCGTCGTTCTTGTAGAGGGTCCGGAGCATCCCCGGCCACGGCTTCTGGACGGTGAGGTAGCCGGCGCGGCCGGCCTCGACCTGCTCACCTTCGGTGTCGACAATCTGGGCGTCGACCCCCGGCAGCGGCGGACCCGCGCTGCCGGGCTTCATCGTCTTGACGCCGGGCAACGTCGTCACCATCATGCCGCCGGTTTCGGTCTGCCACCAGGTGTCGACGATGGGGCAGGACTCGTCGCCGATGTGCTTGTAGTACCACTTCCAGGCCCGTGGGTTGATGGGTTCGCCGACGGTGCCCAGCAGGCGGAGACTCGAGAGGTCGTGTTCGTCGGGGAACTCGCTGCCCCACTTCATGAACGCCCGGATGGCGGTCGGCGCGGTGTACAGTTGGGTCGCCTCGTAGTCCTCGATGATGTCCCAGAGTCGGTCGCGTTCGGGGTGGTCGGGCGTCCCCTCGTACATCATGGTCGTGGTGCCGAGCGCCAGCGGGCCGTAGACGATGTAGGAGTGGCCGGTAATCCAGCCGATGTCGGCCGAGCAGAAGTACGTGTCATCCGGCTTCACGTCCAGCACCGACTGGGAGGTCCAGGCCGACCACGCCAGGTAGCCGCCGGTGGTGTGCTTGACGCCCTTGGGCTGGCCGGTGGTGCCCGAGGTGTACATGAGGAACAGCATGTCCTCGGCGTCGCGCTCGACCGGTTCGACCTCCGCGCCCGACTGCTCGTCGACGAGGTCCTGGTAGTAGCTCTCGTTGTCCTGGAGGTCGTAGCCGTGCGCTTCGTCGCCGAGTCGGTCGACGACCACCACGTCGCTGACCTCGTGGCCCACGTTCGAGAGGCCCTCGCGGGTCTTCTCGAAGTGGTCGAGTGGGTCGCCCCGCCGGAAGTAGCCGTTGGCGGTGACGAGGTACTCTGAGTCGGCGCTCTCCATCCGAGTGGCGAGCGCGTCGGCCGAGAAGCCGGCGAAGACGACGCTGTGGGGCGCGCCGATGCGCGCGCACGCCAGCATCGCGATGGGAAGCTCCGGAATCATCGGCATGTACATCGTCACGACGTCGTCCTCGCCGACGCCCATCTCCCGGAGCGCGGCCGCGAACTCGTTGACCTCGCGGTGGAGGTCCTCGTAGGTGTAGGTGCGGTTCTCCTCGTCGACCGGTTCGCCGACCCACTCGATGGCGGCCTCGTCGCCGCGCTCCTCGAGGTGCCGGTCGATGCAGTTGTACGAGGCGTTGAGCTTCCCGTCCGTGAACCACTTGTAGAACGGCGGGTTCGAGGCGTCGAGCACCTCGTCGTAGTCCTCGTACCAGTCGAGAAGGTCGGCCGCCTGCGTCCAGCACTCCGGCCAGTTCTCGTCGAACTCCTCGTAGATCGACTCGTCGGAGACGTTCGCCTGCTGGACGAACTCCTCCGGCGGCTCGAACGCTTCCTGTTCTTCGAGCCGTGCTTCGAGTTCTACGGTATCATCCGGCATAGGTTCGTATGAATCCTCACGTAGGAGAGCAATAAAGATTGCCACGAACAATCACGGAAAACGGCAAGAAAGCACCTCGTTCGCCGAGAATATTGCCGGAAACGGCCCCTTGAAGTGTCAGAAATCTCGGCATCACCAATCGCCGCGGACGGCCGCCGGGCCGGCGGCCGTCCGCGGCGAGCGCGAGCTCAGTTCAGCGCGTCGACTTCGTCGGTGAGGTCCTCGGGACCGTCGACCGGTCCGTTGACGAACAGGGCGTGGGCGACCGCGAGTGCCGCGAGCAGGCCGGCCGCGGTCACGGCGGTCGGGAGCGCGAGCGACGTGACCGCACCGACGACCGCGCCGAGCGCCATCGTGGCGAAGATGGCCGCGAGCACGAGGTCGTAGTACTGGACCGTGTACTCCATGTCGAAACCGACGTCCCGCGGCCGGAAGAAAGTTTGGTCGGCGCCGGCCCGAGGCGGGTCGAAAGCGGTCGCCGGCCACCCGGAGTTACGGTTTCTCGGGGATTACAGCCCGCTGTAGTCCCGAGGGATGGCGTCGCCGGCGGAGACGGTCTGGCCGTCGCTCCCGGGGATGGGTTTCGGGTCGTTGTTCACCTCGACGCCGAAGTGAAGGTGCGGTCCCGTCGAGTTTCCGGAGTTGCCCATGCCGGCGATGTAATCGCCCTGGGCGACGGTCTGGCCGTCGGAGACGCCGAAACTGTTGACGTGGCCGTACTCCGTCTCCCAGCCGTTCCCGTGGTCGATGTAGACGTAGTTGCCGTATCCGCCCGAGTCGTACGCCGTGTAGGCGGTGCCGCCGTGGGCGGCGTAGATGGGCGTGCCGATCTCGCCGTTGTGGCCGATGTCCACGCCGCCGTGGAAACCGCTCGACCGCTGGCCGTAGGGCGAAGTGATGTAGCCGTTCATCGGCCACACGAGGTCGGCGCCGCCGCTACCGCCGCCGCTCGACGCGAGGTACCGCTCGACCGACCAGCCCCAGATGTCGGCTTCGAGCCAGTGGATTCCCCACCAGGTGTAGCCGTCCTCGGTCGTGGGACCGTTGACGACCTCCCCGACCGTGCCGGGCGCCATCGTACCGACCACTTCGGATTCGAGGCCGGGTCGGTGGCGGGTGTTGAGGTCGGTCGTCGCCTCGACTCGCTCGCCGTCGCTGAAGGCGCTCGCGCTCCCGCTGAGCGTCGCGGGAACGGCCAGACCGGTGGCCGCGGTTCCGAGTGCTTTGCCGAACGTCCGTCGGGTGAATTTTCGCGTCGTGAGTTGCTGAGTCGCGGATTTCTCTCAGTACGAGTTGACGAGGTCGATGTAGTAGTCCCAGTCCCAGTTGGACCCGGGGTCGGTGTGGGTGCTCTCGGGAACCTGGGAGTGGGCGATGATGCCGCCGTTCGCCGGGTTCGCGGCGTCGTAGGGGACGCTGGACGGGTGCTGTTTCGGGACACCGTACTGGTCGCAGAGCCAACTGGCGAGCTTGGCCGACGCCCGGTACTGGGCGTCCTCGTAGGTACCGCTGACGTAGCCGCCGTGCTCGATGCCGACGGAGTACGTGTTGTAGTTCGACCCGCCCGCGTGCCACGCGATGTTGATGTCGCTGACCGACTGGTACCTGTAGCCGTCCTGGGCGACGGTGTAGTGGGCGCTCACGTCGGCGTCGGGGTCCTGGAACCAGTTGACCGCGCTCTGGGCCGACCCCTGGACGGTGTGGATGACGATCCAGTCGATGTAGCCCGCGCCCCGGTCGGCGGACGTGTAGTTGCTCGAGTGGGCCGCCTCCCAGTCGACCGAGGGTTTCGCCGCCGCGGTCCCCGTGAGGGCGGCCGCTCCGGCGAGACTCGCAGTACTTGCCGCACCGAACTTCTTGAGTATATTTCGTCGGGAATGCATTTGCATGAATTCGAACGCGTGGCTGACTAATATATTTTTTCTAGTTTTATTTTATGAATTAACATGTTGGTGATCTTAATTGTCGGGGGTCGACCGTCGACCGGTCGCCGGTCGGAGTCCTCCCCACCGTGGAATCGTCGAACCGTCACGCTCACCTCGACGGTAGCCCGAAAAAAGGAAACGCGCCTTCGGAGTCGCCGCGTCGACCGCTTACGCCAGTCCGACTTTCTCCTGGTAGCTACCGTACTTCGCCTCGAACACCTGCATTATCTCGCCCATCGTGGCGTAGGCCTTCACGGCGTCAACGATGGCGGGCATCACGTTCTCGCCGTTCTCGACGTCCTCGCGCAGGTCGTCCAGCGCGGCCTCGACGGCCGCGTCGTCGCGCTCCTCCTTGACCGAAGCGAGGCGTTCGAGTTGGCGCTCCTGGACCGTCTCGTCGACGTGGAGGATGTCGGGCTTGGTGTCCTCCTCTATCTGGTACTCGTTGACGCCGACGACCGTCTCCTCGCCCTCCTCGACGCGCTCCTGGTACTCGTAGGAGGCGTCCTGTATCTCGCGGTGGAAGTACCCCTGCTCGATGCCTTCGAGGACGCCGTCGCGGACCGAGCCGTCGCCCATCTCCTTTATCTCCTCGATGTAGGCCATCGCCTTCTCCTCGGTTTCGTCGGTCAGGCTCTCGATGGCGAAACTCCCGCCGAGCGGGTCGACGATGTCGGCGGCGCCCGACTCCTCGGCGATGATCTGCTGGGTGCGGAGCGCGACCCGGACTGCCTGCTCGGAGGGCAGCGCGAGCGCCTCGTCGAAGCTGTTAGTGTGGAGGCTCTGGGTGCCGCCCAACACGCCCGCCAGCGCCTGGATGGTCACCCGGACCACGTTGTTCAGCGGCTGTTGGGCCGTGAGGCTCTGGCCCGCGGTCTGGGTGTGGAACTTCAGGCGCTTGCTGGCCTCGGCCTCCGCGCCGTACCACTCCTCCATCACGTCGGCGTAGATGCGCCGGGCCGCGCGGAACTTCGCCACCTCCTCGAAGATGGAGTTGTGGGAGTTGAAGAAGAAGGAGAGCTGCGGCGCGAAGTCGTCGACGTCCAGCCCGCGCTCCATCGCGTCCTCGACGTAGGCAAAGCCGTCGGCCAGCGTGAACGCCAGTTCCTGGATCGCGGTCGACCCGGCCTCGCGGATGTGGTAGCCCGAGATGGAGATGGGCTTGATCTTGGGCGTCTCCTCGGCCGCGAACTCCACGGTGTCGGTCACGATGTCGAGGCTCGGCTCCGGCGGAATCACCCACTCCTTCTGGGCGATGAACTCCTTCAGCATGTCGTTCTGGAGGGTGCCCCGAATCTCGTCGCGCGGGACGCCCTGCTGGTCGGCCAGCGCGATGTACATCGCGTAGATGACCGGCGCGGAGGGGTTGATGGTGAACGAGGTCGACACCTCCCCGAGGTCGATGCCGTCGAACAGAATCTCCATGTCCCGGAGCGTGTCGACGGCGACGCCCTCCTTGCCGACCTCGCCGTCCGACAGCGGGTCGTCGCTGTCCTTGCCCATCAGCGAGGGCATGTCGAAGGCGGTCGAGAGGCCGGTCTGGCCGTTCTCGGTCAGGTAGTGGAATCGTTCGTTGGTCTCCTCGGCGGTGCCGAAGCCGGCGAACTGGCGCATCGTCCAGGTCCGGCCGCGGTACATCGTCGGGTAGACGCCCCGCGTGTAGGGGTCCTCGCCGGGGAAGCCCAGGTCCTCCTCGTAATCGAGGTCGGCCACGTCCTCGGGGGTGTAGAGCCGGTCGACTTCCAGGTTCGAGACGGTGGCGAACCGGTCCTTGCGCTCGCCGTAGGCGTCCAGTACCGGCTCCAGGGTCTCGTCCTCCCACTCCTGCTTGCTCTCGCGTATCTCGGAGAGGTCGTCCTCGTCGAACATACTCGTAATACTTGCCGGGGCGTCCATTAAGATTCCGCACCTCCACCTTTTTTCTTCGTCGGGTCGCTGACGCGCCGCAGGCGCGTCAGCCACCGCTCCTCGAAAAAAGCTGGACCAAAAAAGGGCACGCGAGCGAGACGGCCGCGCATTGCGCGGCCGTCTCGCTCGCATCTTCGACTGCTAGTGCAGCTACCGCCCCAAACGGAGTGCGGGCGCTTCGCGTCCTGCACCGTGGGCCGTCAGTAGTGACCCATCACGCCCTTCTTCCGGGCGTAGTCCGAGGCCCGCGAAAAGACGTAGAAGCCGGCCAGGCCGTAGCCGACGCCGGTTCCGGCGAGGATCACCAGGTCGGCCACCGGGAACTCCCAGAGCCGGACCCCGCCCTGCATCGCCCGCTGGAGCATGGCGCTCCCCTGGACGAGCGGGAGGTACCGAAGCGCCGGAATGTCGGCGATAGGAGCCGCGATGAGGCCGATGAGCGCGAACTGCATCAACTGCGAGACGTTCTCGATGCGCTTGTACACCAGCGCCAGTCCGCCGAAGACGAAGCCGATGCCGACCACCGAGAGGAGCGCGAAGAGCGCGACGGGGCCGACCGTCAGCAGGTCCACCGTCAGCGGGCGTCCGGTCGTGACCAGCATCAGTGGGAGGATGACCGCGCCCCACAGCGCGCTCTCGACCAGGAGCGCGACCACGTTGGCGACCATCACGGCGCCGAACCCGTAGGCGGACATGTAGAGCTGTTCGAGGGTGCCCCACTGGGACTCGCGGGTGATGTTCATCGCGAGGCTGAAGTACGCGGTCAGCGACATCGTCCAGAGGAACCACCCGACGATGAGGCCGTCGAAGGTGCTCGCCAGCGCGCCCGCGCCCGCCCCGACGCTCTCGGCGGCCACCCGCCCGCCGAAGAAGATGACCGCGAAGAACAGGTAGACCGACAGCAGTTGGGCCAGCGTGTTCGCCGGGTATCGGACCAGCAGCAGGAACCGCTTGTAGACGACGTACCGCAGCAGCGTCGGGAACCCGGCGACCTCGTCGCGGTCGGCGCTCCGGTGGCTCACGCGCGGTCACCTCCCGAATCGTCGCCCGAGTCGTCGGTGAGTTCGAGGAACACGTCTTCGAGGTCGGGTTCCACGGCGTCGACCGACGCGAGCGCGAGGCCGGCATCACGGAGCGCGTCGGTCAGGTCGTAGAACTCCCCGCCGGTCACCGAGACGACGAACCGCTCGACATCCGAGCGCCGCTCGAACTCGGCGGCGTCGAAGGCTCCTTCGAGGCGGCGGCGCGCGTCGGGCGGTATCTCGCCTTCGACCCGGACCTCGTAGGTCTGGGTGCGGAACAGGTCGAGCAGGTTCTCGACGGTGTCGTCGGCGACGATTCGCCCCTCGTTCATGATGACGACTCGGTCGCAGAGGTCCTCGATGACGTCCATGTCGTGGCTCGACAGCACGATAGTCGTGCCCGACTCCTCGGCGAGGTCGCGCAACTCCGTGCGGAGTTCGAGCGAACTCTCGACGTCCAGCCCCAACGTCGGTTCGTCGAGGAAGGCCACGTCGGCGTCGCGGGCCAGCGTGCACGCCAGCGACACCTTCTGTTTCATCCCCCGCGAGAGTTCCTTGACGGTCACGTCGGCCTTCTCGGCGAGACCGAACTGTTCGAGCAGGGCGCCGTGGCGCTCGCGCTTGTCGGACGGTCGGTCGCCCGCCAGCGCCGCGAAGAACGCGAGGTTCTCCCGGACGGTGAGTCGCCAGTAGACGTTTCGGGCGCCCTCCAGCATCGCGCCGACCCGCCGGTAGGCCGCCTTCGGCGACTCGTGGACGTCCACGCCCGCGATTCGCACGGACCCCTCGGTCGGGACGACGAGGCCGAGCATCGACTTGATGGTCGTGGTCTTGCCCGCGCCGTTCGGCCCGAGCAGTCCGACGACCGACCCGCGCTCGACGTCGAGCGAAATCCCGTCCACCGCGGTCACCGCGTCGTCTCCGCTCCCGTATGTCTTCCGGAGGTCGCGAACCCTGAGGGCGGCGTCTTCGAACCTGGGGTCCGTCCCGGTTTCGTCCGTCTCGGCGGTCGGCGACTCCGACCCCGTCGGCGTCGTTTCGGCGTTCACACTCCGCACGTCTCCCGTCGGATTATTAACCCTTTCCAGAACGCGATTTCGATAACCCGACTGATACGAAACGCGTATCACGGGACCGACTGAATCGCGTCGGCGATCTACTCGTAGTGACCGTCTCGTGCGAGAACTACTGGAACCGCTCCGAATGGGCGTCGCCGTCGAACTCGACGGCGACGCGCTGACGCTGACGCTCGACGGTGACTGGAACGTGCTCGCCGTCGAAGAATCCCGAGCGCCCGGCGCTCACTGCAACCGCTTGGTCGTCTCGACCAGCGGGTGGCGGGCGTAGTCGACGATCTTGATGTCGTCGATGGTCTCCAGTCCCTCCTTCTCGGCGGTCTTCTGCATGCCGAGTTCCACGTCCTCGTCGACGACGATGACGTAGGCGTCCATCGTCTCGACGCCGACCCGGTCGCCCGCCATCGCCCGGTGGTGGCCGTCGGCCAACAGGAAGTCGCCCGCGGTGTCGATGACCACCAGCGGTTCGGCGAGGCCGCGTTCGAGTTCGTAGGTCCGGCCCTCCAGTTCGTCGGCGTACACCTTCCCCTGGGTCGGCGTGAGTTCGGCCAGCGCCACCTCGCGGCGGGTCTGAGTCACCTCGGTGTCGTGGATGGATTCGAGGGTCCGCATCAGTTTGCCGACCTTCTCGGGGGTCGCGCGCTCTATCTGCGAGCGGATGACGTCGGTGTTCGAGATGATGCCGACGAGGTTGCCCGCGTCGTCGACGACCGGGAGTTTCTGGATGCCCGACCGGAGGATGACCCGGGCGGCGTCGTTGACGTCCATCTCGGGGTGGGCGACGATGAGGTCCTGGCTCATCACCTTGAAGATGGGTTCCTGATCGCCGGCCAAAAGCAGATCCCTGGCGGTGATGAACCCCTCTACCCGGCGGCCGTCGCAGACCGGAAAGCCGTTGTGTCCGTCGCTCTCGACGATCCGGCGCGCGACCTCCTCGACGGTGTCGTCCGGCGAGACGGTCGCCACCTCGCGGGTCATGTAGTCCTTGACCTTCGGTTTGCCGTCTGCGGTGCCGCCGTCGGGCACTGCCGCCACGTCCATGCACCCACCGACGCGCCCCCGCGCCAAAAGTTTCCCGCTCGGGCCGGCCGAAGCGAGTATACGTCCGACCGGTTCGGCCGCCGTCGGTCGGTTCTGGATGAACCGTTCAGTCCTCGGGTTCGCCCGCGACCGTCACGTCGAAGGCCGACCCGCCGGCCGCGTACTCGCTCTCGTCGTTGGGCACCGACCGGACCGTCTCGAAGAAGCGCTCGGTGATGACCTCGCTGATGACCGACGCCAGCGACTCCTCCTGTTCGTCCTCGACCTCGCCGAGGAGTCCCAGCGGAATCTGGGCGCCCGCCATGTCGGCGTGCCCGCCGGCGCTTCCGATCTGGCCGAAGGCGTCTCGGAGCGTCTCGCCGAGGTCGATGTCGGTCCCGCGCGCCCGCGCGGAGACGTACACCGTGCCGTTACGGAAGCCGTAGACCAGCGTGGTGGTGACCCCCTCCATGTTGAGCAGGCGGTCTGCGGCCTGCGCCAGCGCATCGCGGTCGGCCAGCGACCCGACGCAGGTCGCCAGAATCGTGCCGTCGAGGCGGCGGTTCCGAATCGCCCGGGCGATCGTCTCGAACGTGTCGGCGCTGATGGAGGGCGTCTCGACCCGTTCGAGGGTGGCGATGTCGGCGTGGGGCAACAGGTACGAGGCCGCCTCGAAGTCGGCGGTCGAAACCTCCCGGGCGAAATCCTTGGTGTCGACCCGGATACCGTACAGCAGGGCGGTCGCCACGTCCTCGGTCAGGGCGACGTCGAGACGCTGGACGTGTTCCGCCAACAGCGTCGAGGTCGCGCCCACGTCGCTGCGCAGGTCGACGAACTCGGCCTCCACGGGTTCCTTCGGCGGGTGGTGGTCGATGACCACGTGGACGTCGGTGTCGGGCGGCAGTTGGTCGTTGACGCCCGGCCGGGAGTGGTCGACCAGCGCGACCGCGCCGAACTCCGAGAGGTCGACGTCGTCCTCGACGTTCCGGAGGTCGAGGTCGAGCAGGTTGACGAACGCCCGGTTCTCCTGGTGGGAGATGGCGCCGAAGTAGCAGGCCTCGGCGTCGACGCCGACCGACTCGGCGACGCGCGACAGCGCCACCGCGCTGGCGATGGCGTCGGGGTCGGGGTTGTCGTGCATGAACACGCCCAGCGTCCCTTCAATCTCCCGGAGCGCCCGGCGCAGGCCCGCGGTCCGGGCGGCCGACTCGCCGGTCGCGGCCGCGACGATCGCCACGGCGAGTTCTGCCCGGGGGTCGACCACGCGGTCGGCGAGCGCGGTTATCGCCGTGCGCTGTTCGTCGCTGGGTTCCTCGCCGAGGTACGCGAACAGATAGGCGTCGGCGAAGCGGTCCGCCGCCAGTTCCGCGGCCCGGCGATTGACGGCCGGGTCGTCGGCGGCGACGATGACTACGTTGGGGTTGACCGTCCCGAGGTCGGCGATGTCGGGGTCGGCGGGGTCGCCGCGGGTCGCAGAAACCTTCTCGTCCCGGAGCGCTTCGACCCGGTTCTCCCCGCTCGCGACGACGAGTAGGTCGCCGGGCGCGTCGGCTATCGACTCCACTAACGACTGCCCGACGGTTCCACACCCGAGCACCAGCCGGGAAACCATCCTAACCCGCGCTTTCGCTTGCTCGGCCTAAAGTCTACCGTCTAGGGCCGGAAATCGGCGGTTCGTCGGCGATATATCGTCGTCTTCGCGCTTAAAATTTCCAGTGATAACGTTGCTCCTGAATCCGATGTGGTGGACGAAAATCTACAGCGTGACCACCTCAAATCGACGGGGCTAGCCGAGTGCGATGTTTGGGGGAAACCGCACCGCGACGACACCAGCATGTAACGGCGCCGTCGCTCGCGTTCTACGGCCACCGCGACAGCGACCTCCATCGCGACAGCGACCGCTACCGTAACGGCACCGCCACTGCGACAGCGACCGCTACTTGCACTCCACAACTGAGTACCGCACCGCCAGCGCGCGCAACGCCGTTGTCGAGCACAGCGTGTTCGTGGCTGTCAGCGCCGGTCGGTCGCACGTCCTCGTCATCGCTTCACTCCGGTTGCGAACGCTCGGCGAAGTCACTCGTCGAACAGCGTTGGTCGACTGTACTGCAAAAAATCCGCGAGCCGCGAAAGTTACTCGAAGGCCGTTACGTGGAGTCTACGCCACCAGCGCCGCCGCGGCCTCCGTGGCGAACTCCCAGACCGGGCCGAAGCCCGGCAGGAGGAGCACGGTCACGACGGCGGCGGTGACGAGCGCGGCGTAGAGGCCGGCGGGGCGGGACTCGATGGCGAACTCGCCCGACGCCTCCTCGATCCACATCGCCTTGACGACCCGCGAGTAGTAGTACAGCGACAGCGCGCTGTTGATGACGCCCACGGCGGCGAGCCACCAGAAGCCGGCGCCGACGGCCCCGGCGAAGAGGAACCACTTCGAGAGCGCTCCTCCGCCGACGGGGACGCCCGCCAGACTGAACAGGAACACGGTCATCGCCGCACACGCGAACGGTGCCTGCGAGGCCAGACCGTTGAAGTCCTCGAACCGGCGGCCGATGGACCAGTGCTCGGTGAGGGCGATGAACAGGAACGCGCCCGTGTTCATGAACCCGTAGACCAGCAGGTGGGCCATACTACCCGCCAGGACGAACGTGTCGTTGTTGCCGGTCAGCGCCGCCAGCCCGATGAGGGCGTAGCCGGCGTGGCCGACCGACGAGTACGCGAGCATCCGCTTGACCGTGTCCTGGGTGGCGGCCGCGAAGTTGCCGAGCGTCATCGTGACGACGGCCAGAATCTGGACCGCCAGCACCCAGTCGACGCTCGCGGCCGCGCCCTCGGCGACGGCGGCGACCGGGAAGGCCACCGTCATCACGCGGAAGGCCGCGGCGAACCCGGCGGCCTTCGAGGCCGACGAGAGGAACGCCGAGATGGGCGCGGGCGCGCCCTCGTAGGCCTCCGGCGCCCAGAAGTGGAACGGCACCGAGGCGGTCTTG
This sequence comes from Halorussus vallis, assembly GCF_024138165.1. Taxonomy (NCBI): domain Archaea; kingdom Methanobacteriati; phylum Methanobacteriota; class Halobacteria; order Halobacteriales; family Haladaptataceae; genus Halorussus; species Halorussus vallis. The sequence continues at coordinate 3,841,695 of NZ_CP100000.1, read as the reverse complement.
AACGCGAAGCCGCCGAGCACCATCATCACGCCGATGCCCAGTACGCCGGTCAGTTCGGTCTGGGCGACCGAACTCGCCACTTCGGGCAGTACCAGCGAGCCGCTGACGCCGTAGATCAGGCTGATACCGTAGGCGAACACCGACGCCGACAGCGCGCCGATGAGGAAGTACTTCAGCCCCGCCTCGACGCTGCCGCGGTTCTTCTTCAGAATCGCGACGAGCGCGTAGGAGGGGAGGCTGGCGAGTTCGAGGCTGACGAACACCACGGCGAGACTGTTGGCCGCGGCCATGAGCGTCATGCCGGTCGCCGCCAGCGTGACCAGCGCGTAGTACTCCGCCTGGTAGGCGTGGTCGCGCAGGTAGTCGTAGCTCGCGACGGTCACCATCGCGGTGACGCTGGCGAACACGAAGGCGAAGAACAGCGCCATCGTGTCGACGACCAGCGCCTCGCTGTAGAGCGTGAAGGGCTGGTCGCCGGTACCCGCGAGCAGGTACCACGCCGCGAAGCCGGCCGACGCCAGCGACCCGACGGTCGCGATGGCGGCCAGCAGGCCGCGGTCGGTCGTGTCGGGGTCGATACTATCGACGAGCAACAGCACCAGCGCCGTCAGCCCGAGCGCGAGCGTCGGCGCGAGCGCCATCCAGTTTGGTAGTTGGAACGCCATTTAGTGTCCACCTCCCGCGGCCGGGACGAGCGGACTCACGGCGTCCTGGATCATCCCGAAGAAGATGTTGGGGTCCACGCCCAGCAGGATGACCAGCAGGACGAGCACCACCAGCGGCGCCACGTCGTGGAACGGGGCGCGGCCGACCTCGTAGTCGGTTTCCAGTTCGAACGGGCCGAACAGCGTCCGCTGCATCGCGAACAGCAGGTAGCCCGCGACGATGACGATGCCGAACATCGCGATGGCCGTGAACCACACCGAGCCGGCGAACGCCCCGAACGAGCCGAGGAAGATGAACAGTTCGGCGGCGAAGCCCGCCATCAGCGGCAGGCCCATGTAGCCGAACGCGCCCGCGACGAACACCGCGACGGTGAACGGCATCTTGCTCGCCATCCCGGACATGTCCGAGACCATCCGAGTGTGGGTCGTGTTGTAGATGACGCCGACCGACATGAACATCAGCCCCGAGATGAGGCCGTGGGCGACCATCTGGAACGTCGCCCCGCCCATGCCGTACATGGTGTAGGCGACGAGTCCGAGGATGACGTACCCCATCGAGGAAACCGACGAGTACGCCACGATGCGTTTGAGGTCCGACTGGGCCAGCGCGAGCATCGCGCCGTAGATGACGCTGACCACGGCGAACACCGCGATGAGCACGGCGTAGTCGCGCGCGACGTCCGGCAGCATCGTGAAGTTGAACCGGAGCAGCGCGTAGGTACCCATCTTCAGCAGGACGCCCGCCAGCATCACCGACACCGGCGTCGGCGCTTCGACGTGAGCGTCCGGCAGCCACGTGTGGAACGGAACGACCGGCACCTTCACCGCGAAGCCGACGAACATGGCGAAGAACGCCAGCACCTTCAGGGTCTCTGGTCCGAACGGACCGAGGCCCTGAAGCTGACCGGCGCGAAGCGCCTGGGCGACCGCCGGCATGTCGAGGCTGGTCACCGAGTCGCCGAGGCCGAACACCAGCGCGATGAACCCGATGAACATCACGAGGCTGGCGATGTTCGTGTAGACGAACATCTTGATGGCGGCGTACTTCCGGCGCGGGCCGCCCCAGACGCCGATGAGGACGTACATCGGGACGAGCACCATCTCCCAGAAGACGAACCACAGGAAGAAGTCGAGCGCCGAGAAGACGCCGAGCAGGCCCGCCTCCAGGAAGAGCATCAGGCCGTAGAACTGGCTCTGACGCTCGTCGATTGGAGTCCACGAACTGAGCAGCGCCAGCGTCGTCAGCACCGTGGTCAACACGACCAGCGGCATGCTGATGCCGTCGAGGCCGACGTGCCAGCTGAGGCTGTAGGGGCCGGCGACGACCCACTGGAAGTTCTCCTCGAACGCCAGCGTCCCGCCGGTGAGGGCGTTACCGCTGGCCTCGTAGGTGCTGTACATCCAGAGGCTCCCGGCGAGCGGGAGCAGACTGAGCGCGAACGCGAGTTTGCCCGCGACCTTGTCGGGGGCGAGGAACGCCGCGAACGCGCCGAGCATCGTGACCGCGATGAGCGCTTCGATCCACATCTAGAACCAACCTCCCGTGAAGCCGACGACGACGAGCAGGAGTACGAAGCTCACCGTCAGCAGGAAGGCGTAGTTGGTCACCACGCCGCTCTGGACCCGCTTGACCCGGCTCCCGCTGAACAGGCTCACGCTGGAGACGCCGTTGACCACGCCGTCGATGACGCCCTGGTCGAACTTGTCGGCGGCGCGAGCCAGCGGCAGGGTGACGCCGGTGGCGAGCCAGACCTGCGCCTCGTCCTGGTAGTAGTTGTTGAACAGTAGCGTCTTGACGCCGCCGAGCTTGTCGGTGTGCTCGGTCGGCGACGGGACCGCGTAGAGCTTCCACGCCAGGCCCGCACCCGCCAGCGCGAGCGCCAGCGAGATCAGGCCGGGGATGAGCGGCGACAGCTCTGCGTGGTGGACGCCGCTCTCCTCGAGGATGTGGGTGTAGGTGTGAACCGAGGTGGCCTCCAGCGGGCCGCCGAGCCAGTTGTGGAGGTACTCGATGTGTGCACCCGTCAGCTCCGCGACCGGGGTCATGTTGACCAGGCCGGCGACGGCCGCCAGAATCCCGAGGACCGCGAGCGGTCCCTTGACGTTCCAGCGGACGCCGTGGGGGTTGCGGGCGGTGTCGCTCCGGGGTTCACCGTGGAAGGTCAGCGCGACCATCCGGAAGGTGTAGAACCCGGTGAAGAACACCGCGAGCAGACCCATCGCGTACGCGGCCAGGAGAATCGGGTTCTCCATCCCGCGGGCGAGCGCCTCGAACAGAATCTCGTCCTTCGACCAGAAGCCCGAGAACGGGACGATGCCCGCGAGCGCGAGCGACCCGGAGAGGAAGGCGTAGTAGGTCACCTTCATGTGGTCTTTCAGGCCGCCCATGTCCCACATGTCCTCGTTGTGGTGCATCGCGATGATGACCGACCCGGCGCCGAGGAACAGCAGCGCCTTGAAGAACGCGTGGGTCATGAGGTGGAACGTCGCCGCGACGTAGCCGCCGGCGCCCAGCCCCAGCATCATGTAGCCGTACTGGGAGATGGTCGAGTACGCCAGCACCTGCTTTATCTCCTTCTTGACGACGCCCATCGTCGCTGCGAACAGCGCCGTGAAGCCGCCGACGAACGCGATGAGCGCCAGCACGTTCGGCAGCAGCGCGTAGAAGCCGTACATCCGCGCGACGAGGTAGACGCCGGCCGCGACCATCGTCGCCGCATGAATCAGCGCGGAGACGGGGGTCGGACCCTCCATCGCATCGGGCAGCCAGGTGTGCAGCGGGAACTGCGCCGATTTACCGACGACGCCGCCCAGCACGAGCAGTCCGAGCACCGCAAACCACGCCTGCGGGTCGAGACCGAGGTAGGTCGTCACCTCGGCCCCGCCCTCGCCCAGCAGGACCTGCTCGGCCATGTGGGGGAACGCGTGGAGGCCCGACTCCTCGCCCGCGACGAACATCGACGTGTGGAAGGTCGCGAAGATGCCGACGACGCCCACGAGGAAGAAGTAGTCACCGAAGCGGGTGACCAGGAACGCCTTCTTCGCGGCCGACGGCGGCGCCCGGTCGCGGAACCAGAAGCCGATGAGCAGGAACGAGCAGAGCCCGACCAGCTCGAAGAACATGAACGCCATCAGCAGGTTGTCTGCGAACACGAACGAGAGCATGCTGAAGGTGAACAGGCCGAGTCCGGCATAGTACCGGGGGAGGCCGGTTTCGCCCTCGTCGTTCATGTAGCCGAGGCTGAAGATGTGGACGAGGAACGCCACCAGCGAGACGATGATGAGCATCATCGTCGACAGCGGGTCGAGCAGGATGCCCAGGTGGAGTTCGAACGGGGTCGGACCTTCGGCGACGACCCACGTTATCGTCTCGTGGTAGTACTCGCCGCCGCTCACCGTGAGGAACGCCCACGCCGACAGCAGGAGCGAGCCGCCGGTGGCGAGAATGCCGGGAATCGCGCCGCCCTTCGGCAGGAGCCGGGGGGCGAACGCGCCCGCGAGCAGCGCGATCAGGAACGATACGAACGGCAGCGCCGCGATGGCGGGTGCCAGTTCGAAGGGGAGTGCTGCCATACGTTTACCACCTCATCGTCGTCGCTTTCGTCACGTCCACGTCTCCGAAGTTGCGGTAGAGGACGAGGATGATGCCGATGCCGACGGCGACCTCGGCGGCGGCCAGCGCCAGCGTGAACAGGCTGAACGTCTGGCCGGTGAGGTTGCCGTGGAACTTCGAGAACGCGACGAGGTTGATGTTCGCCGCGTTCAGCAGGAGCTCGACGCTCATCAGGAACAACAGCGCGTTCCGTCGGGTCAGGATGCCGAACACGCCGATGCAGAAGACGGCGGCCGACAGCAGGAGGTAGTACTGAATCGGAACCATCAGTGCTCACCCTCCTGCGTGTCGGTCGGTTCACCGCCGTCCGCGACGGCGACCTGGCCTTCGTCTTCGACCGCATCCGAGCGCAGCGCCGACGTGATGGTGCCGCCCTCGTCGCGGCGCGCGAGCATGACCGCGCCCACGAGCGCGGCGACGAGCACCACGTCGATGATCTCGAACGCCACCAGGAAGCCTTCGCTCGCCACGGCGTTCTGTGCGCCGATGTTGAACATCGCGTAGCCGATGCTGGCCGTAATCTCGGCGCCGTTCGGGAAGCCCGCCGCCTCGCCGAACTCCGCGCCGACGAAGACGTACGCGAGCACGCCGAACAGCGCGACCGCGGCCAGTCCCGGCCACTTGCGACCTCTGTCGTCGACCTCGGGCGGGATACTTTCGTCTCGCCGGTCTCTATCGTCGTCGTAGTTACTCATAACTCGGTCACCTCCTCTGCCTCTGTCTGTGCCTGGCGCGTCAGCATCACGGCGAACGTGATGAGGATGAGAACCCCGCCGACGTAGACGAGGATCTGCATCGCCGCGAGGAACTCCGCCTCCAGCATCACGTAGTGGACCGCGACGGAGAGTAAGGCGGCACCCAGCAGTAATGCCGAGTGCCACACGTCCTTCGCCAGGACGACGCCCAGACTGCTCGCTATCGTGATGAGAGCAAACAGCCCGAACGCGAGCATCTCGTATACCATTTCAGTCACCTTGGGGTTTCGTGTAATCGCCCTTTGAACATTTCGAGACGGGCGCAACTCGATTATTGGTAGTCTACCTCGCCTTCGCCTTCGCCGATCCACGCCCCGCGGTCGGGCTCCCGCGATTCGAGCGGGTCGATGTCCTTGTACCACGGCACGTTCTTCAGCTGTTCTTTGTTGTAGACGAGGTCGTCTTTCGTGTCGCCCGTGAACTCGAAGTTCTGCGTGAGCAGAATCGCGTCGACGGGACAGACCTCCTCGCACAGTCGACAGTATATGCACTGTCCGATGTGGAGGTTGTACTGCTCGCCGTTGCGCTGCTCGTCTTGCACGATCTGGATCGTGTCGTTCGGGCAGACGTTCTCGCACTGGCGACACCAGATGCAGCGCTCCTGGCTGAACTTGTGGACCCCGCGGAACCGGGGGCTGACTTCGGGCGCGACGTCCGGATATTCGACCGTGAACGTCGAGCCGTCCAGTGCGTGCTTCAGCGTCGTTGCCATCGATTTGAGGACTCCGATCATTAGAGCATCACCCCGACGATGACGGCCGTCAGGACCAGGTTAGCGAAGCTCAGCACGAGCATGCCCTTCCAGCCGACTTCGATCAGTTGGTCGATACGCATCCGGGGCACGGCCGACCGCGCCCACTGGGTGAACAGGAAGACGGCCCAGATCTTGATGACGAACCAGACGAAGTTCAGCGACTCCGGCAGGAACGGACCCGAAGGGCCGCCGAGGAACAGCAGCGCGATGATGGCGCCGCCCAGGAAGATGTGCAGGAACTCGCCGAGGTAGAACAGCACGAAGTACACCGACGAGTACTCCGTCTGGTACCCCGCGACGATTTCGGTCGGCGCCTCGGGGATGTCGAACGGGTTCCGACCGATCTCCGCGAGGTTCGCCACCACGAACAGCACGAACGCGAACGGGTTCACGAACGCGAACCACGACGGAATCGCGATGCCCGCGACGGTGAACAGCGTCTGCTGCTGGGCCGCGACGATCTGGCTGGTCTGGAGGCTGTCGGTGAACAGCACGACCGACGCCGCCGTCACGACCAGCGGAATCTCGTAGGCGATGTTCTGCGCGATAGCGCGCAGACCGCCCATCAGCGAGTACTTGTTGTTCGACGCGTAGCCGCCCATCGTGAGTCCGAGCGTCGCGATGGACGCGACCGCGAAGATGTACACCAGTCCCGACTCGGGGTCGGCCAACTGGAGGTTGACACCGAAGAGGTGTCCCATCGGGATGACCGCGAAGCCCAGCAGCGCCGACCCGGCCATCACGATCGGCGCGAGGTCGAACGCCGGACGGTCCGCGCCGTCCGGAATGATGAGTTCCTTGCTGAGCAGTCGGACCGCGTCGGCCACGATGATGAGCAGGCCGGCGGGACCGACGCGGTTGACCGCGATGCGGTCGGTGAACGCGGCGGTGATCTTCCGCTTGGCCCACGGGCCGGCGACGCCGGTCATCGCCAGCATGATGTTGCCGACGATGAACGCCGCGATGAACGCCGCGATCATCTCCTGCCAGACGGCCATCTCGGCGCCGAACAGCCACCGACCGATGGTTTCGGGGAGCATGGGTTCGGACTGGCCGCCCTGCTGGAGCAGAATCCAATCGGAGTTCATCGGTCCACCTCCCCGAGAATCACGTCGAGGCTGCCGAGGGTGGCGACGAGGTCGGGCACGTACTCGCCCTTGCTCATCCGGTTGAGCGCCGAGAGGTTACAGAAGCACGGGCTCCGGATCTTGAACCGCGCGGGCTTGTCGGTGCCGTCGCTTCGGATGTAGATGCCGAGTTCGCCCTTCGCGCCTTCGACGGCGCGGTAGACCTCGGTGTCGGGGTCGGGCTTGAGCGTCCGGGGCACGTTGGCCTGGATGTTGCGCTCGTCCTCGGGCCAGTCTTCGAGCAGGTCGACGCACTGGCTGATGATCTTCGCCGACTCCTCGACCTCGCGCATCCGGACGAGCAGGCGGGCGTAGTTGTCCTTGCCGTCCTCGGTGACGACGTCCCAGTCGAGTTCGTCGTAGTAGCCGTAGGGGTCGTCGCGGCGCAGGTCGTAGTCGATGCCCGACGCGCGGGCGACCGGCCCGGTACAGCCGTACTGCCGAGCCGTCTCGGGTTCGAGGACGCCCGTGCCGATGGTGCGCTTCTGGAAGATCTCGTTGCCCGTGATGAGGTCGTGGTACTCCTCCAGGACCTCCGGCAGGTCGTCGAGGAAGTCCCGAATCTTCTCGAAGAACTCCTCGCGGGGTTCGGGCAGGTCCCAGACCACGCCGCCGAGTCGGAAGTAGTTGAACATCATCCGCTGGCCGGTGAGGTCCTCGAGGATGTTCTGGACGATCTCGCGGTCCCGCATCGCGTACATGAAGATCGCCGTGAAGTCCCCGTAGATGTCCAGACAGAACGTCCCGAGCGCGAGCATGTGCGCGGCGATGCGACACAGCTCCGCGCCCATCGTCCGGATGATCTGGGCGTACTCGGGCACCTCGATGTCGTTCAGGTCCTCGGCCACCCGCGCGTACGCCCACTCGTTGAGCAGTCCCGCCGACGAGTAGTCCCATCGGTCGGGGTACGGCATGATCTGGTGGCGGTAGGTGCCCTGCTGGGCCATCTGCTCCTCGCAACGGTGGAGGTAGCCGATGTCGGGTTCGACGTCCGCGACCTGCTCGCCGTCCAGCGTCGTCTTCAGGTGGAGCACGCCGTGGGTCGCCGGGTGGTGCGGTCCGATGTTCAGGAACATCGTGTCGGACTCGCTGCCCTTCGTGCTCTCGGCGAGGGGGTTGACGTGCTCTTGGAGCGTGACGATCTGGGGTTTATCCTGGTCGTAGTCCGACGACAGGGGATGGCCCTGCCACGTCTCCGGCAGCAGGATGCGCCGCAGGTCGGGGTGGCCGTCGTACTCGACGCCCACCAGGTCGTAGGCCTCCCGCTCCTGCCAGTTGGCCGTCTTGTAGACCTCGGCCGCCGACTCGCTCACCGGGTTCTCCGGGTCGGTCGGCACGACCACGCTGACCTCCTGGGTCCGGTCGTCGAACTTCGTCAGGTGGTAGATGGTTTCGTAGCGGTCCTCGTAGTCCTGGGCGGTGACCATCGAGAGGTGGTCGAAGCCCGCATCGTCGCGGAGGATTCGCAGCGTGGCGGCCACCTCATCCGGCCGAATCACGAACCCCTCGGCGTTGAGGTGGCTCTCGCGCCGGATGACGTGGTCGCCGAGCAGGTCCTCGATGGCGTCGTAGTCGACGCCCGCGACCTGCATCTCCCCGGTGTGTTCTTCCTGGGAACTCATGGCGAATCAGCCCAGTTGTAGCGCATGACGAGGGTGTCCTCGTCGATTTCGTCGGCGAACTTCTCGACGAGTTCGTCGCGTTCGAGGTCACCGAACTGTTCGAGTTCGTAGGGCTTGACCGTCACCGGACTCGACTCCCCGTTCGCGATGCGCTCCTGCAGTTTGACGACGCCGTAGACGAGCGCCTCGGGCCGCGGCGGGCAACCGGGGACGTGGATGTCGATGGGGATGACCTCCTCGGCGCCCTTGATGACGTTGTAGCCCTCCTGGAACGGGCCGCCCGAGATGGCGCACGAACCCATGTTGACGACGAACTTGGGTTCGGGCATCTGGTCGTAGACCCGCTTCATCCGCGGGGCGAACTTCGAGACGATAGTCCCGGGCACGATCATCACGTCCGCCTGCCGGGGCGACGCCCGGGGGACGCCCGACCCGAAGCGGTCGAGGTCGTGCTTAACCGCGTAAGTGTGCATCATCTCGATGCTGCAGCACGCGATACCGAACTGCAGCATGAACATCGACGAGCCCCGCACCCAGTTCATGAACTTGTCGAACTTCGTGAGGATGAACGGCGAGGAGCCGAACGCCTCTCGAAGCTTCGAGTTGAACCGGTTGTCGACGCCCTCCATCCGCGCCTCGCGCGTCTTGGTCTGCGGTGCTGTACTCCCGTGAATTGCGTCCCGTGGTTCGTTGCTCATTGTCGTTCCACGCTCCGTTGAGTGGGGTTCTTGACCCACCGAACTGCGCCGTTACGCCACGCCCAACCGAGGCCGACGACGAGGACGGCGATGAACACCAGCATCGGGCCGAGCGCCTTGACGAGTCCGACGCCTTCCATCGAGACCGCTCGTTGGTAGATGACCGTCCAAGGGAAGATGAGGACGGTCTCGATGTCGAAGACGACGAACAGCAGCGCGACCATGTAGTACTGGATGTTGAACCGAATCCGGGTGCCGCCCGTCGGGACCTCGCCGCTCTCGTACACGGCGGTTTTTCCTTTCTCGGGCACAGTGGGCCGGAGGAGACTGGAGACCGCCATCATTCCCAGCGGTATCAGCAGCCCCACCAGCGCCAGCGCCCCAATGGCTATCCATGGATTCATACCGGTATTCTCCTAGCACCTCGAACTTGTGAGCCGACCCCTATAAGCGTTGATTCTTGCGATTCAGCCGGAATATACCGTCTCGACCGCCTCTCGGGGGTTTGACGGTTTCTGTCGGGTAACGGTCCCTTTCGGTTGACACCCGCCGACGCGCCGGGAGCGAAGCGACTCTCGGGGCGACACCGGTATCGCCAATCTCACAGTAATCGACAGTACCGAAAAACGGCTCGAAAATCCGCCGCGAGGCCCGGACGCGTAAAGGTCGACCTACCGGTTCTCGCGGAACCGCTCGGTCCCCTGTTCGTGGAGTCGGCGAGAGACGTCGGCGACGCCGGCCTGGAGTTCGTCGTGGTAGTCGACCAGTCGCTCCCGGAGGTCGTCGTGCTCGCGCGCGAGCACCTGGACCGCGGACAGCGCCGCGTTGAACGACTTGCCGGCGTCGACCGCGACGATGGGCGCGCCGGTGGGCATCCCGATGACCGACGACACCGACTTCTCCTGGACCGGCACGCCGACCACCGGCAGGGGGTACGCCAGCGAGGCGGTCATGTTCGGCAGGTCGGCCGACTTGCCGCCGGCGCCCGCGATTATCACGTCGAGGCCGCGGGCCTCCGCGGTTTCGGCGTAGGCGTACATCAGTCCGGGCGTCCGGTGGGCCGAGACGACGTACGTTTCGAAGGTGTAGCGCGCCTCGGGCGGGTCATCGTAGTCGGTGACCTCTTCGAAACCCAGTTCGGTCAGCGCGTCGTGGGCGCCCGACATCACGTCGAGGTCCGAGTCGCTCCCCATCACGATGCCGACTTCGGGGGTGCTCTCGGGGTTTCTGTCGCGCTCGGCCTCCGCGCGCAGGTCGTCGATGAGTCGTTGGAGTTCGCTCATGGTCGTGGTTCCTCGCTCGCTTCGTCGTCCGAGACGAAGGTCACGTCGTCGCGCAGTTCGCGCGCCTCGGCCAGCAGTCGTTCGACGTCGGCGTCGCGGTCGCCGACCAGCGTGAAGTGGCCCATCTTCCGCAGGGGCCGGACCTCGTGCTTCCCGTACCAGTGGAGGCTCGCGCCCGGCGTCGCCAGCACCGACTCGACGCCCGCGGGGAGGTCGGTCGGTCGGCTCTCCTCGACGTCCCCTAGGACGTTCGCCGACACCGTCGGACTCCGGAGGTCGGTCGCGCCGAGCGGTCGGCCGGTCACCGCGCGGGCGTGCTGTTCGAACTGTGAGGTCAGCGCGCCCTCGATTGTGTAGTGGCCGGAGTTGTGCGGGCGCGGGGCGACCTCGTTGACCAGAATCTCGCCCTCGTCCGTCTCGAACAGTTCGATACCGAATACGCCGCGACCCGACAGTACGTTGAGCACGTCCGCGGCGACCTTGCGGGCGCGTTCGGCCACGTCCTCGTCGGTGCGGGCGGGGACCACGGTTTCGCGGAGAATCTCCTCGCGGTGGACGTTCTCGCCGAGCGGGAACGTCGCCGTCTCGTCGACGCCGCGCACGCCGATTACGGACACCTCGCGCTCGAACTCCACGAACTGCTCGGCGACCGCGGGTCCGTCGAGTTCGTCGAGCAGGTCGAGGTCTGCCGGACCTTCGACCGGGGCGTTCCCCCGGCCGTCGTAGCCGCCCTTGCGGGCCTTCAGCATCACCGGGTAGCCGTACGCCTCGACCGCGGCTTCGAGGTCGGCGCGGTCGTCGACCGGCCGGAAATCGGGGACCGGAATCCCCGCCTCCGCCAGTCGGCGGTTCTGGACCAGTTTGTCCTGGATGGTCCGGAGCGTCGCCGGGTCGGGGTGGACCGGCACGTCGTACTCCGCCTCGACGGTCTCCAGCAGGTCGGGGTCGGCCAGTTCGATTTCGTAGGTCAGGTAGTCGGCGCGCTCCGCCAGTTCCCGGACCGCTTCTTCGTCGTCGAAGTCGCCGACGATCTGGTCGCGGGCGACCGGCGAGGCCGGGCACTCGGGCGTCGGGTCGAGGACGACCAGTTCGACGCCGAGCGGCGCGGCCGCCTCGGCGAGCATCCGACCGAGCTGTCCGCCACCGACGACGCTGAGAGTCTCTGCGTCGCTCATCTGTCCCGAGATTGTGAACGCACCTGCATAAAATTTGCCAACCCGTTCTCCAGATGCACACGTTCGTGGTCAAAAGTCGCGGGCGGGCGCCTCACTCCACTCGTCCGCGAACACCTCACCCGTCCGACGCCGCTCGGGGCGCGCCGGGCGGCAGAGCGTCTTCCCGGACGTAGAACACCGTCTCGCTCCCCCAGAGGGTGAGTTCGTGTTCGTACGCGACGTAGCCCGAGAGTCGTTTCTCGACGAGGTGACTGTCGCTCGCCCGGGCGACGACGACCGGCGGGACGTCCCCGCCGTCGAGGCGCGAGGGGTCGTCGGTGCTGTCGACGCTCGCACCGGCCTTCTCGGTGTACCACGGTATCGGCAGTCGCTTGTACCACCCGCCGCCCGCCGCCCAGTCGTCGTTCTCGGACTCGTCCTGTACGTAGAAGTCCGACCCGTAGTAGAGCACGTCGACGCCGTCGTTGTGCCGGGCGACGTATCCGACCGTTTGGAGCGTCGGCCGGATGCCGTCGGCGGGTTGGCCGTACTGGACGAGGTCGTTCTCGTTCGTCTGGCCGCCGTCGAGGTAGTGGTCCTGGGGGTGGACGTACGTGACGTCGGCCGCGGTAGCGACGACCTGCCCGGCGACGAGCAACACGAGCAGAATCGAGAGCGCCGCGCTCACCCCGTCGCCGTCGGCGACCGCCTCCGCACCCCAGCGCGCGAGGACGGCCAGGCCCACCGCCGCCGGAATCGCCAGCGGGACGACGGCGTGAATCGCCGCCCACGGCGCGGAGATGTCGGTGATGAGCGGATAGCCGAAGACGCTCACGAACCCCCAGTAGAAACAGAAGGCGACGAGGTCCCGCGGGCGTTCGCCCCGGTAGCGGTCGACGAGGAAGCCGACCGCCGAGAACAGCGACACCGCGGCCGCGCCCTCCCAGAGGAAGGTCGCGTAGTCCTTCAGGAAGGGGAGGTAGGTGTGGTCCTGCTTCCCGCCGGCCCACGTCCCGTAGAACTCCTTCCAGGCGCCCACGGTGGCCGCGCCGACCACGTCCGGCAACATCCCCGGGTTCGCGAACGCCTTCCAGAGGCCGATTCCCGAACTGCTCCCCGCGCGCGGCGCGTAGAAGAACACCACGACGGCGAAGAAGACGACGAGCGCGAGGGCGAGGTGGCCGAACCACCGGTATCGCCCGCGGGCCGTCCGGATTCCGTTTCCGACGACCCGCCGCCGTTCGTCCCACCCGGCCGCCATGACGAGTCGCGCGTCGAACAGCAGGTAGGCCGCGCCGGCCCAGGTCAGCACGTAGACCAGGACGTTCTCCTTCGTGGTGAACGCCACTGCGACCGCGAGGACGCCCGCGTAGAAGTAGCGCGGCTTGCGGGTGTCGGCCAACCTGACGAAGAAACCGAGCGCGAACACCATCAGCGCCGCCAACAGTGCGTCGTTGCGCATGAACCGCGAGTAGTAGAGCAGGACGGGGTTGAGCGCGAACAGTAGCGCGAGCGCGACCATCTCGGTCCGCCGGAGGCGCTCGCGGAACAGCCACGCCGACAGCGGAAGCAGGCCGGTTATCACCGCGACCGGCATCCGAGCGAGGAAGTCGCTCGCGCCGAACCACTGGAAGAGGTACTTGTTCACGTGGTAGAGGAACGGGCCGTGGATGATGGCGTGGTACTGCCAGTCGCCGGTTTCGGCGTACCGGAGAATCCAGTAGCCGACTCGGGCCTCGTCCCAGTGGAAGACCCGCGTCCCGAGTCCGTACAGCCGCAGCGATAGCGACACCAGCGTCACCGCGACCAGCACCGCCGCCGTCCGCGTTCCGATTACCCGGCCGAGAGCGGTGGCCGACCTGCGGGCCCGGCCGAACCCGCTCGCGGGCGTGTCGTCCGTACTCATCGTTTTCGGGAAAGCATTCGAGGGGATACAAGTGTACCGGAGAGGCGGTTCGCTTCGGATGCTCCCGAGCGTCGGCTCCGTTCGGTCGTGGACGCCCATCCACGACCGCTCCCGGACGTCGGTTCCCCGCGCTCTCCGGGCGGTTCGCGAGGCCAAATTTTCCGGAGAACGGTAGTTCTTTTACCCGCGCTGGCTACCGTTCGGACATGGTTACTCTCGGGCTCGTCGTCTCGCGGTTCAACCGCGAGGTGACCGAGCGGATGGAATCACACGCCCGCGAAGCCGCCGCCGAGCACGGCGCCGAGATCGCAGAGACGGTCCACGTGCCGGGGGCCTACGACACGCCGCTGGCCGCCGACCGCCTCGCCCGGCGCGACGACATCGAGGCGGTCGCGGTCGTCGGCACCATCGTGACCGGCGACACCGACCACGACCGGGTCATCGGCGACGCCGCCGCCCAGGGGCTGACCGACGTGAGCCTCGACCGCGACACCCCGGTCGCGCTCGGCATCACGGGGCCCGGGATGTCAGGCGCCGAAGCGCGCGAGCGCGAGTCGAAGGGCGCCGACGCGGTGAAGAGTGCCATAGACCTCGCGGAGGGACTCCCAGCATGACCATGAAGTTCAGCGACAGAATCCAGCGCGTCGAACCGAGCGCCACGCTCGCCATCAGCAACCTCGCATCCGAACTCGAAGCCGAGGGCGCGGACGTTGTCGACCTGAGCGTCGGCGAACCCGACTTCCCCACGCCCGAGAACGTCGTCGAGGCCGGCAAGGCGGCGATGGACGCGGGCCACACCGGCTACACCCCCTCGAACGGCATCCCGGAGCTCAGGGAGGCCATCGCCGAGAAACTGGCCGACGACGGCCTCAACTACTCGTCCGACGAGATAATCGTCACGCCCGGCGCGAAGCAGTCGCTCTACGAGGCCGTCCAGACGCTCGTCGACGACGGCGACGAGGTCGTCCTGCTGGACCCCGCGTGGGTTTCCTACGAGGCGATGGTGAAACTCGCGGGTGGAACGCTGAACCGCGTCGACCTCTCGCCCCACGACTTCCAACTCGAACCCGCACTCGACGCTCTCGGCGAGGCGATTTCGGACGACACCGAACTGCTCGTCGTCAATACCCCGAGCAACCCCACCGGCGCGGTCTACTCCGACGCCGCGCTCGAAGGCGTCCGGGACCTCGCGGTCGAACACGACGTGACGGTCATCAGCGACGAGATTTACGCCGAAATCACCTACGACGGCGCGGAGACGACCAGCCTGGGGACGCTCGACGACATGGCAGAGCGCACCGTCACGGTCAACGGCTTCTCGAAGGCCTACTCGATGACCGGGTGGCGACTCGGCTACTTCGCTGCCCCCGAGGAGCTGATTTCGCAGGCCGGAAAGCTCCACTCTCATTCGGTTTCCTGCGCGACCAACTTCGTCCAGCACGCGGGCGTCGAGGCCCTGCGCAACACCGACGAGGCGGTCACCGAGATGGTCGAGGCGTTCGCCGAGCGCCGCGAGTACCTGCTCGGGCGACTCGACGAGGAGGGCGTCGTCGCCCCCGAACCCGACGGCGCGTTCTACCTCATGATGGAGGTCGACGAGGACGACCAGCGGTGGTGCGAGCAGGCGCTCGAAGAGGCCCACGTCGCGACCGTGCCGGGCAGCGCCTTCGGCGCGCCCGGCTACGCCCGCGTCTCCTACGCCAACAGCCTCGAGCGCATCGGCGAGGCCATCGAGCGACTGACCGACGCCGAACTGCTGTAACTCCACCTTTTTTCTTCGTCGGGTCGCTGATTCGCCTTCGGCGAATCAGCGACCGCTCTCTGCTCGCGGCTCCGCCGCTCGCACGGTGCTCGAAAAAATCTGGACCAAAAAAGGACACGCGCCCCAGCCGAGACGCGACGCGTCTCGGCTAGGGCGCATCTCGAGACTGCTGGTGCGCTCGCTCACTTCGTTCGCTCGCTGCAACCGCCGGCGTCGTTACTCCAAGCTCAGGCCCGGATGCCAGCGGTCGACGCCCGCTTCGGCTTTCACCTCGTCCATCTGCGCGAGCAGTTTCACCGCGAGGCTCGCCGTCTCGGCGGCCCGGTTCTCGCCCTCGGTGAGGAACTCGCCGGTTTCGCGGTTGGCGAACACCGAGCAGACCGCGCCGGCCCGCAGGCCGTAGATGTTCGCCAGCGTCAGGATGGCGCTGGCCTCCATCTCGATGTTCTTGACGTTCGCGGCCTTGAGTCCCTCGACGAGTTCGTCGCTCCCGAGCGCTTCGAAGCCCTCGAAACCGGGGCGACCCTGCCCGGCGTAGAAGCTGTCGGCGCTCATCGTGATGCCGGTGTGGTAGTCGTAGCCGAGTCGCTCGGCGGCCGCGACGAGCGCCGAAACCACCTCGAAGTCGGCCACCGCGGGGTAATCCTCGCGGACGTAGGCGTCGCTGGTTCCCTCCTGGCGGACCCCGCCGGTGGTGATGACGAGGTCGCCGACGTCCATCCCGGGCTGGATGGCGCCGCAGGACCCCACGCGGATGAACGTCTCGGCGCCGACCCGGGCGAGTTCCTCGACCGCGATGGCCGCCGAGGGACTGCCGATGCCCGTCGAGGTGACGCTGATCGGCGTCCCCTCGTAGTCGCCGGTGACGGTCCGGTACTCGCGGTGGGCGCCCATCTCCTCGGCGGAGTCCCAGAACTGGGTGATCTTCTCGATGCGCTCGGGGTTGCCGGGGAGGAGCACCGCGTCGGCCACGTCGCCCTCGCCCACCTCGATGTGGTACTGGACCTCGTCGTTGGGGTCCTCGCTGTCGCCGGTCATGCAGGAGAGTGGTACGGCCATCACTTAAAAAGGTTCGACGCGCCGGCGAACGTACCGGCGCGTCGAATCGAGAGGGTTTTCGGTCCGCCGCGTCCACCGACGGACGTGACGCGTTTTCGAGACGCCGGGCTGTTCGCGTTCCTCGCGCTCGCGTGGGGTGGGTCGTTCGTCGCCGTCGAGGCGGGACTTCAGTCGTTGCCGCCGGTCTTCTTCGCGGCGGCCCGATTCGACCTCGGTGCGCTGCTGCTGGTCGCGTACGCGGTCGCGACCCGCGAGCGGTGGTTCCCGCGCACGCGCGACGACGTGTTCGCGGTGGCGGTCGTCGGCGCGTTCGTCGTCGCGGGCAACAACGCCTTGCTCTTCCTGGGCCAGCAGAACACCACGGCGGGCGTGGCGGCGGTCCTCTACAGCCTGAACCCCGTGCTCACGACCGGGTTCGCCCGGGGTCTGCTCCCCGACGAGCGTCTCTCCGCGGTCGGCGTCGTCGGCCTGCTGGTCGGTCTGGCCGGCGTCGCGCTCGTCGTCCGGCCCGACCCCGCGAACCTCACGTCCGGCGCCGTCGGCAAACTGCTGGTCGTCGCCTCCGCCAGCAGCGTCGCGCTCGGAAGCGTCCTCCTCCGACGGACCGACCCCGACGCCGACAGCGTGACCACGACGGGGTGGGCGATGTTGGTGGGCGCGCTCGTCATGCACGCACTCAGCATCGCCCGCGGGGAGTCGCTCCCCACGAGACTCGACCCGGCCGCGGTCGTCCCGCTGGTCTACCTCGCGGTGGTCGCGACGGCCGCGGCCTACGCGGTCTACTTCGGCCTGCTGGAGCGCCACGGCCCCGTCGAGATCAACCTCGTCTCCTACGTCGTACCGATCGTGGCGGCGCTCGCGGGGTGGGCGCTGCTGGAGGAGTCGCTCGCGTCGGCGACCATCGTCGGCTTCGCGGTCATCCTCGTCGGATTCGCGCTGGTGAAACGCGGGGCGCTGGCCGACGTCGTCGGGGGACACTCGGCCTGATGGCGAACGAGGACCGCGACGGCAAGGGGAAACTCTACTACGAGCAGTACCTCGCCGAGCGACCGTACCACGGCCGGTACCGAATCGTCGCCGTCACCGGACGCGGCGAGACGGTCGACTCCGTGACGGTCGAGTTCAACTGCTTCGCAGGCGTCTCGGAGGAGTAGCCTCGCGCGGACGAACCGACTTCGACTACTCCAGCATCTCCTCGGTGATGGTGTTCGGGAGGAGTTCGCCGAGGGTGTACTCGGAGACGTCGTCGCCGCCCTCCGCCGTCTCGCCCTCGTCGCAGTACACCGGCAAGTCGTCGTCGCAGAACTCCGCGAGCGTCTGGCGGCACATCCCGCAGGGGGTCACGCCGTCCTGGCGCTCGGAACTCACCGCGATGGCCTCGAACTCCCGGTGGCCCTCCTTGACGGCCTCGGCGATGGCGACTTCCTCGGCGTGAAGGCTGTTGCTGTAGTTCGCGTTCTCGATGTTACAGCCGACGTAGACCGCACCGTCGGCGGTTTTCAGGGCGGCACCCACGGGGTAGTCCGAGTAGGGGACGTGGGCCCGCGCTCTGACCTCGCGTGCGGCTTCGAGGAGTTCGTTCGCGTCCATTGGTGTGCGAGAGTTGGACGGAGGAGGGAAATACTTCGGGATTCCGCGCCTGTGGACTCGAGAAGTGGGACGTGATTTTAGGATCAGTCGGGAGTGACGGGATGGGACGGTGCAGTGACAACTGGCTATTCCAACGAATCGGAGCTAGCTACTCCCGATGCAAATGAGTAACCGCAGGCCACAGTCTCCCCAGCCGATTCGCTCGTTCGCTACGCTCACTCGCTCATCCACCGTCGGAGCTTCGCTCCGACGAGCCTGCACTCGCTTTGCTCGTGCAGACCTCGCGCATGAGGGCGCGGCACAGGGCCGCGCCAGCGCGCGCCGGGACCAAAGATCGGTGTCACGCATCTCGGCTTACCGACCGGCGCGCGCTGGGCGCGAGTTCATCTCGCGCCCTTCTCGTGCGAGGGACGACTGAGTGCCCGAAGGGCGCGAAGGAGTCGGTTGGGGAGGATGTGGCTGTCGCGGTGCGGTTGCGGTGCAGTCTCATTTGTGTCGTGCGAGTGGCGGTCTGCGCTAGGGTCGTTACGTTATACCAGTTCGAATACCCTCACTCTCGTCAATTTCCCGAGAAGAGTCGCGTTCGAGAAGCTGAAACCGTGGTACAGCGCCACACCAATATTCCAAAGAACAGACGAAACGTACTCACCCCCGAACCCAAAACCCCGATCCAAAAACGACCCGAGAATCACTCCTCGCCCGACTCGTAGTGTTCGCCCGCGGCCGACGGAATCCGGGTCCGACCGACCAGCGCGAGCACCACGATGACGGTCACGTAGGGGATGATGCCGATGAGTTCGCTCGGGATGTTGTAGCCGATCTGCTGGAGGCGAATCTGGAGCGCGTCGAGGCTCGCGAAGAGGAACGACGCGCCGAACGCGCCCAGCGGGTTGTAGTTGCCGAACAGGTAGGCGGTGATGCCGATCCAACCCCGGCCGTTTATCATCGTGGTTCCGCCGCCGATGAACTGGCCGACCCGGCCGAGCGCCAGGCCAGCGCCGCCGATGCCCGAGAACAGCCCCGAAATGAGGACGCCCGAGTACCGGACCTTCCGGACGTCGACGCCCACGGTGTCGAGGGCCTTCGGGTTCTCGCCGCTGGACTCGATCCACCGACCGTACGCGGTGCGGTTGAGCACGTACCACGAGGCGACCACCGACGCCAGCAGCATGTACACCGGCGGGTTGGCGTCGAAGAGGACGCTACCGACGACCGGAATCTCCGAGAGGAGCGGAATCGTCCAGTTGTTCAGCGTGCTGACCGGCGGGCTGTTGACCTGGCCCCAGATGACCTTACTGGCGAACGGCGCGAGGCCGAGCGCGATGAGCCACACCGCCAGCCCCGCGATGATCTGGTCGGCCTTGAACTCGATGCAGACGACCGCGAACAGGAGCGCGAACAGGACGCTCGCCAGCACGGCCACGCCGAAGCCGAGCCAGAGCTGGAGTTGGGTCGGGTCACCCCCGCCGATGGTCGCCGCCACCGCGACCGAGGTGAACGCCGAGATGATGAGCAGTCCTTCGAGGCCGATGTTGATGACGCCGCTCTTCTCGGCGAAGATACCCCCGAGCGCCGCGAACGCGATGGGGACGGTGAGCCGCAGCACCGAACTGACGTAGCTGGTGTCGACGATGCGGACGATTTCGGCGACCGGACTCGCCGGGAAGAACGCCTCGACGGCGGCCAGCGCCGCCACCACGAGCAACGTGATGCCGGTCAGGATGCGCCGCTTCCGGGAGTAGTCGGCGTAGCTCATCGGTCGTCACCTCCCGCGGAATCGCCGGCGGTGTCGTCCGCTTCGGCCGCTGTCCCGTCCTCGGGCGTCTCACCGCCGTCGGTTGCGGCGACCGCGCGGTCGTCCTCGCCGGCGCCCATCCGCGCGCCGATCATCCGGAAGAACTCCGGCATGGCGACGAACAGGATGACCAGTCCGCGCAGGACGCCGACCAACTGCTTCGGCACCGCGAGTTCGAACTCGATGGCGAGGCTCCCGCTCTTGAGCGCGCCGAACAGTAGCGCGGCCGGGAGCACGCCCAGCGGGTTGTTGCCTGCCAGGATGGAGACGGTGATACCGTCGAAGCCCAGCGAGGGGATGCCGGTCCGCCACCGCGAGGCGACCATCAGGACGTACACCGCGCCGCCGATACCGCCGATGGCCCCCGACAGCGTCATGCTGGAGACGGTCATCCGGTCGGCGTCGACGCCGCCGTACTCTGCGGCCTCCGGTTGGACGCCGCTGGTGCGGAGTTCGTAGCCGAACGTCGTCCCGTTGAGCAACCAGTAGATGAACGCCGCGAGCGCGAGGCCGCCGAGCAGCGCGTACGTCGAGAACACCGTCGAGTCGAAGAAGACCGGACCGAGTTCGGCGTACAGCGGAATCGCGCGGGTCTGGACGGTCTGGCTCCCGGGGTCCTTGAACACCTCCGAGACGAGCGTGAACGCGACCCCCGTGGCGACGAAGTTGAGCATGATGGTCGTGATGACCTCGTTGGCGTCGGCGTACGCCTTCAGCGCGCCGGGAATCGCACCCCAGAAGCCGCCGACGACCGCGCCGGCCACCAGGCCGAGCGGAATCAGCACGAGCGCGCCGACCGTCCCCGAAGGGACGACCGGCGCGGCCCAGAGTACGGTGAGCGCGGTCGCTAGCGCGCCCAGCACGAGTTGACCCTGAGTTCCGATGTTGAACATCCCCGCGCGGAACGCCACGGCGACTGCGAGGCCGGTGAACACGAGCAGGGTGGTTTCCTTCAGCGTAATCGCCTGGTTGAACGACGACCCGAACGCGCCGTCGAACAGCGTGAGGTACACCGCGACCGGGTCGTAGCAGAACGACCCGACGCCCGACGCCGAGAAGAACGGCGAGTCGCAGGTCGCGACCCACCCCGAGACGAGGATGACGACCGCGCCGACGACGACCGCCGCGACCAGCGCCGCGAGGCTGATGAGCAGTCGTTCGCCCGCCGAGGCGTCGACCAGGCGGCCGAGCGCGCGGTCGGCCCGGCCCTGCCACGACTCGTCGTCGCGGTCGGGGCTTCCCTCCGGGTCGGGACCTGGGTCTTCGCGGCCGGGACCCGACCCGGTCCGGTCGGAACTCGCGTCGTCTCGGTCGGGGTCGCCGTCGCCGCTCATGGCTCGCCCTCCACGGGGTCGGCGAGGCTGGGCGCGCTCTCGGGATGCTCGCCGGCCATCAACAGCCCCAGTTCCTCTTCGGTCACGCGGTCGGGGTCGACCACGTCCATGATTTCGCCCTCGTACATCACCGCGAGGCGGTCCGAGAGTTGCTGGACCTCGTCGAGTTTCGAGGAAACCAACAGCACCGTCTTGCCCGCCGCCCGGAGGTCGAGCAGGCGCTCGTGGATGAACTCGATGCTCCCCACGTCGACGCCCCGTGTCGGGTGGGACGCCACCACGACCTCGGGGTCGCGCGCGAACTCCCGGCCGACGATGAACTTCTGCTGGTTACCGCCGGACAGCGACTCGGCCTCGACGTCGGCGTTCGGCGGTCGCACGTCGTACTCCTCGATGATGGATTCGGCGTGGTCGCGGCTCTCGCGCCAGTCGATGCGGCCGCTCGAAGCGTACGGGCGGCGGTGCTGGCTGCCGAGCAGGCCGTTCTCCACGAGGTCGAACTCCATCACCAGCCCGCGCTCCTGGCGGTCCTCCGGGACGTAGGCCATTCCGGCGTCGATGCGCTCGCGCCGCGAGAGGCCGGTGACGTCCCGGCCGCCCATCGAGACGCTCCCCTCGTCGGGCGTCGTGAGTCCGGTGACGGCCTCGATCAGTTCGGACTGGCCGTTGCCGTCGACGCCCGCGATGCCGAACACCTCGCCCTCGCGGGCCGTGACGTCGACGCCGCCGACCTGTTCGACGCCCCGGTCGTCGGTGACCCGCAATCCCGAGACGGACAGGCCGACATCGCCGGGTTCGGCGGGGTCCTTGTCGGCCTCCAGCAGCACCTCGCGGCCCACCATCAGCTCCGCCAGTTCCTCTCGGGTGGTCGCGTCGGCGTCGACGGTGCCGACGTTCTTCCCGTCGCGCAGGACCGTGATGTCGTCGGCCGCCTCCATCGCCTCGCCGAGTTTGTGCGTGATGAAGATGATGGTCTTGTCCTCGGCGGCGAGTTCGTCGAACACCTCGAAGAGGTCCTCGACCTCCTGGGGCGTGAGGACCGCGGTCGGTTCGTCGAGGATGAGCACGTCGGCACCGCCGTACAGCGCCTTCAGAATCTCGACGCGCTGCTGGACGCCGACGCTCACGTCCTCTATCTTCGCGGTCGGGTCGACGTCGAAGCCGTAGCGCTCGCTGAGTTCCCGCACGTCGCGGCGGGCGCGCTCGCGGTCCATCGCGAGGCCGCCCCACTTGCGGGGTTCGTGGCCGAGGACGATGTTCTCGGCGGTCGTCAGGGTGTCGACCAGCATGAAGTGCTGGTGGATCATCCCGACGCCCGCGTCGATGGCGTCGCGCGGCGTGTCGAACGCCCGCGGTTCCCCGTGGACGTGCACGGTCCCCCCTTCGGGCTGATAGAGCCCGTAGAGGACGTTCATCAGCGTCGTCTTACCGGCCCCGTTCTCGCCGAGCAGGGCGTGGACGGACCCCTCCTCGACCACGAGGTCCACCTCGTCGTTGGCGACGACGCCGGGGAACCGCTTTGTGATTCCCTCCAGATGGACGGCTACGCTCATTACTGTCGGTGTTCAGGGTCGTCCGGCTTAAACGCGCGGATTTCCCGAAGGACGTTCAGGTGACCCACACGTTCTCGCCGGCCGTATCGCCGGTTGCGCTTTTTCGCGCGCCGGCCCCGTCCGCCACCCGGCTCCGTCGACCTCCCCAGTCGACCGCTCCCGTCGACCGCTTCCGATCGCCGGACGGACCGCCCTCCGTCCGGCGAGTGTCGTCAGTTCGTCGTGGTCGTCGCTCCCTGGCCGACCTGACTCGGTTTGGTCGGCACCGTAATCTCGCCGTTGACGATCTTCCGTTGGGACTGCTGGAGCGCCGACTTGACCTGCTGGGGAATCGCCGAACCCAACTGGGAGCCGTACACCGCCTCGACGCCGTTCTGTCCGAGTCCGAGTCGGTTGACCGTCCCGCCCTGGAAGTTGCCGTTCGTGACCCGGCGGATGGACCGGAAGACCGCCCGGTCGACGTGTTTGACCATGCTCGCGAGGATGATGTCGCTGTACTCCGGCAGGCTCCGGCTCTGGTCTGCGTCGACGCCGATGGCGTAGCGGCCGTTCTGCTGGGCCGCCTTGAACACACCGTTGCCGGTGCCGCCCGCCGCGTGGTAGATGACGTCGGCGCCGTTGTTGTACATCGAGTTGGCGATGGACTGGCCCTGCGCCGGGTCGCTGAACGAACCGGCGTACGCCGAGAGGACGTTCACGTCCGGGTTCGCGTGTTTCACCCCGGCCATGTACCCCGCCTGGAACTTCTTGATGAGCGGCACCTCCTGTCCGCCGACGAACCCGACCGTCGTCTGGTCGTTGGTCTTGCCCGCGCCCGCGTTGAAATTCATCGTCGTCAGCAGGCCGGCGAGGTGGCCGACCTGGAACGACCCTTGGTGTTCCTTGAACGCGTAGCTGGCGACGTTCGGCTGTTCGACGACGGTGTCGACCACCATGAACTTCTGGTCGCGGAACCGTTGGGCGTTGCGCTGTAACCCCTCGGCCTGGACGAAGCCGATGCAGCAGACGAGGTCGTAGTTCGGGTTCTGCGACGCGGCGAACCGCCGCTGCAGCGTGGCGACTTCGCTCGGATTGCCGGGTTCGGCGTTCTGGAACTCCACGTTGAACTGCTTCGCCGCTTTCTGGACCCCGGCGTGAGCCATGTCGTTGAACGAGTTGTCGCCCAACCCGCCCGTCGCGTACACCATCCCGACGTACGTCGTGTCGTTCTGCAGGAACCCGGCCGACCCGACCGCGGCGGCCCCGGCGATACCCCCCAAAAACTGTCGTCGCGTGTTTCTCCCCCGCATCACCAGTAGTGTCAGCATCGTTCGTGATTAATGCGACGCTTCGTTCCCGGCGTCGGCGGGGCGAAACCGACGAAGCCGAGAGAGACGTGACAGCGACGACGAGAAAGTCCGAGCGTGACGGAAAGGAGAAAACGGAGCGGTCGTGACGAAAACGAAGGAAAGCAGAAGGAAGTCGACGAAGAGGGGAGCGGAAGGGCGAACGCGGCGTCAGACCTTACCCGGCTTCTTCGGGACCGAGATGTCGCCGGCGACGACCTTCTTGCGCGACTTCTGGAGTTTCGACTTGACGTCCTCGGGAATCTTCGAGCCGAGTTGCTGGCCGTAGACGGCCGCGACGCCCTTCTCCTTCAGACCGAGCGTCTGGGTGGTGCCGCCCTTGAAGCTCCCGTTCTGGACGTTCTGAGCCGAACGGTAGACCGCCTCGTCGACGCGCTTGACCATGCTCGCGAGGATGACGTTGCTGTACTTCGGCAGCGTCTTCGACTGGTCGGCGTCGACGCCGATAGCGAACCGGCCCTTGCTCTGGGCCGCCTTGAAGACGCCCGTGCCGGTGCCGCCCGCCGCGTGGTAGACGATGTCGGCGCCGTTGCTGATCATCGAGTTGGTAATGGACTGGCCCTGCGCGGGGTCGTTCCACGCGCCGGCGTACGCCGAGAGCACCTTGATGTCGGAGTTGGCGTGCTTGACGCCGGCCTTGTACCCGGCCTCGAACTTCTGGATGAGCGGCGTCTCCTTCCCGCCGACGAAGCCGACGGTGAGGTCGCCGTTGGTCTTGCCCTTGCCGGCGCTGAAGTCCATGTCGGTCAGCAGACCGGCGAGGTGGCCGACCTGGAACGACCCCTGGTGCTCCTTGAACCGGTAGCTGGCGACGTTCGGCTGGTCGACCGACTCGTCGACGATGGTGAACTTCTGGTCGGAGAACCGCTGGGCGTTGCGGGCGAGCGGGTCAGCCTGGACGAAGCCGATGCAGCAGATGAGGTCGTAGTTGGGGTTCGAGGACTGGGCCAGTTTCCGCTGGAGGGTGCCGACCTCGGTCGGGTTGCCCGGTTCGGTGTTCCTGAACGAGAGGCCGAACTCGGACTTCGCCTGCTTGATGCCCTTGTGGGCCATGTCGTTGAACGAGTTGTCGCCCAGTCCGCCCGTCGCGTACACCATCCCGACGTCGAGGGAGTCGCCCGACTGGGTCGTCTTGCCACCCTCGGTGGTTCCCGCGTCGCCGCCTTCGGTGGTTCCGTCGCCACCGTCGGTCGTGGTGCCCTGACCGCCGTCGCCGTTACCGCCGCCGAGACAACCGGCCAGTCCGGCCGCGAACGCACCCGCTCCGCCGACTTTTATCATCTGACGCCTTCGTTTGTCGATGTTCGACATCTTACCCTAACGAGTCGGGCAACTCGGCATAAAAGCGTCGCTTCGGTTGGAGAACCGTGAAAAATACCGGACGCGAGCCGGGAACCCCGTCCCGGCGCGGCCGAAACCCCGTCGCGGGCTTACGATTCCGCCGCCCGGACGGCCGACTCGACGAGTTCGGTCGCCTCCGCGACCAGCGAATCGACCTCCTCGCTCTCCGCGTACACCCGGACGTACGGTTCGGTGCCACTGGGCCGGACCAGCACCCACGACCCGTCCGGGAGCGTCGCGCGGACGCCGTACTCGGTTTCGACCGACGCGTCGGGGAAGCGTTCGGGAATCGTCGCGGCGAGTCGCTCCATCGCGAACGCCTTCGCGTCGTCCGGGCAGGAGACGCTCTCCTTCCGGTAGGGGCGCTCGGTCACGGGTTCGCGAAGGGGCGCGACGCCGCCGGCGTCGGCGACGAGGCGGGCGATCACCGCGGCGCTGACCACCCCGTCTATCCACCCGCCGAAGGCAGTGTGGACGTGCTTCCAGGGTTCGGCCGCGAAGACGACCTCGGTGTCGTCGGTGCCTGCCGCCCGCGCGGCCGCGATGCCCTCGTGGAGCGCGCCGAGTCGCACGCGCTCGACGCGACCCCCGGCGGCCTCGACTCGCTCGTCGATGCGCGCCGACGCGTTGGGCGTCGTCACCACCACGGGGTCGGCCGCCTCGCTCTGGCGGGCGTAGTGGCCGGCCAACACGGCGACTACCGTGTCCTCGTGGACCACGCCGCCGTCGCTGTCGACGATTACGATGCGGTCGGCGTCGCCGTCGTGGGCGATGCCGAGTTCGAAGTCGCCCTCGCGAACGAACTCCCGGAGGTCCGTCAGCGTCTCGGGGGTCGGCTTGCTCTCCCGGCCGGGGAAGTGACCGTCGACGTTCGCGTTCAGCGTGACCACGTGTGCGCCCAGCGCGCGCAGGACCTGGGGCGTCGCGAGCGCGGCCATCCCGTTGCCGCAGTCGACCGCGACGCGCAGGCCGTCCAGCGGCGCGCCCTGCTCCCGGGCGTAGGCGACGACCGCGTCCCGGTAGGCGTCCAGGACCTCCGCCCGCTCGCCGTCGCCCCACGCGTCCCACGCCGCCGGCGGGGCGTCGGCCGCGACGCGCTCTTCGACGGCGCGCTCGGCGTCCCGGTCGTACTCGACGCCGTCGGCGAACAGTTTGACGCCGTTGTCGGTCGGCGGGTTGTGACTCGCGGTCAGCATCGCGCCGCGGCGGCCCCGTGAGGCGAACGCCAGCGCCGGCGTGGGCACCTGCCCGACCCGGCGGACGTCGGCGCCCGCGCTCTCCAGTCCAGCCTCCATCGCCGCCGCCAGCGCCCGGCCCGTCTCCCGGCCGTCGCGGCCGACGACGAACTCGCCGCCCGCCCGACCCGCCGCCCGCCCGACCGCCAGCGCGAGTTCGGGCGTCACCTTCTCGACTACGCTCCCGCGGATGCCCGCGGTTCCGAAGAGGCTCATGTGCCGAGATTCCGGTCCCGGACACTTAGCTTCCCGCGATTTCGGCCGGCCGCGCCGGGTCGCCGCCGGTCGTAAACGCGTCGTCGACGCGTCGCCCGTTCACGGACGACGAATCGCCGACGGTCGGCGGCGAGTCGCCCGAGTGTAGTCGTCGGCGACATAGCGCGGAACCGCCGAGAAGCACCGGGAGAGCGCCCGGCCGTTCGCTCGAAGCCGGAACGGCCGACGTTTATTCGGAGCGAATAGATTTATAAACCAAAGGGATGAACGTTGGCGTACAGATGGCTACCGAGGGCTCCCGAGCCGACGAGGAGATGGCGGCGTTCGTCGGCCGCCTCAGTCGGCTCAAGGCCGAGGGTTGCAGCCTCCTGGTCGTCGGCGAGGGTCCCGAACGGCTGTTCGCGCGGGCCAGCGCCCAGATGCTCGGCGACGCCGGCACCGGGCGCTACCGGGCGCTCGCGGTGACCGACGCTGCGGCCGAGAGCGTCCGGCGACGACTCCCGCGCGAGGCCGACTCGCCGGCGGAGACGGCGACCGTCCTCGTCTACGGCGATGGCGTCCGTTCCGCCGCCTCGCGGGACGCCGGTCCCGACGTCCGACGCGGACCGGCGGGCGAACTGGCCGCGACCGTCCCGGAACGGCGCGTCGAATCGACCGACCTTGGGGCGCTCCGGGCCGAACTCGAGGACGTCGTCGAAACGTTCGACCGTCGGGCCGACGGACTCCTCCCTGCGCAACTGCGGGTCGGCGTCGACTCGCTTTCGCCGCTGGTCGAGCGCCACGGCGAGGCGGAGTTGCGCCGGTTCGTCGGCCGGGTCGGCGAGCGCGTCCGCGACTGCGCCGGCATGGCCCACTTCGTCCTCCCCGAACCCTACGAGAGCGACCTGGTCGGCCGCCTCGCCGGGGAGTTCGACTCGGTGGTCGAACTCCGGACGACCGACGGCGGCGGCGAGGAGCGGTGGCACGTGCCCGACGAGGGGCTCACGATGCCCTGGATTCCGCTGTAGGCGCGCCCGAGAACGACGCGACGAGCGCCCGCCGGGAGCGGCGGGCGTTCGTGTCACCGTCCCTGAACGCTCCGTCGAACCCGTAGGAACTAAGCCGTCGAACCCAGTCATCACGGATATGAAGCTTCCAAGCCTCACCACGCCGGAAGGACTGCTCGAGTACATCCTGGGCCTCATCCTCCTCCTGGCGGCCATCCTCACGGTCGTCCTGCTGGTGTTCGGCACGTACTGAAATCGAGTTGACTGTTTTCGGCGTCTGGCCGACCTCGGCCGAGGTCGGCCAGACGCTCGCAGGCCGGAAGTCGGATAGCTACCGGTGAACCGGGGCCGAACTGACGCCCGGCGACGCGACCGTTTCGGCGGTCGTGTCGCCGGCCGGTCGAGAATCGAGGAGATAGAGGGCGCGCGGAGTTGCGGGCGGCACTTGGCGCGCCGCGACCGAGAAGCGCGGAGCGGTGGCGTGGCGACTACAGTTCGACGCCGCTGGGGATGAGACTGTGCTGGCGGAGCAGGTTCCCCTCCTCGTTGTAGACCAGGAACGTGCTCTTGTCGTACTCGACGAGGTCGTCGCCGTCGAGGGAGATCTCGACGTGATAGCGCCCGTCGCTGTCGCCGGTCTGCTTGCCGTACTCGCGGGCGGCCCGGATGAACTTCAGCACGTCGTCGGCGTCCTCGTTGAGTTCGAGCACGAAGTCGCCCGTGATGCGGTTGGTGACGCTGACGACGCCGGTCGCGTCGGCGTCGTCGATGGACCCCTGCAAGCGGAAGGCGACGTCGGTCTCCTCGGCGTCGAGCAGGTCGTCGCTCGTTCCCGTGAGGCGCTCTCGGAGTGTCGAAGCGGGGCCCTGAAAGTCGATACTAACCGCAGGTTTGCTCGGGTCCCCGCCGCTCTCGACCCAATCGACGTTCCGGACATCGAGCGTGAAGTAGTCGCGCCTCATTCCGTGTTCGACAGTAC
Source organism: Halorussus vallis (assembly GCF_024138165.1). Lineage (NCBI taxonomy): Archaea > Methanobacteriati > Methanobacteriota > Halobacteria > Halobacteriales > Haladaptataceae > Halorussus > Halorussus vallis. Next base: position 3,812,922 of record NZ_CP100000.1, on the reverse strand, counting down.
GGTCCGGCGCGTCATGAACGTAACGCCACCGGCACTCGTCGGACGCCATTTCTGACCCGTCGCTTGGAGTGCGTAACGGTCGGGTCGAAGTGTGAAGTGGTCGGGGCGACGTGCGCGGTGCGCCAGGGTCGAAGCGCACGGCGGTCGGCAGGGTCCAAGCACACGGCGGTCGGGCCGGACCGGACGCCCGGCGCGTGGATGCCGACCGTTGATTTAAGTACCCCCGATTCGACGTGTCGCGTAACCCGACAGAGGAGATTCGTTCGATGTCCCAGTGGACCACCGACGACGTGCGGATTCGCATCCGGGAGTTCCAGCGGACGCTCCGCCGGACAGCGGAGGTCCTCGCGGGGTCGTCGGTCGACGTCGGCAACTACGACCCCGGCGCTCACGGGCCGCTGGTGTCGTTTTCCGGCGCCGACGGCTACGAGGAGGTCGAGCGCTACTGGGTGAACGCGCCCTTCGCGTTCGTCACCGTCGAGTACGACGACGCCGAGAACGAACACCGCTACCGGGTCGTCGAACCCGAACTCGACGACCTCGAAGTCGACCTGCTCTCGCGGCTGTTCGAGGACATCCGCGACTCGCTCATCCACCGGCGCGAAACCGGCGAGGAGGCCGCGACCGCAGAGAGCGTGCTGAAGGCCGAACTCCGCGAACTGCTCTCGGTCTACGGCGTCGATGTCGAACCGGCGACCTTCTACCGCCTGTTCTACTATCTCCACCGGTCGTTCCGCGGGTTCGGCAAACTCGACCCGCTGATGCGCGACCCCCACATCGAGGACGTCTCGTGCGACGGCTACGACCTCCCCATCTTCGTCTACCACGACGAGTACACCGACGTCGAAACCGACGTGGTCTACGGCGAGGCCGAACTCGACAACCTCGTGGTCCGACTCGCCCAGGAGTCCGGCCAGCACGTCAGCATCGGCGACCCGGTGGTCGAGGCGACCCTGCCCGACGGTTCGCGCGCGGAACTGGTCCTCGGCGAGGAGGTCACGCCGCGCGGGTCGGCGTTCACCATCCGGAAGTACGCCGACGAGCCGTTCACCCCCGTCGACCTCGTGGAGTACGGCACCTTCAGCCTCGACCAGATGGCCTACCTCTGGCTGGCCATCGAGAACAACAAGTCGCTCATCTTCGCCGGCGGCACCGCCTCGGGCAAGACCACCTCGATGAACGCCATCTCGATGTTCATCCCGCCGCGCTCGAAAGTGCTGACCATCGAGGACACCCGCGAGTTGGCGCTCTACCACGATAACTGGCTCTCGTCGGTCACCCGCGAGCGACGGGACGAGGGCGCCGACATCACGATGTACGACCTGTTGCGGTCGGCGCTCCGGCACCGCCCCGAGTACATCGTGGTCGGCGAGGTCCGGGGCGAGGAGGCGATGACGCTGTTCCAAGCGATGAACACGGGCCACACGACCTACTCGACGATGCACGCAGACTCGGTCCAGACGGTCATCAACCGCCTGGAGAACAAGCCCATCGAGGTACCGCGGGCGATGATACAGAGCCTCGACATCCTCTCGGTCCAGACGCTGACTCACGTCGGCGACGAGCGGGTCCGGCGCAACCGCGTGATAGCCGAGATCGAGGGCATCGACCAGCGGACCGGCGACCTCGACTACTCGACGGCGTTCTCGTGGGACGCGGGCCAGGACGAGTTCCGCCGGAGCGACAGTCGCGTCCTCGACGAGATCCAGCACCTGCGCGGGTGGTCGCGGTCGGAACTGCTGGGCGAACTTCGCGACCGCAAGCGCGTCCTCCGGTACCTCCGCGAACGGAACGTGACCGACTACCGGCGGTTCACCGCGATGGTCAACGAGTACTACGCCCACCCCGACCGGGTGCTGGAGGCCATCGACGGCGACCGGGACGTGGTCGCGGGACTCGACTGATGTTGGGCTACCTGCCGCTAGCCGCGGTCGCGCTCGCGTGCACGGCGGTCGCCGCCGTGCCGCTCGACCGCCGGGCGAACCGCGTCGCGACCCGGACCGCGCTCGCGCTGTTCGGCGCGCACGTCGCCGACCGCGGTCGGCGACGTGTGCGCCGCAAGCGCCTGCTGGAGTCGGTTCACGCCCCCGAAACCTACCGGATGTACGCCGCCAAGACGCTCCTGTACGCGGGGTTCGGCGCGGTCGTCGGGAGCGTTCTGGGAGCCTACCTCGTGGCGGGCGCGCTGGCGGTGCTGTCGACCTCGCCCGCGGCGGTCCGGGCGACCCTGCCCTCGCAGTTCGGCTTCGTCGCGGGGATGTTCGGCGACCCGAACCTCTCGCTCGGCGAACTGTTCGGGGCGTTGCTGGCGAGCAGCGCGACGCTCGGGGTCGCCGCCGGCGGCGGCATCTACTGGTTCCGGTGGGAGAGCCTCTCCTACCAGGCCAACACCCGCGCCCGCCAGATAGACGAGAGCCTCGCGCGGACCGTCGCGTTCTTCTACGCGCTGTCGCGGTCGGGCATGGCGTTTCCCGACGCCATGCGAACGCTCGCGGCGAACCGGGGCGTCTACGGCGAGGCCGCCGAGGAGGTCGCGGTCGCGGTCAAGGCGATGGACCTGGGCGGCCTCGACATGCTGTCGGCCATCGAGCGACTCGCCGACCGCACCCCGAGCGAGAAGTTCGAGGAGTTCGCCGACAACCTCGCCAGCGTCCTCCGGAGCGGCCAGAGCCTCGCTTCGTTCCTCGACGAGCAGTACGAGCGCTACCAGGCCGACGCCGAGAGCCAACAGGAGTCGTTCCTCGAACTACTTGCGACGCTCGCGGAGGGGTACGTCTCCGTGTTCGTGGTCGCGCCCCTGCTGTTCATCACCATCCTGGTCATCACGAGTCTGATGGGACTTGGCGAGACGCTGCCGCTGTTGCGGGCGCTGACGTACTTCGCCATTCCGCTCGCGAACCTCGGATTCATCGTCTACCTCGACAGCATCACCGAATCGCTCCGGGCCACCCGCGAGGACCGCGACGCCGACCTCGCGGCCGCGAAACTCCTGTCGAGCGTCCGGCGGACCCGCGACCCGGACAGCGACCGAGTCGGCGTCGAGCGCCCCGCCGAGTTCGGCGCGTCCGGGGTCGCTGCGGCGACCCCGGACGCGCCGCGAAGCGACGGCGGCGTTCCGGGCGAAGCGAACGGCACTCCCGCCCGCCGGAACTTCGAGCGCCTCGCCGCGTTCGAGCGGATTCGGTGGCTCCGCGAGTGGCTCTCGAACCCGGTCCGACTGCTCCGGGACCGCCCGACGCGACTGCTCTACGCCACCGTCCCGCTCGGTTCGCTGTCGGTGCTGGTCCGGGCGTGGCCCCACCTGTCGGCCGGGACGCTCACGCTTCGGACGTTCGACGACTTCGTGATCCAAGCCGCGCTGTTCGTCGTCGGCACGTTCGCCGCGATCCAGTACGTCCACCGGCGCCGGACGCACGCCATCGAGGACGCGGTGCCGAACTTCCTCGACCGCCTGGCCAGCGTCAACGAGGCGGGGATGTCGGTGGTCGAGAGCCTCGGGCGCGTGGTCCGGAGCGACCTCGGCGCGCTGGACGCCGAGGCCGAGAAACTCTGGGCCGACGTCCGGTGGGGCGTCGACGCCGAAACCGCGCTCTATCGGTTCGAGGACCGCGTCGACACGCCGACCGTGACCCGGGTCGTGACGCTGGTCGCCAACGCGATGGCCGCCAGCGGCGACATCGCGCGGGTCCTGCGCATCGCCGCCGCCGAAGCGCGGGACGCCCGGCGACTCGCCCGGAAGCGCCGACAGGAGATGCTGACCTACCTCGTCGTCATCTACCTCTCGTTCGCCGTCTTCCTCGTCATCGTCGCGGCGCTCAACAGCATCCTCATCCCGAACCTGCCGACGGGGACGGCCGCGCCCGACGGCGGGCCGGGGTCCACGATGGGCGGCGGGCCGCTGGCCTCCATCGCGAGCGTGAACGTCAAGGCCTACACGCTGGTGTTCTTCCACACCGCGCTGGTCCAGGCGCTGTTCTCGGGCCTGCTCGCGGGCCAGATGGGCGAGGGGAACGTCGCCGACGGTGCGAAGCACGCGACCGTCCTGCTGACGGTGGCCTACGGCGCGTTCCTCGTGCTCCCCTGACGGCGGTTCCGGTCCCCGCGGGCGCTAACGGAGCCGTTTTGTCGCCGGGCGGCCGACGAAGGGACATGGACTCGGCCGACGAACGCGAGGAGCACCCCCGCGAAGAGGTGCGGGCCACCTACGACCGAATCGCGAGCCACTTCTCCGAAACTCGTGAGTACGCCTGGCCGGAGGTCGAGTCGTTCGTCGCCGGCGCCGAATCCCCCGTCGACGTCGCGCTCGACCTCGGCTGTGGCAACGGCCGGCACACCGAACTGCTGGCCGACCGCGCCGACCGCGCGGTCGGCGCCGACGTGAGCCGCGGCCTCCTCGACGAAGCCCGGAAACGCGCCACCGAGCGCGGGTTCGACGCCGACCTCGTGCAGGCCGACGCCGCCGCACTTCCGCTTCGGGACGCGGTCGTGGAACTCGCGGTGTACGTCGCGACCCTCCACCACCTGCCGACCCGCGAGGCCCGGGTCGCGAGCCTGGACGAACTCGCCCGCGTCCTCGCGCCCGACGGCCGGGCGCTGGTGAGCGCCTGGAGCACCGCCCACGACAGGTTCGACCGCGAAGACGGGTTCGACACGACGGTCGAGTGGACCCTGCCCGGCGGCGAGACGGTGCCGCGGTTCTACCACATCTACGCGCCCGAGGAGTTCAGGGACGACGTGGCGGCCAGCGGCCTCGAACTGATCGACTTCGAGATCTCCAGCGGGAACTGTTACGCCGAAGTGCGCCGGTCCAAACAGTAAGGTCCTTAACGCCGGGTGGTGAATTTAGAGTGAGCGCCGGTGTCCTCGTGAACGCAGTGAACGAGGGCTCGGGGCGCGAGCGAACGAAGTGAGCGAAGCGCGCCGGTGGTCTAGTGGCAGGACCTGAGCCTTCCAAGCTCATGGCCCGGGTTCAAATCCCGGCCGGCGCACTTTCTGAGCGGAGTGAAGAACGTCGCCGAGAGGGATTTGTGGCCCTATAGGAGACAGACACCGGAACTGGTTCTTTCGTAATTCAGCAGGCGGAGATTATGCGTCGTAGGTGCCGTGTCGCCGTCTTCGCCACGCGAACCACAACACCCCCAAGACGAGGCCAGTGAAGTGAGCTGATACCGCCAGACCGTCGGGACGCGGGTCAACATGGAAGAACCGCTTCACCGTCATCCATGAGTCCAAAGCCAGGTACAACACGATGAGAAGTACTCCCACATCGTTCACCACCTCTGTCTTGAGCTTAAAGGATTCTACCCGCTGGGCAAGACCGATGAGGAGAACGGGAATTGCGTATCCCGTCAGAGCCATCGTCAGCCTCGAGGCTCCACGTGATAGTCCGCCGTACTCGAACGTAACGGGCAACTAGAGGGCGAGGTAGGAACTCACAGCAGCAAACACGCCGAACGTTGACCATCCTACTCGATTCTCTATCCATGCACCGAGGAGTACGAACACGGAGAGATTTTGCCACAGGTGCCCGAATCCAGCATGCATCCACGGAGCGAGAGCAGTGTAGGACATTGGCGTGATTGGAGGGTCTGCGACGTAGACGATAGCCATCCCGGTGGCCAGTACAAGCGTAACTGGTGTTCGAAAGAGGTAATCGGAGAGCGTGTTCTGCCCCATTAGCCTCTGACTTCTCAGAAGGACTAATTAAACAGGGCTGTCACTCACCCAACGCTGCCTCGCCAACCTCCCTTACGGTCACTATGGTACTGCCACCGGTCAAGATGTGTCGTCGTGAGAGGACGGAGGGCATTTCGCGGTCGTTGGTTATCCGATTCGCATATTCTTTCTGTTCGGGACGGGATGCCGGAACCGGAGACGATACGTTTGCGCTACGGGACACACCCGGCGCTACGCGTATAAGGCGAGCGTGCGTACACCCGCCGAAATGATGGCGACGACGCACGCGCTGGTCGGTGTCCTGCTGGCGAGCGTGACCACGGCGGTCGCACCCGAACTCACGCCCGTCGCGCTCGCGTCGGCGGTCGGCGGGAGCGTCTTCCCGGACTTCGACCTCTACGCGGGCCACCGGAAGACCCTCCACTACCCCGTCTACTACTCCGCGCTCGCGGTTCCCGCCGCTCTCGCGGCGGTCGCCGTTCCGGTCGCCGCGACGGCCGCCGTCGCGTTCTTCCTCGCGGGGGCCGCCTTCCACTCGCTGTCGGACGCGCTGGGCGGCGGCCTCGAACTCCGGCCGTGGGAGGCGACCTCCGAGCGCGCGGTGTACGACCACTACAGGGGCCGGTGGGTCCCCCCGCGGCGGTGGGTACGCTATGACGGCGCGCCCGAGGACCTCCTGCTCGCGGCCGCGCTCGCGGCCCCGTCGTTCGCGCTCTACGACGACGCCGTTCGGTCGCTGGTGGTCGCCGTCCTCGCGGCGTCGGCGGGGTACGCGCTCCTGCGCAAACCGCTGGCCTCGCTATGGGAACGCCTGGTCCTGGCGCTCCCCGGCGAGGTGCGGTCGTCCCTGCCCGATCGATTCCACCAGTCGAACCCCGGCACGAGCATCGACGCCGACGAAACCGGCGTTCCGGTCGCTGCCGACGACTGACGACGCCGGTTCCGTGCCGTTTCTCCGGCCACGATTCTCTCCGGGCACGGTTCGCCGAGGTAATTCTGCGACGATGAGTCGGCCGCCCCGGTGTTCGCATTTGAATTGCAGGCGAAGATGAACAGCTAAGGCGGACAAGTGTGATGGAACGCTAACAAGATGGCTCCCCGCTCGCCGTCCCCTCCACCGAACCCCGGCGTCGCGTCGGCATCGGCCGACGCGACGCCGGACCACGATTCGCCGCCGAGCGCCGACGCGTCGACGGACGACGGTCGACCGCCAGAAACTACCCGGCGAGCACTCCTCGCGGCCGCCGGAGCCGTCGACGTCGCCGCGCTCGCCGGGTGCGTCGACTTCCGGCGGTCGACGTTCGGGAACGAGCAGGTCCTCCCCGAGTCCGAGGAGTCGGCCGTCGGGTCGGGGAACCGCCCGGGGTCGTGGCCGATGCTCCAGCGCGACCCCGGCTACGCCGGGGCCGCGCCGAGCGCCCGCGGGCCGACGGGGAACGCCGCGGTCGCGTGGACGTTCGAAACCGACGAGGACCCCTATCGCGGATTCCTCCCGCTCGCGGTCGCCGACGGGACGCTCTTCGCGCAGTCCCGACACACACTTTGGGCAGTCGACGTCGCCGACGGAGCCGAGCGGTGGCGGTTCGCGCCGCCGTCGCTCGGCGGCTCCGGCGGGCAGTTCCTGCGGAGCGCGCCCGCGGTCGGCGACGGGACCGTGTTCGTCGTCGGCGACGTGAGCCTCTACGCCGTAGACGCCGGGACGGGCCGCGCGAAGTGGAAGTACCGGACGACCAGTAGCTTCGACGACGTCCTGCTGGCGGGCAACACCGCCTTCTTCGTCTGCCGGTCGGGCGCCGACCAGTCGCTCGTCGCGCTCGACGCCGAAACCGGCCTCACCCGCTGGAGACGCCCCGCCGACGGGTCGGCGTATCCGCTCGCCTACGGCGACGGGAGCGTCTTCGGGGCGACGTGGCGCGGACCGGACGACGCCGCCGACGGTGAGACGGGACTCTGGGAGGTGTACGCGGTCGACGCCCGGACCGGCGAGAAACGGTGGTCGCGGCGCGTCACCGCGCGGGCCGAGACGTGGTTTCCGACGATGGCGGTCGCCGGGGGACGAATCTACGTCGGCACCGGACCGCTCTACGCGCTGGACGCGAAAGACGGGACGGTCCGGTGGTCGGCGCTCGACGACGCCGACCTGACGTCGGCGTCGCCGGTGACGGACGGCGAGACGGTCTACGTCGACGCCGACGAACCGACCAGAATCGTCGCGCTCGACGCGGCCGACGGACGTCGGCGGTGGGGCGAGCGCGTTTCGGCGGGCTACGCGCTCGGCCACCCCTCGCTGGTCGGCGACGTGCTGTACGTCCCCCTCGCGTCCCACGACGCCGGTCCCGGCGGCGTCGTCGGTTTCGACACGACGACCGGCGCCGAGCGGTTCCGGTTCGTCCCGCCGTGGTCGAGGGCCCACGGCACGTCGCCGCCGGTGGTGGTCGACGGGACGCTCTACCTCGGCGTCGGCCGGACGGTCTATGCGCTGGAGGGCGACCGATGACGGACGCCCGCGGGCGGTCGACCGAGTCGACCGCCCGCACGCTGGCCCGCGCCGTCGGGTACTGGTTCGCGCTGAATCTCTCGGTCGGCGTCGGCGTCGGAGCGGTCCTGCGGACGGCGCTGGTCGACCTGCCGTCGTACAGCACCCCTCACTGGGTCGGGGCGGTCGCCGCGCTGGTCGTCGCCTGGTGGCTCGCCCTCTACCGGCCGGACCTGGATTCGACGCGACTGTTCGTCGCCAGCCTGCTCGCGTTCGGCTGCTTCGTCGCGCTGGGCTACCTCACCGGCATCCACGACCCGGCCCTCCGCGGGTCGCCGGTCGTCACCGCGCAGGTCGCACTGAACTGGGTCGTCTCGGCGGCCGCGGGTGCGGCGTTCTTCGTCCGGCGGCGTCGCGGGTTCCAAACCGGCGACGCGGCCCGCTGAGTCGGCCGACCGACCCGCCACCACCCTTTTGCTCGCGGATGCCGTGTTTCCGACGGCCTATGCCCGACAATCCGGAGAAACAGACAAGCGACGAGGTGGACCAGAAGCAACTCGACCTCGCCCAGAAGGCGGGCGACGCCTACCAGGAGGCCCTCGACTACATGGCGAACGAGGTCGCCCACACCGGCGGCAAGCAGGAGGCCGGGGACCTTGTGGTCGGCTTCGCTCAGGAGGAGGCCGAGGGGATGTACGTGCTGACGAAGGAGGAGAGCTTCGAGTGGGTCGAACCCGGCGACGCTAACTGCCATGTGGAGGTGGCCGTCTGCGACGCCGCCGACGGCCGGTTCGTCCCGGGTGCGACCGTCATCGCCACGCTGACCGGCGAGGACGGCGAGCAGGTCGGACCGATGGAGATGCCGATGCTCTGGCACCCGGGGCTCTTCCACTACGGGCGGAACGTCGAGGTGCCGGGCGACGGCACCTACACCCTCGACGTCCGGGTCGAACCGCCGACGTTCAAGCGCCACGACCAGACGAACGGTGACCGCTACGGCGAGGCCGTCGAAGTGACCTTCGAGGACGTCGACGTCGAAACCGGCCAGGGCTGATCGGGACGAACTTTACTCCTATACCCCCGCGGCGGCCTCGGCGTGAATGTATCTGCACTGGGCGACTTTCCCCGTCGCGCCCCAACGAAAGTACAGAGACAATGAGCCACCAGAACGCCGTTTCCGTCGCCGACGAAGCCACACCGAGCGAACGGGTCGTCGCGGCCGTCGCCGCCGCGACCAACCGCGACCAAACCGACGTGGGGCCGCTGTACCACGCCATCGACCCCGACGCCCTCGACCGCCTGTTCGAGACGACGCGGCAGGCGACGCGCGGGGTCGGGCGCGTCGAGTTCAGCATCGCAGGGTGCGACGTCGTCGTCCACGGCGACGGGGCGGTCGAGGTGGAACGAACGGACGTCGACAGCGGTTTCGACCGGGGTGAGGGCCGCGGCGGACCGACGCTCGGGTCGGTGGAAGACGGTGGAAACTGACGTGGCGACGCTCGACGCGTCGAGCGTCGCCGAAAACCGGACGGCGGGAAGCCGGGTGCGAGGGACCGAGGCCGATGTCTGACGTTCCCGAAGCGGCCGAGCGCCGGCGCGAACGGCGACGCTCGACCGACGGCGGCGGTTCGCGCGACCCGGACGCCGAGAAGGCGACGACCGAGTGCGCCCGTTGCGGCGCGCCGGTCGTGACGACCGAGTGGCACCCGATAGCGACCCGGAACACCGCCGACGGCGCCGACATCGTGGCCTTCTGCGACCAGTCGTGTCGGCGACGGTGGAAGCGCGCGAGAGCGCGGGCGACCGAGTTCGGCGAATCCGACGAGCGAAGCTAGCGGCGGCTCAGAACTTCGACTGGTCGACCCGGTATATCGTGACGCCCTCGTTCTGGAACGCGACCTCTATGCCGGGATACCGACCGAACTGGAGGTTCTGCTCGGAGTACCGGTCGCGGGCCTCCGGGCCGACGTAGATGTACTTGACGTCGTACTCCTTCAGCAGTTCCGCCCGGTCGTTGCGCGGGCCGGAGGAGTTCCACGGTCCGGTGTAGATGAGTTCGACGTCGGCGGCCCGGTGTTCGGCGGTTTCGTGACCCCGGTAGATGCCCTCGTGGTAGACCCAACCGATGGCCGTCGGCAGTCCGGTCAGCGAGGCGGCCGGACTGGTCCAGGAGTACACCTGGTGGCCGGGCGGCGAGACGATGTGGGGCTGGCCCTCCTTTCGGTCGAGCCACCGGATCGCCTCGGCCTCGTGGGGGTGGAACTTCTCGGTGAACGCCGTCCCGTTCAGCGTCGGGTCGTCGGCGCGGTGGATGGGGTCGTCGGAGGTGAAGTGTTCGGCCAGCGCCAGCGCGCCGAACCCGCCCGAGGAGACCACCAGCACGACCGCGAGACCGGCCATGGCGTCCTCGCGCGACAGTCCGACCGAGGGGAGTCGCCAACTCGTCGGGCCGGCGTCGGCCATCAGCGCGGCCACCACCGCGCCCGCCGCGACGCCCCAGAGCACCCACACCTGCATGTACACCTTGAAGACGGTGTTCATCCGGCCGGGCGCGGCGCTGTCGACGACGTAGACGAACTCCACGAGCGTCACGAGACCGGCCCCGGCGACCACTAGCACCGTCTCGTACCCGCAGTCGGCGTCGGTCCGCAGGAGGAGCCAACCGACCACCAGCAGGGGGACGACCAGCGCGACGACGGCGTAGCCGACGAACCACGCGACCACCGCCAGCGCGGCGGCCAGTGCGGCGAACCGCGCGGGGTCGACCGCGAGCGTCTCGCGGGTGCGCGCCCAGAGGTACAGCGCGAAGGGAACGAGGAACGCGCCGTGGATCAGAAACAGCGCCATCGCGCTCGCGGGCGTCGGAAACGTGCCGATGCTCCGGTTGCCGGCCGACCGGAGCAGGATGCCGAAGACGAACGGCGATACCAGCGCGAGCGCGACGACGGCGACGACGCCGGTGGCCGCGAACGCCCCGGCGATTCGGCGAGCTTCGAGGCGGAGCGCGGCGGCGGGAGAGCGCTCGCCGGGGCCGCCGTCCGTCGCGGTCGTCGCCCGGCGGTCGGTCGTCACGCCGGGGAACAGCGAGAACGGGTCGGCCGGCGCGAACAGCAGCGCAAGCCAGACAACGCCGAGGCCGGTCGGGAAACTCCAGACGTTGACGAACCCGAGGAGCGCGACGACCACGGGGAGCGCGCCGAACGCGAGCGCGCGTCGACGCGCGCTCGCGGCCGGGTCGGTCCGGAAGTAGGCGAACCCGAGCGCGGCGACCAGTAGCAGGAACGGCGTGCTGAGCATGTGGGCGTGGAGGTCGCCGTTCAGGAACGCGAACATCGGGAACTCGTTGATGGTTTCGGGGATGACGCGGCTGGGCGCCCAGTAGTGGAACTCCGAGAGGCCGGTCCGGACGAGTTCACCCGCGTGCTCCTCGCGGAGCGTCGCCGCCACCCAGTTCGCGACCCCAGACGCGACGGAGTCGGGCAGTAGCCAGACGGCGGCGGTGACCGGGACGACGAGGTTGCCGCCGAAGCCGACGAAGAAGCCCCCGAGCGCGCCCGCGGCGCGTCGCGACGCGCCGCGGGCGTCGGCCAGCGCCCCCGCCAGGCCGTAGGCCGCGGTGACCAGCGTCGCGTAGAAGCCCGCGAGCGCGAGGTTGTAGGCGTACTGGGCCTCGGTGCCGGTCAACTGGGTGAGAATCGCGGCCATCAGGTGGCCGCCGTAGTAGTACAGCACGTGCGCGCCCGCCCACCACATGTCCTCGGGCGGGAGCGCGTCGGCCCGCAACAGCGACTTCAAGATGCCGAAATCGAGGAACTTCTCGCCGCCCGCGGCGTGAATCGACGGGTCGACCGCCCGGACGGCGACGAGGAGGGCGAACGCGATGGCGAAGACGACGGCCGACTCCGCGTACGCGCGCGTGGGAAGATAATCCGAATCGATTGCGTCGGCGTCCTCGTCGCGGAGGCTCCGGTCGGTCCAGACGAGGAACAGCGACGCCGCGGCGAGGACGGCCACCGACGCGAACGCGGTGGCCCGCGAGAACGCGAGGTGGCCGACCCAGTAGTCGACGGCGGTGACGACGACCAGCGCGACGGGGAGGGCGAACGACGCACCCCGGTCGGGGAACCGGGGAAACAGGCGGGTCGCCAGCGGGAGTCCGGCGAGCGCGAGCGCCTGAAACGCGACGAACCACAGCAGGACGAGCGCGTACTCCATCGATTGGAAGGCGGGCGGCGAAACGATAAACATCTTGGGGTTGGTGTCACCGGCTACCGGTCGCCGAGGCGTCCGTAGGGGGTCCTTACCGCCGGGACGGGGCGTCGGTCCCCCGACGTGGCTCCGTCGCGGTATATTGTATCACACGGTGGCCGAATCATAACCCTTATCTGCCGGACGGCGCTACGAAATAGTAGCGGGATGGGATAGCCAGGAGATTCCGGCGGGCTCATAACCCGCAGACCGGTAGTTCAAATCTACCTCCCGCTACTTCTTTCGGAGTTCAATTCGCGAACGAGGAGCGACCTTCGTTCGGTCGAATCCAATGGGTTGAGTTCACGCCGACCGCCACGTACCACGAAGTCTCGTATGCTCGAGAGTTCGAACCCCCGATAGAGGCGTCCACGCGTCATCGCAGTTCGCGCCGACCCGACCGCGGCCCCGATGCTTATTGACGAACGCGCCCAACACGCCGACGATGACCTCAGCACTGTTCGTCGTGAGCGAGGAAGGCTACTGGGGAGAGGAGTGCGTCACGCCGCTGGAACTGCTCTCGGACGCCGACGTCGACGTCGACGTTGCGACGCCATCCGGGAACAAACCGGTCGTCGACGACCGGTCCATCGACCCCGAGAACGTCGGCGAGGAAACCGCCGAGCGCGTCGAGGAGGTCCACGCGACCGACCAACGACTCCAGAACCCGAAACCGGTCGCCAACGCCGACGCCGACATGTACGACGTCGTGGTGTTCCCCGGCGGCCACGGCACCGAGTGGGACGTCAACCAGGACCGACACGCCCGGAAACTCCTGCGCGACGTGGTCGAGCGCGAGGACGGCGGCAAGGCGCTGGTCGTCTGCCACGCCGTCGGCCTGCTCGCGTTCACCCGCGATAGCGACGGCGGATTTCTGGTCGAGGGCCGGGACGTCACCGGATTCCCGAACGAGTGGGAGGAGGACATCGTCGACGACAACGACCTGATGCCCGACGGCCGAAAGCTTCCCTACTGGGTCGAGGACGAGGTGAAAGCCGCGGGCGGCAACTGGGACGCCGAACTCGACAACGACGAGAGCGTCACGGTCGACGGCGACCTCATCACCGCCCGGGGTCCCGAATCCTCCGAGGCGGGCGCGACCGCGCTGCTGGAGGCGCTGGGCGCGAGCGTCCCCACGTAGCCGGTTCGAGTCGACTCGACGAACCGACTCCTTTTTGATACGTCGTTCGTTCGGGTGACCTTGCGTTATCTTCCGCCGTATATTGACCTTTTTGCACGACCGGGCGGGGATAACTCCGTAGCAGTCATTACAGCAATCGATACATATATATGAGGCTAGCAAGAGGTAAGGGATATGCCATCTGGCAACAATAGAGTTGATACCACGACCCAAGATCGTCCCGGGATGAAGCGCCGACGGTGGCTGCAGGCCGTCGGCCTCGGCGGTATCGCCGGGCTGGCCGGCTGTCAAGGGACGGATACCCCGCAGGATAGCACCACGACCGAGTCGACGACCACGGGCGACGTCGGATTCGGCACTGAAACGGGGACGGACACCCAGACGACGAGCGAGATGAAGGAGCTCCCGAAGGTCGGCGGGACCTACACGGACGCCATCAGTTCGGACATCACGACGCTCAACCCGCTCTACAACACCGAGAGCACCGCGGGGACCCTCATCATGCAGGCGCTCGACAGCGCCTACTACTTCGAGCCGGGTCAGAAGCTGTTCCCCTACTGGATGGACCTCACGACCGACGACGGTCGGGTCTGGACCGCCAAACTGAAGGAGAACCTCCAATGGAGCGAACCCTACGGCCAGATGACGGCGGAAGACTGGGTCTACATGATCAAGGAGATCCACCAGACCGAGTGGTCCGGGACCGCCGCCAGCACCGACTGGTACCGCAACGACGAGCCCATTCCGGTCGAGAAGACGGGCAAGTACACCTTCGACATCAAGCTCCCGGAGGTCGACCCCATGTTCCACAAGAAGCCGACGATGTGGGGCGCACAGTGCGTGCCCAAGAAACTCGTCAAGCCCTACGTGGACAAGCAGGACGTCGACGGGTTGAAGAAGGACAAGAAACTGCTGAACCTCTCGTTCAACGGGAACCTCGGTCCGTACAACCTCGACACCTGGGAGCGCAGCAAGAAGGTGGTCTTCACCCGCAACGATAGCTACTACATGCGGGAGGACACCGACATGCCGAAACTGTACCAGAAGGCTCCGTACTTCGACAAGCGTGTCACGCAGGTCATCCAGGAGTCCAGTTCCAGGCTGGGTGCGCTCAAGACCGGCCAGATCGACGTCGCGCAGGTGCCGCCGAACAAGGCCTCGCAGTTCAAGAGCCGCGACGACACCTACCTGAACGTCACCCCCCAGCCGTACATCGTCAAGATCGCGTACAACATGCGGGCGAACGGCTGGAAGCCGTTCCGGAAGCAGAAGGTGCGCCAGGCGCTGGGCTGTGCGGTCGACAAGAAGAAGCTCGTCAGGGGCGTCTACCGCGGCTACGCGAACCCCGCCTACACGTACCAGCCGCGCTGGTCGCAGTGGTACGACAGCGAGCAGGTCGTCCAGTACGGCACCGGCGACCTCTACGGGTCCGAGGTGACCCGCAAGCGGATGAAGGAGGCGCTCAAGGGCACCGATTACGGCTACAACGGCAAGAAGCTCGTCGACGGCAACGGTGAGCAGGTCGAACTCACGCTGTACCACAGCGCGGGTCAGTCGGACGAGAAGGCGACCGCCGAGTTCGTGGCCCAGGAGTTCCAGCAGAACGCGGGCATCAAGGTCACTGTCAACGGGATGCCGGGCGCGCAGTTCGACAAGAAGTACGTCCAGCAGTCGGCGCCGGACAAACCCAAGTGGAACATCAGCTCCTACAACGCCGGTCCGCGCGACCAGGCGACGAGCCAGAAACCGTGGGACATGTCGCTCGTCTACGGTCTCAACACGTACCCGATGACGCCGAGTTCCGCCGAGACGTTCTTCCTGAAGAAGGGCGGGTTCAACTACTACGGCTACTACCCGAGCTACGACTTCAAGTCGCTGTTCTCGAAGGCGTCCAAGACGGTCGACAAGGCGAAGCGCAAGCAGATCTACGGGGAGATCTTCGGCAAACTGTCGAAGGACCAGCCGATGGGCATGCTGGTGATGAACTCCGACATCTACGGCTACCGCAACGGCATCGTCGGGCCGGTCGAGGAGTTCTTCAGCGGATACGACGAGATGATCTGGTACAAGGAAGACGGACAGTAACTCCGAAGTCGAATCGACCTCGAACCAACATTTCGGTACTTTAAATCAGAGAACGCAAATCATGGGTATGAGATGGTACGTAGCCCGACGGGTACTGTGGTCGCTCATCGCCACGTACCTCATCCTCTCGGTCACGTGGGGGCTACTCGCGGTGACACCAGACAAGGACATCCGGCAGGCGAAGATCGAGGCGGCACAGCGAGGACAGGACGCCGAAGCCGCGGCCGAGCGAATCCGAAAGCTGAAGGGGATGGACCGGCCGCTGTGGGTTCGGTACACCGATTACATGACCGACATCGTCACGCTGAACTGGGGGTGGTCCGAATCCCGCGCCCAACCGGTGACGCAGGCGATCTGGGAGTCGTTACGTTACACGGTCCAGTACTCCGTCCCCTGGACGCTGTTGACGCTGATACTCGGCCCGGCCGTCGGGCTCTACTCCGCGGCGAACCAGTACACGACGAAGGACCACCTAGCGACGCTGTTCGCGTTCTTCGGATACGCGATTCCGAACTTCTGGTTCGGCATCATACTGCTGGTCATCTTCGGCGTCCACCTCGGCTGGGTACCGGTGGTGTACGACAGTTCCGTCCCGGTGTTTAGCTGGGCGAACGTCAAACAGCTCATCCTGCCCGTGTTCGTCCTCACAACCGGGTCGATCGGGAGCATCATGCGCGTCTCGCGTAACGAGTCGGCGGAGTACCTCAACGCCGACTTCGTGAAGACCGCGCGGGCGAAGGGCGCCGACGAACGGCGCCTGCTGACCAGACACATCCTTCGGCCGGCGTCGGTTCCGATGTCGACGACCTTCGTCGGGACGATGATCTATCTGTTCATCGGCGCGTCGTACCTCGTCGAGGTCGTGTTCGGCATTCCCGGACTCGGCATGTTGACCCTGAAGGCGATCCAGGCCCAGGACACCGCGCTCGTCCTCGGCACCTCGTTCATCGGGATCTTCGTCGCGGTCATCGGCAACCTGCTACAGGACATCACGTACACGATACTCGACCCGCGGATCAGCTTCGGTGATCGATAATGGCTACGGAACGACCTCGTTCGGAACGATTCGAAGACGTCGACTGGGAAGAGGTGTCCCGGCAGGGTGGTCTGCCGGTCACGCCGCGAACCGCGGGACTGCTGGCGACGCTCGGTGCCATGACAGTCCTGTTCCTGTACGACGTGTTCATGGTCGATCCGTACACGCCGACCTTCGCGGCCGTCGGGTGGGAGTACGACGTCTCGCAACTCGACTGGCTGTTCGCGCTCACGCTGGTCATGTTGTTCTTCTACGCCGTGATTCCGATGTACCAGAATCCGCGGATGACCCGGTACTACTGGCGGAACTTCAAGAAGAACCGGGCGGCGGTCATCAGCCTGGTGTATCTGCTGGTCATCTTCGTCGTCGGCCTCCTCGGCCCGCTGTTCCTCAAACAGCCGGAGATCGCGCTCTTCCAGAAGTACCAGCCGCCGATCGGGCTCACGGTGGACTCGTCCGTCCCCATCCAGTGCGTCGGCGAGGTGAGCAACGGGCAGTGTCACGGAACGTGGAAGTATCCGTTCGGAACGACCGGTCAGGGCAAGGACATCCTGACCATCATCGTCTACGGGATGCAGGTGAGCATGAAGATCGGGCTCATCACGTCGCTGCTGGTGATGACCATCGGCAGCATCGTCGGCACCGTCGCGGCGTACGCCGGCGGACTGGTCGACGAGTTGTTGATGCGGTACGTCGACATCCAGATGGTGTTCCCGAGCTTCCTGCTCTACCTGCTAATGGTCTACATGTTCGGCGGGAGCCTGTTCACCTTCATCCTCATCTTCGGCGGACTCACCTGGGGCAACAACGCCCGGTACGTGCGTTCGAACGCGCTCCAGAAGACCGAAGAGGAGTACATCAAGGCGGCGAAGACCAGCGGTGCCAACACCTGGTACGTCATCCGCCGTCACCTGATACCGAACACCGCCAGCAGCATCATCACCGACCTCACGCTGCTCATCCCCGTCTTCATCCTCGCCGAGGCCCAACTGGCGTTCCTCGGACTCGGCGACTCGTCGGTGCCGTCGTGGGGTCAGATCATTGCGGCCGGCCGAGGCGACCTGTCGACGGCGTGGTGGATCACGACGATACCGGGATTCTTCCTGTTCTTCACCATCCTGGCGTTCAACTTCCTCGGCGACGCGCTGCTGGACGCGCTCAACCCGCAAGCCGACTCGAAATCTGACACGTAACCATGACGGAAACCCAACCACTGCTGTCCGTTCGGAATCTCAAGACGACGTTCGAGACCGACGAAGGAGACGTTCAGGCGGTCGACGGCGTCGACTTCGACGTGAACCAGGGCGAAACCGTCTGCATCGTCGGCGAGTCGGGGTCGGGCAAGACCGTCGCCAGCGAGTCGATCACCCGGATCATCGACATGCCGCCGGGGAAGATAGACGGCGAGGTCCGATTCAGGGGCCGCGACATCGGCGAGATGAGCGACCGGGAACTGCGGGAACTGCGCGGCGGCGACATCGCGCACGTGTTCCAGAACCCCCAGGACGCGCTCAACCACTGTTACACGGTGGGGTGGCAGATCGTCGAGGCCATCCGCCTCCACGACGACGTCTCGAAGCCGGCGGCCCGCGAGCAAGCCATCGAACTGCTCGACCGGGTCGGCATCCCGGAGGCGACCGCCCGCTTCGACGACTACCCCCACCAGTTCTCGGGCGGGATGAAACAGCGGGTCATGATCGCGATGGCGCTGGCGACCCAACCGGACCTGCTCATCGCCGACGAACCGACGACCGCGCTCGACGTCACCATCCAGGCCCAGATACTCCGACTGCTCGCCGAACTCCAGGAGGAGTTCGGGATGAGCATCCTGCTTATCACCCACGACCTGGGGGTCGTCGCCGAGGTGGCCGACCGTGTCGTCGTCATGTACTCGGGGAAGGTCATGGAGCAGGGCGACGTCTTCGACCTCTTCGAGAACCCGACCCACCCCTATACACAGGCGCTGTTGAAGTGCCTCCCCGGCCGGGGCGACCGGACCGAGGGGATTCCGGGGTCGCTTCCCGACCCGACGAATCCGCCGGACGGGTGTCGGTTCGCCGCGCGGTGTCCCTACGCGGTGGACGAGTGTCACACCGGCGACCAGCCGCCGCTGGCGGCGACCGACAGTGAGGACCACCGCGCCTCCTGCATCTACTACACGTCGGGGTACGACGAATCGGTAGTCACGGAAACCGGGCCGGCCGACACGCCGACCGGGAACAGAGGAGGTGCCGACGATGACTGACGGCGAACCGCTGCTGTCGGTCCGCAACCTCAAGAAGCACTACCCCATCACCGAGGGGATGCTCTCGAAGGAGGTCGGCCGCGTGCGGGCGGTCGACGGCGTGAGCTTCGACATCGCTCGCGGCGAGACGCTCGGCCTGGTCGGCGAGTCGGGCTGTGGTAAGTCAACGGCCGCCTCGTCGATCATCAGACTGGAGGAGCCGACCGCCGGCGAGGTCATCTTCAACAGCAACCAGTACGACGACGTCGCCCACACCGGCGACGGTCCGCATCCGAACGACGTCACCCGGTTCGACGACAAACGGCTCAAGGAGTTCCGCCGGCAGGCCCAGATGATCTATCAGGACCCCTCCTCAAGCTTCGACCCCCGGATGACAATCGGCGAGTCGGTCGCCGAACCGCTCCGGGTCCACGGGCTGACCGACAAGGCGCGGCGGCGGGCCATCGTCGAGGACCTCCTCGAACGCGTCGGCCTCTCGGCCGACGACGTCCACCGCTACCCCCACGAGTTCTCAGGCGGGCAGAAACAGCGCGTCGGACTCGCGCGGGCGCTCGTGTTGAACCCCGAACTCATCGTCGCCGACGAACCGGTGTCGGCGCTCGACGTCTCCGTGCAGGCGGAGGTGCTCTCGCTGATGGACGAGATTCAGGAGGAGTTCTCGCTCTCGATGCTGCTCATCAGCCACGACATGGGCGTGGTCCGGGAGGTCTGCGACCGCGTCGCGGTGATGTACCTCGGCGAGATCGTCGAGATCGGACCGACCGAAGAGCTGTTCGAGAACCCCCAGCACCCCTACACGCAGGCGCTGCTCTCGTCGATACCGAGGCCCGACCCCCGAAAGCGCGGGATGGGCATCGAACTCACCGGAGACGTGCCGTCGCCGTCGGACCCGCCGTCGGGCTGTCGGTTCCACACTAGGTGCCCGAAGGTCATCCAACCGGAGGGCTACGACTTCGAGCAGACCCACTGGCGAGCGGTGATGAACTTCCGCGAGCGAGTCGCCAAGCACGAGATCGACGTCGGCGCGGTCCGGGAGTTCGCCGCCGCCGAGGACGGCGGGAACGTCGAGGAGGCCGACGTCCCGCTCGACCGGATAGACGAAGTCCTCCGCGAGGAGTTCGACATCCCCGAGCAACTCTCGGACCCCTCGGCGGAGTCGGTGCTCGCGGAGGCCATCGAGTACGTCTCCGAGGGCGATTTCGATCGAGCCGACGACCTGCTCTCGACCGAGTTCGAGACGGTGTGCGAGAGCCGGACGCCCGAGTTCATCGAAACCAGGCCGGGCCAGCGGGCGAGCTGTCTGCTACACACCTACGAGGAGGCCGACGACTCCAAGCGGTCCGCGTCGCTGGACGACTGACCTCGGACGGCCCGACACCCGTCGTCGCTTCGCCGGGCCCGGCGATTCCTCTTCTCTTGTCGATACGTCCTTCGTCCGACCGTCTTCGGTTCCCGTTAGTGTAATCTGTCCGACTCCATAGTCGGAGTCCGACAGCTGTGGTTCCGACTCCGTATATCTTCGGGGAAGAACATTCCTTACTGATACACTCAAATTAAAATGACATGTAATTCGGCAGGTAAAAGGTTTTTTCAAGTATCAGTGGGAGGGGAGAGTCAATGAACGATGAATCGGACCGGAGGAGGGACGAGAACCCCGAGGGGGAAGCGGATTCGGGTGGGGCCGAACCTCGGTCCGAAGGCGGCGGCCGGGGTCGGGAGCGACCGTCCCACGGACCGGACGGCGACCGCCACGAGACTGACGGCGACGCCGACGAGGAAACCGGTTCGGAGGGCGGCGAGGACTCCGACACCGGGAATGCCGACGACGACGGCGGAGCGGGCGAGGCAGACGAGACGGCCGACGACGCTGACGACGCAGACGATGTCGACGACGAATCGAACGACCCCGGAGGGAGCGGCGGGGAACCGGAGGACTCCGACGGGGACGACGGCGACTCCGACGGAACGCCCGGTCCGCTGGACCTCTCCGACGACGAACTCGCCTCGGCGCGGGTCACTGTCGGCGAGTACACCTGGCGGGACTGCGAGGAGGACGTCTTCTGGGAGGACGGCGGCCCGCCGACCAACTGGCGGGGCAAACCGTACCCCTTCGAACCCGAGGAGTACCTCGGCTTCGACCCCGAGAAAACCGGCGACAGGGTGGACGACGCCGCCGAAACCGCCGCGGGGCTGAGCGCCTACTTCGAGGCGTTCCTCGACCCCGAGGAGACGCCGGTCGAACTCGGCGAGTACCTCTGGGAGCACTTCCGCTACGAGTACTACTACGACGAGGACGACGACGGGATGGCGCGCCCGCGCGACGGGGACGGCGAAGTCGTGCCCTTCGACCGGAGCGAGTGGCTCGGCCACGACGACCTGGGGGCGAGCGTCTTCGAGGGCGGCCTGGCGGTCACCGACCTGAGCGCCGACTTCGAGGCGTGGCTCGACCCCGCGACGACGCCCGTCACGAAGGGCGACTACTACTGGGAGCACTTCAAGTACGAGTACTACTACGAGGACACGAGCGTCACCGCGCCCGAACGCCCCCGCGACGAGGAGGGCGAAATCGAGCGCTTCGACGAGGAGGAGTGGCTCGGCTTCCCCGAAGACGACCTCGAAGACCTGCTGGCGGAGGGCGCGGCCAAGGCCGAGAAACTGCTGGAGGTCGAGGACGAGCGCACGCTCGACGTGCCCGAGGAACTGGACGAGGACGCCTTCTTCTCGACCGTCGAGGGCCACACCACGGTGGTCAACCGCTACGACCTGGAGAAGGCGGTGGCGCTCCCGAAGAAACAGCACTTCCGGGAGGTCGACCGCTACTGGGTCAACAAGCCCTACTCGTTCGTCATCATCTTCCACTCCGAGAAGGAGAACGAGACGAAGTACTACCTGATAGAGCCCTATTGCACCCGCATCGAGGACGACCTGAAGGAGTTCCTGACCGGAAAGCTCCGGACCTCCATCAAGTACTCCAGCGAGGAGGTGGTCGTCGAGGCGGAGGAGGAAGAGCGTGAGGAGGTCATCGAGCGCGAAACCCTGCGACTGCTCGCTCGCTACGACCTCTACGCGGAGAACACCGGCGAGCGCGCCGAGCAGTTGAAGCAGGCGCTTGCCCGGTACGACGAAACCAGAGACGCCGTCTCGGCGTCGCTCGCCCGTGCGCGAGAGAGCACCGACGCCGCGCTCGAACCGGTCCGCGAGAGCTACCTCGATTACGTCGAGAAGCGCCGCGACGACGACGCGGAGGCGGCCGACGAGTCGGCCGCCTCCGCCGACGGAGAGGACGACGATGGGCCGGAGGACGAGACGCCCGACGAACCCGAAACGCCCGAGACACCGACCGAACCGACGCCCGAAGCCGACGCCGACTCCGACGGAGACGAGGAAGTCGCCGCGGACGGCGGGACGGTCGACGGCGAGGGTGACGACGCGGGAGCGCCCGCGTCGGACGCGAGCGCTCCCGCGGCGACCGAGCAACCGGCGTCACCACCCGAACCCGAATCGCCGGACGGTCCCGTCGCGGCGGAGGAATCGGAAGCGTCCGGCGCGGCGGACGACGCCGAAGGCGAGGCCGACGGGGACGCCGAGCGACGGGACGACCCCGAGCCCCGAATCCGACTCGACGAGTACCTCGACCTCGACTTCGACGCCTCGGGGAGCCTGCGCGAGCAGGTCCGCGCCGCGGTGGAGGCGAAGATCGAGGAACTCGAACCCGACGAGTCGGGCGGCCTCGACGGCATCTCGGTCCGGCCGGAACCGGTGTTGCTCGAAGAGGACGAGGAGACGCTCTCGGAGTACCAGGCCGAGAAACTGCTCTACTTCCTGCGCCGGGACTTCATCGGCTACGAGCGCATCGACGGCATCAAACACGACATCAACGTCGAGGACATCTCCGTCGACGGCTACAACTCGCCCGTCTTCGTCTACCACACCGACTACGAGCAGATCATCACCAACGTCTACCACGGCGAGACAGAACTCGACGACTTCGTGGTCAAGATGGCCCAGCGGTCCGGAAAGGGTATCAGCAAGCGCCAACCCCAGGTCGACGCCACCCTGCCGGACGGCTCCCGCGCTCAACTCACGCTCGGGCGGGAGGTTTCGGACCACGGCACCAACTACACCATCCGGCAGTTCAAGGACGTACCGTTCACGCCCATCGACCTCGTCAACTGGAACACCTTCAGCCTGGAGGAGATGGCGTTCCTCTGGCTGGCCATCGAGAACCACAAGTCGCTCATCTTCGCGGGCGGTACGGCGTCCGGGAAGACCACCAGCCTGAACGCCGTCTCGCTGTTCATCCCGAGCAACACGAAGATCGTCTCCATCGAGGACACCCGCGAGGTCGAGTTGCCCCAGCGCAACTGGATCGCCAGCGTCACCCGACCCTCCTTCAGCGACGACGACAAGGGCGACGTCGACGAGTTCGACCTGCTGGAAGCCGCGCTCCGCCAGCGCCCCGACTACATCGTGATGGGCGAAATCCGCGGCGAGGAGGGCCGCACGCTCTTCCAGGTCATGTCGACGGGTCACACCACCTACACCACCTTCCACGCCGACACGGTCGGCGAGGTGTTGAAGCGGTTCACCACGGAACCCATCAACGTCAGCAAGACCCTCTTCACCGCCCTCGACCTCGTCTCCATCCAGACCCAGACCCGGGTCCAGGGGAGCAAGGTCCGGCGGAACAAGTCGCTGACCGAGATCAACCACTACGACCCCGAGAACGACGAGATCAACGTCCAGGACATCTTCCAGTGGCGCGCCGAGGACGACGAGTTCATGCGCCTGTCCGGGTCGAACACCATGGAGGAGATCATGTTCGACCGCGGGTGGAACCACGACCAGTTGGAGGACGAGATCCTGAAGCGCCGGGTCATCCTCGCATACCTCATCAAGAACGGCCTGAACGAGTACACCCAGGTCGCCGCCACCGCCCAGGCGTTCATCAACGACCCTGACACCATCCTCACCCTCATCGCCAACGGGAACCTGGAGGAGAGCCTCCACGACCTCCGGGAGATGGAGAGCGTCCACATCGACATCGACCCCGAGAAGGAGGAGATGGTGCCCCGGCCCGACCCGGACCCCGAGACGTACGAACTCGCCCGGGGCATCCTCGCGGAGGCCGAGGACCGCCTGCTCGACGACTACCGCGGCGAGGACGCCGACGCCGAGGGACTGGCGGTCGCACTCGCTAAGTCCCACGAGGCGACCGACGCGCCGACCGACTCTGGCGACGCCCCGGACCTGCCGTTCGACGACGAGATGCTCGACGCCGTGGAGTTCGAGACGAACCCCGAGTCGACCGAGGACGACCGACCGTCGGCGGGTGAGGCGGTCGGGCAGCGAAGCGAGTCCGGCGGGACCCGAGACGGGTCCGGCGACGCGACGACGCCGCGCCGACCCGACGCCGTCGAACGGAGCACCACGGCCGACGAGTTCGAAAGCGCCGCCCCGGCGAGCGACGAACCCGCGAACGACCGCCCGGTGAGCGCCGACCCGACTCCGGCGGAGTCGGGTCGGCGCGAGTCCGGTACCGAACTCGGTCAGGGCGACCTCGCCGCGGAGTCCGAGTCGGTCGATGGCGACGAGTCGCCTTCGACCGACGACGGGGATGCCTCCTCGACCGACGACGAGGAAACCCCCTCGTTCGGCGAGTTCGAAGCCGCCTTCGACGAGAGCGAAACCGGGACGACCGACGACGACGGTTCCGCGGGTAGCGACGCCGACGCCGACGCGGAGGACCGGTCATGAGCCACGGGACCGCGACCGGCACGCGGAAATCCGCCGACTCGCTCGCCGACACCTTCTACCCCTTGTTCGAGCGCCTCTTCGACGCCGACGGCGACTTCGTCGCCGACGTCGAGAAGAAACTCGCAGAGGCCCGGATGGCCGAAACCGCCGAACTCTACATCTCGCGCGGGCTCGCCGTGGGGGTGCTGGCTGGCGCGGTCCTCTGGCTACTGGGACTGGTCGTCGGCTACGGACTGTTCATGACTGGGTTCGTCGACGTGGGCATCCTCATCGGCGTGCCGGTGCCCAACGACACCGTGCTGTGGCTCATCCGGACGCTGAAGATTCCGTCGCTCGTCGTGGCCAGCGGCCTGTTCTTCGGCGCCATCGGCTTCGCCGGCGGGTTCGGCGCCGTCGTCGGGGTGCCGTACCTCAAAGCCGGCGAGCGCAAGCGCGAGATCAACATGCTGCTGCCCGACGCCATCTCGTTCATGTACGCCCTCTCCATCGGGGGGCTGAACCAACTCGAAATCCTGGAGGCCATCGCGAAGGCCGACGACACCTACGGCGAGGTGTCCCGGGAGTTCCAGTCCATCGTCCAGGAGACCGAGTACTTCGACACCGACTACCGGACCGCCATCCGCAAGCGGTCGCTGGAGACGCCCAGCGACGAACTCGGCCAGTTCCTCACCGACATGCTCTCCATCGTCAACTCCGGCGGGAACATGACCGACTTCTTAGACGACAAGAAGGACAAGCACATGCGGACCGCCAAGCAGGAACAGGAGATGACCCTGGAGACGCTGGAGCTGTTCGGCGAGATGTACATGACCCTCTCGCTGTTCCCCCTGCTGCTCATCATCATCCTCGTCATCATGTCGCTGCTCGGCCAGGCCAAGCAGTCGATGCTGTACGCCACCGTCTACGGGCTCATCCCGCTGACCGGCGTTGGATTCCTGGTGCTGGTTTCGACCGTCAAGCAGGACGACCCCGGTGACGGCTACCTCGACCCCGACGAGGGCGGGGAGGTGCTGGCGGCCGCGACGGGCGCGGGCCTGCTCCACCTCGGCCTGGTCGAGAAGTACGTCGGGGAGTTCTCGGTGTTCGACCGTATCAAGAGCCGCGAGGGCACCTACGAGACGGTCGCCCTGCTCAAGCGGCCGCACATCTTCTTCCGGGACAACCCGACCTACGTGCTCGGCCTGACGGCCCCGGCGTCGCTGGTGCTGGTCGCGAGCGCGGTCTGGACCGGCGCCGCGCCCCGGAGCCTCGACGGGATGATAGCCCGACCCATCTGGGGGACGTTCATCTACGTCTACGTCCCGGTCTACCTCAACTTCCTGCCGCTGATGGTGTTCTACGAGTGGAACGTCCGGTCGCGCCGGTCGGTCATCGGGAAGCTCTCGGACAACCTCCGGAAGCTCTCGAGCGCCAACGACACCGGCCTCACGCTGTTGGAGTCCATCAAGACCGTCGCCGACACCTCCTCGGGCAAACTCGCCGACGAGTTCGACGTGCTCCACGCGAAGGTCGAGTACGGCATGAGCCTGAAGGCCGCGCTCATCGAGTTCAACAACGATTACCACATCCCGCGGTTGGCCCGCACCGTCAAGCTCATCAGCAAGGCCCAGGAGGCCTCCAGCCAGATTTCGGCGGTGCTCACGACCGCGGCGCAGGCCAGCGAGAACCAGGACGACATCGCCCGCGAGCGCAAGTCGCGCTCGCGGATGCAGGTCGTCATCATCATCATGACCTACCTCACCCTGCTGGCCGTGATGGCCATCCTGAAGGTGAAGTTCCTCGACGTAATGGGCGGCCTCGCGAGCCAGGCCTCCGGCGGCGGGTCCGGGGCCGGCGGCGGGATGCAGTTCGGCAGCGGCCTCGACACCAACCTGATGGCGATGCTGTTCTTCCACGCCGTCACGCTCCAGGCGCTCCTGTCGGGGTTCATCGCGGGCTACATCCGCGACGCCAGCCTGCTCGCGGGCGTGAAGTTCGCGGTCGTCCTGCCGACCGTCGCGCTGGTGACGTTCATCTTCATCTGACCATGAGAGGACAGACAACCATCGACTTCGTCATCGGGGTGAGCGTCTTCCTGCTGGCGGTGTCGTTCGTCTTCGCGGTCGTTCCGGGCATCCTCGAACCGCTGGTCGGGAGCGCCCAGGAGGAGACCGTCGCCGTCGACCGAATCGCTAGTCAACTCGCCGAGGGGACGCTCGGCGACCCGTCGACGCCGTACGTGCTGGACGTGGGCTGTACCACCTACTTCTTCGGCGGTCCGTCCGAGTCCGACTGTCGGTTCGGCAGCGGGTCGCTTCACGACCGAATCGGCGTGGCCGACGATACGGGTGTGAACGTTCAACTCGTCGGCGACACCGACGACGCCGACCAGACGCCCGACGTCCTCTGTAACGACGGCTCTGGCACCGTCGACGAGCGCGACGATGTCGTCGCCGCGGGCGGGTCGTGCACCGCCTTCGAGGCGGGCGACTCGCCGCCCGCCGGGTCCGGTTCGGTGATGGTCGCGCGCCGCTTCGTCACCCTCGACGGAATCGACGCGGTGCTGAAGGTACGGGTGTGGTAACGTGGGGGGACACAGCGACGGACCCGCAACCGGTCGCGGACAGGCCCACACGCTCGAAGCGGTCGTGGCCAGCCTCTTACTGTTGGCCAGCGTCGCGTTCGCGCTCCAGATGACCGCGGTGACGCCGCTCTCGGCCAGCACGTCGAACCAGCACATCGAGAACCAGCAGGCGGCGACGGCCGACGGCGTCCTCGCGGCGGCGGCCGAGAGCGGCGCGCTCCGCCGGGCGGTGCTGTTCGCCGACGCGGAGGGCGACTTCCGCCAGACCGGGATGGACGGCTACTACACGAACTCCCCGCCCCCGAACCGGTTCGGGGCGATGCTCGACCGCGCGTTCGGCGACCGCGGCATCGTCTACAACGTGTTCGTCAAGTACCAGACGGGAGACGGACTGGTCAAGCGCAAGCGGATGCTCTACCAGGGCGTCCCGAGCGACAACGCGGCGACGGCGTCGAAGACCGTGACGCTCGTCGACGACGACGTCCTGTTCGGCGACCCCGACGGCGACGGGGTCGCCGAACCGACGGCCACAGGGGTCAGCGACGCCTCGCTCTACCGCGACGCCGCGACCGGCGGCCTGTACAACGTCGTCGAGGTGGAGGTGGTCGTATGGCGGATGTGACGCCGGACGGCCGAGGGCGCGGACAGCTCATCCTCGTCGGCGGACTCTCGCTTGCGGTGGTGTTCGTCGCGCTCGCGCTCGTGGTGAACTCGGCCATCTACACCGAGAACCTCGCGACGCGGACCGGCGACGCCTCGGTCGACGACGCCGTCGGCTTCCGGCACGACGCGCTCGCCGGGGCCGGCACCGCCATCGACCACGCGAACCGGAACGGCGGCGACCGCACCTACTCAAGTCGATACGACGAGTACAAGACGGCGCTCCGGCGGTGGCAGACGCTACGCGCGAACTACTCGGCGGTCGACGGCCTGTTGACGTCGGTCACCCCCAGTTCGGGGCGGGAAGGGACGCTCGTCGCCGACCGGACGAGCGGAGAATTCACCCCGGTCGGGGGGCAACACGACTGGGTCGTCGCCCCTGACGTCGAAGCGCGCCAGTTCCGGCTCACGGTCCGCCGAAGCGGCCTCCCGTCGCTGGACGACGCGACGGTCGAGGACACGCTCACCACTTCCGATGATGCGGCCTTCTTCGTGGAGTTAGACGACGGCAACGACGTCTGGCGCGTCGCGATCTACCGCGACTCGACCACCGACAAGGTCGAGGTGATGAGCTACGACGCCGACGGGACCATCAGGACGTGCGCCGCCGACGGGTCGTCCGTCGTCGTCGACCTCACCGCGGGCACGCTCGACGGGGTCCACTGCGAGGCGCTGGACTTCCCAGCGCGACCGACGGGGACCTACGACGTGCGATACATCAACGCCGACGCCGTCGTCGGCACGTACGAACTCACCGTCGACCGGGTCGAGGGACCGTTCCGCCACGAGGTCGACGCCGCGAACGGGGTCGTCTGCCCGCCGACCGAAACCACCTACCGCGACGACCCCGACCTCGGCTCGCCGTACACCACGCCGGCGATCTACTCGGCGACCGTCGACCTGGTCGTCGACGGGCCGAGTCTCACCTACGAAACCGACGGCCGGGTCGCGCCGGGTGAGTCCGGCCGACCGGCCGTCGCGCCGTACGTCACCAAGTTCGAAATCACGGACGACGACGACGACGGCTCGTTCGCCATCTCGTGGTCGGTGTCCGACCCGGACGGGAACCTCGACACCGTGGACGTCACCGTCACGAACCAGAACACCGGCACTTCGCAGACGTACGCCGCGACGTCCGGGAGCGAAACGGTCGACTTCGGGAGCACCGGCGACCGCTTCACCGTCGCCATCACCGCGACCGATGCGGACGGAAACGACAGAACCGCGTCGAAAGAGCACGTGGTCGACGGAACGAGGTGTCCGCCGTGAGCGACCGACTCCGGTCAGACGCCGCGGTCGACGGGCGCGCGCGGCGACTGGCGACCGACGAGCGAGGCGTCTCGACCACGCTCGGCTACGCGCTGAGCCTGACGGTGGCGACGCTCCTCGTCGGCGGCCTCCTGATCGCCGGCGGCGGGTTCGTCGAGGACCAGCGCGAACGGACGGTCCGCAACGAACTCGAAGTCATCGGCCAGCAGGTGTCGGCCGACGTCGCCGCGGTCGACCGACTCGCACAGACCGTCGAGACGGGGACGGTGACCGTCGACCGGAACCTCCCCGAACGGGTCACCGGCAAACAGTACACGATAGCGGTCCGAGCCGACGGGGCCGACCGGTACCTCGTCCTCTCGGTGGACCGCCCGGAGGTCAGCGTCCGGGTGGAACTCACGTCCGAGACGACCGTCGCCGAAACCGCCGTCTCCGGCGGCGACGTTCGCGTCGTCTACGACCCGAGCGCCGACGAGTTGGAGGTGCAGCATGGCTGACCGCGGCGTGAGCGAGACGGTCGGGTTCGTCCTCGTCTTCGCGCTCATCACCTTGACGGTGGCCACGGTGTACGTCGTCGGAATCGACGGGCTGACCGACGCCCGCGACGCCGAGCAGTTGAACAACGCCGAGCGCGCGTTCGACGTTCTGGCCGACAACATGGCCGACCTCCACCGGCAGGACGCGCCCAGCCGCGCGACCGAGATCAAACTCGCCGAGGCGCAGTTGGGGTTCGGCGAACCTACGACGATGACAGTCAGCGTCGACGTCGCCGGCACGCCCGCAGACACGGTCGAAATCGCGCCGCTCGTCTACTCCGGGCGGTCGGAGTCGACGCTCGTCTACGAGGCGGGCGCCGTCATCCGCACGGACCCGGGCGGCGCGGTGATGAAGCGAGCGCCGGACATGGTGTTCCGCGCCGACGGCGGGGTCGTGATACTCCCGGTCGTTCAGACGCGGGCGACGGGGTCCGGCGGTGTCGGCGGCTCGAAGACGGTGCTGGTCCGGGGGACGCGCGCCGTCTCGGAGGTGCTGTCGGCGCGGACGTCCGGCGGGTACAGAGTGACGGTGACCGTCGACACCGCGCCGGCCCGGGCGCCCGTCTGGCGGCGCTACTTCGAGGCTCGACTCGACGACCCGCGGTGGAACGGCAACTGCGACGTCGTCGGGACCGACGCCGACACCGTGGAGTGTTCGTTCGACGCGGAACGGCTGTACGTGACGGCGACGAGGGTCGACGTCGCCATCACGTGAGTTCGACCTGCACCTCGTTCTCGGTGATGTGGAGGTAGGTGACGAACTCGCCGGAGCCGGGGTAGTAGATCGTGCCGGAGGAGACGCCCTCGTTCACCGTGTCGGAGTTCTTGTCGTCGACTCGCAGTTCGAAACCCGGACCCATGAGCGCGAGGTAGTGTTTCATCAGGGGGTCGATGCGCTCGACCGAGCCGTCGGAGTACGACTTCGGTTCCCACTCCACGCTCTCGTCGTGCTCGTCGAACCTGGGCGAGGGCGCCTGCGACGCGCCGGAGAGGCTGAAGTGCGAGAGCTGATTCGACGACAGCGACTGGTAGGTCAGTTCGGGGTCGGCCGAGTCGCCGTCGACGAAGTTCGCGACGAGACGCACCTCGTCCTGGGCGCCGTCGCCGTCGGCGTCGAAGCACTCGCTCGTGTACGCGTCGCCGTCGTACCAGCCCTGATAGGTGGAGCCGTCGTTCTCGGAGTAGTACACCGTCGCGCTCACCACCATGTCGTCGCAGTCGCTTCCGCTCTGGCGGCGGAGGTGCAGTTCGAACTGCCGGTCGCCCTTCTCGGCGTACATCGACCACTGGAGGTTCGAAAAGTCGGAGCTGTCGGTGTCGTCCGGTTGGAGGGTGATGGCGTACTCGTTCAGTGAGTGGCCGCCCGCGATGCCCCGGATGTCGACGCCGCTACCGTCGTTGGGCATCCCGAACGTCCCGGTCGTCCCCGTGGATATTAGGTCGACGGTGACGGTGCCAGGGTTCGTCGACGCGTCGACGGTGACGGTTCCCGCGGTCCTGCTGCGGAAGTAGTCGGCCCACGCCTCGTAGTACCGGCTCTGGATTTCGACTATCATCTTGCCGTTCTCGAGCGGATTCTCGTAGGGCCGGTCGTCGTCCGGCGCCGGATACGTCTCGCTCGACGGGAAGACCGGTTCGGCGCGGGTCACCTCGGTGATGCGGGCGGTCGGCGACCCGGCGACGCTTCCGGACCCGGACACGCGGACGATGGGAAGCGTGAGCGTCGCGCCCTGGTAGTGGAACTCGGGCGGGGAAACCATGGTCGTCCCGCCGTGTTCGCCCTCGCGCCAGACGCCGCCGCCCTGGTAGGCGACGGTCGCGTCACCGTTCTCGTAAACGACCGAGCCGAGACTCGTCTCGGGGAGGATGACGTGGTCGTGGGTCCCGGAGAAGTCGACGTGGGTAATCTTGATCGACCCCGCGTCGGGGTCGACGCTGTACGCCCCGTCGGTCCCCCCGAACGGCACCGATTGCACCGCAGAATCGCCGAGCGCGACCATCGCCGCCCGCGAGTCGAACTGGGCCATGGCCTGTTCCGCGCCGCCGACCTCGGAGGCCTGGCGAGAGTCGTCCAGCGCCGACGATCCGTACGCGACGATGAGGCCCGTGCCGAGGACCGTGAGTCCGAGTAGGAGGACGACGCCGATGACGTTCGACTGTGCGCGACTCCGACCGCCCCTGGGTCGTCCCGACATAGTCGGCCCAACGAACCAGGGGGTCTTAAACTACCCCGCCTCCCTTCGAGAAATTTTCACGTTGTTCGGGGTGCGGCACGACGGTTCGTTCCCGTCGGAGTCGGGCGTTTTGGGGAGGTTCCCGACCGTCGGTGCATCCGTCGGGACGGGAACCGTTCTTCCTGCCGACACTGGGGAGCCGTCTTCTGCGCTGTCGCTCTCCGTGCCGCCATCCGCTGCGCCGTCGTCTTCCGCGCCGCCGTCCTCCGCGCCTCGTCTTCCGGACCGTCGTCACACCCGAACCGACGGGGAGGCGACCCAACCGTTGAAGAACCTTCGCCGAATCGAAAAATAGCCTCAGAATCTTCAGGCGAGCGGCGTCGAAACCCGCCGCAGTACCCCGATTTTACCCTGTCCGGAAAGCATATGTACGTCCCTCCCCGAGGAGGCGTATCGAACCGAGTAGCATGGCGAGAGATGGCATCGACCCCGTGGAAATCGAGGTTGCGGACGCCGACGGCGACGAATCGTCGACCTACGTTTTCAACGTCAGCGACCACATGATTCACGGCGAAGTGTGTACGGGTATCGCGCTCGCGCTCTCGAAGGTGGTCGAACGACCGCCCGAGCAGATGGTCCCGCTCAGTTCCGTCGTCGACTGCGACGCGCTCCAACTGCTGTTTCACACCCGGCGGTACGGGGACCTCCGAGACGACGTCTCGGTTTCGTTCCCCTACGACATCTACCACGTGACGGTGTTCTCGGACGGCCGTATCGTCGTCCGAAGCTGAAACCGTCTTCGAGACGCGGTCGTTGGCGATTCTCGTAACGTTTTCTCGACGAACCGGTTCACCAGTCGAAACCACCTCGGCATCGAATCTTCGCGTTCATCTTCAGCCCCGAATCTTCACGTTCACCATCGGCGCGTGCTGGTGCGGCCGGCGGTTTCGGCCGCACCAACACGCGCGAGGGATGACTGAGCGCCGGCAGGCGCGAAGGAATCGGTTGGGGAGGTGTGTGGCGGTCGCGGTGCGGTTGCGGTACTCATTTGAATCGTGCAAGCAGAACGCTCCATTCAACTGAAATCCTTATCTTGTAGAGTGTGAACAGAACGCTCCATTTAACTGAAATCCTTATCTCGTAGAATGCGAGCAGAACGCTCCGTTCGACTGAAACCCCTATCTCGTGAATCTCGTAGAGTACGAGCAGAGCGCGCTGTTCGAACGAAATGCTCCCACAGACGTTAGGACTACGTCGCGCCGCGTTCTTAGCAACACGCGACCGTTGCGTTCGGACCACGAACGACGAAACCGTCACGATGACCGACAAACTCACCCCGACTCGCCGCACGCTGACCGCCCTCGCCGCCGCCGCACTGGTGCTGGCCGTCGGCTATCTGGTGGTGGGGTCGCCGGAAGCGCGGTACGGGGCGTGGCTGGTCGTCTTCGCGCTCTGGATGGCGTGGTTCGTCTCGGCGGCCGTGGAGTGGATTTCGAACGCGGACTTCTGAAATTGCGTGACCTCCCCGACGTAGTCTCGCCTCGAACCCGGCCCGAGGTGGCCGACACCGTCAATTGCCATATTCTCCTGCTTGCCGGGGAAGGAATCTCGTCGAGAAGCGCGGCGCGGTCGGTACAGCAAGCCGGCAGTCAAACGTCGCGGGTCCCCTCGCTTTTCACGGGCGCGCTATCCGGGATTCCCTCGTCCGCCCCCTTGACTACCTCGAATTCCTGCGAAAGACAGTCCGGGCAAACGGGATCGAAGGGGAGGACTTCGTCAGATTTCTGCCGAGCAGTTCGGGTCGTCCCACACCCGGTGCATTCGATCGTAAAGACGCTCACGGTTATGAACCACACGTCGAGTCTACTTAATCAGCATTATGATTGCAACCGTTTCATTAATTAGTGGGGTAACGGCGGTCGGGTCATCGTCCGTTTCCCGCCTGGTTCTGTCGTCCGGAGAGAGTAACCGGCTAGAAGACTCCCGGCCTGCGATAGGGTACGGTGCAGGCCAGTGTCCCTCAATGAGAGCTTTAGAGCGTGTCTCTGTCACTGCCACCGACAACGGGCCGATATTAACCCGTTCGAAGTGGAGAAAACTTATGATGTGTGGTCCGCCAGTCCGGGCTATGGCTCCAACGGTCGATTCTAAAGAGAGGTCCAGACGGAAGCGGATCCACTACGGGTTGTTCATTGTCGGCGTCTTCACGCTCGTCGCCGGGGTGGTCATGTTCATCCCTGCGATTCAGTACGAGTTTCAACAGGATGCGAGCGCATACGCCGAGGGGGAACACGTCAATCGGTACGAATCGCTTACGCCTCAGGAACGACGCATCGTCGACGGTGCGCTCGATGGAAAGACGTACGTGCTCGAAACCAGCGAGCCGCTTCCCGGCACAGCCAAGATTCCCCTCCAGCCACAGCACGTGAAGGTGAAGATACAGGGAACGACCCACACGTTCACCTATCGACTCATCTTCCCGGCGACGGTACCGAAAGGGATGGCGACCATCGGACTCGCTGTCGGCGGCCTGCTGATGATGGGCGAAGCGGTTCGCCGCCACCATTTCCCGAAGTCGCTGCCGTGGCAGACCAGCTGAGAACGACGCGTTCCTCATCTCCGATATTCTCCCTTCTTTCTGCGTGATGCCGCTGTACTGGCCCTTCGCCTCTCGCACGGTCCGGAAAACCAGGCATAATGACCCGGAGGAGAAGTGTTAACTCGGTTGGATTCCTTGGTGGTTTCACATGGAGAGAGATGAACTCAAGGGCGGTGTGGAGAAACAACTGAAGTTGGCCCTAGATGCCGAGAATGGAGCACAGAAGAACTTCCACATCCGAGAGGCCATGCAGATGCTCAATCTTACTCGAGAGGAGTGACCGCGGCCTCCGATACGATTCGGTGCAGGCCAGCGTCCCTTGATGGGAGATTTAGAACGTAGATTTATCGGAGGAGAGAGTTGACGAGTGATATGAACGCATTTGGCGTTGATGGTCGGTGGTTGCTTGCCGAAAGCCTCCGTATCGGAAGTATCGTCTTGGTCGGATTTCTCCTCGCCCATTTCCTGAGCGAATTTATTGCCGCATTCGGTATCGAACTCCTCTATGGGGTGCGAAGTACTCTCATCGCTGTCCTCCGCTATACTGCGCTCCTTACTGCACTGCTTTACGCTATCACGAAGGGAGTTGATGCTTCCCCCGCACCAGCCGTTCACGGTGACGATTAACCACCGGTACGCAATACGCACGGTCGGAATCAAATTAGCAAGGACGTAACTGCCGGAACATCCCATCAAATCGGGTTCTGACGGTGAAACAGTACTTGAAGAAAGCGAATGAATAGGACGGCCTCACTCGAATGACGGGAAATTTTCTGCGGTGGACTCGCCGGGACTGAGCGAACGCGGTTCGTTCGCGAAGGTCGGCGAGTTCACTGACTGACCGAACGAAGTGAGGGAAGGAAGTGGACTCGCCGGGATTTGAACCCGGGGCCTCTCCCATGCCAAGGGAGTGATCTACCGCTGATCTACGAGCCCGCGATTGCAATTCTACGTTCCCCGCCGGTGTTGATAAACCTCTCGGAATCGCCCCACTGCGTTCACGCCTCCCACGGCGGAGCGAATGGAAACCCTTTAACACGACCTGACCCGTTCTTCGAGTACGGGAACAGCACAGCCGCAAATCTGACTCGCCATCCGATTGGGTGGCTCGGGATTGCGGACGTGCACCGCGTCGAACAGACGCACCAGCACGCAGACACTCTCAGTCACGAGCGGTCTGTGCAGTTCCAATCCAAACTATGGCACGAATGCACACCCGCCGCCGCGGCTCGTCGGACTCCGACAAGCCGGTGGCAGACGAACCCCCGGAGTGGAGCGACGTAGACGAAGACGCCGTCGAAGAGCGCGTCGTTGAACTGGCCGAGCAGGGCCACAGCCCCAGCGTCATCGGGCTGAAACTGCGCGACGAAGGCGTCAAGGGCACCCCCGTCCCGGACGTGAAACTGGCGACGGGCAAGAAGGTCAGCGAGATCCTCGAGGAGAACGACGCCGACGATGAACTCCCCGAGGACCTCCGGAACCTCTTCGAGCGGGCCGTCCGACTGCGCGAGCACATGGACGAGAACCCCCAGGACCACCAGAACAAGCGCGCGCTCCAGAACACCCAGTCGAAGGTCCGTCGCCTCGTCGACTACTACCGCGGCGACCAGCTCGACGAGGACTTCACGTACTCCTACGAAACCGCCAAGCAACTCATCGAATAGATGTCCACCTCGGGTCGAACCGGAAGCGGCGCCGACGCCCCCTCGGGTAGCGACGTGGCCGCCGCACTCGGCGAGGCGGAGTTCGTCCGCGTGCTCGCGCGTGCGGACGGCGACTGCCTCGCCGCGGCGGGACTGCTCGCGCGCGCACTGAGCGAGCGGGCGGTCCCCTACCAGGTTCGGGTCGGCCGCTTCGGCACGACGCTCGTCGGGGGCGGTGCCGACACCGACGGAGAAGCCCACGCGGGCGCGGGCGAGACGACGGTCGGCGTGGGACTCGACCCCGCTGCCGACGTCTCGCTCGCGGCCGAGGCGACCCCGGCGAGCGTCACCGCGTTCGACGCAGCCCGGGAACTCGACGCGTCGCCAGACCGCACGCTCGCACTCGCGGGCGTGGTCGCGGCCGGTCGCCCGCCGGGCGCCGGCGAGAGCGCCCACGTCTACGAAGAGGCCCGCGAAGCGGGGCTCGAGCGCCGACCCGGCGTCGGCGTTCCGACCGGCGACCTCGCCGACGGCCTCGCGCACACGACCCTCGCGCACGCCGACTACTCCGGCGACGCGGGGTCGGTCCAGGCGACGCTGGCCGAACTCGACCTGCCGGCCGAACTCGACGAGTCGGCCCACCGCGACGTCGCCTCGGACCTCGCGCTCGCCGTCGCGGGCGCGGAGTGGACGACCGACCGCGCGGCCGACGCCGTCGAGCGCGCGCTCCGGCCCCACGAACTCGAAGACGGACCGTTCGTCACGGTCGAGGGCTACGCCGACGTGCTCGAATCGGTCGCGCGCGAGCGACCGGGCGCGGGCGTCGCGCTGGCGCTCGGCCACGACGCGCGGACCGACGCGCTGGAGGCGTGGCGCGACCACGCCGCCAGCGCCCACGCGGCCCTGCGGGAGGGGACGACCGGCCGGTACGACGGCCTGTTCGTACTCCGAACCGAAGACGCCCCGGTCGAGACGGTCGCCCGCCTCCTGCGGGACTTCCGGTCGCCCGAACCGACGGCACTCGTCGTCGGCGACGGGAAGGCCGCCGCGGCGGCGACCGAACAGGCCGTCCTCGACGACGAGGCCGACGCGGTTTCGGTCGGGGACGCGATGGCCGCCGCGGCCGCCGAAACCGGCGGCCGCGGCGGCGGCACCGCGACCCGCGGTTACGCCGAGTTCGACACCGAGGCGACCGACTTCCTCGCCGCGTTCCGGGAGGCCCGAACGTGACCGAGGAACGACGCGAGGACCCGAGCGAGACGCCGTCCACGACGGCGTCTCGCTCGGCGCGGATTCGAACGGAGTTAGACCGCGCCGACGTCGTCGCGGCGGCGGTCCGCCCGGACAACACGCCCGAGATAGACACCCGAGTCGAGGCGGGCGAGTCCAGCCCGGACGCCGTGGTGACGACCGTCGAACGAGAGACGACCGGCGGACTGCAGACGACTGTCGACGACTACGTCGTGAACCTCACGGTGGCGCGGAAAGTGGTACAGGCAGCCGACCGACACGCGAACACAGATACACACCAATCATGAGCGAACGTTCAGTCTCCAAGCAGAAACAGGAAAAGCGGTGGTACACCATCCACGCTCCCCAGCAGTTCGACCGACAGGAGCTGGGTCAGACCCCCGCAGACGAACCGGACAAGGTACTCGGACGCGACATCGAAACCACGCTGGGCGAACTCAGCAACGACGCCAGCGAGAACAACACCAAGCTCACGTTCAAGATCAACGACGTGGGCAGCGACGCGGCCTACACCGAGTTCGTCAAGCACGAACTCACCCGCGACTACCTGCGGAGCCTCGTGCGCCGCGGCGCCTCGAAGATCGAGGCGTACATCACGGTGCTGACGACCGACGACTACCGCGTCCAGATCCAGCCCGTCGCGTTCACGACCAAGAGCGCCGACGCGAGCCAGGAGCAGGCCATCCGCCGCACGATGATCGACCTCGTCGAGGACGCCGCCGAGGACCGCACCTTCGAGGACCTCATCGACAGCGTCGTCGAGGGTCGGCTCTCCTCGGCCATCTACGGCGAGGCCAAGACCATCTACCCGCTCCGCCGCGTCGAGATCCAGAAGGCGACGCTCGAAGCGCGCCCCGAGGAGGTCGCCGCCGAGGAGGAAACCGCGGTCGACGTCGACGAAGAAGACGTCGAAGTCTGAGGCCTTCGAACCGAATCGACCACTCGTTTTATCGACCGCCGAACTCGCGTCCCCCGAGCGACAGCGCTCGAATTCCCCGCGAGCGACCGCGACCACGACCGCGACGGAGCGACCCGGAGCGGGAACCGAAAACGGCGGTAACGCACTCGGGGGAGAAGGTCCAATTCGGAGTCGAATGAAGACGAACTCCGTTTCGGCGCGGACGATACTCGTCGGCTTCCTCGCCGCGGCGGTCGTCCTGTACGTTCTCGTCGGCGTCGTCGGCGTCTCCGAGGTGGTCGCGGCGCTCGCGACTGCCGACCGCCTCACGGTCGGCGCCGTCTTCGCGGTCGCACTGTGCTGGATGACGGCGTGGAGCTACACCCTCTATCTCGTCTTCGGCGTCCTCGACGTGTCGGCGTCGCGGCGACGGGCGACGCTCGTCTACCTGAACGTGCTGTTCGCCAACCAGGTCGCGCCGTTCTCGGTCGGGGGCGGTGAACCCATCGCGGCGCTGTTCGTCTCGCGGGCGACCCGGGCGAACTACGAAACCGCGCTCCTGTCGGTGGTCAGCACCGACGTCATCAACTACCTACCCGCGCCGGCGTTCGCGTTCCTGGGGGTGCTCTACGTCGGCGCGACGACGACGGTCGGGCAGCAACTGGAGGTCGTCGCGGGAACGATGCTCGGCATCTCCGCGTTGCTGGCGGTCGGCGGCGGCCTGGCGTGGCGATACCGGCGGTGGCTCGAAGTTCGGGCGGTCGGCGCGCTCGTTGCCCTCCAGCGAGTCACTGTCCGCGTCGTCCCGAGCGTCCGACTCCCGTCGCCAGCCGACCTCCAGGCGCGAATCGGGACGTTCGTCGACGGACTCGAACGCGTCGCCGCCGACCGGCGCGTGCTCGCGCTCGGAATCGGCTCGTCGGCGCTCGGGTGGCTGTTGCAGGCAACCGCGCTGTGGCTCTCGCTGTCGGCGGTCGGCGCCGGCGTACGACCGGCGATTCCGGTACTGGTCGTCTCGCTCGTGACCGTCACTGACCTCGTCCCGCTACCGGGCGGCATCGGGAGCGTCGACGCCGCGCTGGTGGTGCTCCTCGTCGCGCTCACGGGCCTCCCCGCCGCGACCGCGACGGCCGCGGCGCTCGTCTTCCGGAGCGCGACGCTGCTGTTTCCCATCGTCCTCGGGGGCGCGACGGTGGCGGCGCTCCAGTTGACGCGAACCTCGTCCGCGTGAGGGGTGACCGTCGAAGCCCCGTCCCGAGAACCCTCACTCCTCGACGACGACCGTCCCGACCATGCCGGTCGGTTCGTGGGGGATACAGAAGTAGTGGTGGTCGCCCGGCACCTCGAAGGTGTGTTCGAACGTCTCGCCCGCGTCGATGTGGCCCTTCAGGCCGTTCATCCAGCCCTGTCGGGCGGCCTCCTCCGACTCGAAGCCGCCCGAGGCGAAGAACGCCGCGCCCTCGGGGAGTTGACCCTCGTAGGCGGTGACCGTGTGGCGGCGGTTGCCTGTGTTCCGCCAGACGACGGTCGTGCCGACCGTCACGGTCAGCTTCTTCGGACGGAAGAATGCCGACCCCATGCCGACGTCGTACTCCTCGCTCGCGCTCGCGTTGCTGTTCCGGAGGGCGCTACAGCCGGCGAGGCCGACCGACGAGAGCGCCGCGGTCCCGGCGAGGAAGGTTCGGCGGTCCATGTCGGCCCTTCGGAGCGCGAGGGATTTATGTGGTGCGAAAGGCCGCCCGTGTCGGCCGGGCCTGCGAGCGGCTTCCCCGGGACCTGTGAACGACCGTCTCAGGTCTACGAGCGTCTGTCTCCGGTCTCCGAGCGTAGTCCGCGCTCGCGAGCAC
This sequence comes from Halorussus vallis, assembly GCF_024138165.1. Lineage (NCBI taxonomy): Archaea > Methanobacteriati > Methanobacteriota > Halobacteria > Halobacteriales > Haladaptataceae > Halorussus > Halorussus vallis. Next base: position 3,772,818 of record NZ_CP100000.1, on the reverse strand, counting down.
GGGGCAGACGCTCGCCTTCCGAGATTCTCGCCCGCCGCGATTCGGCTTCGCTCTACCGCCCGACCTGTCCGGCCGCCGAGAATCGCGCGGATATAAAGACGTATGAACGGCCGCCGCCCATCCCGCACGTATGCAACCCCGGTTCGTGGGACGGCTCGGCCTCGCCGACGCCGTCACGGTGACGAACGCCGCGCTCGGCTTCCTCGCGGCCGTCGCGGCCACCGTCGAACCGGAACTCGCCGCCCGCCTGCTGTTGCTCGCGGCGGTCGCCGACGGCCTCGACGGCGTCATCGCCCGGAAGACCGGCGGCACGGCTGCCGGCGAGTACCTCGACTCGCTGGCCGACGTGGCCTCGTTCGGGGTCGCGCCCGCGGTGCTCGTGTTCGTCGTCGCGCGCGCGGAGTGGAACCTCACCCAACCCTCGCTCGCGACCGCGGCCGCGTTCTGCGTCCCCGCGGTGTTCGTCGCGATGGCGGTCGTCCGCCTCGGCCTCTACACCGCCTACGACCTCGCGAACCAGCACACCGAGGGCGTGCCGACGACGCTCTGTGCGACCCTGCTTGCCGCCGCCGTCCTCGCGGGAGTCGACGACGCCGCCGTGCTCCTCGGCGCGACCGGCGCGTTCGCGTACCTGATGGTGACCGACATTCCGTACCCGGACCTCTACGCCCGGGACGCGCTGGCGATGGGCGGCGTGCAGGCGCTCGCCATCCTGGTTCCGTTCGCGTTCGACCGGGCGTTCCCGAGAGCGCTGCTGGGGGCCGCGCTGGCGTACCTGCTTCTGGGGCCGCGGTTCTACTGGCGCGACTGCCACGAAACCTCCCCCGCCGGCGAACCCCGCCGCGAGGTGGAAGGGAAACGCTCTTGATGCGTACGGACCGAGTTTCCACCATATGGACCGAGTCAGCGCAACGGGGTGGGCAGCATGAGCGAGGACGAGGAGGCGGCCGACGCCGCCGACGAGGAGACTGAAGCGCAGACCGAAGAGCCAGAGACCGAGGCCGAAGCCGACGAGCAGGCGGCCGACGAGGAGGACACCCAGGAGCTGGTTTCTCAGGACTCCATCGAGGAGCAGTTGGACGACGCCGAGGCCGAACTCGAGGCCGCCGAAACCGAAGCCGACCTCGACGCCGTCGAGGCCAAACTCGACAAGATAGAGGGCATGCTCGAGGCGGCCGACCTCCCCGAACCCGAGGACGAAGACGAGGACGTGGAGAGTCCGCGCGAGCAGTACGAGGCTCGCCTCGCCGACCTCCGCGACGAACTCGAAGCGGCCCGCGGTCCCTACGCCGAGGACGTCGTCGAGATCGTCTCGGACGCCGGGACCACCGTCGAAGAAGAGCGCTGGACCGAGCGGGGCAAAGCGCAACTCGAGGAGACGACCGTCGAGTTCGTCTCCCAGGTCGAGGAGATCCTCGACACCGACCTGGCGGTCAACGTCACGACGGACACCGACGACGTGGTGGCCGCGCTCGAAGACGCCGCGGTCGCGATCGGCGAGGCCGGCCTCGACCCCGACGACGACGCCGAAACCATCGAGGAACTCCTGGCGGCCGCCGAGGAACTCGAAGCGGGCGTCGAGGAAGCCGAGACGTGGGAGGACCTCTCGACCCGCGAACAGCTCCAGGCCGAGGGCTTCTTCGACGTGCTCGACCACCGCAAGGACTACCCGCCCGAGTGGCACGCGCTGAAGATTTGGGAGAAGCGCGACCGCGTCGACATGGTGTTGCTCGCGCTGGAGAAGCTCCAGTCGAACTTCATGGAGGAACATTGCGTCGAGGCGCTCGAACGGATGGGCAACTCCGAGTCGCTCGACGCGATGAAACAGCGCGCCCAGCGCCGCGACAAGCCCGCCATCCACATCATCGGCAAGATCGGCGACGAGGACGGACTCGACGCCATCCTCGACTACATCGACGCCGACCCCGGGATGGCCAAACCCGTGCTGAAGGCCATCGGCGAGATCGGCAGCGAGGAAACCACCCAGGACGTCGCCAACCAGCTCGTGGCCGACGACGCCTCCGTCCGGAGTCAGGCCGCCCGCTCGCTCGGCCTCATCGGCGACACGCGCGCCATCGAACCGCTCGCCGACACGCTCGCCGACGACGAGTCCGGCGAGGTGCGCGCCAGCGCCGCGTGGGCGCTCAACCAGATCGGCACCGAGCGCGCGCTCGAAGCGGTCCGCCCGTACAGCGACGACCGCGACTTCCTCGTCCAGTCCGAGGCCGAGAAGGCCGTCGAGAACGACGTCGAGACGGTCGCGTGACCGGCGAGAAGACGCCGTAACCACCAGTTACGGCATTTCAGTGCTACATTTCCGATTCGTCGGGGTTTTCTGTGACACACTATCGGGCGTTACGTCTAGTTAGTACGACAATAACAAAGATGGCCCTCTCCCTCGTGTAATACGGACACGGGCCATGTCAGCCGAAACGAAGACGCTCGGACGATGCCCGAACTGCGCCAGAGCCATCCCGCGCGACTATCTTCTCATCGAGTACGTGTCGGAGGGCACGCCCGCGAAGTTCGCGGAGTGTCCCGACTGCCGGGATGTCGTCCATCCACGGGACGAGTGACGGCGCTTCGGTTCCGCGGCCGTCGCCGGTTCAGCCGAGCAACGCCGCGAGGAACTCCAGGGCGAACGCCACCGACAGCAGGAAGGCCCCGATTCGCCCCGACCACGTGTACTGTTCGACCTCGTGCGGCGAGATGTCGACGTTGTAGTCGTTGAACTCGGGTTCGTACGAGATGTAACTCGGCGTTTGGAAGAACTCGAAGAACACCAGCACGCCGCCCAGCGCCCCGACCGCGTATCCCGCGAGTTCGAGCATCAGCACGTAGTCCATACGGTCACCGGCGGACGTACGAGCCAAATATCCACCGGTCCCCGAGAGTTTAAATTCGAAGCCGGGGCCACCTGTGGGGGTGCGCCAGGAACGCCTCGTCCGTCGCGCGCCCGCGGCCCGAGTCGTGCTCGCGCTTCTGCTCGCGGGGTCCCTCGCGGCCGTCTGTCTCGCACCGGCGGCGAGCGCGGGGTCCCGCCCGGTTCCGCCCGCGGCCGGGTGGGATGCCTCGGATAGGACGAACGCGACGAACGCCACAAGGTCGCCGACGATAGCGGCCGTCTACCCCAATCCCGTCGCGCCCGACGACGTCGGCGAGTTCGTGGTCCTGGACGTCCCTCGGGCGACGAACCTCTCTGAGTACCGCCTCGCCGACGGCGAGGCGAACGTCTCGCTCCCGGACGCGACCGTCTCGGGCCGGGTCGCGCTCTCGGCCGACCCCGAGACGGCCCGAAACCGAACCGAACTTCGAGTCCTCGGACTCCACGGCGACCTCTCGCTGTCGAACGCCGGCGAGACGGTTCGGCTGGTTGGCCCGGCTGGAGCTCGCGCCGGCCGGGCCGACCGATCTCCCGACGTTACCTACGCTGACGCCCCTGCGGGCGAGCGCTGGAACCGCGCCGACTCGGGCGCATGGCGCTGGACGCCGCTCGGCGCGACCGACTTCCCGGTCGCGTCGGTCGGCCCCGCTCGCGCCCGGACGTTCGTCCTCCCCGACGCGCCGGGCGTTCCGGTGGAGACGCTCCGGAGCGCCGACGACCGACTCCTGCTGGCGGGGTACACGTTCACCTCCGAGCGGGCGGCCGACGCGCTCGTCGCCGCAGACCGTCGCGGGGCAACGGTCCGCCTACTCGTCGAGGGCGCGCCCGTCGGGGGTATCTCGAGCCGGCAGGCCGAACTCCTCGACTCACTCGCCCGGAAGGGAATCGAGGTCCGGGTGGTCGCCGGACCGCTGGCGCGCTACGCCTTCCACCACCCGAAGTACGCCGTCGCAGACGACCGGGCGCTGGTGCTCACCGAGAACTGGAAGCCCTCGGGGACCGGCGGCCGGGCCAGCCGCGGGTGGGGCGTCGTCTTACGGAGCGAGGCGGCCGCAGACCGCCTCGCAACCGTGTTTACGGCCGACGCCGGGTGGCGCGACGCCGTGCCGTGGCGGGAGTTCCGGCGGGGCCGAACGTTCGAACCCGGCGGCCCGGAGAATGGGTCGTTCCCCTCCCACTTCGACCCCCGGACCGTCTCCGTCGAGTCCGCAAACATCGTCGTCGCGCCGGACAACGCCGAGGAATCGGTCGTCTCCCTGCTCGACTCGGCCCGCGAGTCGATTCGCGTCCAGCAAGTCTCCATTGGCGGTCCCGGCCAACCCTTCCTGCGGGCCGCCCGACGGGCGGCCCGCAGGGGCGTCGAGGTCCGAATCCTGCTCTCCAGCGCGTGGTACGTCGCGGAGGACAACCGGGCGCTGGCGGCGCGGTTGAACGAACGCGCCGACCGCGAGGGAATTCCGCTGACCGCGCGGGTGGCCGACCCCCGAGGGAGGTACAAGAAGATTCACGCCAAGGGCGTGGTCGTCGACGGCGACGCCGCGGTGGTCGGCAGTCTCAACTGGAACAACAACTCCGCCCGCGAAAACCGGGAGGTGGCGGTCGTATTACACGGCGAAGCGCCCGCCGGGTACTACGCCGCGGTGTTCGACCGCGACTGGCGCGCCAGCAGCGACGGCGCGGGTGGCGTCGGCCGACTACCGGTCGGTCTGCTCGCGGCAATCGTCGTCGGCGCGGTCGTCGCGATACTGGTCGCCAGGCGGGAGGTGACGTTCGAGAAGTGAGTTCGACGGCGAAGGAAGGGTCAGGAGACGGGTTCGAGAAGCAGTCGGGAGACGAATTCGAGAGACGGAGTCGAAAAGCGGGTCAGTCGTCGCGCTCGTGACCGACCGTCGTGCTCTGGAGCTGTTCGTCTATCTCGGCGTCGGCCATCTTCTCGACCAGCGCGTCGAGAACCTGCTCGCGCATGCCGGGGACGAACTTGATGGAGCCGACCACGAGGTGGCCGCCACCGGAGACGCCGCCGCCGACGATCTCCTCGTTGAGTTCCGAAACCATCTCGGGGATGTCGAGGCGCACGCCGTCGCTCCGCAGGACCGCGAAGTCCGGACCGTAGCCGATGGTGATGACGGGTTCGCCGGTCTGCTGGACCTTCCGGTCGTGGATCTCGCCGGTCGTCTTGCCCGGCGCGGGGTAGGTGAAGCGGTGGGCGTGGTTCTCCACGTCGATGCGGTAGAGGTGGGCGTCGCTCTCCAGGCGCTCGTGTTCGACGTGGGGCATCGCGGCGTCGAGTTGCTCCTCGACGTCGGACGCGGCGCGGTCGGCGAGGAACGAGACGAGTTCGCGGTGACGCTCCTCGTCGTCGCTGCCGACGTTGAGCACGTCGTTGATGAGGCTACGGCCGTCGTCGTACTTCAGCCAGAACGCCTCGTAGTCGAGTGCCTCGCCGATGTCGCGCAGGGTCGACTCCTCGTAGCCCTCCGACTCGGCGAGTTCGACGTAGTCGGCCATCTCGTCGGCCTTCGAGCGGTCGCACAGCCCCGCGACCGCGGGGACGTGGCGGAGTTCGTCGGTGATGTCGGGCCAGATCATCCGGGCGAGTTCGACGCACATCATCCCCGTGGTGATGCGGTAGTCCTCGTCGTGGAGGTAGGGGTTGACGTGGGCGTCGACGAACGGTTCGACCGCCTCCGGATCGGGGTGGTGGTGGTCGACGACCACGATGGGGATGTCGTAGTGGGCGAGGTTCTTGTACGCGGGCACGTCCTCGGCGGTGCTCCCGTTGTCGAGCATCAGCAACATCGGGAGCCTCTGGCCGTGGCGCGCCTGATCTTCGAGCGCGAAGTTCAGGTCGCGGGTGACGTCCTCCATCTCGTAGAACGGTGCCTTGCTCGGCAGGCGCTTGAACAGGTGGCGCTTGGCGGCGGGGTTCTGGTGGGTCTCCTCGATGAACTTCTCCAGGGCGAGTTGGACCGGAATCGAGGCGCACATCCCGTCGCCGTCGGCGTGGTGGCGCATCCGAATCGGCCGGCTCTCCAGCACGTTGCGCCGGAGGTGCTTGGCGACCTCCTTCAGGTCGGGGAATAGCTGGGTCAGCGCGGGCCACTCGACGAGCGGTTCGACGTCGTGGGGTTCCGCGCGCTCTTCGAGCGCGGCGGTGAGTCGGTCCTGGACCTCGTCGGCCTCCTCGCCTTCGAGCACGTCGAGTTTCTCGACCTCGACCTGAAGGGAGTTGTCGCGCTCCTCGACCATCCCGGTGACCCGGACCACGTCGTCGATCTCGACCTCGGGGTAGGCCCGGACGCCGGCCTCCTCGAAGGCGGCGCAGGGGACGACGCCCGTCTCGTCGCTGACGTGGAAGATGGTCGGGCCGCCGGTCTGTTTGATCTGGACGATCTCGCCTTCGAGGTGGACGGTGTCGCCCACGCGGTCGGGCAGGTCGCCGGCGTCCGTGATGTCGTAGTCGTGGGCGACCGACTCGGTCTCGTAGTCGCCCTCGTACGGTTCGAAGCTCAGGTCGCCGTTCTCCAGAATCTCGGTGAGTTCGACGACGAACTCGTCGCCGACCGCGTAGCTCCCGTCGTAGGTCGACTCGTGGACGAGTCCCGAGACGGAGTCCGAGAGGTCGACGAACACGCCGTAGTCGACCACGCCGTTGACGGTCGCGTGGTAGTAGTTGCCCGCTTCGACGTCCTCGACCGTGCAATCGGGGTCGAGGTCGTAGACGACGACGGACCCCTGCTCGGGGTCGTCGGTAGACGAAGTCATTGTTAGGCGTGATTTCGGCGCGGCCGTTTTTAACGGTTTGCAAGTGGGTTCGTGGGAAGTGGAGGTTCGAAGATGGAGGGAGTGAGCGATTACGTTCGACCCACGAACCGCCGAATTCGTCTCGAGTGTTGCGGCCTCGTCATCCATCTGCTCGCCACAGGTCGGAGCGACCGCAGTGAAAACTGCCTCGAAAGCCTCTGCCCGCTTGCGTTCGCTCAGCGGGATATCTCGGGCGCGGCGATGTCGCGCCCGAGATAGTGGCCGCGCTGAGACGACCACACCCTTCGGGCGCGACCGAGCGGCCCCTTTCATCCACCCGGACCGCATAGCCACCGCACCGCGCCACGGGGGCGCGCTAAGAGTGCGCGCGAAGGACGAATTTGTTCCGTTACGAGGGACAACTTCTCGCACGGTTCGACGCGACGTTCGCAACGTTTAGAACGCGCCCGGCCGGACTCATCAGTATGCGGTTGTTCAGGTCGAGCGAAATCCTCGGCATCGCCGAGGAGGCCCTCCAGTTCGCGCTCGAAGCGTCGGAAGACTCCCATCCCCACGAGTACATGGGCTTCCTCCGCGGCGAGGACGCCCGGAGCCTCGGACTCGAACGTGACGGCACGGTCATCACCGACGTGCTGGTCATCCCCGGGACCGAGTCCAACAGCGTGAGCGCCACCGTCAAGACCAGCCAGATTCCCAACGACTCGCGGGGCGTCGGGTCGGTCCACTCCCACCCCAACGGCGTGTTGCAACCGAGCGACGCCGACCTCGCGACGTTCGGCCGCGGGAAGGTCCACATCATCATCGGCTACCCCTACGAGCGCGACGACTGGCGGGCGTTCGACAACGACGGACAGCCCCGCGATCTAGACGTGCTCGACGTCTCGCTCCCGGAGGGCGAGTCGTTCTTCGACTTCACGCAGGCCGACATCGACGCCGAAATGGGCTACGAATACGACCGCGAACGAGACTACGACGAGGACACCAAATGACCCACGTCATCGCACAGGGAACCTTCGACTTGCTCCACCCCGGACACCTCCACTACCTCCGGGACGCCGCGGCGATGGGCGACCGACTCACCGTCATCGTCGCCCGCCGCGAGAACGTCACCCACAAGCAACCCCCGATTCTGCCGAACCGCCAGCGCCGCGACGTGGTCGCGGCCCTGGAGATGGTCGACGAGGCCGTCGTCGGCCACCCCGAGGACATCTTCGTGCCCATCGAGGAACTCGAACCCGACTACATCGTCCTCGGCCACGACCAACACCACGACGAGGCCGCCATCGAGGACGAACTCACCCGCAGGGGCATCGAGTGCGAGGTCCGGCGCGCCGGCCCCCGGGAACCCGCCTACGAGGGCGAACTGCTCTCGACGGGCCGCATCATCGACCGGATTCTCGAAGAGCGCGGATAGGAGCGCCGCGAGCGCGGCCGGCGCCGAGTGAACCGTGCCAGGACGATAGCGCGGGGGAGCGAACCGTTTAGATAGAAGACTTATACCGACCCCGGGCGACAGCCACGCCCATGCCCTCCCCCGAAGAGAAGCCGGTCTCCTCGACCCGCAGACGGTTCCTCGTGAGCGCCGCCGTCGCGTCGAGCCTCGCCGGTTGCGCTGGCCGCGACGCGCCGACCGACAGCACCGCGACGACCGGGTCGACGAAAACGACCGAGCGCGACGCCGAGACGACGACCGCAGGGACGACATCCCCGACGACGACCAAGACTGGCCACGAGCCGCGACCCGAATCGCCGAAATCGGAGGCGGTTCGCTGGCGGGTCGCGTTCGACGCCCCGCTCGCCCACGCGCCGGCGGTCGGCGACGGCGCGGTGTACGTCCCCGTCGGCGAAGTCGAGATGCAGACGACCGACGGCGAGTCGGACGCGAAGGGGTCGCTCGCCGCGAGCGCGGCGAGCGACGGCGTACCGCGGTGGACGGCCGACCTCCCCGCCGCGCCGATGGCCGCCCCGCGAGTCCACGGCGGCGACGCGTTCTGCGTCGCCGGCGGCAGTTCGGGCTTCTGGGGCACCGACGTTCGACTCCTCCGGTTCGGTTCGGACGGGAGCGAACGGTGGCGCACCGACCCGGTCGACCAGTTCCTGAACGTCCTCGCGTTCGGCGGCGGCCGGGCGTACCTCGCCACCAGCGACGACGCGCTGGACGTCGAAGGCCAGACGCTGTCGGCTGTCGGTCTCAGCGACGGCGAGACGGCGTGGTCGGTCGAGAGCGGCGACGCCTTCGAGGGTCACTACCTCGACGAGACGCTGCTGGTCGGCCCCGGCGGCGGACAGGCGACGGCGAGCCACGACCCCGCGACCGGGAACCGGCAGTGGTCGGGGAAGGTCGGCGCGCTCTCGTCGGCGACGGAGTCGTTCGTCGTCGCCGACGGCGCGCTATTCGCCGAAACCCGAACCGACGGCGACTCGGCGTTCGCGGCCGTCGAACTGTCCGACGGAACCGAACGCTGGACCTACGCGGAGGTCCCGGTGGCCGACAGGCCGTTCGTCCCGACCGGCGCGGCCGTCGCGGGCGACATCGTCGTCGGAACCGGGTACGACGGTGCCGTGTTCGCCCTCGACGTGACGGACGGGGCTGAGCGCTGGACGTTCGACGCCGACGGCCAGACCCGAGAGCCGCCGACCGTCGCGGACGGGACGCTCTACGTCGGCGCGTACAACGACGGCCGCCCCGACGCAGTACACGCCCTCGACGCGGTGACCGGCGAGGAACGCTGGCGCGTCTCGGTCCGCGGATTCGCCACCTTCCTGCAGGTCGCGGGCGAGTCGCTGGTCGTCGGGAGTCACACGCGAAGTCGGGAGTTCGTCTCCGCGCTTGACGCGTCCGACGGGAGCGCGCGCTGGACGTTCGAGACGAGCGAGCAGTTGTTCCGCCCCGCGGTCGGCCGGGACGGCCGGGTCTTCGTCGCGAGCGACGCGGGACTCGTCCGGGAACTCGGAAACTGAGAATCGAAACGGAAGTCGCGGTCGGCTACCGCCGTAGTTCGCCGGTCGCTACAGCACGTCCCAGGCCTTCAGCGCGCGCGGCCACGAGGTGAGGTCGGCGATCCAGCGCGCGGCGACCATCTTCTTCAGGAACTTCGCGGGGTAGGAGTTGAACGTCCGGACCGGCACGGCGTCGACGTCGTGGGCCACCGCGGTTTCCCCGATGGAGATGAGCGTCCCCTTGTCCTGGTAGGTCCAGGTCTTCAGCGGCTGGTCGTTCATCGCGCGGGCAATGTTCTCGCCGACGACCTCCGCGGCCTGCCAGGCGGCCTGGGCGGTCGGCGGCGCGGGGTTGTCGCCCTGGTCGACGATGGCCGAGTCTCCGATGGCGAACACGCGGTCGTCGCTGGTCCGGAAGTTCGACTCGCAGGTTACGCGGTTGTGCTCGTTGTCGAGGCCGCAGTCGTCCATCGCGTCCTGGCCGGTGATGCCGCCGGTCCAGACGAACACGTCGTAGTCGAGCGGGTCGCCCTCGTCGAAGTGGATGGTGTCCTCGTCGGCCTCCGTGATGGGGTCGTCGGTCAGAATCTCGACGTCGGCCTCCTCGAGGTAGCGCCGGACGGTGCCCTGAAGTTCCGAGTCCTGGCCGGGCATGATCTCGTCGAGCGCCTCCACGAGGTAGACGTCGATGGGCGCGCGGTGCTTGTCGCGGAACTCCGCGACCTCGCCCGCGCTCTGGATGCCCGACAGGCCCGCGCCGCCGATGACGACCTTCGCGGGGTCGTTGCGCGAGGCCGTGCTCGCCGCCTCCTTGACCCGCTCGTGGATTTCGAGCGCGTCGTCGAGGCTCTTCAGCGTCAGGGCGTTCTCCTCCATCCCGGGGATGCCGTAATAGGCGGTCTGGCTCCCGATGGCCACGAGGAGGTAGTCGTAGTCGACCGACTCGCTGTCGTCGAGTTCGACGGTCCGCTCGTCAGTGTCGACGCGCTCGACGCGCCCCTGCACGAACTCCGTCGACGGGGAGGCGATGTCGCCGACCGGAATCGTGATCTTGTCCTGCACGCTGGGGTCGCGGATGACGCGGTGGGACTCGTGGAGAACCAAGTGGTAGCTGTTCTCGGAAATCCAGGTCAGTTCCGCGTCGCGACCGTCCAGTTCGTCTTCGAGTTGCTGAATCGCGCCAGCACCGGCGTACCCCGCACCGAGCACGACGACGTTCTCCGTCATGTGGGAAACTCCGGAGTCCTCCGATACAAAGGCTTTGAAACCCCGGACGCACTGTGAGAGGTTGTCTAACGTGAATTCGGCGGTTCGGCACTCGGTCGAACAGGTTCGAGCGCGGTCGTCGCGAGACAGCGAGTAGCGGAGAGAATCAGTGACCGAGCCGCGGACGGTTCAGTGTTCGGGCTCTTCGGCCGGCGCTTCCATCGAGTCAATCTTCAGGACGAGGATGTTGCTGGTGTCGTCCTTACCGTCGAGGGTCCCGTCGATGACGAGTTTCGACAGCGGCGTGGGGCCGACGCGGACCGAGTCGCCGTCGTGGAAGTCGCGGACCGACCCGCGGAGGTGGATCTCCGCCCGGCAGAGTTCGGGGTGGTGGACGCTCGTGAGGTCGACCTCCTCGACGTTGGCCTCCTCGACCTCCTCGCCGTTGTGGAACAGCGGGACCTCGGCGGCGCTCTCCATCTCCTGGACGTCGAGCGCCTCGAATGCCGTGGCGGTCGGCTTGTAGCCGCCCTTCGGGCCGGGGACGCCCTCGACCAACTGCAGCGCCTTTAGGCTCTGCATCTGGTTGCGGATGGTGCCGGGGTTGCGGTCGACTTCGTCGGCGATGTCCTCGCCCTTGACCGCGTCCTCGGACTCCCGGTGGAGATTTACGAGCGCGGTGAGAATCGTTTTCTGGCTCGGTGTGAGTTCGATGGTCGACATTATGCAATTCTTGGTAATAGATTTCCTTAAATCCGACGGACCGCCCGAGCTCGCACGTATACCTTGACAGTTCCCGGCCGGGGTACTTAACCGGCCCGGCTCCCCGGCCACGACGAGACGGCCTTCCCCCCGCGACGGGCGCGTATGGGCGGTCCGCCCGACGCCACAAGCGGCGACGGAGCGATACCCCTTTGACGGTGGCGACGGTGCCTCGACACATGAACGGAAAGCGAGTTCTCGTGACTGGCGGCGCGGGGTTCATCGGCTCGAACCTCGCGAACCACCTCGCGGAGGACAACGACGTCGTGGCGGTCGACGACCTCTATCTGGGGACGCCCGAGAACCTCGACGACGCCGTCGAGTTCCACGACGCGAGCGTGCTGGACGACGACCTGCCGACGGAGGGCGTCGACGTCCTCTTTCACATCGCGGCGCTGTCGTCGTACCAGATGCACGAGGACGAACCCGTGAAGGGCGCGCGGGTCAACGTCGAGGGGTTCGTCAACACCGTCGAGCAGGTCCGCGACGACGGCTGTGACACCGTTGTCTACGCCTCGACCTCCTCGATCTACGGCGACCGGACCGAACCCTCCCCCGAAGATATGCCGGTGAAGGCCCGGACGGGCTACGAGGCCTCGAAACTGGCCCGCGAGCGCTACGGGGAGTACTTCTCGTACCACTACGACATGTCGATGGCGGGGACGCGATTCTTCAGCGTCTACGAGGGCTTCGGCGGCGCGGAGGAGCACAAAGACGAGTTCGCGAACCTCATCGCGCAGTTCGCCGACGACATCGCCCACGGCGAATCGCCGGTCATCTACGGCGACGGTACCCAGACCCGCGACTTCACTCACGTCGACGACATCGTCCGCGGCCTCGAACTCGCGGCCGACCACGAACTTGACGGCATCTACAACCTCGGCACCGGCGAGAGCTACAGCATCAACACGCTGGTCGAGCGCCTGAACGAGGAACTGGGCGCGGACGTCGAACCCGAGTACGTCGAGAATCCCATCCCGGAGAAGGTGTACGTCCACGACACCATGGCCGACAACACGAAGATGAAGGAGGCGACGGGCTGGGAACCGGAGATCAGCTTCGAAGAGGGGCTGAAAGAGGTCTGTTCGTACTACGAGTAGGTTCGTTCGGTCGTAGTGCTTGGTCGAATTTCGAGAGGGAACCCGTGTGGCGTAGACGAAGAGAAGGCAAATCTAACGCCGGTATCTCCGTCTCGCACATCACTGAAGGACCGCACCGCCACCACAACCACAACCACGACCGCAACCGCGACCGCTACTCGCACGATGACTACGAAACCGCACCGCGTCGTGCACGCCGTGACCTAAGAGTAGCGTCGCGCATTTTCATCGAAGCCGGCTTGCGCCCGGTGAATCTTTCCCCGGAACCCGACGGCGGACCAGCCGACGTGGCGGGACTGAAAGGGGCCGGTCGCTGGCGGGCCGCAGGCCCTCGGTCGCTTCCGACGGGCCACTATTCGACTCGCGCCATAGGCACGAGTCGAATATCCCGCGGAACGACCGCCAGCGACCGGGGGCTTTCGGGGCGGTCGTCGTTACGATAGCGTCTGCGTTCCGTGGAAGACTTTCGCGACGGTCGCTGCTGCACAGTCGAAGGCGGGAGGACGAACGGCAGGAGAATCGTCCAGTCGCAATTCTCGCCACAAACCGAAAGCACGTCCTTCTTTACGCCCGGCCGCCGAGATTCCGGACATGAGCAGACAGGTGCAGATCATCGGCGCGCCGATGGACCTGGGCGCGAACCGACGCGGCGTCGACATGGGACCGTCGGCCATCCGCTACGCCGGCCTCGCTGACGAACTCCGGGCGGCGGGCGTCGAGACGACCGACGCGGGCGACCTGCGGGTCCCCCGCGCGGAGGAGCGCGACCCCGAGGCCGAGGCCCCCGTCGAGGGGAAGGCCAAGTTCCTGCGCGAGACGGCCGACGTCTGTACGCGCCTGAGCGACGAGGTCGCTGCCGCCCTCGACGACGAAACCTTCCCGCTCGTGCTCGGCGGCGACCACTCCATCGCCATCGGAACCGCCGGCGGCGCGGCCCGGGACGCCGACCTCGGCGTGATCTGGTTCGACGCCCACGGCGACTTCAACACCCCCAAGACCTCCCCGAGCGGCAACGTCCACGGGATGCCGCTGGCCGCGCTGCTCGGCATCGGCGACTTCGCCGACACCGAGTGGGCCAACGCCCCGAACATCCGCGAGGAGAACGTCGCCATCGTCGGTCTCCGGAGCCTCGACGAAACCGAACGCGAGGCCATCCGCGACAGCGACGTCACCGCCTACCCGATGTCCGAAATCGACGAACGCGGCATCGCGCCGGTCGTCGAGGACGCGCTGGACGTGGTGACGAACGGCACCGACGGCATCCACGTCAGCCTCGACCTCGACTGGCTCGACCCCAAGGAGGCGCCCGGCGTCGGCACCCCCGTCCGCGGCGGCGTCACCTACCGCGAGGCGCACACCGCCCTGGAGATGGTCGCCGAGCGCGGCGAGGAGGACGACGCGCTCCGGTCGCTCGAAGTCGTGGAGGTGAATCCAATTCTCGACCAACACAACGAAACCGCCGAACTCGCGGTCGAACTCGCCGCGAGCGCGCTCGGAAAGCGCATCCTCTAAAACCACCTTTTTTCTTCGTCGGGTCGCCGAGCAGGCCTTCGGCCTGCTCGGCCACCACTTCTCGAAAAAATCTGGACCAAAAAAGGACACGCGAGCGAGACGACGGCGCGATGCGCCGTCGTCTCGCTCACATCCTACAACCCGTTGGTGCGGGCGCTTCGCGCCCTGTCGACCGCATCGCGATACCGGGGGAGCGTTCGCAAGACGTCCTGTTTGGACGCATCGGACTCCTGCCTTCGAGCCCCGGTTTCTTCGTCGATGGTGTAGATATTACGTCGAATCGGCCTCCTTCAACGATTATCTGGTGGATTTATTATCGCGCTGGAGAATCCGAGCGTATGCGAGAGCAGGTCGATTCGCTCGTGGACGAACTCCGCGCGGAACTCGGCGAGGACCTCCACGGCGTGTTCTACGGGAACCTCCCGGCCCACGACTACACCCTGGCGTACCTCCACGACGACGTGCACGAGGGGTACTCCCCGAACGAAATCCTCGACCTCGTCGATACCGTGGTCGGCGAACAACTGGCGGCCCACGACCACGACGAACTGACCCACCTCCTCGGTGAGGTCCAGGTGACGGTACGGGCGTTCGAGCGCGCCGCCCACGTCGTCGCGTGGGACGCCGACGAGGAGATGGGCGTCTTCGTCGGCGTCGCGCCCGACCCGGCGGCGGTCGGCGCGACCGTCGGCGCGCTTGCCGGCGCCGACCTCGACGAGTAGAGCCGATGTCCGTGAACCGACGTCCGCGAACCGACGTCCGCGAACCGACGACCTCAAGTCGCCGCCGCGAGCACGCACGAGCGAAATGACGGCCTACGACGCGGTGCTGTTCGACAACGACGGCGTGCTGGTCGAACCGCCGAGCATTGACACCCTCAGGGAGGCGGCGCGGAGCGCCTTCGAAGCGGTCGGCATCGACGACGCCGAGGAGTCCCACGTCGAGGACGTGATGTACGGAGTCACCCCCGACCTCCTCCGGGACGTCTGCGGGGCCTACGGCGTCGACCGGGAGACCTTCTGGGCGGCCCGCGACCGCCTCGCCTCGAAGGGCCAGCGCGCGGAGTTCGAGGACGGCGTGCGCGACTGTTACGACGACGTGGTCGCGCTGGCGAACTTCGACCACTACTTCGGTATCGTGAGTTCGAACCAGCACGAAACCATCGAGTTCATCCTGGAGTTCTTCGAGTTCGGCGACCTGTTCGAAACCTACTACGGCCGGGAGGCGACGATCGAGAGCGTCGCCCGGAAGAAGCCCGAACCCTACTACCTCGAACGCGCGCTCGCCGACATAGGCGCCGACCCCGACCGCGCGCTCTACGTCGGCGACAGCGAGAGCGACGTCGAGGCCGCCCGCCGGGCCGGGATGGACTCGGCGTTCGTCCGGCGCGCCCACCGCGCCGACCTCGAACTCTCGGTCGAACCGACGTACGAGGTCGCCGACCTCCACGACGTCGAGCGGATAGCGAACGGCGAGCGAACGACCGCGAAAAAGTGACCAACTGCTGAAAACGAACGACCGACGAAGAACGAACGACCCACGGAAATGAGAGAAGAATCGCGAGAGGCGGTCGTTCGGCGTTACTCTTCGGCGACTTCGGCTTCGAGGTCGGCCGACTCGTCGCCGGATTCCCGGCGTCCGCCGGGCAGCACGTCGACGCTCGCGACCGTGTCGTCACCTTCGAGTTCCATCACCTTCACGCCCATCGTGTTCCGGCCGACCTCCGAGATGTCGTCGGCCCGGATGCGCATGATCTGGCCGCCCGAACTCATGATGATGAGTCCGTCGTCGGGGCCGACCGCCTTGACCGACGTGACCGACCCGTTGCGGTCGCCGGTCTTGATGTCGACCAGGCCCATGCCGTTACGCGACTGCGGGCGGTACTCCGCGAGCGGCGTGCGCTTGCCGTAGCCCCGTTCGGTCACGGTCAGCAGGTCCTCGTCGGTGTCGTCGTCGGCCGCGACCATGCCGACCACCTCGTCGCCGTCCTGGAGGTCGACGCCGTGGACGCCGCGGGCGTTGCGGCCCATCTCGCGGGCCTCGCTCTCGTCGAAGCGGATGGACATGCCGTCGGCGGTGGCTATCAGGAGGTCCTTGGTCCCGTCGGTGACCTTCACGTCGACGAGTTCGTCGCCGTCTTCGAGTTTCGCGGCGATGATGCCGGTCGAGAGGATGTTGTCGAACTCCTCGGTCGCGGTCCGCTTGACGTAGCCGTCGCGGGTGACCATGCTCAGACACTCGTCGTCGGCGAAGTCGTCGGTGTTGACGACCGCCGTCAGCTCCTCGCCGTCGTCGAGGTCGAGGAGGTTGATGGCCGACTTCCCGCGGGCGGTCCGGGACATCTCCGGAATCTCGTAGGCCTTCAGCCGGTAGACCTGCCCGTGGTTGGTGAAGCAGAGCAGGTGGTCGTGGGTGTTGGCCCGGAACACCTTCGACACCCGGTCGCCCTCCTTGATGTCGCCGCCGATGATGCCCTTGCCGCCGCGGTTCTGGGCGTCGAACTGCGCGACCGGCATCCGCTTGACGTAGTCCTGCTCGGTGAGCACCACGACGACGTCCTCCTCGGCGATGAGGTCCTCGCGGGTCACCTCGGCGGTGTCCTCGATGAACGAGGTCCGGCGGTCGTCGGCGTACTCGTCCTTGACTTCGAGCAGTTCCTCCTTGATGACCGCCAGCAGTTCGGACTCGTTGCCCAGAATCTCTTCGAGTCGCTCGATTCGGGCCTGGACCTCCTCGTACTCGTCTTCGATTTCGGCGGCTTCGAGCGAGGTGAGGCTACCGAGTTGCATCCGGACGATGTGGTCGACCTGCTCCTCGGAGAAGTCGTACTCCGCGCGCAGGTCGGCCTTCGCCTCGTCGCGGTCCTCGGCGTCCTGGATGATGTCGACCACGTCGTCGGCGTTCGCCAGCGCCGTGAGCCGACCTTCGAGGATGTGGGCGCGGTCCTCGGCTTCGTCGAGTTCGTGCTGGCTCCGGCGTCGGACGACGTCCTTGCGGTGGTCAAGGTAGTGTTCGATCGTCTCCTTCAGCGTCAGCACCTGGGGCTGGCCGTCGACCAGCGCGAGGTTGATGACGCCGAACGTCTTCTCGAGGTACTGCTCCAGCAGCTGGTTCTTGACGACCTCCGCCATCGCGTTCTGCTTGAGTTCGACGACGATGCGGATGCCGTCGCGGTCAGACTCGTCGCGCAGGTCACGGATACCCTCGATGGTGCCCTCGTTGACCGAGTTGGCGATCTTCTCGATCATCCGGGCCTTGTTTGTCTGGAAGGGAAGTTCGGTGATGAGGATTCGGTCGCTGCCGTTCTCGTTCTCCTCGACCTCGAACTCCGCGCGGACCCGGATGCGCCCGCGGCCGGTCTTGTACGCGGCGTGGACCGCGTTCCGGCCGACGATGTTCGCGCCGGTCGGGAAGTCCGGTCCCTTGACGTGCTCCATCAGGTCCTCGACGGTCGCCTCTGGGTTCTCGATGAGTTCGACCGTCGCGTCGATGACCTCGCCGAGGTTGTGCGGCGGGATGTTGGTCGACATCCCGACCGCGATGCCGGACGACCCGTTGACCAGCAAGTTCGGGAACGCCGAGGGCAGCACCTCCGGCTCCTGAAGCCGGTCGTCGTAGTTGGACTGCCAGTCGACGGTGTCCATGTCGATGTCGGCCAGCAACTCCTCGGCGATGGAGTCCATCCGGGCCTCGGTGTACCGCATCGCGGCCGGCGGGTCGCCGTCCACCGAGCCGAAGTTGCCCTGACCGTCGACCAGGGGGTAGCGCATCGAGAAGGGCTGGGCCATCCGGGCCAGCGCGTCGTAGATGGACTGGTCGCCGTGGGGGTGGAAGTCGCCCATCGTGTCGCCCACGATGTTGGAACACTTCCGGTGGCCGGCACCGCTGGTGATGCCCGCCCGGTGCATCGCGTAGAGGATGCGCCGGTGGACGGGCTTGAGGCCGTCCCGGACGTCCGGTAGTGCCCGGCCCGCGATGACCGACATCGCGTAGTCGATGTAACTCTGCTCCATCTCGTCCTCGACGCGGACGCTCCGTACTCGCTCTGCGACCTCGTCAGGGAGGTCTGGTGTGTCAGCACTCATGTATTGTCGTGTTTCTGTTGGTTTTCGTGGTCGAAACGGTTCTCAGATGTCGACCCATTCGGCCTCGGTGGCGTGTTCCTTGATGAACTGCTTGCGCGGTTCGACCGCGTCGCCCATCAGCACCGAGAACATCTTGTCGGCCGCCGCGGCGTCCTCGATGGTGACCTGCTTCAGGATGCGGTTGTCGGGGTTCATCGTCGTCTCCCAGAGCTGTTCGGGGTTCATCTCGCCGAGCCCCTTGAACCGCTGGACCTGGGAGGGGTTGCCGTCGCATTTCTCCTCGATTATCTCCTCGCGCTCGGCCTCGGTCATCGCGTCGTACGTCTCGCCCCGGTAGCGGATGCGGTAGAGCGGCGGTTGGGCCGCGTAGACGTACCCCGCTTCGAGCAGCGGGCGCATGTACCGGTACAGCAGGGTAAGGTACAGCGTCCGGATGTGGGCGCCGTCGACGTCGGCGTCCGTCATGATGATGATCTTGTGGTAGCGCGCCTCGTCGAGGTCGAACTCGTCGCCGACGCCGGTGCCGATGGCGGTGATGAAGTTTCGAATCTTGTCGTTCTCCAGCACCCGGTCGAGGCGGTGTTTCTCGACGTTCAGCACCTTGCCGAACAGCGGGAGGATGGCCTGGAACTCTCGGTCGCGGGCCTGCTTGGCCGACCCGCCCGCGGAGTCGCCCTCCACGACGAACAGTTCGGCGTCGCTGGGGTCCCGCGACTGACAGTCGGCGAGTTTGCCGGGGAGCGCGGTCGATTCGAGCGCGTTCTTCCGGCGGGTCAACTCCTCGGCCTTCTTGGCGGCCTTGCGGGCCTTCGCGGCCTCGACCGCCTTCGAGATGATGGCCTCGGCGGTGTCGGGGTTCTCCTCGAAGAACGTCGCCAGTCCCTCGTGGACCGTCGACTCCGCGATGCCGCGGACCTCGCTGTTGCCGAGTTTGGTCTTGGTCTGGCCCTCGAACTGCGGGTCGGGGTGCTTGACCGAGATGACCGCGGTCAAACCCTCACGGACGTCCTCGCCCGTGAGGTTCTCGTCGAGGTCGTTGAGCATCCCGTTGTCGTTGGCGTAGTCGTTGACCACCCGGGTCAGCGCGGTCTTGAACCCGGTGAGGTGGGTGCCGCCCTCGCGGGTGTTGATGTTGTTGGCGAAGGCGTGGATCGAGCCCTGGAGTTCGTCGGTGGCCTGCATCGCCACCTCGACTTGGATGTTGTCGGCCTCGTCTTCGAAGTAGATGACGTCGCGGTGCAGCGGCGTCTTCGTCTCGTTCAAGTACTCGACGAACTCGCGGATGCCGCCCTCGTACTCGAACGTCTCGGTCTGGCCGTCCCGCTCGTCGGTCAGCGTGATGGCAACGCCGGAGTTCAGGAACGCCAGTTCGCGCAGGCGCGTCGCCAGCGTCGAGAACTTGAACTCGGTCGTCTCGAAGATGTCGCCGTCGGGCCAGAACCGCTGGTAGGTGCCCGTCTCCTCGCCGTCTTCGAGGTCGCGGACGCGCTCCATCTCGCCGGCGGGTTCGCCGCGCTCGAAGGCGTGGCGGAACACGCCGCCGTCGCGTCGGACCTCTATCTCGAACCGCTCGGAGAGCGCGTTGACGACGCTGACGCCGACGCCGTGGAGGCCGCCCGAAACCTGGTAGGACTTGTTGTCGAACTTCCCGCCAGCGTGGAGGACGGTGAGGATGACTTCCAGGGCGGGGGCGTCGTACTCCTCGTGGGTGTCCACGGGAATGCCCCGGCCATCGTCTGCGATGCTCACCGACCCGTCCTCGTGGAGGGTTACATCAATCGCGGAACAGTAGCCGGCGAGCGCCTCGTCGATAGAATTGTCAACGACTTCGTAAACGAGGTGGTGTAATCCTCGCGTATCGGTAGAGCCGATGTACATCGCCGGGCGTTTGCGGACCGCCTGCAAACCTTCGAGGACCTGAATCTGCCCGGCCCCGTATTCACTTTCCTGACTCATAAAACGTGATTTAGGGTAGAGGCTCAGTATTGATAAAACTCACGCACGCGCGCGCACGCTAACTCCCTCTCCGTCGACAGGATGCCGTCATGGAAGCCGGTCAATCGCCCGTTACCCGGACCTGGTCGACGTTGTTCACCTCCTCGATGCCGATACCGCCCGTCAGCTCTCGGTAGGGGTAGGGCATCTCGACGCCCTCGGCGTCGAAACGCTCCTTGACCCCTTCGACGTGCTCGGACAGCACCTCCTTGAACTTCCCGCGGCCGGGGTCGTCGATCCAGATTCGGGACTCCAGTCCGACGTAGGAGTCGGCCAGTTCGGTCGTCCGGACCGACGGCGCCGGGTCCGAGAGTATCTCCTCACAGCTCTCGGCGTCGGCGACGATGATGTCGGCCGCCTCGTCGATGTCGTCGTCGTAGCCGATGCCGAAGGTGAACTGCATCCGAAGCTTCTCGTTGGCCATCGGGTTCGTCACCGGGTTGTTCGCCAGTTCGGAGTTGGGCACCGTGACGACCTCGTTGTTGAACGTCTCGACCTTCGTCACCCGGAGGTCGATCTCCCGGACGACGCCCGCGTAGTCCGACCACTCTATCCAGTCGCCGACCTCGAACGGTTCGTCCTTCAGGATGAACACCCCGGCGACGAAGTTGGCGACGAGGTCCTGGGCCGCGAAACCGGCCGCCAGCGCGAGCGCGCCGCCCAGCGTGGCGAACGCCGCGAGGAACGCCCCGAACCCCGCCACGGTGAACGCCACCGCGACGGCGACGAACAGCGCCACCGCTCCGGCCGTCCTGGTCGCCAGTTGCCGGACCGTCTCGTCGATTCCCCGCGCCCGCATCGTACGGTCGACCAGGTTGACCAGCAGGTACCTGCCGACGAAGTAGACGACGACGAACGCCAGCACGAACGCGATCACGTCGCCGATGAGGCCGCCGAACTCGGCGATCAACTCCTCGGTCGTGGTGGGCCACTCGAAGCCGCCGCCCCCGTCCTGCAACAGCGCGACGACTCCCCGGTCGGTCAGGGAGGGCGCCCGTCCCGTCGAACCGAGCGCCGCCCGTCTGAGAGCGTCTAACATACCCCCTCGTCGTACCACGACGCTTACTAAAGGGATTCGGGCCGAAGTCCGGACTGCGCCGAGGAGGAGCCTCTCGTCGCGGTTTCCCGCAGAATTTACCGCCGTTTTTCCGCGGGGTTCGCGGTCGTTCCCCGGCGGTCGTCCGACGTTCGGACGACCGCCGGGACCCGGTCGGCGGCGGAGTAATCGGTCGTTCCCCGCGCGTCGGCGAACCGCCGGACCGGCGGCGACGCGTTAGGCGGAGCCTCGAACGACCCGGGCCGTTTCGGTTCGAAGCCCACCGTCTTAGAATCGGCGACATCGGGCATTGAAACGCGGAACGCTGGGAAACTATGTCGGCTCCTTTTCGGGATTCTTCCCTTACCCGAACTGGAGAACATGGCTCACGGCTACGGAGACGAACGTGTAACTGACGAACAGCGCCGGGAGTTTCTGAAGGCACTCGGCGTCGGGGGTGCCGTCGCCGCCGGCGGGGCGACCCTCGACGACGTGCGGTCGGAACTCTCTACGGGCGGGTCCGAGCGACTGGCGAGCGTCGGCGAGGCGATTCGGTCGGACCTCGCGGGCGAACTCGACGCTAGCCTGCTCGCCGACCGTCAGGCGGCGGTCGCCGAGGCGGCGTCGGGACTGACCGCGGTCCCCGAGCGCGGCCTCCCCGGAATGAACGAGGGGCCCCGCGGGGAGTTCGCGGCGGTCGCGGAGGCGGCCCGCCCCGTCTACGACCACCTGGGCGAGGTCGGCTTCTTCGAGAGCACGACCGAGCGACTGCCGGAGTTCACGCCGGGGTACATCGAGGACAGCGTCCGGCGGTTCGTCGTGAGCGAAGGGCTGGCGGGGTCGCTGTCAGAACTCGGCTTCGACCAGCGGGAACTGGTCGACCTGCTGGCGACCACGGTCAACCACCGCGAACGCATCGGCGACCGCCACTGGGTGTCGACCGACCAACTGCCCCGCGAGCAGATGGAGTTCGCCAAGTACGTCCCGCCGATGACCAAGGCCGCGGCCGGCGGCGTCCTGCTGTGGCTCGAAGACCTCGACGAACACATCTGGACGAACGCGGTGCTGCTGACCGACGACATCCTGGCCGACGCAACGTGGGACGCCCGCGCCATGGCGGCCGGGTTCGACCTGATGGTCGACGGCGCCCGCCGCGTCGCGGACGGCGATGCCCGCGGCGCCGACACCACGGACGACGAACTTGCCGGACTACTATCCAGCGGGTTCGCACTGCAGGCCATCGCCCAGAACCTGCTGCCCGAGGACGCATATTGGATCGACGAGGAGGCCCGCGCCGAGCGCGACAACGACCTGGAAATTCCTAACTAACGATGTCCGCCGATATCGACCCCGAGACCGAGGAGATCGAACCGGAGGAGCGACCGCACTACATCGACACCGGGCCGGAGGCCCGCGACGAGGACGAGCACGTCAACTTCATGCAGGACTACGACACGGAGTTCGTGTTCGGCGGCGGCATCTCCGGCTGGCACGGTCGCCAACCCAAGCGAATCGAGGGGCAGGTGAACCCCACGCTGAACCTGGAGGCGGGCAACCGCTACCGGGTCCGCTGGGAGAACATCGACGGCGCCCCGCACAACTTCGTCATCCAGGACGCCGACGGTAACCGGCTGATGGGGACCGAGGTGTACTCCTCGCAGGGCGCGACGGTCACGCTGGTGTTCACGGCGACCGAGGAGATGTCCCAGTACATCTGCACCATCCACCCGAACTCGATGGTCGGCGACATGCAGGTCCGCGGCGGCGGTGACGGCCAGCAACAGCAGCAACCCATCCAACAGCCGCCGGGTCCGGGGGCCGCACAGGAAGACATGCCGAAGCTCTCCGTGACGACGAACATGCTCCGGGAGGACGGCGAGCGCCGCGACTCGTGGCTCACCTACGACAAGGGACTGGGCCAGCGCGGCTACACGCCGGTCGACAGGCTCGACTCCGACAACGTCGCCAGCCTCACCCAGAAGTACTCCATCCCGACCGACAGCGCGGGCATCGAGACGAACCCGATCATCGTCCCGACCGACCCGCCGGTGATGTACTACACCACGAGCAACCTCTCGGTCGTCGCGGCCAACGCCCGGAACGGGAAGAAGTACTGGCAGTTCAAGTACGCGCTACCGGAGGACGCGGTCGGACAGACCGGCCGCAACCGCGGCGTGGCGGTGTGGAAGGACAAGGTGTACTTCGCGACGACCGACACGCACCTGGTCGCGCTCAACCGGTACACCGGCGAGAAGGAGTGGGAGACGAACATGCTGACGGAGCGCCAGCAGCGCGAGATGGAGTACCCCAAGCGGATGTCCATCAGCCAGGCGCCCATCGCCTACGACGGCCGAATCCTCGTCGGCATGAGCGGCGACTTCGGCGGCTGGTGCGTCGCCTCCTCGGTCGACGCCGAGTCCGGCGACGTCCAGTGGACCGTCAACATGGCCCCGGAGGACGCCTGGGTCGACGAGAGCTGGCGGTTCGCCAGCGCCGCCCCGTGGATGAGTCCCTCGGTCGATCCCCAGACGAACACGGTGTTCTACGCGGTCGGCAACCCGTGTCCGATGATGAACGGACTCGTCCGGCCCGGGCCGAACCACCACTCGAACTCCATCGTCGCCGTGGACCTCGACTCGGGCAAGATCAACTGGGCCAGCCAGCAGATTCCCCACGAACTGTGGGACTACGACAGCCACGCCACCCCGACCGTCTTCGACCTGGAGGTCGACGGCGAAACCCGGCGCGCGGTCTCGACCGACCAGAAGGCCGGCTGGACCTACGTCTACGACGCCGAAACCGGCCGACTGCTCGAACGCACCGCGCCCTGGACCAAGCAGGACCACGAGTGGGCCGAGCACTTTCTCGCACTCCCGCCTCGGGGCGAGAAGAACGCCGCGACCGCCTGGCCGGGCACCATCGGCGCGACCGAGTGGCCGCCGTGCGCGTACGACCCCGAAACCGGGATGCGGTACATCGCCGCCGTCGAGGCGGCCCAGCGGGTCTCCTACGACCCCGACTGGGAGTACGTGACGGAGGGCGACATCACGCTCGCGGAGGGCGGTTCGCGACTCGCCTCCGAAGACACCACCCACAACGCGTACGTTCAGGCGGTCGACCCCGCCAGCGGCGACCTCGCGTGGCGGACCGAACTCCCGGACGTCAGCCCCGAGTGGTCCCACTGGCGCATCTGGCCTGGCGGCACGACCGCGACCGCCGGCGGCGTCCTGTTCGTCGCCTCCTCGGGCGGCCACCTCTACGCGCTCGACGCCAAGACCGGCGAGCGCATCTGGAGCGCCCAGACCGACGCCGACCGCATCACCCCCGCGCCGGTGGTGTGGGAGGACCCGACCGAGCAGATCCAGTACGTCGCGGTCGCGGCCGACGACGAGATAACGGTCTGGTCGTCGGGCGGCTTCGAGGAGTAAGGTCCCGCGACGCTCTCTCCGGTTTCTGACGCTCGCCCTTCTCCGGTTTCCGGACGTTCCGGAGCCGATTTCGGTGTCTCGACGAAAAAGGAGGGACTACGCCGATTCCGCGGCCGTCTCGGCATTCAGTCCCGTCAATCTGGCCGCCTCGGCCGTCGCGTTCGCCGGTGGTTGCCCGGCGACCGAAACCTGGAACGACCGAACTTGGCTCACGGTCACGTTGCCTGCCGTGAGCGCCGGCGACGAAACGTTCACCGCGGCGTCGCCCGCGACGCTCTCCGTGTTCGAGAGGTTCAGTCCCGGGGCCGACCGAACGGTCAGGCTCCGGACGACCACGCCGTCGACAGTCCGGTTCCGGATGGTGACGCGCCGGACCGAACGATTGCTCAGGTTGAACCCGCCGAAGGGAATGCCGAGGGCCGAGAGCAGTTCCCGGCTTCGTATCGTCGCATCACGGATTTGCACGTCCGAGAGGTTCGCCCGCTGGACGACAACGCGGTCGAGCGAGACGTTCGCGAACGTCACGTTCCGGTGCTGGCCCATCCGGCGGACGGTTAGATCCCGTACTACCACGTCGGTCGCCGTGACGTTGCGGAGCATCACCGTCTCGGCCGAGAGCCTGCCCACGCCGACGCCCTGCCCGGTCTGGGCCGGGCCGTCGGCGGTGGAGGCGGACTGTAGACCGGCCGACTGAGTCGGCCGGTCGTTCTGCGCGGCCGGAACGCCGGCGCCGGCCGCGAGCGGCGCGACGACCGCGAGCGCTACTACTCCGACTATCAGGGTCGCATGGTCTGTGTCGAACATCTACGGGAAACCACACGCAGACGCCCTTAAATTGGCGTCACCGTTACGGGAGCGCGGTTGCGTCCTCCCGCCGGTAGTGGCTCGTTCCTCCGCCGGCCCGCGACGGACCCTCTCCCTCGGTCGCGGCCGGTCGCCCCGGTTAACCTCGGTGTAACGACCCGCTCGGAATCGAAACGGCGCTGTAATACGAAACGGAGCGAAATGTCGGCGCGCGGTCGCCAAAACGGACTCGGTCGTTTATCCGCGGCCTCGGCGTAGCGAGTCGCGGAATGAACGACACACTGGCGATACTGGTAGCACTGCTGCTCGCGCTCACCGGCGGGGCGGCCGGACTCATCGGCGACGTCGGCCCTGCCCAACCGGGAGCGGGGTCCGCCGACTCGGCCCTGCAGGAGACGACCACGCAGACCGAAACCACGAAGGCCGAGGCCCGCAGCGGCGCGACCGACGAGGGCACGACCACCGCGGCCCAGCAGACGCAGGCGACAGACGACACCCAGCAGGCCCAGGGCGCGAACGAAACCCAGGCCCCGGGGACGAACGCGACCCAGCAGGCCGGCAACGCGACCCAGGGCTCCGGGACTCACGTAGAAGCCCGGAACGTGACCGTCGAGCAACTCACGCTGCGTAACGTCACGGTCCGCAACGCGCAGTTCGGACACCTGACGTTGGTGAACGCGTCGGGCGAGAACGCCACTAACCGAACCTACAACGACGTGGCGGTCCAGCGCATCGAGTCGACCGGGTTCGTGACCGACCTGACCGTCGAGAACGTCACCATCCGGAACGACACGCTCGCGAAGGCGCTCATCGAGGAGAGCGGACGCGTCCGCATCGAGACTCGGCTCGTCATCGACGAGGCGGTCCTCCAGAACCAGACCGTCGACGGCCTCGCGGTCGAGAACGCGACGGTCTACGTCGGCGCGACCGAGAACGTCTCCCTCTCGCAGGCCGGCGGCGCGACCGGCGGGGCGGCCGAGTCGACCGGTCAGCCCGCGCTGGCCGCCGAAACCGCGGTGGTCGAGAACTACACGCTGACCCAACTCCGGTTGTCGGGCGTCTCGCTCGGCCAGGCCGGTCAGAACGGGACCGCCGAGACGACGGCCGACGCGGCCGGAACCACGACCGCGGCCCAGCGGACCACCGCGACCGGCGAAACCCGAACCACTGCGGGCGGACAGACGACCGGCACGACCGAAACCGTAAAAGCGGAGGCTCGCAGCGGCGCGACCGACGAGGGCACGACCACGTCGGACGACGGCAACCAGACCGAGGGCTGAGGAGTCACCGACGGGACGTACCGTTCCGCCGGAATCGAATCGGACCCGGACGAGCGTGAGGGACCGGACGAGACGGAATCGAACGTGGGGCCGGCGGGCGCGTCCACCCCCGGTCCGCCCGAAACGTTATACGGCTGACAGCCGAACAGCTTCTCGGATAACATGGGGGAGACACGACGACAGTTCCTTCGAGCGACGGGTGCTTCGGCGGTCGGATTCGCGGGCGCGGTCGGCGGTGCGGCCGGCCAGTCGGACGGCGTCAGCCTGCTGTTGAACTGGAAGCCGAGCGGGCTTCACGTCCCGTACTACGTGGCCAAGGCGAGGGGGTACTACCAGCAAGCCAGGGCGCCGGTGAGCGAGATAAAAGCCGGGCAGGGCTCGGACTTCTCGGCCAAGCAGGTCGGCCTGGGCAACGTCCCGTTCGCCGTCACCAGCGCCGACCAGGTGCTCAACGTCCGGAGCCGCGGCCTCTCGCCCCGTTCGGTCGGGGTGATGATGCAGCGGAGTCCGGTCGTGGTGTTCACCACGCGCGAGACGTTCGGCGGGAAACTCACGAGCGTCGACCAGCTAACGGGCAAGACGGTCGGCACCGGGCCGGGGATGGTAAAGCTCCTGACGAGGCTCCTGCTGAAGGAGAAGGGCGTCCTCTCGCAGGTCGAACTGGTCGACACGGGCTACGACACGGTCCAGCAGCTACTGGGCGGGAAGATAGACGCCGCGGGCGGCGTCTTCGGCGACGCGGTGGTCGCCCGCCAGAAGGGTAACCGGGTTTCGTCCGTCTCGGTCGCCGAGGCGATACCCTCCTACGGTCACGTCGTCGCGACCGAGGAGTCCTACGCGAAGCAGAACGCCGGGACCGTCCGGAGTTTCCTGCGGGCGACCGCCCGCGGCGCGGCGTGGGCGACGAACAACCCCGGGAAAGCCACCGACATCCTGGTGAAGGCCGAACCCTCGCTCGCCGAGACGCGCGAGGTACAGCGCGCGAAGTGGGAGCAGATGGCCCGCCAGTACGTCCTCTCGAACGCGGTCCGGGAGCACGGCTGGGGGTGGAGCGAGTCGAAGCCCTGGCGGACGATGTACCGGGCGCTCCGCGACGGCGGCCTGCTCGGCGGGAAGACCGACCCGGCGGCGGCGTGGACCAACGACCACCTCCCGACCGACGCCCGAGCAGTCGGGGAGTACGCCTCGCTCGTGCGCGTCGGGCGGTCCGGAACGACGACGACCGGCGGGACGACCACCGCGACCGGAAACACCACGACGACCTCCAACGGATAGCGATGGCGACCGACCGCGGAGCGAACCACGGACATCGGCGGCGGACGCGGGCGGGTTCGCGCGTACGCGAACTCGCCGCGAGCGCGGGACCGCCGCTGGCGGTCGCCGCGCTCGGGGTCGTCGGGTGGTGGTGGGCCATCCAGGCGTCGGGCGTGCCGCCCGTCGTCTTTCCCGGCCCCCGGGACGTGGCGGTCGCACTCGCCGCCGAGTGGCAGACGCTCCTAGGTGCGGCCGGAATCACGGCCGCGACTGCGGGACTCGGACTGATCGCCGGGGGCGCCGTCGGCGTCGCGCTCGCGCTCGCGATGGTCGCCTCCGAGACGGCCGCGGCGGTCGCCCGGCCCTACGTGGTCGCGCTCCGAATCGTCCCGCTGGTCGCCGTCGCGCCGCTCCTCTTCCGGTGGTTCGGCCACGGCCTCGGCGCGCGGGCGCTGCTCGCGGCCACGCTCGCGGTCTTCCCGGTGACGGTCGCGGCCTACGACGGCCTCCGGGCGACTCCGCGGGAGTACCTCGACCTCGCGCGGTCGGTCGGCGCGCCGACCGGCGCGCGACTGGTGCGGGTTCGGCTTCCGGCCGCCGCGCCCGAGACGTTCGCGGGGCTGAAGGTCGCGGCCGCCGCGAGCGTCGTCGGGGCGGTGGTCGCGGAGTTCCTGACGCTCACCGCGGGACTCGGCTACCGGGTGTTCCACGCCTCGACGCGACTCCAGACGCCGCGGATGATCGCCGCGCTGTTCGCGCTCGCGGCGCTCGGCGTGGCGTTCTACCTCGTGCCCGCGTTCGTCGAGCGGCGGATTCGTCGGAGGTAGCCCGCGGAACCGGTTTTTTCGGCAATTCGGGCGTTCGTCACGACCGCCAGTCCACTCGCTTCTGGGCCAGCGCCACCAGCCCATAAACCGCATATCCCTCTATGAAAAGTACCGCGACCGCCGCGAGCACGGCCGCCGTCTGGACGTTCTCCGCGCCGACCAGGACGAGGAAACCGAGTCCCTCGTCGGTGAGAATCCACTCGGCGACGACGGCGCCGACGACCGCCAGCGCGGCCGACTGCTTGAGGCCGGCGAACACGGCGGGGAGCGCGGCCGGGAGTCGGACGAACAGGAACGTCCGGACCGGGCCGGCGTCGACCGATTCGAGCAGGTCTAGGTAGCGGTCGGGCGTCTCGTCCAACCCCGCGACGGCGTCGACGAACACCGGGAAGAACGCCACCAGCGCGACGAACGTCTGGGCGGTCCCGGTACCCGTCCCCACGAACACCAGCAGGACCGGCGCGAGCGCGACCTTCGGGAGCACGCGCGCGGTGACGAGGTAGGGGTACAGCGCGCGCCGGAGCAGCGACGACTGGACGACGCCGACCGCGGCGAGGAGTCCGGCGAGCGCGCCGAGCGCGCCGCCCGACAGCACCGTCTGGAGAGTCACCCACCCGTTCCGGACGTAGAGGTCGGGTCGGTCGAGGAGTCTGGCCGCCACGGCGACCGGCGAGGGCAGGAGGTATGCGGGGACGCCGAAGAGGGTGACCACCGCCCACCACGCGAAGACGCCGACCGCGAGCGCGGCCGTCGGGAGGACGACACTCGCCGCGGGCGTCCGGTCGGCGAGCGATTCGGGACCGGACGACCCGTTAGCGTGTGCTTCGTCGGCGGGCGTTCCGTCTGCGGGCGAGTCAGCGACGGTCACCGTCGATGTCACCTCGCTCCGGTGAGACGTTCCCCGCGCTCTCCGTGCCCGAGTTCGACGCGCCGAACCCGGCCCCGGCGTGGAGCGCGGTCCGGACGCGGGCGACCTGCTCCTGGAACGCCGCGGTGCCGTACACCGACTCGTCGCGCGGGCGGGGGAGGTCGACGTCGAAGACGCCCTCGATGCGGCCGGGGTCGCCGCTCATCACGACGCATCGGTCGGCCAGGAACACCGCCTCCGGGACGCTGTGGGTGACGAAGAGGACGGTCTTTCCCTCCTCGCGCCACACCCGCCGGACCTCGACGCCCATCTCCTCGCGGGTGAGTTCGTCGAGTTCGCCGAACGGTTCGTCCATCAGTAGCACCGAGGCCCCCAGGTGGAGCGCTCGCGCGATGGCGACGCGCTGTTTCATCCCGCCGGAGAGTTCGGCGGGCCGGGCGTCCTCGAAGCCTCCGAGGCCGACGGTCGAGAGCAGTTCTCTGGCCCCCTCGGGGTCGGGCGACTCGCCGGCCATCTTCCGGAGGAAGGTGACGTTACCCAGCGCCGACTTCCACGGCAGGAGCGCGTGGCGCTGGAAGACGAATCCCACGTCGCCGGCCTGTTTGGCCCGTTCTGGCGGGTCGCCGGCGACGCGGACCGACCCCGCGGTCGGCTCCTGCAACCCGCCGACGGTCCGGAGCATGGTCGTCTTGCCGCACCCCGACGGCCCGATGACGGTGACGAACTCGCCCTCGCCGACGCGGAGCTCCGCGTCGGCGAGGGCGCGCACGCCGTCGTACTCCACGCTCACGCCGTCGAGGCGAATCGCGGCGTCGCGCACCCGTTCGTCGCCCCCGGTCCCTTCCGCCGATTTCGAGATAGCGTCGTCCCCCACCGTATTAGCCTCGCCGGACGTACGGGGGCAAGCGGTACGAGGTTTACGCCCGCGTCTCGGCGCTCGACTCTTCGGGCCGGGCGTGGGACGGACCCAGGGCCGCGGGACACTCGCCCCTAGTTCCGGTCGAGGAACCGCGATTCGACGTCGGGCGAGGGCACCATGCACCCCTCGCGCCGGCCGAACCACCGATAGCGGTTCGCGGCGACAACGTCGTAGACGGCGTCCCGAATCGGCCGCGGGACGAACCGAAACGGCCACAGGAGCGAGTAGGGGACGCCGAGTCGCCGGGCGACCCGGAGCGCGGCCGCCGACTTCGTGTAGCACTCGCCGTCCTCGACCAGGACCACGGTGTCCATCTCGTCGGTCGGGAGGCCGCAACTGGCGAGGAGGTCGCGGCCGACCGGCGACTGGAGCGGCGCGAACCGGAAGACGGCATCCGGGTCGGCGTCGACGACGAACTGAATCGCCCCGTTGCAGAGGTTACAGACGCCGTCGAACAACAGGACCGGGTGGTCGTCGGAGACGTCCGCCGGGTCGGCGCGGTCGGGGCCATCGGCGCTCATTCGTGGCGGAAACTTGGCGGGCGGGGATGTTCAGCGTTCGGACTCGGGTCGGCGGTCGGTCACCACCCGCCGCTCGGCGAGGCGACGGTGTCGACGCCCGGACTGTAGTAACAGACCGGTTCGCCGTCGGGGCGCTCGAATCCGTTAGCGCGGAAGAGCGAGTCACCCTCGACGGTCGCTTCCGCTGGGTAGAGCGGCCAGGGGCCGTGGTGGACGTCGGCGTGGCAGATATCTCCGGACGCGCCCTCGGCGTAGTACCGGTCGCGCTCGGTGAGGAACGCGGCCAGTGACCCCGGTTCGGCGACGAACTCCTCGCCGGCGGGACCGTACGCGGCGGTGAAGTCGACCGAGCGCGCCCCCGGGTGACGCCGTCGACTCTCGAAGTCGACGGTGCCCGCCTCGACTTCGAGCGACATCCGGGCGTAGTAGTACGGGAGTTGGTGGAGGACGCGCGCGCCGACCACGCCCAGAACGCCGTGGGCGTCGAGGCTGAAGAAGTACACGCCCGGTTCGCCGTCGTGGGTGACGTACGTCCGGAGGTTGAGTTCCGGCAGGCGGAAGCCGAGTCGGCGGGGAACGCCCGCCGGGCGGACGGCGACGTTGGTGAACGGGACCGCCGAGAGCCACGCCCGCCCGTCGTAGGTTTCGACGTCGAGCGCGTCCGGGAGTTGCGTCGCGACCGGCGACGGGTCGACCGGCCAGTTGGCGAAGAGGAGGTGTCGCCACCCCATCCGTATCGGGAGGACCATCGTGTAACTCACCCGGACGTTGACGGCGGTGGATACTGATTCTTCCGCAGTCGGTCCGGGGTCAGCAGCGACGCACCGAGACGCAGGCGACGTCGGCGACTCGCTCGCCGCCCGCGACGAACGGCGGGTCCTGCGTGCCGCCGGACGAGACGAACTCGAACTGCCGGTTCGTGTCCGTATCCTGGTGGGCCACCGCGAGGAGTCTCCGGTCGGTCGAGAGTCGCGTCCGGTCGAAGTCGGCGCCGGGCACGTCGAACAGCGTTATTTCGACGTTCTCGTGGGTTCCCGACGGGAGGTACTCGGAGACGCCGACGACGCGTTCGGCGGGCGCGTCGCCTCCGGCCCGCGTCTCGTATATCGCGACGAAACCGTCCTTGGGGAGCGTCGCCGAATCGACGGTGACCGTCTCGCCGTCGCTAGTCTGGGCGGTGAACGACACGCTCGCCCCGTCCGTCGGCGTGGTAGTCGATTCCGCGGCCGCGGGGTCCTCGGCGCGGGCGGCCGCCGCCGACCGCCTGCGCCCGTCGACTCGTTTCGTCGCGGGAGTTCCGCCGACGGCGGTTCGTCCGGACCCCGGGACGGTCGTCCCGAGCAGGAGGCCGGTCGTCGCACACGCCCCGAGGAATCGACGGCGCGACGTTCGAGCGGTATCGTCGGTTCGTGAAGCGTTCGAGTCGTGGTCTTCCATCTCTGACACCGGCCCAACGGACGTTCTCGGAGGTGATTAAAACACGTGTTAGTGAATAAAAATTAACCTTCCCGGTCGCCGCGACCTCTGCCCGGCAACTGGCGGCGGACCGCGGCGTCTCCGTTTCCTCCGATCTGGACGTGATTCGCGTCGTCGGCACCGCGCTGGTCGCGGGGTTGCTCTGGACGCGACTCGGGGCGGGCGAGTCCCCGCTCAGAGGCGCCACGGTCAGCGGGGCGTTCGGACTGCTGGCGCTGCCGGTACCAATATACCTCCTCGAGTTCGCGACGCTCGCGC
Organism: Halorussus vallis; assembly: GCF_024138165.1. Classification (NCBI taxonomy): domain Archaea; kingdom Methanobacteriati; phylum Methanobacteriota; class Halobacteria; order Halobacteriales; family Haladaptataceae; genus Halorussus; species Halorussus vallis. The sequence goes on along the minus strand of NZ_CP100000.1, from coordinate 3,739,898 downwards.
TCGAAGGGATTCCCTTCGACCCGCTTCTCGGCACGACCCCGTGATGCAGGCGCTCAACAACCTGCTCCTCCTCGTCGCCGCACCGCTGGTTCTGGGCGTAATCGCGATTATCCTCACCCGCGGCGGAACGATTCTGGTCGGTGCCGCGACCGGATACCTGCTCGCTCGCCGCTGACCGTCCGACTTCTCGCATAGTGGTTATTGCATGTCAGAGTTCTGCGCTCGAGCGAGGGTACTCGTCGAACCGATTCGGTTCGCCGACGCGACGCGGTCGCCGACCGCGTCGGCAGAACGTGACCGCGACGGAGTCTGATTCGACCGAAATCGAAAGCGAATGGCGCTCTCCTTCGAAGACGGTGAGGGGCTTCGAGCAACATTTGATATAGCAAGCCCCGGTTTATCCGCGGTCGCGAGACGGAAATGCGCCGTTTCGGGCGCTGTTGCCATCACTTTCACTTTCACTCCGCACCACCGAGAAGCCTTTAAATGGCCCGACGTAACGTCCCCTCACAGAATGCCATCCATCCAGTCGACACTCGGTGAAGAGGAGGGCATCGCGGAGGAGCTGGCAGAGAGCCAGCGCCAGATCTCCATCGCCGAGTTCTTCGAGAAGAACAAGCATATGCTCGGGTTCGACAGCGGGGCCCGAGGGTTGGTGACGGCAGTGAAGGAGGCAGTCGACAACGCGCTCGACGCGACGGAGGAGGCGGGTTTCAAACCGACTATCTACGTCAAAATCAGCGACGACGGCGACTACTACACGCTCGTCGTGGAGGACAACGGTCCCGGCATCACCAAAGAGCAGGTCCCCAAGGTGTTCGGGAAACTCCTCTACGGTTCTCGATTCCACGCGCGCGAGCAGTCCCGCGGCCAGCAGGGTATCGGTATCTCCGCGGCCGTTCTCTACTCCCAGCTCACCAGCGGCTCCCCCGCGAAGATTACGAGCAAGACCCGAGAGGGTAGCGAGCAGTACTTCGAGCTCATCATCGATACCGACGAGAACGAGCCCGAAATCCAGAAGGAGTCGGACACGCCGCCGACGGGCAAACACGTCAACGACACCCACGGGACGCGCATCGAGCTTCAGATGGAGGCGAACATGCGTGCCCGCCAGCAGTTGCTGCAGTACATCAAGCACACCGCGGTCGTCAACCCCCACGCCCAGATCATCTTCGAGGAGCCCGGGATGGAGGGCCAGCAGGTGTTCGACCGGGCCGATGGCGCGACGCTCCCCGAAGAGACGAAAGAGATTCGCCCGCACCCCCACGGGGTCGAACTCGGCACCGTGCTGAAGATGCTCGGCGCGACCGATTCCCACAGCATCTCGGGGTTCGTCCAGGAGGAGTTCACCCGGGTCGGCCGCAAGACCGCGGATTCCATCCTGGACAACTTCCGCGACAGACACTTCGGCCGCGAGGCGTCGTGGAAACCCCCGCAAGCCCACGACGAGGCCGACATCGCCCGAGCGGTCCAGGCCGCCGTCTCGAACAAGGGCGCCGACGCGACGAACGCGTTCGCCGACGAGGTGGCGAAGAAGGTCGACGCCCGCGACCGGGTTTCCCACCACGAACTCGTCGAAATCGTGGCCGAGGCCGCCCACTCGGCCGGTGAGGCCCACGAGGTCACGTTCGGCGAAACCGTCCAGGAGAACGCCGTCGAGGCCGCCTGGGAGCAACTCACCGCCGACCGCACGAGCGACATCTACGGACTGGTCGACAAGGCCACCAGCACTCGGAAGGACGACGAAACCGTCCACGGCCTGGCCGAGCGCGTCGCCCGGCGGTTCGAGAAAGGCCGCGAACGCGACCGCGCGACCTACGACGAACTCGTCGAGTACGTCGACCGCGCGGCCGACGACACCGAAGAATACGACGACGCGACGTTCGGCGAGACGGCCCGCGAGAACGTCGTGACGGAGCTCTGGTCGGTGATGCGGACGGTGACCGACGACGTGCCGAAGGTCCGGGAACTCGCCGACGACCGCGACGCGACCGGCGAGCTCCTGAACGCGATGAAGGACACCGACATCATCGCGCCGCCGACCGACTGCCTGTCGCCCATCGACGCCGACCTCGTCGAGGCCGGCCTCCGCAAGGAGTACGACGCCGACTTCTACGCGGCGGCGACCCGCGACGCGGGCGTCCACGGCGGCGACCCGTTCATCGTCGAGGCCGGCATCGCCTACGGCGGTGAACTCGAAGCCGAGGGGAAAGCCGAGGTGCTGCGGTTCGCCAACCGCGTGCCGCTGGTCTACCAGCGCGGGGCGTGTGCGACCACCGACGTGGTGAAGTCCATCGGCTGGCGCAACTACAACCTCGACCAACCCGGCGGGTCGGGCATCCCGAACGGCCCGGCGGTCATCATGATCCACGTCGCCTCGACGAACGTCCCGTTCACCAGCGAGTCCAAGGACGCGGTGGCGAACGTCCCCGAAATCGAGGACGAAATCGAACTCGCCATCCGGGAAGCCGCCCGCGAACTCAAATCGTACCTCAACAAGCGCAAGTCGCTCCAGAAGCGCAAGAAGAAACAGAGCGTCATCGCCTCCATCCTGCCGGAGATGGCCCGGAAGCTCGCCGACGTGACCGACCAGGACGAACCCAAGTACGACGACGCGCTGGCGCGCATCATGAACAACGTGCTCGTCGAGCGCGAAGTCGAGGACGGGAAGGTCCGACTCGTCGTCGAGAACCACACCACCACGAACGAGACGGTGGAGGTCACCGACATCGTGAGCGCCGAACCGACGAACCTCTCCGACGGCGCGACCGTCGTCGACATGGACGGCGAGTGGTTCGTCAAGTGGTCGGCCACCGTCGCCAGCGGCGACGAGGCCGCCCTGGAGTACGAAGTCAGCGAGGACGCATCGTTCGACGTCAACGTCGAAGGAATCGAAGACCCCAAACTCACAGTTAACCAATGAGCGCAGACAACGAAGAACGAGCACGCGAGCAACTCATCGACCTCGCGGCGGAGTTCTACGACCAGTTCGACCGGGGCGACATCCCCGAGATGTCGATCCCGACGCGGACGAAGAGCAACATCGAGTACGACGAGGACGACCGCGTCTGGGTGTACGGCGACCGAGAGAGCACCCGGAGCGCCAACAGCGTCCGGGGCGCCCGGAAGCTCCTGAAGGCCGTCTACACCATCGACTTCCTGGCCGAACAACTCGACCAGGACCGCTCGTCCACCCTGCGTGAGCTCTACTACCTCAGCGAGAGCTGGGACTCCAAGGAGGCGCAGTTCTCGAACCAGGACGAATCGAACCAGCTAATCGAGGACCTGGAGATCGTCTCGGAAGTCACCCGCGAGGACTTCCACATGCGCCCTGAGGAGTCCGGCGCGAAGGTGATGGGACCGCTGCTGCTCCGGGAGCAGACCAACCGCGGCGACCGGGAGATCCACTGTCAGGACGACGTGGGACAGGGCGGCTACCAGATCCCGAACAACATCGACACCATCGAGTTCCTCGACAACGACGCCGACTTCGTGCTCTGCGTCGAAACCGGTGGGATGCGCGACCGACTCGTCGAGAACGGGTTCGACGAGGAGTACAACACCATCATCGTCCACCTGGGCGGCCAACCGGCGCGGGCGACCCGCCGGCTGACCAAGCGACTCCACAACGAACTCGACCTGCCGGTGACCGTCTTCACTGACGGCGACCCGTGGTCGTACCGCATCTTCGGCTCGGTGGCCTACGGTTCCATCAAGTCGGCCCACCTGAGCGACTACCTCGCGACGCCCGACGCCCAGTTCATCGGCATCCAGCCCTCCGACATCGTGGAGTACGACCTGCCGACCGACCCGCTCAGCGACTCGGACGTCAACGCGCTCGAATCGGAACTGGAGGACCCGCGCTTCCAGACCGACTACTGGGAGGAGCAGATCGAGATCCAACTCGACATCGAGAAGAAGTCCGAACAGCAGTCGCTGGCCTCCCACGGCCTGGACTTCGTGACCGAAGAGTACCTGCCCGAACGGCTGAGCGACATGGGCGTGCTGTAACTCCCGAACGACTCTTTCTTTCGACCCGACTGCACGAGCGACCGCACGCGGAGTCAGTCGTCGGCGCCGGTCTTCGGACGCGGAGTAGGACCGGTTTCCGGGAGCGACGTCCCGGCGGCGCGGCGCCGCCGGGACCGTCGCAGGAGCGCGGCCGGGAGGAGGCCGGCCGCGGCGTTTCGGACCCGACAGCCGAGGGTCGACCGCATCGTCCCGAGTTCCCCCAGCCTGCGCGATTCGGACCGAATCCGGTCGGCCCGGGGCTTTCGCTCGGTTTCGTAGGCCCGGAAGGCCGCCGACCGCTCCTCGTGGGCGTCGAGCGCGTGGGCCAGTGCGAGCGCGTCCTCGACGCCCTGGGCCGCGCCCTGTCCGGCGAACGGGAGCATGGCGTGGGCCGCGTCGCCCGCGAGGACGACGGCGTCGCGGTGCCAGCGGTCGAGCGGCGGGACGTCCGCCAGGCCGGTGGCGAACACGTCGCCCGGTTCGAGCGACTCGACGACGGCCGGGACCGGGTCGGGGAACTCGTCGAGGCGGTTCCGGAGCGCCGCGACCGTCGCCCGGGCGTCCGTCCCGTCGACCGCCAGCGGTTCGGGCGCCGTGGCGAACAGGTAGAACCGGTCGCCGTCGACGGGCGCCCCGCCGGCGTAGGTTCCGTCGCCCCACACCTCGAACCCGCTGGCGCGGTGTTCCTCGGCCAGTTCTACCCCGGCGACGGCGCGGTAGACGACGCCGTCGAACGGTTGCGGGCCGACGCTTGGGGAGACGGCCTCGCGAACGGCCGACCCGATGCCGTCGGCGCCGACGAGGACGTCCGGACCGACCGTCGTCCCGTCGGCGAACCGGACCGTCGGCGTCTCCGTATCGGTCACCGCGATGCAGTTCATCCCCGTCCGGACCTCGGCGTCGAGTTCGTCCAGGAGAATCCGCTGGAGGGCGGCGCGGTGAATCGCGACGAATCCGTAGCCGAACTCGCGGCGCTCGACCGCGTCGAGGCCGAACCGTTGCAGGACGCGCCCACTCGGCGAGCGAATCTCGGTGTCGGCGAGGGAGACTCCCGCGTCCCGGACCCGTTCGGCGACACCGAGACGGTCCAGGACGAGGAGGGCGTTCGTCTGCAGGAGGATGCCTGCGCCGACGGGGCGGTACTCGGACGCCGCCTCGTAGACGGTCGGTGTCCACCCCCGCCGTTCGAGCGCGAGCGCCGCGGTCAGTCCGCAGATGCCGCCGCCGACTATCGCGACGTCGGGGTACTCTCGTGACATGGTCGACGCTTCGCACCCGAATACGAAGCGTCGACTGCGGGCCATCCGCGCCTCTTTAAGTTCGGTCGGCGTCTCCGCGCTCGTATGCGATATCTCACGGTGGTCGCCCGCCCCGGCGAGAGCGGAGCGTTCCACCCGCTCGGAGCGGAACTCGCCGAAGAGCCCTCGATTTCGCGGGAGGCGATCCACCACGTCGAACTCCTCGCTGACGGGACCGTTCTGTTGTTCGCCGAAGGGAGCGGCGACCGGGAACGGTACGAGGAGATAATGCGGGAGTCGCCCCACGTCGTCGACTCGCTCGTCTCGGGTGACGAGCGGTGGATGGCGGTGAGCCAGTTCGAACCGACCGACTCGACGCGGCGCGTGCTGGAACTCGGCCGCGAGTCGGACGTCGTCGTCGAGACGCCGATACGCATCAACGACGACGGTTCGCTCCGGATAACGCACCTCGGGAGCGACGCCGACCTCCGGGAGCTGTTTCAAAAGGTCGCCGACGAGACGGTCCTCGATTTCGAGGTCGTGGAAACGGGCGAGTACGACCCCGAGGTCGAGTCGTTCACGAGACTGCTGACGACCCGTCAGCGGGAAGTGCTCGAAGCAGCGGTGGAACTCGGATACTACCGGTCACCGCGGGAATCAACGCACGAAGACGTCGCGTCGGCGGTCGGAATCGCACCGACGACGGCGGGCGAACACCTCAGGAAAATCGAGGAGCGAGTGTTCGGCGCGCTCGTTCGCTGAGGACGAACGCGGGTCAGACGAACTCTCGGCTCTTCTCGCCGGTCGCTCGCTCGAATTCGAACTCGCCGGTGAACGGGTCGCCGTTCGCGCAGGACCGGCAGTAGTGGTTCTCGCCGGACTCGACCGTCTCGACCGGCACTCCGGCGACGTATCGGCGTTCGGTGAAGCTCCGTTTTACGCCGGTTCCGACCGGCCGGGAGCAGGCGACGCAGGGCGTCTCCGGGGCGGTGACGACCTCCTCGTCGGTGGTCCGACGCCGGCCGAAGGTGGTCGGCGACTCGAACCCGGGGACGAACTGCGCGGCGAACGCGACGGACGCGACGCCGACGAATAGCACCGCCGTTCCGAGGAGAATCGCGGAGTCGACCATCAGTCCCAGTCCGGCGAACGCGAGGAAACCGCCTAAGACGATGCTCGCGACCAGCGCGATAGCCCCCGACAGACTCCACTCCGTGTCGAGTCCGCGGCCGGGCGAGTAGCGGTCGGTGCCGTCCTCGCGGAGTTCGATTCGTTCGGCGCCCGGCGAGTAACGGTACGCGGCGTAGAGGACGTTCCCCACGCCGCTGGTGAACACCAGCAGGAGCAGGTGGACCGGTATCGAACCGAAGCCGCGGTTTATCATCACCACGCGGTCGCCGTAGTCGTGTTTCACGTCCCAGCCTTCGACGGTGAGGTCCTCGACCCGGCGGCGGAAGTCCGACCGCGGCCCGGAGCGGGCCGACCGCGTGGACGCGCCACCGCCGGCGCTCGCGCCGGCGGTGGCGCGCGACCCAGACCGTCCCAAGTCGTCGTCGACGCCGGCCCCGCACTGCGAGCAGAAGGCGTCTCCCGGCGATAGGGCGTCGCCGCATTGCGAACAGAAGTTCGGCGTATCGCGGGTTGCCATACGAGAAATCGTCGTCGCGGTAACAAGAAGGTTGTGTAGCATCGGCGACGTATCGTCCGCGCGATTCTCGGCTCGAACGCTTAACACGCGGAACGTCGTAGCCGGTTCGCATGACGCTCAGTGCACGCAACAGGCTCGCGGGAACGGTCCAATCGGTCGAAACCGAGGGACTGATGGCCGAGGTCGCGGTCGAAACCGACGGCGGCCAGCGGGTGACCGCGGTCATCACCGCGAACTCGGTCGACCGACTCGGCATCGAGGAGGGCGACGAGGTGAACGCGGTCGTCAAGGCGACCGAAGTGATGATCGACGCCGAGTGACGGCCGACCCTGCGTCGGCGCCGGTCCGGCGGTTCGCCGACGCGGCGCGTCACTCCCCGGACAGCGACGCCAACAGGTCCTCGACCGCTGCGTCCTGCGCCCTGACGTGTTCGAGTTCGGGACCGGTCCGACCGAGCGGCCAGAGGTCGGCGACCGCGACCTTCTGCGCGTCGAGTCGTGCGGCGGCCGCGACCTTCCGCGCGTCGAGCGCGAACGGTCGGCCGTCCTCGGCGCGGGTTTCCCGGGCGAGGAGCGTCCGAGCACCGTCGAGCGCGGCGACGCCCGCATCGGTCCAGCAGTCGGTACAGCACCGAAACTCCAACGTGCCGACGTACTCACCGACCTCGCTCGGCGCGAGGCCACCGCGAGTCGCCGCGCCCCAGACGAGTCCCAGCGAATCGACGACGAGGTGGCGGTCGCTCGCCCGACCGCAGGCGGCGCAGACCGTCGCCTCCGTGGCGTAGGGCCACTCCGCAGGGGGTTCGACGCCGGGACTTTCGAAACGCATCTTGGACGTCGATTCGGACGCACGGGTAAATAATCTAACCGGTTCTCGAAGCGGGCGGCGCGGACGCGGTAGAGCGCAGTGTCGGGCGGGTCGGGCGTCGTCGACGCCCGACCCGCTCGCGTGGACTACGCGCTATCGTCGAGGAACACCTTCACGGTCCGGTCGAACGCCCGCTTTCGCTCCTCGAACGCGCCGTGGCCCGTCCCCTCGATGAGTTCGAGACGCGCGTTCGGAATCGCCTCGGCGGTCCCTCGCAGGGTCGCCTCGGGGAAGAAGTGGTCCTCGGTGCCGCCGATCACGAGCGTCGGCGCCTCGATTTCGCCGAGGCGGTCGCTCGAGTCGTGGTCGAGACACGCCTGGCAGGAGACGGCGACGTCGGAAACCGCCGCGGGTTCCGAGAGCAACGGTCGACCGACCGTCCGAATCAACGGCGGGTAGAGCCACCGACGGTAGCCGGTGTAGGTCACCGGAATCGCGTCGAGGTAGGCGTCGAACCACCACCCGCGGTCGGCCCACTCGCGCCAGCGTTCGAGCGTCCGGCGGCCCGCGACGCCGACGCGCGCGCCCGAGACGCCCAGGACGAGTCGCCGGACCAGACCAGGGTGGTCGGCCGCGAGGTGCTGGGCGATCAAACCACCGAGCGAGACGCCCAGCACGTCCGCCGGACCGAGGTCGAGATTCGAGAGCACGTCGGCGTACTCGCCGGCCATGTCGCGGGTCGTCGTCCCGTAGGGGAGTCGCCGTCTTCGACCGACGACGTAGAGGGTGTGTTCGTCGGTGAAGAGCCGATAGTAGTAGCGTTCGAGCAGCAGCGCGAAGAACGGCGCGGGGCGTTCCGGCTGGAACGCGTCGCTCAGGCCGGCGAAGATCACCAGCGGACGCTCGCCGTCGCCGAACTTCACGAACGGGTACTCGCCCGTCTCGGTCCGGAGGAGGCCCCGTTCGCGTCCCATGGTCGACGGAACGACGGAGAGCGGAAAAGAGGTTGGGGTCGACTACTCGCGCTCGTCGAGCACCACGGGGACGCCGCGGGACGCCACGTCGGACGCGAACGCGGCCGAGTCGGTTTCGAGCGCCTCGAACGTGTCGTAGTGAATCGGCAACACGAGGTCCGGGTCCATCGCCTCGGCCAGGTCGGCGGCCTCGCGGCGGTCCATCGTGAACGACCCACCGATGGGCGGACAGAACAGCGAGACGTCGAGCGCGGCGTGGCCGTCGAGCGCGTCGGAGTCACCCGGCCAGAAGACGTCGGTCCCGTCCACGGTGACGATGTACCCCGTGCCCGAGCCCTCGGGGTGGAACGGTTCGCCGTTCTCGCGGGTGTGCGGACCGTCCGGTTCGTTGTAGGCCTCGACGGTTCGGACGATGACGTCGCCGAACATCCGGTCGGTCCCGTCGCTCACCTTGACCACCTCGTAGGGGAGGTCGCCGAGGTCCTTGACGTCGCGGTCGATTCCCTTCGGGTAGACCGCGTCGTAGACGACGACCGTGGCGTCGTCTGCCGCCACGCGCTCGATGCCGTCCGAATCGTAGTGGTGGTCGTGGGTGACCAGCACCAAATCGCCGTCTTCTGGCCGGTAGTCGCGGGCTTCGGGGTGGGTCGCGTCGGCGCTGTCGGGGCGCCACTCGCCGGTCAGGACGCCGTAGCGCCCTGGGTCAAGGTAGACCACGGGACCGCCGGGCGCTTCGATGCGGAGCGTCGCGTAGCCGAGCCAGTCGACGAGGAGTCCGTCGTGGCGAATCGTCATGGCCGGGCGTTGGTGGGGAAGCGGCCTAAACGGTTCGGCTTCGGACGTCTCGAAAAATGGCCTCGAAAGTCGTCTGCCTTCGACGCAGTTGCTCCGGAACGGCGGTCGAGAGGGCTAACAGGCGGTGCGCGTCCTCGCGAGGGTCTGTCACCCCGAAGCGGCGCGCACCGCGCGACCGCGTCCCGCTCCGGGGACCGCTCAGGTCACGTCCTGGGTTGGTCCCGTTCTCCTATTTGAACCTTCGCGGCCAGGTGACGGACGTCGGGCACCTGGCGGGCCTGCAGGTCGGCACTCGGCGAGTCGAAGGTCGGGAGTCGGCGAACCCGCGAGCGCCGTCCGATCCGAATCAGAACGCGTAGCGACGGAGGAAGTTCGCAACGCCGACCGGGACCATCGCCAGCGCGAGCGCGACCGAGGGTTCCCAGAGGCCGAACAGTGCGGCGTTGCCTTCGGTGCCGCCGGAGGCGTGGTAGGTGAGGACGGCCGCGAACGCGAGCGCGACGAGGGCGTAGAGCCACCAGCGGTCGCCGCGCTCGCGGCGACCGCTGGTGGCAGTTCGGCGCGAACCGTCGAGGTACAGACCGGCGAACGACAGCGGGCCGACGACCGGCGTCGCGTACATGAGGAAGATAGCGAGCGAGGCCGTGACGGCGTGAGACGGCCCGACCGCCGCGGACGACAGAAGTGCGAGGACGGCGACCGGTAGTTCCAGCGCGGGGAGGACCACGAGGAATCGCCACTTCGACGGCGCGCTGGCCGGGGTGGAGGACCGCCCGCGTTCGATTGCGACACCGTCTCCTGTCACCCGAGACTGTTTCGCTCGCCGACAGAAATAGATTCGCGTTACTGGGCGTCTGCGAGTCGCTCGACTCGCGAAAGCGAATCGGCGCTCTCGGGCGTCTTGTCGTCGCGAACGCCGAGGAACCGGGGGAACCGGAGCGCGTAGCCCGACGAGTAGGTCGGCGACTCCTGGATCTCCTCGTAGCCGACCTCGAAGACGACCTCGGGAGCAATCTCGACGTCCTGGCCGTCCTGCGTCCGGATGTGCGGTTCGAGCAGTTCGGTCAACTCCGCGAGTTCCTCGTCGGTGATGCCGGTGGCGACCTTTCCGAGCGTCTCGAAGTCGCCGTCGTCGGTTCGAGCCGACAGCAGGAAGGTTCCTAGAAAGCTCGCCCGCCGGCCCTCGCCCCACTCGGCGCCCGTGACCACGAGGTCCAGCGTCTCGACGTCGGGCTTGCGCTTGAGCCAGTTCTTCCCGCGGCGGCCCGGCGAGTACGTCGAGTCGGGATTCTTGAGCATGATGCCCTCGTGGCCCGCGTCGAGGGCGTTTTCCTCTATCTCGGCGATTTGGTCGGGGTCGTCGGAAACCCACAGCGCCGACACGCCTCCCGAGAGGACGTCTTCGAGGCGGTCGTGGCGCTCCGTGAGGGGTGCGCGGAGCAGGTCGTCGCCGTCGGCGTGGAGGCAGTCGAACGCGAACAGGTCGAGTTCGACCGCCTCGCGGGCGCGGGCGACGTCGTGCTTCCGGCGGAACCGTCGCAGCACCTCCTGGAACGGCAGGGGGTCGCCGTCGTCGTCGGTGGCGACCACCTCGCCGTCGAGGATGGCCGGCACGTCGAGGTGCTCCTCGACGTACTCGACGACCTCGGGGAGCGCGTCGGTCACGTCCTCCATGTTGCGCGAGAAGACCGCGACCGTGCGCTCGGCCGACGACGACGCGTCGTCGTCGGCCGAGCGGGCGAGTCCGTCGGGGTCGTAGTGGAGTTGGACGCGCGCACCGTCGAACTTCCACTCCACCGCAGTCTCCTCCCAATCGTCGAGCGCATCGCTCACGGTGCCGGCTTGCGCGAGCATCGCCTGGACCGGCCGACCGACTTCGAGGTCCATCTCGTCGAGGCCGGCCTCGCCCGCGTCGCGCGCGACGCGGGCGACCTCGCCGTAGTCGTTCGACACCTGGAGGGCGCGCTCGACCGACTCGACCGGCACGTCGAAGGCGGCCGCGATGGCGTCCCTGACGGTGCCCTCGCCGACGCCGATGCGCATCTCCGAGAGCACGAGTCGAGCGAGGTAGCGCGCCTCCCGCGAACTCGCGCGGTTGAACAGCGCGAACAGCAGGTCTATCTTCTTGTCCTGGCTCCCCGACCCCTCGGCGGCGGCGAGCGTCGCCAGTTCCTCGGCGACTTCGGCGACCGTGAGGTCCTCGCTCCCGCCGCCCGAACCGAACGCCGCCAGCCCCTGCTGGCCGCCGAAGTCGTAGCCCGCGGCCACCTCGCCGATGTCGCCGACCTCTGCGAGTCGGGACTCGACGTCGGCCGCCGAGACGTTCGTCCCGGCCGCCCGCGCGATGGCCTCGTAGCAGTAGTTCGGCCCGATGTCGAGCGTCGTCGACGACCAGGCGGGGAACACTCGGCCCTGGACGAACCGCGCGAGCACTGGGAGTTCGTCGGTCGCGCTGTCCTCGCCCGCGGCGCCGTCGCTCTCGGCGTCGGCGCGCGACAGCAGTTCGGTCACGCGCTCGATTATCTCCGTGTCGGCGCTCAGTTCCTCGATTTCGGCCGCCGCGTCGGCGAACTCCCCGAACTCCATCGAGCGAGGGTAGTCGGTAGCCCCAGATAAACCGACCGACTCCCCGTCCGACGTGTCGCCTCGGGAAGATTTATTCTGCGGCCGGACGCACGGACGGACGATGCCCTCCCCGCCAGACGACGCCCCCGAGGACTCTCCAGACGATTCGACCGACGATGCGCCGGACGCTCCCGACGACGTCTCCGAGTCCCCCGACGACGCCTCCACCGCGCCGACCGACACTCCGAATTCCTCCGGAGACGCCAGGAGCACCGGGCGGTCGTTCACCGCCCGGTTGGGGGCCGGGTGGGAGCGCGCGAGCGACCACCTGCCGCTGGCGGCCGTCCCCGTGCTTTCGAGCGTGCTGAACGTCGACGCCATCCGGCGGGTCGCGGCGTTCGAGGGCGGCCACTTCGGCGTCAAGTTCCCGTTCCCGATGACGGTGGCCGACCTCTGGACGTTCGTAAGCCTACCAAACCAGGGGCCCGGAGTCCACGTCTCGTCGCCGCTGTGGCTGTTTCCGGTGTTTCTGGTCGTCAACGCGGCGCTCGTCGCGGGCTACCTCGGGAGCGTCGCCGACCTCCTCCGCGTCAACGAGTACGACTTCGTCGGCAACGTCCGGCGGTACTTCCTGCCGGTGCTAGGGTGGCAGGCGCTGATTTCGGCGCCGACGTTCGCGCTGGTCGGCCTGGGACTCGCCGCGGGACCGCTCGTCCTGCTGGCGATTCCGCTGTACTTCGTCGCGGCGTACTGCTTCTACGCGACGCCGTACCTGGTGGTAGTGGAGGGTGCCGGCCTCGCGGCGGCGCTCTCGCGCAGTCTCGACTGGGCGCTTTCGGGCGGGCCGTACTTCTCGTTCGCGCTGGGATACCTGGTGTTCGGCGCGGTCGTCTCCGCGGTCGTCACTCCGGTCGTGGTCAACCTCGGCGCGGTCGGCGTCGTGGTCGGCACGGCGCTGACCGCCCCCGTCGCGCTGGCGCTGGCGTTCGCCACGACCGAGTTCGTCGCCGACATGGCGGCCGCGAACTCGGGAGACTTCGCGGCCGCCTCGGGCGACTCCGGTCGACAGTCCGGCACGAACGCGGGGTGGGAGTAGCGTGCTGGCGATTCGCTGGCTCCACCTGCTCGGCGCGGCGCTGGCGCTCGGCGGTGCGACCCTGGCGTGGTGGCTGTTCCGGACGACGGGATTCGACACGGCGCCGGTCGGCGAGAGCGAGTCCGGGACGGGAGATGCGAGCGAGGTCGCGACGGCGAGCACGGGCGTCCCCGCGCTCGCCGTCGCGGCGGGCTACGAGCGACTGTTCTGGGCCGCGACCGGCGTCCTCGTGATGACCGGCGTCGGCAACCTCGGGAGCCTCGCGCCCTACGTCCCGGGGACGGAGACGCCGTGGGGGACCGCGTTCGTCGCGAAACTGGCGCTCGTGCTGGCGGTGCTCGCGCTCTCGCTCGTCCGGACGCTGGTCGTCCACCGCTACCGCCGCGCCGACGAACTCGGCCGCGCGGGCCGGCGGCGCCTCCGGCGGAGCTACGGCGCGACGGCGCTGGCGTTCGCGGTGCTTGTGGCGCTGGCGGAGGTGCTCGCCCATGGCTGAGGAGGTGGATTTGGATGCGAACGCGCCCTCCGCCGACGCGGAGGGTGCGTTCGCGGGCGCCGACGACCCCCTCGTCGTCTGGACGCTGGCGACGTTCCACACCGCCGCGTTCGTCGCCGCGCTGGTTGCGGCGCTGTACCTCGCCGGCGCGCTCGGCGAACTGCTCGGGGGCCTGTCGACGCTCGTCGGCCTCGCGCTCTACGTCCTGCTGTGGGCCGCGACGTGGTGGACGACTCGTTGCACGCTCGCAGAAGTGGCCGGCGCAGGGTCGGACGGGGGCGCGGAGACGGACGCAGACGCGAAACCGGCGCTTTCCGAGATGTTCGGCGCGGGGATGAAGTGGGGCGGCGTCGACGGCGTCTGCTTCCTCTGGGCCATCGTCGTCGTCGCTCTCGTCCCCCGGGTTCGACTCCGGGACCTCGCTCGTATGGAGGCCGACACGGTCGCGTTCTTCGTCTTCGCGGCCGCGGTGGCCTCGCTGTTGGCGTTCCTCGTCGGGGCCGTCGTCGGGAGCCTGTTCGCGCTCTTCGACGCGGGTGCATTCCGGGTCGCGGCGAGGCTCGGCCCGGACTCCCCGGCGTCCTCCGACGCCGCAGAGTCCCGAAACCCCGACCCCGCGTCGGAACCGTAGCCCGTGGATTCAAGGCGATTCCGAGACGAGTAGCCCCTATGCCAGAGTCCGACCTCGCCGCGGCGGTGACGGAGGTCCTCGACGTGGACCCCGAGGAGTTCCAGGCCAGCGTCGAGGCCGACGCCGAGGTCATCGTCGAGGAAGTAGAGGCGGGGACGTTCGACAACCCCCAGGCCATCATCGGCTTCGAGTACGAGTTCTACGCCGTCGACGCCGAAACCGCCGCGCTGACTCGGGTGCCGCGGCGACTGCTCGAACTCATCGGCTTCGAGAAGGAACTCGGCCTCCACAACGCCGAGATGTCGACCAGTCCCCAGCCGCTGAACTCCCACGGACTGGCGGCCCAGGAGTCGGAGGTCAAGGCCAGGCTGTCGGCGGCCGAGGACCGGACCGGCGCGGAGGGGATGCGGCTGGTCAGCGACGCGCTCTGGACCATCCCGCCGGAGGGCGAGACGGCCCACCACTACCTCACCGACAGCGTCGAGGACCGCGGGGTGAAGATCGCCTCGAACATGAGCGACTCGGTGCGCTACCACGCGATGGCCAACACCGACGCGCAGGCCCGGATGGCGCTCGACGCCCCGCACGTCCACCTCCAGGACGACACGGTGTTACCCGAGAGCCTCATCACCTCCATCCAGCCCCACTACCAGGTGCCCCACGCCCGCGACCTGCCGACGTACTTCACCTACGCCGTCCGCATCGCGGCGCCCCTACTCGCGCTCGGAGTCAACTCCCCGTTCTTCCCACCGGACCTCTACGACGACGACGCCGACCCCGAGGCCATCCTCGACGACGGCTACGACGAACACCGCATCTCGGTGTTCGAGTCGGTGCTGAACCACGACGCCGACGCGCCGGGCAAGGTCCGGTTCCCCGAGGACATCGAGTCGGTCGAGGACGCCATCCGGGACGTGGTCGAGGACCGCACGCTCGTCCCGATGCCCGTCGCCACGACCGACCGCTTCGACGACCAGTTCGCCAACTTCCGGATGAAACACGGCACCTACTGGCGGTGGGTTCGGCCGGTGTTCGGCGGGGCCACCGAGTCGTCCGCGAACGCTCGCATCGAGTTCCGACCCATCGCGGCCCAGCCCACGGTCCGGGACTCCATCGCGTTCCAGGCGGCGTTCGCGGGCCTGCTCGAGGCGACCTTCCGCCACGAGCACCCGGTCCGCCACCTCGACTGGGTGGTCGCCAAGGACAACTTCTACGCCGCGATGGAGGACGGCCTCGACGCCGACATCTACTGGATTACCAACGCGGGCGAGGAGACGACCGACCGCGAGAAACTCTACGCCGACCTGTTCGCCTACGCGAAGGACGGCCTCCAGGCCCGGGGGTTGAGCGACGAAGAGGCCGCCAAATACCTCTGGCCGCTCCGCCAGCGCGCCCGCCACGGCCTCACCCCCGCGAGTTGGAAGCGCGAGCAGGTCCGAAATCGGCTGGACGACGGGATGGACTTCGAGGAGGCGGTCTACGGCATGCAGCGGGCGTACATCGACCACCAGTCGATGACGCTCATCGACGGGACTTTCGCCGACTGGGTGGGCCGGGGCGGCACCGAGATGGAACGCGAGTGACGACGGCGAGCGCTCGGCCACGCGACCGTTTTTCGACGACGGAACCGTCCGACCGTCCGCCGAGTCGCATCGCCGTCGGCGATGCGACTCGGCGGGTAGGTGGGTGGGGAGGCCCCGACGAAAAATCGGAGCCTCGGGGGGTGGTAATGGTGGGTGGTGAGCCCAGGGGGTGACAGTTACTGGCACGCGACCAGCACTGCAACCGAACGTTCCGGCGAGAAAATATAAATATTTCGGTAGTTCAACCGCGGGCGGGCGGGGACCCCCGATTTCTTCAGACGCGGCGGAGGGTGGAACGGTCGCGCCGAGAAGCCCGGGCCGCGAACGGGACTCCCGGCGTGATGCGAATGCCGCCGGCTCTCGAAAGACTCCGAACGGAATCCGCAGAGAGGGAAGAGAGGACTCCTACAGCGCGTCGTCGTAGTTCTCGTAGTTCGAGATCTCGACGCCCTCGGCGTCGATTTCGGCGAGCCACATGCCGTTGCCGGAGGCGGTGTCGCGCTCGGTCGCGCTCTTGATACAGCGCACCGCGACCTCGCGGGCCTCGTCCTGGCTGAGGTCCTCGTGGTAGTCCTGTTCGAGAACGCCGAGCGCGAACTGCGAACCCGAACCGGAGACGGTGTAGGTTTCCTCGGTCACGCCGCCGAGCGCGTCGAAGGAGTAGACGTGGCCGCCCTCGTCGTCGACGCCGCCGAGGATGGGGACGACGATGAGGAACGCGCCCGAGCGCAGGAGGTTGCTGGTGAGCGTCGAGAGCGCCTGCATGCTCATGTCCTCGCCGCGGCGGGTTTCGTAGAGGTTACCCTCGACCTTGAGCGTGCGGATGAGAGACTGGGCGGCCGAAACCGACCCGGCGATGGTGAGCGCGCCCTGCGGGTGGACCTGCTCGACCTTCTGGGCGGTCTTGCTCGAAACCATGTTGCCGAGGCTGGCGCGCTGGTCGGTCGCCATCACGACGCCGTCGTTCGTCGTCAGGCCGACGGTGGTCGTCCCGGTCTTGAGCTGCTGGACGTCCTCCATGTCGACCGAACCCGAGCGGTCCGGCATCGAGCCGAGCTCCGGCTCGTAGGGGTTCTGGTCGGCTGCGAGACGCGACGCGTTCTGCGAGAACTCGGAACCGTGCATCGGATTACGCATTGCCAGACAGTAGTCCGTCAGCACTGATAAAACCAACCTTTCCGGTGGACGAAGTCCCTTTTCAGCGACGGGCCGCTCGCGGGGCGTCTCCGGCGAGACAGTCGGGAAGTTCAGCGAGCGCTTGGTCTGGACGGTCTGGCGCGAAAAGCGGTTCTCCTCTCGGATTCGCTCGGACGCCTCAGGCGGCCGCGTCGTACGCACGGGCGAGTCGGTCTACGATTCTGTGGGCGGGGAGCGGGACGCCGATCTGTCGGGCGAGCACCGCCAGCGGGAGCAGCAGGATGCTGGCGGCGACGCTCGTCTGATACAGGGCGAACACGATTGCGTTGTGGATCCGCGTGTACATCGGACGGTCGTACCTCATCCGGCGGTCGGCCGAGCCTACATAAAACGTTTTCGTGCAGATATTATTCATAACGGTTTATCCGACTGATTCACCCCGGCGCCGTCTATCGATTCAACTCGGTTTGCGTTACGTCCAATCTCGTAGAGGTGGCGCGCCGCGCAGTCGTATACCGGGGTTTGGCGACGCTCGGCGTAGGCATAAGTTATGAGCATTATCGGAATTACGTGCGCGCTCCGAGCGCGACCGGTGGGCCGGCGGTGTCGCCGTGCCGGAACCGGCCGCGTCCGAACTCGGTGGTTGCACGACGTCACCGAAACCCACGTCGACGCGGCAAACGCGGCGGGACGAAACCAAAAAGCACGAAACTACGCGAACCGACTGGTAGGTATGAGCAACTATCTCGTTGCGATGGAAGCCGCGTGGCTCGTCCGCGACGTCGAAGACATCGACGATGCAATCGGCGTCGCCGTGAGCGAGGCCGGCAAGCGATTGAATCAGAAGAACATGGACTATGTCGAGGTCGAGGTCGGCGCGACAGGCTGTCCCGCCTGCGGCGAACCGTTCGACTCGGCGTTCATCGCCGCCGGCACCGCGCTGGTCGGCCTGCTGCTGGAGATGAAGGTGTTCAACGCCGAGGGCGAGGAACATGCCCAGCGCATCGCCAAGAGCGAAATCGGCGGCGCGCTCCGCGACGTTCCGCTCGACGTGGTGGAAACCCTCGAGTACGCCGAGGACGAGGAGATCGAGTTCGGCAGCGAGGAGTGAGTTCGGCGACCGAATCGGGCGATTTCTCCGCGTAATCGGAGCGTGACGGGGCGAACGATTCTCGGGCGTCGACAGTCCGAAGCTTTATCCATAACCCATGGTAATCCGGAGGTATGGAATTACCGACGCCACAGGACGTCCGCGAGCGTCGGACCGACCTCGGGCTCACCCAGAGCGAGTTGGCCGACCGCGCGGGCGTCTCCCAGCCGCTCATCGCCCGAATCGAGGGCGGCGACGTCGACCCCCGGCTCTCGACGCTCCGGCGAATCGTCGAAGCCCTCGAGGAGTCGGAGGGCGACATCGTCCGGGCGGGCGACCTGATGCACGAGGAAGTCGTCAGCGTGGCCCCCGACGACCCGGTGAGCCGGGCCGTCACCCGGATGCAGGACGCGGGGTTCTCGCAATTGCCGGTCATCGAGGACGGCGTCCCGGTCGGGTCCATCAGCTTCGAAGACCTGATGAGCGTCGACGAGGACGCCCGCGACCAGCCAGTCGAGGAGTTCATGGGCGAGAGCTTCCCCACCAAGTCGCCCAACGCCACGCTCGACGAGATCAGCACCGACCTCGGCCACAACAAGGCGGTCATCGTCACCGAGCGCGGTAACACCGTCGGCATCATCACCGAGGCCGACATCGCGGCGCGGTTGTCCTGAGAGCGGCGGGCGTCACTCCTCGCGGAGTCTGGTCCGGAGGAACGACGCCACGCCCCGGCGCAGGCGCTCGGACGCCGCCTGCGCCGAGATGCCGAGTTTTTCCGCGACGTCCCGCAGCGCCGCCCGGCGCGGAACTTCGAAGTACCCCTCCTCCAGCGCGACCTCCAGGGCCTCCCGCTGGGGAGACGTCAACTCCGCCGCGGTCTGCCCGGACCGCGGCGGCGCCTGCTGGAGCGTCTCGACGGTGAACGAGAGGTTTCGCTCGTCGCACTCGTCGGTGAACGCCGAGAGCGCTTCGTTGTCCGGGGTGAACAGCCGAACCGTCCACCCCTCCGCCGTCGCCCGCGCGTCGAGGACGACGATGTCGAGTTCGGCCCGAACGGGCGAGAGCGAGGCGGCGCGTCCCGCCTCGGTGAACTCGACCCGGTAGAGGCGACGGCCGGCGTCCACCGCGAGGACGGCCGGGTTCGCGACGGTGTCGTCGGCCGCAAGCGCCTCGGCGAACGCGCCGAAGTCGTCGGTTTCCACCCAGGCGTACAGTCGGACGCCGTCCGCCGAGCGGTGGCACTGTTCGTATCTGAGGACCGCGTCGGGCGCGGACGTCATCGCGGTTCGGAGGATGCACGAGTCGAGTTGGAGTTCAGCTATCGGCATTCGGAGGCTCCCGTCGTCGCACGAATCGTTTCGCGAGGTCGTTCGTCGGACAGTATCCCCGTCTCGATTCAGGGACCATAGTCTCGGTCGTATCCCTCCGGTGGTAACGCGCGCGTTACTTCGAACGTAGTAACACCCGTCGAGACACCGACCGGGTCCGGCGGCCCGAAGAGTATCAAGAATTATCGTGCCGGGTGGCACAGACGAACACATGACGGACTTCTCCGAGCGAGTCGAGCAGGTCTCCATCAGCGGCATCCGCGAAGTGTTCGAGGCGGCCGGCGAGGACGCCATCAACCTCGGCATCGGCCAACCCGACTTCCCCACGCCCGACCACGCCAAGCGGGCGGCCGTCGACGCCATCGAGTCGGGCGAGTCCGACGCCTACACCTCGAACAAAGGGACGCTCGGACTCCGGGAGGCCATCAGCGCGAAGCACGACCGGGACAACGACTACTCGGTGCCGCCCGAGAACCTCATCGCCACCGCCGGCGGGAGCGAGGCGCTCCACATCGCCATCGAGGCCCACGTCGACCCGGGCGAGGAGGTCGTCTACCCCGACCCCGGCTTCGTCTCCTACGAGGCGCTGACCCACATCGCGGGCGGCGAACCCCGACCGGTGGCGCTCCGCGACGACCTCACCCTCGACCCCGCCGCCGTCGAGGACGCCATCACCGACGACACCGCGGCGTTCGTGGTCAACAGCCCAGCGAACCCGACCGGCGCGGTCCAGTCCGAAGCGGACATGCGGGAGTTCGCGCGTATCGCCGACGAGCACGACGTACTCTGTATCTCCGACGAGGTGTACGAACACATCGTCTTCGAGGGCGACCACCGCTCGCCGATGGCGTTCGCCGAGTCGGACAACGTGGTCGTCGTCAACGCCTGCTCGAAGTCCTACTCGATGACCGGGTGGCGACTCGGCTGGGTCGCCGCGAGCGAGCGTCGCATCGAGCGGATGCTCCGGGTCCACCAGTACGCCCAGGCTTGCGCGAGCGCGCCGGCCCAGTACGCCGCCGAGGCCGCGCTCTCGGGACCCCAGGACTGCGTCGACGAGATGGTCGCCGCCTTCGAGGAACGCCGCGACGTGCTGCTCGACGGTCTCGACGACATCGGCCTGGAGACGCCGAAGCCCTCTGGCGCGTTCTACGCCATGCCGAAGGTGCCCGAGGGTTGGGTCGAGGAGGTCTTGGAGCGAGGGGTCATCGTGGTCCCCGGCGAGGCGTTCGGCGAGCACGGCGAGGGCTACGCCCGCATCTCCTACGCCACCGACATGGCCCAGATAGAGGAGGCGCTCGAAATCATGCGCGAGGCGTACGAGGCGGTGCGCTGATTCCGATTCACCGCGCCCGCTCGCCGAGGAACGCCGCGATTCGTTCGACCATCTCCACGCGGGTTGCCGGCGCGGGGAAGTGACCGCTATCGGCGAGCAGTCCCACGTCGGCGACGTTCGGGAAGACCTCCCTGGCCCGCGGAATCACCTTCTCGGCCGGGAAGAACACGTCGTTCTCGGCGGCGACGACCTGGGTCGGGGCGCGAAAGTCCGCGAGTTCCGCCGCGGTCGCCTCCGCGGGCATCACCCGCTCTATCTTCACGTGCCGGAAGACGGCGCCGACGAGGTCGACCAGTTCCGGGTCGAGTTCGTCGGCGGGTTCGCTGAACATCGGCTGTAGCGCACGAAGCAGACGCTCGCGGGTCGGGAACGCCCGGTAGACGAGCATCGGCACCACGACCGCCCGGACCATCCGAAGCACCGACCCAGAGGCGATTCCCGACGGGACGACCAGCGACGCCGCCTCGATTCGCTCGGGCGCGTAGGCCGCCGTTCGGACGACGATGCCCGCGCCGTAGGAAGGTCCGACCATCGGGACGCGGTCGAGGTCGAGGCCGTCGAGCACGTCGACGACCCACTTCCCGTAGTCGTCGCCCGCGGGCGAAACCCGGGTTTCGGCGCTCAGCCCGGGGTGGCCGACGGTGTCGGGGGCGTACAGTCGGTAGTCATCGGCCAGCGGGAGGAACCACTCCAGGCTGACGGGGTTGACGACGTTCCCGCCGTGGAAGACCACCAGCGGCGGGGCATCCTCTGGACCGGTCGCGAGGACGTGGGTCCGGCCGAAACGCGTCTCGACCCATTCCTCGTCGAACTCGGCGTCGAGGTCGTCTCGCATGCGGCGGTAGCGGGCGCGAATCTCGCGGCGTCCGTCGTCGGTGCGGTAGATGCTGGCGGTCACTCGCGGGGGTTCTCGCCCCGGCGACCTATAACTTCTCAGCCGGCCTGAGATTTTATGCGTCACGCTGTCGTTTGACGCTCCATGTCCCTCTCGCGCCGCGGCAGTGGCATCGTCCCCGCGACGCGGGCGCTCGCCTCGCAGGTTCACCCGGTGTTCATGCTCCCGCCGGTCGCCAGTTCGCTGTTCGGCGGCGTGCTCGCGGGGACGTTCTCGCCGCTGTCGGGACTGCTCCACGCGACCGCCATCTTCGCCGCGGTGTACACCGCGCACGTCAAAGACGGCTACGTCGACTTCTACATCCGCGGCGAGGACGACGACCACCCGCTGACGAAGTCCGGGTGCGAGCGCGCGCTCGCCGGGTCGACCGCGCTGTTCGCCGCCTGTACGGCCGGACTGTGGCTGACGGTCGGGGTCGGGGCGGCGCTGGTGACCGTGCCGACGTGGCTCATCGGCTACCACCACGCGCCCCAACTCGACACGAACCCCGTCACCACGACCACGGGCTACCCGCTCGGCATCGCGCTGGCGATTCTGGGCGGCTACTACGTCCAGGCCGGGACGCTCGCCGCGACGCCGGTGGCGTTCGCGGCGGTGTTCCTCGTGTTGCTGTCGGGCGTGAAGGTGATAGACGACGCCCAGGACTTCGAGTACGACCGCTCCATCGAGAAGCGAACCGTCGCGGTCGCGCTCGGCCGCGAGCGCGCCCGCACCGCGGCCTACGCGCTCATGGCCTGCGCGCTCGCGCTCGTGGTCGGGTTCGCGGCGCTGGCGGTGTTCCCGCCGAGTAGCGCGGCCGCGGTCGCCGGATTCGGGGCGGTCGCGCTGTTCGCGCGCCGCGCCGAACCCGAACTGGCGACGATGCTGCTGGTCCGGGGGTCGTACGTCTTCCTCGCACTGTTGCTGGTCGCGGTCTGGTTCCGACCGCTGTCGTAATCGTAACTCGAATTCGCCGGCCGTGAACGCCCGCATTACGGGCCGCAATCCCGATTACCCGGCGGTCGGCCGACCCGACTCCAGAGAAGTCGCTCGTTCCGCGCTGAACGATAGGACCGTTTCTTGCCGAACTCGGTGGTGGCTCCGACGAGGTCGAAGATGACACGAAAGACAGTACTCGTAGCAGTCGTAGCGATGCTCGCGCTCGGAACGCCGGCCGCGTTCGCGCTCGGCACCGCCCCGAACGCGACGAACGGCGCGCCGATGGCACAGGAGACGACAACCGAACCGGGCCAGGAGACGACCACCGCGGCGGGCGGCCAGACCGCGAACGTCACCTTCCAGGACCAGACCTCGAACGGCACCGCCGTCGTAGTGCAGCGGGTCGTCGTCCCCGAGGGTGGCTTCGTCGTGATCCACGAGGCCCAGCAGTCGGCCGGCGAGACGACACCCGGGGCCGCGACGGCGACCGGGGCACAGACGACGACCGTGCCCGCCGTCGAGACGACCACCACCGCCCCCGGCGAAGCCCAGACCCAGCAGTACGCGGCCGGGGCGGTTCTCGGCAACTCGACCTACCTCACTCCCGGCGTCCACCGGAACGTGACGGTCACGCTGAACCAGTCGCTGGAGGAGAGCCAGGTGCTCATCGCGATGCCGCACCGCGACACCAACGACAACCAGCAGTACGACTTCCCGCAGGCCGACGACCCGTACGTCCAGGACGGTCAACCGGTGACCGACTGGGCGTCCATCACCGTCCAGGCCACCGGCGCGGGTAACGCGACCGCGACCCCCGCCGGCGAGACGACCACGGCCTGAGACGCACGGAGCGTATCGGAACCGACCCCGCCTTTCTATCGCCGACGCCCGAGCGGTAGCGGCGACGACGTGCGTTCGGCGACGACGAGAGTTCGGCGACGTTCCGGCGAATCACGGAGAATCGCGGAGAACTGCAACGAATCGGTGCGACCTGTAGAGGGTCCGCCGGGGACCGCCGTGTGCGGCGGTCCCCGGCGACCGAAACCGCCGATTTCACGGTCGTAATCGAGGTTTTCAGCGGGCCGCCGGCCGTTTTGCTTTCGCTATCCGACAGCTCGTCGGCTGAACGATTAGGGCGTTTCTTCCACGCGCTCGGCGTACCGTCGGCGGGGTTTCCATGACACGAAAGACAGTTATCGTAGCGCTGGTAGCGACGGTGGTGGTCGGGGCGACCGCGACGCTGGCGGTCGGCGCCGCGACCCAGACGACCGGGCCGCAGGCGGCGAGCGACGCGCCGCTGGCACAGGAGACGGAGACCGCGACAGGTAACGAGACGACGACCGAGGGCGGCGCGGTCGGGGAAACGGAAACCGTGGGCGCGGCCGACCGGAACGCGAGCGTCATCTTCCTCAACCAGACCGCGGGCATCACCTTCCAGGACGGGACGCCCAACGACACGACCGTGATGATAGAGCGGGTCGTCGTCCCCGAGGGCGGCTTCCTGGTGGTCCACGCCGCGGAGAACGCGACCGGGGCGTACGTGACCGCCGAGGACGTCACGGTCGGGCCGGTCCTCGGCAACTCGACGTACCTCGGACCCGGCGTCCACTCGAACGTAGTCGTCCAACTCGACCGGCCGCTGAACGAGAGCCAGACGCTGGTGGCGATGCCCCACCGGGACACCAACGACAACCAGGAGTACGACTTCCCGCAGGCCGACGACCCGTACACGGTCGACGGTGCGCCGGTCGTCGAGTCGGGCTACGTCATCGTCACCGGCCCCGACGGCCAACCGCTGGGCGGCAACCAGACCGCCGCGGGAGAGACGACAATCGAGACGACCACGGGCGAGAACGAAACGACCACGGAAGCGTAACGGTATCGAATCGGCCGACGCCGAAGCGGTCGGGACGGTTGAACTCCTTTTCTTCGACTCGGCGCTCTCGGCCGGCGGTCCGCTCGCCACCCGCGACGCGGAGCCTCAAGGCTTAATCGCCCGGCCGCCGAGCGCCCGACCATGGAGCGCCCGAGTGCGAGCGCGAACGAGGACGGAAGCGCGGGCGGAAGCGACAGTTCCGGGAAGGGGACGGGTCGCGAGCGCATCGAAGGTCCCTGGTCCCACGAACAGGCGGTCGTGAACGGGGTGCGCCTCCACTACGTCGAGGCGGGCGGCGACGCCGAGGCGTCGTCGCCCGCCGGCAGAGGGGAGGAGGGTGACGAAGAGGCGTCGCCGCCGGTCGTGCTCCTCCACGGCTTCCCGGAGTTCTGGTACTCCTGGCGGCGTCAGCTTCCGGCGCTCGCCGACGCCGGCCACCGGGTCGTCGCGCCCGACATGCGCGGGTACAACGACTCCGAGAAGCCCCGCGGGGTCGACGCCTATCGGACCGACGAACTGGTCGGCGACGTGGCGGGGCTGATAGACCACTTGGGGGCCGAGCGCGCCCACGTGGTAGGCCACGACTGGGGCGGCCTGGTTGCGTGGGAAACCGCAATTCGTCAGCCCGGGGTCGTCGAGAAACTCGCGGTGCTGAACGCGCCCCATCCGGGCCGGTACCGGCGGGCGCTCCGGCGCAACCCCGACCAGTGGCGGCGGTCGTGGTACGCGATGGCCTTCCAGTTGCCGCAAGTTCCGGAGGCGGTCCTCGGCGCTCGCGACTGCGAAGCCGTCGTCGGGATGTTCCGGGACATCGCCGAGGACCCCGACGCCTTCTCCGAAACCGACCTCCGGCGCTACCGCGAGGCGGCCTGCACGCCGGGCGCGCTGACGTCGGCGGTCAACTACTACCGCGCGGCGTTCCGCGAGAACGCCGCGCGGGAACTCCGCGCGCTCGTCGGCGGCGAGCGGCGGTCGTTCGACGTTCGAGCCCCGACGCTGTTGCTCTGGGGCGAACGCGACCCCGCGCTCGGCGTCGAACTCACCGAGGGCCTCGACGCGTGGGTCCCGGACCTCCGGGTCGAGCGGTTCCCCGACGCGAGCCACTGGGTGCAGAACGACGCGCCGGCGCGAGTGAACCGGGCGCTCGCGGAGTTCCTGGCGTGACGGACGTTCCACCAAATTCCAATTTGGTTCTCGATAGAACGAAGGCTCGACACGTGTCTGACTAAATTTCTTTTGGCTGGCCTCCGTAGTACTCTCCGGACGATGAGCCAACGCAGTCTGAAGAGTACCTACTCTAATCGAACTCGCGATCGAACCTCCCGGCGGACCCGGACCGCCGCCTCGAATCGAACCGCCCGCGGGCGGTCGACCCGGACCCGAAACCGCGCCGAAACCCCCGACGAGAGAACCACCCTCCACGGCGGACTCGCCGCCGCCGGCGTCTTCCTCGCGCTCGGCGGCGTCTGGCTGGCGTTCTTCTCGGACACGCTGCTGGAGACCGTCGGCTTCTCCGCCGTCGTCGGCCTGCTGGTCGCCGGCGCTGGTCTGCTCGTCGCCTCGCGGACGCCGGGCCTGCGTCGGCGGTCCGTCGCGGCCGCCCGAAACCTCCGCGACGCGCGTCCGGACGTCGCCGGCGACGTCCGGACGCGCGTGGCCCGTCTCCTTCGAGACGTGCGCCCCTCCGGCGACCGGTTCTCCTCGGGCGGCCGAGACCGACTCTGAGTTTCGTCCGCTCGTCTCATCTGCTCCGTCTCGCCGAACCGGCGCGGCCGCCGCGCCGGTTCGGCGAACACATTTTTCGCCTCTCGACACCCTCTGTCTACTACCGAATGTTACTCGTCCTCGAAAACGAGGTGGACCCCGACGCGCGGTACTTCGTGCCCGAAATCGTCGACCACCTCGACGACTGCGAGGTGTACGACTACGCCGAGGAGGGCGGCCAACCCTCGCTGTCGGGCGTGGACGGCGTGGTCGTCAGCGGCAGCACGGCGGGCGTGTACGACAGCGACGAGCATCCGTGGATGGACGAGGAGATGGCGCTGGTCCGGGACCTGGTCGACCGCGAGATTCCGACGCTCGGCATCTGTTTCGGCCACCAACTCGTCAACGCCGCGCTCGGCGGCATCGTCCAGCACCGCGGGCCGACGACCCGACTGGTCCGGGCCAACCTCGGCGACGACCCGCTGTTGGAGGGCGTCTCGGAGGTGATTCCGGCCGTCCACGGCGACCACGTGGTCGCCCGCGGCCGGGAGATGGAACCCATCGCGACCGCCGATTACTACTCGAACTTCGCCACCCGCCACCGCGAGGCGCCCCTCTGGACGGTCCAGTACCACCCGGAGTTCACGGAACGCCTGCTCGGGCGCGTCCGGGAGGACTTCGGCTGGGATGACAACGACCTCTCCTTCTCGGACGTGAACGTCGAGGAGACGTTCCGGAACTTCGAGCGACTGGCGACCTCCAAGTAGCGTCGACGTCGGTCCCTGCTCAGTCCCCGTCGAGGTGCGGCCGGTACGGCCTGACCCACGCCGGGAGGTCACAGCCCAGTCTCTCGACCCGGCGCTCGACGGACGGGTGGGTGGCGAACAGTCCGAACCGGAGCGACCGGTCGGCCGTCCAGGGAATCGGCCCGGCCACGTCCTCGTCGTTGTCGCCGGTCGCGACCGCCGCCATCCGGTAGAGCGCCTCGGCGAGTTCGGGCGGCGAGACGACCCGGGCGGCGTAGGCGTCGGCGCGGAACTCCTCCAGTCGGTTCGCGTAGCGACTCGCCGCGAGTGCCAGCGGTTCGGCACCTAGACCGAGCGCGTACCGGACGAGCGCGGTCCGGCGGTCGGACGAGAGCGCGAGCGCGAGGAAGAGCGCGCTTCCGAGGCCGGCGACGGCGCGGCCGCGCCCGGCGAGCGCGACCAGCCAGAACGCCCCGAAGCCGAGCACTGTCGGGAGGTGGAGTCGAATCGCGTCGGTGTGCAAATCGCGGCCGAGGTGGCCGAGTTCGTGGGCGAAGACGGCCCGGAGTCCGGCCGGACCGACGACGGTCGCGAGCCGCGGGTCCACCGCGAGCAGGGGGTCGCCGTCGTCGTAGCCGATCTTCGCTCCCGGCGCGTCCATCGCGACGAGGACGGTCGCCGGCACCGACTTGCCGGCGCGCTCGCAGACGTCGAGCAGCGCGGCCTGGATCTCGGGCGCGCTCGCCAGTCCGCGGCCGGCGGCGCTCTGGGCCTCGGCGAGTCGGGTTTCGGACTCGAACTGGAAGCGACCGCCCGACCGGTACGCCTGGAACGATATCCAGGCGACGGCCAGCGACCCGGAACCCACGTAGACGCGGGACGCGCCGGTTGCGGCGACGAGGAGCGCCGCGAGCACCGCCGCGAAGGAGAGGCCCGCAGTGACGGCCCAGACGCGGGTTCGCAGGGAGGGCTTCATGGCGGGTGGCGCGAACGCCGGGCGGAAAAGCGTTCCTCTCGGTCGGCGGGTCGCTTCGCCGCAGAAGACCGGCGAAGGCGGCCGTCTGGGGCGACCGAAAGCCCCGTTAAGCCGGATGTTCCGCCCGATGTGGCGACCCATACTTAACAGCCGACGCACACGATGTGCGACGGATGCCCTCCAGGAGAATCCTCCTCCGCGCGCTCGGCGCGAGTCTCCTCGCTTCGGCGGCCGGCTGTTCCGGTTCCGAGTTCCCCGCCGGCGACCCGGCCGAGCGCGGGACGACCGAAACCCGGACCACCCTCGAACCGCCGACGACCGTGGCGTACGAGGAGACGACCGTCATGCCGTCGCTCACGACGACCGAGACGCCGACGAGCGGGACGAGTGCCGCGCGAGCGACCGACGCGACCGCGACGACCGAAACGCCAACGACGACCGCGGCGACCGCGACGACGGACGAACGCGCGGTTCGAGACGGTGCGAACGGCGGGTCGGGCGGCCAGTCGGGCGGTTCCGGGTCGTTCCGCGACCCGGAACCGACGACCACTACGACCGAGACGACGGCCGACCCGACGACGTCGACCACCCCCGGAACGACGTCCGGACGGCCACCGACGAGTACGACGACCACCACGACCGCCGACCCGACGACATCGACGACGCCGACTCCGACCCCTACCACGACTCCCGAGACTTCCACTACGCCCCCCGCGACCACCACGCTCACTCCGACTACGACCGAAACGACCACGCCCACCCCGACCACGACCGAACGACCGCCCGACGGAGACGGCGCGTGGTCGGCGGAAGCGAGCCTTCCGGCACCCCAGAGCGACGCCGGCGGCGGTGTCGTCGACGGAAATATCTACTACTTCGGCGGCATCGAGTCGGGCGAGAACCTCCCGGCGGTGGCGCGAACATACCGCTTCGACCCGACCGCCGGCGGCGAGACGGACGGTGGAGCGTGGGAGCGACTCGAAGACATGCCGCGGGCGCTGTGGGCGCCGTGTGGGGTCGCCGCCGAGGGGAAAGTGTTCAGCTTCGGCGGCGCGCCACGGGACGCCCCGTACGGGACCGGCGAACCGCCGTCGGACGAGATATTCGTCTACGAACCCGGGGAGGGCTGGCGCGACCTCACCGCCGAAACCGGCGTCCGGTGTCCGTACCCCAACTGGGCGATGGGCGGCGTCTACGACCCCGATTCGGGGCTGGTCTACCTGGTCGGCGGCGGCACCGACGTCACAGACCGTGAGAGCGCGAGCGACCACGGCGTCGGCGGGGAGCGGCCGGGCACCTACGACGAGAGCCGCGTCTGGACGTTCGACCCCGCCGCCGAGGAGGTGGTCGACCCCGACCTCGCGCGACTTCCCGAAGCGCGCCGCTGGCCGACCGTCGCGCTGGTCGAGGTCGGCGGCGAACTCTGTCTGCACGCCATCTGCGGCCTGTTCGGCGTCACCGGACCGACGAACCAGAACCTGCGCCTCCGCCTCTCGTCCGGCGAGTGGGAGACGATGACCCCCGCTCCGCGAGCGGGAAGCTACGCCACGACGAGCGACCCCGTAATCGACGGGACGGTCTACCTCACCCACGGCCTCTTCTGGGAGGATAGCCCGTCGGTCGACTCCTACACCGCGGCCTGTCACGCGTACGACCCGGCGACCGACGAGTTCCGAACTGACCTCGCGCGACCCCGTCGGTTGCGCGGTGGGTCCGTCGACGCCGTCGTCGACGACACTCTCTACGTGGTCGGCGGGCACGTCAAGCGGTACGACCGAAACGGCTACCACGACTGCGTGACCGCCAGCGAATCGTTCGCGCCGCCGGAGTGAGGGCGCTCAGAAGCGAACTTTGAACTCCACGTCGTCGGGCGGCGACTCGCCCTCGACTCGCTGTACGTTGGTGTTGATGGTCAGCACCGAGGAAGCGCCGCCCGGCCCCTCGATTCGGTACTCGGAGTACAGCGTCCCGTCGTTCAGGGATGACGGGCCGGAGCGCAGTTGCTGGGTCCGTGGAAGCCGCATTCCGAAGAACAGCAGGTACTCGGACGCGAAGTCAGTCGCTTCGAGTTCGTCGACGAGCGGCGGAAGCTCCCGCCGGACGTACTCCCACCGGATTCGCTCGGCGTCGGCGCCCGAACTGACGACCGCGGAGTAGTGGTGCGGATACTCGGTTTCCGTCGAGAGAGACGCGCCTTCGATCAGCGGTTCGTCGGTGCTGACGTTTCCCGAGAGGTTCACGTTCGGCGCCCGGTCGAACCAACCGAACCCGACCGTCGGCCCGCCCCGGGAGAGACACCCGGAGGTCGAGAGGAGGACGCCGGGGAGGGCAGAGCGAGCGAGTAGTTTCCGCCTCGTCAACGTCATGCGATGTCATTCGTTCAGTTCGTGAGAGAAAGAGTTTATCGGTCGAGGAGCGTGGAAAATGTACCGTCCGGCGCGAGCGAACTCCGGTTCCCTCACTTCGCGGTGCTCACGATTTTGACGACATCGCCCTCTTCCAGTTCGTAGTCGTCGCTGATGTCGCGGTTCGTCTTGCCGTTGACCGCGTGGAGGTAGCCGTCGCCGATGTCGCTGTGGACCGCGTAGGCGAGGTCCTTCGGTGTCGACCCGCGGGCCAGGAGGAACGCGTCGGGGAGGACGTTACCCTTCGCGTCGGTCCACTTCGTCTCGTTCTGGACCGGGTAGGCGGTGATGCGGTCGAGCAGGCCGTACACCGCCTCGTCAAGGGCCTCCTGGACGCCCGTGCCGCCGAACTCGGCCATGACTTCCCGAATCTTGTCGAGGCCCGCCCGCTGCTCGTCCGAGAGGTCGCCGAGTATCTCGAAGTCCTCGTCGCCGGGGTCGTAGTCGACGGCGCCCGCCTCGGCGGCCTGGCGGAGCGCGAGTTCGCCCTCGGCGGTCGCGGGGATGACGGGCTTGCCAGTTTCGCGCAGGCGTTCGACGTTTTCGGGGGGAGCGACGTCGGCCTTGTTCGCCACGAGGATGATGGGCTTGGTCCGGGCGCGGATGTCCCGGGCGAGCGCCTCGCGGTGGTCGTCGGTCCACTGGATGGGGTCGGCAGGGTAGTCGAGTTCGCGGAGCGCGGCGGCCACGTCGGCCTCGGTCGCGCCGAACCCGGTCAGCATCTCCGCGAGGGCGTCGTCGATGTCGAAGTCGGGCGACCGGGACTTGCGCTCGACCGACTCCCAGTTGCGGTCGATGATGCCCGTGAGCCACTGGTCCATCTCCTCCTCGATGAAGTCGACCTCTTCGACGGGGTCGTAGCTCCCGACCTCGACGGGTTGGCCCTCCTCGTCGGTGCCGCCAGAGGCGTCGACGACGTTGATTATCGCGTCGGCGTTGGTGAGTTCGTCGAGGAATTGGTTGCCCAGGCCGCGGCCCTCGTGGGCGCCGGGGACGAGGCCGGCCACGTCGAGCAGTTCGATGGGGACGTAGCGCTTGCCCGCCCGGCAGTTGTCGTCGTCGCACCGCTCGTCGCGTTCGAGGCAGGGACACTCCGTGCGGACGTGGCTCACCCCGCGGTTGGCGTCGATGGTCGTGAAGGGGTAGTTCGCCACGTCGACGTCGGCCATCGTCGCGGCCTTGTAGAAGGTGGACTTGCCCGCGTTGGGCTTGCCCGCGAGCGCGATGGAAATCATGCGAGTGACTACCGGCGTGGCGGGGAATTGCCTTTCGATTCTCCGGGTCGCCCCGGTTCAAGCGTCGCTCGCGCCTCCACGGCATCGGCCACAAGACGCTACTCGAAAGGCGTCGTACCGCTTGTGCCATGACGGCAGTAAAAATCGTCAAGATAACGGGGTCGTCGGAGAATTCGTGGCAGGACGCCGCCGAGGAGGCGTTCCGAGAGGCGAGCAAGACCATCGACGACATCAGCGGCGTCGAGGTCGAAGACTGGACCGCGGACGTACAGGACGGCGAGATAAGCCAGTACCGCGCCACGGTCGAGGTGGCGTTCCCGGTCCACAGCGAGTAGTCGTCGAGCGTTCTCCTTTTTGGGCCGCGGGCGTCGCCGCCGAACCGACGCAGGCCGGATTTCGACGCCGAGCCGACGGTATTTACAGGAATCCGAGAGTAGCGTGGCCGGCCCGGAAAGCCGGCCGGAGAGCGGAGTGGTCGCCGCTAGTCGGTCGTCGTCGGAGTCGTCGTATCGCCGCTCGTCCGGTTGCCGGTTTCGGGTTCGTCGCCGGTCGGCGGCTGTCCGCCGGATTCTACGCCTTCCAGCAACCACCGGAGCGCGACCTCCAGGAGTTCCGTAATCTCGTAGCGGTCCTTCCCCGGGTCGGGTTCCTCGGGGGCGTCGACCATCTCCTCGGGCGTGTAGACGTAGAGGCAGTCGTTGGGGTACGACCGCCCGTACGTGTCGGCGTCTTCGCAGCAGAGGACCCGCCCGTCGTTCAGCACGAACACGTTGTCGATGTTGAGGAGGGCGTCGTTGGCGACGTCGGCCGGGTCCGTGGCGTCCGCGCCGACGATGACCGGTTCGAGCGTCGAAACGTCGAAGTCGTCTTCCAGTTCGGCCCGGTAGACGAGGCCGCCGTCGACGCGGTCGAGGTTCACGTCGCCCGCGTCGTCCGACATCCCGTCGTTGACCTCCGAGATGCCGACGTAGACGTAATCGCCGGGCCGGGCGCCGTCCTTGCTGTCGATGCCCTCGCTCTTGCGGAACTCGACGGTCGCGCCGATCTCCTTCGCGGCGGCGCGCGTCTCGAGGAACGGAACCTTCCGGAGTTCCTCGTCGACGGATTCGGGACCGTTCTGTGTCCACTGTTTCGCCCACTCGACGATCTCCCGGTCGGTGACGTAGTTCCGGTTCCCGTTCCGGACGACGGTCTTGTCTGCCTGCTCCAGCGCCTGCTGGAGGTTCTGCTGCCAGTCGACGTCGGCGTGAGTCTCCAAGTAGTCGACCTGCGTAACCCCGTCGTACTCGGCGATCCAGGACTCGACCTCCTCGTTTGTCGCGCGGCCCATCTCCAGCCACTCGATTTCGAGGTCGACTTCGGCGGGCGGCCGGTTGGCGGCCGCCCGCTGGTTGGTCACCTTCGCGGCCGAGAGGGTCCCCGCGACGGCCATCGGGTCGTCGTAGCTCGGTATCGGCCGGTCGGCGACGAACTTGTAGAGTCCCTTGCTGTCGCCGTCGGAGGTGAGGTACACCGTCTTCCGGTCGGCCTGGACGTCGGGGCACTCGAAGGCGGCCCGGCCCATCACGTGGTACTTCACCGGCCGTGGCGTCTCGGAAGCGGGTTCGCGGAAGTCGACGATGTGGCCGTACCGGTAGGGGTTCGGATACGGCCCCTTGAGCGGCCGAAGGCTGGTTTCCGGTTCCACGTCGGCCGAGAGGTCGTCGGACTCGTCTCGCGCTTCGGACCCGAGGTAGTACGCCTGGAGTTCGAGTCCCCCGAGCGCCCAGTAGCCCTGGATGGACGGGGCGTCGTCGCCGTAGTACCTCCCGACCGCCTCCTGGATGCCGTCCGGGTCCGGTCGGTTGTAGAACTGCGCCGCGCCGCGGGGAGCGGGTCCCGGGGAGTTCCCCATCAGTTCGCCGACCGTCGCGTTCCCCGAAACTCGACAGTGCGAGTACTCCTCCTCGGCCGAGAGGTAGGTCCCCCACGGGCTGATATCGCCGTAGCAGTTGATTCGCGTGCCGCCCTGACTCCGGAGCGCCTCGGTGTTCGCGAGGTTGACGGCGTTCTCCAGGTCGGCCTCCCAGCTTCCGTCCCTCCGCTGGACGGGTATGCGGGTGACGTTGCCGGGGCTCTCCTCCCAGTTCGTGAAGAGGTATCCCCGGGTTTCGGCCTCGTTCGTCGGAACGAACCGGTTGCAGTCGGGATTGTACCCGAAGTTACCGTACCGGGAACCGGGGTACTCGTGGAGCGCCAGTCCGTCCGGCGTAACCGGCATCCCGAGGTCGGCGTCGTCGCCGACGTTGTCCCCCTCGCGCGCGACGAGTTCGTACTCGCCGCCGGCGACCCGTACTCGTCCCTGCTTCTCGTTGGTGTTCGGAATCCCCAGTTCGTCGAAGCCGCCGCCGTCGTCGCCGAAGCCGTACCCCTTCACGTACCCGATACCGGCCTTGTTGTACGGCGGCGGGTTCCTGCGACTCGGGTGCTGGAGACTGAACCACAGCGTCCCGTCCCGGGTGACCTCCGGTCCGGTGACCTCCGCGCCGAGCGCCGTCGTCGCGAATCGTTTTATCTCCCCCTTCACGTGCGGAGCCTTCGGCGTGTCGGCGTCCTCGTCGTCCTGCGCGACGCCGGACGCACCCGATACGCTGGCTCCTAACGTCGCCGCGACCGACGTGGCCATCAGCTTTCGTCGAGTGAACTCGACCATGGCCCGTCAACGCTCGACGGGGAAAACCTAATTATTTTCTAGTAAGGACTGATAGATGCGCGTCTGCGACGGGCGTTTCGTCTCCCTCACCGTCGGGGTCGGTGGCGACGGCCGAGGCGTCATCACTCCGGATCGCGTTCGGCGACGCCCGCGCGTATCTCCGTCGCTCGCTCTCGAACCCACGAGACGTATCGGTCGATCTTCGTCGGTTCGACCCCGTAGAACGAAGCCATCCAGTTCCGGTCGACGCCGGGTTGCGTGAGGAAGTACGCCGCGAGCGTGTCCTTGCCGGCCTGGATGATCTCCGGTGGAACGCCGCGCTCTCCCGTGCCTTCCTCCTGGAACCCGTTGACGTCGAAGTAGACGTCGGCGTACAGTTCGGCGGTTTCGGCGTCGTCGAAGGTGGTACCGACGTGTTGGGGCGCCTCGAATCGGTACCTCGACCCGTCGTCGCCCGGTCGGGGGACTTCCGCGATGCGGACGCCCAGAACGTACTCCCTGTGCACCGACTCCGCTTCGCCCGCTTCGTCCGGTTCACCCGCTTCGTCCGGTCCGTTCGGTCGCTCGGACTCTGCCATGGTTCGTCGCTACAGTTCGACCGCCATCATCACCTCGTCGACGTACTCGCCGTCGATCTTGTAGTGGTTCTCGCGGACCGCCTCGGTTTCCCAGCCGTGGGCCGTCAGGAAGTCGATGGCGTCCTGGTTGGTCGAGGGGACGCTCTGGTACACCTTCTCGAGACCGTTCGAGGCGGCCCACTCCAGTCCGCGGGCCAGCAGGTGGCTGCCGATGCCGTGGCCGCGGTAGTCCTCGAGGACGCCCACGGTGAGTTCGGCGGTGTGGGCCAACTTCTCGAGTTCGGGCGCGTGGAGGTGAACCCAGCCGACCACCTCCTCGCCCACGGTGGCGACGAAGAACATCCGGGACTCGATCTCGTTGTGCCGGAGCAGCGCCTCGTCGTGGTCTACCTCGTCGGCCACCGACTCGGCGACGATGTAACTGCCCTGCTCGGCGACCCGGCGAATCGCGCCGACGATGCCCGAGAGGTCCTCCTGGCGGGCGGGTCGAATGGTGAACTCGACGTCGCCCTCCTGGTACTCCTCGGCGGTGCCCTCCTCGAAGGCCGCCCGGAGTCGCCCCTCGCGTTCTTCGAGGTAGCCGTCGCGCTTGAGGATGGCGACGTGGTGACGGAAGCCGCCAGGGTCGACGCGCAGCGCGTCCCGAGCCTCCTCGGCGTCGACTTCGCCGCGGCGCTCGACGTACTCGTAGATTCGCTTGCGGTCCTCGTGGCCGAACTCCAGCGTCTCCGAGAGCTTCATGGTCAATGATAACACACGTCGAAGAGACTTAATCCTTTCTCGTCCCCGAATCGCCGGCCGACCGCGTCGGACACCTCTCGACGCGCCGAGCGGTTCCCGACGACTTTTAGGACGCGCTCGTCGTGTACGACTCGCGGGGGGAGACCGTGAACTACGACGACTTCACCGGCGAGATACAGCACCGACTCGAACTCGGCACGCGCGGAACGGCCGTCCGGGCGGCCAGAGCCGTGCTGTCGACACTCGGCGAGCGACTCCAGGAAGGCGAGGCCACAGACCTCGCGGGGTCGCTCCCGATGGAGATAGACTACTACCTCGAATCGGCCGAGTCGGGCCAGCGCTTCGACTACGACGAGTTCGTCACCCGGGTCGCCGAGCGCGCGAACATGAACCCCGAGGACCGCGACGACCGGTCGGACGCCTCCTACTACGGGCAGGCGGTCGTGGCGCTCGTCGCCGACGTCGTTCCCGAGAGCGAACTCCGGCAGGTCCGCGACCAACTGCCGAACGACGAGAACTGGGACGAACTGTTCGAACTCGTCGGCGTCGAGGGCGCGTTCGACTGACCGGCGGTGAGAGGGGCGGAGTTCGCGGTAGAAACGGCCGGCGGGCAGCGACCGACGGTCGCCGCCCGCCGGCCCGGGCACTCTGTTCTCGCCGCACGTACGACGGGCTACCGTTCCGGCACGCCGGTCAGCAACTGGGCGGTGTCGGCCACGTCGTAGGTCTTCATCACCATCTCGGCCGCCTCGCGCACCGTGAACTCGGCGTCAATGTCGCGGCCGTGACACCGGGCGTACAGTTCGAGCCAGTCGTTCATCGCGCGTTCGAGCAGCGCCATCTCCTCGGCGTCGATGGGCGCGAACTCCCCCGTCCGGGCGTCGACGTAGGTCGCGACCACGTCGCCGACGCCCTCCCGGAGGTAGCGCAGGCCCCGGGCCTCGTCGGGCGGGTCGGCCGGCGGGTCGAACGCCCGGCGGTCCCGGCGGGCGCGAGCGGCCAGCGCCTCGGCCTGCTCGCGGTAGTCGCTCATCGTCACCCCTGCTTGAACTCGACGCCCTTGCCGCCGCGGGGGTGTTCCCACTCGGTGTCGGCGACGATGGCGCAGGTTCCGCACTCGACGCACGGCTGGGTGTCGAGGCTCACGCGCTTCTCCTCGGTCCCGTTGGTCTCGACCGTCTCCTCGCGGTAACAGCCGCCGCCGAAGTCTCTGGCGCTGACCGGACACGCCGACACCGCCGCACCGCTGGCTTCGGCGGAGTCGTCCACCAGCCGAATGTGGGGGTTGCCCACGTCGGTGTCGTAGGTCAGGTCACCGATGCGGTCGAGCAGGCTCTTCGGTTCGTAGCTCGCCTCGCCCGAGACGCGCTCGCCGAGTTCCTCGGCGATGACCGTCGGCAGGGTGACGTACGGCGTCCGGGTGTCGGGCACTATCTGGGAGAGCGTCGGCGAGGAGTACAGCGATTCGAGTTGGCTCCCGAGCAGCGAGACGGCCGTCCGGCCGACGCCCGAGGTGAGCACCGAGTCGGCGAGGTTCGTCACCGCGTCGTGCTCGCCGAACGCGCTGGCAACCCGGTAGCCCGAGGGCCGGAGTTTGTCCATCACGCCCTCCTCGCGGAGCTTTCGCTCGTAGAGGTCGCCCGCCCGCTCGGGGTTCCCGCGGAGTTTCGCCTCGGCGAACGCCTCGCCGGCGAGCGCGCCCGCCGAGACGGCGTGGTTCATCCCCTTGATGATGGGACCCTGGGCCTGCATTTGACCCGCGGCGTCGCCGACGACCAGCAGGCGACCCCGGTGGGGCGAGGGGTGGGCCACCTTCTTCGAGTCGGGCACCAGTTTGGCGCTGTACTCCACCTCGTCGTAGTGGCCCTCCAGCCAGTCGGCCATCAGCGGGTGGGTGAGCAGGGCGTCGAGCAGGGCGTGGGGTTCGGCGTCCTCGGCGACCAGGCTGTCGAGGTGGAAGACGGTGCCGATGGACAGCGAGTCGCGGTTGGTGTAGAGGAAGCCGCCGCCGCGGACGTCCTCGAAGAGGTCGCCCGAGAACAGGTGGGCCTCGCCCTCCTCGTCGCCGACGCCGAACCGCTCGGCGACGACCTCCTCGGGCACGTCGACGACCGCCTTGACGCCCTGGAACCACTCCTCGGGGTCCTCCCAGTCCATCAGGCCGGCGTCGCGGGCGAGTTCGGAGTTGACGCCGTCGGCCGCGACAACCAGGTCGGCCCGGATGGGGTCGAGTTCGTCGCACGTCACGCCGACTATCTCGCCGTCCTCCCGCAACAGACCGTTGACCCTGACCTCGGTCAGCAGGCCGCCGCCGGTTTCGCTGGCAAGTTCGTGGACGCGGTCGGCGAGCCACGAGTCCATCTTCCGGCGGAGCACCGCGTCGGCCCACTCGGTGTCGTGGTCGTGGAGGTCGGTGATGTCGAACGTCTTGACCTTGCTCCCCGCCACGTTGTGGAGGTAGTAGTCGGTGACCGGTCGCTCGGTGGCCTCGGCGCGGAAGTCGGGGAACAGCGCGTCTATCGTGTACGGTGCCGACTCTTCGGCGTAGATGAGGCCGCCGGTGACGTTCTTCGACCCGGCCTCGACGCCGCGTTCGAGGACGAGCGTCTCGACGCCGTTCCTGGCGAGCGTCGCCGCCGCCGCGGCCCCGGCGGGTCCCGCCCCGACGACGACCGCCTCGTAGTGTTCGTGCTCTTCGCTCGCCACGCCGCCGTCTTCGACGGTCCGTACGTTCTGGTCTGTCTCAGTCATCGGTCGCCTCCGCGCTGATGGTCAGTTCGCCCGCCTGCAACGACTCGGTGAGACGGGGGAGCACGTCGAAGAGGTCGCCTTCCACGAAGTAGTCGCTGAAGTCCCGGATGCGCGCCTCCGGGTCGGTGTTGATCGCGACGATGGTGTCGGACTCGTCCATGCCGACCTTGTGCTGGACCGCCCCGGAGATGCCCGCGGCGATGTAGAGGGTCGGCTGGACGACCTGGCCGGTTTCACCGATCTGGCGCTCCTCGGCGACGTAGTCGGCGACGTGGCCGGCCACGTCGTAGGAGGCGGTGACCACCCCCCGAGAGAGGCCGAGCGCCGCGTCGTCGAACGCCTCCACGAGGTCGAGGCCGAGTTCGATGCCCTCCGTGGGGTCGTCGCCGATGCCCCGGCCGAGCGCCACCACGACTTCGTGACCGGTGAGGTCGACGCCCTCGTCGAGGCGGTCCCACTCGGAGACGTCCACGCGGAACCAGTCGTCGTCCAGGTCGAGGTCGTGTTCGACCAGTTCGCCCTCGCGGTCGAAGTCGGGGTCGAGCGCGTCGAAACTGCCCGGGATGACCGAACAGCCCTGCGGGTGGAACTCCCGGCCGGGGTTGTCGAGACAGAGGATGGTCGAGTACTCGAAGCCCGAGAAGTCCGGTCGCTTCATGTGGAGAACGCGCTCGAACTCCACCTTCTCGCCGGGTTCGCCGGTCTTGACCGGGTTGCTGACGAGTTCCTCCTCGATGGACAGCCCCGAACAGTCCGAAGCGAGGCCGGAGTCGAGTTCGCCCTGGACCTGCGCCGAGAGGTCCCGGCCGTTGTTGGTCGCCGGGAAGAGGAAGTACCGCGGCTTGTCGTAGTCGCGCCACTCGGCAGTGGGTTCTGTCCCAGAGTCGCCGGTCGCCCAGTTCGGGGGGTCGGCGCCGCCCCGAGCCATGTCGGCGACGATTTCGGTGTAGGGCTTGTGTCGGAACCGCTCCAGTCGCGGGTCCTCGTGGTAGACGGCCACGTCGGCGCCGTAGGCGACGACCTCCTCGGCGAGCGATTCCATGTCGTCGCCGACGAGGACGCCGACGACGCGCTCGTTCGAATCGTAGTCGTCGTTGTAGGCGTCCATCAGTTCGCGGGCCTTGCCGAGCATCTCTTTCGAGACGTCGAGCAGTTGCCCGCCCTGGGTTTCGCAGTAGACCCACATGTCCCCGTAGACGCCGTCTTCGAGCGCCCGAACGTGCTTCTTGTCGCGGGTGGTGCGGTCGACAGATTCGGCCTCGTCCGACTCGCCCTCGGCTTCCGACTCGCCCGCTTCGGCCGGCGCGTCGGTTCCGCCCTCGTCGGCGTACTCCTCTTCGTGGTCGTCGTCGGTCGCCTCGCCGGCCTCGCCCTCGGCGTCGGCCTGCACCTCGTCGATGCGGGCCCGGATGGCCTCTTTGGCGGTGGTTCGGTCCTGGCCCGACTCCTCGGCGGCGAGCGTCGCGTCGAGTTCCGCGGGGTCGTCGACCGCGACCAGTTTGTCCTCGAGTTCGTCGACCGTGTACTCGCTGGGGTCGAGGTCGACGTCCGAGTCGGGGTTCTCGTCGGCCACGCTCAGTCACCCCCCGCCAGCGGCGTCATCTCGTCGACCAGCGCCGACATCCCCTCGTCGTCGCCGGGTTCGATCATCGTGGCCTCGCGCTCGGAGGGCGCCTTCGGGATGGGGTCGACCGACGAGACGATGGTCGGCGACCCGTCGAGGCCGATGAAATCGGGGTCGAGGTCGAGTTCCTCGGCGCTCCACGTGGTGAGGTGGTCCTCGTAGTTCTCGACGCGCTCCTCGGTCTCCTCCTTGAGGCGCTTGTGGCGGAGTCGGTGTTCGGCCCGCCGGTAGGACGGTTCGAACTCGGGGTCGGTGACCACGAACGCCGGGAGGGGACACTCGACCGTCTCTATCTCGTCGACGTCGCCCTCGACGAGTCGCTTCGCCCGGAGTCGCCCCTCGTCCTCGTCGACGGTCATCGAGATGACGTGGGTGACGATGGGGCGGTCGAGACACCAGCACGTCTGCGGGCCGGTCTGGCCCGTCTCGCCGTCGGCGGTCTTGAACCCCGCGACGACGAGGTCCGGGTCGCCGAGCTTTTCGATGCCCGCCGACAGCGTGATAGAGGTCGACCAGGTGTCGGCCGCCGCCATCTCCCGGTCCGACAGCAGGTAGAGGTCGTCGGCGTAGACGCCCATCGCCTCCTCCAGCACGCCCTCGTAGCCCGGCGGTCCCATGCTCATCACGCTCACCCGCCCGCCGCGCTTGACCTTGGTCTGGAGCGCCGCCTCCAGCGCGAAGGCGTCGTTGGGGTTCATCACGGTGGGCGTTTTGCCGCGTTCGAGGTGGCCGTCCTCGTCGAACGAAACCTGCCCTTCCCGGAAGTCCGGGACGCCCTTCGTCAGCACTACCGAGTGCATTGGCACCACCTGACACGAATGAGTCTCTCTCCCATGCTCGTACGGTACATCACGCCCAATCTTTATTACATTAACCCCGACCGTAACGGCTTCCGGCGGGCGAGAACTTCGAACGTCGAACTTTCGGGGTGCCCTCGGCGAATCGACACTTCGCGTCGCGGACCTGCGACTCGACAGACAAACGGCGTAACCGCGGGGGGTACGACGGTAGAAGAACGGTTTCGGGCGTTCGAGGCCGGACTCAGTCCTCGCTCTCGACGGTTCCGCGCTCGCCTTCGAACTCGAACGACTCCGCGTGAGCCTCGTCGCTCTCGTCGGCGGCGTCGGCGGCGTCTTCGGGGCCGTCGGTCAGAATCTCGGCGTCCTCGTCGGCGGGGTCGACGGGGTCAGCGTCGTCGGCGTCGGCTTCGACGGCCGGGTCGTCCTCGGCGTCGGCGTCAGCTTCGACGATTTCGACCTCGTCTTCCTCGTCCTCGTCTTCGTCGCCCGCGAGTTCGGACTCGATGTCCTCGATTTCGAGGTCGGTGTCGTCTTCGAGGTGGGTGTCGTCCTCGACGGCTTCGGCGTCCCCGTCGTTCGCTTCCGTCGATTCGTCGTCGTCCGGCGCGTCGGCACTGTCGGCGTCGGACCGGTCGCTCGCGGTTTCCGATTCGTCCGACGCATCGGCGTCTTCTTCTTCGGGGGCGGCCTCCGTCTCGGCGTCGGCGTCTTCTTCGGCGTCGGCTCCCGTCTCGGCGTCGCTCGCGTGGTCCTCCCGGTTGCGCCCGCCGTCGCCGTCGGCGGCGATGCGGTGGGCGGTCCCGGCCTGGACCATCGTCATCTCCCCGCCGGCGCGCATCGTCCCGTCGACGACCGCGCCCTCGTGGAACTGGAGGTCCTCGCAGGAGACGTCGCCGCGAATCTCGACGTCGTCGGCGAGTTCCACCGTCCCGCTTCGGGTGGTCACGTCGCCATGGATGACCGTGTCCTCCTCGATGGTGATGTCGCCGCGGGCGCGCAGGCTCCCGAACACGTCGTTGCGCGCGCCGACCGCGATGGACTCGGCGCGGATGTTGCCGTGGAGTCGGCAGTCGTCGCCGATGGTCGCGGGCGTCGAAACCCGCCAGGAGTCGTCGCTGACGTGGGCGCTCCGCGGGATGACCGCGGGGTCGGCGTCGGCGTCGCTCTCTAAGAGTTCAGAGACGACCTCCTCGGCGGCCTCCTCCTCGCCGATGCGCAGGAGTTGCGAGAGGTACGCGAACAGGAAGACGATGGTCGGCATCGGGTTCCGGATGACGATCCAGCCGTTGGCCTCGAACCCCTCGTCGATGTCGACGTCGTCGCCGATGTCGAGGTCGCCGCTGACCATCAGTTGGCCGGCGATGTGGACCCGCTCGCCGAGGTAGGCGTCGCGGCCGACCAGCACCTCGCCGTCGACTTCGGACCACATGTCGAGTCGGCAGTCCGACTCGGCTTCGATGTGGCCGCCGAAGGTGACGCGCTCGCCCGCGATGACGTTGTGGCCCCGGACCCCGAACTCCACGGTGCTCTGGCCGCCGACGATTACGTCGCCGTCGGTCACCAGGTCGTGCTCCTCGACGGTCGTCCCGTCGGGGATGGCGAGTTCGTCGAGTGGGTCGGAGCGAAGCGGCACAGGCGGAGTACTTCCGCTCCGAGTATATAAATCTCCGTCAGACGCTCGTCGGTCGCGTTCTGTGGGTTTTTAAACGGCAGGGCCATACCCGGTCGTATGACGACGCTCGCGTTCGACGAGGACGGCGTGGACGTGGTGTACCAGGGGACGGAGTTCCGCCTCTCGAAGGACCTCATCGAGGGCGCGACCGGCAAGTCGTACTTCGACGTGACCGACCACGAGGTGCTGCGCATCGTCGAGGAGAACCCGCAGACGAAGGGCCAGGCCCGTCAGATAGGCGACATCGTGCGATGACGTCGCGGTAGTTCGGCAACCGAGACGAGCAGATAGCCGCGGCGGGACGACCGGAGTGCGCGATTCCGACGGGGTGCCGCCCGGCCGGACGGCACCCCGTCGGAGAGGGATTTAAGTCCGGGCGCTCCGTCGATGCGAGTATGAACCTCTCCGCCGACTTCGAACACCCCTCGTGGCTGACCGCGCTCGGGACGCTCGCCGGCTACGGCGCGATTCTGCTGGCGATGTTCGTCCTGCTCTTTCTGGTTCCGTACGCCGTCTTCCTCGCGCTCGGGTGAGGAGGCTCGTCGGGTAGTCAGGTCGCGCGCGGCGC
Source organism: Halorussus vallis (assembly GCF_024138165.1). NCBI lineage: Archaea > Methanobacteriati > Methanobacteriota > Halobacteria > Halobacteriales > Haladaptataceae > Halorussus > Halorussus vallis. The sequence continues at coordinate 3,696,985 of NZ_CP100000.1, read as the reverse complement.
GCGACCTGACTACCCGGCGAGGCCCCGGCACCGACCGGACCGATTCCTCAGTACGAGACGCGAATCACCTGCCGTCCGTCGGCGTCCCGGACGGTCAGCACGTCGCCGGTGTTCTTCCAGACGGCACGCTCCGAACCCCAGTAGCGGTCGGTGTCGGTGTCCTCACCCGACCCGCTGTGGAGCGTGACCGTCCGGCCGGGGTCGAGGCCGAACTCCTCGCGGAACTCGTAGGTCTTCCCGTCGTCGTTCTCGACGGTCCACCCCGCGAGGTCGAGGGGTTCCTCGCCGTCGTTGCGGAGGACGAGGTACTCGTCGTTCTTGTTCCAGTGGTCGTACCCCCCGGCGTCCTCGTGAATCTCGTCCACGACGAGGCCGGCCGTCAGCGCAGGTCGTCGCTCGGCCTCGGCGTCGGCTCCCTCGGACGGCGACTCCACGTTCATCTCGGATGCCGACTCCATCTCGGGGCGGTCGGGGTCCTCCGGGTCGGTCTGCCGGTCGCTCGGCGTCGCCGTCGCCGCGACCGCGACGACCGACACGTCGGCCTCGGGCGCGTCGGCGACGCCGGTCTCCTCGCGCCGAACGAACCGGTGGAAGTGGCTCCGCTCGCCGGTCGGCTCTTCGTCCCGATAGCGGAACGCGAGGCCGGCCGACTCGAACCGCTCGAAGAACTCGTCCCACGAAACCGCTTCGAGGTTCGCGTCCGACTCCGAGTCGCGCTCAGGGGAGTCGATGCGGAGGACATCGCGGTCGTCCTCGTCGCCGGGCGTCGCGCGCGCCGGGACGGCGTCGCGGGCCTCGACCCACTCGCGGACGGTGTCGTGGTCGGTCGTCGTCTTCGTCGTCCAGGGACGTTGCTCGGCCATGGTTTCCCCACCTACCTCGGGGGCGACGCCGAGGTGCTTAGCCGTTCGGGGCTACGTCGAAACCGACGAACGGACGAGCCGACGGCTACGCGATGAGAAAACGGAAAGTAAAGAGGTACGACGAGGTGCCGTCCCAGCGGCGATTACGCGAACGTCTTCGAGATCTCTTCGTCCTCGTCCTCGGCCTCGATCTTGGACTTGGCGTTCTCGAAGTCGTCCATCGTGATCTCGGTGCGGTCGTCGCGGATGGCGAACATGCCGGCCTCCGTGCAGATGGCCTTGATGTCGGCGCCGGAGGCGTCCTCGGCCTCCTTGGCCAGTTTGTCGAAGTCGACGTCGTCGGAGACGTTCATGTCGCGGGTGTGGATGCGGAAGATCTTCTCGCGGCCTTCGAGGTTCGGCTTGGGAACCTCGATGAGGCGGTCGAAGCGACCGGGCCGGAGGATGGCGCGGTCGAGCATGTCGAAGCGGTTGGTCGCCGCGATGATGCGAATCTCGCCGCGGTCCTCGAAGCCGTCCATCTCCGAGAGCAACTGCATCATCGTCCGCTGGACCTCCGCGTCGCCCGACGTCTTCGAGTCGGTCCGCTTGGCCGCGATGGCGTCGATCTCGTCGATGAACAGCACGGCGGGTTCGTGCTGGCGGGCGACCTCGAAGAGGTCGCGGACGAGTTTCGCCCCCTCGCCGATGAACTTGTGGACCAGTTCGGAGCCGGCCATCTTGATGAAGGTGGCGTCGGTCTGGTTGGCGACGGCCTTCGCGAGCATCGTCTTACCGGTGCCCGGCGGGCCGTAGAGCAACACGCCGCTCGGCGGTTCGATGCCGACCTCGCCGAACATCTCGGGGCTTTCGAGGGGCATCTCGACCGTCTCGCGGACCTCGTTCATCTGCTCTTCGAGGCCGCCGATGTCCTCGTAGGAAACCTCCGGGCTCTCTTCGACCTGCATGACCCGGGCCCGCACGTCGGTTTCGTTGTCGAGGGTCTTGACGATGGACAGGGAGTTGTTCACGGCAACGCGCGCGTCGGGGTCGAGGTCCTCGCGCATCTCGTCGGTCACTTCGGTGACCGCCTCCTGGTTATTGCCGTGCTGCTTGATGATGACGCCGTCGTCGGTGATCTCCTGGACGGTCGCCACGAACAGCGGGGACTGCTTGAGCTTCTTGTTCTCGTGGGTCAGTCGCTCGAGTTTCTGCTGGTACTTGTTGTTCTCGGCGTTCGCATCCAGAAGCTTGTCGCGCATCTCCTCGTTCTGCGATTCGAGAACTTCGAGGCGTTCCTGCAATGCCTCGATTTTCTCCTGCTGGGACGCACTCTCCTCGTCGTAGGGGAGATCGACGTCTTCCACAGTATCGGTCATCAGGCCCGACTAGGTGCCAGCCTCATAAGAGGCTTCGGGTGGGTGTGACGAGTGTCAGACTATCGCACGGTACGGCGGCGGGATCCGACGACGCGGCGACCGATAAGATTCTCGATGGTAATATTTCTAAAGAGGAAATATTATTAGTCTGTATTCGGTACTGTGAGGTACGATGAGTGCATCCGAGTCCGCCCGAACCGAGGAACGCCGCCTGACGGGCGAGAACGCCACCGAAGCCATCCGCGAACTGCCCCCGAGCGCCAAGCTGGTCGCGAAGGTCCTGGAGTACAACGACACGCTGACCCAGAGTCAGATCGCCGAAGAGACGCTGCTGCCCGACCGCACGGTGCGATACGCGCTGACCCGTCTCGACGACGAAGGGCTCGTCGACTCCCGATTCTCCTTTTCGGACGCCCGCAAGCGCATCTACACGCTCGACTTCGAGTGAAACTGCCCGAAGTCGAGTGACGGGCCGACGCACCGTCACTCGACCGTCGACCCGCGACCATCGGACCGTCTTCCGGACGAACCTTTTTATCCGAAGCCGGAGCAACTCCGTGCCATGCCCGACGTAGCGGCGGTCAAACGAGAGCTGACACACCTCGCGGAGGGCCGGGACCATCGCCCGCGAGCCGTGGTCGAAGCGGCGACCCGCGCCGTCGAGGACGTGGAACTCGCCGCGGCGTTCGCCGACGAAGTCGGCACGCCGCGGCTCGAACGCGCCGTCGAGACGATGACGCGGCGAGCCGAAGAGGGGAGGATGAAGGAAGAATCCGAAGAACGAGGGGAGAGCGAAAGCGAGGAACGGGGGTCAGATAACCATTGCACACTCGCCCGTGCGGGCGAGCGCGCGTTGGCCGCCTTCGAGCGGTTCCGGGCGGCGTGCGAGACGAACGAGACGAGCGAATCGGGGCGGGGAAGCAAGACGAACGAAGCGCGTCGACTTGCCGAGGGAACGGCCTCCCGGTCGGTGAACCCGGACGAGCGAGCGTCGTCCGACCGGACGAGTCCGGTCGGAAACCCGTCGCGGAACGCCTTTAGGGTCCGGATGCAAAGGACGGACGAATGACACGGGTGATACACACGGGGGACACCCACCTCGGGTACCAGCAGTACCACTCCCCCGAGCGACGCGCCGACTTCCTCGCGGCGTTCGAACAGGTCGTAGACGACGCCGTCGCCGACGACGTGGACGCGGTCGTCCACGCCGGCGACCTCTTCCACGACCGGCGACCCGACCTCCGGGACCTCCACGGAACCATCTCGATACTCCGGAAACTCAGGGACGCCGGGGTTCCGTTCCTCGCCATCGTCGGCAACCACGAGGGGACCCGTGGCCGACAGTGGCTCGACCTCTTCGAGATGCTCGGCCTCGCGACCAGGCTCGGCGACGAACCCAAGGTCGTCGGCGACACCGCCTTCTACGGACTCGACCACGTCCCGAAATCCAAGCGCGACGCGCTCGACTACGAGTTCGCCGACCACGACCGGTCGCACGCCGCGCTGGTCGGTCACGGCCTGTTCAAACCGTTCGAACCCGGCGACTGGGACGCCGAGGAGGTCCTGATCGAGTCGAACGTCGACTTCGACGCCTTCCTGCTGGGCGACAACCACATCCCGGACACCAAGGAGGTCGCCGACACCTGGGTCACTTACTGCGGGTCGACCGAGCGGACCAGCACCGCCGAGCGCGAGGAGCGCGGCTACAACATCGTCACCTTCGAGGATGACGGCGAGACGGTCACCATCACCCGCCGGGGCCTCGACAGTACCCGGAACTTCGAGTTCGTCGAGGTGGACCTCGGCGAAGACGAAGGCATCGAGCGCGTCCGCGAGGCGATTCGGGAGTACGACCTCGAAGACGCCGTGGCTGTGGTCGAAATCGAGGGCGAGGGCACCGACGTGACCCCCGCAGGCGTCGAGGAGTTCGCGCTGGAGCGGGGCGCGCTGGTCGCCCGGGTGATGGACCGCCGCGAGCGGTCCGACGAGCGCGAGGCCCTCGACGTATCGTTCGCCGACCCCGACGAGGCGGTCCGCGACCGCGTGCGCGACCTCGGTCTGAGCGAGGCGGCCCGCGGCATCGACGAGACGGTTCGGGCGAGCAAACTCGCCGACGCGAACGTCCGCGAGTCGGTCGAGAAGCGGGTCGACGAACTGGTCGAGGACGGCGACCTCTCGGCGTTCGAGTCGGCGCCCGACGACGAGGAAACGGGGGACGCGACCGACGCACCCGAGAGCAGTAGTTCCGCCGACGTGACCGACGACGCGGCCGACGCCGCCAACGATGCCGAGGCGACCGCGACTGCGGCCGCCGAACCGGTGGACTCGACCGACGCGTCGAATTCGGAATCCCAGGACGGCGGCGCGACCTCGGCGACCGACGTCGGTGACGGAGAGACGGTGACCGTCGACACCGGAACCGGAGATACCCCGACCGCGGACGGCGACGGGAACGCGACCGGGTCCGACGGAGAAGAGGTATCGGGCGCCGATGCAGGCGATGACGAGACGGCGTCGGATGCAGAAAGCGCCAAGAACGCCGAAAGCGCAAAAAGCGCCGGCGGTGACGGTCAGTCCTCGATGGAGGAGTACCTGTGAGGTTCGAGCGCATCCGCCTGCAGAACTTCAAGTGCTACGCCGACGCCGACCTGGAACTCGACGCCGGCGTGACGGTCATCCACGGCCTCAACGGCAGCGGGAAGTCCTCGCTGTTAGAGGCGTGCTTCTTCGCGCTCTACGGCGCGAAAGCCCTCGACAAGACGCTCGACGACGTGGTGACCATCGGTGCGGAGGACGCCGAGGTCGAACTCTGGTTCGCCCACGGTGGCGGCTCCTACCGCGTCCACCGCAGGATTCGCGCGACCGGCGAACGCGCGGTCACCGCCAAATGCGTCCTCGAAACGCCCGAGGACACCGTCGAGGGTGCCCGAGACGTCCGCCGAGAGATCGCGAAACTCCTCCGAATGGACTCGGAGGCGTTCGTCAACTGTGCCTACGTCCGGCAGGGCGAGGTTAACAAACTCATCAACGCGACCCCGGCCCAGCGCCAGGACATGATCGACGACCTCCTCCAACTCGGTAAACTGGAGGAGTACCGCGAGCGCGCCAGCGACGCCCGCCTCGGGGTCAAGAGCGTGCTGGACGACAAACGCGGGGGCCTCTCGAACATCGAGAACCAGATAGCGGACAAGGAGGCCCAGAACCTCCACGGGCGGCTCAACGACCTCGAATCGAAGCGGAGCCAGGCCGAGGAGGAGATCGAGCACTTCGAGGAACAGCGCGCGACCGCCGAACAGACCCGCGACCAGGCTGTCGACGTGCTCGACTCCTACGAGGCTAAGCGCGAGGAACTCGATTCCCTGGACGAGGACGTCGAGGAGCTTCAGGCCGAAATCGGCGAAACCGAACAAGAGCGGACCGAACACCGCGAGCGAATCAAGGAACTCCGCGAGCGAACCGACGAACTGGAGGCGGAAATCGACGCGCTGCTCGCCGACACCGACGTCGATTCGGCGACCGAGTCGGCCGTCGAAGACAGGCTGGCCGAACTGAGCGAGGCCGACGACGAACTCGAAGGGGAACTGAGCGACGCGAAGACGAAGGCCCAGATGTTCGGCAATCAGGCCGACAACCTGAGCCAGCGGGCCGACGACTTCGAGCGGCAGGCGACCGAGAAGCGCGAGCGCGCCGAGAAACTCGAAACCGAGGCCGACGAGGTCGAAGCCGACCTCCGAAACCGACGCGAGAAACTGGAGCGACTGGACGAGGACATCGAGGTCGAGCGCGAGAAGTTCGCCGACGCCTCGGTCGAGTTCGGCGAGGCCGAGGCGGCCCTCGAAGACCGCCGCGAGAAGCGCGAGGAGTTGCGAACCCGTATCCAGGACGTGAAGGCCGACCTCCAGAGCGCCCGCGATAGTGTGGCCGAGGCCGAGCGACTGCTCGAAGAGGGCAAGTGCCCCGAGTGCGGTCAGTCGGTCGAGGACTCCCCGCACGTCGACACGCTGGCCGACGACCGCGAGCGCGTCGCGGAACTGGAGGCGGAACTCGACGACCTCCGCGAGGAGCGGGACGCCGCCGCCGAGGCGGTCGAGCGGGCCCAGGCGCTCGCCGACGCCGAGAGCGAGGTCGCGCGCTTGTGCGAGAACCGGGAACTGGCCGAGGAGTCGGTCGAGGACAGGGAAGCGACCGTCGTCGAGAAGCGCGAGGAGGCCGAGGAACTCCGTGCCGAAGCAGACGAACTTCAATCGGAGGTCGACGATAAGCGCGAGGCCGCCGAGGAACTCAGAGAGAAGGCCGACGACCACCGCGAGCGTGTCAAAGAACTGGAGGCCGAGCGCGAGGCGGTGGCCGACGAGCGCGAACGCGTCGAATCGATTCGGACCCTCCGGCGGAAGGTCGAAGACGCCGAGGACGAGGTCGAGCGCCACCGCGAGAAGCGCGCTCACCTCGAAGAGATGAACGACCAGCGCCGCGAGCGCCTCGCCGAGAAGCGCGACCGGCGGGCCGAACTGCGCGAGTCCTACGACGAACAGAAGGTCCAGACCGCCCGCGAGGACAGGGAGCGCGCCGAGAACTACATCGAGCGGGTCGACGCGAAACTGGAGCAACTCCGGGAGAACCGCGACGAACTCATCGACCGAATCGGCGGGGTGAAGTCCGAGATTCAGGAACTCGAAGATCTCCGAGACCGTCGCGACGGAATCTGCGAGAAGGTCGACGCCCTCGAATCACTCCACGAGGAAACCGAGTCACTGGAGGGGATGTACGGCGACCTCCGGGCGGAGCTCCGCCAGCGCAACGTCGAGAGCTTAGAAGAGATGCTGAACGAGGTGTTCGACCTCGTCTACCAGAACGACTCGTACGCGCGCATCGAACTCGACGGCGAGTACGAACTCACCGTCTACCAGAAGGACGGCGAACCGCTCGACCCCGAACAGCTCTCGGGCGGCGAGCGCGCGCTGTTCAACCTCAGTCTGCGGTGTGCCATCTACCGGCTCCTCGCGGAGGGCATCGACGGGTCGGCGCCGATGCCGCCGCTGATACTGGACGAGCCGACGGTGTTCCTCGATTCGGGCCACGTCTCCCAGTTGGTCGAACTCGTCGAGTCGATGCGCGAGTTGGGCGTCGAACAGATCGTGGTCGTGAGCCACGACGACGAACTGGTCGGGGCGGCCGACGACGTGGTGTGGGTCGAGAAGAACTCGGTGACGAACCGCTCGCAGGTCGAGCGCCGGGACGCGCTCCTCGAAGCGGCCGACTGACCCGTCGTTGTAGTACGTTACCGTCGTCGCGGTACGTCGCCAGTCGGAATCAGTCGCCTTCGTCGTTTTCGCTGGCCGCGTCACCCGCATCGCCTGGGTCTGCAGACGCAGGCGATGCGGGCGACGCGACCGACCCACGAACGACCGACAGTGCCGAGGCGGCGCTGTCGGTCGTCGCGTAACCGCGTTCGCCGGCGACGTCCGCTTCTTCGATCAACCCCGCCGCCCGGAACTCGGTGAGCGTCCCGAGCAAGTCGCTCTCGCAGAGGTCGGTCGCGTCGAGCAGGTATCGGACGGAGAGCGGGCCGCGGCCGTCGAGTTCGAGGAGCAGTCCGAGGCCGCGCTCGTCGCGAACGGCGGTGAGGAGTCGACGGACGGAATCCGGGACGGCCGTCGCGGCCGTCTCGAGCGCCGAGACGCCTTCCGCCGGTTCGAGGTCGGCGTTGTCGCGGTACGTCTCCTCGCCGGTTTCGGGGTTCCGGACCCTGCTGGAGTCGCCCGACCGCTTCACGAGCAGGTAGACGGTGCCGTCTTCGTCCCGGACGGTGCGCATGGTCGGGCGTTGAGGCCGTTGGCGGTTAGCCCTTGCGACCGGTGGCCGACGGCGTGCCGCGCACCGTCAGTCCTCGTTCACTTTGCGGTAGCCTCGTAGCCCGCGGAGGAAGGCGACGAGGCCGACCAGAAAGATGGCCCCGCCGACTTTCAGGCGGCCCTCGAAGCCCACGAGCATCAGTCCGAGGCTCATTCCGAACAGCGCGACGTTGAACAGCAACACGAGCGACCAGAACTGCCGGCGGAGTTCGGGGTCGGCGTCGTCGGCCGAGAACTCCGGCACGCTCGGCACTTCGAGGCCGAGCGTCTCGTCGTCGCTCTCCCGAAACCGCTCGCCCGGGTCGTCCGGGATGAGGTCGGTCCCGCGCTGTTCGGCCTCGGCCTCCTCGGGCGCTCGGTCGTCGGGCAGCACTGTCGAGTCCTCCGCGAGGCACGGGAAAAAAGCGTTCGATGTTCGTGACGTCCGTTCGAAGTCGGTCGTCCGGCGCGACGGTCGCGCTCGCGGGCCGGCGCGCGGCGAGTTACGCCTGCTCTTTCAGCGTGAGCGCGCTCGTCGCCTTCACCCACGCCAGCGGATTCTGGGCGTCGTAGAATACGACCCCGTCCTCCGTCTCGTACGCCTCGACGGCGTTCTCCGTCTCCGCCTCCTCGTCCGCTTCGGGAAGCGCCGCTTCCGCACTGTCAAGCTCGTCACCGGGGTTGGCGTGGTCGGACATTGCGTCACCTCGGACCATGGTATGTGTTATCACATTATATGTCTTTCCATGCGGCAAACCTTTCCGGAAACCCGGGGTCGGGTCGGCGAAGGGGAGGGTTTTTACCCCAAAGCGCCAAAGCTCGATTACATGAGTAACACGGGGTCAGACGCCAAACTGACCGATTTCTCCGGCGGGGGTGACAGCGACCGCGACGTCGCGGCCGAGGCTCGCGCCGTCGCCGGGAGCGACCCCCAGCGCGCGGACGCAGTCGTCGACGACGCCGACTGGCTCCCCGAAGCCGACGGGACGGTCGAACTCGCGGTCATCCAGGTCGACTACACCGTCGAAGGGTCGGGCGACGACGAGCGACCAGTCGTCCACGTGTTCGGTCGCACGCCCGAGAACGAACTCGAACACGTCAAGGTGCACGGCTTCAAGCCGTACTTCTACGCGCCGACGGCCTCGCTGGACGGCCCGCCCGAAGAGCAGTTCGACTCGCTCACCGGAAGCCGGACGACCGACGAGAACGGCGAGCCCTATGAGAGCATCCGGGGCGAGAAGCTCACGAAGATATTCGGCCGGACTCCGCGGGACGTCGGGAACGTCCGCGAGAACTTCGACCACTACGAGGCCGACATCCTCTTCCCCAACCGCTTCCTCATCGACAAGGACGTAAAGAGCGGCATCCGCATCCCCGAGCGCCGCGACGACGAGGGCGTCCTCCACTTCCACGACGAAACCGACGAACTTGCGACCGTCGACGTCGACGCCAGCCCCCGGGTCAACTACTTCGACATCGAGGTCGACGACCGGTCGGGCTTCCCCGAGGACGGCGAGGAGCCCATCATCTGTCTCACCAGCTTCGACTCCTACCGCGACGAGTACGTTGCCTGGCTCTACGAGGCGCCCGACGGCGAGGGCGAGATTCCGTCGTCGCTGCCGGGTTACGACCCCATCGAGGACATCGAGGTCGACGTCCGGGCGTTCGGCGACGAGCGCGAGATGCTCGCGGCGTTCCTCGATTACATCGAGGAGACCGACCCGGACATCTTGACCGGGTGGAACTTCGAGGACTTCGACGCGCCGTACTTCCTCGACCGACTCGACGAACTCGCCGGCCCCCACGAGTACGACCTCGACTCGGACCGGCTCTCGCGCGTGAACGAGGTCTGGCGCTCCGATTGGGGCGGCCCGACGGTGAAGGGCCGGGTCGTCTTCGACTTGCTGTACGCCTACAAGCGGACGCAGTTCAGCGAACTCGACTCCTACCGTCTCGACGCGGTGGGCGAGGTCGAACTCGGCGTCGGCAAAGAGCGCTACGCCGGCGACATCGGCGACCTCTGGGAGGACGACCCCGAGCGCCTGCTGGAGTACAACCTCCGGGACGTCGAACTCTGCGTCGTTCTCGACCGAAAGCAGGACATCGTCTCCTTCTGGAAGGAGGTCGCCTCGTTCGTCGGTTGTAAACTCGAAGATGCGACCACGCCCGGCGACGCGGTGGACGTCTACGTCCTCCACAAGGCCCACGGCCGGTTCGCGCTCCCCTCGAAAGGGCAACAGGAGAGCGAGGACTACGAGGGCGGCGCGGTGTTCGAACCCATCACGGGCGTCCGGGAGAACGTCACGGTGCTCGACCTCAAGAGCCTCTACCCGATGTCGATGACGACCATCAACGCCTCGCCCGAGACGAAGGTCGACCCCGACGAGTACGACGGCGAGGCCTACGTCGCGCCCAACGGCACCCACTTCCGCAAACAGCCCGACGGCATCATCCGGAAGATCATCGACGAGACGCTGGAGGAGCGCGAACAGAAGAAGGCGCTCCGGAACGAGCGCGACCCCGGAACCACCGAGTACGAGCGGTTCGACCGCCAGCAGGCGGCGGTGAAGGTCATCATGAACTCGCTGTACGGCGTGCTGGGCTGGGAGCGGTTCCGCCTCTACGACAAGGAGATGGGCGCCGCCATCACGGCGACGGGGCGCGAGGTCATCGAGTACACCGACGAAACTGCGAGCGGACTCGGCTACGAGGTGGCCTACGGGGACACCGACTCGGTCATGCTCGAACTCGGCGCTGACGTCTCGAAGGAGGAGGCCATCGAGCAGTCGTTCGAGATCGAAGCGGGCATCAACGACGCCTACGACGAGTTCGCGCTCTCGGAACTCAACGCCGAGAACCACCGCTTCCAGATCGAGTTCGAGAAGCTATACAGACGGTTCTTCCAGGCCGGCACCAAGAAGCGCTACGCCGGCCACATCGTCTGGAAGGAGGGCAAGGACGTCGACGACATCGACATCACCGGCTTCGAGTACAAGCGAAGCGACATCGCGCCCATCACGAAGAAGGTCCAGAAGCAGGTTATCGACATGATCGTCCACGGTGAAGACCTGGACGACGTGAAAGACTACGTCCACGACATCATCGAGGACTTCCAGGCGGGGAACGTCGACCTCGACGACGTGGGCATCCCCGGCGGCATCGGCAAGCGACTCGACGCCTACGACACCGCGACCGCGCAGGTCCGGGGCGCGAAGTACGCCAACCTCATGCTCGGGACGAACTTCCAGCGCGGGAGCAAGCCCAAGCGTCTCTACCTCGACACCGTTCACCCGGACTTCTGGCAGCGCATGGAGACCGAGGAGGGGTTCGACCCGAGCGGCAACTCCACCGCCGACCGGCTCTACCGCGAGTTCAAGAAAGAACCCGACGTCATCTGCTTCGAGTTCGCCGACCAGGTGCCCGAGGAGTTCGAAGTCGACTGGGACAAGATGCTCGACAAGACGCTCCAGGGCCCCATCGAGCGCATCCTCGAAGCGCTCGACATCTCGTGGGACGAGGTGAAGTCCGGACAGGAGCAGACCGGACTCGGTAGCTTCGTCTGAGCGTCGGCCGGGGTGGCGCCGGGTTCGGCCCGGGTCGGAGACGTCGACTCGGAATCGAAATCGAAGACGGCGGAGAGGCTGGACCTGCCTCGTCGTCGGCCCGCGTTCGCGGCGGCCGCGGCCGCCGCGAACGCGGGCGGAAAATGACGGCGTAGTTCGCTCGGCGACCCGAATACGCGCCTTTCGAGGACCGGACCGTCGCCGTCTCGACGAGGGCGTCTCCCCCGAGAGAGTTTCCCATTCGGGAAATTTATTTTCCGTCCGGGGAAAGCAATTACGCGGGAATGCGAAAGCATTATGGGTCGGACACCCCTTTCTCCGAACGACTTAGGTGAACCTAACAATGGCAACGCTCGAACTCAAAAATCTCCACGCGGAGGTCGTCGAAGCCGACGAGAAGATTCTCAACGGCGTCGACCTCGAAGTGGAGTCCGGCGAAATTCACGCACTGATGGGACCGAACGGAAGCGGGAAGTCGACGACGGCGAAGATCATCGCCGGCCACCCCGCCTACGAAGTGACCGACGGCGAGGTGCTCATCCACCTCGAGGACGACGAATTCGGCGAGGGCTTCGAGATTCCCGAGGACAAGCGAACCTGGAACCTCCTCGACCTCGAACCGAACGAGCGCGCGGCGCTCGGCATCTTCCTCGGCTTCCAGTACCCCGCCGAGATCGAGGGCGTCACGATGACGAACTTCCTCCGCCAGGCGCTCAACGCCAAGCTCGAAGAGCGCGAAGAGCTCTTCGAGGACGAGGACGGCGAGGAGGAAGAGGAGGAGTCGGGCTACGAAACCAGCCCGATGGAAGGCCCCGCCGACGAGGGCGAGGTCGGCGTCGCCGAGTTCCAGCAGCTCCTCTCCGAGAAGATGGAACAGCTCGACATGGACGAGAAGTTCGCCCAGCGCTACCTCAACGCCGGCTTCTCCGGCGGTGAGAAGAAGCAGAACGAGGTGCTCCAGGCCGCGATTCTGGAGCCCTCGGTCGCCGTGCTCGACGAGATCGACTCGGGCCTCGACATCGACCGCCTGCAGGACGTCTCGAAGGGCATCAACGCCCTCCGCGACGAGCAGGGCACCGGCATCCTCCAGATCACCCACTACCAGCGCATCCTCGACTACGTCGAGCCCGACCACGTCCACGTCATGCTCGACGGCGAAATCGCGATGAGCGGTGACGCGTCGCTCGCCGAGAAGCTCGAGGACAAGGGCTACGACTGGGTCCGCGAGGAAGCCTACGAAACCGCATAAGTGATACCATGAGTTCCGACCAAGACCATCTCAAGCAAACCGACACCGAGGAGCGTTTCTCCTTCAAGAAGGAAGAGCGTTCCGCGGTCAAGTCCGGCAAGGGCCTGACCGAAGAGGTCGTCCGCCTCATCAGCGAGGACAAGGACGAACCGGAGTGGATGCTCCAGCGGCGTCTCCGCGCACTCGAGCACTACCAGAACATGCCGATGCCGACCGACTGGCCGGGTCAGCCCGACCTCACCCAGTTGGACGTCGAGGAAATCGTCCCGTACATCCGCCCCGACGTCGACAAGCGCGAGGGCGCCGATAGCTGGGACGACCTCCCCGAGGAGATTCAGGACACCTTCGAGAAACTCGGCATCCCCGAGGCAGAGCGCAAGGCGCTATCGGGCGTGGGCGCTCAGTACGAGTCCGAGGTCGTCTACCAGAACATGCAGGAGCAGTGGGAGGAGAAGGGCGTCGTCTTCATGAACATGGACGAGGCCGTCCAGGAGCACCCCGAGCTCGTCAAAGAGCACTTCATGACCTCGTGCGTCCCGCCGAGCGACAACAAGTTCGCCGCGCTCCACGGTGCCGTCTGGAGCGGTGGCTCGTTCGTCTACGTCCCCGAGGACGTCACGGTCGAGATGCCCGTCCAGGCGTACTTCCGAATGAACTCCGAGGGTATGGGCCAGTTCGAGCACACCCTCATCATCGCCGAACCCGGTAGCGAGGTTCACTACATCGAGGGCTGTTCCGCGCCCAAGTACGGCACCCACAACCTGCACTCGGGTGGCGTCGAGGTGTTCGTGAAAGAGGACGCTCACGTCCAGTACTCGACGGTGCAGAACTGGTCGAAGAACACGTTCAACCTCAACACCAAGCGCGCCTTGGTCGATTCGGGCGGTCGCATGGAGTGGGTTTCGGGCTCGATGGGCTCGAAGGCCACCATGCTCTACCCCTGCTCGATTCTGAAGGGTCGCGGCGCATCTGCGAACCACATCAGTATCGCGTTCGCGGGCGAAGGCCAAGACATCGACACCGGCGCGAAGGTCTACCACAACGCGCCTCGGACGAATTCGACCATCGAGTCGAAGTCCATCAGCAAGGACGGCGGCCGCACTAACTACCGCGGCCTTGTCCACATCGCCGAAGGTGCCGAGCATTCGAGCACGAGCGTCGAGTGCGACGCGCTGATGTTCGACAACGAGTCGACCTCCGACACCATGCCGTACATGGAGATCGACGAGAGCCGCGTCGACGTCGCCCACGAAGCCACCGTCGGCAAGATCGGCGACGAGGACGTCTTCTACCTCCAGAGTCGCGGACTCGACGACGACGACGCCAAGCAGATGATCGTCTCCGGGTTCATCGAGCCCATCACCGAGGAACTGCCCATCGAGTACGCCGTCGAACTCAACCGACTCATCGAACTCGAGATGGAGGGGAGCCTCGGATGACCGCCACGCAAGTCCACGAGACAATCTCGGAGGAGACCGTCCGCGAGATTTCCGAGGACCTCGGCGAACCCGAGTGGCTGCTCGAGACGCGCCTCGACGCGCTCTCGGCGCTCGCCGAACTGGACATGCCCGACGTCATCCGGACGCCCGGCCGCGACTGGACCAACCTCGACGCGCTCGACTACGAGGGCTTCGTCGACCCGCTGAACGCCGCCGAGGAGAAGGACCAGGTCGGCCCCGACTCGGTCGAGGTCCTGCCGTTCGCCGAGGCCGTCGACGAGCGCGAGGAACTCCTGAAGGAGCACTTCGGCTCCGTCATCGACCCCGAGGAGAACTACCTCACCGCGCTCTCGACCGCGCTGTTCAGCACGGGCACGGTCGTCTACGTCCCGAAGAACGTCGACGCCGAAGACGTGACCATCCGGACGACTCAGAACTCCCAGTCGCTGTTCAACTACACGCTGGTCGTCACCGAACAGTCGAGTTCGGTGACCATCCTGGAGCGCCAGGACACCGGCGAGTCCGTCGAGGGCGACCAGTACTACAGCGGCCTCGTGGAGATCGCCGCGGGCGAGAACAGCCACGTCCAGTACGGCTCGCTTCAGGACCTCGACGAGGAGACGTACAACTACACGCTCAAGCGCGGCGTCACCGACGACTACTCGACGGTCAACTGGGTCGAGGGGAACCTCGGCTCCCGACTCACGAAGTCCTCGGTCGAGACGGAACTCGACGGCGAGGGCTCGGAGACCAAGACCGTCGGCGCGTTCTTCGGCCACGACGACCAGCACTTCGACGTCGCCGCCCGCGTCTGGCACAACGCGGCCCACACGACCGCCGACCTGGTGACCCGCGGCGTGCTCGACGACGCGGCGCGCTCGGTATACGAGGGCGTCCAGGACGTCGGCCGCGACGCGTGGGACACCAACTCCTACCAGCGCGAGAACACGCTGATGCTCTCGGACGAGAGCGAGGCCGACGCCTCCCCGAAGCTCATCATCAACAACCACGACACCGAGGCGAGCCACTCGGCGACCGTCGGTCAGATCGACGAGGAGGACCTCTTCTACATGACCTCCCGCGGCCTCGACGAGGAGTCGACGCGGAACATGCTGGTCGAGGGCTTCTTCGTCCCCGTCCTCGACGAGGTCGAGGTCGAGGAACTCCGCGAGGACCTCGACTCGCGAATCCGCCAGCGCCTCAAGTGAGCGACCTTCCGTAGGCGCAGGCGCCTCGACTCGCCGTCTCGCTTTCTTCTTCTCTTTCGCGCATCTGCTCTCGCTCGTTCTCCGGACGGGACCGACTGCCGGCCGGTCGAACCGTACTTCGCCCAATCACATCTGTTAAGTTCCCGACCCACCGAACTAACCACGATGACCGCCGTATCGTCGTCCGAACCCAGGTGGTCGACGTGAGCGTCGGCCACCGAGTCTCGACCGACCGCCAGCTCGCCCGGCTGCTCCAGATTGGAGTCGTGTTAGAGGAGGTCGTCGAGGTCCGCGCGGCGCGCCACTACGACACGCTGTCGCCCGACGAGCGCGACGAGGTGATCGAAGAGCTCCTCGCGGAGGCCCGCGAGGAGTCGGCCGACCACCGACGCCGACTGGAATCGCTCATCGACGAACTCGACGCCGACCCGGTTCCCCTCGAAGAGATCGAGACGCTGGTCGAAGCCCAGTACGCCCAGACCGGACCCGACGACTTCGACGGTGTGCTCTACGACCAGTTGCACGGCGAGGAGACGGCCTACAAGTTCTACGACGACCTCATCCAGGCCGTCGAAGCCAGCGACGTGACCTTCGGCCTCGACCGCGAGCGACTGCTCGCCACGCTCCGAGCGATCCGCGAGGAGGAGGCCGAGGGCGTCGAGGAAGTGACCGAAGTGATGGAGACTCGAGCATGAATACGGCAGACCAGTATCTCAAGGCTATCTACCTCGTCCAGCGGATGGAGAACGGCCCGGCCTCCACCGGCGCGCTCGCCGAGCGACTCGACGTCAGTCCGGCCAGCGTCAACGAGATGATCGGCAAACTCCAGGAGCGCGAACTCGCCGACCACGAGAAGTACAAGGGCGTTCGGCTCACCGACGAGGGAATCGAGCGCGCCCGGGAAGCCCTGCAGACCTACTGCATCATCGAGCGCTTCCTCAAGAACGTCCTCGAAGTCGAGGAGTTCCCGAGCGAGGCCAAGGCCTTGGAGAGCGTCATCGACGAGACGGTGGCCGAGCGGTTGGACACCATCATCGACCGCGAACCCCAGTGTCCTGACTGCTTCAGCGCGGAAGCGGATATGTGCGCGGAGTTGTTGGATAGCGAGGCGGATTAGACCGGGACAGTCCGTCCTCGGTCTTCCGATTGCGATACGTTCAAGTGCGTTATCGCGTTAGTTTTCGTTGCGGTCGACAGCGCAGTCCCATGGTGGTGAGCGTTTCCGGAGGAAACGCGAAACTCGCAGGATGAGCGAACGAAGCGATCGAAGTCCCGTGGTGTAGTGGCCAATCATAATGGCCTTTGGAGCCATTGACGGCGGTTCGAATCCGCCCGGGACTATATCCAAAACGGTACGAATCCACCTTTTCACGGTGATACTCGCCGCGACTTCCCGCGTCGAACGATGGGGTCCGTGGCGCGCGCCCGTGACGAATAGATACCAAATTCTATCTTTTCGGAGGAGGTGGATCGCCCATCACCTGCGTCATCGTCCCCCGGTAGTTAGCGTACGCATTTAGTATCGACTGCTTCGTTTCGGTTTCCAGTTTCTCGTACGAGTCGAGGACGAATTCGAGTTCGTCGTCGTCGAGGCCGTACGCGTGAGCGACGAGGGCGTCGATCTCGTTCATCACGCTCTCGCGACGGCCGTCCTCGACGTCTCGATTCAGGATTTCGCGGGTTCGAGAGACGATGCTCTCGAACAGTTCCGTATCGGCGTCGAGCCTCGGGACGGGTACCTGGCGAATCACGTACATGTTCAGGTGGCTGTTCGTGCTGATCTGCCGAGCGCGATACTCGAACGCCCAACTCTGCATCACGGCCGCGAGATACAGTTTCTCGTCCTCGGACTGGTCGGGCACGACGTAGTTCAACGAGTTCCCGATGCCGTGTTCCGGCGGAACGACGGTCACGAACATCCGCCGTCGCAGACTCGGACGGGCGACGTCGCGCCACACGACCCGCGACTCGTTCGCGTGTTCACACTCCGTTTCGAGGAAGTCCGCCTCCACCCACTTGTCGATGACCTCCGGCTGGAGGTCGTACGGGAAGACGCACCGACCCTTGACGAACGGGTACGCGGTTTCCTCCTCCACGATGTGGTGTCTATCGTTCGTCTCGTCTATCTCTCGTGATGGGGTTACGCTCCAGTACTCGCCCGAGTCGTCACCGGCGAGGGGGTGCGACGTGAGGGTGTCGAGGACGTTGAGGCCGGTTTCGTCGCGGACAGGAATCAGCGAGAACGTCTCCGGGGCCGCCTCGCGGACCAGTTCCCCGGAGATCTGCGGTACTTCGTCCGAGTGATACAGTCGACCGAACTCGTCCGCCGACTCGATACCGTCGACGTAGCGGAGGTTCTCGGTCCTCCCGCCCTTCGTGTAGATCTGGATCGCGGGATTCTGGTCGACGCCTTCGAACACGTCCGACCGTGCCTTGAACGACCAGAAACTATCGACGGTCCCTCCGTCGAAGAGCAGTTCTCGGAGTGCGGTGGACCCCGCCTCACCGAGAATGCCCGAAGGCGTGATGAGGAGGACGTCTCCTCCTTCGCTCGCGACGTTGTACGCGAGTTCCGTGGCGAGTTTGTACTTGTTGTAACTGTGTCCGTATCGCCCGCTGGTCTGATGCCGGTAGTAGGTGTCGGACTTGACGAAGTCCAGAAAGTGCTCGATACGTTCGACGTACCGGTCGTAGTCGGCCCGCACCTCGTCGTCTTCGAGCAGGTCCGCTTTGAGTTCGTCCCGTTTCGCTCTGCTTCGTTGCGAGAAGTCCGGTTCGACGGTATCGAAGAACTCCCGGTCGTTGCACTTCACGACGTCCCACGGTGGATTACCGATTATCACGTCGAACCCCGGTGAATCGAGGAGGCGCCCGTTCTCGTCGTAGAACGCCTCCGGGAATTCGAGGGGCCAGCAAAAGGGCTGGTCGTCTTCGAGATACCAGTCGGGGAACCGGTCGAGAACCCGGCCGGCCGTCCGCGAGACGATCTGCTCTTTCAGGTCCAGGCACTCTCGAAGCGTCTCCGCATCGCGTTGACCCTCTCGGAGCCGTTTTCGATAGCCGACCAACTGACCGAGTTTCGCGGGGAAATGTAGCGTGTTCCTGTTCGGCCACGCTTCGGGCGGGACGGGGTCGAGCAGTGCGTTTCCTTGCTTCAGATTCGGTGCGATGAGGTTCCGGACTTCCGATTCCGAGAGCGAAGAGTCCTCGGCGATGTGCGAACACGCGTCCGCCAGCGCGCGCTCGTCGAGGTCGACGCCGTACAGCATCCGCGAGTAAACGTGTTCGGCCACGTCCCGTTCCCCGTCGAGCGCCTCGTGGTCGAGTTCGAGTCCTTCCGCCGAAACGACCTCGCGGACTCGGTTGAGGACGTCTTCGAGTCGAGGGGCGAGTTTGCTCAGGAAGACACCGCCACCGACAGTGGGGTCGCAGATTTTCAAATCGAGAAGTCCGTCGGCGAGGTCCCGCGCCTCCTCTTCGGCATCGTTCCTCGCCGCGTTTTCCACCTTCTCTGCTATCGGCTCTACGCGCCGCTCGATGGCGATATCAGCCAGTACCTCCGCCAGATGTTCGTCGGTGTAGTACGCTCCGGCGTCCTTCTGGTGGCGGCGATGTCG
Organism: Halorussus vallis; assembly: GCF_024138165.1. Lineage (NCBI taxonomy): Archaea > Methanobacteriati > Methanobacteriota > Halobacteria > Halobacteriales > Haladaptataceae > Halorussus > Halorussus vallis. The sequence goes on along the minus strand of NZ_CP100000.1, from coordinate 3,677,857 downwards.
ATACTCGACGGACTCGTTCTCGGCGTAGAACTCGTCGGGGAGATTCGCCTCTAACTCCGATTTCTCCGAAAGGAGCAGCGGGGCGGTCAACCAGTAATAAGAGTTGTCGGACATGTTTATCGACGCGACTTCCAGTTGCTACTGACTCGGAGGGACCGACACTTGGGTCTATCGTCGTCGTTTTCCTTCATGGCATCCGGACGACCGTGACTCGTTCGGCTTCGTCGACAGACTTCGGGAGCGTCCGCGTACTCGTTGCGGAGAAATCACTCGACCCGGCAGATAAGAGCGTCCATTCATTTCGGGCGGCACAATATTCGACGGGGAGAACCACCGCGTCCGTACTACGGTATCTGTACGGTCGAGAATCGTACTGCCGACGGTGCTCCGAAGCTGTCACGGAAGTAGCCTTCGCAGGTCGCACCGACTTGCTCGAAGTAGGTCGTGTGTCGCCGTCAGACGGCTCTCGAAGCGGTTTCGTAACGGTTTCGTGACCGGCAGCCTCCAGGGAGTACCTATTTCGTGCTTCACGTTGACTAGCACTCCCCATGTCCCACCCCGTCGAACTCGGACTCGGCGCGGTCCTCGTCCTGTGGGGGTTCGCCGACTACCTGTTCCCCTCGACCGTACTCAGAGCGCAGTCCCGCCTGTTCAGTTTCCCGCCGACGGTCACCGACGCGCTCGCGCGCGCCAAGCGCCGGATGGGGCTGGTCTGTCTGCTCGTCGGCGTAGTCACGGTCGCCCACGCGCTGGGTTGAGTTCTCGGCCGACCGCCGACCTCGCGCTCCGAAGGTTCGACCTACCGTCCCGCCTGCGCCGGCGGTAAACGCACCCTACCGGGCAGGGGACCCCGATTCAGGCGGTCTTTGACACCGCCTAATAGTTATCCAGCGCACACATAACAAAAAGCGTAGGAACCGTCCGTGCACACGCATGGCCCCGCCCCTGTACAGACTCGTCGACCGACTCAAAAACAGAGAGCGATGGAACTGACGTGGGTCGCCGCCGCGTCGGTGCTGACCGTCGGCGTCGGATACGCGTTCTTCCAGCGCGTCCAGCAGTCCCCGCTGGTCGTCTGGGCGCTCATCGGCGCCGCGCTGGTCGTCCTTTCGACGCGCGACCTGTTGCGGTCCCGGGACCGCCACCGCGCCGGAATGCCACCGCGCGAATCCGAGGAACCCGAGAGGAACGTCCGGCGTGACGCCGGGAACGTCCGAGAGCGTCCGACGCTCACGGCTCGACTGCTCCGCCGCGTCGGCCGGTGGCTCACCTGAACCACCTCCGACCGCTCTTCGTCGCTCCTCCCCCGTCTCTCGGCCCGCCTGGGTAGTACGTCGTGCGGTCACCGTCGGCCCCCTCGACTGTCGTCTCGAAAACACGCTCGCCGGAGGAATCGACGGAGGGAGTTTCGGTCATACGCTCGGTCGTACCCGCGCGAAGGGGCGAATGCTACTCGATTCGCTCGTCGTAACTCTAAAGAGTCAATCATACGTTTATGCGAGTAACAATGAACGCGAACGTCGGACAATCGAGGTGGTTTCGTGGGCGTCGAGATTAAAGAATCGCCCGTCACCGAGTCGGAACTCGATGAGATGAAGGAGTTCGTCTACGAGTATCTCTCGGCCAGCGTCGAGAACGAGGACGGCGGGGGTCGGATGCGGTGGTACCCCTGGCACTCGGCGGAGTACCGCTTCAACCACATCCTCAACGTGGTCGACCTTGCCCAAACCATCGCCGAGGCCGAGGGCGCGAACGTCGACGTGACGCGGGTCGCCGCGCTGTTCCACGACATCGCGAAACTCGACGCCGACCAGGAGGTCCACGCCGAGGAGGGCGCGCGCATCGCCCGGAAGTACCTCGAAACCCACGGCGACTTCCCCGAGTCGTTCATCGACGAGGTCGCCAAGGCCGTCGAGAACCACTCCTACCAGGGCGACCTCGACAACCTCTCGCTGGAGACTCGGTGTCTCATCGAGGCCGACCTGCTCGACAAGGTGGGCGCGAACGGGACGGCGCTGATGCTGCTGCGGATGGGCTACGAGGCTCGCACCCACATGGACTCGGCGGAGATGGTCGAGCGCGTGCTCGAACGCGGCAAGGACGCCGCCGACCGCGTCCGGAGCGACACCGCCGAGAGCATCGCCCACCGCCGGCTCAAGCGCGTGAAGTGGTTCCGGGAGTGGCTGGAGATGGAGGTGCCGGAGATGGACAGCGAGAAGACGTCGTCGCCGCGCGGCCACCGGCGGCCGTAGCGAGCGAGGAGGAGCGACGCGACGACCTGCGGCTAACGAGATTCTGAAGCGAGCGCCAGCGAGCGAGAGTTCCGAAGACGTCACGAGAAGTCAGGCGCCTTGAGCGACTGCGCTCTCGATTGCTCCGTGTCCGCCCCGGTCGGCGGCGCGGCCGCGCCGCCGACCGGGACGTGCTCGCGGTCACCCCAAAAGCGACACCGACCGCGAGAGGAAGGAGAGTCCGGCCAGCGCCAGCACCGCCGCGCTCAGCACCGCGACGACCGGCGCAAAGGCGTCGACTCGGCGGCCGGCCGCGGTCAGCGCCGCCGGAAAACCCGTGATCCAGAGTCCGATGCCGGCGAAGAACGCCACGAGGATGACCGGCCCGCCGGTACGGACCGTGAGCCCCAGCGCGTCGAGCGCGAGCGTCCCGGGGTCGAGCAGTCCGACGCCGGCGGTGAGCCACCACAGAATCTGGTAGGGGTTGGTCAGCGCGAGCGCGAACGCCTTCCGGAAGCCCTTCGAGTCCTCGTCGGCGCTGGCGTCGTCCTCGTCTGCGGTGAACGCCGCACTTGCGTCGGTGGCCGCGCCGTAGGCGAAGTAGAGCATCAGCAGGCCGCCGACGCCGAACAGCGCCGCACGGAGCGTCGGCATCTCCTGGACCACCGCGACGACGCCCAACAGCGCCAGCACGAAGAAGCAGGCGTCGGCGGTCATCGCCCCGAGTCCCGCCCGGAAGCCCGCGCTCCAGCCCCGGAGCACGCTCTCCTCGGCGATGACGGCGTTCATCGGGCCCGGCGGGGCCGCCAGCGACAGTCCCAGCGCGATGCCGGCCAGCGCCGACGCGGCGGCGTCTATCATCGCTCCGAGGTAGGTTCCGCGCCCGAGAAAAGCCTGTCGCGTCGACGACGCGGGTTCCGCGAGAGCGGAGTGCCACCGAGGTCGCCCGGGCCGCCGCGAGTCGCTCGGTTTACAGCGGTGCGCGCACGGCGAGCGCGGCCAACCCCACGAACGCGACGCCCGCGGCCAGTTCGACCCAGCGGAGCGGCAGGCGGTTGCCGAGGGCCTCGCCGACGACGGCGTCGACGCCTGTTCGGAGGGCGATCGCGGCCATCACGCCGACGAACACCGACAGCGGTCGGTCGGGAAACGCCGCCGCGAGCGCGATGGTCAGCAATTGGGTCTTGTCGCCGAACTCCGCGACCGCGACGAGGGCGAACCCCGCCACGGCGCCGCGGCGGTCGTCGAACCGGTCGAGGAGCGACGAGGACGCCTCGTCGGCGCCGCCGTCCTCGCTCTCGCGAAATCGCTCGACTGCGTTCCACAGCGTCCACGCGCCGAAGGCGGCGAACAGACCCGCGGTCGCGACGGTCAGCAGGCTCCGGGGAATCGCGGCGACGAGCCAGCCGCCGAGCGCCACTTCGAGCGCGCTCCAGGCGGCGAACGCGGCCATCGCGCCGGCGAACACGCCAGCCCAGGACTTCTCGGAGGCCAGAGTCACGACGGCGACCTGCCCCTTGTCGCCGAACGTACCGACGAGGTTGGCGACGAACGCCGCGACCAGCGGGCCGTAGACGGCGTACCGTTGGACGAGCGAACCGACGTTCTGTGCGACCAGCGGCGTCGTCATCGTCTGGGCGGCCATCGGGGGTCGACCCCGCTAGGAACCCGACGTCGAGAAGGGTTACGGCCAGGAGAAGCGAGCCTCGCGGGTTTCCCCCGACCTACCGCAGTGACCGGACCGCCCGCGCCGCACCGAGCGCGAGGAGGCCGGCGAGCAGGCCGAGCAGGAGGGTCGTCGGGACGACGCCGAGGACGACCAGGCCGAACGTCACGAAGACGACCGCCGCGACCAGTTCCAGCCACCGGGTCGGAATCCAGCGCTCGAACTTCTCGCCGATGACGGCGTCGACGCCGGTCCGGAGGCCGAGCGCGGCCACCACGCCGACGAACACCGACAGCGGCCGGTCGGGGAACGTCCCGGCGAGCGTGATGGTCAGCAGTTGGGTCTTGTCGCCGAACTCGGCGAACGCGATGAAGACGAAACTCGTCAGGACGCCGCCGTGGGTCCCCACGCGGTCGAGGACCACGTCGGGCAGGAGTCGCCCCGTCAGCCCCACGTCGACGCCGCCGCCGGTCAGGAGCGGTCCGTCGGGGTCGCCGACGCGCCGGCGGAAGCGGCCGACCGCGGTCCACAGCGTCCAGAGGCCGAACGCGACGAACAGTCCGCCGGTCGCCAGCGTCATCGCCGTGTCGGAGACGGCGCTCACGACCATCTGGCCGACGGTCACCTCGATCGCGCTCCAGGCGACGAACGCGCCCATCGCGCCGACGAACACCTTCTCGGCGTCGTAGCGCGAGGCGAGGGTCACCACGACGAGTTGGCCCTTGTCGCCGAACGTCGCCAGCGTGTTGGCGAGGAACGCCGCGACCAGCGGGCCGTAGGCGTCGTAGCGTTCGACCACCGAGTCGAGTCCGGCCGCGAGCGGTACCGGCGACGGTACCGCCGCGGTCACGCCCGGACCTCCTCGGCGCTGCGGACCCGGATCGACCGGGCGACGTTCTCGGGGAGGCTCTGCTCGGCGTCGTCGTCGACCAGCGAGACGGTCACCATGCCGAACGGCGCCACGTCGACGACTTCGAGTTCTGTGCCCGGCGCGATGCCGGCGTCGGCGAGGTAGCGCAGTTCCTCCTCGTCGCGGTCGCTGACGCGGGCGACGACGAGGCGGTCGCCCGGCTCGTGGTCCGACAGCGGCGTCACGCCGGTTTCCTCGGGCGGCGTGAGGTCGGCGCCCGGGATGGGGTCGCCGTGGGGGTCGACCTCGGGGTCGCCCAGCGCCTCGGCGACCCGGCGCTCGAACTCCTCGCTGATGTGGTGTTCGAGCGTGTCGGCCTCCTCGTGGACCTCGCTCCACGAGTAGTCGAGGTGCTCGGTGAGGTACGACTCCAGCAGGCGGTGGTGGCGCAGCACTTCGAGCGCGACGGTTTCGCCCTCGGCGGTGAGTTCGACTCCCTTGTACTTCTCGCGCTCGACCAGTCCGCGGTCGGCGAGTTTCTCGACCATGCTCGTCACCGTGGGCGGCGTCACGTCAAGGTACTCCGCGATGGCGGAGGTCGAGACGGGGCTCTCTCCCTCCCGCTGGAGCGCGTAGATAGCCTTGAGGTAGTCCTCCATCACGTCGCTCAACATCGTGTGACCGTTATTAGACGCGTCTAAAGGATATATTTGTCCCCTCGTTTCGGCGGCGCGTCGGGCGGCGACGTATCGGCGTGGCGGGTCGTTCCGACGGTTCCGGTCGTTCCGCGGGAAACAGGCCCGGCTTGCGGCCCGCCGGCCCGATTCAAGCGCCGAATGCGGGTCGAGCGCCGTCGAGTCAAGCCAGGCCGGAGGCGCATTAACGCCGGTCTAAGCCGTTTTCGCGCGTCGAAGGAACCGATTGTCAGCTCCATTAGACGGAATATAACTAACGTCCCGGATGGAATATTCGGTGAGCATGCCGCAAGCAAGCGTACAGGTCGGGTGTCCCCACTGCGACGCCCGGAGCGTAACCATCGGCGACGACCTGCGTACGGACGGCGGAGAACCGCGAGCGGCCTTCGGCGACGGAGACAGACTGAAAGGTCGGTCGGTCGCCTGCGCCGAGTGCGGCGACCGCTTCGAGGTCTACTACTACTGAATCCGTTTCACTCCGTTTTTCGCGGGTTCGCGCGCCCTAACGTTCGACTAGCCGGTCAATAGTAATGGACGGATAGCTCGTAGCCGAATACGTCCATGTCAGAGTCCGAAGCGCGCGGTCGCATCACCGCTCACTTCCACGACGGAAGCCTCGAACTGCGGTCCAAGGCGTCGCCCGACGCCTGGATCATCGCCGACGACCCGGTCGACGTCGAACAGTAGCCCAGTCAGATTCCTTTGCCCATCAGGTGGCTGCGGAGCACGTCGTCGTCCTTGTTGCCCGCGCCGGTGTTCAGCAGGACGACGGTGTCGTCTTCTCCGAACTCGCCGCGCCGGGCGAGTTCCCACGCGCCGCTGGCGGCCGCCGCGGCGGTCGCGCCCATCTCGATGCCCTCGTTGGTGGCCACGGCGACGGCGCTGTCGAGGATGTCCTCGTCGGGGGTGGCCACCGCGCCGCCGTCGCTCTCGCGCAGGGCGTCCAGAATCCAGGGGCTCGCGCCGGGGTCCGGAATCTCGATGCCGCCGCAGATGGTGTCCGGCACGTCCCACGTCTCGTGGGCGTCCTTTCCCTCCTCGAACGCTTCGACGATGGGCGCACAGCCAGCCGACTGGGCCGCGTACATCGACGGCACCTCGTCGATCAGCCCGAGGTCCCGGAGTTCCGTCGCGCCCTTGTGCATCCCGACGAGGCCGACCCCGCCGCCGGTCGGGTAGACCACCGCGTCGGGCACCTCCCAGTCGTTCTGCTCGACGACCTCGTACAGCATCGTCTTCTTGCCCTCGTGGCGGTAGGGCGTGACGAACGTCTTGACCGAGTACCAGTCGTCGTGCTCGGCCATCGCGTCCTCGTAGGCCGCGCCGGCGTCGCCGATACGGCCCTCGACGACCGTCATGTCGCCGCCGTGGACGTTCACCATCGCCTTGTTGGTGAACCCAGCCCGCGAAGGGAGGAAGACGTGCGAGTCGAGACCGGCGCGCGCGGCGTACGCCGCCGCGGCCTGGCCGGCGTTGCCCGCGGAGTTGAGCGCCACGTCGGTCGCGCCGTGCTGGACCGCCGCCGTCACGGCGGCGGTCTGGCCGCGGTCCTTGAACGTCCCCGTCGGGTTGCGCCCCTCGTCTTTCAGCAGCACGCGGCCGACGCCGAGTTCGTCGGCGAGGCGCGGACACTCCACGAGCGGGGTCGCGCCCTCGTCCATCGTGACCGCCGATTCGCGGGGGAACGGCAGCAGTTCCTCGTAGCGCCACATCGTGTCGAAGCGCCGCGATTCGAGGTCCTCGCGCGAGAGGTCGATCTCGTCGTAGTCGTAGGTCGGGTCCAGGATGCCTCCGCAGTCGGGACAGCGATGGGTTGCCTCCGCGGCGTCGAACTGCTCGCCGCAGTCGACGCACGTCAGGCCGACGAACGCCTCGGTAGTCTCCATGCGCGAGGGTTCGAAGCCGAGGGACAAATCCCCTGCCCTTTCGCCCGACCGCTCGGCCCCTAGCTTCCGCCGACCACCCGGACCTGCCCTTTCGCTCGCCCGGCGCGACGCCGGCGTCGCGCCGGGCGGTCAGGCGGTGAGAGTTAGCGGAGTGCGAGCAACCGTGACACCGAGAAACGCACGACCGGGAGGCTTTTGACCGCCGCCGGAGTCGGAGCGAACGTGACGGACGACCAACCGCTTTCGCCGGCCGACGCGTTCGGCCTGGTGGCCGACGAAACCCGACTTCGCATCCTCCGGGCGCTCGGGAGCGCGCCGTACGAGGAGTTCGAGGGGACGCTTCGGTTCTCCGAACTCCGCGAGCGGGCCGCGGTCCGGGACAGCGGGAAGTTCAACTACCACCTCCGGAAATTGGTCGGCCCGTTCGTCCGCGAGCGCGAGGACGGCTACACCCTGAACTACGCGGGCGAACTGCTGTACCGGACCGTCGTCGCCGGGTTCTTCACCGACGACGCCGACCTGGAGAACTTCGACGCCGACGCCCCGTGTCCGACCTGCGGCACGACTCTACGGGCGCGCTACGAGGACAACCGGCTTCGCCTCGCCTGCGAGGACTGCGGCCGCGAGTACCAGGACGTCCCCTACCCGCCGAGCGCCGTCGAGGCGTGGGACGACGACGAACTGCTCTCGGCGTTCGACCAGTGGGGGAGACACAACATCCTGCTGTTCAACCGGGGCGTCTGCAAGTGGTGCGGCGGACCGATGCCGGGGGAGTTTCGGCGGGTCTCCGGCGAGGGGTTGACCGGCGACCGCGAGTCGGCGGTGTACGTCGCCCGCGCCTGCGGGAACTGCAACGGGTTCATGTACACGACCCCGGGCGAAACCGTCCTCTACCACCCGGCGACGGTGTCGTTCTTCCACGACCGCGGCGTCGACGTGACCGCCCGGCCACTCTGGGAACTCGACTTCGTCGCCGACGGCGTCCGGGAGGTCCGCTCGGAGGACCCATGGGAGGTCGTGGTGGCGGTCGAGTGCGACGGCGACGAACTCCGGTTCGTCCTCGACGACGACGTCGAGGTGACCGCGGTCGAGACGCCGGAAGAGTGACTGCGAGCGAGGTGCGGAAGGGGTGACCGCGAGCGAGGCGCGACGCCGAGCGTCGCGCCTCGCTCACGGGATTTGCGCGGAACGCCGCCCGCCACAACCGTCAAACCCCGCCGCGCCCTAGCCGGACCGGATGGAACCGTTCGAAACCGACCGGCGAGTGCTGACGCTCGCGTTCGCCCGGATGATAGACTCGGTGGGCAACTCGTTTCTCATCGTGGTGCTCCCGCGGTTCTTGAACGAAGTGGTCATCGGCTCCCGGCACGCCAGCCTGTTCGGGGTGGGGGTGCGCCAGTCCATCCTCATCGGGGTCGCGCTGTCGCTGTTCGGCTTCCTCAACAGCTTCGGCCAGCCGTTCACCGGGCGACTCTCGGACCGCACCGGCAGGCGGCGGGCGTTCATCCTCGCCGGACTCGCGCTCCTGGGACTGGCAAGCGGCGCGTACACGTTCGTCGACAGCTATCTCGGCGTCGTGGTCCTCCGGATGGTCCAGGGCCTCGGCGCGGCGCTGACCATCCCCGCGACCGTCGCGCTGGTCAACGAACTGGCGACCGACGTCGACCGGGGGAACAACTTCGGCGTGTTCAACACGTTCCGACTTATCGGCTTCGGGTTCGGCCCGCTGGCGGCGGGCGCGCTCCTCGAGTTCGGCCCCTACGCGACGCCGGTCGGGACGGTGTCGGGGTTCCACGCCGCGTTCGCCGTCGCCATGCTCGGGGCGGTCGTCAGCTTCGGCCTGGTCGCGGCGTTCGTCTCCGACCCCGAGCGGACCGCAGAATCCGCGGGCGACGACGTGGCCATCGCGGTCCGCGATCCCGACGGCCGGGGACTCGACACCGTGTTCGCGCTCGGCGTGGCGACGCTGTTCATGGCCATCGGCATCGGCCTGTTCGCCACGCTCGAACCGCAACTGCTGGCGCGACTCGACCAGGGGCCGGTGCTGTTCAGCGTCGAGTTCGCGGCGGTCGTGCTCGCCAACGTGGTCTTCCAGGTGCCGGTCGGCCGGGCGAGCGACAGGTACGGCCGCCGGCCGTTCGTCGTGGCCGGGTTCGTCGTGCTGGTCCCCTCGCTGCTCGCGCAGGGGTTCGTCACCACGCCGGCGACGATGATACTGGCTCGGCTGGTCCAGGGCGTCGCGGTGGCGATGGTGTTCGCGCCCGCGCTCGCGCTCGCCGGCGATCTGGCGCGGGAGGGCGAGTCGGGCACGAAGCTCTCGGTGCTGACGATGGCGTTCGGGCTCGGTACCGCCATCGGTCCGCTGGCCTCGGGCTTTCTGGTGACGTTCGGCTTCGTCTGGCCGTTCGCGTTCGGCGCTGCGCTGGCGGCCGTCGGACTCGCGCTCGTCTACACGCAGGTCGAAGAAACCGTCCCGGCGGGCGGGGAGGCCGGCCGACCCGCGCCCCAGGACTGACCGACCGGTCGCGGAACCGGCCGCGCTTGGCAGGCCCCGAAGTCGAACCCAGGGAATCTCGGAACTGAACCCAGCGGTGTCCGGCGGGTCGGACCCGCCGGACACGCCCGGAGCTACGGCGTCGAGTAGTCGACCTTGCCCTCCGCCTCGGTCGTCGTTATCGCGTAGAGGCGACCGTCGGGGATGTGGAGGTAGCTCCCGTCGTCGCGCTGGATTCGGACCCCGCGGACTCGCCCGGAGTCCGAGACGTGCTCGGCGTCGACCGCGATCGATTCGGCCCCGTCAGGTCCCTCGTAGGTTATCTCTGCCACGTCGGGCACGTGGGCGTCGATTTCAATAGTCCCGTCGGCCGCGTCCCCGACAGTCGCGACAGCCTCAGCGACCCCGCTCACAGCGCGAGTTTGAACAGGAGCGCGCCGAACAGCACGAATCCCCAGAGCCACTGGAGGTAGAGGTAGGCGGGCGCTCGAATCCAGAACAGGACCCCGAACGCGACGACCGTGACCGCGACGAACGCGGCAAGGACGACGCGGTTGACTCGCCGGAAGAACCGCGCCCGCTCGACGGTTTCGGCGTCGAGGGGGACCGGCGCGGCCACCCCCGCCTCGAACGCCGGCTTCGCGCGCTCGAACGTCTCGGCCGGCATCGCGTAGAGGCCCTGGACCGCCGAACGCTTCTCGACGCCGGGCGACGCCGACAGCCACAGCACGGCGAACTCCCCGACGGTGACGTGCCGGACGCCCGTGAGCGTCCGGAGGTCCACCACCCGCTCCCGGCCGTAACGAGGCGCGGAGAGGGTCAGCGACTCGGCGTCGAGTTCGCCCTCGCCGCGCTCAGCAGTTCGGTGAGCCAGGCGAACGCCACCGCGACGAACAGCGCGACGAACCACGTCGAATACGGACCGGACCAGTGTGGACGGGGGAGCGAGCGTTCGAGGGCGACCAGCGCGACGGCGACGGGTGTCGCCGCCGCGAGCGACAGCCACCACCGGCGGACGGCCAGCCACTCGCGGGCGGTCCGGTTTGCGGGTCGCCCGGCCCGCGCCAGGAGCCACCGCCAGCACCGCCAGGCGAGCGCGAGCGCCGCGAGCGAGAGGGCGGCGGGCGCCCACGGATTCGACGCCAGCGCGGCCGGGAGGAACGCCCGGCCGTACTCGAACGCTCCCGCCAGCACGGCGCCGCCCGCGAACGCCTCGAAGAGGTAGTAACAGACCCGAATCGTGCGGGAGTCGCCCGGACCGACGTTCCAGGAGAGACTCTCCGTCGTCGAATCCCCGGAGTCGCCGGGTGCTCCGTCGTCTCCGGACCGCTCCGTGCCGTCGCCTCCGGCGGTCATCGCTTCCGTGAAGGCAGGCTTCGGTGGCCCGGCGGAAAAGTAAGGGTCGCTTACGCGGCGCGGACGCCGACTCGTCGGCGTCCGCGCCACCGGTCACGGTCGTCTCGCCGGTCGCGCTCGGCCCTCACTCCCAGTCGGGTTCGCGGTCTTCGAGGAAGGCTTCCATCCCTTCCCGCTGGTCGTGCGTGCCGAACATCCCGCTCCAGAGCCGGCGCTCGTACTGCAGGCCCGCTTCGAGGGACATCTCGTGGGCCTGGTTGAGCGCCTCCTTGGCGGCCGCGAGCGCGAAGCGGGGCTTGGCCGCGAGGTCGGCCGCGAGTTCGGCGACGTGGTCGTCTAGCTGGTCGTGGGCGACGACCTCTCCGACGAGTCCGTACTCGCGGGCGTCCTGGGCGTCGATGCGCTCGCCGAAGAAGACCATCCGGCGGGCGATTTCGTCGCCGACGAGCCGCGAGAGGCGCTGGGTGCCGCCCCACCCGGGGACGATGCCGAGGTCGATCTCGGTCTGGCCGATGACGGCGTCCTCGCTGGCGACCCGGAGGTCGCAGGCCAGCGCGAGTTCGCACCCGCCGCCGAACGCGTAGCCGTTGACCGCCGCGATGGTGGGCGCAGGGAACCGCTCCAGCCTGTCGGCGACCCGGTGGCCCAGTTCGGCGTAGGCCAGCGCCTCGGGGGTCGAGAGGTCCTGCATGTAGCTGATGTCGGCGCCCGCGACGAAGGCGTCGTCGCCCGCGCCGGTGAGCACGAGCGCCCGGACGTCCTCGGCCTCGGCCTCGTCCAGGGCCTCCTCGATGGCCTCGAGCGTCTCGACGTTCACCGCGTTGAGCCGGTCCGGTCGGTCGACGGTGAGCGTGGCCACGGCGTCCTCTACGTCGAGTCGGATGGTCTCCCAGTCGGACATGCCTCCGACGACGACGGCCTGCGGAATAGTCCTTCCCTTCCGGGAAACGCCCGCGCCGAGGAGTCGTCGCCCCTTCCGGAAAACCGAAATATTCCCCGCGCCTAGCCTCGGGCGATGACTCTCTCCGACGAGGCCCGCGAGCGGCTGGCGGATCTGGTGGAGCTACAGCCGACCAAGAACGCGGAACTGCAGGAGCGGTGGGGCCTCGAAAGCGGCAGCGAGGTCCACCAGTACCTCGAAAACGAACTCAAGGAGTACTACTACCGCGACGACAACAGCCTCATCCGCGCGAACAAGGAGGCGGCCGAGCTCGTCGACGTCGACCCCGGCCTCGTCGCCGACGAGGACGATGGCATCCCGGAGGTCATCCGCGTGCCCGAACTCCAGAAGCAGGTGTTCGACGTGGTCGCCGGCCCGGACGAGGAGTCCGAGAGCGTGGTGTCGGTCCTCCAGAAGGTCCGCGAGGAGTTCGGCGTCGACCCCGAGGCCGAGGACGTCCGGAAGGCCCTCCAGAGCCTCCGGCGCAAGGGCGTAATCGAGGTGATCTACCGGACCGTGCCGACGTTCAAACTGGCGGTCGAGCGCGACGAGGTCGAAGTGCAAGTTTCGGACTGAGCGGTCTGCTCGCGACTTTTCTCTCCCGACGTTCGGACGTGAGGCCCGCTTCCGCGAAGACGCTCACGAGAGCGCCAGCAGCGTCCCGTCGTACGTGCTGACGTACAGCATCTCGCCCGCGAGCGCGAGGTGGTACGCCGGCGCGTCGAGTTTCAGCCGCCACCGGGTTTCGCCGGTGGCGGCGTCGAGCGCGACCAGTTCGCTTCCGGACTGGCTGTCGTACAGCGGGACGTAGAGGCGCTCGCCGTCCGAGACGGGCGCGATTCGCCAGCTTCCGAGGTCCGGGAACTCCCGGGTCCACCGCCGGGTTCCGTCGGCGGGGTCGAAGGCGACGACGCGGGCGTCCGACCGGGGTTCGACCCAGTCGCCGTGGTCTATCTTCTCGACGTTCGCGCCGGCCTTGTAGAACACCGCGTCGCCGGCGACGACCGGGGTGGTGCCGAACGAGCCGACCGGTTCGCGCCACCGGACTGCGCCGTCGGTCCCGACCGCGGCGAGTTTGCCGGTGTCGTCGTCGCCGCCGGGGTACCACTCTTCGGTTTCGGGGACGAAGACCAGTCCACCGCCGACCGCCGGCGCGGGAGCGACGTCCTCCTGGTGTCGAAAGCGCCAGCGCGTCCGCGGCGGGTCGCCGACCATCGCGGTGAACATATCCCGGCGGCGGTCGCAGGCGAACAGGCCCTTCCAGCCCCGAGGCACGTAGAGTGCACCGTCGGTGACCGCGGGGCGGGCGCGTGGGTGGCTCACTTCGAGTCGCCACCGCCGCCGACCCGAGTCACGGTCGAGCGCGAAGAGGTAGTCGAGCGTCGGGACGTAGACGGCGTCGCCGGCGACCAGCGGGGCCTGGACGCCCCTGTGGTCGAGTCTCGTCCGCCACCGCCGCCGCGAGCGCGCTTCGGCGTCGGGGGCCGCGTCGAACGACGTGACGCCGGGCGTCGAGGACGTCCCTCGCCGCGTCGAGACGAACAGGCGGCCGCCGGCGTAGGCCGCGCCGTGGAACGTCTCCTCGCGCTCGCCGCCGACCGACCAGACCGCGCGCCCGTCGCCGACCCGGTGGGCCGAGAGGTCGGGACCGCCGACGTAGACGCGGTCGCCGACGACGACCGGCGCGGGCGCGTTGAGGTAGCCGCGAAATCGGTCTCCGGGTTCGTAGGCGTCGAGCGTCCAGCGCGTTCGCGGGTCGCTCGCGGGACCGGACGCGCCGGGGTTGAAGCCGGCGTTTCTCGCGTCCCGGTGGACGAGCGGCCAGTCGGCGCCGTCGGCGGGATTCGCTATCGAGTCGGGGCCGAGTTTCGCCGTCGACGCGCCGAACCCGGCGAAGACACCGCCCGCCCCGACGAGGGCGGCGCGTCTGGAGACGGATGGAGGGCTCACGCCGAGATGACACTCTGACGAAACTAATAGTTCTCACGGTTCGTGACGGTGGAAACGAGTCGCGCTCGGCGACTCAGTCGGGTCGCGCCCGCTCGCGCCGGTCTTCGAGGAGTCGGCGAATCGCCTTGCCCGGCCCGCCCTCGATGGGCCAGGCCCCCATCCGCCACTGCGGCGGTTCGGGCGAGAACTCCAGACACGACCCGGCGCATTCGCGGTCGGTCTGGTTGCGGCCCTTCGCGGCACAGTACGGCAGGAGGCTCCGGCCCTCGCGGCGCAACTGGAAGTGCCGGCAGTCCGGGCGCATCGTCTCGGCGTAGTTTCGCCAGCCGCGCTCGTAGGCGCGCTCGGCGATTTCGAGCCGTTTCGTCGCCTTCCGCTCCGGGTCGGCGTACTCGAAGGTGGCCGCCGACTGGTCGTACTTCCCGCCGGAGGGTCGGTCGAGGATGCGCGTGCCGGGGTCGTCGACCGCGAGCGACCGGGGGAACCACTCGACGCTGGCGGCGTCGCGCGCGACGCCGCCGGCGGCCGCCTCGGATTCGTCGTCGAGGGTGAGGATGCCGGCCTCCACGGGAACCGCCTCCAGCAGCGCCGGTTCGACGCGCTCGCCGGTCTTCCGGGTGGCGACCCACACCTCGTCGGCGAGTCCGAGCGCCACGTCGTACTCCAGTTGTGGCTTCAACGCGCGGGCCGCGCTGGCGTCCAGGTCGGGCTTGTTCTCGACGGCGACGATGCGCCGGACCCAGTCGGGATACCGCCACTTGCGGCGAATCTGGAGTTTGTTGCCGTGCTTGCGCACGTCCAGGATGCCGCGGTCGTCGGCCGCGTGGATGCTCTCGCGGACGTACCGCCAGGGGTAGTCCGGGTGCGGGAGGGCGTCGCGGTACCACGCCCACTCGGCGGGCGCGTTGCGGACGACGTGCAGGAGGTCCGGGTCGAGTCGCTCCCGGCCGAAGTTCCGGCGCTCGCGCAGGCCCTCGGGGTCGACTTCGAGGACGATGGTGTCCCACCGCCTGCGCTTCGTCCCGAGTTGCCGAGCGACGACGACCGGCCGCGGCCGGTCGTCGTCGCTATCGGCGTCGGCGGCGGACGCGCCTCGCCCGTCGTCGCCGGGCGGCCAGTGGAGTTCCGCCCAGCGGCACGCTCGCAACTCGAAGACGAACTCGGAGTCGGCGTCTGGCACGCCCGGAGGTGCGGACGGTGTTACCTAAGTCGTTCTGGTGGGGCGGCGGCGGAGTCCTCGGCGCGGAGGTCCGTCTCGACGGACCTCCGCGCCGCCGAAGCGGTCGCTCCGAGAGTCGCGGGTGCGGTCGCTCGAAAGTCGCCGAAGCGGTCGCTCGGCGGGGCGGGCGGACGAAACGGGCGGTCGGTCAAAGACCGCCGTTCTCTTTCTTCTCGTCGAGGAACTCGTGGGCGTCTTCGAGGATGTCGCGGGGTCCGTCCTGGGTGATGGTGTTTATCGCCTGGTCGTAGTCGCGCCACTGGTGGTCGCGGTGTTCGTGGGACAGCTCGGCGCTGGCCTCGTAGGACTGGGCGATGAACAGGTGGACCGTCTTGTGGATGGTGTTGCCGTTCGCCTCGAAGACGTAGTCGTAGTCGTCCCGGAAGCCGTCGATGAGTCGGAAGTCCTCGATGCCCGACTCCTCCTTGACTTCGCGAATCGCGGTTTGCTGTAGCTCTTCGTCGCCCTCCACGCCGCCCTTGGGGAACTCCCAGTCGCCCGGGCGACTCTTGAGGAGGAGGTATTCTCTTCGACCGCGGGTATCCCTGAACAGGATCGCACCCGCGCTCGTGGCTTCAACCGTCATTTACTGGAGTGTAAACGGTGATACGTTAAGAGAATGTCGGAGAACCACGGCGAGATGACAACGTCTCACTTCCGGGTCGTCCCGGTTCCCGCTCTCGCCGGTCCCGCCACCGCCGGTTCTGCCCACCGCCGGCCGCGGCGGAGACAGAACACTCGATTTACGTACCTCCGCGAAATAGGTGACGGACACGAACCCCCAGCCATGACCTTCGTAACCAAAATCCGGCTTCAGAGCGGCAACCGGCCCGCGCTGGAGCGAGTGGTAGACGAGATTCGAACCACGGTCGAGCGAAAGGGCGCGGAACTGCGCGGCCCCCACTCGGACCCGCCCGAGCGCCTGACGGTCCCCCAGTACAAGACGACGTCCGGCGACCAGTCCCGACAGTTCCGGTCGTGGGACTACACGGTCTACACCCGCCAGCTAGAGATCGTCGGCCACGACGCGGTGGCCCGGCAGGCGACCGAAACCGAGTTCCCCGACGGCGTTCGCGCCGAGGTCGAACTCGAACACGTCGAGATGGCCTGACCGCCGAACCGCTCCTTTCTCCGCGCCGATTTCCTCGAACCCTCGAAAATCGATTCTTCCGGCTCAGTACGCCGACTCGCCGACCTTCTCCAGGAAGGTGGCCGTCCCGCGGTGGGCGTTCGCGTCGAACGACTCCACCTTCAGTCGAACCCGGGCGTCGACCACGTCCTCGGACGCACCCTCGACGGTCAGAATCGTGTCGCCGATTCTGGCGATGGGCGACTCGCCGTCGTAGCCCGTGACGAACGCCGTGATCTCCTCGCCGGGGTCGAAACTGGGTTTGTTCGTCCGGAAGCCGAATCCGGCGAAGAACTTGCGGTGGCGGCTCATACGCGGGCCACCTCCTCGGACTCGCGGTCGGAGACGTACTCCAGGCCGAACCCGGTCCACGCCGACAGCAGGAAGACGAAGAACAGGAGCCAGCCGTGGAAGACGAACGGCCAGACGTCACCGGGGTTGACCAGCATCTCGCGGGTGAACCAGTCGAAGCCCTCCGCGCCGAGCAGCGAGCGCATCTCGGCGTACCCCACGAGGACGCCGCCCGCCCACGGGAAGATGTAGCCGAGCGCCGAGGTGTTGGCGTCGAGGATGTTCGCCCGGCGGTAGCCGTTGACGTTGAACCGCTCGCCGATGCGCGCGACGTAGGGCGCGATGGCGATTTCGGCGGCGGTGTTGATGGTGATCATGGCGTTGACCATCGCGGTGCCGAGCACCATCGTAGTCTCGGCGCGCCGGACGCCGGTGGCGACCCGGTTCAACAGCCAGTTCTGGACCGCCGCGAAGCCGCCGCCGCGGATCATTATCTGGGCGCCGGCGACGATGAGCAGCGTGAGCACGATGAGCGGGAAGAACCCGGCCGCCCCCGAGTAGATGGACCCGCCGACGCCCACGTTCCCGGAGGTCACCGGCACCGTCGTCACGAACGGGAGCACGTCGGCCGCGGTTTTGGCCAGCGCGACGTTCGCCGGCGCGCGGAACACCAGCATGTCCGAGACGGGTGCCAGGCCGAGCGCGACGTTGATGACGAACGAGAAGAGAAGTCCCCACGAAACCGCCTCGACGATGTGGCGACCCTGAATCGCGGTGCCGATGACCACCGCGATCGAGATGAGGTGGACCAGGCCGAGCGGTTCGGCCTGTCCGGCGAGCACGTCGCTCCCGCCCGCGATTTCGATGCCCTCCATCGCGTTGCCGGCGATCAGGTAGCCGACGAACGCCAGCGACGCCGCCACGATGGCGTACTTGAACCGCGAGGCGACCACGCCGCCGATGTCGGCGTCCTGGGTCACCGCGCTCACGATGGTGGTGTCCGAAACCGGCGCGAGGTTGTCGCCGAACACCGCGCCAGAGAGGATGGCCCCGAACAGCAGGGTCGGGTTCGCACCCACGAGCAGGCCCGCGGGGAAGAACAGGCCCGTGAACGCGATGGCGGTCCCGTAGCCGGTGCCGATGCCGGTCGCCAACAGCGCCGCGAGCAGGAAGGTGATGGCGGGAAAGAGGTCGGCGCCGACGTTCAGCGCCTCGGCCGCCCACACCAGACCGCCGACGAAGCCGCCGGCCTGGATGGTGTCGGCGAACATGCCCGCCCAGAGCCAGGCCACGATGGCCGTCGCGGCCACTCGCTGGGTCATCCCCTCGAAGATGGTGTTTGCGTAGGTCTTCCAGTCGCCCTTCGCGAAGAACATGCCGACGATCAGCGAAACCAGCATCCCCGCGACCAGGCCGGTGGTGTCGCCGATTCTCATCAGGCCGCTCTGGAAGACGGCCCACGCGATGAACAGCGCGATGGGAATCGCGCTGGCGGCCGGCCCGCCGTAGAACTCGATTCGACGCCCCCGGCGCGCCCGCTGGGCGTCGGCCAGTTCCGCCTCGACTGCGCGTTCCTGTGTATCGTCGTCTGCCATACTCGGCTCTCTGTACGACAACTGTATCGAGAATCGGTATAAATAATCACCTGCTAAAGGTGGCGTTCGAACTGACTGTCGTGACTGTCTGTCACGCCTGTGGGGTCGGTCGTGGCGGACCGAGGCGATTGCCGGGCCTCAAGCACTTATGTCGCCGGCGCGCCACCGGACGGGTATGAGCCAGCAGACTGCGGGCGACCGCCTAGTGGACCTGCGACGCGACCTGCACCGACACCCCGAACCGGCGTGGCGCGAGTTCTACACGACCGCGCGAATCGTCGAGGAACTCGAACGCGTGGGCGTCGACGACCTGTACGTCGGCCCGGACGCCATCGCCGCCGACGAGCGGATGGCCGTCCCGGACGACGGCGAACTCGACGAGTGGTTCGAACGGGCCCGCGAGGCGGGCGCCGACCCCGAGGTGCTGGAGCGACTCGAAGGCGGATACACCGGCGCGGTCGCGGTCCTCGAACGCGGCGAGGGACCGACCGTCGGCCTCCGGGTGGACATCGACGGCCTGCTCCGCGAGGAGTCGGAAGACGACGACCACGTCCCCGCCGCGGAGGGCTTCCGCTCCGAGAACGAGGGCGCGATGCACGCTTGCGGCCACGACGCCCACGCGACCATCGGTATCGGCGTCCTCGAAGCGGTGAAGGACAGCGACTTCGAGGGGACGTTCAAGGTGTTCTTCCAGCCGGGCGAGGAGATGATCGCGGGCGGCAAGTCGATGGCCGAGAGCGACCACCTCGCCGACGTCGACTACCTGCTCGCCGCGCACGTCGGCCTCGACCACCCGACGGGCGAGATCGTCGCGGGACTCGACGGCTTCCTCGCGGTGAGTCACTTCCGGGCGGAGTTCTCGGGCGAACCGGCCCACGCGGGCGGTCAGCCCAACGAGGGCGAGAACGCCGTCCAGGCGATGGCGACCGCGGTCCAGAACCTCTACGCCATCCCGCGCCACGAGGACGGCGCGACCCGCGTCAACGCGGGCCAGGTCGGCGGCGGCACCGCGACCAACATCGTCCCGGAGCAGGCGTTCATCGAGGGCGAGGTCCGGGGCGAGACGACCGAACTCAAAGACTACATGAAAGACCGCGCCGAGCGCGCGCTCGACGCTGCCGCGGAGATGCACGGTTGTACGGTCGAGCGGACCACGAACGGGGAGGCGCCGAGCGCCGAAAGCGACCAGGCGCTCGTCGACGCGGTGGGCGAGGTCGCGGGCGAAACCGACGGTGTCGAGAACGTGGTCGAGCGCGACGACCTCGGGGGGAGCGAGGACGCGACCTACCTGATGCGGGCGGTCCAGGAGAACGGCGGCCTCGCCGCCTACGTCGGCGTCGGCACCGACCACCCCGGCGGCCACCACACCGCCACGTTCGACGTGGACGAGGCGTCGATCGCTATCGGCGTCGACGTGCTGGCCGGCGCGGTGGAGGAAATCGCGGAGCGGCGACCCTGACCGGTCGGACGCCGCCGAACCGCGGCCGTCTCGGTGATACCGTAGACACTCGTACCGTCGTGCTTCCTCCGGCGGTACGGCGGTGATGCGGGCCGGCGTCAGGCCGATAGTGATAGACCGCCAACCGATTCAATACAGTAACGGAGATTTTTTATACTCGGGTGGAGCAAACATGAGTACTCCGAGCACACGGAGGGAGTTATCAAATGAGCGAGAATCTAACCGAAGCACACACCAACAGCACGGTCAGCGACACCATCCAGCGGCGTTCGAGCGAACCGGCCGAACCGCTCAGTTCCATCGTCGTGGATGCCGTCGCGGAGGCCGCCGGCATGGACCCCGCTAATTTAGGAACTTCTCTCTACGAACAGATCGATCCCGACGCCCTCGACAACTTATTTAGCGATCGTCACAATGGAATGCCCCGCGGTAGCGGCCACGTCGTCTTCACCCTCCTCGACTACGAAGTGACCGTCTACAGCGACGGGAACGTAGTCGTCGAAGAGTAGCCTCCCCCGCGGCCTCGCCAGCCCCGTCGACCTCGCCGGCCGACCGTTCGACGGCCGCCATCGAACCGCCGCCGACGCGGTGCCCACCCCCAGCGAGACGACCGGCGGAGGGGAGGTGCGACGCGCCGTCCGACCGACTTCTTCTTTTTCGACTTCTCGTCCCGTCGAGACGCCGCCTCTCGTCTCTCGCTTGCTCACTCGCGTAACTCGTCCGTTTCCCTCCTCGGACGCCGCGCTCTCCCCTCGGATGCCACCCGCGCGGTCCGTCGCCGACGGCGGGGTCCGGTTCGAAAAGTCTAATCCGGAGGAATTCGAAATCGGTCGTATGGCCGACGATACCGAGGAAGAAGAGGAAGCACCCGCCGTCGAACTCGGCGAAGGCGAACGCGTCGAGGGTGCGCCGCTCGCTCGCGTGGCTTCGCGACTCCACTGGCCCATCCAGAAGAGCGAAATCGACCGCAAGGAAGGCGAGTCGACGGTTCGGACGCCCGACGGCCCGCGCGTGCTGTCCGACCTGCTCGCCGAGGCCGACGAGACGTACTTCGAGCGCCGCCAGGAGTTCCTGAACGAGATTCGGGCCGTCACCGGCCCTGGACCGATACCGACCGCAGACGAGTAGCGTGTCGGTCGTCGAGTCGGTTCGGCGGGGCGTCACCCGCCTCACGTGGGTCCAGCGCTCGCTCGTGGTGGGCGCGCTCCTGACCGTCGCGTGGATGTCGTGGGACGTTTCGGGACTGAACGAGCGCCTCGTCCGCGACACCGTGGTCTACATCCTCGCGCCCGCGGCGCTGGCGCTCTCCCACGGCCGCGACCTGGGCTACCGAATCGACCGAACCGCGGTGCGGAACACGATTCTCCTCTCGCTGTTCGTGCTTCCCTTCTACGTCGTGGGTTCGTCGCTCCCGACGATTCGACACTACTACCCGATGTGGGAGACGGGCGCCGCGCTCGGTGAGTTTCTACCGCACGCGCTCAAGCAGTTCGTCGTCGCGCTGGCTGCCGAGACGTACTACCGCGGCCTGCTCTGCGTCGGCGTGCGTGAAATCGGGTTCAAGAGCGTGTTCATCAGCCCGTTCCTCTACGCGTTCCACCACATGTACAAGCCGCCGGTCGAACTGATGCTGTCGGCGCCGACCGACGTGCTGTTCGGCGCGGTCGATTACAAGAGCCGGTCGTTGCTCCCCTCGGTCGTCGCCCACGGCATCGGACTCGCCGTGCTGGACTGGCTGGTGCTCCACGAACCGCTCTTCCCGCCCGAGCAGGTGGTCCGGTGGTTGTCGTGGCTCCCGATACCGCTGTAGGCCGCTCCGGGAATCCGTCGGATTCCGAATAGGCCGGGTTTTTGAACGACCGGACCGAAGGTAGTATTGTATGTCTCTTCCAATCGATCCCACGGCACTCGACGCCGACGACATCGGCGAGAAGGAGGCCACGCTGGAGATGGACCACGAGGAGGCCGTCGAACACGTCCGGGAGGTGTTCACCGACGCCGGGTTCGGGATGCCCGCGGAGTTCTCGCCCTCGGAACTGCTCAACGAGAAGGTCGACGCCGACCACGACCCCTACCACCTGCTAGGCGCGTGCAACCCGGGGATGGCCGACCGCGCGCTCGACGCCAGCGGCAACCAAATCGGCGCGCTATTCCCCTGCAACGTCGTGGTCTGGCAGGAGGAACCAGGCCGCCAGAAGGTCTACCACGTCAGTATCATGAAGATAGCGCGTCTCGCCGGAATGGCGCCCGACGACGACGAGTGGGAGGACATCGTCGCCGAAACCGGTGCGCTCGTCGACGAGGCGTGGGCGAACCTCGACGCGACGTAACTACGGCGCACTTCCGATTACCGCCCGTCTCTCCGTTCCGCGTCCGCGTCTCGCCGGTTGTCGTCTCGTCGCTCCTCGTCTTCGAGTCGGTCGACCTCTTCGCGGAGGTGGTCGACCTCGCGCCGGAGCGCCGACACCTCGTCGTTCGACTCGTCGGACACGCTCCGGTAGGTGAAGAACAGACCGCCGAGGAGCACCAGCGGGAGGCCGAACAGCAGGACGGCGATGAGGAGGACGACCAGCATCTCCATCCCGCCGGGGACGGGACCGAACAGGGGGAACATGGTCGCCACTGGTGACGGAAGCGACGTAAGCTTTCTCCTCGCGCGAAGTCGGCCCGTAACGAGGTCCGTTCTCAGGAGAAGTCAGAGAGGTTCGCCTGGAGTCCGGAGAGCATGTCGGACTTGCGCCGGAGGTCCGCCAGCGACACCGGGAGGTTCGGGACGATCTCCCGGACTGCACCGTGGAACGTCTCGGCCTCGCCGAACTCGCCGTCGAAGGCGTTGCGGACACTCTCGCGGATCTGCCAGACGCCGACCGGCGCCCAGTAGTCGTCCGAAACCTCCCGGAGGACGAGACACTTCGCCTGCCGACCCACCGAGTCGAGGTGTTCGAGCACCGCGAGTCGGGAGGCGTAGTACGCGCCCGCCGTCTCCTCGACGTACTTCGTCCGGCCCTCGAAGCCCTCGCTGGCGCTCCCCATCCACGTCTCGCCGTTGGGGTCCTGGTTCCAGATGCTGCCGGGCGCCTTCATCTCGACGAGTTCGTACTCCCACTGGCCGGGCGTGAGGACCACCCAGTAGCGGTTGCCGACGTACTCGTTGACCCACACCTGAGTTTCGTCGACGCTCGGGTTCGTCCGGATTCGCCCGCGGAGGTACTGGCCGATGGTGTCGTCGACCGCCGTGATGGACCACCGGGTCGGGACGAGTCGGCGGTTCTCGCCGCGGCCGAGCGCGCCCGCCGAGAGGATGTCGTTTATCTCGTAGACGTCGAACCCCCGCCGATAGAGGTAGGTCATTGCGCCCTGGGCCTGCCAGTCGTCGTCCTCCAGGGTCTTCTTGACCGGGCGCGGGACGTGGGGGTTCTCCGCGAGGTCGGCGGAGGTCGCGCGCGCCGCGGGACCGGTCGGCGAGGTCACGTCGTCGATGCCGAAGTCGAGGTCGAGCGAGTTTGACAGTCCGATCTCGACGTCGACCGGTCGGTCGGCGATGGCGACCTCGCGCTGGGTGCCGAGGAAGCCGTCCCAGGCGTCACTGACGTTGCCGACGTCCGCCGACCGGTTGGAGTTGAGCAGTCCCGTCCGGTACTGGAGCACGTCGTCGATGCCGAGGCCGCGGTCGTACCAGTCGCCGGAGACGGCGTGCTCCGCGGCGCGGTCTTCCGCTCCCACGGGCGAGAGGATGCCGGTCGAGACGTTCGGGTAGTTCGACCGACCGACGAACACCGAAGGCGACGTGCTTCCGAACAGCGAGTCGCCCTGCGTGACCTCGGAGAAGCGGTTCTCGAACTTGTCGACGTAGTCGAGGATCTCGTAGGACTTCTCCTCGGCGAGGCGACGTTTCCGGTCGGCCTCGTCCGGCCCGAGACCTTCGATGAACTCGTCGAGACGCATTCGTTCGACCTTGGGAGCGAGAGGGTTTGAACCTTACTCGCCGCGAACGGCGGTGGAGAACGAGGGGCGTACAGGGACCACGAGAGGGGCGAACCGCCGGACGCGTCTTAAGACGCGTCCGGCGGTTCGCTGGCAAGCGGGCGCGCCGGTCGTGACCCCGTTTCGCGGCCGGCGCGCGGGCGGTCGCTACATACCCGCAGGTGGTTTCGTTTCGGTATTTGAATCTACGGACGACCGGGAACGAGAAGCCGAGGACTGCGAGCGACCGAGAACTGCGGGAAACCGAGAACCCCGAGAATCGAAACCGCGGGAATCGGAACAGCGGGTCCTAACTGTGGATGCCCATCGCTTCGATCTGTTCCTGGTAGCGGTTGCGGATGGTGACTTCGGTGACCTGCGCGACGTCTGCGACCTCGCGCTGGGTCTTCTTCTCGTTACAGAGTAACGACGCCGCGTAGATGGCCGCCGCCGCGTACCCCGTCGGCGACTTGCCGGAGAGGAGCCCTTCCTCGGCCGTAGTTTCGATGATTTCGTTGGCCTTCGTCTGGACTTCTTCGCTGAGTTCGAGTTCAGAACAGAACCGCGGGACGTACTTCTTCGGGTCGACGGGCTTCATCTCCAGGCCGAGTTCCTGGGAGATGTAGCGATACGTTCGGCCGATCTCCTTTCGTTCGACGCGCGATACTTCCGAGATTTCTTCGAGGCTTCGCGGGATACCTTCCTTCCGACAGGCGGCGTAGAGCGCGCTGGTGGCGACGCCCTCGATGGAGCGACCCCGGATGAGGTCCTCCTTGAGCGCCCGCCGGTAGATGACGCTCGCCACCTCGCGGACGGAGCGCGGAACGCCGAGCGCCGAGGCCATGCGGTCGATCTCGCTGAGCGCGAACTGGAGATTGCGCTCGCCCGCGTCCTTCGTCCGGATGCGCTCCTGCCATTTCCGCAGACGGTGCATCTGGCTCCGTTTCTTCGAGGAAATAGAGCGACCGTAGGCGTCCTTGTCCTTCCAGTCGATGGTCGTGGTCAGCCCCTTGTCGTGCATCGTCTGGGTCGTCGGGGCTCCCACGCGCGACTTTTCCTGCCGTTCCTGATGGTTGAACGCGCGCCACTCAGGGCCGGGGTCTATCTGCTCCTCCTCGACGACCAGACCGCAGTCGTCGCAGATGAGTTCCGCCCTGTCGGAGCTCTTGACGAGATTGTCGGAATTGCACTCCGGGCATTCCCGTACGCCCTCGCTCTCGTCCTCCGTTTGCTCCGCCTCGGCTTGGCGCTCCCGCTGGCGAGTGGACCGTGTCATCGCACTTTTATAGTAGTATTCCGGAAACACTTAAACCCTCGGTCGTCAACGTCGCGTATCTCGGGCGTCGGAATTTCTCAGGGACCGCTTAATGCCGCAAATTCGGCCGGTATTCTCGAAACCACGAGAGGAGAGCACCATCGGAAGTCGTTTATACGGCTATCGAGGAGGTCATCCCGTATGCCGGTCATCGAGTGCGACGTCGACGCCGCCCGCGAGAAGTTGGTCGACGCCGGAGCCGAGGTGTCGTCCGGGAACTCGGAGCACGAGCGCTGGCGCGCCGAGTACGGCGACGCCAACGCGGTCGCGTACGACGGGAAGGTCGTCGTCCAAGGGGCGAGTCCCGGCGACATCGAGGCGGTCCTCCGCGAGGCGGGCGGTCACGCGTACGTCTACTTCGACGGCGGAAGTCGGGGGAATCCAGGTCCCGCGGCCGTGGGCTGGGTCATCGTCACCAGCGACGGCATCGCCGCCGAGGGGAGCGAAACCATCGGGCGCGCGACCAACAACCAGGCCGAGTACGAGGCGCTGGTCCGGGCGCTCCGGGCCGCCCGCGACTACGGCTTCGACAGCCTCGACGTGAAGGGCGACTCGGAACTCATCGTCAAGCAGGTCAACGGCGCGTGGAACACCAACGACCCGGACCTCCGCGAACTCAGGGTCACCGCTCGGGAACTGCTGACGAACTTCGACGAGTGGACGCTCCAGCACGTTCCGCGGGAGATAAACGAGCGCGCCGACAAACTGGTGAACGAGGCCCTGGATAATGGATGAGGAACGACACGCCGAGTCCGGCCGACGGCGTTCCGAGACGGACGCTCGAAATCCCGAATCCGAGGAGGAGTCCCGCGACGAACTCCCCGAGACGGTCGTCGAGCGGGCCGAACGGCTCACTCGACTGGCGCGCGAGGCGGTCGACGAGGCGGAAGCGGCGGCCTACCGCGAAGAACGGGCGTCGCTGCTCGAAGACCGGGAGTTTGTCGCGCACGAACGCGAGGACGACGCCGCCACGGTACTCGTCCTCCACCCCGAGGAGTGGGTCGAGGACGGGAGGATACGGGTCGAACGCGTCGAGGACACCGACCGGGCCGTCGAGGTTCCCCTCGACGGGCCGGGCGACCCCGACGAGTGGGACGCGGTCGACGACCACAATAGGTCGGTCGCGGCGCGCGTGCGAGACGCCCACGGCGACGTCCACGGCGACAACGCCGCGGCGTTCGCCGACTTCATGAGTAACCACTACGCGCGACCCGTCGAGTCGGCGACCGCTGAGGAAGTGTCGGAGTTCCTCGCGGAGTACTTTCCACGGAACGCGTGGCCGACAGAAGAACAGCGGGCGGTCGTCGAGGAATCGGTCGAACGCTGTTTCGACGTCGCGGACGAACGAGCGCCTACCAGACGGTAAATCCACCCCCGGTGGGGCGTCGTCCGCGTCGGGGACGGTTCGGGCGGAAAGACGGCCCGAACGGGCGACTACTCTTCGGTGAGTTCGCGGATCTGTTCGGCGCGCTCTTCGTCGGTGACGAACTTCTCGAGCGTCCACTGTAGCGAGTCCACGACGGCGCCGAGGCCCTCGTCGGTGAGCTCGTACTGGTTGGTTCGCTTGTCGAGTTCGCTCTTCTCGACGAATCCCTTCTCGACCAGGGTGTCGAGGTTGGGGTAGAGACGGCCGTGGTTTACCTCCTCGCCGTAGTAGTCCTCGAGTTCTCGCTTGATGGCGAGACCGTACATGGGCTCCTCCGAGAGGATGACGAGGATGTTGTGCTGGAACGCGGTGAGGTTACGTGCGGTACTCGTCTCTGTGAGTGTCTGTGCCTCTGACATAGAGTCTGACAGACGAAGATTTGTCACGCCGGTATTTAATCCTTCCCAACTTAGACAGAGTTTCCCCGGTTATGGCTCAGTTGTAGTACCGTATTTTAATCCAGTTTAAGTAGGGGACTGAAGGACGCCGGTATCTGTCACGGACGTATCTTATTATCCAGCGGCCAACACGACGAAAACTCCGAGACGCCCAAATCGGAGGTCACGGCGCTCGGTCGCCGAAAACCCCGAAATCCGGCGCGAAACGGATGCCGAAAGGACTTTCCCCGACTCTGACGCAGTTTCGAGCGCACTATGACGAACCTCTGGGAAGACTTGGAGACGGGACCGAACCCGCCGGAAGAGATCTACGCGGTCGTCGAGTGTCTCAAAGGCGAGCGCAACAAGTACGAGTACGACAAGGACATCCCGGGCGTCATGCTCGACCGGGTCCTCCACAGCAACGTCCACTACCCCAGCGACTACGGCTTCATCCCGCAGTCGTACTACGACGACGAGGACCCCTTCGACGTGCTCGTCCTCGTCAAGGACCAGACGTTCCCCGGGTGCGTCATCGAGGCCCGTCCGGTCGCGATGATGAAGATGGACGACGACGGCGAGCAGGACGACAAGGTCATCGCCGTCCCCATCGAGGACCCGCGCTACGACCACGTCCAGGACGTCGACGACCTCACCGACCAGAAGAAGGCCGAGATCGAGGAGTTCTTCGAGACGTACAAGAACCTCGAAGCCGGCAAGGAAGTCGAAACCCTCGGCTGGGAGGACAAGGCGGCCGCGAAGGACGCCATCGAACACGCGATGGACCTCTACGAAGAGCACTTCGGCTGAACCGCCGCGAGGACGACCGCTCCCAAATCGCCGGCCCCGACCGGTCAGGGCCGGCGATTTCCCCCCGTGACCGTCGGTCGCTCCCCCGACCGATCTACCGTTTCTCTCCGCATTTCGACACTCACAGTAGACAGACAGTTGCCCGAAACTATTTCAGTCTGGCCTCGGCACCCCGAACCGAGAACCGATGGCGACCGGACCCGTACTCGGCAGTAGCGAGTTGGTGATGCTGGCAGCGACGCTTCTGGTTTCGGGGGGTCTGGTCTTCTACGCCGCCCAGTCGGTGACCGACTGGCGCCGCCGCGACGACGAGTCGCCGTCCGACGCGCTCCGGGCGACTATCGCCGGACAGAACCGCGTGGCGCTGGTCGTCCCCGACGGGCCGAGCATCGACGCGCTGGCCGCGGCGGTGGGCCTCCAGGCGCTCTCGAAGGAGTGGGGCGTCACCGGCCGACTGTTCGCCGAAGGCCCCGTCACCGGCGAGGACAGCAAGACGTTCTGCAACATCTTCGACGTTGAACTGAGCGTCGTCTCGGAAGGGACCGACACGCTGGCCGACTGCGACGCCGCCATCGCGGTCGGCGGCGGCGGGGCAGTTCCGCGACTCTCGAACAACCCGCCGGTCGTCGCCGTCGTCCGCCACCGCCCGACCGCCGAGGAGAACATCCTCACCGTCACCCCGACCGACGACGGTGCGACCGCCACGACGGTCACGCGCCTGCTCCGCGAGGAGGAGGTCGTGCCCGACCAGCGGGTCGCCACCGCGCTGTTACACGGCATCCGGGCGGGCACCCACGAGTTCCGGCGCGCGAACGGCCAGCACGACTACGAGGCCGCCGGCTTCCTCCACACCTACGCCGACCTCGGGCGCATCGAGGACCTGCGCTCGCCGGGAATGAGCGGCGACACCTTCGACGTGATAAGCGACGCCATCGCCAACCGCGAGCGCCGGGCGAGTTTCGCCGTGACGAACGTCGGGGCGGTACCGTCGGTGTCTTCGCTCGAAGAGGCCGCCGACACGATGCTCCGACTGGAGGGCGTCTCGACCGCCGCGGTGTTCGGCATCCACGAGGAAACCATCGTCGTCTCCTGCCGGGCCGAGGACGTCCGGACGAACGCCCTCGACATCCTCGACACCGCCTTCGACGCGAGCGAGACGACCGGCGGCAACACCGACGCCGCGACTGCCCGAGTCCCGCTCGGCCTGTTCGCGCAGGTCGACAGCGACCACACCGAGACGCTGGACATGCTCATCGACGCCAGCACCCGGAAGGCGCTGTTCGAGGCGTTCGAGAGTTCGTAGCGCACTGTCATCTCGACCCCTCCGAATCGTGATACTCGTTCGCATACGAGAGAGTCTCGGCGAAAAGAAATTTCTTGTACCTCTACGTCGTAGCCGAACGTATGGGTCTCTTCGACAGGATCCGTGGCGAGGATAAGCCGCGTGTCGCTTTCTTTGGTATCGACGGCGTTCCGTATAGCTTCCTAGAGGACAACTTCGACGAGTTCGAACATCTGAGCGCGCTCGCCGACGAGGGGTCGTCGGGCGCGATAGACAGCATCGTTCCCCCCGAATCCTCGGCCTGCTGGCCCTCCCTGACCACCGGCGTCAACCCCGGACAGACCGGCGTCTACGGCTTCCAGGACCGCGAGGTCGGCTCCTACGACACCTACGTGCCGATGGGCCGGGACGTCCAGGCGACTCGCGTCTGGGACCGCGTCCAGGACGCCGGCCGGGACGCGACGGTGATGAACGTCCCCGTCACCTTCCCGCCCCAGCGCAACGTCCAGCGGATGGTTTCGGGCTTCCTCTCGCCGGGCGTCGACAAGGCGGCGTACCCCGACGAGATGCGCGACTACCTCGAGTCCATCGACTACCGGATCGACTCCAACGCCAAACTCGGGCACAAGGACGACAAATCGGAGTTCATCGAGAACGCCCACGAGACGCTCGACGCCCGTTACGAGGCGTTCAAACACTACATCCAGCAGGACGACTGGGACCTGTTCTTCGGCGTCTTCATGACCACCGACCGGGTGAACCACTTCCTCTACCGCCACTACGAGGAGGACATGGAGTACAAACAGGAGTTCATCGACTTCTACAAGAAGGTCGACCGCTACCTCGGCGAGATTCGACAGAATCTCCCGGACGACGTGACGATGATGGTCGCCTCCGACCACGGGTTCACCAGCCTCGACTACGAGGTCCACTTCAACACCTGGCTCGAACAGGAGGGGTGGCTCTCCTACGAAGACGACGACCACGAGGAACTGGGCGACATCAGCGAGGACACCGAGGCCTACTCGCTCATCCCCGGCCGCTTCTACATCAACCTCGAAGGCCGCGAACCCCGCGGGTCGGTCCCGCAGAGCGAGTACGAGGAGAAGCGCGACCAACTCAAGGACGCCCTCGAATCGCTCGAAGGGCCGAACGGCGAGAAGGTCTGTGACCGCGTGGTCACCAAGGAGGAGGCCTTCGACGGCGACCACGACGACATCGCGCCCGACCTCGTCGCAATCCCGAGTTACGGCTTCGACCTCAAGGCCGGGTTCAAGGGCCACGACGACGTGTTCGGCGAGGGGCCGCGCAACGGCATGCACAGCTTCGACAACGCCACGCTGTTCGTCGACGACCCGGACGCCTCGATGCGCGACGTCGACCTCTACGACATCACGCCCACCATCCTCGACCTGATGGAGATGGACTACGACGCCGCCGAGTTCGACGGCAAGAGCCTGGTGTAGTCGGAACTCGCGGTCGGACGTTCGGCGAGTTCTCTTCTTTCGGTCGACGGCGCCACGTCTTCGAGCGATGGCTCCGCGTTTCCGATTGCACCGTCGAAAATCGGGGCGGGACGACCCGAATCGGGGTCGGTCGCTATATCAGGTCGTCGATCTGGTCGTTATGGAACATCTCCGCGGGGTCCTGACGTTCCTGCTCGGCCTCCTTGCTCGCCTGCTTGGCGCGCTCGATGAAGTCCTCGACGCGCTGGGAGCGTTCGACGCCGCCGAGCACGATGAGGGTGGCGAGTCGCTCGCTGTCGAGCGGGAAGTCCCCGCCCCGGACCTGGAGGCTGCCGGTCTCCTCCTCCATCCACTTGCGGGCGCGCTCGACGCCCTTCCGGGGAATCGCGTCGGGTTTGCCGGCGACCACGAGTAGCCCCGAGTCGGCGTCGATGGCGTTCGGCAGGCTGAGGTTGCTGAGGAGGGCGCGGCGGGTGGTGGAGGTGACGGTGTTGATGTTCTCCTCGGCGTCCTCGCTGGCCTCGGCGCTGGCGAACCCGAGCGTTGCGATGCCGCCCGACCGGAGGGTGTTGATGACCTCGCTGGAGTCGACGACGCTCTCGCCGACGCCCTCGACCGCCTCGCCGGAAGCGAACAGCAGGCCGACCCGTTGGGCGATGTTCTGGTTGATCTTGTCGAACGCCTCGCCGACGCTCTCGCCGGAGGTGTGCCACGCGTCGTTGTCGATGAGGAGGGTCGCGTCGGCTTCCCGGACGAGCGTCTTGAGCGAGCGGCCCGCGTTGACCTGGTACATCGACCCTTCGCCCCGGCCGGGGAGGACGCCGAGGCCGTAGACGGGAATCCGGTAGACGCGGTTGAGTTCGCGCGCGAGGACGGGCGCGCCGCCCGACCCGGTGCCGCCGCCGAGGCCGGCGACCACGAAGATGGCCTCGGCCTGCGCGGTGATTCGGCCGTCGAGGGCGTCCATCACTTCGGTCGCGTCGCTCTGCATCACTTCCGCGCCGAGTTCGTTGTCACCGCCGACGCCGTGGCCGTTGACGCGGTCTTGGCCGACGAGCACCGTGTCGAGGTCGAGCGATTGCAGGTCGGCCTTCGCGGAGTTCACCGCGAGCGCGCCTTGGACGGCGCCGAAACCCATTCGCTGGTCGTACTCGGCCAGTTGCTGGGTGAGTTTTCCCCCAGCCTGACCGACGCCAATCAGGACGACTTTCATGCGAAACGCCTCGAATTGGTAGATAATCAACCTTCCGACGAAGCGCCTTCCAGCGGCCCGTAAGGTTCGAATTCTGGTAATACCGGAATCTATATACGCGCATGATCGCCGCGAGCGCCCCGTAGCCTTAAATCCGAAGGCGAGGCCAGGTCGCGGCGTGACAGACCTCGAAACGCTGGACGAGCGACTCCGCGCGGTCGAACGCGCGCTGACCGACGCCGACCGCGACCTGACCGACCTGCAGGGTGCCGCCGCGGTAGCCGACGACCTCGACGAGTTGGCCGACCGCCTCGCAGCGCTCGAACGACGTGCCGACGACCTCGACACCGCGACCCAGGCGCTCCGGGGCTACGTCGGGAACGTCCGGGCCGTCAACGAGGCCGTCGAGCGCCGGGCCGACGCCGCGCTGGCGGCCGCCGAGTCGGCCAGGACGGCCGTCGAAGCGACGGCCGAGACGGCGGGCGAAACGACGACCGAGACTGCCGACGGGACGTACGGACGCGACGGGGAACACGGCGGTACGACGGACCCGTCGCCCGACTGTGACTGCGACCGACGGCGACCCGCCGGCGTCGCGACTCCCGAATCCGTCGATACCGGCGGTCGCCCGGTTCGAGACGCCGAACGCACCTTTGGCA
This sequence comes from Halorussus vallis, assembly GCF_024138165.1. NCBI lineage: Archaea > Methanobacteriati > Methanobacteriota > Halobacteria > Halobacteriales > Haladaptataceae > Halorussus > Halorussus vallis. The sequence continues at coordinate 3,645,606 of NZ_CP100000.1, read as the reverse complement.
CCGAAGACCCGCGAAGTGACGACGCGGACGCCGCGAACGACCTCGGCGTCCTCACACGCTTGGCGGCGCTCGTCGGAATCGGCGGCACGAGGGTGTCCGGCAGCGCGACGGAGGCCCGGGCGCCGGGAATCACGGAGACGGAGTAGTGCTGCGCGCGGTACTCGCCGTCGTCCTCGCGGCGGCGATGTTGGCGGTCACCGCGCCCGCGCTCGACGCCGCGCGAACCGCCCGGGCCGACCGGGTCGCCGCGGACGAACTTTGGGCGGTCGGGTCGGCGGCCGAGGAACTCGCCCGCGAGGAGGACCCAGTCCCCGTCGGCAGCGCGAGCGCGCGTCGAGCGGTGGCGCTCTCGGTGCCCGATTCCGCACCGACTCGCGCCGAGGTCGCCGCGATTGCGGTCGGCGGGGTTCCGACAACGAGGCGACCCGAGAACCGAACGCGCGCGGCCGACACCGAGCGTTCCGACGTGCTCGCCTACCGACTCGCGGGCGGCGAGTGGTGTGTCCGTCGCGTCGGGGTGGACCTCCGACTCGTTCGGGACGGGCGCGTGCTCCGGGACCGCCGGGCGCTGGTCCGACGCGGCGGAACCCACGGACTGACGCTCCGACTCGTGCGGTATCGCGGGCGACCGACCGTCGTCGTCTCGACGGCGCGCGACGAACGCGGACCCGGTCCGGAGGTTTAAGTCCGAAGACGGGGCCACGGCGGGGCATGGACCTACTGTCTCGGTTCCGGGACGACGACCGGGCCTGCGCGTGCGCGCCGACGTTCGAGGGCGACCGACTCGTCGTCGACGCGGAGGACTGCCTGGGCGGCGGCGATCTCGCCGCCGACCCGAACTGCCGGGCGACCGCCGTCGAGGCGCTGGCCGACCGCGACGCCGAGTTGGTCGTGACCCGAACCGCGGGCGTCGAGCGCGCGTACGAAGACGACGCGGCGGCGATACTCGTCGCGGCCGGCCGGTTCGTCGAGCGCGCCGCGTTCTACGACGCCTACCTCGCCGACTGCGCCCGGACCGACCCGCTCGCGGCCGGCCGCGCGGCGGGAGGGCGCGCGGGGCCCGTCGCCGACGTCGCGGCCGAAACCGGACTCGCGGAAGGCGCGCGCCGGTTCGGGGACTACGGCGAGGCGCTCCGGGCGTTCGTCGGCCCGCGAGTCGCCCGGGCGCGAGTGGCCGCCCGTCCGCCGCGGGGCGCGACGCTCGACGCCGAACGGACCCTCTCGACCGGTGCGACCGTCCGCATCTACGACGACCCCGAGATGTCGCTCCGGACCTACCACCTCGAACCGGCCGAGTACGCGCTCTCCGCCGCCGACCTCGCCACGCTGTCCCGCGCCTACGAACTCCTCGCCGACGGCGCGGTCGCGGGCGGAGAGCGCGCGCCGGGACGGGCGGTTCGGCGAGTCGCCGGCCCCGACGACCCCGTCGAGACGCTCGCCGCCGCGCTCCGCAAGCACACCCGCGGCTACGGCGTCCTGACCGACTGCTTCGCCGACCCCACGGTTTCCGACGTGTTCGCCACCGCACCGGTCGGCCAGAACGTCCTCCGGGTTTCCGTCGACGGCGAGCGGATGCGCACTAACGTGAGGCTCACCGAATCCGGGGCCGAGACGCTCGCGTCTCGGCTCCGGCGCGCCAGCGGGCGGGCTTTCTCGCGCGCCTCGCCCACGCTCGACGCGACCGCCGAAGTCGACGCGGGCGTCGCGGCGGACAGTGGAGACGGTCGAACGGGAACGGGAACCGTCCGGGTCGCGGGCGTCACCGCGCCCGTCAGCGACGGACCGGGGTTCGCCTTCCGCGCCCACGACGCCGCGGCGCTGACCCTGCCCGCGCTCGTCGAGAACGGGACGCTCACGGCCGAGGCGGCCGCCTTCCTCTCGGTGGCGGTCGAGCGCGCGGTCGCCGGACTCGTCGCCGGCACTCGGGGCGCCGGCAAGACGACGCTCCTGGGGGCGCTCCTCTGGGAACTGCCCGCCGCGACGCGGACCGTCGTCATCGAAGACACCCCCGAACTCCCGGTCGCGGTACTCCAGCGCCGGGGCCGGGACGTCCAACCGCTCCGGACGAGCGCCAGCGCGGGCGGCGACGAGGGCGACGACGCGGCGACCGGACCCGGCCTCGCGCCGGTCGCGGCGCTCAGGACCGCACTCCGTCTCGGCGAGGGCGCGCTGGTCGTCGGGGAGGTCCGGGGCGCGGAGGCCGCGGTCCTCTACGAGGCGATGCGAGTCGGCGCGAGCGGAAGCGCCGTCCTCGGCACAATCCACGGCGACAGGTCCGAGGCGATTCGCGAGCGCGTCGTCTCCGACCTCGGCGTCCCCGAATCGTCGTTCGCCGCGACCGACCTCGTGGTCACGCTCGAACCGCATCGAACGCCTGCCGGTCGTCGCCGTCGCGTGAAGGCCGTCGAGGAGGTCGTCGGCCCGGACCGGTTCGAAGCACTGTTCGAACGACGAGACGGCGACCTCGAAGCCACGGGCCGTATCGACCGCGGGAACAGTGCGCTCGTCGCCTCGCTGGCGCGGAGCGGTGAAACCTACGCCGACGTTCGCCGCGCGCTTGCCGACCGGGCCACGCTCCTCGGAACGCTCGCGGAGGAGGGACGGACGAGCGCGGCCGACGTGACCGCCGCCTACGCAACCCGAGGAGAGGACGTGCGGGGCGAGGACGTGCGAGGGGAGCGCGCGTGAAGCGAACTCCCGCGAGTCGACCGACCGCGACCTGGGAAGTCGTCGTCGCGGCGCTGGCGAAGACCTGGCCGGATGCGGATGCCTTCGGTGTCGGAGGGAATACCGAGAGCGCGCCCGGAGTCGGCGGAACCGCCGACTCCGGGCGCGCTCTCGCCGACCTCGACCGGGCGCTCGCATTCCTCGATTCGGACCTCGACGCCGAAACCGTGGTTCGGGCGGGGAACGCGGGCGGGGTCCTGACCGCTCTCCTCGGACTCGCGCTGGCGGCGCTTGCGCCCGCACCTCTCCGACCGATGGTCGCCGCGAGCGGCCTCGCGGCCGGCCTCGGCATCGCCCTGCTTAGACGGCGAGGACCGCTCGCGATCGCCGCCGCGCGCCGAACGAGCGCGCTTGGGTCGGCCCCCGCCCTCGTCGGGCGGGCAGTCCTCCGGATGCGAATCGAACCGACGAGCGAGCGGGCGGCGGCGTTCGCCGCCCGCTCGGGGGCCGGACCGCTGGCGGCGAGCCTCGGCGAACACGTCCGGCGCGCGGACGGAACCCCCGAGTCGGGACTCGCGGCGTTCGGCGAGGCGTGGACCGAGTGGAATCCGCCGCTCCGGCGGGCCGCGTTGCTCGTGGAGGCGGCCGCCGACGCACCGCCCGGCGAGCGCGGTCGGACCCTCGACCGGGCGACGACGGCCATCTCGGAGGGGACCCGCGACCGGATGGCCGAGTTCGCGGACTCCGTCCGGGGACCGACGACCGCGCTGTACGCCTTCGGCGTGCTGCTTCCGCTGGCGCTCGTGGCGGTGCTCCCCGCGGCGCGGGTCGCCGGGGTCCCCGTCTCCGTCCCCGTCCTCGTCGCCGTCTACGACGTGGTCCTCCCGGGCGCGCTCGTCTGGGCGGGCGCGTGGCTCCTGGTCCGTCGGCCGGCCGCGTTTCCGCCGCCCGACGTTCCCGCCTCGCACCCCGACGCGCCGGACCCCGAGCGCCGGTGGCTCGCGGTCGTCGGCGGACTCCTCGCGGGCGCGGCGACCGCCGCGGCGGTCGCCGCGATACCCGTTCTGCCGGGCTGGACGCGCTGGCCGACCGCCGCGGCCGCGGCGGTCGGCGTCCCGCTCGCGGCGTGGTACCGGCCGGTGAAGGAGATTCGCGACCACGCCCGCGCCGTCGAGGAGAACCTGACCGACGCGCTCTACCTCGTCGGCCGTCGGGTCGGAGAGGGTCGCGCCGTCGAGGCGGCCGTGGCCGACGCCGCCGCGGAGGTCCCGGGCGAAACCGGCGAGGTGCTGGCCGACGCCGCGGGCGTCCAGCGCCGCCTCCGCGTCGGGGTTCGCGACGCCTTCCTCGGCGAGCACGGTGCGCTCGCCGACGTGCCGAACCCCCAGGCCCGGAGCGTCGCCGAACTCCTCGCGGTGGCGGGGCGCGAGGGCCGACCCGCCGGCCGGCCGGCGGTGGCGATGGCCGACCACGTCGACGACCTCCGGGGCGTCGAGCGCGAGGCGCGCCGGGAGTTGGCCCAGGTGACCGGCACGCTCCGGAACACCGCCGCCGTCTTCGCGCCGCTGGTCGGCGGCGCGACGGTCGCGCTCGCGGATAGCACGGCCGCGAAATCGACGATCTCGGCCGGGACGACCCCGGCGTTCGGCGATCCGCTTCCGACCGCCGCCCTCGGCGTCGCGGTGGGCGCGTACGTCCTCCTGCTGGCGGCGGTGCTCACCGCGCTGGCGACCGGACTGGAGCGCGGCCTCGACCGCGCGCTGGTCGGCTACCGGGTCGGACTGGCCGTGCTCTCGGCGGCCGCGACCTACCTCGCCGCGTTCGTCGCCGCCGGACTGGTGACGTAGGTTTAAGTCTGAGAACGGGACCAACCCGGGCCATGTTCGACGCACCCGTCGACGCGTGGTACGTCTGGCTCGGCGTGGCCCTGGCGAGCACGGTCGCATTCGGCCTCGCCGCCTCGCTCCCCAGCGCGCCGCCGCCCGACGCCGCGAGCGCCGCCGACGCGGTCGACTCCGTGGCCGCCAGCGACTACGCCGCGACCAGGAAGGTCCCCCTCGCGGCCGACGCGGTGAAACTCGGTCCCGAGCGCGTCGCCCTCCGGCGCGACGGCGCGGTTTCGCACGCGACGTTCGCCTACGGACCGGTGACGCCTGCCGCGCCGGGAACTCCCCTATGGAACGTGCTCCGGGGGACGCCCCCGGACCGGGCGTTCGCCTCGCCGGCCGAGTGGCGGACGTGGGAGCGCGGCGACGAATTGACCGTCCGGCGGGTTTCGTGGGAGGGAGTCGATGTCGCGCTGGTCGGGTGAGTCGCGTTCGCGCCGCCGACCGGCGGCGCGAATGCGAGGGCAGGTCGAACCCCTCGCCGCGCTGGTCGCCGTCTTCGCGGTCGGCGTCGCGCTGAGCGCCTACGCGGGCGTCGTTGCAGACGCGCTCCCGAACCCCGACCGGAACGTCGCCGGGCCGACCGCCGAGCGGGTTCGCTCGGCGGTCGAGCGCGCAGGGGTCGTTCGACCGGGTCGACTGCCGTCGGGACTCCGCGCGGCGCCCGACGGGTACCGGACGAACCTCACGCTCGCGGTCGGCGGACGGGCGTGGCACGCGGGACCGTCGCCGCCGGAATCGGTCGCGGCGTCGGGCCGCGCCGACGAATCGGCGCGGCCCGACGTTGCTGCCCGAACGGTGAGCGTCCGGGTCGCGCCCGGCCGGATTCGCCCGGGGCGGCTCCGGGTGGTGGTGTGGACGTGAGAGCGACGAGCACCGTTCTCGACGTGGCGCTCTGCCTGCTGTTCGTCACCGCGAGCGTCGTCACGCTGGTCGGGGCGCCGAGCGAACGCGAACCGTCCCGGGACACAGCGGAGACGACGGCGGGGGTCGTCGCGACGAGCACGGCGAACGTCACCTACGCCCTCGGCGACGAGCGCCGGCCCCGAACCGTCCACGACACCCTCGCCGGACTCCTCGCGACCGCGGCCGTGACGAACGCCACCGTCGAGGGTCACCAGCGCGGGCTGTTCCCCCACAGCGGCGGATTTCGTCGCGCCGTCGCGCGGACCGTGGCGGCGTCGCTCCGGCGAACGGCGATTCGAGGCGCGACCGGCCGCGATGACCTGCGCGCGCAGGTCGTCGCCCGCTGGGAACCGTACTGGGGGTCGGCGCTCCGCGGGCGGGTGACGGCCGGCGCGAAACCGCCGGCCGACGCCGACGTTCGGGCCGCGGTGATTCGAGTCCCGAGTGGACTACCGAGCCGCCGGGCCGCGGCGCGCGCCGCGGCCCGGCGAGACGGGTACGGCGGCGTGGCGCGGGTCGTCGCCGGGGCAGTCGTCGACGGCGCGTTCCCCGCGAACACGACCGCGGTCGCGCTCCGGGCCGAACCCGCCGTCGCGGAACCGCTGGCCGCTCGCTACCGCCGCATCGCGAAAGCGACCGACACGAGCGTCGAGCGCGCGCTGTCGGCCGGAGACGTAGCGCGGGCGAATCGAAACCTCCGGCGGGCGCTGGCCCACGACTTCGAGCGGCGACTCGAAGCCCGATTCGCGACGCCGACCGCGGCCGCGCGGGCGGTCGCGGTCGGCCGGGTGACCGTCACCGTCAGGACGTGGCGGGCACGAGGAACCGAAAGCGTGGCCGGAGGTCGGTCGGCGTGAAACTGGCCGACGACGAGCGAGCGCGGGTCCCGTTCGCGCTGGTCGGCGTCCTGCTCCTGGTCGCGAGCGCGTCGTTGAGCGCCACGTTGACGAGTGCTCCGGAGGCCGACGTCGACCGGTCGGTCGAGCGGGCCGTCGACCGAGCGACCGCCGCGAGCCAGACCGCGCTCCGCGGCGCCGTCGCGCGGGCGGGACGGCGGGCCGCCCGCGCGCCCGTGACAACTCCCGCGAACACGACCGTCGGGCGCGTCCTGAACGACTCGAACCCGTTCCGCGACTACCTCCGAATCCGCATCTACCTCGCGGCGCGCGCGGCGCTCGCCGCCTCGACCGTCCAGGTTGGGGGCGGGAGTGGCGCCGACGGTGGCGGCGGTACCGGCGTCGAGGCGTCGGCGTCGCTTCCGGCCACGCCGAACGCCAGCGCACTCCGGGCCGCGAAGCGCCGCGTGCACGTCGAGCGTGCGGGCCGACGCGGCGAATCCGGACTGCGCGTTCGGATCGACGACGTCACGGTCGTCGCCGAGCGCGGCGGTCGAGTCGCCGCGCACGAGACGTTCACGCCCGAACTCGTCGTCGCGACGCCCGCGCTGGCGCTCCACGACCGGGTCGAGCGGTTCGAATCCCGGCTGAATCGCGGCCCGCTCTCGCCCGGTCTGGGCCGGCGACTCACCGCGCGCCTCTACGCCGTGGCGTGGGCCCGGGGCTACGCCCAGTACGGCGGTGCGCCCATCGAGAACGTCGTGGCGAACCGCCACGTCGAACTCGCGACGAACGGCGCGATACTCCGCGAACAGCGGATCGCGTTCGGCCGGAGCGACCCCGCCGGTCGGCGGGCGCTCCGCTGGACGACCGCCCGCGTGGCCGCGACCGACTTCGTCGAGGCCGTCCACGCCCGGCGCGGGACGGCCCGAACGAACCGTCTGCTGACCGCCGCGAAGAAGTTCGGCCGGACGCCGCCGCTCTCTGAAACCCGTTCGCGGCTCTCCCGCGACCCCTCGCGGTCGCTCCGGGTCGGAGTGAACCGAACCGCCGAACGCGCGTACGCCGCGCTGGTCGGCGGCGGAAGGAACTCCGACGGACTCGACGCCGTCCTCCGGAACGCGTACGGCGCGGACGTTCGGCTCACCGCCGCCGTCGAGACGGTGCGGTCGGACCCGCGCCCGACGCCTCGGCCGCCAGACGTCGGGTCGCCCGACAACTGGACCGTCGCGGAGAAACGCGTCGAGACGACGGTCCGCGTCGAGGCGTCCGCCGGCCTCGAACCGGGAGTGCCGTCAGGGTGGCATCGGTTGACGGCCGAAACCCGTCGAGTCGTCCGGAGTCTCGCCCTGGTCGTTCGGTGGCGACGGGGCAACGAGACGCGCCAGACCATCCGGCGGTGGACCGAGGAGTACCGCGTCGGCGTCGGCGTCGCGGGCGACCACCGTGAAGTCGACGGCGCTCCGCCGCGACCGATAGCCCGCGTCCACGAACCCGGCGGCGCGCTCGACGGACCCAACTTCCGGGACGTTCGAGCGAAGGCGGTCAACCGACTCGTCGACCGGCGGGGCGGCTACGACCGACTTGCACGACGGGCGGTCGGGGCGACGCTCGACACCCGTCCGGTGACCGTGACCGGACGACGGCCCGCCGAACTCCGGGCGTGGGTCGTCGAGGACTTGCGAACTCTCCGCGAGCGCGTCCGGAACGTCACCGTGGAGGTGTCGCGGGAGGGACTGGTCACCGGTCGGGCGACCCCGGCCGCCGCCCTCGCCGAGCGACTCCGCGAGCGCCGGGAGTCGCTCGTCGCCGCGCCGACCAGGTACGACGGCGTCGCGGACCGGGCGCGGGTCGCCGCCCGCCGAGCGTACATCGACGAGGTGGTCGAGCGACTCGAGGCGCGAGCAGGTCGAACGACTCGACTCCAGTCGGGCGTCGGGCGCGCGCTCTCGAACGCCGGAATCTCGCTCGACCGCGTGCGCCGCATCGCCGACGCGACGCGCTCGGTCGAGACGCCGGCGCCTCGGCCGATGGCCGCCGCCGGACCCGGGTCGCCGACGAATCTCAGCGTCGACGGCGCGCCGCCGTACCTGACGCTGACCGCGCTCGGCCACGAACGGGTCGCCGCGATTCCGGAAGGCGAGACGCGGTATCCGCTCGCCGCTCGGAACCTGAACGTCTTCACCGCGCCGTACGCCGACGCCGCCGACACCGCCGTCGGACTGCTCGACGGTGCGCGCGGAAGCCGACGGACCGACCTCCGGACCGCCGCGCTGGCGCTTCGGGGAGCGAACCGGGCGCTGGCCAACCGGACGAATCGGACGCTCCGAGCGCGACGCGCGAGGCTCCGGGCCGCGCTCGCGTCGTCACTCCGGCGGGTACGCTCCGACTTCGCCCGTCGGCTCGACCGGCGACTCGACGTCACCAGGGCCGAGCGCGAGGCGGCGGTTCGGGCGGGGTTCGGCCGGTGGAACACCACGGCCGCGCGGGCGCTGGCCGCGGCGAACGGGTCGGCGGCCGACGCGGTGGCCGAGGAGTTGCGCGCCGGGTCCGGGAGCGGGGGAGATGCTCGCGCCCAAACTCGGATTCGGGGACAAGTTCGGACGGCGCTCGAACGGGCGCGAGAGCGCGCCGGGGGACCCCCGGAGTCGGCGGTCGGGCGCGCGAGCGAGGCGGCCCGGACACTCGCCCGACAGGAGGCCAAGCGCGTGCTCGGCGACGCGCTCGCCAACGCCACCGAGCGCGCCCGCAAGCGCTGGTTCGGCGAGGTGCTGTCGCAGGTGCCGGCGGGGCTTCCGGTCGCGCCGGTTCCCGGCTACTGGTACGCGACGGCGAACGTCTGGCACGTCGGCGTCGAGGGCCGGTACGCCCGGTTCACGGTTCGCGCGCCGCGGGGGTCGCCGCTCTCGCCCGACGGGTCGGTCGCCTATACCCGCGAGGCCGGGCGTGTTCGCCTCGACGTCGACGCAGACGGCGAGGCGGAGACGCTCGGCCGGACGGAACCCGTCTCGTTCGACGTCAGCACCGTCGTCGTCGTGGTCGTCCCGCCGGGAAAGTCGGGGGTCGGCGACACCGACGGCGACGCCGACGAGCGGTCGAAGGGGTGGTCGAACGGGCGGTGAGTCGGCCGTCGAGCGCCAAGTGAAATCCCTTTCAACCGGGGGGTCGTCGGTGCGCGTATGCTCTACGACGAGGTAGACGACCCGGAGGAGACGTCGCCCGAGCAACTTCGCGCCGACTACGAGGCGGAACTCGCCGACGTTATCGCAGCCGAAGGCGTCGACGAAGTGGCCGACGCGAGTGGCGTCGACCGCGAGACGGTCGCGGCGCTCGCCGACGGCGAGTCGCCGCGGGTGACCGTCGCGGAGGCGGCCGCCATCCTGGCGCTCGACGACGATACCCCCGACGCCGACGCCGTCAAACTGGAAACCCGCGACCACCTGCTAATGGGGATGACGACCGCGGTCCTCGACGTGGACAAGATCGCCGCCGAGATGGACGACATGGATGCCAAGGAGATACAACAGAAGATAGAGGGCCGGATGGAGATGTCCCTGAAGGAGTTCGCCCGACTCCACCACTTCATCGCGAGCCAGAACGACCGGTAAGGCGGAACGCGAGCGCGACCAGCCACTGAGACGCGCGATTTGCCGCCGGGGCCGCCCGGCGCGCCGGGCGGTCCCGGCGGCAAGTCGCGGAAGAGCCCGGGCACGTCGCAGAAAGGTTCCGAGCGCGTCGCGGGAGTTAACACCGTGCGGGCGAATGACCGACCATGGACGTGGCGATTCTGGGTTGTGGGTACGTCGGACTCGAACTCGGCCGACAGTTGACGGACGCAGGCCATCGGGCGGTCGGCGTCCGGCGCTCGGAGGACGGCGTCGAGGAGGTCGAAGCGGCCGGGTTCGAGGGGGTTCGCGCCGACGTGACCGACGCCGAGGCGCTCTCGGCCGTGCCGGACGTCGACGCCGCGGTGTTCGCGGCGAGTTCGGGCGGCCGCGACGCCGCGGCCGCCCGCGAGGTGTACGTCGAGGGGCTTCGAACCGCCATCCGCCACTTCGGGGGCCGAGACGACCCGCCCGAGCGATTCGTTTATACGGGGAGCACGGGCGTCTACGGCGACCACGGGGGCGACTGGGTCGATGAGGAGACGCCGATTTCGCCGACGACCGAGAAGACCGAGGTGCTGGCGGCGGCCGAGCGAATCGCGCTCGAAGAAACCGCCGAGGCGGGGATGGACGGCACCGTCGCGCGACTCGCCGGCATATACGGGCCGGGCCGGAACCGCCTGGAGCGGTACCTGGAAGGCCCGGTGACCGAGGGCTACTTGAACATGATTCACCGTGACGACGTCGCGGGTGCGATACGACATCTCCTTTCGGAGGACCTCGCGCGCGGCGAGGTCGTCCTGGTCGTGGACGACGAACCCGTCTCGAAGTGGACGTTCGCCGACTGGCTCGCCGACGAGTGCGGCGTCGAGCGCCCCGCCAAGCAGACGACCGAGGAGCGACTCGAAGCAGAGGACCTCGGCGAGCGCACTAGGCGGCGACTCCTGACCAGCAAACGGTGTTCGAACGCGAAGCTCCGGTCGCTGGATTACGAGTTCGTCTACCCGACGTATCGGGAAGGCTACCGTTCCGCGGTCGAATCGTATCGCAACGAGGGGCGATAAATACCGCGTATTCACTGTATCGGGAAAATTTCTTGTCTATCGGGGTAGACAGTTGCAGGTATGTCATTGCCGGCCATCCCGGAACTCCCGCTCCGGGGCGTCGCGCGGGCCGTCGAGAACTTCGGCCTGACGAACCCGGAAGTGGCGGGAGCGGCCGCGCTCGGGACGGTCGCGCTGCTCGCCTCGCTGTGGCTCGCCGTCCGCTGGATTCGGCGGCCGATGGGCGCGCGACTCAAGCGCGCGCTGTCGAAGCGCGACCGGGTGGCCGTCCTCATGCACCCGAACCCCGACCCCGACGCGATGGCCTGCGCCATCGGGGTGGCCCACCTGGCGTCGGAGGTCGGAACCGAGGCGACCCTGCAGTACGCCGGCCAGATACGCCACCAGGAGAACCGGGCGTTCCGGACGGTGCTCGACCTCGAACTCGACCGCATCGAGCACATGGGTCAACTGGCCGCCGAGGACGTCATCCTGGTCGACCACAACACGCCCAGGGGGTTCGAAGGGGCCGAGCGCGTCGAACCGTACGCCGTCGTCGACCACCACCCCGGAAACGGCACCGGCGAGGTGTTCACCGACCAGCGCACCGACTACGGGTCCTGCGCGACCATCGTCGCCGAGTACCTGGACGACCTCGGGGGCAAACCGCTCGGTCCCGACGCGGTAGACGACGACGGGTTCGTCGTCCCGTCCGAAATCGCGACCGGACTGCTCTACGGCATCCAGTCCGACACCAAGCACCTCACGAAGGGCTGTACCGAGGCGGAGTTCTCCGCCGCGGCGTACCTCTACGACGGCGTCGACGAGGACCTGCTCGACCGCATCGCCAACCCGCAGGTCGGCGCCGAGGTGCTGGAGGTCAAGTCGCGGGCCATCTCCGAACGCGACGTCCGGGGGTCGTTCGCGGTCAGCGACGTCGGCCGACTCAGCAACGCCGACGCGGTTCCACAGGCCGCCGACGAACTCCTCCAACTGGAGGGCGTCACCGCGGTGGTCGTCTACGGCCGCCGCGAGGACACCGTCCACGTCTCGGGGCGCTCGCGCGACGACCGGGTTCACATGGGCCGGGCGCTCGAACGCGTCGCCGACGGCATCCCCGGCGCGAGCGCGGGCGGCCACGCCCGGATGGGCGGCGGCCAGGTCCCCGTGGAGGGTGCGGCCTACGCTGACGGGTCCGACGCTCAACTGTGGAAGCAGAGCGAACTCACCGAGGACGTTTTCGCGGCGCTCAACGGCGACGTGTAGCCCGGTCGGAACCGTCTTCTCGGCCGGGCGACGGCGCGCCGTCGCCCGGCCGAAGGTCCAGAGGGCCGCGCGAGAATCCCGCGGGCTTATCTCGGGCGCGACGGAAGTGTGAGTATGGCCACCGCCGACGGGACTTACGAGTACAAACTCCAGCACGGCGACGAGTTCGCCCGGACGTACTTCCGGCGGTTCGACGACCTCGCGGTGTCGAGCGTCGGCGCGGGCACCTACCTCGGCGAGCCGACCGACGCCGTCGACGCGAGCTACCGCGACGCGCTGACGACCGCGTTCGAGCGCGGCATCAACGTCGTCGACACCGCTATCAACTACCGGTGCCAGCGCAGCGAGCGCGTCGTCGGCGACGCCATCGAGGACGCCGACGTCTCCCGCGACGAGGTGTTCGTCGCGACCAAGGGCGGCTTCCTCCCGTTCGACAGCGAGCGCCCCGAGAACCCCGGCGAGTACGTCCGCCGGGAGTTCGTCGAGACGGGCCTCGTCGACAGGGACGACCTCGCGCGCGGAAGTCACTGCATCGCGCCCGAGTTCATCGACGACCAACTGGACCGGTCGCTGGAGAACCTCGGGGTGGACGGCGTCGACTGCTACTACGTCCACAATCCCGAGACGCAACTCCACGCCCGGTCGCGCGAGGAGGTGTACGACCAGTTGGAGGCGACGTTCACGCGCCTCGAAGAGCGCGCGGCCGCGGGCGACATCGGGAGTTACGGCGTGGCAACCTGGAACGCCTTCCGGGTCGAGAAGGGCGACGACGACTACCTCTCGCTCCCCGAAGTCGTCTCGCGCGCCCGCAAGGCCGCGAAGGCCGCCGAGAACACCGCGACCAACCTCCGGGCGATTCAGTTACCCTTCAACGTTTTCATGGCCGACGCCTTCACCGTCGAATCCCACGACGGCCCCGAAGGCCCGCAGAGCGCGCTCTGGTTCGCCCACGAGGCGGGGTTGAACGTCTTCACAAGCGCCAGCATCGCGCAGGGCGAACTCGCCGACGGGATGCCCGAGGAGGTCGCCGAGCGACTCCAGGGCGAGACGACCGCCCAGCGCGCCATCAACTTCGCCCGGAGCGCTCCGGGGGTCACCTCCTCGCTCGTCGGGATGGCGAACCCCGAGCACGTCGAGGAGAACGTCGCCGCGGGTCAGTACGAACCGCTCGGCGCCGACGCGTTCGACGCCGTGTTCGAGTGAGCTAGAGTTCCTTCCACTCCCTGCCGCACTCCGGGCACGCCTTCACCTTGTATATCTCGTCGTCCGGGTCGCGCGTCGAGAGCGAACTCCCGCAGTCGTTACACGACAGTCGCCCGTAGGTGTCCTTTTCCACGTCGCCGTCCCGGAGCCCGCGGCGAACTGATTTCATCCGCACACATATCTATCGTGATAGGACGAAAAGGTTGGGGTCGGTAAGGTAGACCTGCCGACACGTCCAAATTCGCGCGTTCGGCGGCGAGAATCGCCGCCGAACGCGGGGAGCTAACCAGTGTCACCGTCTCGTCTGCCAGTTTCGGAAGGTTTGACTGTCTCCTGGGAGTAGTTCCGAGCGTGTCACGAGGCCGGTTGTTCGCGTCGCTGTGCTCGATGGTCTTTCTGGTGAACCTCGCCCGGGTGGTCTTCGCTCCCCTGCTGGAACCGCTCTCGGCGGCGTTCACCATGAGCGACGCGACCGCCGGTCTGATAGCGACGCTGGCGTGGCTGGGGAGCGCGCTCCCCCGGATTCCGACCGGCTACCTGCTCACCCGGGTCCAGCGCCACCGCGTCGTCCTCGGGACGGGCGCGGTGCTGACCGGCGCGGCGGCGTTCACCGCGTCGGCGACCTCCGTGTTTACCCTCGGCGCGGGGGCGTTCCTGATGGGTCTGGCCAGCGGCGCGTACTTCATCGCCGCCAACCCGCTCATCACCGAACTCTACCCCGAACGGGTCGGCCGGGTCATCGGCATCCACGGCACCGCGAGTCAACTCGCCGCCGTCGCCGCGCCGCTGTTCGTCGGCGCGGTCCTGGCGCTCGAGCAGTGGTGGACGGTGTTCGACGAGTGGCGGCTCACCTTCTGGGGGACCGCGGTCGTCGCCGCGGCGACGACCGCGGTCTTCTATCGGACTGCCAGGCGGACCGAGCTTCCGGACGCCGGGAGCGAGGACCGCCACCTGCTGGTCGCCGCCCGGCGCCAGTGGCCCATCATCGTGAGCGGCGTCGCCATCCTCGGCGCGACGGGATTCGTCTGGAACGGCTTCTTCAACTTCTACGTCAAGTACGTCACCGCCACGAAGGGAATCGACCCCGCGACCGCCCGCACGCTCCTGACGGTGGTGTTCGCCGCCGGCGTGCCCGCCTTCTGGATGACCGGCCGGGTCGCCGACCGCTTCCCGCACGTCCCGCTGATGCTGACCATCCTGGGGTCGTTCGTCGTCACGCTGCTGGCGCTCACGGTCGCCGAAGGGCTCGCGGTCATCGCGGTCGTCACCGCCGTCATGGGCTACGTCATCCACAGCCTCTTCCCGGCGATGGACACCTACCTGCTCGACTCGCTGCCCGACGAGAACCGCGCCAGCGCCTACTCGCTGTACAGCGGGTCGATGATGATATTCCAGGCGACCGGGAGCGTGGCCATCGGAGCGCTCCTGGAGATGGAGTACGGCTACAACCAGGTGTTCCGGGCGTTCTCGGCCGCGCTGATACTGATTCTGGTCGTGCTGGTCGCGCTGTACGCGACGGACAAACTGCCGACCGGCGGCGAGGACCCGAGCGTGGTTTCGGGCGACTGACTCCCGGATTCTCGAGGTCTTCGACTCGCCCGCGTTTCCCCGGCCTTTTCGTACCCCCTCTGCCAAGACCCACCCGATGGAGTACGGTCAAGAGCGCATCGCCACCCTCCACCGGTTGACCGACCGCGTGCCCGAGGCCCCCACCGACCGGGCGGCCGTGGTCGTCCCGATGACCGAGCGCGAGTACGCCGGACTGGCCGCCGAGCGCGTCCTCTCGGAACTCGAACGCCTCGCGCCCGACCGGGTGGTCGTCGCGCTCCGGGCACCCGCCGGGAAGGTCGCGGCGTTCTGCGACTGGCTCGCGGGGTTCGACCTCCCGCTGACGGTGCTGTGGTGCAACGGTCCCGGAACGACCGACCTGCTCGGCGACCGGGGGTTGAACGGCGCGGCCGGCAAGGGTCGGGACGTCTGGCTGGCGCTGGGCACCGCCGCGGCGACCCACGAGTACGTCGTCGTCCACGACGCCGACGCCAGGACCTACGAGGCCGCCGACGCGGCCCGCCTGCTCTTCCCGCTCGCCCGCGGCTACGACTTCGCGAAGGGCTACTACGCCCGGGTCGAGAACGGCCGGCTCTACGGCCGGCTGTTTCGGCTGTTCTACGCGCCGCTGGTGCGGGCGCTCGCCGACGAGAATCCCGGGGAGGCGGTCCTCGACTACCTCGGGGCGTTCCGCTACGCGCTGGCGGGCGAGTTCGCCGTGACCGCCGACCTCGCGCGCTCGCTCCGCGTCGAGCGCCACTGGGGCCTGGAGGTCGGTACGCTCGGCGAGGCCTTCGAGCACGCCGGCTTCGACGGAACCGCCCAAGTCGACCTCGGGCGCTACGAGCACGACCACCGCGCCGTCTCCGGGCCGACCGGCCTCTCGGACATGAGCGAGCACGTCGCGGCCGCCCTCTTCCGCGCCGTGGAGAACCACGGTGTCGAACCCGACTACGCGACGCTCCCGGCGCGCTACCGTGAGACGGCCGCGGAGTTCGTCTCGGGCTACGCCGCCGACGCCGCGTTCAACGGACTCGACTACGACCCGGCCGACGAGCGCGGGCAGGTCGAGACGTACGCCGAGGCGATTTCGGCGCCGGACGAGCGAGGAGCGGGCGGCGAAGACGGGAACGAAGACGCCAGACTGCCCGCCTGGACCGACGCCGACCTCTCGCCGAAGGAAGTGCTGACGGCGTCGCGCGCGGACGTCGCCGACGTTCGCGGAGAGTGAAACGGGGGTCGCAGAAGCGGACGCGATTCGCGGGAACCCGAGCCTACTCGGACGACTCCGGCGGTCGCGGGCAGTCGTAGGTGTCTCGCAGCGTGTCGGCGAACTGGCCGCCCTTCCGGAGCGCGATGGTGACGACGACGTACCGGCCGTCGGCGGGTCGGAGGACGAACACCTCCCGGGGCGCCTCGCCCTCGTTCTCGTTCACCCTGTCGACCAGCGGTTCGAGCGGGCGCGTCCCGTCGCGGAGCGACTCGAACGTCCCGCCCGCGGCGTCCTCGGCGAAGACGTAGAGGACGCCGTTGACCTCGTTGTCGGTGTTCCTGGTCACGCGGCTGTTCATCGAATCGCCGGATGCCTGGGCGTCGGCCCACGCGTTCTGGGCGGCCTCGAACATCGGTTCGACGCCGTCGGCGAAGGCGTACAGCGTCGGCCGGACCACCGACAGCGACGTGACGGTCGGTTCGGCGGTCGACCAGTCGAGGTCGACGTCGACGAGGTAGCCCGGCCGCGCGGCTTCCACCGACGCGTCGTGGCCCTCGGCGGCGGTGACGACCGGTTCGTAGCGTTCACGGTCGAGCAGGCGAAGTCGCCCGCGTTCGGGGACTGCGAGCACGCGGTAGGTCCGGTCGTCGGCCGCCGACTCGGAGTTCCGGTCCGCTTCCATGCCCGGTGGTAGGCCCGGGAGGCGGGAAAAGGACTCGCATCGCGTCGACGAGAGCGCCGACCGAGGCGGCCGTGAAATCGACGAGGACCGACGAGTACACAAGCGCGCGCCCACGACTCACCGGTATGGCCGAACTCGACGTTGAAGCGGTCGAGCACATCGACGACGCGGACGTGCCGACGGGCGTCGACGCCCCCGAGTACGTCCTCTACGGGGGCAAAGGCGGCGTCGGCAAGACGACGATGGCGGCGGCGACGGCGCTCGCCAGCGCCCGCGACGGCACGGCGACGCTGGTCGTCTCGACCGACCCGGCCCACTCGCTTTCGGACACCTTCGAGACGGAGATTCCGGCCGACCCCCAGCGGATTCGAGAGGACGTGCCGCTCTACGCCGCCGAGATAGACCCCGACCAGGCGCTGCAGGACGGCCAGGCCATCTTCGGCGGCGCCGCCGGAGAGGGAGAATCGGACGCCGACCCCTTCGCCGACGACCCGAGCGCGGGGCCGGGTGGCGCGGACGAGGGCGACGCCGGGCCGCTCGGCGGCCTCGGCGGGATGCTCGGCGGCGACGGCGACCTGGGGTCGCTGCTCGGCGGGCCGATGCCGGGGTCCGACGAGGCCGCGGCGATGCAGAAGCTCCTGGAGTACATGGACGACGACCGGTTCGAGCGCGTGATCGTCGACACCGCGCCGACCGGCCACACCCTGCGACTCCTAGAACTGCCGGAACTGATGGACTCGATGGTGGGCCGCATCCTGAAGTTCCGCCAGAAGTTCCAGGGGATGATGGAGGGGATGAAGGGGATGTTCGGCGGGAGCGACGCCGACCCCGAACAGGGGCTGGACGACCTCGAAGAACTGGCGGCGCGCATCGAGCGACTGCGCGAGGTGCTCCGGGATCCCGGCCGGACCGACTTCCGGGTGGTGATGGTTCCCGAGGAGATGAGCGTCTTCGAGTCCAAGCGCCTGCTGGCCCAACTCGGCGAGTACGGCGTGCCGGTCGGCACCGTCGTCGTCAACCGGGTGATGGAGGACCTCGCGGACGTCGCACCCGAAGCGAACGCCGACGCCTTCGTCACGCCGAACATCGACACTTGCGAGTTCTGCGAGCGCCGCTGGAAGGTCCAGCAGGACGCCCTCGCGGCGGCCCAGGAGGTCTTCCGCGGCCACGACGTCAAGCGCGTGCCGCTGTTCGCCGACGAGGTCCGCGGCGAGGAGATGCTCCGACTCGTGGCCGCCTGTCTCGACTGATCGCGTCGGCTCGCCTCGCTTCTCTCGACTCTCTCGACTGTCTCGCTTTCCTCACTTCCCTCCACGCTCGCGACCCTCTCCACCCCCGAACCCCTCGGCGTCTATCTCGTGCGGTCGGGCCGCCGACGGCGGCCCGACCGCACGTGTTCCGCGCGTTCTGCCGCTCAGTCGCTCAGTCACTCAGCGGGCTCTTCGCCACCAGCGACACCGCGAGATTGTAGAACTTGTCCTGGAGGCTCGCGGGCAGGAACCGCGCGAGCCCCGAGAGTTCGGCGACCCGGCCGACCGGGTAGCGGGCCTCGGGGTCGGTGACGTTGGCGGCGTCGAGGATGGTCTCTGCGACCTCCCTGGGATGAACTGCGCCCGGCCCGCCGCCGCCGATGGCCTCGCTGTCGTCCAGAATCGAGTAGAGGGTATCGTAGGCGTCCGACCGCTCGATGCCCTCTATCTCGCTGGAGGCGCGCTCGACGAACGCGGTGTCGACCGGTCCGGGTTCGACCAGCACCACGTCGATGCCGTACTCGTCGACCTCGGGTCGGAGCGCGTCGCTGATGGCCTCCATCGCGAACTTCGAACCGTTGTAGATGCCCATCCCGGGCGTGGCGACCCGGCCCGCGACGCTGGAGACGTTGACGATGCGGCCCGTCCGGCGCTGGCGCATGTGGGGCAGTACCGCCCGTATCAGCCGGTGGGGGCCGAAGACGTTGACGTCGAACTGGCTCCGGACGCTCTCGACCGCCACGTCCTCGACGGGGCCGAGTTGGGCGTAGCCCGCGTTGTTGACCAGACAGTCGATGCGACCCTCCTCGTCCAGTATACGGTCGACGACCCGCTCGACGTCGTCGTCTTCGGTCACGTCGAGCGTGGCGATGTTACACCCCTTCTCGCCGAGCGCCTCGATGTCGGCGGGGTTCCGGGCGGTGGCGTACACCTCCCAGCCGTCTTCGAGGAACGCGAGCGCGGTCTCCCGGCCGATGCCGGACGAACAGCCAGTGATGAGGACAGTTTCGGTCACGTTCCCACTGTCGCGGCGCGGACAGTTAACTTCCGCCGGTTCCTTCGACACCTGCCGCTTCCCTCTCCCCTACAGCGAGCGCTTGACTTCGTCGGCGTAGCCGTCGGCCAGCCGGGTCGGTTCGGGGAGTTTGTAGCCGGCGCACAGCCGCCAGACGAGGTCGGTCGCGGTTTCGGCGCCGACGCGGTGGCCGGGACTGACGTACAGCGGATTGACGTGGCGCTTCTCGGGGTTGTCGTACTGGCGGGACTGGAGCGCGTAGCCGATGATCGTCCCCTCGGGCGCGTCGACGCGCTCGTTCGACTCGATGGGGACGCGGATGCCCTCCGGGAGTGGCGAGTCGAGCGAATCCTGCGGGCGGCCGCACAGCAGGCTCTTTGCGACGCCGACGGCCGGCAGGTCGAGCGTCACCCCGATGTGGGTGGCGATGCCGGCCTGCCGGAAGTGGATGCGCCCGCTCCCGTCGACGATGGCGAGGTCGGGGTCGACCGACAGTTCCTCGAACGCCGCGAGGATGGCCCCGCCCTCGCGGAACGAGAGCAGGCCCGGGATGTAGGGTATCTCAGTCGGCTCGGTCGCGTGGACGCGCTCGATTACCTCGCCGTCCTGCATCGCGACGATGGCGCTGACCGCGGTGTCGCCGTCGTGGGCGAACGCCTGGTCGACGCCGACCACGACCGGCGACTCCGCCGCGGCGGAGTCCCTGGTCGTCTCCTCGGAGGCGTTTCCATCTTCGGTCGAACCGCCGAGGTCGCCGAGTTCGGTCTGCTCGGCGTCGGCGGGGTCGTCGTGTTCGGTCGACCCGGCCGAGACGGCGGTCGGGTCGAAGTCCAGTCGGTCCTCGAAGACGGCTTCGGCCGCGATGTCGCGCTGGAGCGCCTCCATCTCGGCGCGCGAGAGCGACGGGTCGGGTACGAACTCGGGGTGAGTCACGTTCATGGAGAATCGAAGGTTGGTTGAGTGTCGGTGGAGTGTCGGTGGTCAGAAACGACCGCCCGGACCGCCGGGGCCGCGGCGGCCGAACCCGCCGCCGCTGCCGAGTTGCTGGGGTGCGCGGCGCCTGCCCTTGACGTACTTGCCGTATCCCAAGCCGATGAGCAGTCCCGAGAGGTGCGCGAAGTGGGCGATGCCGCCCGAAACCGGGCCGAGGCCGCCGATGACCGACAGCAGGGCGTAGCCGCCGGTCAGCACCCAGATGGGCATCGGAATCGGCGGGAAGATGAGCATCACCCGCAGGTTCGGATTCAGGACGGTGAGCACGCCCATTATCGCCATCACCGCGCCGCTCGCGCCGAGGACGACGCCGCCGACGGTCCCGAGCGCGAACATGGTGCCGACCTGGCTGAGCCCGGCGATTATCCCGCTCACGAGGAACAGCGCGGCGAACTTCTTCGAACCGATGTAGCGCTCGACCGGCGGTCCGAAGAAGTACAGCGCAAGGCTGTTGCCCGCGATGTGGAACAGACCGCCGTGTGAGAACACGGACGTGACCCACGTCCAGACGTAGAGAGGGTTCGCGGAATTGAGCGTGAAGAGCGTGTACCAGAGCGGGTCGCCGGGACCCTCGGGTGTCGGTGCGTTGATTCCCAACAGCGGCGCGACGAGGTACTGGGCCGCAAGCGTCAGCCACATCAGCCCGAGGAACACGTAGGTCATGTTCCCGCGGAAGTAGCCCAGCGGGCCGCCCGTGCCCGTGTCGAGGCCGACCCGGCTCGCCACGCCGCCCGACGACCTGCCCTGATTGTCGACGCTGTCGTCGAAACCGCTGTCGAAGACGCCCGAGGGGTCGTTCCACTCGTTCAACCCCGGACAGTCGTGGCTCTCGGGGAGTCGGTGTTCCCCGCAGTAGGTGCCGCCGCATCGTCGGCACTTGTACGGCATATTTTCGTGCTTGCCGCACGCGTCACACTTCGCCATTGGATTGGGCTTGGGGTCGGGACGTGAAAGGGATTTGGGTCGTCGGCTTCCGTGCCGGGAACACGCGGCGATAGCGGTTTCGTGTCGGGTTTCGAGGACGAGTTGTCGTCTCAGCGGAAAGAGGGATTTCGGGTGACCGGTTGGACAGGGGAAACCGCGCTGTCACCGCAACCGCGACTACGACGACACCGCAGACCGCACTGCAGAGCGCTATGACAGCACTACAGACCGCTTACACTCCACATATGAGTGACCGCACCGCCACAGGGAGTGAGCGAATCGGCTGGGGAGGCGTGTGGCCGTTGCGGAGCGGCCACTCGTATGTAGAGTGCGAGCGGCGGTCCCGTTCGCAGTTAGCGGCGGTCGTGTCCGCTGTCACAATGTACGGGATGGCAACGCTGACGAAGCCCAACAGCGACGAGAAAACCGCTCCTTCCCTACTCCCCTTTCCGCCCGCCGTACACCGCGAAGTTGTAGTACTGCCAGATGGAGGTTACGCAGTCGAAGCCCGACTCGCGGAGCCACACCAGTTGGTCGGTCAGCGTCGAAGGGTCGTCGTAGTCGTCGCTGGCCTCCCACTCGTCCATGAAGTCGGCCTCCTCCCAGCCCTTCGAGCGCACCCAGTTCTCGATCATGTCGCCCGACAGTTCCTCCAGGTGAGGTGCCTCGAACTGGACCACGTCGCCGTTGAGAAACCATCCGCCGGGCGCGAGGGCGTCGCGAATCGCCTCGAAGAGCGCGCGCTTGTCGGCCTCCGAGAGGTGGTGAATCGCCAGTGACGAGATGACGAGGTCGAACTCGTCGGCCGACGCGGCGTCGGGGTAGTCGTCGGGGAACGCGCCGCGTTCGAGGGTCGCGCGGTCGCCGAACGTCTCCAGTTTGCGCTCGGCCTGCTCCAACATCTGCTCGCTGTGGTCGACGACGAGTACCGAACTCTTCGGGAAGCGCGTCAGCAGTTTCGCGGTGAGTTCACCGGTGCCCGCGCCGAGTTCGAGCACCCGAATCTCCGACCCGCGCTCGTGGGGCGGCGCGTTGAGGATGGCGTCGTGGAGTTCGTCGTACCGCGGCACGATGGCCTCGATGCCGGGGTCGTAGACGCTCGCGTCAGCGAACACTTCGCCGGGCTTTTTCATGCACCTCCGTAGCCGTCGCAGGTACGTATGCTTTTGTTCGGATTATCGCCCCGGGTGAGAGTATTTCCGAGACGCATATCGAGACGCAACGCCGGGACGACACGTCCGGGCGCGACGCGAGGGTGAACCGCGAGCGCGCCAGCGACGTTCGGAAGAGCGTCCCTCGGATTTTTGCCGCTCGCGCCCCGAACGTAGAACGTGAAGGAGTACCAGCGAAAGCAACTCCTGGAGCGCGTCGACCGCGAGGGTGCGACGGTCGGCGCGACCATCCCCGACACCATCGACGTGCAGGGCGAGTCGGTCGACCTCCAGGAGTTCGTCTTCGAAATCAAGCGCCGCGACACCGTCCCCGCGGGCGAGCGCGAGCGCGTCGAGCGCGCGAAGAAGAACCTCCGGCGCGAGCGCCTCCAGCGCCGCCAACTGCTGGAGGACGGCGACATCACGTACGAGGAGGGCGAAGGGTTGGCCGCCGCCATCATCGGCATCGAGCGGGCGCTCAACGCCCTCGAGAGCCTGGGACCGACCGACCTCGAACGCGAGGCCCAGGCCCAGGAGGCCGCCGACCAGAAGCGCTGGATGTCGTTCTTGAAGCAGGCGCTCGGCCGCGAGGACGCGAGCAGTCGCGGACGGCTCTGAGGACCGAAACCAGGAACCACGAACCATGAGACGCAACGCCGAAGTAGCGAGTCTACTCGAAGAGTACGCCGACCTGCTGGCGGCCCAGGACGTGGGCTACAAGCCCAAGGCCTACCGCCGGGCGGCCGAGAGCATCCGCGACCACCCCTACGACATCGAGGACGTGGCGACCGACGACCCCGACGCGGTCGGGGAGATTCCGGACGTGGGCGAGTCCATCGCCGAGAAGGTCTTCGAGATCCTCGACGAGGGCACCTTCGAGCGGTTGGAGGAGGCCCGGGCGGAGATGCCGGTCGCGATGGCCGAACTCACCGCCGTCGAGGGCGTCGGCCCGAAGACGGTCGGCGACCTCTACCGCGAACTCGACGTGCGGGACCTGGACGACCTCGAAGCGGCGGCCGAGGCGGGCGAGATCCGGGAGGTGTCGGGCTACGGCGAGAAGTCCGAACAGAACATCCTCGACGGCATCGCGTTCGCCCGCCAGTCCCAGGAGCGGGAACTGCTCGGCGACGCCCGGCCGGTCGGCGAGGAGGCCCTGGCGTTCTTCGAGGCCATCCCGGAGGCCGGCCGGTGCGAACTCGCGGGGTCGCTCCGGCGGTGGAAGCCCACCATCGGCGACATCGACGTGCTGGTCGAAGTCGAAGACGAGGACCGCCAGGCCGTGGTCGACGCCTTCACCGACTGGGACCAGGCGAGCGACGTCATCGAGGCCGGCACCGACAAGGCCAGCGTGCGCTCGAACGGCCAGCGCGTCGACCTCCGGGTCATCGCGCCCGCCGAGTTCGGGTCGGCGCTCCAGTACTTCACCGGGAGCAAGGAGCACAACATCCGCCTGCGCAACTACGCCATCGACCGCGACTTCAAAATCAACGAGTACGGAATCTTCGACGTGAGCGAGGTCGACGACCCGGACGCCGGCCAGCGAGTCGGCGAACGCGTCGGCGGCGAAACCGAGGACGAAATCTATACTGCGCTCGACCTCCCGCCGATTCCGCCCGAGATGCGCGAGGACCGCGGCGAGATTCGAGCGGCCGCGTCGGGTGACCTTCCCGAACTAATCGAGGAGGGCGCGGTCCGGGGCGACCTCCACCTCCACACCGAGTGGTCCGACGGCGAGTACACCATCGAGCAGATGGCAGAGGCGGCCGCCGAGTTCGGCCACGACTACATCTCGGTGTCGGACCACGCCACCGGGCCGGGGATGGTCGGCGGCGTCGGCCTCGACGACGAGGACCTGCGCGAGCAACTCGCCGAGATTCGGGACCTCGAAGCCGACCTCCCGGTGACCGTGTTCGCAGGCGTCGAGGCCAACATCGACGTCGAGGGAACCATCAGCGTCGGCGACGACGTGCTCGAGGAACTCGACTGCGTGGTCGCCTCGCCCCACAGCGGTCTGGACGGCGACGCGACCGACCGACTGGTCGCGGCCGTCTCGCATCCGAGCGTCGACATCCTGGGCCACCCGAGTGGGCGCATCCTCAACGGTCGGCCGGGCCTGGAGTTCGACGTCGAGGCGGTCGCGGCGGCCGCCGTGGAGCACGGCACCGCGCTCGAAATCAACAGCAATCCGCACCGCCTCGACCTCTGGGGGAGCGCGGTCAAGCAGGCCGTCGAGCAGGGCGCGACCATCGCCATCGACACCGACGCCCACTCGCCCGGCGAGTACGCCAACGTCCGGTACGGCGTCCACACCGCCCGGCGCGGGTGGGCCGAGGCGGCCGACGTTCTGAACGCCCGGGACGCAGAAGGCGTCCGGGAGTTCCTGCACTGAGATGGGGAACCGTGAACGCTCGCCGGACGGCCGTGAACGGTCGCTGGACGGCCAAGAACGCCCACCGGACGCGGGCGACCGCGCCACGGTGCGGTCGCCCGCGGACACTCCGGTCCTGCTCGACGTGATGCTGGGCAAACTCGCGACCTACCTCCGGATGTGCGGCTACGACGCGGCCTACGCGCTGGACCGGGACGAGGAGGCCGACGACCGCCTGCTCGAACTGGCTCGCGAGGAGGGTCGTCTGCTGGTGACGCGGGACGCGGCGCTGGCGCGGCGTGCGGGCGACGCGGGAGTGTTGCTCGAATCGCGGGACGTGACGGACCAGCTCGCCGAACTTCGGAGTCCGGGGTTCGAACTGGGGCTATCGGAGCCCACGCGGTGTTCTGCGTGTAACTCGGAACTGGTCGAGGTCGGGGACGGCGAGACGACGCCCGAGTACGCGCCCGACCTCGACGAGCGCCGGGTCTGGCGGTGTCCGGCGTGCGGGAAGCACTTCTGGAAGGGCAGTCACTGGGACCGGGTGGCGGAGACGCTGAACGGACTCTCCTCCGAGTGAGAGGAGTAATCGGAGGTTTCGGACCGTCCGATTCCGTCGAGAGATTCGCGAAGAGCCTCCGCTGTCCACCTACTAAGACAACGACGACTGCGGCGAAGGAAACCGCCCCGAAAGCCCCCGCTCGCGGTCGCTCAGCGACCCAGCTTTGTTAGGAACCTCAAAACTGACACAAACGGCGTGCTGAATACAGCGGGTGTGCCAAGCACGACAGGTATGGCTAGCATGCAGGTCCGGTGACGCTCCTACGGTTTCCATCTATCGTCGGAGAGACTATTTACTACTGTACAACATTAATCGCGGTATGAAGCCCGAATCGTTCTTCCACGTCGCACTGAAGGTCCGTGACATCGACGAGTGCGTCGAATTTTACCGCGAGCAGTTCGATGCAGAATTGATAGAGCGAGGAGACGCAGAAACCGGGGAAGGAGCGACTGCCGTCAACCACGCAGCTCTGGCGGTCGCTGACAAGCGGGTGTACTTCTTTGACCGAGCCCCCTACGAGGCCGCTGGACTGGTCGACGAAGTTCCGCTTGGATTCCTTCACTTCGGATTCGTGGTCGACGATATCGAGAGTGCGTATCGAGAACTCACAGCGGCCGGAGTCGAATTTATCATGGAACCATCCGTCTTCGGTGACCTGAACATCGCGTTCTTCACCGACCCGTCCGGTGTCCGCATCGAACTTATAGAACACCGCTGATTCCACCCACTACTGGGCGCAGAGGTAACGTATCCTCTGGACCGGTCTACAATCCCGTTTCTATACGTGCTATCGGAGAACCGGTGTGGCCGATGCGCACTCGCTATTCAGTACTCCGTTTCTGACAGTGACTGAGCGAATCGAGACGTTCGTACAAGATACGGAGGGTTTATTCAGTTGTGATTGGGGGATGAAGTTGTGAATATATTGCCGTGGCTGCTCAACTGGCCGCCCCGCCCTGCCTCCATCGTCGCTTTTCTCTTCGTGACGGCGTTCAGCGTCGGTACCCTGATACTGTTCGCACCGATCACCAACCAGATCAGCCCTGACGAGCCCTCCGTCGAAGTCTCCAACGTGTCCGTCCACCTCAACGACGAAATCAGGATACCGGATGTGGGGAACGGCACCGTCGCAAAGTGTATTGCGAGCGGAACGCCCGGTGACCACGTCACTGTCCGTGCCGACATCGTCGTCGAGACACCGTTAGAAGACGGAGATGGCCCTAAGTACGATGTTGAAGTGAGCATCGACAACACCACGAAGACCACGACCGAACCCGTTCAGCGAACGGGCCGGGAGCGAGTGAACGTCTTCTGGGTCGTCCGCGATGACGAAGCGCTTTCGGTCGGCAAACCGGCCGAGATTCGCGTTCGCCTGCGTGAATCGAGCACTGTCGTCGCTAACGCAACTCGGACGGTCACCGTCGAGAAAGAGAGACGTTCGTACGACTGCGATTCCTGAGTAGCGAACGATTAGCAGAATTTCCGCCGTGCAGTCAACGCGTTCGTCGGTACAGTCGCTCGTAGTCTTCCTTTGAGAGGGTCACCATCTATGACGGGGTACAGGACTGCTATCGAAAAAGCGAACGAAGCCGAAAACAGTTGGCCGGACCCCGAGAGGTACCTCGCGTTCTAGCTGTTCGGTTCCCACTCGTCGCAGGCGTCCATGTCCTGCATCGTGCGACTGTAGTAGCCGCAGTGGGGTTGCATCCCGTCGCTGGTCCGGACGTACCGGAAGTGCCGGCAGTTGCCGCAGTAGGCGTCGGTGGTGCCCTGGCGGGGCAGTGGGTCGGCGTCGGGGTCGTCGAGCGGCGACCGGATGTCGTTCGTCGTGGTGCCTCCGTCGCTGGTCGCGTGGCCGGGGCCGGGTCCCCGACCCGCGGTCTGGGTCGGCGTCTCGCCGTCCGGGACCTCCCCGAAGAAGCCGACGCCGCCGAGTCCCGTGGGTTCGCTCCCCGAATCGCCCAGTTCGGTGTGCATCCCGGTGAGTCGGTCGAGGTCCTCGAAGTCCTCCAGGTCGCCCTTCGAAACCTCGACGGTGTGGACCTCGCCCTCGCGGGTGATTTCGAGGGTGACGGTGCCGCCGGGGTCGTTGCGCGTCTTGAAGTTCGCCACGGCGACGAACAGACACCAGAACGTGACGATGACCCCGACGAAGTAGACGGCGACGACCTGGAAGGTGTAGTCGGGACCCTCGCCGACGCCCGCCCACCAGTAGGGGTAGGCGTAGGCGAACAGCGCGACCCCGAGCATCGCGATGCCCGCGCCGATGGTCGCAGCGGCCCGGACGCGCTCGCTCGCGGGCAGGACGCTGAAGATGCCGACGAACACCGCCGGGACGCCGAGTCCCGCTAGGATGCCGGCGATCTCCCGGCCCTGCCAGTACTCGAGTCCGAACGCGGCGTGGATGCCCGTCGTGGCCATCACGATGGCGAGGACGACGAGAAGTGCCCCGACGGCGAACAGACCGACCCCGAGGTAGAGTCGGCGGGGGTTGGCGACCTCGCCGACGTTCTCCTCGTAGGCCTCCGCGAGGCTTGTCATGGGGGTGGTTTTGCACTCTATCAAGTAAACGTTGCGTCAGACGCGCGTATGCTGTCGTTCGAAGAATCTCGCACATCGCCGACCTCAAGGATTTCTCCACGGCCGGCGTGACTTACCCTAACGGCCGGCCACCGCCGACGAGACACCACGCTTTTCCACCCGGCCCGCGAACGACCCGGTATGGCAGACGACGAGTCCCGAGACACCGACGCAGACGCCGAATCCGAGTCCGACGACGAAGAGAAGTCGTTCCGAGAGCGCGTCGAGGAGATCCGAGAGAAGCGCGCCGAGGAGGGCGAGGGCGAGAGCGACGAGGAGCGCCGCGAGCGCATGGAAGAGATGATGGGCGGCGGCCCCGGCGGCGGCATGGGTGGCGGTGGCGGCAACCCCTTCGCACAGATGATGAGCGGCATGATGGGCGGCGGCCCCGGCGGCGGCATGGGCGGCGGTCCCGGCGCGGGTCCGGGCGGTCGACCCGGCGAGAGCGAGGGCGGCAACGAGGAGATCGTCCGCGAGGTCCGGCAGCTCCGCGACGAGGTCCGCGACGCCACCCGTCAGCTTCAGCGCATCGCCGACGCGCTCGAAGACGACTGAGCGCCGACCCACCCACCGCACTTTTCGCCGATACGAACGCCGTAGCCGCGGCTCCCGGCCGTCGGCTTCAATACGCCCGGCGCGTAACCGATAGCCATGTTTCCGCTGGGCCACCTCGGGATGGCCCTGCTGTTCGCGACGCCGGCGGCGGTGCTGCTCGCCGCCCCGCGCCGGTACGCCGCGGTCGTGGTACTCGCGCTCGCGACCGCGCTCCTGCCGGACGTGGACACGCCGCTCCCGCTGGTCCACCACCACGGCGGGACCCACACCGTGTTCTTCGCGCTGGTCGCGGCTGCGACGGTCGGCGCGGCGTTCGCGGCGGTGGCGGCCGCGACCTCGCAACTCGCCCGCCGAATTTCGGCTGTTCCCGCGTTCAGTCCTCGGACGGCGTTCGCGCTCGGGGCCGGCGGCGCGCTCGCGGGGCTCGGCAGCCACCTGTTCGCCGACGTGCTTCCGATTCCCATCGGGGGTGAACCGGTCGAACCGCTCTGGCCGCTCTCGCAGGACACCGTCGCGTTCGGTCTGATGCACCCCGGCGACCCGGCGTGGAACTGGGGACTGCTGGCCGCCGGGGTCGGCGTCCAACTGCTGGTCGTCGCGTTCGCGTACTCGACGGTCGACGTGCCGATGGTGGAGTCGAGCGGGTGAGCGGCAGAGTCGCCGCCGAAGAAGGAGGCGTCGCCGTCGGTTCGACCGCCCGCGGTCGAACCGACGGCAATCGCCGGAGGGCGCTCCGCCGAGGCCGGACTCTCCGCGAAGAGTGGATTTTTAAACGGGAGTCCCCCTACTTCGAATCGTAACAGTGGCCGAGTCGAGTAGCGGGTCGCTTCGCCTGTTCGGGAACCGCGAGTTCGTCGCCCTGGCGAGCACCGCGTTCGCCCGGAGTCAGGCCTACTCGACCATCCTCATCGCGCTGGCGCTGTACGCCGACATCTTCCACACCTCCGGCACCGTCGAGGGACTGTTCGGCACGGCGTTCGCCGCGGTCCAGTTGCTCATCGTCCTGCCGCTGGGTCGGTACGTCGACCTGCGGGACTCGAAGAAGTTCCTGCTGGTCGGTCTGGCGCTCAACGTCGTCGTGTTCGTCGCGTTCGCGTTCGCCGAGAGCGTCGAGCACGTCGTCCTCATCCGGGTGTTGCAGGGGTTCAGCGCGAGCATCCTCTGGATAACCGGCACGACCGTCGTCGGCGAGATCAGCCCCGACGAGTCCCGCGGCCTCTGGATCGGTACCTACAACCAGGTCGGCGCGCTGTCGAGTCTCTTCGGCGACGTCTTCGGCGGCCTGCTGCTGTTCGTCTACGGCTTCGAGGCGACCTACGCGGTGCTGTCGGTCATCACCATCGGGGCGTTCCTCTCAGTGTTCGCGTTCCTCCGGGACAACCCCGGCGGCCGGGCCGACCCCGAGGAGGCCACGGGCTACGAGACGCTCCGGGACCTCCTGGAGCGACGGGCCATCAAGGCCCTCGTCTTCTTCCGCGGGGCGTTCAGCGTCGGGAAGATGGCCATCATCATCTTCCTGCCCATCTACGCCAAGACCGAGTTCGGCATCAACGCCTTCGTCATCGGCGGCATCATGGCCGGCGGAAAGCTCACCAAGGCGCTCACTCAGGGGTGGGTCGGCGACCTCACCGACCGGTTCGGCGAGCAGTACCGGTTCATCCTGGCGGGCGCGCTGGTCTACGCGGTCGGGGTCGCGCTGGTTCCGCTGGCCGAGTACGCCCACGAGTACGTGCCGGGGATGACCCTCGCGGCGCTTGGCCGCGAACTGGTCCTGCCGGGCGCGTTCTTCGTCCTCTTCGCGGCCTACGCGGTGCTGGGCATCGGCGACAGCCTCCGACTGCCGGCGAGCATGGGGCTGTTCGTCGAGGAGGGCGAGCACTTCGACGCGGTGGCGAGCAGTCTCTCGCTGCGCTCCATCTCCTGGAAGGTCGGGCAGGTCGGCGGTCCCGTGCTGGTCGGGGCCATCTGGGACGCGACCAACGTGTTCGTCGCGTTCTGGACCGCCGCGGCGTTCATCGTCGTCTCGGCGGCGACGTTCGCGTGGCTGTTCACGCTGGAACCCGCGCCCGAGCACTCGGTCGCGGCGGCCGACGACTGAGAACCGTCGCGAGTCGCGGGTCGGCGACCGGAAGTCGCGCCGACCGACGCCCGAGGACCGAACCGCTCACCGGCGGCGCGACGCGCGTCGCGCCGCCGGCGAGCACATTTTTCCGCCTCCTCGCCTTACCGCCGGCATGGTCAGAGTCGCAGTCACCGGCGCGGCGGGCAACGTCGGCAGGCAGGTGCTCGCCGCCCTCGAAGGCGACCACGAGGTCACGCCCGTCACCCACCGCGAGCGCGAGGAACTCCCGGGGCCGACGCTCGACGTGACCGACCGCGAAACCTTCTCCGACGCCCTGGAGGGCCAGGACGTGCTGGTCCACCTCGCGGGCAACCCCTCGCCCGACGCCGACTGGGAGGGCGTGTTCGAAACCAACATCGGCGGGACGTACAACGCCTACGAGGTCGCCCGCGAGCGAGGACTCGACCGGGTGGTGTTCGCCTCCTCGAACCACGCGGTCCAGTTGCACAACGTCGCCGACCCCGCCGAACCCGAGTCGCTGCGCGAAGACGCCCGGACGGTGTCGCCCGACGACCCGACCAAGCCCGACTCCTACTACGGCGTGAGCAAGGTCGCCGGCGAGGCGCTGGGGCAACTCTACGCCGAGCGCCACGACATCGAGGCGGTGAACCTCCGCATCGGCTGGCTGATGGACGAGGACGAGTTGCGCGAAACCCAGGACGGCGACGAAGCCAGGGCGCGGTTCGCCCGCGCGATGTGGCTCAGCCCGCGGGACTGCCGCGAGGTCGTCCGACGGTGCGTCGAGGCCGACCTGCCCGACTCCTCCGTCGTGGCGCACGGCATCTCGCGGAACGACGACCGCTACATGTCGCTGACCGAGACGATGCGGGCCGTCGGCTACCGGCCGCGGGACGATTCGGCGGAAGTGCTGGAGGAGTAGAAATCTAATCGAACGAGCAGGTTCGGGACGAAGGACGGTGTCGAGACGAGGTACCTAGACCGCGACTTCGTCGGCGCGTTTGATGACTTCGAGGTCCTCGGCGTCGATGGACTCGGTTTCGAGCCAGTGGGGGACGAAGTTGCGCGTCTCGAAGTCGTCGCGCTCGTCCTCGGTGCCGATGGTGCACCAGAGCTGGGGCTCGTCCGGACCGTGCCAGTCGCCCTGGCGGCTGATGGCGAAGCAGACGCGCTCGCCGCCGTCGTAGTCGATGACGGCGTTCTTCCGGATGCCCGGGTCGCCGTGGATGATGAGTCGCTTCATGCTCGCGGATTCGGAAGGAGTCCGTTTAAGCGCTTCGGGACTGCTTCGTTCGGCTTTCGGGGTTCGTGTCCGTGGAGATGGTATCCCGGACGTGTTCGCCATTACAACGATTCGACGAAGGGAGGGATGCGGCCGCGACTCACTCGACCGCACCGCAGACTGCAACGACAGGCCGACCGTTACGCTGGAGACGCCTACTTTTCAGGGGACAATCGAGTTCTCGTATTCGATTCTGTTCAGAGGGTGTCGTCAGCTTTCTGCGTTCGCAAGTGTGCAATCCGTTTTCGAGGAGATGGGCGCGTCCAGATTTTCGATGCGAGGGCAATCTCCGCGCGTCCGTCGTTCGTCTTAGATTTCTCCCTCTCGAGTTTCGCTAACGCAACGATGGCCGTGTCGACGGAGGTTCGTCTGGCCGCGAATTCGTCGGCTCGGTATACCTTTCGTCTCGTCCAAAGAATACCGAGCAGTAGGAGTGGCACCAACAGTAGTTCCGGTACGAGCGGCCAATTCGAAAACGACACCCAACCGACTGACTCACTCACGACTACGATTGCGATATAGGTAGCGAGTGTGAGGAAGATGAGCGTCGTCGAGAAAAGAGGGTAGAATGAGTCTGCCAGTTTACTCTCCCACGCGATGGCGGCGATTCGTTCTTCGTCGGCGTACAAATCGAAGAAGTCTGCGTCGAGGAAGAGATGTCTATTTTTCGGTATTAACCCGCGAATTTCCGCGTAGCCGTACGCGTCCCAGAGGTCGTAGGTAACCCAACTTCCCTCAACCGGTGTACCAAACTCGGCACACAATTGCACGTATTCAGACCGGTATGGTTGTTCGAACTCGTGAACGATGGGAGCCTGGGAGTCTTTATACGGATTATGTATCAAACTCAATATTTGCCCAAACAGCAGTAAGAACAACACTACCGTTCCGATTTGGAAGAGAGTACTGAGTACGATAGTAAACGAGAGCGTTAGTAACGCCAGTCCCATTCCAACGATATACAGCAGGTAGTATCCGAGTTTACCGCGCCAGGTCAGTGAAGGCGAGTTCATATCGATTTCCACTTTCGAGTTAACGTCCGAAGATTCCTGCTGCGACTCTCTAACCGATGTTCCAGCCTCGAATTTTCTGACCGATGTCCAATGATTACAACGAGTAGCGTTACAATCTCGATAATGATAAACATTTTGAACGTTCTAGGTCCGAAGTTTGTCCCAGAGTTATCTTCTGCGCCGGTGGCTGAACGAGGATGCGTGATACCAGGTTAGGTCACGGCGCGTGCTGGTGCGCCGGCGGTTTCGGCCGCACCGACACGCACGAGGGACGAGGACCGCAGGCCGCCAAGCCGAGGAGCGCAGATGCGGCCGCGGGAGTCACGCGAGCGAAGCGGCGGAGCCGCGAGCGAGTGTGACCTCGACAGTCGCAGCCCGCACAGCGACCGCAGGGAGCGAGCAGGACCGTCTGCCGGTGGCTACCGTGCGAGGGATTTCGAGTTATGGGGTTCTGAGGATAGCCGGCAGTAAATTCGACGGTACGACTCAGACGTACGAGCCGACGTGTTCCATGTGGTAGACCACTTCGTCCGAGAGGTTCGAGAGGTAGCCCGAGTGGTCGTTGCCGACCTGGGAGGTGGCGTCGTACTCGGTGTAGTTGGGCGCGGGCGTGTTGCCGTCCTCGTAGCCCGTCTCGCCGAGCGCCTGGTCGGCCTCGAAGGAGTTGTAGATCCACTGGAGCACGTCGTCCTCGTGGCTGTGGTAGTTGAAGGCGGCGACCGCCGCGTCGCGGATGGCCTCGTAGGTGTCGGTCCACTCCTGGGTGGGCGCTTCGTTGTCCTGCGCGCCGCCGAGGATGTGGGTCGAGTAGACGTCGTGGCCGTTGTCGTGCCACCACGACGTGGCGTTCAGCGACCGGAGCGAACTCAGAACCACCTGCGCGCCCAGCGAGTGGCTGACGAATCGGAGCCGACCGTTCGGGCAGGCGTACTTGTAGTCGACCGCGAACTGCGCGAGTTTCAGCCCGTTCTTCTGGGCGACGTCCTGGGCCTCGCCCCACCCGTAGTCGGCGCCGCCGCCGACGTCGTTGTCCCAGGTGTAGCCGACGACGGTGCCGCCGTAGCCCGCACCGACCAGCGAGTCGCGGGCGTGGCGGATCTTCTCGCGGGCGGCCGCCTCGGCGTCGCTCTCGCTGCTCTTCTTGTCCCAGCCGTGGACGAAGACGGTCAGGTCCGAGACGCACCCGGTGTCGACGCCCGGAACCTGCCCGTTGGTGTCGTAGCTGTACTTCGTCTCGCCCGACACCAGCGAGGAGCCGTCGTCGGTGTAGTGGTCGCGGGTCGAGACGAGGCCTACGTCGTAGGCCGTCGCCGTGCCCGCCGACGCCGCCACCGCGGCCAGCCCAGCAGTCGTCGCACCGGTGCGCTTCAGGAACTGTCTCCGATCGACCGTCATGTTCGTTTCCCGCTGTACACCACCGGTACTTAATTCTTGCCTCTGTAAAACGAAAAATACGGGGCGAGCCGCGCTCACCGCAAGAAATCGTCGACGGCGCGCGTCACCGCCTCGACCCGGTCGTGGACGCGGCGGTCGTAGCAGGCCGCACAGATGAGTCCCCCGTCGCCGACCGGTTCGCGGCGCTCGTCGATTTCGGGGTCTCCGAAGTAGTAGCCGCAGTCCGCACAGACCAGCAGGTGGTCCTCGGGCGCGAGCCAGCCGTGCATCGACCCGTAGGCCGCCGCGCCGGTCAGCAGGTCGTCGGGCGCGAGTTCGTCGGGCCGGTCGGCCGCTTCGGCGAGTCGGTCGGCGTGGGCGTCGTTGACGTGGTCGGCCCCGCGTTCGCGGGCGCGGCGGCGGGCCGTCTCGGGGTCGGCGCCGGCCGCTCGAATCACCGCGCCGCACTCGACGCACTCGAAGCGGTACTCGTCTGTCATAGCCGCGAGGAGGGGTCCTCGAGTTCGTCGCGGAGGCCCAACCGAGCCAGCACCGGCGAGAGCTGTTCGCGGCCCATCCGGAGCTTCCGCTGAACCTGGAAGACGGTCGACGACGACTCGACCGCCGCCTGCAACTCCTCGCGGGTCACGTGGTCGGGGAGTTCGACCGGGCCGTACTCGGTCGGGTCGGCGAGTTCGAACCGGGTCACGTCGCCGCGCTTCAGCCCGAGTTCCAGCCCCTCGGTGCGGTAGCAGGTCGGCGGCGACTCGCCGTCGGCGACGACCGCGTAGCTCCCGCCCCGCGGCCCGTCGAGGTAGACCGTCCGGGAACCCGCTTCGTGGGAAACCCGCCGAACCGACAGCGGACTCGCCCACTCGTAGTCCGGCACCGCCAGCCGAACCTCGTCGCCGGGCGAGACGTCGGGCAGCGTTTCCGGCGGTGTCGGCTCCTCGTCGGCGGTTTCGCCCCGTCGCGTCCTCCCGGCGGCGTCCGCCCGGGCGGTCGGTTCCTCGTCGGCCGACCGCTCGGCGTCGGGCGAGCGCGGCCGGTCGTCCTCCGGGTGGGGCGACAGACCGCTGCTCACGCCGCCTCACCTCCGTCTTCCCGACCCTCGGCTCTATCGTCCATGCTCGGGCGCTCGTACACCGCGGTTTCGGCCTTCGGGAACCGGTCGCTCGCTCGACCCTGTCGGACGTAGTGGGCCCGGTCGGTTTCGCGCTCGGGGACGGACGCGGCGACGAACACGCGGTCGCTCCCCGAAACCGGTTCGAGCACCGTCTCCGCGGCGAGCGAGAGCGGGAGTCGGAAGACGCGCTCGCCGGGACCGACCGCCCGGAATGCACTGGCCAGGACCGGGTCGGCCAGCAGGTCGTGTTCGGCGACCGGAATCGCGTCGGGCGTGCGCCCGTCGACCGACGGGCGCACGCCCCCGTCCGTGAGCGTCGGAGCGTCGGTGGCGTCCGACGCGTCACCGACCGAGTCGCGGTCGCCGCACGGTGCGGTTCGCCCCGGAGCGTCGCTCCCGCCCTCGAACGCACCCCGAATGTCGTCGTAAGCGAGCAGGTCGGGGACGTTTCCGTCCGACCGGACGCCGGCTTCGAGCCACGCGAGCACCCTCTCGCGCGACGTCGATTCGACCGACCACTCCTCGCTCACGTTTTCGCGGGTGGCACACTCCCAGTCGCCGCCCGTCGGACTCCGGTCGCGGCCCCGGTCCCCGTCGCTCGCGTAGCGGACGACCCGCTCGCCCGCCGGCGCGCTCTGTGTTCGGACGCAGAGCGCGCCGGCGGTTCGCTCCATCGCGGTCGCGAAGTCCCGCAGGTGCGGCGCGGCCGCCCCGTCGGTGAGATAGTAGGTGCGCACGCGTTGACACGGCGCTCCCTGCGCGACCGACGCGAGTAGCGCGGCCACGCTCATCGACTCGACCCTCCCCTGAATCGCGTTCGGTGACGCCTCCCGGCGTCGACGTTGCCCGTTTTCATGGTTACCTCCCCGGCCGCGGAACCGCCTCTTCCCGCGACCGTTGGCGTGAAATATAGTGCGTACGACCTTAAAATCGTTCCACTCTCGGTGAAAGTAAAACCGGCCCGGCCGAACGCTCGGCCGGGCGAACCCCGCGTCCCGGCGACCCGACGAGTCCGGCCGTACCGCGCGTCGGGGCGAATCGCCCGCGTCCGGGCCGGCGTGAACCAAACGGGTTTTAAGCCCCGCGCTTCTACGAAACGCCAAGGTAGATATCTATGCAGATGCCACGACGGTTCAACACGTACTGTCCGTTTTGCAAGGCCCACGAACAGCACGAAGTCGAGAAGGTCCGAACCGGCCGGTCGTCCGGCATGAAGTGGGACCAGCGCAAGCAGCGCGAAGGCAGCAAGGGTATCGGGAACCGCGGCCGGTTCTCGAAGGTGCCCGGCGGCGACAAGCCGACGAAGAAGACCGACCTCAAGTACCGGTGCAGCGAATGCGGTAAGGCCCACCTCCGCAAGGGATGGCGCGCCGGTCGGCTGGAGTTCCAGGAGTAAACCCATGGCAGGAAGCTTCTACACCGTCCAGTGTCCGGATTGTGACAACGAACAGATCGTCTTCGACAAGGCCGCGACCGAGGTCGCCTGCGCGGTCTGCGGTGCGACGCTCGCCCGGCCGACCGGCGGCAAGGCCGACATCGAAGGCGAAGTAACAGAGACCGTAGAGGCCCGATGAAATTTAGCGGCTGGCCGGAAACTGGCGAACTCGTCGTCGGCAAGGTCGACGAGATCGAGGACTTCGGCGTCTTCGTCGACCTCGAGGAGTACGAGGACAAGCGGGGCCTCATTCACGTCAGCGAAGTCGCCAGCGGCTGGATCAAGAACGTTCGCGACCACGTCAGCGAAGGGCAGACGGTGGTCTGCAAGGTACTGGACGTCGACGAGGGCGCCCAGCAGATAGACCTCTCGTACAAGGACGTCAACGACCACCAGCGCTCCGAGAAGATCCAGGAGTGGAAGAACGAGCAGAAGGCCGACAACTGGATGGAGCTGGCGTTCGGCGAGGAGATGGGCGACGAGAAGTACGCCCACGTCGCCAACGAACTGCTGGCAGAGTTCGGCGGCCTCTACGGCGGCTTCGAGCAGGCCGCCATCCACGGCCCCGAAGCGCTCGAAGGGACCGACCTCACCGACGAGGAGGTCGACGCCATCGTCGAAACCGCCCGCGAGAACGTCTCGGTGCCGTACGTGACCGTCACCGGGTACGTAAACCTGGAGAGCGCCGCGAGCGGCGGCGTCGACGACA
Source organism: Halorussus vallis (assembly GCF_024138165.1). Classification (NCBI taxonomy): domain Archaea; kingdom Methanobacteriati; phylum Methanobacteriota; class Halobacteria; order Halobacteriales; family Haladaptataceae; genus Halorussus; species Halorussus vallis. Next base: position 3,608,334 of record NZ_CP100000.1, on the reverse strand, counting down.
TCAAGGAGGCGCTGCAGGCCGCCGAGGGCAACGGCGAGATTCCCGACGAGATCGAACTCGAAGTGACCTACGTCGGCGCGCCCGAGTACCGCATCCGGGTCAAGGCCCCCAACTACAAGACGGCCGAGGCCCAGCTCGAGGAGAGCGCGGCCCGCGCCGAGTCGGCCATCGAGTCCATCGGCGGCACCGGGTCGTTCCACCGCGAGCGCCAGACCGAAGACGAGTAGATGAAGTCCGACATCCGGGTCTGTTCGGCGTGGCGCGGCCGCCACGACCGCCCGGTGTACACCCTTTCTGCGACCTGTCCGGAGTGCGGCGCCGACGCCGTCAACAGCGCGCCAGCGCCATTCAACCCCGAGGACCCGTACGGAGAGTACCGACGGGCACTTAAGGAGCGCGCCCGCGAGTAGTCCGTATGGACGAACTCGACATCGAGACAGTCGCCGACCCGGAGCTACGCGACCCCGTCCTCATCGAGGGGCTGCCGGGCGTCGGCCACGTCGGAAAACTGGCCGCCGAGCACCTGGTGGAGGAGAAGGACGGCGAACTCGTCCGTCGCGTCTACTCGGAACACTTCCCCCCGCAGGTGACCGTCGGCGACGACGGCACGACCGACCTGGTCTGTGCGGAGTTCCACGCGGTCGAACTCGACGACCGCGACCTGCTGGTGCTGACCGGCGACCAGCAGGCCAGCGACAGTCGGGGCCACTACCGCCTCACCGACTCCTTCCTCGACGTGGCCGAGGAGTTCGGCGTCGAGTCGGTCTACGCGCTCGGCGGCGTGCCCACCGGCGAACTCATCGACGAGTACGGCGTCCTCGGCGCGGCCACCGACGAGGAGTTCGTCGAGGAACTCGAGGAGGTCGGCGTCGAGTTCCGCGAGGACGAACCCGCGGGCGGCATCGTCGGCACCAGCGGCCTCCTCCTGGGACTCGGCGAGCGCCGCGGGGTCCGGGCGACCTGCCTGATGGGCGAAACCAGCGGCTACCTCGTCGACCCCAAGAGCGCCCAGGCCGTCCTGGAGGTGCTCCAGGACGCGCTGGGCTTCGAGGTCGACTTCGAGTCGCTCGAGGAACGCGCCGACGAGATGGAGGACGTGGTCGGCAAGATCCAGGAGATGGAGAACCAGCAGGCGATGGCGGCCGACGAGGACCTGCGGTACATCGGCTGAACGAGCGCGAATCCGCCGCCGTCGGCTCGCGGCGACACGGTTTTCGGTCAGGAACGACGACCCGCTTTTTCGGTCCGGAACTACGAACCCAGAATCCGCCACTTCCGTTCGTTGTACGCGTGATACAGCGCCGACAGCGTGAAGAGCACGAGGAAGTACCACGACCAGAACTCCACCCCGAACGACGAGACGAAGAGCAGGTCGAACTTCACCGACGTCAGCGTCACGAGGCCGAGGGTGCTGATTCCGAGGTAGTACGTCGCCCACGAGATGTCGTGTTCGGGGACGACCTCCATGTACACCTCCACCTCCTCGGCGCGGTCGCGGAGTTCGAGTTCCTGCTGGCGCTGGTCGTAGTCGACGATTCCGAGGTCGTCCAGCTTGGGAAGATGTGTCTGGTGAAGCGACACGTACACGCTCTTGCGGACGTCCCGAGGTGGGGGCGACTCGTCGGTTTCGATGGTGGCGATGTGCTCCGCGAGCGCGTCCACCGAGAGCACCCCGTCGACGTCTCGGAGGTGTTTCAGGACGTGTCTCCGGCGGTCGTTCCGGAGGACGTTGTGTATCTGGCTCGGTTCGAGTTCTCCCGTTCCGTCTGGGTTCGTATCACGTGTCGTCATTGTTCGGAGTGTAGGAACCGAACTGACATTTGTCGTTCATGGTATCCCACCCTGCCATCATGAATGTTACCCTTGGGGAAGTCGGCGGTCAGACACGTTCGACCGGCGCACGGAGGAGCAGTTCGGTCGGCGGTCGTCGCCCCGAAATCGGTGGCGAGTCGGGCGGTTTCCGGCCGGCGGGAGATTCTTTACCACACGGCCCCTACGTCGAACCGTGTTGCCGGAATGGTTGGCCGGCGGTCTGCCGGAGTGGCTCGTCGTCGGCCTCTGGTTGTCGGCCGCGGTCGGCGTCGTCATCGCGGGGGTGTTCTTCGTCGGCGCGCGCCTCTATCCCACCGAGTCGCCGGGTCCCGGCACGTCGGGGGAGGGGCGGCGGCGCGTCGAGATACGTCAGTATCTCACGGCCATCGGCGAGGAGTTCGCCGAGGACCACTTCGTCGAGGGCCAGCACGTGGCGTTCTACCTCCCCGAGCGCGACGTCGCCATCACCTTCGACGCACGGGCGTACTTCCGCATCGAGCGGTCGCCGACGTTCGCGGTGCTGGTCGAACACGAGATGCCCGGAATGCACCTGGGCGACCGACTGCCGTTCGAGACGCCCGAACTCGACGTCGAGGACGGCGGCGTCGACCCGACCGAGGCGGCGTTCGCCGTCCTCGGCGTGGGGCCGAACGCGACGCTCGCCGAGATAAAGCAGGCCTACCGCGAGAAGGTCAAGGAGGTCCACCCCGACCACGGCGGCGACCGCGAGGCGTTCCAGCAGGTCCGAGAGGCCTACACCGCCGCGAAGAACCGCGCGAGCTAACTTTTCCCGATTCGGGTCGGGCGAGTCGTGCCGACTCGCCCGACCCGAATCGAATCCATCGGACGAATCGAGTCGATTGAATAGAGTCAATCGAATCGAGCGACCGAATCAGCCGAGGTCCGTCACTTCGTACGAGACGCTTCCGTCACGGAGCGCGTCGGTCACCCGACCGACGGCGTCTGCGGTCGCGACAACCACCACGTCGAGTCCCCGGTCGGCGGCGGCCGCGGCGACCTCGCCCGCGCCGAACGCCGTCGCGGGAGCGTGGCCCGCCCGGCGGAGCGCCACCACGGCCTCCACGCCCGTGGCGGCGACGATGTCGGCCGCCGCGGCGGCGTCTGCCAGCGCGTCGACGTCCGCGCCCCGACTGCCACCCGACCGAATCGGCGGGACCTGGTAGACGGTGACGCCCCCCGGATCGAAGTCGATGATGCCCTCGAAGTCGGTGACGCCGACGTCGTCGCTGGCCGCCGCGTCCGTGGTCGCCACCCCGGTCGCGGGACCGCCCTCGCCGGGTTCGGCGTGGAGCAGGCCGTCGCGCAGCGACAGCGTGACCGTCTCGCCCTCAGAGATGTCCCCGGTGGCGATGGCGGCCTCCTCCTGGACGCTCCCGAGGATGTCCTCGGTGACGTGGTCGGCGTACCGGCGCACGTCGGCGGCCTCCCGGAGGAGCCAATCGACGCCCTCCTTCGTGACGCTGTAGCGCGACCGACCCTCCTTCTCGACCAGTCCGTCCTCGACGAGCGCCCGGATGTACTCGCTGACGGCCTGGCTGGTCACGCCCACCGCGTCGGCAATCTCGCCCTGACTGACCGCGGGTTGGCGGTCGGCGATCTCCGCGAGGATGCGAAAGCGCGTCGAGGCGCGTTTGTTCTCCAGTACGTCGGCCATCCCTTGGTACATTCGCCACCACCGGCATAAATCCCCGCGACACGAGGAGACGCCGCGAGGCCGCTCGGAGCGGCGACGACCGCGAGAAGCCACAGGGCCTTTTCTGTCGCGGGTCGTAGGACACCACGAGGGTATCAGCGATGGCTTCACCCACGATTCTGATTCCGATAGAGTTCCCCGACCCGGACCCGCTCCCGTCGACGTTCGTCGAGGGGCTGACCTCCTGCAAAGTCGTCCTGCTCGGCGTCTACGACCTCTCCGACGACGTCGACGACGACGAGCGCCACCGGCGCGAGATAGAGGCCTACCAGTCGCTGTACACGCTCGCGTCGAGTTTCGTCCGCCGGGGTGAAACCGCCGAGGTCGAACTCGTGATGGGCGAGGACGCGAGCGCCGCGCCGACGCGAGTCGCCGAGGAGCGCGACGTCGACGCGGTGCTGGTGCCGAACCCGATAACGACGCTGGGACACGTCCTGGTCGCGATCCGCGACGAGAAGTTCGCCGAACCCGCCGCCGAACTCCTGAGTTCGCTCGACGAGGAGGTGCTGTTGCACGTCTCGTTGCTCCACGTCGCCGAAACCGAAGCGGACGTGGAGGCGGGCGAGGACCTGCTCTCGCAGGTGAAACGGAGACTCGTCGACGAAGGGTTCAGTCAGGTGAGCATCGACACGGAGGTGGTCGTCTCCGACGACCCCGCGTTCGCCATCGCGCAGGCCGGGCGGGACGACGACCTGGTCATCATGGGCGAGACGCAACAGCCGAACGTCGAGCGGGTGTTCGGCAAGACCTACGACACCGTCGCCGACCGACTCGAACGACCCATCCTCGTGGTGCGAGAGGACTGAGAGACGGCCGAACCGCGCCGCCGCGTAACCGGCGCGGTCGGCGGTCGCAAACGCTTTCGGCCGGCGGCGACCAACGTCGGGCGTGGCCCGACCGATCGTCGTCTTCGACACGAACGTCCTCGTCGCCGAACTCGCGTTCCCCGACGAGCGCGAGCGCTGTTTCGCGCTGGCCGAGGACGGGGCGGTCGAACTCGTCGTCTCGCCCGCGCTCCTCCGGGAGTTCGCGGCCGTCCTCGACTACGACCGCCTGCCGCTTCCCGCCGGCCGGCGAGAAGCGGCGGTCGAGCGCGTGGCCCGATTCGCCCGAATTGTCGAACCGGTCGTCGACCTCGACGTCGCCGCCGACCCCGATGACGACGCGGTGCTGGAGGCCGCGCTGGCCGGCGCGGCCGACCTCGCGGTGAGCGACGACGCCCACCTCCGCGAGGTCGACGGCGTCCTCGGAATCGAGGTCGCGCCGCGTGAGGCGTTCTTGGAGCGGTTCGCGCGGTCGGCGGCCCACCGGGCCGCCGACGCGCCCGGTGGGGCGGGCGGGAGTGCCGACGAACCAGGGGAGTCGAACCGGGACCGCAACCCGGAAGGCCGACCGGACCCAGACGACACCCGATGAACGCGCAGTTGCGCGACCGGGCCGTCTACCTGCCCGGCGACGACGTCCTCGTCGTCGCCGACGTCCACGTCGGCCGGGACGCCACCTCGGCGGTCGAACTCCCGCTGGGCGAGCGCGCCGACCTGACCGACCGCCTCGCGGCGCTGCTCTCGGAGTTCTCCCCGCGCGAACTCGTCGTCGCGGGCGACGTGCTCCACGCCTTCGACCGGGTGCCCGAGGGGACCGAGGCGACCGTCTCGGCGCTCGCCGAGACGGTCGCCGACGCGGGGGCCGAACTGGTCGTCGTCCGGGGGAACCACGACTCGATGCTCGACTCGGTGCTCGACGCGGCCGGGGTCGACGCCGCCGACGAACACCGGTTCGGCGACACCGTCGTCCACCACGGCGACGCCCACCCCGAGGCGACCGCGGACCGGTACGTCGTCGGCCACGACCACCCGACCATCGAAATCGAAGGCGTGCGCCGGCCCTGCCTGCTGTACGGCCCCCGGACCTACCGCGGGGCCGACGTGCTGATGCTTCCGGCGTTCAACCGCATCGCGCCGGGCACGGTCGTCAACGGGATGGGGACCCGCGACTTCCAGTCGCCGCTGGTGACCGACGCCGACGCGCTCCAGCCGGTGGTCCGCGACGAGGACGCGGGCGAGACGCTCGAGTTCCCGCCGCTCGGGGAGTTCCGGCGATTGCTGTGAATCGGGACCGACGCTACCGGAGGTCGAGGTCCGACGCGACGGCGCGGGCCGCCGTCCGACCGCTCTCCATCGCGGCGTCGAGCGACGACGCCCGAGTGTATTCGCCCGCGAGGTAGACCGGACCGTCGGGCGCGCGCACGCCCGGTAGGCAGTCGTAGACACCCGGCGGTTGGGCGAACTGCGCGAACTCGATTCGGTCGGTGTGGACGACTTCGAGGCCGAGGCGGCGCTCGGGGTACCACGCGCCGAGTGCGCTGGCGGTGCGGGCCGCGAGTTCCTCCTCGGCGTCCTCGGACGTTCCGAGGAACGTCGCGCTCAGCAGGTTGCGGTCGTCGGGCGCGTACTCCGGCGCGACCGACGACAGTTGGGCCACGTGGTTCGGCCCGTCGCCGTCCCCGGCGTTCAGCAGGAGGCGGTCGACCGCGTCCAACTGTGGACCCTCGAAGGCGTAGTACTGGGTGACACAGCCGTTGGCCTCGGTCGGAATCGTCTCGACGCCGGTCAGGTCGCGGGCCTCTTTGGGGTCGGTGGCGACGACGGCCGCGTCGGCGTCGGTCGACTCGCGGCCGAGTTCGACGGTGAGTTCCCCGCTGCCGAAGTCGCGTCCCGACCCGACCTCCGAATCGATGTCGGTGACGGTCTCCCCGGTGACTATCTCCGCGCCGGCGTCACGGGCGCGGTCTGCGAGCTGTTCGCTTATCGCCCCCATCCCGCGGGCCGGGACGGCGACGTCGCCGGTTGCGAGCATCTTGAAGGTGAACTCGAACGCCTTCCGGGAGGTCGAGAGGCTCCGGTCGAGGGAGATGCCGCCGTAGAACGGTTCGGCGAAGTTCCGGAGGAACTGCTCCGAGAAGCCGTACTCGCGGAGGTACTCGCGGGTCGCGGCGTCCGGGCCGTCGAAGATGCCGCTCGCGGGCCTGTCGGCGAGCGCGCGCCGGAGTCGGAGCACCCGGAGTTTGTCGCGGAGCGTCACGTCACGGTTGAACAGCGTCTCGACCGCGTCCCTGGAGTCCCGGAGCGGGTCCGCGAGCACCGCGCGGTGGCCCGGCCGGGCGACGACGGCGCCGGGCGCGAACCCACGTAGGTCGAGGTCGCCGTAGTCGAGTTCCCGTCGGGCCGCCGGATAGGCCGTGAAGAACACCTGGAACCCCCGGTCGAAGACGAACCCGTCGCGCCGGAGCGACCGCACCCTGCCGCCCACGTCGCGGTGGCGCTCGTACACCGTCACGTCCGCGCCCGCGTCGGCGAGACGGCGGGCCGCGACCAGTCCGGCCGGCCCCGCGCCCGCGACGACCACGCTACTCATACCTCCGGATTCGGCCGCCGCGCACAAAAATGGGGTCGGTCGAAGTCGTGCGGTCGAAACCGCGCGGTCGAAGCGACGCTGCGACTCCCGGGAGGCGGGAACGCCTAAGGGGGACCACGGCGTAGTCCGGTGCCATGGCACGAGAGGTCAAACTCAGCCGGATCGACTCGGTGTTGACCGAACTCTCCTACCCGGTGTCCCGGGCGGAGGCGGCCCGCGAGTTCGACGACGTGACGCTGACGTTCTCGGACGGGGAGGAGAATCTGGGAGAGCTAATTTCGGAGACGCCGGCCGAGGAGTACGAGTCGTTCGAGGAACTCCGCGACGAAATCAACAACACGCTCCCGCGGGAGGCGGTCGGCGAACCGTACCAGTCGGAGGGCGAAGGGTAACGGTCGGCGTCGCGGCAGGAAACACACCGCTTAACTTGCCGCGTCGGCTACGTCCGAGTTAAGAATGGAGTTCTGTGACGAGTGCGGTTCGATGATGAAGGCCGAGGACGAACTCTGGGTTTGCGGCAGTTGCGGCCACAAGACGCCCAAGGACCCCGACGCCGAGTACGTCATCACCGAGGACCAGGAGGCCAGCGAGGTCATCGAAACCGGCGACGAGGACAACAGCCCGCTCCCCACCACCGACGCCCACTGCCCGGAGTGCGGCAACGACCGCGCCCGGTGGTACATGCAACAGATTCGCTCGGCCGACGAGAGCGAGACGCGATTCTTCATCTGCACCGAGTGCCACCACAAGTGGCGCGAGGACGATAACTAGAACCCACCTTTTTTCTTCGTCGGGTCGCTGATTCGCCTTCGGCGAATCAGCCACCGCTCCTCGAAAAAAGCTGGACCAAAAAAGGACACGCAAATACGCCGAGACGCGACGCGTCTCGGCGTATTTGCATCTTCGACTGCTAGTGCGATTTCCGCAACCGCCACCGCCACGGCCACACGCCTCCCCAGCCGATTCCTTCGCGCCCCTCCGGGGCACTCAGTCATCCCTCGCACATGAAGGCGCGACACGAGGTCGCGCCAGCGCGCGCCGACCGCAGACCCCCGGCGAAGTCTCTGCGAATCGTCCGGACGAGATGCCGCGAGGAAAGTTCGAACTATTCGTGGCTCACTCGACCGCTTTGGGCGCCTTCCCGACCTGAATCTCGGAGGCGTACTTGCGCATCCGGCCGACGCACTCCTTGAACACGTACTTCAGCACGTCCGTACCCTCGGGGAGGCTGTAGAGGTCGCCGAGTTCGTCGGGCGACAGCGGGTCGATTCCGTGGGCGACGTTCTCGATGCCCTTCACGAGCAGGTCGTCGGAGGCCACGAACAGGCGGTCGCGCACCTCGGTCCACGTCGCGGCGTCGGCGATGTCCACCGACTCGAAGGCGACGATCTCCCCGCCGTCGAGCGTCTCGTTGATTCGCTGGAGGGTCACGCCCGCCGTCGGGTCGCCGTGGAGGTACTCCCAGAACCCGGAGGGCTGGCCGCGGTACTCCCGGAGGTCGCCGTGGTGGAAGCTCAGTACGCCGTGTTCGGGCGCGTCGAGCGCGTCTCCTTTGAGGATGCCGAACGCGAACCGGACCGCCACGTCGGTCTCCGCCAGTGCCTCGACGCCCTCCTCGGGGAGGACGTTGCCGAAGTCCGGCGCGGGTTCGGGTTCGACCCGGACGACCTCCGGGTCGCCAAGCCCCGCGATGGAGTCGAGCGACCGACCGCGTCGGTGGGCCGGCGGTCCCCGGAGGCGATAGAGCGCCCCGACCGGCGTCCAGAGGGGGTTCTCCCGCGCCCGGTCGAGGTAGTGGTCGAGGCCCTGCTCGTTCGTCGCGGCGTTGGCGACGACGTGCGTTACTTCGGCGTCCGTTCGAGCCAGCATCCGTTCGATAGTGCGGGCCTGCCACGCCGGGACGTCCGACCCGCGCACGATGAGTCCGACTCGGAGGTTCGTATCGGTCATGCGTTCTCTCAGTGCGTCCTACGCGGGGAGACGGCGCTTCCGGGCTTTGTTATGGGGCTCCTACGGGCCGTAGCGCAGAGAACAGGCGGCGCGTGACGTACGCGACTCGCCCGATTCGTCCGGCGAACGAACCGGGCGAGTCGAGTGAGTCGCGAGTCAGGGCCGGCGCGCGAACGTGAGGTAGCCGGTGTGGCCCACGCCCGCCGTCGACGGGCGAGAGCCGCGGTCGTCGAAGTCCATCCGGCGCTGGATGGTTTCGAGCGTCTCGATGCTCTGAAGGTCTGCCTCGCGGGCCGCCTCGACGACGTCGCGCGAGGACTCCACGAACGGCGAGTAGACGGCTACGAACCCGCCCGGCACGAGCAGGTCGGGCGCTCGCGCGACAACCTCGGCGGCGTCGCCGGTGTCGAGGGTCAGGACGTCGAACCGGCCGAGTTCGTCGGTCCCCTCGGACTCGTCCAGTTCCTCGGTCAGGTCGCCGGTGCGCACGTCCACGCGGTCCGCCACGTCGGCCAGTTCCATGTTTTCGCGGGCGATGTCGGCGAACTCGGGGTCGCGCTCGAACGTCGTCACGCTCGCGCCCACCCGACCGAGGTAGGCCGCGAGCACGCCGGTCCCGGTGCCGGTGTCGAGCACTCGGTCGCCCGCGCCGACGCCGGTGTGGCCGACGACCAGGCCCACGTCGCGAGGCATCATCGGCGCGCCGGTGCGCTCGAAGTGGTTGAACAGGTCCGGGCCGCGGAGGCGTCGGACCTCGAACCGTTCGCCCAGATGCGTCTCCAGGGTGTCGCCGTGCGAGACGTCCTCGGGGACCTCCAGCACGCCGAGGTCGGTCTGGAGTTCCTCGCCCGGTTCGCGCAGATACTCCCGGTCGCCGTGGACCAGCAGGACCGTCACTCTAGGCGCTCGACCGCCGCGGCGAGGTCGCCGTCCGCGGCTTCGAGGGCCTCGCGGGCATCGTCCTCGCTCGCGCCGGTTCGCTGCGCGACGATCTCGACGTCCGAGTCGGGGATGTCGCCCGCGCCGCCGGCCGACTCCTCGGCGTCGCCGGACTCGCCGTCTTCGACGGCCAAGGTGCCGTCCTCGTCCGCGGTCGACTTGCGGGACGTGGGGTCGCCGACGACCTGGTAGGTCTGCTGGCCGCGGGCGTCCATGACGGTGATCTCGGGGTCATCGAAGACGAGTTCCTCGCCGTCGCTCTTGGTGATGACGACCCGCTCGGCGTCGAGTTCGTCGACGTCGATGCCCATCTGCTTCATCATCTGCTTCATCTTACGGGGATTCAGACCCCCGCCGCCTCCTCCGAACATACTCGAAGCGTCGGAGTCAGTCAAAATAAGCGTGGCGAACGACCGTCACGAGCGGTCGCGGCGGTACGTCGCCGCGACCGACGCGACGACGCGGTTCGGCGGTAGTTTTCTATTCCTCGCCCGCTAGGAAGGGTGGTATGCGCCCGCTCGCTACCGTCGGCGTCGTCGCCGTCGTGCTGGTCGCGTCATTCGGCGGGTTCGTCGCTGCGGCGGCCAACGCGGACACAGGAACTGGAATCCGTCCCGGTGGGCCGAGCGGCGGTCCCGCGACGCCGCTCGGCCCGACGGCGATTGTCGACGACGGGTTCTCGACCGTGGGCGAACGAACCGCCGGCGCGCAGGGAGTTCCCGTCCTCGCGTTCACCGCGGTTTCGAACCGGACCTTGCTGCCCGGCGAGACGGTCGTCTACCGGTTCGCGCTGACGAACGTCGGGAGCGGAACCGCCTTCGACGTCGGACTGTGGCTCACGGTCGACAACGCGACGCTGTTCTTCGGGTCGGGGGTGAACCGGGACGGTCGCGTCGGGGTCTTCGTGCCCCGGCTTCGACCGGGCGAACGCCGGGTGTTCGAACTCCGCGTCGGCGTCGAGGCCGCAACGCTGCCCGGCACCTACCTCGTCGCCGGGAACGCCACCTACCGCGACCAACTCGGAGCCGTCCGGCGGAGCGGCTGGCTGGCCGCCGGCGTCACGGTCGAGGAGGCGAACTTCTCGGTCGGAACAACGACCGCCACGGGGTGACCGTCGCTGGGCCACCCGTCCCACGACCTACCCGCGCTAACTTGCGACACTACGCCTCGTCAGCGCTACGCCTCGCCCGCGCCTTCCCGGACCATCACGGCCATGCCGGTGTCGAAGTCGGCCATCGCGTCGGCGGAGAGTTCCGCCCGGCCGACCCCCAGCAGTCGGCCGTCCTCGTGGACGACCGCCACCTCGTCGCCCGGTCGAATCTCGGGACCGGCCGCGGCGACGAACTTCGCGAAGACGTTCTTGCCGTCGCGGACGAACGGTTCGCTCTCGTCGCCGACGACGACCCGGCCCGCCGGCGCGTCGAGTGCGGCAACGATGCGCCGGCCGCCGGCCAGTCCGAGGGTGAACCGGCCATCGGTGGCGTAGGTGACCAGCCGACCCTCCTCGGCGACGACCTGCTGGGGTCGTCCCGAAGACGACCGCTTGATTTCGACCGGTTCACCCTCGGGGAACAGCGCCGCCCCGACGCCCGCGCCGAACTGGTAGTCGGCGGTCGTCCGGAGCGCCGGGAGATCCCCGTCTCGCGTGTCGCTGTCGCTCATTTTCCGGCGATTGGGGCCGCCCGGCGAAAAGCCTTCGTCCTCGCCCCACCGCGTGCTATTAGGTAACAATCGTCCCCCTGACCCGTAATTGTATAACGATTTATCGTAAAGTTCCGGCGGCGGTTTGAGTGCGATTTATGTTCGTCGAGGCGCTACGTACCGGTATACCATGAAAACCAAGCTCGGCATCGCCCTGCTGCTCGTCGCGGGTGCGCTCATCTTCGCGGTCGCCAGCACGCAGTCGTTCACCACCAACATCATCTCGGCCGTCGCGGTGCTCGGCCTCGCGGCCGGCGCACTGCTCATCGGCATCGACGGCGAAGAAGGCCGTCCGGTCTGAAACCGGCTCTCGTTTTCGTCCCGTCGCGGTCGTTCGCGCTACAGCAGAAACGTCTCCGGGCGCTCGGACATATCGACGAAAGCGTCGGCCGCCTCGATGAGTTCCTCGGAGGTTGACTCCTCAAAGCTGACGACCTCGGTCCGGACGCCCTCGTGGCGGAGGTGCGAGCAGAGCCGTGAGAAATCCCCGTCGCCCGTACAGAGGACGACGGTGTCGACGTGGTTGGCCAGCGTCACCGCGTCGAGGCTCATGCCGACGTCCCAGTCGGCCTTCTTCGACCCGTCGCCGAACGTCTTGAGTTCCTTTATCTTCGTCTCGAAGCCGATGTCGGCCAGCGCCTCGAAGAACCGCTCCTCGTCGGGGCTGTCGGCCTGGATGACGTACGCGATGGCCCGGGTCACCTCGCGGTCCTGGACCGACTTCTCCAGGAGGGCGGAGTAGTCGATGTTGCGGCTGTAGACGCTCTGGGCGGTGTGGTAGAGATTTTGCGCGTCGGCGAGCACCGCCACGCGCTGATATGGATGTATCTCCGTCATGGAGAAGTGTCGGTCGGCCTCCCGTAAAAAGGTCCCCCACCTTTTTTCTTCGTCGGGTAGCCGTGAGCGCCTTCGGCGCTCCGGCTACCGCTCCTCGAAAAAAGCTGGACCAAAAAAGGACACGCAAATACGCCGAGACGCGTCGCGTCTCGGCGTATTTGCATCTTCGACTGCTAGTACGATTTCCGCAACCGCCACCGCCACTGCCACACGCCTCTCCAGCCGATTCTTTCGCGCCCCTCCGGGGCGCTCGGTCATCCCTCGCGCATGAAGGCGCGACTCCAAACCGCGGAGTCGCGCCAGCGCGCGCCAAAGGGCGAACCCGCATCTGCGAAACCGCCAACTCCAATCGTCCGAGCCTACTCCGCGGGCGTCTCGTGGCGGGTCAGTTCGAGCGTCTCGGGGTCCAGAGTATAGTACGATTCCCACGCGGGCGCGAGGCTCACGACCCGCGTCTCGCCGAACGTCGACTTGGCGTGACGCTCGTGGTGGCCCACCAGACAGAGCGCCGGTTGCAGGGCTTCGAGCAGTTCGTCGATCCGCTCGCATCCGGCGTCGTAGCCGTAGTATATCAGGCCGGTGGGGGCCTCGTGGGTCAACAGCACGTCCACGTCCTCCTGCTCCTTCAGGCGCTCGACGTCGTCTTTCACGAAATGGCGGCGCCTGTCGCCCGACAGTTCCTCCCGGGACTTCTCGTACTGGGTGGGCGCGTAGTTGCCCGAGAGGCCCGCGACCCGCAGGCCCTCGACCTCGGCGACCGTGCTCGCCAGCAGGTGGACGTTGGCCGTCCCCGCCGTCTCGCCGCGCCGGAGCGCGTCGATGGTGTCGAAGTCCTCGTTGTTGCCCGCGACGAAGTACGTCGGCACCGGCGGGTCGTAGTCGAGGAGGTCGCCGGTCTGGAGGGCGACCTCGGCGTCGGCGGCGCGGTAGGCGGCCGCGAGCGACCGGCGCTTGTCCGGGTCGTCGGCGTGCGCGTCCCCGAGAACGAGCATGGTCGAAGCCTCGGCGGGCGGGAAGGTAAGGTCGGCGGCCCGCTCGTGCGCGACTCGCGCACGAGCGGGCCGCCGACCGGGAGACGAAGGGGACGGAGACGGTCAGAGAGACGGAGACGAAGAAGACGAAACGGCCCGGGCGATTCAGGCCGACGGGGTCGGAAACGCGGTGAGTTCGAGCGTCTCGGGGTCGAGCAGGTAGTACTCCTTCCAGACGGGACCCACGCTGACGACCCGGGTGTCGCCGTATGTCGTCTCGGCGTGCTGGTGGTGGTGGCCCACCAGACAGAGGTCCGGGTCGAGCGCCTCGATGAGTTCGTCCACGTGCGGACAACCCACCTCGTAGTCCTCGGAGACGGGAAGTCCGTGGGGCGCCTCGTGGGTCAACAGCACGTCCACGTCGGTCAGTTTCTTCGCCTTCTCGACGTCGTCGTGGACGAAGTGGCGGCGGCGCTCGCCGTGGAGGTTCGGCCGCGGCCGGTCGAACTGACTCGGCGCGTAGTTGCCCGAGAGGCCCGCGACCCGCAGGCCCTCGACCTCGGCGACCGTGCTCGCCAGCAGGTAGCCGTTTTGGACCTCCGAACTCTCGACCCGGCCGTTGCGCATCGCGTCGATGACGTCGAAGTCCTCGTTGTTGCCTGCGATGAAGTAGGTCGGGACCGGGAGGTCGTAGTAGAGCAGATCGCCGAGTTGCAGCGCCACGTCCGCTTCGGCGGCCCTGTAGGCGGCGAACAGCGCGCGCCGCCTGTCGGGCGAGTCGGCGTGGGCGTCTCCGAGGACGAGCATCGTTACTATTTCGTCGGAATTGGTGATAAATTCCGCGGAGCGCGCCGCGGGTTCGGACGGGCGTCGGTCGCGGTCGGTCGCGAACCACGTCGGCCGGACGCCGACCGAATCGCGGCGAACGCGGCGACGCCGTGACACGAACGGTGGGTTTTGGCAGGTATCGCGGGCGGCGCAAGAGCTAAGTCGGAGGGAATCCGTTGGTCGGACATGGTAACCGACGCCGACGCTGACTCGCGGGCGCGACCCGCCAGCGGTGCGTCGGTCTTCTTCGCCGGGTTCAAAGCCACAAAACGCGCGTACTGACAGGTCTTCGGCGGACTGGCACCCCGTCGCCGACCACTCTCCGATTCTGCACCGCGCGACACACCGAACTGCGAACCCCGAGCACCAGACAACGCACATGACACGACAGACGAGCGAACCCTTCAGCGGCGTCTTCCCCGCGATGACGACGCCGTTCCGGACGGACGACAGCATCGACTTCGAACAGCTTCGCACAGACGCCCGACGACTCGAAGCCGCGGGCGTCGACGGCCTCGTCCCGGTCGGTTCGACCGGCGAGAGCGCGACCCTGAGCCACGACGAACACGTCGAGGTGGTCGAGGCGGTCACCGACGTGGTCGACGTGCCCGTCATCGCCGGCTCCGGGAGTAACTCCACGCGCGAGGCGGTCGAACTCTCGCGACGTTCGGCGGAGGCGGGCGCCGACGCCTTGCTCCTCATCTCGCCGTACTACAACAAGCCCGAACCCGAGGGGATGGAGCGCCACTACCGGACCGTCGCCGACGAGGTCGACGTCCCCCAGATAATCTACAACGTCCCGAGCCGAACCGGCCGCAACATCGCGGTCGAAACCGCGGCCTCGCTGGCCGAACACGACAACGTCGTGGGCTACAAGGCCGCCAGCGGCGATCTGGGTCGAATCGGCGAGGTGATAGAGCGCACCCGCGACCGGGACTTCTCGGTGCTGTCGGGCGACGACTTCCTCACGCTCCCGATGCTGAGCCTCGGCGCGAGCGGCACCATCAGCGTCGCCGCGAACGTCGAACCCGAGCGCACCACCGCGCTGGTCGGGGCCGCCCGGTCGGGCGACTTCGAGACGGCCCGCGAGGTCCACGAGGAACTCGCGCCGCTGTTCCGCGCGCTGTTCTCCGAGACGAACCCCATCCCGGTGAAGGAGGCGATGGAACTCCGCGACTACGGCCCGGCCCACCTGCGCTCGCCGCTGACGCGACTCTCCGAGGAACACCGGGCAGAACTTGCGGGTATCCTCGCGGAGTTATCCGATGAACCGACTGAGGTAGAAGTATGAACGCGCCGTGCGATCGTAGCGCAAGCGAGGACGCGGGAGTAGCAGACGGGAGCGTGATAGCGGTATGAGCGTCGACGTGGCGGTCACGGGCGCGACCGGGCAGATGGGGCGGGCGGTCATCGACGCCGCGCACGAGCGCGACGACGTCTCCGTCGCGTTCGCTGTCAACCGCGACCCCGACGCCGAGGAGTCGGTCGCGGGCGTGTCCGTCGCCCCGACCCGGGAGTTCGACCGCCTCGTGGCCGAGCGCGACCCCGACGTGCTGGTCGACTTCACGGGTCCCGAGAGTGCCCAGAACTACGTCGCGGTCGCAACCGAGGCGGGCGTCGCCAGCGTCGTCGGCACGACGGGCTTCGACGAACGCGGGGAGGCCGCGCTCGTCGAACTCGCCGAGTACGCCCCGGTGCTGAAGGCCTCGAACTTCGCCCGCGGCGTCCAGGCCCTGCTCGGGGCGGTCGAGTCGGCCGTCGCCGACCTGCCGGGCTACGACGTCGAGGTGACCGAAACCCACCACAACCGCAAGCGCGACGCGCCCAGCGGCACCGCGAACACGATTTTAGACACCATCGAGAGCGCCCGCGAGTCGTCGCCCGCGGGCGACGACTCGCGGGCGGAGAACGGCGGGGAAGCGAGCGGGGAGCGCGTCCACGGCCGGCACGGCGACCAGCCCCGCGAATCGGGCGAAATCGGCGTCCACGCCCGCCGCGCGGGCAACATCACCGGCGAACACGAGGTGCTGGTCGCGGGCAACCACGAGGAGGTTCGACTGACCCACCGCGCGGAGGACCGCGGCGTCTTCGCCGAGGGCGCGCTCGACGCCGCGGTCTGGCTGGCGGGCCAAGAACCCGGCTACTACGACTTCTCGGACGTGCTGGGAGGTGCCGACAGATGAGCACGGGCCTCCAGTCCGAAATCGAGGACCTCTGGCGGCGCTACGACGACGGCGACCTGTCGGCCGACTCCGCCGACACCGGAGATCTCGAAACGCTCGGGGCGTTCCTCGACGCGCTCGAAGCCGGCAAGGTCCGGGCGGCCGAGAAGCGCGGCGGCGAGTGGGAGTCCAACGAGTGGGTCAAGGAGGGCATCCTGCTCAACTTCGGCCTGCGCGACATCGAGGCCCGCGAGTACGGCGACGTGACCTACCACGACGTGCTCCCGCTCCGTCGGACCGACGACCTGCCGGGGCGAGGCACCCGCAACACGCCCGACGGGACCGTGCTCCGCCGGGGCGCGCACGTCGGCGCGAACTGCATCTTGATGAGCCCGAGTTTCGTCAACGTCGGCGCGTACGTCGGCGACGGCACGCTGGTCGACTCCTGCGACACCGTCGGCTCGTGCGCCCAGATCGGTGAGAACGTCAAACTCGGCGCGAACACGCTCGTCGGCGGCGTGCTCGAACCGGTCGAGGACGCCCCGGTCGTCGTCGAGGACGGCGCGTCGCTCGGCGCTGGCTGTCGGGTCACCTCGGGCTTCGTCGTCGGCGAGAACTCGGTGGTCGCCGAGAACACCCTGCTGACCCCGCGGATTCCCGTCTACGACCTGGTCGAGGAGGAGATCGTCTACGGCCACCTCCCGCCGGAGCGGCGGGCGTTCGCCCGGATGGTCGAGTCGTCGGTCGGCGACCACGACCTGTTCGACGGCGGGGCCTACAAGCCCGCGGTCGTGGCGATGGACGTCGAGGAAACCACCCTCGAAGGCGTCGAACGAGAGGAGGCTCTGAGAGAGTCATGAACGCGACCGTCCGGAACCCGCCGGTGCGACGACTCGCCGACTGGGACCCCGAGCGACTCGAAACCCTCGCCGACGAACACGGCACGCCGCTGTACGTCCTCGACCTCGACCGGGTTCGGGAGAACTACCGGCGACTCGCCGACGCGTTCCCGGACGCCGAAGTGCTCTACGCGGCGAAGGCCAACACGGCTCGGCCGGTCCTCCAGGCGCTCGCCGACGAGGGTGCGGGCATCGAATGCGCGTCGGCCGGCGAACTGGTCCGCGCGATTCGGGCGGGCGTCCCCGGCGACCGGGTCCACTACACCGCGGTGAACCCGCCGGCGACCGACCTCGACCGCACGGTCGAACTCGCGGCCGGCGAGCCGGAACTCACCGTCACGGCCGGCGCGGCCGACACCGTCGACCGCCTCGCCGACCGGGGCTACGACGGCCGGCTCTGCCTGCGCGTGAACCCCGGCGTCGGCGCGGGCCACCACGAGAAGGTCCGGACCGGCGCCGACGCCAAGTTCGGCGTGCCCGCCGAGCGCGCGGTCGACCTCCTGGTCGAGGCCGCCGAGAACTTCGACGTGGTCGGTCTCCACGCCCACGCCGGCAGCGGCATCTCGGGCGAGGACCTGAGCGCCCACCGCGAACTCGTCTCGCGGATGGGCGACCTCGCGCGCGAGGTCGCCGACGCCGGAATCGACCTGGAGTTCGTCGACGTCGGCGGCGGCTTCGGCGTCCCCTACGCGCCCGACGAGGAGCCCCTCGATCTGGACGCGGTCGCCGAAGCCACTCGCGAGGCGCTCGGCGAGGTCGACGCGACCCTGGCGGTCGAACCCGGCCGTTACCTCGTCGCGGACGCCGGCGTCCTGCTCACCCGGGTCAACACCGTCAAGCAGGGCCGCGAGACCACGGTGGTCGGCGTCGGCGCGGGGATGACCACCCTCGCGCGCCCGGCCATCTACGACGCTCACCACGAGATACGGAACCTCTCGGCGGTCGGCGAGCAGCGTCCCGACCGGACGGTGACGGTCGCCGGCCCGGTCTGCGAGAGCGCGGACACCTTCGGCGAGCACTGGCTCGCTGACCCCCGGCGCGGCGACCTGCTGGCGATCGGCAACGCCGGGGCCTACGGCTACGAGATGGCCAGTCAGTACAACTCCCGCCCCCGTCCGGCGTCCGTCGTCTTGGCTGGCGACGAGGCGACGCTGGCGCGGCGGCGCGAAACGATTGCGGACGTAACGGAACCAGAGGAGCAACCATGAGCATCGCGTACGAGAAGTACCACGGCACGAGCAACGATTTCGTAATAGTAGACGCGGACGAGTACGTCCCCGACCGGGGCGCGTTCGCCCGGGAGATATGCGACCGACGCGACGGGGTGGGCGCCGACGGCGTCCTCTTCCTCGCGCTCGAATCGCGGTTCTCGCCGCCCCGCGTCGTGATGACGCTGGTCCAGCCCGACGGCTCGACCGCGGCGATGTGCGGCAACGGCGCGCGCTGCGCCGCGAAGTGGGCCGCCGAGCGCACGGGCGCGTCGGTCGTGATGCTCGACACCCAGGCCGGCACCCGCCGGGCGGAGGTCGACGGCACGAGCGTCACCGTCGAGATGGGCACCCCGTCGTTCGCGCCCGCCGACGTCCCGCTGGCCGGCGGCGACCCGTTGGTCGCCGAGTCGGTCGAGGGCGTCGAGGTGACCGCGGTCAACACCAGCGTCCCCCACGCCGTCGCGTTCGTCGACGACGTGGAGGCCGTGAACGTCGAGGAGGTCGCGCCCGCCGTGCGCAGCGCCGACGTCTTCCCGGAGGGCGCGAACGTCACGTTCGCCTCGCGCCGGGACGACGGCGGGTTCGACCAGCGGACCTTCGAGCGCGGCGTCGAGGGCGAAACCCAGTCCTGCGGCACCGGCGCGGTCGCCGTCGTCGCGGCCGCGCGCCGACTCGGCCGCCTCGACGACGGGCCGGAACCCGGCGAGCAGGTCGCGGTCCACCCGCCGGGCGGCCGCCTCGACGTGACTCTGCCCGAGACGGGCGACGCGATGCTGTCCGGTCCGGTCGAACGCGAGTTCGGCGACGAACTCTCCTCGATCCCGGAAACCCGACAGATCACGCGAGCATGAGCGCCGCCCCGGAGTTCGACCCTGTGGCGTTCCTCGAAACCGCTGTCCGGACGCCCTCCGACGAGGACGTGTCCGAGATGCGGTCGCTGCTGGTCGAGACGCTCGAAGACGCCGGCGTCGAGGTCCGCGTCGACGACGCCGGGAACACGCTCGCGGTTCGCGCCGCCGGCGCGAACCGCGCTCGCGGTTCGACGTCCGACGACAGCGCCGAGTCCGCCGGCCCGCACGTCGTCCTGAACACCCACATCGACACCGTCCCGCCCCACGTCCTCTACGAACGCGACGGCGACGTGATTCGCGGCCGGGGGTCCTGCGACGCGAAGGGACCGCTGGCGGCGCTGCTCGCGGCGTTTCTGGCCGTGGAACCCGAACGCGGCAGGGTCACCCTCGCGGTGACGCCCGACGAGGAGACCCTCTCGAAAGGGGCGGCGGCGCTCTCGTTCGACCGCGAACCCGACGCCGTCGTCGTGGGTGAGCCGACCGACCTCGACGTCTGCAACGCCGCGAAGGGGCGCTTCCAGGCGACCGTGACCGCGCGCGGGGCCAACGCCCACGCCGCCGAACCCCAGGAGGGGACCAACGCCGTCCGGGCGGCCGGCGACCTGCTGGCGGCGCTCGACTCCTTCTCCGAGCGCGAGGACGCACTTTCCGAGAGCGACGCGCTCGGTCCGCCGACGCTGACGCCCACGACCGTCGAGGGTGGAACCGCCACGAACCAGGTGCCCGCCGAGTGTTCGTTCGTGGTCGACCGCCGGTCGGTCCCGCCCGAGACGGCCGAGGAGTTCCGGTCGGGCCTGGAGACCCACCTGCGCGCCGCCGCGCCCGAGGACGTCGGAGTCGACGTCGACCTGACCGACCGCGAGACGCCGTTCCTCGCGGCGTTCGAAACGCCCGCCAACTCCCCGCTCGTCGAGACGCTCCGGGATGCCAGCGGCGGCGACGTTCGACCGTTCCGGGCGGCGACGGAGGCCTCCTACTTCGCGGAACTCGCCCCGACGGTCGTGTTCGGGCCGGGCGTGCTGGCCGACGACAAAGGCGCGGTCGCCCACGCTCCGCGCGAGTACGTCCGGGCGTCGGACGTCGAACGCGCGGCCGAAGCGGTGGAAGCGACCCTCTCCTCGCTGGTTCGCTGACGGCACCGGGTCCGTTCGACCCGCGGAAACTCGCCGGATTTATCGTGTCGGAATCGAGTGTCTAGCGCATGCGAGAGACTACCACCGGACGGGCCGTCGGCCGCACCGGCCGCGTCGGCTTCGCCGCCGCGGTGCTCCTCGTGGGCGTCGCGGCGCTGGCGGCGGCCGGTTCCGGGACGCTCGGCGTCGTCGGTCCCTACCTTCTGGGCGTCTCGTCGCTCATCGTGGTGCTGGGCGTCCTCAGTTTCTGGACCGGGTAGGCGCGCTCGACCGTATCCGCCGAATCGCGCGCTGTGTCTGCATCGCGGAACGCTCTCGGTATTCGGTTGCCGCCACTTCGTAGCCCTACGACCGTTAGTTATTTTTCACTTTCTATAATACAATTATAAGTTTAAATAGTAAGAAGTAAGCTCGCGTCATGACAGACGAATCCCCCTCACCGAACGGTGCCGACCGACGAACGTTCTTGCGCGCGACCGGCGCGGCGGTCGCCGGAGCGGCGCTGGCCACATCAGCGGTCAGCGCCCGCGGTCCCGCCGCGAGCGACGTCCACGTGGCGACGGCCGACTTCGACCGCGGCGTCTCCGGGAAACACCGCCACGAGGTCCGGCAGACGGCCCTCCGGGAGTTCAACGCCTGCGGTGGGGACCTCGACGCCCCGCCGGCGCGCTCGACGCCCGACCCTGAAGACGGCACCGTCGTCTCCTTCGCGTACCGAATCGACGAGAACGGCGTCCCCCAACAGTACGCCGGCATCGCGGGCGACGCAGACTCGGTGTCGACACTCCACGGGAGAGCGACCGCCCGCGCCGGCGCGTTCGAGCGCGGACTCGGTACCGGCGCGCGCACCGACGGCGTGCGCACGCAGGCGGGTTCGTGGAACCGAATCCTCCACGACGAGGCGGACTTCTGCAAGGACCCCTACGGCTGTGTCACCAACAACTTCGACCTCCAGCAGTTGGCGAGCGACGGCGACGCCGCCCAGGACGCCTACGCCGTCAAGCACATCTTCGCGATGGAACCCGGCGTCCAGAAGTACGGCTCCGACTGGGTGAACAACGTCGGGCGGCCGATGCACGATTGGCGGCAGAACAGCATGGGCGGGGCGGACCTCCACGAGTGGGACCCGCTGGGCACCCACGACGGTAAGCAGACCATCAGCGTCTCCGTCGGCACCGGCGGTGCGAGCCTCGGGTGGCAGTACACCCTACCCGCCGTGACGACCGTCGACGAATCGAGTCCGTCGAGCAACTACGCCAAGTGGTCCGAGGAGTTCAACACCGATGCCGCCCGCGAGAACACCAACGGGATGAAACCCGGGAGTTCGACGTGGCTCGACCAGCAGGCCGCCGGGAGCGGCTACCACGACCTGATGGACCTCGTCGCCGACGGCGAGTTCTACGACGGCGGGTGGTCGTCCGACACCTACTCCCTCAAACACACCTTCCACGTCGACGTGTACTACTGAGCCGAGACGCGGTACGCCCGGGGTCGCTATCGCCGCGGAATCAGGAACCGCCGGTCGGGGAAGTGCTCGCGGCGAATCGACTCGGCGACCGCGCCGAGGCCGACGAGCGCGAGCGACGCCGCTCCGGCGGCGAACGGCGTCCGCCAGTTGAAAAAGAGGTGGCGGTTGAGGAGGTAGAGTCGGCCGTCGCGTCGAACGCCGAGTCTGCCCTTGCGCGGGCGGAGTCCCGGCAGGTCGGCGGCGTCCCGGATGACGACGCGGTCGCCCGCGATAGCGCGGTCGACGACGCGCCGGTCGTGCGCCGAGAGTTCCTCGTAGCGCACGACCGGGACCGGTTCGCTCCCGAACCCTCGCTGTTGGGGGACCGTGGTGACAGTCCCCTCCGAGACGACCTCGTACTCGAGGGCGCCGATACCGACCGCGAGCGCCCCGACGAGCAGGAGGACGCCGGCGAAGAACAGGAGGAAGTTCTCGACGCGCACGCGTCGAAAGTGTACATCCGTTCACATATCTGTTTCGACGGTGACGCCTCGGGCGTCGCCTGTCGCGTCGAGGCTCGTCGCCGGACCCGGAAACGCTCACCCGCCGTGTTCCCTGCGGAACGCCCAGACCGTCGCGAGCAGACCGGCGAGTCCGAGTCCGCCCGCCGCGCGGGCGAACTTCGTCCGGAGGTTGAAGAACAGTTGCCTGTCCAGCAGGTACGTCTCGCCGGCACGTTGGACGCCGAACCGCCCCCGCCTGTGGATTCGGCCGGGCAGGTCGCCGGAGGCGCGAACCACCACCCTGTCGCCGTCGATGGCGCGGTCGACCATGCGACGTTCGCGGCCCGAAAGATTGCCGTACGGAATCGGCCATCCGGCCTCGCGGGGGAGTCGTTCGACCTGCCCCTCCGAAACCACGCGGTATTCGAGCGCGCCGATACCGGCGGCCATCGCTCCCACGAATAGGAACAGGGCGAGGTAGACCAGCAGGAAGTTCTCGACGTTCACCCGGCGAGTTGGCCGCGTCTCGGTATTTAAACGTTCGTGCGGGCGAGCGACCGCAGTTCTCGTCTGCAGCGTTAGTGACGGAAATTTTATCATGCGACGGTCGAGACTGTTCGCCGATTCATGAACGTCGTCGCGACGGTCCGCGCCATCGTGCTCGTCTACGGAGCGATGCTGTTCGGCTTCTTCGCACTCACCCGACTCGCGGGCAGACTAGCGCTTCGAAAACGGCCGTCGAAGGCGGCGGCCGAACTGCGGTCGCTGGAACTCAGCATGAGCCTCTGCGCCGGCATCGCCATCGTCCTCGTGGGTATCCCGACGGGGTTGCTGGCCGTGCTCGACGTTCTGACCCAGCGGATTCCGGTGGTCGGGTCGACGCCGATACAGAATGCGCTCTTCTCGACGAGCGTAGTGTTCGGCCCCGTGCTGGCGGGCCACGTCGTCGTCACCCTCGCCACGCTTCCCCTCTGGCGCGAGTTGAAGGACATCGACGTCTCCGCGCGGTCGGCGGTGCGAAACGCGACGGTCCGGTACGCCGCGTTCGTCGGCCCGAAACTCGGCCTGTTCCTGCTGGCCGGGGCGTTCGAACCGGGGCTCACCCTGGTCGCGGTGACCGCCGCGGCGTACGTCGCCTACGGGGCCGTGGCACCCGTGCTGGTCGAACGACTGAACGACACCCGGGCACTCGACCCGGACGAGCGCGACGTCCTGGGGGAGATTGCCGACCGCGAGATACCGGTTCGCGTCATCGACGCGAGCGACGCCAAGCAAGCCCAGGGGTACGCCGCCGGCGTCGTTCCCGGATGGAGATGCGTCTACCTCACCGACTTCCTCCTCGACGAACTTCCGGATGCCGAGATACGAGCGGTCGCGGAACACGAGTTCGCGCACCTCCGTCGCGGCCACCTCCTGCTCCGAAAGGGCCTGTACTGTCTGCTCGTCGTCGGGGTGGCGCTGGTGATCGCCGACCTCTCCGCCGATGGACTGCTGTTACTCGCCCTATTCGGTATCCCGCTCTGGCTGGTCATCGCCGCCGTCGCCCGCTGGACCGAGTACGACGCCGACCGCGTCGCCGCCGAGGCCGCAAGCCCCGACGCGATGGCCTGGGCGCTCGACATCCTCGCGGAACGCAATCTCATTCCGAGGGAGTACGGCCGCGTCGGCCGCCTGTTGTCGAAGTACCCGTCCGTCGAGCGCCGGACGACCAGGCTGTCGGAGTGACCGCGGGGAGGTGCCGAACGGCGTGTCGGCGTCACGTGCGACGGTCGCTCGCCGCCGCGAGCGTTTTCGTAGAAGTGTTGGAAAATGACTACGTCGGTCGCGACCGAACAGCGTCGCATGACCACCGACAGGCGGAAGGACGCTGCGCAGTGGCTCTGGGTGCTGTTACTGCCGGCGTATCTCGTCGGGATGGCGGTAGTCGGCGTCTCGCAAGTCCTCAGGGGCGTCGGTGGCTCGAAACTGCACGCGCTCGGCGTCGCCGTCGGGTACGTGGGATACGGCCTGTGTTGGCCCTCGATGTACCTGTACGAGCGGTACTGGGCGCCCTAGTTGGCGCGTGGTGGGCGGAAGTCGGGAAGATTCTCGTGCCGACGACGAAGCGACATCTCGCCAGCGGCAGAACGACCGTGAAGCTAGCTTCAGTCGACGTCCTCGAGCTAGCTTCAGTCGACGTCCTCGACCATCTCGCTCGCGACGCCCGTGTAGCCCGCGGGCGTGAGCGCCAGCAGTTCCTTGCGGGTTTCGTCGTCCACGTCCAGATCCGCGAAGAGGTCCCGGAAGTCTTCGAGCGTGACGCGCTGACCCCGAGTCAGGTCCTTCACGCGTTCGTAGGCGTCGTCGTGACCTTCCCGGCGCAGAATCGTCTGGACCGCCTCGCCGATGATTTCGGGGGTCGCGTCCAGTTCCTCGCGCATGACCTGCTCGTTCGGGACGACCTTCGAGAGGCCGTCCTGAAGTTTGACGTAGCCCAGCAGGCAGTAGGCGAACGCCGCGCCGATGTTGCGCTTGACCGTCGAGTCCGAGAGGTCCCGCTGGAGCCGCGAGGAGGTGACGTAGTCGCCGAGGAAGACGAGGTCGGAGTTGGCTTTCGAGAGGTTCCCCTCGCTGTTCTCGAAGTCGATGGGGTTGACCTTGTGGGGCATCGTCGAGGAGCCGGTTTCGCCCGCTGCGGCCTCCTGGCCGAGGTAGCGGTCGCTGACGTAGCGCCAGGCGTCGCGGTCGAGGTCGAACAGGACGTTGTTCGCGCCCCGGAGCGCGTCGAACAGTTCCGCGAGGTCGTCGCAGGGGTTGACCTGGGTCGTGACGGGCGCCTGCTCGAAGCCCAGTCCCTCGACGAACTCGCGGGCGAACGCCCGCCAGTCGACGTCGGGGTAGGCCGCGACGTGGGCGGCGTAGGTGCCCGACGCGCCGGCGAGTTTGCCCTGGAGGCCGTCGCGGGCGTCCTTCACCCGACCCTTGGCTCTCCCTAGGCGAGCGGCGAAGACCGCCATCTCCTTGCCGAACGTCGTGGGGGTCGCGGGCTGGCCGTGAGTGCGCGCGAGCATCGGCACGTCGGCGTACTCGTGGGCGAGGTCCGCGAGCGATTCGCGAATCTCGCTGAGTTCCGGCAGCATGACCTCCTCGACCGCACCCTTCACGAGCAGGCGGTACGCGAGGTTGTTGACGTCCTCGCTCGTGAGCGCGAAGTGAATCCACGACGCCGCGTCGAGGCCCTCGGGCAGCCCCTCGCGGACGAAGTACTCGACGGCCTTCACGTCGTGGTTCGTCGCCGAGTAGTCGCCGTAGCCCTCGGTTTCGATCTGCTTGACCAGCGCGGCGTCGTCCTCGTCGAACTCCTCGTAGAGGGCGCGGAGTTCGGCCCGGTCGTCGGCGTCGATTTCCAGCGGTGTGACGTCGAGGTCGGCGAGCGCGAGCAGATACTCAACTTCGACTTGCACGCGGGCGCGCACGAGCGCGGCCTCGCTCGCGTACTCCCGGAGCGGTTCGGTCCGGCCGGCGTAGCGACCGTCCAGCGGCGACACGGCGTAGAGGGGGTTCATGCCCGAGAGTGCCGGGGCGCGGGCAAAAAGCGTGTCGGTCGAAAGCGGCACGGTCGTGCATACTCGAAGCGACACCACGCGATATCCGCCACTATTTATGCTCGAACGTGCATACTCGCTCGCTCGCAACCGCAATACCTTTCCGCGGGGACGACGCGGAATCGACCATGACACGAATCGCCGGACTCGCCAGCAATCGCGGACGGAACTTGCTGAACGTCGCCGACCGAGCGCCCGGCGGGGCCGAACTTGGCGTCGTGCTGACGAACGACGCTGACGCGCCCGTGCTGGACGCCGCCGCCGAGCGCGGAATCCCCACGGAGGTCGTCGAGCGCGAGGCCGACGAGAGCCGCGAGAGCCACGAGCGCCGCATCCTCGACGCCTTGGAGAGCTACGACTTCGAGTTGGTCTGTCTCGACGGTTACATGCGGGTACTGACCGGAGAGTTCGTCGAGAACGCGCCGCTGACGCTGAACGTCCACCCCTCCCTGCTCCCGGCGTTCCCCGGGATGGACGCCCACGAGCAGGTGCTCGAAGCGGGCGTGAAGACCACCGGATGTACGGTCCACGTCGTCACCGAGGAGGTCGACGCCGGCCCCATCGTGACCCAGGAACCGATTCCGGTCTACGAGGGTGACGACGAGAGCGACCTGAAAGAGCGCGTGCTCTACGAGGGCGAGTTCAAGGCCTACCCCCGCGCCGTGAAGTGGTTCGCCGAGGGACGCCTCGACGTCGCGGACGACCTGAGCGCGGTCAGCGTCGAGGGCGACGAGGACGGCCGGTTCCCGGCCCGCGAGGTCCGGACGGCCGACCGCGCCGCCGACCTGCGCTACGGCGAGAACCCCCACCAGGACGCGGCGCTCTACGCCGACACGACCTCCGAGGAGGCCAACGTCGTCTCCGCCCCGCAACTGAACGAGGGCGCGAAGGGCATGGGGTACAACAACTACAACGACGCCGACGGCGCGCTCAACCTCGTCAAGGAGTTCGACCGCCCCGCGGCGGCGGTCATCAAGCACACCAACCCCGCCGGTTGCGCCACGGCCGACACCCTCGCCGAGGCCTACGAGCGCGCGCTGGCGACCGACCCCAAGAGCGCCTTCGGCGGCATCGTCGCCCTCAATCGGGAGTGCGACGAGGCGACCGCGAGCCAGGTCGTCGACTCATTCAAGGAGGTCGTTGTCGCGCCGGGGTACACCGACGACGCGCTGGAGACGCTCCGAGAGAAGCAGAACCTGCGAGTGCTCGACGTAGGGAGCGAGGTCGACTTCGGCGAGGTTACGGAGACGACCACCGAGAAGGACCTCGTCGGCGGCCACCTCGTCCAGGAACGGGACCTGCAGGCGCCGACCCGCGAGGACCTCAACGTGGTCACCGACCGCGAACCCACCGACGAGCAGTTCGAGACGATGCTGTTCGCCTGGCGGACCGTCAAGCACGTCAAGTCCAACGCCATCCTGTTCGCGAAGGGCACCGAGACGGTCGGCGTCGGCGCGGGCCAGGTTTCGCGGGTCGACGCGGTCGAGATCGCGAAGATGAAGGCCGAGAAGGACGCCGAGGGCAAGACCGCCGAGGGCGCGGTGATGGCCTCCGACGCCTTCTTCCCGTTCCCGGACGGCATCGAGGCCGCCGCCGAGGCGGGCATCGAGGCCGTGATTCAGCCCGGCGGGTCGGTCAACGACGAGGACGTCGTCGAAGCCGCGAACGAACACGGCATGGCGATGGCGTTCACCGGGAGCAGGTGTTTCAAGCACGATTGAACTGCGCCCCAACTTCTCGTCCTGTCGCCCCAGTGAGAACGGATTGAAGTAGACTCGCTCCCTACACCCACTCGATGGGACTCCTGAGCGACACGAAGGTGAAGGTCCTCCTCACCGCGTTCGTCCTCTCGCTGTTCGTCCTGGTCGGCGTGAGCGCACTCGGCCTGCTGGCCGCGCTGTCGGCACTCACCAGCCCCGCGTACGCCGGGGTGCCGCTCCTGTGGGCCATGCTGAGCGCGGCGGCTCCGTACATCGTCGCCGACCTCCTCGTCGGCCTGTTCTCGGGGCTGACGTTCGTCGCGCTGGCGGTGGCGGCCGTCCGGCAGGCGTCGATGCCCCGGAACGACCGCCTCGCGCGGGTCGCCCGGAAAGTCGAGCGTCACTACCCAGGGGCCAGGAAGGCGGGCTTATCCGAGCGCGTCGAACCGACCACCGAGGACCGCATCGACCGACTGAAAGAGCGGTACGTCGAGGGCGAGATCAGCGAGGCCGAGTACGAGCGCCGGTTGCAGGAACTGATGGCCGACGAGGACGTGAACGACGAGCGCGTCCGGCGGGAGCAGCGGCAGTTCGACAGGCAGTTCGAAACCGACCGATAGACGTCGCCCCGTTCAACAGCAGGGATTTTCGCCGCCCTCCGGCGGGTCCGCGGTCGACGCGGAAACGACATCCGTGATTCGGACCCAGAGTCCGTAGTAGTCGCCCTCGTGGGAGAGATACGACGACTCGACGCTCGTCCGGCTCGAGAACGAGCGAAGCGCCTCCGCCGACTCGCTCTCGTCGGACATGCACGCCCGGGCGACTCCGTCCTCGATAGCAGTCCGAAGGAGCGACCGCTCGGCCTTCGGTAACGACGAGAACTCAATGACCGTCGCGTCCGTAGGTATCGATTCGACGGGGTCGACCGCGACCTCCCCGTCGTTCGGCATGTTCGTTCCGACGATTGGCAGTCCCTGGACGCATCCGCCGGAACAACCTGCGAGCGATGCGGCGCCGGTCGTCACGCCGGCCGCGAGGAGTCGGCGTCGAGTCACGTTCATGCGAGCGTGGTCGGAGAGGGAGGGTAAATGTCTCGTGGAAGGGACGGTCCCGATTTTAGTTATCCGTGGGCCGAGGGTGTCGCCGACCGGCGGCGATGCCGGGTCACTCCACCGAAACCGTTCGCGTCAGCGCCGACGCGCCCCAATTCAGCCGTATCTCGAGTTCCGAAACCCCTTCCGGATAGTGCGGTTCGACGGTCCGGGTCGCGGTGACCGTTTCCCCGCTCGGTACGTCGACCGCGATTTCGGGCGTGTCCGAGACGGTCGTCGCGCCGAGTTCCGCGAGGAACGTGCCGTCGCTCCGCCCGACGTTCTCGATGGTCAGCGTGGCCTCGAAGGTCGCGCCGCGGTTCGCCTCGGCGGGGACTTCGAAGCGCCGAACCTCGAACGCCGGCGGGTTCGCGAGCGCGTCCAACAGTTCGTCGCCGAGCGGCCACTCGGTCTCGGACGGATTCCCGTCGCCCCTCCAGACGACGGACGCGCCGTCGGCGTCGAGCGGAGCGGGAACGGCGAAGCCGAGTCGAACTCCCTGGGGGTCGCCCGACTGCAGTTCGACGGGGTAGTAGACCTCCCTGTCCACGCGCCGCCCATCGGCGGTGACGGCGAACGCCTTTCCGACCGCGATGCCCGAGAGGTCGGCCCGACCGCCCACCGAAACGTCGGCGACGACGAACTGCGAACCCGGTCGGTAGTGAGGGTCGAAGTGCACTCCCCGGACGACGACCGACGGCCTAACGGCGAGCGAGTGGACCGTGACGTCCCCGGCGGTCGGCGTCCGGTCGTCGGTCCCGGTTCGGTCGTCCCGCGAGGCGGTCCGCGTCCGGCGCTCCGCTCGCGTCGCGGGTGGGTCGGTCGTGGTTTCGAGCGCGTCCGAGCCGACGCACCCCGCGAGGGTAGCAGGGAGCGCGGTCATCCCGAGCGCGGCGAGCAGGCGGCGACGACGCATACCCCGAACTGTTCGTCCGACGAGTAAATGCTTTCAGGTGACTGAAACACCGGTTCCCGCGACCGGGAGGCTCTCGCCCCGGTCGGCACGTGACTCCGACACTCTAAAGCGCGCCGCGTCTGTTCTGGCAGATATGAACTTTCACGAGGCGGCGAACTTCCTGTTCGACCTGCGCCGCTTCCGACCTAAGCCCGGGACGGAGGCGACCGCCGACCTGCTCGCCCACCTCGGCGACCCCCACGAGGGGGTCGCGTACGTCCAGGTCGCCGGGTCGAACGGGAAGGGGTCGACCGCCCGGATGACCGAGCGCGTCCTCCGGGAGGCGGGCCTCGACGTGGGACTGTACACCTCGCCGCACTTCGACGACGTCCGCGAGCGCGTCCGGGTCGGCGGCCGCAAGATACCGAAGGCCGCGCTCGTCGAGTACGTCGAGGCGGTCAAACCCTACGTCAACGACAAGGCGGCCGACGGCGAGTCGCCGACGTTCTTCGAGGTGATGACCGCCCTCGCGCTCTGGTACTTCGGCCGCGAGGGCGTCGACGTGGCGGTCCTAGAAGTCGGCATCGGCGGCAAGTTCGACGCGACGAGCGTCGTCGACCCGGTCGCCGCGGCGGTCACGAGCGTCACGCTCGAACACACCGGCATCATCGGCGACACCATCGAGGAGATCGCCCACGACAAGGCCCACGTCGCGCCCGACGACGCGCCGCTGGTCACCGCGACCACGGGCGAGGCGTTCGACGCGGTGCGGATGCAGGCCCGGGACGCGGTCCGGGTCGGAACCGACGACGACGCCGACGTCCGTGTGAGCTACGACGGCCGGACCAACCACACCGAGGCCGCGGTGTCCATCGCGGCCGACGACTGGCGCGTCGAAACCGCGATTCCGCTACTGGGGGAGTACCAGGCTCAGAACGCCGGCGTCGCCGCGACGCTCGCCCGCCAGGTCGCCGCGCGCGGCGACCTGGCGGGCGGCGCAGGAGACGAGGGAGACGATGAGTCGGGCGGTCCGCTGGACGCCGAAACCGTCGCCCGCGGACTCCGGAAAGCCGACTGGCCCGGCCGCTTCGAGGTGATGGGCACCGACCCGCTGGTGGTGCTCGACGGCGCGCACAACCCCGGCGCCTGCGAGGCGCTGGCCGAGACGCTCGCGGAGTTCGACGGCGAGTACGACGACCTCCACCTCGTCTTCGGCGCGATGCACGACAAGGACCTCCGGGGGATGGCCGACGCGCTGCCGACGCCCGACCGCGCGGTCGCCTGCCACCCCAACCTCGACCGGGCGGAGGACGAGGAGGTCGTCGCCCGGGTGTTCGAGGAGGCCGGCGCGGGCGAGGTGCTGACCCGCAACTCGGTCGAGGGTGCACTGGAGAACGCGCTCTCGGCGGCCGAGGCCGACGACCTCGTGCTGGTCGCGGGGTCGCTGTTCGCGGTGGCGGAGGCCCGCTCGCGGTGGACCCGCGCCGAGATACCCAAGCGCATCCGCAACATCGACGACGCCCGCGAGGCGCTGGAGGGGACCCACGTCACCGACCCCGGCGTCTGGCGGATGCGCGGCAAGGCGGTCCACCGCGTGCTCAAGACTCGGGTCCAGACCCGGCAGGCCCGCTACCTCAAGGAGGAGATGCTGAGCCTCGGCGGGGAGTGCGCCCTCTCGGGACTCAACGAGCAGGACGAGACGAACATCGACGTGGTGCTGATGGGGACGCTGGCGCAGTTCAAGCGCCTCGCCGGCAAACTCGACGGCCAGCCCTACGGCCTGTCGGTGTTCGCCGGCGAACTCCGGGACGCCCTGGACATCCGGACCGACCGCGAGCGCCGGGGCTACCCGTGGGAGGACCGGACCGCGGTCATGGGCATCCTGAACGTCACGCCCGACAGCTTCCACGACGGCGGCCGGTACGAGGCCCGCGAGGACGCGGTCGCGCGGGCCGAGGAGATGGTCGAGGCCGGCGTCGACGTCATCGACGTCGGCGGCGAGAGCACCCGACCGGGCGCCGACGAGGTCCCGGTCGAGGAGGAGATCGACCGCGTCGTGCCGGTCGTCGAGCGCATCGCCGACCTCGACGCGCTGATCTCGGTCGACACTCGACGGGCCGAGGTCGGCCGCGCCGCCCTCGAAGCCGGCGCCGACATCCTCAACGACGTGTCGGGACTCGAGGACCCCGAGATGCGCTTCGTCGCCGCCGAGTACGACGCGCCGCTGGTCGTCATGCACAGCATCGACGCGCCCGTGGTGCCCGACCGGGAGGTCCAATACGACGACGTGGTCGAGGACGTCATCGACGAACTCGAAGAGAAGGTGCTGCTGGCCGAGAAGGCCGGCCTCGACCGCGACCGAATCATCGTCGACCCCGGCCTGGGCTTCGGGAAGTCCCGCGCCGAGAACTTCGAGTTGCTCGGCCGGACCGACGAGTTCCACGCGCTGGACTGTCCGGTACTCGTCGGCCACTCCCACAAGTCGATGTTCGGCCTCGTCGGCGCCGACGACGACCGGACGGCGGCGACGGTCGCGGGCACGACCGTCGCCGCCGAGCGCGGCGCCGACATCGTCCGGGTCCACGACGTCGCGGAGAACGTCGCCGCGGTGCGGGCGGTCGAGGCCGCAGACGACCCTGAGCGGTTCGAGGAGTAACCCGCCCGACACTTTCTTAGAGCGATACGTCGTACGCCGACGGGAAGGATGCACGACGAGGTGAAGTCCTACGCCCTCTTCCTCGCCGGCGTCGCGCTCGTCCTCAATCCGTTCGTCCCCGGCGTCCACGTCGGCGACGGGAGCGTCTACCGGTACGACGCCGCCGCGGTCGACTACGCCGCCGGTGAGGGGTTGGAGCTTCGGCACGTCCGGACGGGCGAGCGACTGGAACGCCTTCCGGTCGACGACGAAATCCTCTGCGAAGACCGCCTGGACCGTCGAGCCTGTCGGCTGGAGTCCTACGTGCGACAGAACGGAACCGTCCCCGCGCGCGCCGAGTACGGAGTCGGGTACCCCAGTCGCTACGAATACGTCCTCCTCGACGGCCGGTTCTATCGACAGGTGACCGTCGACCGCGACGGCTGGGCGCACTTCGCCCTCGACCCCGTGAACGACTCGAATCCGCTGGATGCCGTCGCCGCGACCGAACTCACGTCGCTCGAACGGAACGCCGTCGACTCCGGGCGAGTCGTCTCCTACCGCAACCTCACGCGGCGGAATCAACTCCTGAAAGTCGACGGCGAGTACTACGTCGTCTATCGGTCGGGATTCAGTCGCTACGGCGGCTCGCACGCCAGTTGTCACAGCAACGGTGACGGCTTCTGCGACGCCGCCGACTGGAAGCGACGCATCGACACCGCCCTGACCGCGGGGTCTCGGCTGGCGGGGCTGGTGCTCCTGCTCGAAGGGTGGAGCCGTCTCGGATACTGAACCGAGAACCGGTTTACAGCAACAGAACCAGCAGCACCACGACCGCGACCACCAGGACGGCACCGCCGGCCACCGCCGCGACTTCGAGCCAACTCATCCGGGACTTCGCCTCGTCGTAGGCGGCCAAGTACTCGTCGCCGACCTGGCTCTCGTCGAACGTCGCGAAGTTCTCGTTGACGGTCAGCTCCTCCATCTCGGAGGCCTTCACCAGCGCCTCGGTGAGTTCCTGCTCGCTGGTCGTCCGGAACGCCCGGTCCTCCTGTTCGACCAGTTCGTGGGCGCTCGACTCGACGTGGTACTCGACCACGCCGGCACAACCGCAGGCGAGCGCCCGGAGGAGGTCGGTCGGGAACGACTCCCGTCGGGCGGTCTGGACGTACACGTGGGCGTCCTTGAACGCCGCCAACCGATTTTCGAGCGACTGACTGCCCGCGAAGCGCACCCGGTCGTCGATGCGGAGGTCCCGGACCTGGCGCTCGTAGACGTCGCGCTCGGGGCCGTCACCGATGACGACCGCCGACCAGTCGTGGTCGCGGAGTTCCGCCAGCGCGAGCAACAGGCTCTCGAGGTTGGCGTCCTCGTCGAGTCGCCGGGAGTAGACGATGTCGGCGGCGTGGCGGGGTTCGGCCGCCCGAATCGCGTCCATGTCGATGGCGTTCGGAACCACCCGGACCGCGTCGGCGTCGGCGCCGAGTTCCCGGACGCGGGTCCGCACCGTCTCGGAGGGGACCAGAATCAGGTCCGGCAGGGTCGCCGCGAGTCGCCACCGCGGGTCGTCGGCGTCGCCCGGTCCCGGGGCGTCGTACCAGTCGACGACCAGCGGCACCCGGAGGAAGACACTGACGGCCTTCGCCGCTAGTACGTGGGAGGGGACCGGCACGGCCTGGATCACGTCGGGGTCGACCGCTCGGAGCACGCCGGGGAGTTCCACGGCGAAGCGCCCGGCGTCGCCGGGCGCTTCGCGCGTGACTCGTCGGTAGGTCACCCCGCCCTGTTCGAACTCGTCGTGGTCGCCGTCCCACCACTGCGCACAACAGACGACCGCCTCGTGGCCGCGCGCGGCCAGCGACTCGGCGACCCGTCGGGTCCGCCGAGTCGCACCCACGTCTCGGTGTTGAGCGACGGCCTCCGAGACGAACGCGACGCGCATACGAACCGCCACGAATCCGGCCCCTAAAAACCCCACCTTTTGAGTTCGGCCGAGTCGCTCGCAGAGAACCGTCGGAACCGCCCGCAGAAATTCGACCGAATCGCACCGCCCATCGCACCGCACTGCCACCACCCGATGTTCCGCGTCACCCCGCCAACGCACCACCGCACCACCCCGCCGCCGTCCCATCCCGCACCGCCGCACCGCCGCGCAATCCCGCCGCCCTCGCACCGTCTCCGCGTCGTCCGCCGCGTCGCTACTCGTTGAGTTCCAGGATGAAGTCCGGCGCCGCGCCGTCGGCCCGCCGGCGCCACTGGCGCAGGTCGTAGGTGTGGGCCAGCGCCGTCAGTCCGAACGACGCGATGATGATGAACGCGTACTGGATGCCCGTGAGCACGGTGAACGGAGCGATTCCCTGCCAGACCGACGTCAACAGTCCGAGGCTCACCGCCGCGAGGACGAGGTATATCTGGTGCCACGGCAGCGACGTCTGAGGGTCGCTGGCGAGTCTGAGGTCCATCTCCGCGGCGTCGTCGGTGGTCGCCACCAGACTCCGCTCGGGGTCGTACCGGAGGACGCCCGCCGACTGGAGTTTCGGCAGGTGGGTCTGGTGGAGCGCGCTGTACACCGACTTGCGCTCGTTCGAGGAAACGCCGGCGACGGTGGTGTCGTTCTCCCACGCCGCGACCTGTTCGGCGAGTTCGCCCAGTTCGACCGGGCCGGAGTGTCGTTGCAAATAGTAGAGGACGTATCGACGCCGCAGGTTCTTCACGGCGTCGAAGACCTCGTCTCTAGAAGGTGGAGTGGTGCTCTTGCTCTCGGCGGCCATATTGGTTCCCACAGAACGGACAGTAGAGGCCCGCATAAACGGATTCGAACGTTTACGGGTGCGAACGATTGTTCGCAATTTTAACCGATAATTGTGTCGGCGAAGCCCCGCGGAAACCCGGCTTTGTCTCGGTCGGCGAAACGGACGTCGACCGCGCGTCGAGATGCGAGCCGACGAGCGCGGTTCTCGGTGCGCGTACGGGCACGAGCGACCGTATCTCGGGACGGGCCGCGTCCAGCGGCGGTCGCACGGAACACCGCGTTACTCCCCTTCCAGTCACCGTTTCCGTCGTGCAAGTTCTATAGTCGACTGCTACTGCGGAAGAAATCGTCGCGCACAGCGAGGCGCGTGCGCGCCGAGCGAGCGGGGCGTCCGTCGCACTGAGTAAGCAGAGCGTCCGTCACGCCGAGCGTCGGCTTTGGCCGATGCTCGGCGTGAGAAACGTGCCGCGAGAACGGAGTCCGACCGAAAGCGGGACCGCAGGTCGGTTACGACGACCCGGTGGTCGTCGCGTTCGTCACTGCGTCGGTCGTCGTGACGTTCCCGCCGGTCGTCGTGCCCGTCGCGTTCGTCGTGCCGGTCGCCGACCCGCTCGTGCCGACGTCACAACTACCGGCGAACAGGTACGCCGCGCCGGCGTTCGGCCCGGCGGCGTCGTTGCGCGGCGCGCCGACCAGCACGTCGCCCGCGCCGCTCCCGTTCGCACCGCCGACGATTCCGACTTCGTCGCCGGCGAGGTCACCCTCGGCCGCGCCGACGTAGGTCGTCGCGTTCGAGAGGTCGGTCGCGTTCGACACGCCGCTCCGGACGGCGTACGCCGCGCCCGTGGTGTTCCCGCGTGGGTCGGCGTTGGGCGCGCCGATGACCAGGTCGGCCGAGTTCCCGCAGGATGCGCTCGCGTTGGCGACCTCAAGCGACCACCCCGAGAGGTCGCTGGAAGTCCTACCGACGAGCGTGGCGTCAGCCGACGCGAGATTGCCGTCGCTGAGGTTCCTCGACCCGGAGATTACGTACGTCGTCCCGGCGTCGAAGCCGCCGGCGTCGTTGCGCGGCGCGCCGACGACCACGTCGGGCGTGCCGTCGCCGGTCACGTCGCCGGCCGCGACCGCTTCGCCCGCGTTGTCGCCCGCGGCGGCGCCGCCGAACCGGATCGCCCGCGAGAGCGAGCTATCGCTGGCGTTGCCGCCGAGTGCGCCCGTCGCGATGAAGACCGCACCCGAGCTGTTGCCGCTCGCGTCGGTCCGGGGTGCGCCGACGACCACTTCGGGGACGCCGTCGCCGGTCACGTCGCCGATTCCCGCGACCGATTCGCCGGCGTGGTCGCCCGAGGAGGCTCCGGCGAGCACCGTGCCCGCCGCCGGTAGCCGCGACTTGCCGGAGACGTTCCCGGAGACGACGTAGACCGCGCCGGAGTCATTACCGCTCGAGTCGGCCGTGGGCGCGCCGACCGCCACGGCCGCACCGCCGCCGGCGTTCGGGACGGTCGCGACGTCGTGTCCGGCGGAGTCGTTGGTCCCCGCGCCGAGGAGCGTCGCGTCGGCGTTCGACAGCGAGACGTTGCCGCTCAGCGACTGGCCGCCGTAGACGACGTACGCCGCCCCGGTCGCGAGGCTGTCGTTCGCGCTGCCGGACGTGGACGCGTTCTGCGTCGCGTTGGTCCCGGTCGCGTTGCCCGTGCCGTTCCGCGTCGCGTTCGGGGCGTCGGCCGGCCGGACGTGGGCCGGCGCGCCGACGACCAGGTCGGCGGTCCCGTCGCCGTTCACGTCGCCGCCGGCCACCGAGAAGCCCGCGCGCTCCCAGCGCTGTGCGCCGGCGAGGACCGCGTCGGCGTTCGAGGCCGAGAGGTTCGTCCCCTCGACCGGGCCGTAGAAGAGATAGACCGCGCCGGAGTTGTTGCCGCCCGCGTCGCTCGTCGGCGCGCCGACGGCCACGTCGGGCGTGCCGTCGCCGTTCACGTCGCCGACGTCCACGACGGCCGCCCCGGCGTGGTCGCCCGCGCTCGCGCCGCGAATCGTCGCGTTGGCGGATTCAGCTCCGACCGTGTTCGTCGACTGCCCGGCCTGAGCGGCCGGGCCGCCGGAGTCGAGTTTCGCCAAACCGATACCGCCAAAACCGACGACGCTCGCCGCGACGACGAGCACCGCTATCGTTACCGCTCTCTGTCGTGTCTTCAGCATTCTCTGACCTCGTGGCGAGTACCGCCGACCGGCTTATTGTTATCCGGGGACTATCCGACGTAACGGCACGTTCCCCGACCCTCCGGCGTCGAATCCGTCGATTCCGGATTCCTCCGGGTCGTACGTCCGGATTCCGGTCGACGCCGATAAGTTTAGCCAAACGGACAACTCTGGACCGCCGGCGCCGTCGCGACCGAGTTTCCGCGGTCCAAAGCGCTTTGACGTTCGAATCGTAACTGGGTCCATGACGACGTACGACTTCGAGCGGTATCTCAACGTCCGGAGCGCCGGCGCGCCGTCGTTCGGGCCGGGCGGCGAGCGACTCTCCTTCCTGCTCGACACCACGGGCGTCTCGCAGGTGTGGCGACTCGACGACCCGGGTGCGTGGCCGCGACAGTTGACCTTCGAAGACGAGCGCGTGATGCTGGCCGACTGGTCGCCCGAGCGCGACGAACTCGTCTTCAGCATGGACGAGGGCGGCAACGAGCGCGCCCAGTTGTTCCGACTCGACGCCGACGGCGAGACGGTGACGCCGCTGACCGACCGGCCGGACGCCAAGCACAACTGGGGCGGGTGGAACTCCGACGGCTCGAAGTTCGCGTTCGCGTCGAACCGCCGCGACGAGTCGGTGTTCGACCTCTACGTCCAGGGTCGCGAGGAAACCGGCGACGACGCCGAACTCGTCCACGAGGGCGACGGCTGGTACTACCCGGTCGGCTGGAGTCCGGACGACGACCGCATCGCGGTGCTCGAACTCGCGGCGAGTTCCGACTACGACCTCTACGTCCTCGACCTCGAAACCGGCGACTTCGACCACGTGACGCCCCACGAGGGCGACGTGTTCTACGGGAGCGTCAACTGGAGTCCGGACGGCGAGGCGCTCTACCTCGTCACCAACGAGGGCGCCGACACCCGGTACTTCGGCCGACTCGACCTCGACACCCTCGAAATCGAGACGGTCGAGGAGGGCGGCGACTGGAACGTCGAGAGCCTGACCGTCGACGACGAAACCGGCCGACTCGTCTACGGCCGGAACGTCGACGGCTACACCGAACTCACCGTCGGCGAACTCGCGGGCGAGACGGGCTTCCGGGAGTTCCCGACGCCGAACCTCCCGCGGGGCGCCTGCGGCGGCGCGACGTTCGACCCCGACGCCGAGCGGTTCGCGCTGACGGTCACCGGGAGCGCCGAGAACGCCAACGTCTACGTGGTGGACGTCGAGTCGGGCGAGGCCGAGCGCTGGACCGACGCCGCCACCGCGGGCCTGCCCAAGGAGTCGTTCGTCCGGCCGAAGCTCGTCCGGTTCGAGAGCTTCGACGGGAGGGAGATTCCGGCGTTCTACTCGGTCCCCGCGAACGCCGAGGACGGCGAGACGCCGGTCATCGTCGACATCCACGGCGGCCCCGAATCCCAACGCCGGCCGACGTTCCACGCGGTCAAACAGTACTTCCTCAACCGGGGGTACGCCTACTTCGAGCCGAACGTCCGGGGGTCGTCGGGCTACGGCAAGGAGTACGCCCACCTCGACGACGTCGAGAAGCGGATGGACTCGGTCGCCGACATCGAGGCGGGCGTCGAGTGGTTGCGCGGGCAGTCGGCGGTCGACCCCGACCGCATCGTCGCCATGGGCGGTTCGTACGGCGGGTTCATGGTGTTGGCGTGCCTGACCGAGTACCCCGACCTGTGGGCCGCCGGGGTCGACATCGTCGGCATCGCCAACTTCGTCACCTTCCTGGAGAACACCGGCGAGTGGCGCCGCGCCCACCGCGAGTCGGAGTACGGGTCGCTGGACGACGACCGGGAGTTCCTCGAATCCATCAGCCCCATCCACAAGGCCGACCGGATAACCGCGCCGCTGTTGGTCCTCCACGGCGCGAACGACCCCCGCGTGCCGGTCGGCGAGGCCGAACAGATCGTCGAGACGGTCGAGGACCGGGGCGTCCCGGTCGAGAAACTCGTCTTCGAGGACGAGGGCCACGGCTTCTCGAAACTGGAGAACCGCATCGAGGCCTACACCACGGTGGCCGACTTCCTCGACCGCCACGTCTGAGCCGAGGGTTCGGCGCTTCGTCTGGTGGCTTCGGCTCGTTCCGCCCGGTGACCCGGGCTCGGATTCTCCTGCCACCGGTCACACGTCTCTTGGAGAACAGAACCAGAGCCGAGTCGACGTGCCGTCGCTCCCTCTCCGCCGCCCCACGCGCTCTACCGTCGCCGCTCGCCACCGTCGTCCGCTCCCGGCCGCCGCCTATTTCCGGACCGACGGCGGTGGGCCGCCCGACCCGAGTCGCATCGTCCGGGCGTAGTAGGCGTGGACGGCCGCCGAGCAGGCGAACAGCGCCGCGGTGACGCCCGCCAGCGCGAGGGCGGGGACGCCGGCGAAGGGACTGACGCCGACCCAGGCCGCCAGCGTCATCGACGCGCAGAACGCACCGAGCAGCGCGTAGTACTGGCTCCACGGAATCTCGTCGCCCGGGACGATCTCGAGGTACACCTGGAGGTCGGTCAGGTCGTCGGTGGCCGCGACGGTGCCACGCGCGGCGTCGTAGCGGACGAGTCCGGCGTCGTCGAGTTTCGGCAGGTGGGACTGCTGGAGCGCGTTGTACACCCGGCGCCGTTCCTCGGCGGTCACCGCGCCGGCCGACTTGTCGTTCTCCCAGGCCGCGAGTTCCCGCGAGAGGTCGCGCAGTTCCGACTCCTCGTCGTGGGCCAACAGGTAGTGGACGACGTGTCTGCGGCGGCCGTTGCTGAGCATCTCGAAGACAATTTCGCGCGTGAGGTCGGCGCCACCCTCGCCCGAGTCGCCCGGCGTACGGTCCGGACCGCTCCGCTCCTCGTCCGGTCCGTCGGGCCGCCCGCTCGCGGTCGGGGTCGCTTCGGCGTCGTTCGTCTCGGTCGGTGCGTCGTTCGCGTTCTCGCTCCCGGGTACGTTCCCTGCTGACATCTTTGTCTAGGCTCGGCCTACGCCTCCCCGTGCGGCCGAACTCTCACTCTCGTGATGTTACCGCCGAAGTAAATACTCCCCGACAGTTTATTGCGCCGGCCCGGGTCGACGAACTCGAATCCGGGGGTGTAGGAGTCGCCTGCCGAGTCGTAATCGCTCCTTACCGGTCTTCTCGGTCGTTAAGCACGACCTTCACGTATCGCCAGAGAATCTTGTCGGAGTTTATGAATAAGGAGGAACCGGCCATCGTGAGAGACGAGTGCCCACGACTCTGCGGCGACGCACCGGGCGGCGAGGAAGTGTCGGCGGGCACGTAAGAGCACGACTCCACCATGAAACCGAACACGGAACTCGACCGGCGGAAGGTACTGGGTACGGTTGGCGGACTCGCGATCGCGGGGAGCGGACTCGCGGCGTTGTCGGGAAGCGCGACCGCGACCGTCAAGACCGGACTGAACACGAGCAACACGAACCTCCTGACGAACGACGACGGGAGCGTACGGAAGGTCCTCCTCGACGCGAGCGGTGACTACGCGTGGG
The DNA here is from genome assembly GCF_024138165.1 of Halorussus vallis. NCBI lineage: Archaea > Methanobacteriati > Methanobacteriota > Halobacteria > Halobacteriales > Haladaptataceae > Halorussus > Halorussus vallis. The sequence continues at coordinate 3,567,628 of NZ_CP100000.1, read as the reverse complement.
ACGGCCTCGACAGTCCCGCGACGTCTGCGACCGTCGCGGTCAAGGCGAAGGTGCCGGGCGACACCTACCAGAAGGAGGTCACCAGCGAACAGCGGAACGCGAACGGGACCCACGGAAAGGGGAGTTTCTCCTTCGAGGACCTCGACCTGACCGAGACGTTCAGCGACGAGGTGTTCGAGGACGGCACCGACGACGACGAGAAGAAGGTGACGACGGTCCAGTTGTGGGTCGAGGTCACCATCGCGTACGGAAACGGTAAGAGCGTCGGCGACACCGCCGCCAACGACATGTCGGTCCGCGTGAAGAACCAGCCCAGCAGCGCGGCCGTCGAGGCGGAGTCCGACGCGAACGTCTCCAGTTACGACCAGAAGTTCCTCTCCCACGACGGGGAGAACGAACTCCTCATCACCCACGGCGCGAACGCGTACACGTTCTTCCTCGACGTGAGCGACTGGAAGGACCCGTCGGCGAGCGGGTTCAACGACGACGTGGACAACTGGAACCTCGCCATCAATCTGGACGACGACGGGAACGACTACGCCGACTTTCAGGTGTCCCGGAAGCCCGACGGGTCGGTCCAAGTGACGCCCGCGACCGATAACGGCTGGAACACGGGGAGCGCCCCGTCCAGCATCGACGCGAGCGCGACCGACGACGGCACCCTCACCGTCGAGATCGCCGCGAGCGAGTTCGGCGACACCTACAGCGTCATGGGTCAGGCGACCGCCGGCGGCGAGTACCCCGCGACGCACGTCTCCAACACCGAAGGCAAGGGCTTCAACGCCGACGGTGGCTTCGACGCGAGCGACGAGTACTACCTCACCGTGAGCCCGTAGCGGCCGCGAACCGCTAGGCTCTCCGACCCACTCCGGACGCGCGGGGGTTCGACTCCCCCGGTGGGTCCTCCATGAACACCGACCGACGACGACTGCTCGGCGCGCTCGCGGGCGTGGCCGCGGGCGGTGCGGGGCTGGCGTCGCTCCTGCCCGCCGCGCACGCCAGCGCCGACGCCGACTTCGCCGCCGAGGACGTGACCGTCGCCAGCGACGACGGGAACGTTCGCGGCGTCACCGTCGCGCCCGCCGGCACGGTCGCGTGGCGGGGACTCGACGAACCCGCCGGACGTGTCGCGCTCTCGCTGTACGCCAAACTCGACGCCGACTACCGGTACCGAAAGCTCGCGACCGACTCGCTGTCCGCGAGGGGCCTCCACGGCGAGACGGCGTACGACTTCGGCGCGCTGGACCTCCTCGACCGCGAGGGGTTCGCGGCCGCCGACTTCTCGGCGGCCGACGGCGAAACCAGGACGCGCCGGCTGCGCCTCAGACTGGCCTTCGAGGTCTACGCCGCCGCCGGCGAAACCGCTCTCGCGAGGGGCTACGCCGACGCCGTCTTCGACGTGACGGTCGAGAATCTCGCCGGAAGCGGCGACGTCGACGGCGACGCCGCGGTGGCGGTCGAGACGCAGACGACTGAGACGACCGCCACCGAAACCGCCGCGTCGACCGCGACGGAGACGGCCACCGAGACGGAGACGTCCACGGCCACCGACTCGACCGCCTCCACGACCTCGACGACCACTGCCGAACGGACGACCGCGACCACGAGCGGAACGACGACCGAGGAGACGACCGATGACGGCGCGTGACCCCCTCGAACGGGCGCTGCCGGTCGGTCGGGGGGAAACGCCGTGAGCAAGTTCGCCTTCCTCGGAGTCGCGCTGACGAAGCGAGCGGTCGTCGTCGGACTGGTGACCGCGGCGGCCGTCGTCGGGGCCGGGTTCGGGTTCGTCCTTCCCGCCCTCGACGGACCGAACGCCGCGACCGACCTCGCGGAGGAGACGACGCAGGACGTCACCTCGACCGCGACGACGGCGACGACCGACGCGGGACCGCCGACCGCCGACGGAGCAGACCGATCCGACGGAAACGACGACGCCGGAACGGCCGACGATACCCAGACGCTCCGGCCGGAGACGTCGGACGACGGCGTGCTGCCGTCGTCCGACCGGGGCGGTCGGGACGACCAAGGAAGAAACGACGGAAACGAAGGTGACGGCGCAAACGACGGAAGTGACGGCGACGGCGGCGACGAATCGACCACCGAGGCGTCGTCGGACGACGCCTCGGTGGTCGTCACCGCCGAATCCAACGCGACCGTCGCTTCGCGGCCGGCCGTCGGGCCGGCGGTTTCGGCGGTCGTCCGGTGGGACGCGGCGTTCTCCGGGTAGGCCGGGCGAGGCGCGGTTGCTCCTCGTCTGCGACGACTGGCGGCCGAGATTCGCGAGTGTAACCGTGAGGAGTCGGAGCTACCCGGCGAGGAGGTGGAGGGTCACCCTGCGAGGAGACGGAAGTTCATCCGACGAGGAGACGGAGGTTGAACGCGGTCGTGAACCCGCCGACGACGGCGAGTAGCGCGGGCGGGGCGTAGACGACGACCGGGTCCTCCGAATCGGCGACGGCGTACACCTGCACGCCGAGACACGCGAGGAAGACACCGAGTTTCAGCCCCACCAGCCCCGCGAGTCCGAACGCCTCGACCGCGGCCCGCAGGAGTGCGTTCGCCTCGCCAACCCGGGCGTCGAAGCGCAGGAGCGCGACGGTCGTCACCACGTCGCCGACGCCGTAGGTCGTCGTCGCCAGAATCCACAGCCAGTAGAACTCCTCGCGCCGGCCCTCGAACGCCGTCCCGTCGAGTCGGAGTCGGTCCCGGTCGACCATTCGGGCGGCGATACGGAGCGGCGGGGTAAATAGTATCGGTTGGCTGATTCGTCGGGGACGGTCGCGCGTCCGCACCCGAAAGCGGCAAATCCGAACGCAGCGGACAAAGGTAAGTCGCTCCTCGCTGTATCGACTGACATGGCGCTACTAGGTAGCGATGCGAACGATCGGGATTCGGGGCAGAACTCGGAGCATTCGAACGTCGAGACGGAGCAGGGCGTCTCGCCCGTGACCGCGGACCCGCGGGAGCGGCCCCCGAGGACCCAGTCGAAGTCGTTCAAACTCGCCCGACTGCTGTTCGGCGGACTGCTGGCGTTCATGGCGATAGACAACTTCCGGAACCTCGACGCCCAGATCGGCTACGCCGAGAGCAAGGGCGTGTCGAACGCCGAACTCTCGGTTCCGCTAGCCAGCGGCGCGCTCCTGTTCGGCGGACTGGGCATCGCGACGTGGAAACTGCCGCGGCTCGCCGCGGGCGCGGTGGCGACGTTCTTCCTCGGCGTGACCCCCCGGATGCACGACTTCTGGGAGGCCGACGAGGAGATGGAGAAGCAGAACGAGACGTACCACTTCCTGAAGAACGCCTCGATGCTCGGCGCGGCGCTCGCGTTCCTCCGGATCGCCCAGGACGACCGCCGACAGAAGTCGCGGCGCTGAGGTTCTTCTCCGCGGATTCGCGGGTTCGCGACTTCGCGGTTTCACCTTTCGATTTTCGAACGCGATGCGTCGGCTCCCGGAAACGAGAGCCGTCTCAGATGACGCCGGTCGTCTCTGCCGCCTCAACGGCCGCGGCGAGATTCATCCCGTTGCCCAGGATGGTGTAGCGGTCGCGAATCTCGTGGGCCGAGGTGAGCGCCTCGACCACCGTCTCGTCGTCGATGCCGAGTTCCGCGGCGGTCGTGGGCGCGCCGATGGTCGCCAGCGCGTCGCGCACGCCCTCCCAGTCGCCGCCGTGGAGGTACTCCGCGAGGACGGTACCGACGCCGACCTGGTGGCCGTGGAGCGCCGCGCCGGGCACCATCCGGTCGAGTTGGTGGGAGAAGAGGTGTTCTGCGCCGCTGGCGGGCCGCGAGGAGTCGGCGATGGACATCGCCACCCCCGAGGAGACCAGCGCCTTCACGACCACCCAGGCCGACTCCTCCAGGCCCTGCTTGATGGAGTCGGAGTTCTCGACCAGCAGTTCGGCGGTCATCTCCGCGAGCGCCGCCGAGTAGTGGGAGTACTCGACGTTCTGGAGCCGGTTGGCCAGCCGCCAGTCCTTGACCGCGGTGTAGTTGGAGATGATGTCGGCACAGCCCGCGGTGGTGAGCCGCCAGGGCGCGTCGGCCAGTATCTCGGTGTCGGCGACGACCGCCAGCGGCGGTTCGGCCGCGACGCTGTGGCGGGTGTCGCCCTCCGGGACCGACCCCCGGCCCGAGACGATGCCGTCGTGGCTCGCGGCGGTCGGCACCGAGACGAACCCCCGGCCGAGTTCGTCGCTGGCCATCTTGGCGATGTCGATGGCCTTGCCGCCGCCGACGCCGACGAGGAAGCCCGGTTCCACATCCTCGGCGACTTCGAGCACGCGCTCGACCGCGCCGAACGTCGCCTCGTCGATCTCGACCACCGCGGGGTCCTCGCCCGCGTCCTCGAAGTCGGCGACCACCCGCGACGCCGCCACCTTCCGGGGCGTCGGACTGGTGACAACCAGCGGCCGGCCGTGGAGGTGGAGTTCCGAGACTGCCTCGACGGTCCGGTCGAGGACGCCGTGGCCCACCACCACGCTCCGGGGCAGGCGAATCCACGTGGATTTCTCGAACATACGACCCATTCGCTCTTCGCGGGTGAAACAGTTTTCTCTCTGGAATGTGGTTCGGGCTGACTTCAGTTCGTTAGGTCGCCCGCTGCGAACGACGACAGCGGCCGGGCAACCGAGAACGGCTCGAAAGCCCCAGAATCTCGCTGAGAGGAACTACAACGACAGCAAAGGTGACCGCCTCGAAAGCCCCCGCCCGCTCGCGGTCGCTCCGCGGGATATTCGGCTCGCTGACGCTCGCCGAATAGTGGCCCGTCGGAGGCGACCACGTCCTGCGGACGCGAGCGGGCGGCCCCTTTCAGTCCCGCCCTACGGTTGGTTCGCCGAGCGCTTCCGGTTCGTCAGTCCACCGAGCGTGGGCAGCGCGGCGGTCAAGATGCGCGCTACTAACCGGAGGTACGGCGCGCGCTGGCGCGGCTTCATGCCGCGCCATCTTCGCGCGAGGTCTGCGCAAGCGAAGCTCTGACGGTGGATGACTGAGCACCCCGAAGGGGTGCGAAGGAATCGGCTGGGAAGGCGTGTGGCGGTGGCGGTGCGGTTTCATTTGATTCGTGCGAGCAGAACGCTTCACCTCAAGAACATCACCAACCGCGGATTGCGAGCAGGACACTCCGTTCGAGAAAAGACCCTGTTTTACCGTTCGACGTCGATGGAGGACGCCGACCGCCAGGTCACGCGCGAGGACCGCCGGACCGCCCGCATCGCCAGCCGAATCTCGAGGAGGTGCTCGACGAGCAGCGCGCCGGCGAGCAGCGCCGCGCCGACGACCGCCCGTGGCGAGAAGCCCGCGACCGGGACCGAGAACAGCCACGACGGGACCGCCACCGTCCCGGCGACAACCAGCAGCCACCCGGTCGCGCCGGCGGCCTCCAGGACGCTGTAGCCGATGGTCGCCCGTTCGACCAGCGACGAGCGCGGGTCCCGGCCCCGCAACACGTTGTCGAGGACGGTGTGTTGCGGGACGAGCGCCGCGGCGAGCGCCAGCCCCGCGACCGCGACGCCCAGCAGGTCCCCCACGCCGACCCAGCGGACGACCGCGAGCCACCCGACCCACAGCAGGGTCTCCGCGAGCGCGAGGCCAGCGAGCGTCGCGGGCGGAATCGGCCGCAGTCGCCCGTTGACGGTGAGGTGGGTCAACAGCCCCTCCACGAACAGGCCGGCCGCCAGCGCGGTCGCCGCGACCGCGCTGGCGGCCGAGAGGAGCGAGACGTCGCTCACGAGGCCGAGCCAGACCGACAGCGCCGCGACTTCGACGGCCGTGACCCCGACGACGCCGAGACTCCGCACCAGGGTACTGACGGCGTTTCGAATCATGGTTCCGGACGGTCGATGGCGCGGGAGTGGACGGTTCGGGACGGTCGCGAGAGGAGAGCGCCGGGGGACGCGGCGCGCGTTCGGCGGAGACGGTGAGAGCCCATGGCACACCGTTCGTTTCAGGGGGTGTTTGTTATCATCCGCCTGAAGCGGCTAGCGAGTCCCTTCGAACGGTCGAAAGAGGCGTCTAACGGCCGAATCGAGCGCTCCCGCCGACCGAGAATCGTTAAGTGCGTCCTCGCTTACCGTTCCGCGACCCGGTCGGCGGAGCGGCGGAGAAGTCGCGACACTGCCCGGAAGCGGTCGACTCAGAGCGTGTCCAGCACGCCGATGACGCGCTCCTCGGCGTCGCGGCCGGGGTCGTACTCGCTCCCGTCGCGGTCGCTCTCCAGGTGTTCCTCGACGGTGGCCGCCATCGCGTCGTCGAGCGGCGTCGACTCCCAGCCGAGCGCGGCGAGTTTGTCGGTGGCGAGGACGTGGGGGTAGTCCCGGTAGAAGACGTAGTCGTCGGGTTCTAGGTCGGCGGCCGCAAGTTCGCGCTCGCCGGCGCAGACTACTTCGACGTCCGTCTCCGCGGCGTCGGCGACGAGTTCGACCATCTCCTCCAGCACGACCAGTCGGCGGTCGCCGACGTTGTACGCCTCGCCGGGCGTCCCCTCCTCGGCGACGACTCTGAGGGCGCTGGCGACGTCCTCGACGTACGCGCGGTGCCAGAGGTTGTCGCCGTCGCCGGGCACGACCACCCGGTCGTAGTTCACCACGCGGTCGATCCAGTAGTCCATCCGCTCGGTGTAGTCGTGGGGGCCGTAGACGATGCACGGCCGGACGCTGAAGGCGTTCACGCCCCGTTCGGCCGCCTCGAAGATAGCCCGGTCGCCCTCGGCCTTCCGCGCGCCGTAGGACGCCCCGGAGTCGTCTTGGGCCTGCTCGGGCGTGCAGGGTTCGAGTTCGGTTTCGCCCTCGCGCTTGGGAATCTCCTCGACGCCGTAGGCCGCGCCGCTGGAGACGTAGACGTATGCGTCGACGTCCGAGAATATCTCGGTCGCGGCCCGGACCTCCCGGGGCGCGTAGGCCACGCAGTCGAAGACGGCGTCCGGGTCGACCTCGGCCTTCGCGGCCTCCAGCGCCGAGTCGTTCGTCCGGTCGCCCTCGAAGTGCGAAACCTCCTCGACGTCCGCGAAGGGGTCGTCGTGGTTCCCGCGGTTGAAGCAGGTCACGTCGTAGCCGTGGTCGAGCAGTTCGGAGACGAGGTGGCGGCCGATGAACCGCGTCCCGCCGACGACGAGTGCCGTATCCATACTCGGCGATGGCCGCCTCGCCGGAAAACGCTACCGGAGGCGGAAGTCCAGACGGTGGCGGAGGTCCGGGGCGATAGCGGAGGTCCGGGACGATGGCAGAAGTCCCGGGGAGTAGCAGAAGTCCGAGGCGGTCGTCGACCGACTGCACGCAGTCAGTCGACGAGAGGGGCAGGGTCGCAGGGCCGCGGGTCGGCGGATTCGGTGCGGCCGACGGAGGCCCCCGAGAGGCACCGCCAAGCACCGGAACTGTGCATACGCCGATCCGATTCACTTAATTCGAATCAAATACCCCCTATAGGGCTCAGAAGTCACCGTTCGGCCAGTTTTTCGACCCCTTCCCGTAACCGGGTACAACGTTTATCACTGACAACGTCGAACGTAAGGCCATGGGAACGAGAGAGGCCGAGTTAGACGGCGTTCAGATCCGAGAAGCCGAACCGGATGACGTGGACGGTCTCCGCGAGGTCGCGCGGCGGTCGCTCCACGCCTCCTACGACGACGTCCTGAACGACGACGTCATCGAGCAGGCGGTCGAGAACTGGTACGCCGACGACCAGATGGACGACGAACTCGCGGAGGAGGACGTGCTCTACCTCGTCGCCGAGGCTGGCGACGAGGTCGTGGGCTTCTCCCAGAGCCTCGTGCTCCCCGACGACCCCGCCGGGACGATTCTCTGGCTCCACGTCGACCCGAACAACCGCGACCAGGGCCTCGGGTCGACGCTGCTGAAACGGACCCAGTCGGCGCTCTCCGAGGCCGGCGTCGAGCGCATCTCGGCCAACGTCCTCGCCGGCAACAAGCACGGCAACCGGTTCTACCAGGACAACGGCTTTGAGAAGGTCTCCGACCGCGAGGCCGAGATCGGCGGCGAGAGATACACCGAGAACGTCTACGCGCTGGCGGGCGAACGCCAGTTCGAGTCCCGCGAGTACGAGGGCGAGACTCTCTACGTCAACTGGGCCGAGAGCGAGCGCGGGTCGAAGGCGCCGTTCTTCGCGTCCTACACCGACGACGCGGGCGACGACCTCTACGGCTGGTTCTGCGCGAACTGCGAGAGCTTTGACACCGCGATGGACTCGATGGAGCGCCTGAAGTGCAACGACTGCGGCAACCAGAAGAAGCCGGTGCGCTGGGACGCGTCGTACCTGTAGGACTCACCCCGACCGCGGCGTTTTTTCCGCAGACTGCACCGTCGACATCGCCTCCGTCCTCGACCCCGACCCCGAACCCTCGACGACGAACGGCGCGACGCACTGGACCGTTCGGCCGCCGAGCGCGGCGTTCAACACCACGGCGTACGTCCCCGGCGCCTTCCCGTACACGACTACCTGTTCGTCGGCTTCGGTGGTCGTCGCGTCCCCGCCGAACAGGAACTCCCACGAGTACGACTCGCCCGGTTCGAGTTCGCGCTCGGGCTTGTAGTCGAAAACCGGCCAGACGTGAGTCCACTCCTCGCCGTCGCGACGCTTCAGCGCCGGGACGACCGCGAACCGGGCCGACCGGTCGGCCCGGTTCGTCAGTTCGAAGGTGAGGCTGACGTTCTTCCCGCGCGGCAGTCGCCACGATTCGGGCCGCAGTTCCAACTTCGGGTCGGCGGTGTGAGAACACAGCGAGTCGACGCCGTCGGCGAACGACGGACAGCCGACGTCGACGGGCGGGCCGGCCCCCGGAACGTCCGAGAGACAGCCGCCGACGGCGACGCTTCCGGCGAGCGAGAGTAGCGTGCGGCGATTCATGCCGGGGCTTGGTCCCGGCTTCCTACTTGAACCTTAGTCCGCGCCGCTCTGGACGACGCCGACGGGTTCCTCGACGCGCGCCCGCGGCGGCGGCGAGTTGCGCACGTCCTCGCGGCCCTCCTCGGTGACGGCCCGCTCGTAGGCCTCCGGCATCACTTTCACGAACCGCGAGAGCGCGGCCTCCCAGTCGGCCAGCAGAGCCTCGGCCGTCTCGCTGCCGGTGTAGGCCGCGTGGTTCTCGACGAGGCGGCGCAGGACGCGCTCGTCGCGCTCCGAGAGCGAGGAGTCGAGGGTGACCATCTCGGCGTTGGCCTTCTCGCCGAAGTCGCCGGACTCGTCGAGGACGTACGCCACGCCGCCGCTCATCCCGGCCGCGAAGTTCTTGCCTGTGTCGCCCAGCACCGCGACGACGCCGCCGGTCATGTACTCGCAGCCGTGGTCGCCGACGCCCTCGACGACCGCCTTCGCGCCGGAGTTGCGCACGCCGAAGCGCTCGCCCGCCCGGCCGTTGACGTAGAGTTCGCCCCCGGTCGCGCCGTAGAGCGCGACGTTGCCGACGACAACGTTCTCGGCGGGGTCGTAGGCCGCCTCGGGGGGCGTCGCCACCGCGATGCGGCCGCCCGACAGCCCCTTGCCGAGGTAGTCGTTTGCCGCGCCCGCGAGGTGGAAGTCGATGCCGGGCGCGAGGAACGCGCCGAAACTCTGGCCCGCGGTGCCGGTGAACCGGCAACTGACGGTGCCGTCGGGCAGGCCCTCGCCGCCGCGTTCGGTCGAGACGCGGTTCGAGAGCATCGCGCCGACCGCACGGTCCGCGTTGCTCACGCCGGTTTCGAGGGTCACCGGCGAGCCGTCCTCGATGGCCTCGCCGGCCGATTCGAGCAGCCAGCGGTCGAGGTGGTCGTCTATCTCGTGGGTCTGCTCGCGGGTCTTGGTGCGCTGGGGCGCCTCGGGGTCGTGGTCGACCGGTTCGGCCAGCAGCGACGAGAGGTCGAGGTTCCGGGCCTGAGGATGGTCGGTGTCGCGCTGTCGGAGACACTCGACTCGCCCGACCATCTCCTCGACCGTCCGGAAGCCGAGTTCGGCCATGATTTCACGGAGTTCCTGCGCGATGAACGTCATGTAGTTGACGACGTGGTCGGGCTGGCCGGGGAACCGCTTGCGCAGGTCCTCGCGCTGGGTCGCCACGCCGACCGGGCAGGTGTTCTCGTGGCACTGGCGGGCCATCACGCAGCCGCTGGTGACCAGGCTGGCGGTGCCGAAGCTGTACTCCTCGGCGCCCAGCAGGGCTGCGACGGCGACGTCGCGGCCGGTTTTCATCCCGCCGTCGGCGGTGACCTTGATGCGCGAGCGCAGGCCGGTCGCCCGGAGCATCTGGTTGGCCTCCGCGAGGCCGAGTTCCCAGGGCAGGCCCGCGTGCTTGATGGAGGTCCGCGGGCTCGCGCCGGTGCCGCCGGAGTGGCCCGAGACGTGGACCACGTCGGCGTTGGCCTTCGCGACGCCCGCCGCGATGGTGCCGATGCCGGCCTCCGAAACCAGTTTGACGTTGACGTCGGCGTCGGGGTTGGCGGATTTGAGGTCGTGGACCAGTTGCTTGAGATCCTCGATGGAGTAGATGTCGTGCTGGGGCGGCGGCGAGATGAGGCCGACGCCCGGCGTGGCGTGGCGGACGTGGGCGATCATCTCGTTGACCTTGCTCCCCGGGAGGTGGCCGCCCTCGCCGGGCTTGGAACCCTGGGCCATCTTTATCTGGAGTTCATCGGCCGACGAGAGGTACTCGCTGGTGACGCCGAACCGACCCGAGGCGACCTGCTTGATGTTGCACTCGCGCTCGGTGCCGAACCGCTCGGGCGGTTCGCCGCCCTCGCCGGTGTTGGACTTCGCGCCGAGGCGGTTCATCGCGACCGAGTTGTTCTCGTGGGCCTCAGGACTCAGCGACCCGAGGCTCATCGCGGCGGTCGAGAACCGCTTCACGATGTCCTCGACCGGTTCGACCTCGTCTATCAGAATCGACTCGCGGTCCTCGTCGGCGAATTCGAGTAGGCCCCGCAGGGTCTGTAGCTGTTCGTTCTGGTCGTTGATGGCCTCGGCGAACTCGCCGTACTTCTCGTAGTCGCCCTGCCTGACCGCCTGCTGGAGCGTCCCGACCGTCTGGGGGTTCCACTGGTGGTGGATGCCGTCCGAGCGGTTCTCGAACTCGCCTTGGCGCTCGATTTCGGGGTCCTCCGAGAAGGCGGTCGCGTGGCGCTCGCGGAGGTCGGCCTCGATCTCGTCGACGCCGATGCCCTCGGTGCGGTTCTCGGTGCCCTCGAAGTACTCGGCGACGAAGTCCGAGTCCAGCCCCACGGCCTCGAATATCTGGGCGCCGCGGTAGCTCTCGACCGTCGAGATGCCCATCTTGGCCATGATCTTGAGCAGGCCGTCTTCGAGCGCGCCCACGTAGGCGTCGACCGCCTCGGCCTCGTCGGCCCCGTCGGGACCGGCCACGAGGTCCTCGACCGACCGGAGGGCGAGGTAGGGGTTGACAGCGCCCGCGCCGTAGCCGACCAGCGTCGCGAGGTGATGGACCGTCCGGGGGTCGCCCGACTCGACGACGAGGCCGGCGCGGGTCCGCAGGCCCTCGCGGACGAGGTGGTGGTGGACCGCGCCGGTAGCAAGCAGGCTCGGAATCGCCAGTCGGTCCTCGCCGACCGCGCGGTCCGAGAGGACGACGATTTCGGCGCCCGACTCGACCGCTTCGCGGGCGTCGCGGCGGACGCGCTCGACGGCGGCTTCGAGGTCGCCGTCTTCGGGGTACGTGACGTCGACCGTCCCGGTCGGCAGGTCGCTGTCCTTCACCGCCGCGGTTTCAGCGTCGGTCAGCACCGGCGAATCGAGCACCAGTTGGCGGGCGTGTTCGGGTGACTCGTCGAGCAGGTTGCGCTGGCGGCCGAGTCGACTCTCCAGGCTGGTGACACACTCCTCGCGGATGTAGTCGATGGGCGGGTTCGACACCTGCGCGAACAGTTGCTTGAAGTACGAGAACAGCGGGCGGTTGAACTCCGACAGCACGGAGAGGGGCGTGTCGTCGCCCATCGACCCGACGGGGTCCTTGCCCGCGGTCGCCATCGGTTCGAGCAGGCCGTCGAGTTCGTCGTGGGTGTAGCCGAAGGCGGCCTGGAGGTTGCGGAGGCCGACCTCGGGTGCGTCGGCGTCGCCAGTTTCCGTCGATTCCGCGTCGGTCTCGGGCGACTCAGCGCCGGTCCCGGACGAGTCGAGTTCGACCTGTTCGCGCTCGACCCACTCGCCGTACTTCTCGTCGGTGAGGTCGTCGAACACCTCGGCGTCGGGCACCACCCGGCCTTGTTCGGGGTCGGCGAGGAACAACTGACCGGGTTCGAGGCGGCCGCGTTCCTCGATTTCGGACTCGGGCGTGTCGAGCGCGCCGATTTCGCTGGCGAGAATCAGGCGGCCGTCGGTGGTCACGTCGTACCGGCAGGGCCGCAGGCCGTTGCGGTCGAGCACCGCGCCGACGCGCTCGCCGTCGGTCGCGGCGACCAGCGCGGGGCCGTCCCACGGTTCGACCAGCGAGGCGTGGAAGTCGTAGAACTCCCTGCGCGCCTCGCTCATCCGGTCGTCGTCGCGCCACGCCTCGGGGACGAGCATCCGGAGCGCGTGGGGCAGTTCCCGGCCGCCCTGCAGGAGGAGTTCCACGGCGTTGTCCACCGCGGCGGTGTCGCTACCCTCGGGGTCGGCGACGACCGGAGTGACCCGGTCGGCGTCGAAGCGGTCGGTTTCGATGGTCGTCTCGCGGGCGCGCATCCAGTTGACGTTCCCCCGGAAGGTGTTGAACTCGCCGTTGTGGACGATGCGCCGGTAGGGGTGGGCGAGGTGCCACGCGCCGAGCGTGTTGGTCGAGAAGCGGGCGTGGACCATCGCGAACCGGGTCGTCACGCGCTCGTCGCGCAGGTCCGGGAAGTAGCCGCCGAGTTGGTCGCCCTTCAGCAGTCCCTTGTAGACGACCGTCTGGCGGTCGAGCGAGCAGACGTAGAACCGGTCGGCCGCGGCCGGGTCGAGGCTCCCGTCGGCCGCCGCGGCGTCGACCGCCTTCTCCAGCGAGCGCCGGGAGACGTAGAGCCTGCTGTCGAAGGTTTCGGTATCGAGGTCGGCCTCGGGCCGGACGAACGCCTGCCACATCGCGGGTTCGGAGTCGAGGGCGGTTTCGCCGAGGTCCGAGTTGTCGGTCGGGACCGCCCGCCAGTGGAAGACGTCGAGGCCGTCGTCGGCCAGCGCGTCCTCGGTGAGCCCCCGGAGTTCCTCGGCCACACCGGGGTCCTGCGGGAGAAAGAAGACGCCGACGGCGTACTCGTCGGGTGCGGGCAGGTCCGGAACCTCCGCGGCGAAGAACTCGTGGGGAGTCTGGAGCAGGACGCCGCCGCCGTCGCCGGTGTTCTCCTCGGCGCCGGTCGTCCCGCGGTGTTCGAGGTTGGCCAGCAGTTCGAGGCCGTCGGCCAGTACGTCGTGGCTTCCGTCGCCTTCGAGGTCCATGACGACGCCGACGCCGCAGTTCGAGCGGTCGTCGGCGGGGTCGGCGAGAAGAGGTCGGTCTCCCGAATCGGACGGGCGTGGGTGCTCGGTCATGTGCGCAACGTGCGCATGCCGTCTTAAGAGCCTACCCCTGAATCAATAAGGAGGTGTTAATGCCAAACTAGGGCCCTTATATAACATACAGAGATACGGATTCTCCCGCCGGCGCGATACGGATTTCGGTGGAAAACGGTGTCCGTTTTCGCGACGAATCCCGGTCGCGTGCTACTGACCGTCACACCCACCACAGCGTTTTGCCGCTCGGTTCTGAACGAGGCGTATGCCAGGTCCGGTCTTTTTGGAAGGCGAGGAAGTCACCCTCCACCCGGTTGAGGAATCGGACGTCGAGTTCGTCCGGCGGTGCATGAACGACCCCCGCGTGTGGCGGCCCGCGCTCGACGTGAATCCGACGAACCGCACGCAGGCCGAGGAGTTCTTCGAGAGCGTCGTCTGCGACGAGGGGAGCGTCCACTGTCTCGCCTGCGACGGCGACCAACCGCTGGGCGTGGTTTCGCTGACGATGTCGAAGTACGGTCCCAGCGAGACGGACCGGTCGCGCGACGCCGAACTCGCCTACTGGTTCGCCCCCGACCACCACGGACGGGGGTACGGCTCGGACGCCGCCGGCCGGTTGGTGCGCTACGCCTTCGAGGACCGGAACCTCCGGCGACTCACCGCCCACGTCGGGAGTTTCAACGACGCCTCGGTCGGTCTGCTGGAGTCGCTGGGCTTCGAGCGCGAAGGGACCATGCGGGAGGCGACGTGGTTCCGCGGCGACTACCACGACGCGTACATGTACGGCCTGCTACGTGACGAGTGGGCGGCGGAGTCGTAGCAGAAAACGGCGGGGCGTCGGCGGAGAAGGAGTGCGGTCGGAGAGGAGTCGCGGTCGGGTTTCGACGCCACGCGTCGAAACCCGACCGCGATTTCCGGTTGCGTCACTCCGCGTTCCGAATTCCCGTGAACTCGAAGCGCGCGCCGCCCGCCTCGCCCTCGGTCACTCGACAGTCCCACTCGTAGGTCTCGGCCAACTCCCGGACGAACGCCAGGCCGAGGCCCGTGCCTCCTTCGCCGGCGGCGGTCGTGTAGCCCACCTCGAAGACCGACTCCAGATAGTCGGCCGAGATGCCGTCGCCGTCGTCTTCGACGTAGAAGCCGCCGGCAGTCCGCCTCGCTCCCTGCCGAGCCTCGTCCTCGCTCGACTCGGCCGAGACGCCGACGGACTCGTCCGTCGAGTCTTCGCCCGCGGAGTCGTCCGGCAGGTCGCCGACCGTGACGCCGACCCCGGGGCCGCCGTGTTTCACTGCGTTCTCGAACAGGTTCTTGAACAGGTGGCGGATGTACGTCTCGTCGGCCTGTATCTTGCCGTCGACGGTGACGTCGAGCGTCGCGTCGTCGGTGTCCAGGTCCTCCCACGCCTCGCGCGCCGCCGCCGCGAGGTCCACGGGAGTCCGCTCGCCGAGGGCCTTGCGACCCCTGGCCAACACCAGCAGGACGTCGATCATGTCCTCGATGCGGTCGAACGCCTCGGTGACGTACTCGACGGCCTCCGAGTCGGACTCGTCCGGCAGTTGTCGGCCGTATATCTGGCCGATGGTGACGGGGTTGCGGAGTTCGTGGGCGAGCATGCTGGCGAACGATTCGAGGCGCTCGTTGGACTCCTCGAGTTTCTCGACCGTCTCTTCGAGTCGGCGGCGGTACTCCTTGCGCTCGGTGATGTCCTGGGCCATCGTCATCCCGCCGAAGACGTCCCCGTCCTCGTCAGTAATCGGTACCACGTAGATGATCCACTCGCGGTCGACGTACGTGACCTCCACCGCGGTCTCCTCGCCGTCGAGGGCGTCCCGCAGCGCCGGTTCGAGGGCGTCGGCGACCTCCTCGCCCCACGCCTCGCGGGGCGTCCGGTCCTCGAGGTCGTCGCGGGAAACCGGGAGCGTCTCGAACGCTCGGCCCGCCGCGAGCGTGTACCGCAGGTCTTCGTCGAACAGCGTGACGATACCGTTCGGGAACGACTCCGCCAGCGTGCGGTAGCGCTGCTCGCTCTGTTCGAGTTGACGTTCGTACTCGCGGCGTTCGGTGATGTCGCGGTCCGAGACGAGCACCGAGACGACCTCGCCCTCGTCGTTCGTGACCGGTCTGAACACGCCGTTGATCGTGTACACCTCACCGTCGGGGCGGGTGAGGTCCGTCTCGAAGTCGACGTACTCGCCGGCTGCCGCCCGCTCGACCCACTCCCTGACGTCGGCGCCCTCGTCGCCCTCGCCCCACCACGGCGTCTCCCAGAACGGTTCGCCGGTCACCGCCCCGAGGTCGGCGTCGATGTACTCCATCGCCGTCTGGTTGATGTCCAGCACCTTCCCGCTCGGGTCGAGCAGTCCCACGAGGATGTTCGGGTCCTCGAAGACCGCCTCGAACTGGCGCTCCTTCCGTTCGAGTCGTTGCTCGCGCTTGCGGCGGTCGGTGACGTCCCGGAAGTACACCGACAGCCCCGACTCGGAGGGGTAGGCCCGCACCTCGAACCACGCGTCGAGTGGCTCGGGATAGTACTCTTCGAAGGCGACGGTTTCCTGTTCGTACATCGCGTGTTCGTACTTCGACTTGAACTTGCGGCCGATGGCTTCGGGGAACTCCTCCCAGACGTTGCGGCCGACCAGCGTCCGCCCCTCGGGGTTGATAAGCTCGTGGGCGCGCTCGTTGAGGTACGTGAACCGCCACTCCTCGTCGAGCGCGAAGAACGCGTCGGAGATGCGACCGTATATCTCTTCGAGTTCGCTCTGGGTCCGTTCGTTTTCGATGGCCGACGCCAGGACGTTCGCGACGCTCCGGACGAAGGTGGCGTCGTTCTCGGTGAACGAGCGCCGGTCCGTCGCGTAGACGCCCAGTACGCCCCAGGGGTCGTCCGAGGAGCCGATTCGCGCGGCGATACCGCCGGTGACGTCGTGGCCGTCGAGAAATCCGAACGCAGAGAACTCCTCGTGGGTGCGAAAGTCGTCGACGATGACCGGGTCGGTTCGGCCGCGCGCACGGGCGACGTGCGAGTCGTCGGCGAAGCGGGTCGCGGTCCCGACAGTTCCTTCGCGCCAGCCCACTCCCTCGCGGAGGACCGCTTCGTCGCCGGCCGGAGAGAGTTCGAGGACGGCGGCGTAGTCGGTTTCGAGCGTCCGAGACACGGCGACCGCGGCGTCGTGCATCAGCCGGTCGAGTTCGCCAGTCTCGAGCGCCCGCTGACCGAGTTCGGCGACGACCTCCTGCTGACGGACGCGCGTTCGGAGTTCCGCGTTCGCCTCGCGGGACGGTTCCATTATGTCAGTAATCAGGTGCGCGTCGGTAAAGCCTTCTCGTTGAATCGTACCCGCCACCGGGGGTCGGATGCGAAATGCGGTCGGGGGAGAGGGTGTGGTCGGGAGAAAGCGTACGGTCGGGGGAGAGCGTGCGGTTGGGGGAAAGCGTGCGGTCTGGAGAAAACGTGAAGTCGGACGGAACCGCGGTCGGGGTCACGTGGCCTCGTCGTCGGAGCGCGCGCGCAGACACTGCTCGCCGTCTTCGGTGAGGCGGTAGATGACTTCGTCGGTGGTTTGCTCTATCAATCCCCGTTCGAGGAGCACGGTACAGCGGCTCTCGACGTGCTTGAGGTGGATGCCGATTCGGTTGGCGACCAGCGGAATGTAGTCGGGGCCGTCCGCGGAGAGGTCGCGCAGTATCGCGACGTCCGACCGGGTCAGCCAGTCGAAATCGCGTTCGGGTCCGTCTTCCATCGTCTTGGTGTCTCCGTATCGTCTCGGTACAACGCACTCGCCCACCTTTAATTTCGAGTATACCGGACAAACAGGTAAATGTTCAGGAACGTTCGGGCAGGTTCTCTGTCGCAGGCGGTACTTCGTCAGAGGAGGTACTTCGTCGGAGGTGAGACGCCACCGGGAGAGGGCCGAGTTGGGTCGTTCCGGGGAGAGGGTCGCGTTGGGGTCCTTCGGAGTCGAGTTTCCGTCGCGGGAGCGTGAAGACGGTTCCCCGCCGGAGCATCATTAGCCCCCGGCGGGAGCACCGTCAGCCCCCCGTGAGGCACCGTCAGACGGCGTCTTCCTCGTCGAGTTCGTCACAGACTTCGAAGACGACGTCGGCGTCCATGTCGAGGTCGTACTCGTGGTACGACCCGCCCTTCCGGCCCTCGTTCTCCTCGCTTCGGAGGAGGAACCCGAGCATGTAGAGGTCGCTGAGGTGGTTCTGGATGCTCTTGAGCGTCGTCAGCGGTTCCTCGGCGCGCTTGGCGGTGACCCGGCGGTAGGTCTTCATTATCTCCTTCGAGCGGGCGGGCGTCTCGCCGACGTGGTCGAGTTGGGCGACCGCTTCCAGGACCAGTCTGGCGTGGAGCGACTGGTCTTCGATCTTGTCCTGAAGCCGGCCGCGCTTGACGGCCTCGCGGGCGAGTTCGATGTGGTCGTCCTCGACCATGGGTTCGCCGTTCTCCTCGGCGATTTCGGCGCCCTTCCGCAGGAGGTCGATGGCCTGGCGGGCGCTCCCGGTGTCGCGGCCGGCGACCGCTGCGGCTTTCGCGATTGCGCTGTCGGAGTAGCTGTCGTCCGAGAGCGCCTTCTCCGCGCGGTTGTGGAGGATGGCCCGGAGTTCGTTGGCGTCGTAAGTGCTGAACGAGATCTCCTCCTCCTTGAGCGCGTCCTGAACCTTCGCCGAGAGGCGCTGGCGGAAGGTGTAGTTGTTGCTGATGCCGATGATGCCGATGCGGGCGTTCGAGATGTAGTCGTTCGCGCGCGCCCTGGGGAGTTCGTAGAGGAGTTCGTTCGCGTCCTGGAGGTGGTCGATTTCGTCGAGGACGACGAGGTGCGTCCCGCCGAGTCGTTCGAGTTGGACGTAGAACTCCTCCAAGGCGTCGGCCCGAGAGAGGCCCTTCTTGGGGAACTTGGCGCTGTCCTCGGGGAGGAGCCCGTTCACCAGGGTCCGGACGGCGCTGAACATGGTGTCGCCGTTGCAGTTGTGGCGGTGGACGTAGAGTTCGTCGGCCTCCTCCCGCTGGTCGGTTTCGGTCTTCAGTTCGTCGAGGACGTACCGCGTGACCGCGGTCTTTCCCACGCCCGCCTTCCCGTAGAGCATGACGTTCGAGGGGTTCCGGCCGAAGAGCACGTCCTTGAACGCCGACTTGTACTCGTCTATCTCGTCTTCGCGTTCGAGGATCTCGTCCGGTTGGTACTCCTCGTCGAGAACCTTCTTGTTGAGGAATATCGTGTCGGTGACGTCGCTGAACAGCCCGCCCATTGTTCTTGCCCCGAACCTCCGACCGCCCGGATATAAAACCCGTGTACTTGGGTTTCGTCTGTTGGACCGGTACAAGTAGGGGAGGGAGAGTAGATTTCGTGAGTAACTTCTCGATAGAGAGGTTGATGAGATGGAAAATGCTACTTGCCGCTACGCAAAGGTTCAAGTTAACACTCTAGGTTCTCGCCGTGAACGCTGGGGGACGAGAGTGGTTTCGCGAAGAACAGACGAAACGTACTCTCACTTCGGCCGCATCTCTCGGTGATTCCGGCCCTCTTGCCTCGACTTTTCGCCTGTCCGTTTCTATTTACGTGGTCGTTCCGTCAGGTTCGTCCCGTGAACCACGGCAGAGTCAGTCAGACGGACGGATTGGCCTACTGATTCGGTTCTTCCCCGTTCTTGCGAACTGCGAGAACAGACGAAACGTACTCTCTGTCCGTCGTACTTCCGCTCTCCACTCAGTATCCTCCACTCAGTATCTCGGCTCTCCTCGGGTGTTTCCACTCCGACTGAAAGCAGACGAAACGTACTCTCCCCCGAAGCGAGACGTCGCGCCGGGAGCCGTGTCACGACGGAGGTCACGTGGTAGCCGAAGTCGTGTCACGACGAAGCCGTGTTGTGACCGAAGAAACCTCTCGCCGGAAGTCGTCACGAGATGGGGGCATCGCGAGACGAGAGGCCGACCGACCGCCGAGAACAGACGAAACGTACTCTCACCCTCCGGACACTCCGTCGAAATCTCCGGACGTCCTCCGAGAACCGTCCCGTGTTACCGTCCACCGAGAACAGACGAAACGCACTCTCCCTCCGAACCGTTCTTCGGGCCACCGTCCCTCGTTACCGCCTCCCGAGAACAGACGAAATGTACTCTCCCCGCCCCGTCGAACCCATCTGGGTTCGCCGCACCCCCCGACATCCGGTTCGCTATCGCCTACGCTTTCGGTCGCGCCGATTCGCGCTTCCTCCGGAGGCGTCCGCGGTGAGCAACTTCGAACGTCTCAGTGCCACTCCAATACGGTGGCGGCCCAGGTGTAGCCGGTGCCGGCGGCCAGGAACAGCACGACGTCGCCCGGTTCCACGAGGCCGCGCGAGAGGCCTTCGTCGAGCGCGAGGAGTTGGTCGACGCTCTGGACGTGACCGTACTCGTCCAGATAGTAGTTCCGAGCGTCGAGGCGGTCGGTCAGGTACTCGTGGAACGACCGCTTCATGTGGGTGAGCGCCAGGAAATCGAGGTCCGAGCGGTCGTAGCCCGACCGCGCCAGCGCCTCGTCCGCGACTTCCTCGAAATTCTCGAGGCTCACCTCCGCCAGTCGTTCCTTCATCCCCTCGGGGTTGGGCACGTCCAGCGAGTGGAGGCCCGCATCGACGGTGGCGTGACTCGCAGGGTTGCGCGACCCGCCTGCGGGCATCACCACGTCTTCCGAAAAGCTCCCGTCGGTCACGGCGGCGCTCTCGCCGACGGTCGCGCACGCGCGACCGTCCGCGGGGCCCTTCTCCAGAACCGTCGCGCTCGCGCCGCTGCCGAAGTTGAACATGAACGACGAATCCTCGTTCTCGTAGTTCACGAGGTCCTCTTCGCGACTGGCCGCGACGAGCAGGATTTTCTCGGGGGTATCTGCGAGCAGTTGGGATTTGGCCTGGCGGAGCGCGAGCGGCGCACCGGCGCACAGCGCGTAGCTCTCGACGGCGAAGGCGTTTTCGGCGCCGACGCGCTCGGCGACGTTGGCGGCGGCGCTCCACACCACGAAGTCCTTGAACTCCGAGCCGTGATACAGTACCATGTCCAGTTCGTCGGCCGAGAGGTCGGCGTCGGCGAGCGCGCGTTCGGCGGCCTTCACGCACATGTCGGTGACGTGGTCCCCATCGGGAGGACAGACGCGCTTCTCTTTCACGCCCATCTTCTCGACCACTACTTCCTCGGGGATTCCGCTCTGGGCGGCGATCTCTTCGCCCGTGACGACGTGCTCGGGGACGTAGATTCCGTAGCCGGTCAGGGCGACCGTTTCGGTCGGTTCGTCGGTCATCGCTACCTCTCACTGCCGGGCCGTCATGGGCTTTCCGACTGAGCCGTCGGCACCGTCCGACCCGCCCCAAGCACCTAAGGAAACGCTGGCGGTAGAAGCGCCATGAACAGCCCAGACGCGGAGACGAGGACCGAACTTCGAGGCGTCGACGTCGCCGGTCCCGCGGATGCACAGCCGGTCGTGTTCGTCCACGGCGTGATGTTCACGCGGAAGATGTGGGTCCCCCAGCGGGAGTCGCTGGCCGACGACTACCGGGTCGTCGCGCCCGACCTCCCCGGCCACGGCGCGCTCGCCGACGAGGACTTCGAACTGGAGGCCGGGATACGACGCCTCGACGACGTCGTCGAGACGGTCGCCAGGGGTCGCGCGACCGTCGTGGGCCTCTCGCTCGGCGGCTACGTCGCCACGGCGTACGCCCGCCGCCACCCCGAGAAGGTCGACGCGCTGGTGATTTCGGGCAGCAGCGCGAACCCGGTGGGACTGCTGGAACCGCTCACCCGCGGCGTCTCGGCCGCCTCCGAGGCCGTCACCGAGAACGGACTCGCGAACCGCGCGGTCGAGGCGCTCGCGGCACAGTGGGTGAAGCGCCGAGAACTCGACGCCGACGCTGAACGGGAGATACTCGAATCGGGGTTCTACCCCCGACAGTTCGGCAAAGCGGGGTTCGACCTCGCGGGCGTGGACTTTCGGTCGGCGTTCGCCTCGTTCTCCGGGCCGTCACTGGTGCTCAACGGCCAGTGGGACCTGCTCAACCGACTCGGCGAGGACGAACACGTAATCGCCGCCCCGAACGCCCGACTTCAGGTCATCGAGGGGGCCGGCCACGTCTGCAACCTGGAGCGGCCCGGCGCGTTCGTCGATGCGGTCGAGCGGTTCGCGCTCGGTCGGACGAGGTAGCGTCCGGAACTCCGAGAAAGTCCGAAAATTCGAGACGGACTCCGGGATTCGACGACCGCGCCCGTGGCCGTCGAATCCCGGCCATCGAATCCCGACCGTCCAATCCCAGCCGTCGCCGACGCTACGCCTCGGCGCGGTGCTCCCGGAGGAACCCGCGGAGGTGGTCGTTCACGCGGTCCGGTTCCTCGATGAAGAACAGGTGCGAACCGCCCTCGATGGGCGTGTAGGAGGCGTCTGGCAGGCGGTCGGCCAGCAGGCGGCCGTTCTCGACCGGCAGGACGCGGTCGGCGGTTCCGTGGAGCACCTGGGTCGGAATCTCGACCTCCGAGAGCCGACCGTTCGCGTCGAAGGAGGTGGCGGCGACCGCCTGGAGGAACCGACCCCGCGGCGTGGCGTCGGCGTCGGCGCGCCAGTCGAGGATTCGCTCGACCAGGTCGTCGTTGGCGTCGGCGAACTCCTCGGACATCGCGATTCGCGTCCGGCGGCGGAGTTCCGCCCTGTCGGCGGCCCGCGCGACCCCGGAGGCCATCTTCATCTGGACGTCCGGGTCGGGGAGCACCGCGTCTCGGCCCCCGGGCGTCGACCCAAGCAGCGTCAGCGATTTCGCCCGGTCGTACTCGATGGCGTACTGGAGGCCGATCATGCCGCCCATGCTCGCGCCGACGACGTGCGCGCGCTCGACGCCCGCGTCGGCCAGCACCGCCTCCAGATCGCCGGCCATCGACGAGATGGTGTACGGTCGGTCGAAGCCGTCGAGCCACCGGAACCACGGGTCGACCAGCATCGGCGACCAGAACATCGACAGCCAGTTCGACCACAGGCGACCGGTCCGTTCGACGAACAACTCCGGCACGTTGCCCGGACCGCCGGGTGTCTCCGACTGCCCGGTGCCGCGGTTGTCGGGGAGGATGACCCGGAACTGGTCGGCCAGCGCCCGGCGCTGCCAGCGCCACAGCCATCGACCCACTCCCCAACCTTGCAGGAAGACGACCGGTTCGGCGTCGGGGTCCCCCGCGGTTTCGTAGTAGAGGGAGAGACCGTCATTGGTGACCGTGGGCATTGATAACTCCCGGCCATCCCACGGGTTAATATCTTTCTATTCCGTGACGTCGACACGCGGCCGCCGGCTGTCGGTTTTCCATGAAGTTCAGCCGGTCGTGTTTTCCGCTCAAGGTGATTCTCCTCGTCCAATAGAGAACGTCGCGCTCGCGACCCACTCGAGCGTCGAAGACGGTCGCGGCCGCTCGAACGGAAGTCGCGAAAAAGAAGGCTCCTCTCGACTCCAGACCGTCAGGCGAGCGGTCAGCGCAAGTCTGCCGGCGCCCGACGAGAGGCGGTCACCACTCCATGCCGCCGTTGACGCTGACGACCTGGCCGGTCATGTACGACGACTCCTCGCTGGCGAGGAACCGGACGGCGCAGGCGACGTCGTCGACCTGCGCGAACCGGTTGAGCGGAATCTTCTTCCGGATGCGCTCGCGGATGTCCTCGCGGACCTCCGCGAGCATGTCGGTCTCGGTGAATCCGGGCGCGACGCAGTTCGCGGTCGACCCCGAACCGGCCAGTTCGAGCGCGAGCGACCGGGTGAACCCGAACATCCCGCTCTTGGTCGCCGCGTAGTTGGCCTGGCCGTAGTTGCCCTGCTGGCCGACGACGCTGGAGACGTTGATGAGCCGTCCCTCCTCGGCCGACTCGATGTCGTCGTAGAACGCCTTCGTGCAGTTGAACGTCCCGCCGAGGTTCACGTCCATCACTCGGTCCCACTCCTCGCGGGTCATGTCCTCGAACTTCCGGTCGATGGTGATACCGGCGTTGTTCACCAGCACGTCGACCGACCCGAAGGTGTCGCGGACGCTGTCGGCGAGGTCGTCGACCGCCTCGCGGTCCGAGACGTCGGCCTGTGCGACGACCGCGGTGCCGCCCTCGGACTCGATCTGTTCGGCGGTCTCGTGGGCCTCCTCCTCCGAGGAGACGTAGTTGATGACGACGTTGGCACCGTTCCGACCCAGTTCCTCGGCGACGCCGCGTCCGATACCTCGGGACGCGCCCGTGACCAGGCACGTCTTGTCCTCGACGGTCATCGTTTCTTCCCCCCGCCGAGTCGCGCACGATCGAATCGGCCGATATCAGGCGCTCTCGGCGCTGTAGGCGGCCCTCCTGGATACGTGGTCATTCGGTCAACCCCCATACGTGGTCGCCACCGCAGTTTGCCATAAGCGTTTATGCAGACAACTGTCGTGTCGCCGTACGTTCGTGCAGTTACTGACTAATCCGTTGGAAAATCAGTCGGGCGAGCTGATGGGTCGTCGAACTCCGGCTCACTCTCCGTCGAACTCGCCGCGCTGCCGGACGAACTCCTGGGCCTGCTCTATCCACCCCTGGACGCGCTTCTCCGAGAGCGTGGTCCGCCTGGCGAGGTCGACCTCGTCTGCGTCCGCCAGCTCCTCGACCGTCTCGAACCCCGCCTCGGTGAGTCGTTCCTCGTAGGCCGGCCCGATGCCCTCGAGGACCTCGAGACTGCTACCTTCCGGCGCGGTTCCGGCCCGCACGTCGACCGGTTCGGTCGTCTCCGCCGGCTCGCCCGACTCGGTTTCGACGGCCTCGTCGGCGCTGCTCGCCGTCTCGGCGGGTTCGCCTTCCGCCTCGGTCTCCGCCCGGCGCTCGGCGGCCGCCGCTTCGGCGTCAGCCTGCGGGGTGCCCTCCACGTCGGGCTGGGACCGCGCGGCGAACCACTCGACGGCCTTGGGCCACACCTCGTCGTGGGCCTTCGAGGAAACCGACAGGCCGATGTGTCCGGTCGGCGACTCGATGGTGGTCACGTCGTCGCTGGCGACCTCGTCGTTGAACGGGAGACTCGACGCCGGCGGGACCAGGTGGTCGTACTCGGCGACCAACTGGAGCACCGGCATGTCGATGTTCTCGACGTCGACGTGGCGACCGTTCAGGTGGAGGTCGTTGTTCATGAGCAGGTTGTCCTGGTAGAGGTACTCGATGAACTCCCGGTAGGCCTCGCCCGCCACGTCCGGGGAGTCTCTGACCCACCGCTCCATCCGGACGAAGTTCTCGACGAACTCCTCGTCCTCCAGATTGTCGTACAGCCGCAGGTACTTCGTCACGAAGTTCTGGACGGGGTCGAGCATCGCGAACCCGATGCTCAGCAGGCCGCCGGGCGCGTTGCCGAACGTCTCGACGAGGTCGTCCGGGTCGTACTGCCCGCCGCCCCACTCTTCGAGGACGCCGCCGGTGCCGTCGAAGCAGAGCCCGGTCGCCATCAGCCCGAGGTTCCGGACCTTCTCGGGGTGGAGCGCGGCGTACATCGCGCTCATCGTCCCGCCCATGCAGTAGCCGAGCACGTTGACGGCATCGATGTCGGCGCGTTCGCGGACTACGTCGACGCAGTTGCCGATGTAGCGCTCGACGTAGTCGTACAGCGACAGCGAGGCGTCGAGGTTCGACGGTTCGCCCCAGTCGATGAGGTAGACGTCGAAGCCGGCCTCCAGCAGTCGCCGGACCACGCTCCGGTCCGGCTGGAGGTCGAGGATGTACGGCTTGTTGATGAGCGCGTAGACGACGAGGATGGGCACGTCGTAGGTTTCGTCGGCCTCCGACTCGTAGTGGAGCAGGTCGAGTTTGTTCTCCGAGTAGACCACTTCGCTCGGCGTCTGGCCCACCTCGACGTGGGCGGCGTCCTGGATTCGCTCGGGCGCGAGCGTCATCGTCTCGATGAACTCGCCGGCGTTCTCCCACGACTGGCGCTCGAGTTCGGTGAAGGCGTCCAGCACGCTGAGCCGGCGCGCCCCCTCGCGCGCGGCGTCGTCGGTGGTTTCGCTCATTCTTCCACCGCGTCGAGTATCCGGTCGAGTTTGCGCTCGACCTCGTGTTGTCTCCGTTCGAGTTCGACCAGTCGCTCGCCGACCTCCGTCACGTCGCCCTCGGTGGCGAAGCCGTAGTTGTGGAGCGCCGTCTGGGTCGCCTCCTGGGCGTCCTGAATCACGTCGAGTTGCTCGACGTTCTGGGCGAGCGCGGCGGCGAAGGCGTCCGACGACGCCAGCTCCTTGAACGCGTCGTTGGCCGCGTCCATCCAAAGGTCGCGGAACTCCTCCATCGGCACCTCCTCGCCCGCCATCAGGTCGGTCGACCGCTCGAACGCTCGTCGGGACGCCTCCATCCACACCTCGTAGGCCCGCGCGTACCCCTCGGCGGCGTCGCCCCACAGGTGCTGTTCGTCGCTCGCGTCGTGCATCGCGGCCGCCCACCGGTCGACGAACTCGCCCTGCGCTTCGACGGACTCCTTCAGTGCATCGAAAACCGCCTCGTCGTACGGCCACTCCCCCGTTCCCTCAGTCGCTGTACTTGAATCTGACATCGTACTAAATAACGTCGTGTATCTCCGCTTTCGGGTCGGTTCGGCGCTCTACGAACTCGAGGAGCCCGAGGAGCTCGAGGAGCTCGACGAACCGGACGACGACTCGCCTTCCTGGGCCTGTCGCTCCATCTCCTCAGCGGCGTCGGCGACGCGCTCGCCGGTTTCGCGCTGCATCTCGAAGAACGAGTTGAACGACCGGTCGATGAGCTCCTTCTGGCTCTCGCTCAGGTCCTCGTAGGCGTCCATCGCCTGGTCGAGGCTGTCCTCGAACGAGCTCCAGGCCTCCTCCTGGGAGTCGTTGAACTGCTCGAACTGCTCGCGGAGCTGGTCGCTCACCTCGGAGGTGTCTCCCTGGCCGAACATCGTCCCGAGCGTGCGGAAGTAGGTGTCCATCCAGTTACGGGCGAACTCGGTGCCCTGGCGCTGGGCGTTGCGACCCGAGCTGAGGTTGTTCCGCATCATCGACTCGGTCGCACGCTGCTGCATGTCGATGCCCTGCTGCATCATCTGCTGGCTCTGCTGGATGGCGTTTCGCTGCATCTCGAACATCGCGTTCATCGGGTTCCGTGTCTGTTGATTTCTCGACATTTTAATCACCGTTGGGCGGGTTCACCGGGAGGACGATGGCCTGGACGATGTCTCCCTCTTCGATGCCCAGGACTTCGCGCTCCACGTCGGGTATGCTGATTCGGCCGCCGCTCTGGACGCGAGTCTTGAAGGTCGCCGTCTCGACGCTCGTGGCCGCGTACTCCGAGAGGTCCTCCGTCGGGTCCCCCTCGGCGCTGGCCGAGAGCCAGCGGCGAAACAACTCCTGCTGTTGTTCCATCGCGTCCTCGCTCGCTTCCTGCATCTGTTTTGCGAACGCGGCCGCTGGCCACGTGACGTCGTCATCTCCCCCCGTCATCCCGATTAGAACGTGGGTCGGGACATCCATAAAGATGACTCCCAGATGGATTTCATTACCGTCGAGTGGAGGCACTCACCACTCGCTACCATTCACCGCCGACGGTCGACCGCGCCTGAGCGGCCGGATTATCCACGAACCCGGGCGGTCGAGACGCTTTCCGGACGATTCGCGGCGAAGAACGGTCCGGAGCGAACCGCGCATTCGGGCACAGAACCCTTACCCCGTCGGCACGACGAACACTACCATGGAGCAGACGCAAGGCACGAACGGTACCCGGGCGACCCCGTTCTCGGACTCCTGGACGGCCCCGTTTCAGGGGTTCACGACCGCGTGGACGCGGGCGCTCGAACTGTCGTTCACCGCGGCCGCGAACGCCAACCGCGCGGCGCTGGCGACGATTCCGAACGGCATCCCCGAGGTTCCGCCGGAGCGCGACGAAGCGAGTTCCCCGAAGTTCGACGACTCCGTCGAACCCGCGCCGGTCGACTCGCTCACGTACGTCCGGTCCGACTGGGAACTCGAACGCACGGTCGACGCCCGGGAGGAGTTGGCCGTCGGCGACTCCGTCGAGTTCTCGAAGACCGTCACGGACGACGACGTCCTGAGCTTCGCCGACGCCAGCGGCGACACCAACCGACTCCACCTCGACGACGCGTACGCCGAGGGGACCCGGTTCGGCGGACGCATCGTCCACGGCGGGCTTGTCGCCGGACTGGTCAGCGCGGCGCTGGCGGCGCTCCCGGGGACCGTCGTCTACCTCTCCCAGGAGTTGTCGTTCCTGGGGCCGGCGCACGTCGGCGACCGACTCACCGCGACGTGTCGCATCGTCGAGCGACTCGACGGCGACCGCTACCGGCTATCGGTGGCCGTCCGGAATCCGGACGGCGAGACCATCGTCGAGGGCGACGCGACGGTGATGGTCGACCCCTCGCCCGAGCGACCGGCCGACGCCGACGAGTCGACGTCGGCCGGAACCGAGTGACGACATCCGTCCCGAGCGCCGGGTTCGCGCCGGGAGACGCCCATAATCTCCGAAACGCTCGAGCCGGCCGGCGGCTCTCCGCCGGCCCTAACTGACGGTTCGTTTCCACGTGGACGAAACCGTTTAACCCGGGCCCGTCGTGGGAACGCTTCAGGGTGGAGAAGATGAACGACGCGAATGCACAATTGCGAAACGGGGAATCTACGCTGCGGGCTCGACTGTTCACGCAGGGGTTCGCACCGAGCGGGGCCGAGGACGTTCCGGGGACGCTGTTCGAACGCCTCGAACGCCTCGAACGCGAGGGGACCATCGACGAGTGCGACGTCGAAGTGTGGGGCCGGAAGGTCTGTCGCCGGGTCAGGGGCGACCGCCCCGCGCTCGGCGGCGACGTGCTCGCGACCGTCGACGAGTTCCGGGAGTGGGCCGACCGGACCGGCGCGTCCGTCGACCACTGCTTCGAAGAGCACGAGGTTCGCTCGGAGATGACGGGCGAGGACCGCACGGAGTTGCGACTCCCGGTCGCCTGCCTCGCGGTCAGGTACGACGACGAACTGGCCGCCGTCTTCCCGCACGCGAAGGACGGCCGCGAGTACACCGTCGCCGACGGCCTGGCGGCGCTCGAATCGAGCGAGGGTCGCTCGACCAGCCGACCCGAACGACTCCTTCACTGACTCGGATTCTGTGGCCGCGGGCGGGACGGACCGAACGCGTCGGACCGATGCACTCGTTCCCGGGCGAGCGGCGCGCCGCTCGCCCGGGAACGCGGAGATATTTCGGAACGCGGAGGCCGGCCGGTCAGTTCGCCCCGTCTTCGCCGAACTCGGCGTCCACCGCGCCGCGGTCGATCTTCGACGGGCCGCTCGTCGGCATCTCGTCGACGAACGCGAGGTCGCGCGGGTGCTTGAACCGCGCCAGTTTCCCGTCGAGGAACTCCGCGAGTTCGTCGAGCGTCAGCGACTCGTCGCCCTGGACCACGGCCTTGCCGACCTGCCCCCACTTGTCGTCGGGGACGGGGACGACCACGACCTCCTCGACCTTCGGGTGGTCGGCGATGCGGTCCTCCACGGCGGCGGGATAGACGTTCTCGCCGCCCGAGACGTACATGTTCTTCTTCCGGCCCTCGATGTAGTAGTAGCCGGCCTCGTCGCGGCGTGCGAGGTCGCCGGTTGCGACCCAGCCGTCGCGGAACGTCTCGGCGGTTTCCTCAGGGTCGCGCCAGTAGCGGTCGGCGGCGTGAGGGCTCGCGAGTTCGAGTTCGCCGATCTCGCCGTCCGGCAGTTCTGTGCCGTCGGGGTCGACGACCCGGGCGTCGACGTGGGTCGCGGGGACGCCGACGCTGTCGGCCTTCTCGGTCGGCCAGCCCTCGGGCATCGAGAAGTTGTTCGGGCCGCACTCGGTCAGGCCGTAGCCCTGCGAGAGGTCGACGTCTCGGTCCCACCACGCGTTCATCACCGCCTCGCGGCAGGGGCCGCCGCCGCTCTTGGCGAACCGCAGGGTCGAGAGGTCGGTGTCGGCCCAGTCGTCGTCCTGGGTCATCATCCGGAGCACCGCAGGTACCGCGACTAGGACGGTCGCGCCCTCGTCCGCGACGAGGCGGAGCACTTCGCCCGGGTCGAACTCGCGGGCGATGACGACGGTGGCCCCGAGGTGGAACAGCGGCACCGTCAGGACGTTCCAGCCGCCGGTGTGGAACATCGGGAACACCATCGGCGTGACGTCGTCGGCCCGGAGCCCCCAGGAGGTGATGGTGTTGAACGAGTTCCAGAGGATAGAGCCGTGGGTGAGCACCGTCTCCTTGGGAATCCCGGTCGACCCGCCGGTGTGGAGGAAGAGGTGCGGGTCGTCCATCGACAGGTCGGCGGTTTCGACGGGCGAGTCGTCCGCGGGGAGGGCGTCGTCCCACGACTCCCACTCGCTCGCGCCGTCCTCGCTTCCCGCGCCGTCTCCGCCTTCGGAGTCGGTCGTCTCGCTGTCCGCGGACAGCGAGACGACCGCGCAGTCGAACTCGCGGTCGTCGCGGGCCAGCACGTCGGCCGCGAGGTCGGCGAAGGGGTCCTCGACCACCAGCAGCGACGGTTCGACGTCGTTCAGCATCGCGACCAGTTCGCCCGCCGCGAGGCGGTGGGAGAGGGGCGCGAGCACGCCGCCGGTCTTCGCCGTGGCGAAGAAGAGGTCGACCAGTTCCGGGCGGTTGCGCGAGAGGACCGCGACGCGGCCGCCGGCGGCCGCGTCGCGGTCCATCCCGCTCACCGAGACGCCGTCGTTCTCGCCGGCCGAGACAGCGTCGTTCCCGCTCGCCGACGCCCCTTCGGCGGGGTCGTCCAGCGCGACGCCTTCGGCCCGGAGGAGTCTCGCGGTTCGGTTGGCCCGCCGGTCGAGTTCGGCGTAGGTGTAGCGCTCGCCCGTGGTCGCGTCGACCAGTCCGACCGCGTCGGGCGTCAGTTGCGCGCGCTTCTCGCTCCAGGCCCCCACCCAGTCGTAGGGGGTCGCGTCGTGGCTAAACATGGTTCAGAAACTCAAGGATGCGTTCGTTGACCGCGTCGGCGTCCTCGACGAAGAAGAGGTGCGAGCCGTCCTCGAAGACGGCCAGGCGGGCGTTCGGCAGGTCCCGGTAGAGCAGGTCGGCGTTCTCGACGGGGAGCACCCGGTCGGAGTCGCCGTGGGCGACCAGGACGGGAACCGCTATCTCGCCGAGGCGGTCGCTGACGTCGAACTCGGCCACCGCGGCGGCCTGGGCCTCGCGGGCGTGGGCGTCCGCGTCGCTTTCGAGTCGCCAGTCCACGATGTCGGCGATGAGGTCGTCGTTCTCCTCCCAGAAGTCGTCGGTCATGGCGGGTTCCATCTTGTACCGGATGGCCTCGCACTCGTCGGCGTCCTCCGGTACGTCGAACATCCGGGCCTGCGTCTCGGGCGGCGTCTCGACGGCTTCCGGGCCGCCCGGCGAGGTACAGAGCAGGACGAGCGACTCGGCGCGGTCGTAGTCCAGCGCGTACCGCTGGGCGATCATGCCGCCCATGCTTGCGCCGACGACGTGCGCGCGCTCGACGCCCGCGTCGGCCAGCACCGCCTCCAGATCGCCGGCCATCTCCGCGATAGCGTACGGTCCCTCGGGCGCGTCCGAATCGCCGGTCCCCCGGTTGTCCCAGACGACGACCCGGTAGCCCGCCTCGGTCAGTCGGTCGCGCTGCCAGCGCCACATCCACCGGCCGTAGCCCAGGCCCTCCACGAGAGCGACGGTCGCTCCGGTTTCGGGGCCCGCGAGTTCGTAGTACAGCGAAACCCCGTCGTTGTCCGCATATGGCATGGGGTAGTTCACGCACGAGGCTACCATTAAAACCCCGTTTTACATGTTAACCGGGGACCCCGTTTCAGCGGTAACCGAAGGATTGACCTCGTACGACTACTCCGGTTCGGACATGCCAGTCGCATCCCCCGGCGATTCCGCGGAATCGTCCCTCCAGGTCACCGAAGCGACCATCGACGACTACGCCCGACTCACGGGCGACGACAACCCCGTCCACCTCGACGACGACTACGCCGCCGAGACGTTCTTCGGCGGGCGAATCGCCCACGGGATGCTGTCGGCGGGCGTCGTCAGCGCCGCGCTCGCGGACCTCCCCGGGGATATCATCTACCTCTCGCAGGACCTCGACTTCGAGAACCCGGTCCGGCCGGGCCAGACCATCACCGCGACCGCCACCGTCAAAGAGAACCTCGGCGAGGACCGCCTTCGCGTCGACACGGTGGCCGAGACCGAAGACGAGCGCGTGCTGTCCGGCGAGGCCGTCGTGCTGTCGATTCCCCACGAGAACGAGTAGTCGGAGATAGAACCTCGAACAGAAGTTATTTTTCCTACCTGTTCGAACGCGTATCCATGTCTCCGGCCCTCCACCCGAGACGACTGCTGTACTGCCTGGTAACGCTCTCGCTGGTGACCGCCGCGTTCTCCGCGCCGGTCGCCTCGACGCTCGACGATGCCGACGACCCGCGCGTCGAGTTCGCGACGACCGGCATCGCGCACGAACAGCGCGGCGACGTCGCCGCCATCGGCGTTCGCCTCTCCGGGACCGACGCGGCGACGGTCCGCGTCGGGTCCCCGGACGAGCGTCACCTTGCCACCGTCACCGTGCACGATGAGAACGGCGACGGCCGGGCGACGCTCCGGTTCAACACCTACGACGGGACGTTCGAGGCTCGCGGTGAGGACGCCGTCTCGGTGCGAGAGCGCTCGAACGCGTCGACGCCGGTCGCCAGCGACGACTACGACCTCGAACTCTGGGCGGGGAACGCGACCGGCGCCGAGGTGACGAGCGTCGGTCAGCTCGTCGTCTCCGAGCGTTCGACGCACGACCTCCGAACGTTCGTCGCGCCGGGGTCGGCGAACCTGTCGAACCTCACCGCGGTCAACGCGGCGATGGACGCGGGGAACCTCACCCGGAGCGACGCCGTGACCCTCGACGACACGCTCGTTCTGGAACTCCGCGCGTCAGGACTCGACGGCGCTGTCGCGGCGCAGAACGGGTCGAACGTAACGGCAGGGTTCCTGTCGTTCCTCGGCGGTGGTGTGGCCGAACTGCGAATCGAACAGACCAACCCCATGACCGAAGTTCGGAAAGCCGAAATCCACCTCGAACCTGGCGACGCTGGCGTCGTCGCTGACGCGAAAAATGACAGCTACTACGCCGTCGTCGACCTCTCCGACGCGAACGTAACCCGTGGCGCTCGTGCGGCGGAACTTCGGGCCGGCCACGAGTACCGTGCTAACTTCACGCTGGCGGGGTCCTCGGTGCTCGCCGCGGACGGACGCGAGTCGGTCGTGACGAACTTCACCGTGGTCAACTCCCACGAGGAATCGACCGAGGGAACGACGTCGACGAAGAGGGCGACTTCGACCCTCGAATCGCCGACGAGCGAAGACGAAGCGACCCAGACGACAAACGAACCCGCCGAGACGGCTACGAACGGAGACGCCAACTCGGGCGCCGACGTTCCCGGGTTTGGCGTTTCGGCGGCACTGACTGCGTTCACGACGGTTGCACTGCTGGCGGCTCGTCGCCCGAAGCGAAAGCGGTAGAATACGAGAGGAGTCGAATTCAGTACGACTTCGCGAAGTACGCCGTCTCGCAGGCCTCGTCGCCGCAGACGCCGCACTCCTCGCCGATGGGTTCCTCGTCTCGGTCCATCGGGACCATCACGATTTCCGCGGCGATTTCCTCCTTGATGGCCTGCTCGCAGGCCTCGTCGCCGCACCACGGCGTCTTGACGTAGCCACCGTAGCGCCCGATGGTGCCGAGGATCTCCGAGCGGTCGTGTGCCTCCCGGACGTTCTCCTCGAGGTTCTCCTCGGCGGCCGAGTAGAGCTTGTCGTACACGTCGTCGAAGTGGTCCTCGATGGTGTCCTCGATGTACTCGCGGTCCTCGACCGTGCTCTCGCCGTCGGGGCGGTGGACAACCGTGAGTTCGTCGTCCTCGACCTCGTTGGGGCCGATCTCGATGCGGACGGGGACGCCCTTGAGCTCCCACTCGTTGAACTTGAAGCCGGGGTTGCGCTCGTCGCGGTCGTCGAGTTCGACCCGGACGCCCGCGTCGTCGAGGTCGTCGGCGACGCCCTCGGCGTACTCCAGGACCTCCTCGCGATTCTCCTCCTGCCAGATGGGGACGACGACGACCTGCTCGGGCGCGATGGCGGGCGGGCAGACGAACCCCTGGTCGTCGGAGTGGGTCATGATGAGCGCGCCGAGCGCGCGCCACGACAGCCCCCACGAGGTCGTGTGGGCCGCCTGCTCCTCCTCGTCCTCGTCGGTGAAGGTGAGGTCGTACGCGCGTGCGAAGCCCTGGCCGAGGTAGTGGGAAGTACCGCCCTGGACCGACTTGCCGTCGGGCATCAGCGCCTCGACGGTCGTGGTGGTGTCGGCGCCGGGGAACTTGTCGTGGGCGGGCTTGCGGCCGCGCATCACCGGGATGGCCAGCACCTCCTCGTAGAGCTTCTCGTACTGACCCAGGCGGGTCATCGTCTCGTCCCACGCCTCCTCCTCGGTTTCGTGGGCGGTGTGGCCCTCCTGCCAGAGGAACTCCTTCGTGCGGAAGAACGGCTTGGTCTCGGTGGCCTCCCACCGGATGACCGAACACCACTGGTTGAGCCGCAGGGGCAGGTCGCGGTGGCTCCGGACCCACTGGCTCATGAACGGCGTGATGATGGACTCGCTGGTGGGCCGGAACGCAAGTCGCTCTTCGAGTTCTTCGTGGCCGCCGTGGGTGACCCACGCCACCTCGGGGTCGAAGCCCTCGACGATGTCGCTCTCGCGTTCGAGGTAGCTCTCGGGAATGAGCGCGGGGAAGTAGGCGTTCTGCGAGCCGGTTTCCTTGAACCACGCGTCGAGGTGGTCCTGCAGGCCCTCCCAGAGGGCGTAGCCGCGGGGCCGGGTGACGATGAACCCGCCCATGGGGGCGTAGTCCGCGAGGTGGGCCTTCAGGACGACCTCCGCGTACCAGTCGCCGGGGTTGTGCTCTTTGGACTCGGTGATGCCGAGTTCCTGGTCGTTGTCGCTCATTGTCGTAGAGATTTCTCCGAAGCGGTCTTAAATGCGGTGAACCTGTGGTAGTGGTTCTGGGTTGTGAGAAGTGTCCGGAGAACGACACGGGTAACTGCGAGCGAGAAAGTCGTGTATCGAAGAAATATTTTTAACCGAACGAATAGATTATCCTGTATGACGTCTAACTCTTCGAGGGTTCTCTCGGAGTACGTAGGTTGGGCTCTCTTGGCGATGGTTCTCGGAATCGTCGTCGTTGACGCACTTCTGCTCGCGCTGTACGGGGTTTGGTGACCGAAACCCGTGGAGTTGTCCCGTGGAGTTGTGACTGTCACATCGAAGATTGTCTAGTGACTCGAAACACCGTCTTTCGACGAGTCTCATCGTTTTCCGATGACCGAATGACTCACAGAGACACACCGGCCTCCACGTCCCACTCGACCAACTCCTCGCCAACTGAATCGAACTGAACTCCCCGGCGAACGTCTCGCCGTCGAACAGATACGGTATCCAGTAGCGGTCGTCCTCCCACATCCCGTCGCAGGGGACCGCGTCGTAGTCGAACCACTCGGGGTCGGCCTCCTCGCTTTCTTCGGGCGTCCCCGAAAACCGTTCTGCGCGGAAGACGTGGACGAACATCCTCGGGTCGTCGCCGAAGACGAACCGGAACTCGCCGACCTTCTCGGGGTCGCGGGGCGTCACGCCGATCTCCTCCTCGACCTCGCGGACGACGCACTCCCGGGGCGTCGTCGAGAGCGGAGCGACCGACGGCTCGTGACGGCTCCGCCGTCACGGCGTCTCGCCGTCCTCGACTTTACCGCCGGGGCCAACGTACAGACCCTCGCCGAGTCCGCGCTTCTTGCGGATGAGTAGCACCTCCTCGTCGTCGGGTTGCAGGAGGTAGCACAGCGTCGCGGGTTGCATACCGCCACACTCGCAGTCGGTCGGGAAAAGCCTTCGACTCTCGTCGGTGCCGCGAGTCGCTCGCGGAGGACCGCGACGATGGTGGCGCGGTACCCTGGGCCATCCGAGTTATCCCGCGACCCGTCGTACGCTCCTGCAGACTCCGCATGACCGACGATGACGACTCGCGAGCCAAGATGGTCGGCGTCAATCACGTCGCGCTCGAAGTCGGGGACGTCGACGAGGCTCTGGCGTTCTACGGCGAACTCTTCGAGTTCGAACTCCGGGGCCGGGGGGAATCGTCGGCCTTCCTCGACATGGGCGACCAGTTCCTCGCGCTCGCCGCGGTCGAGGACCCCGGGGAGGCCGACGACCACCGCCACTTCGGACTCGTGGTGGACGACCCCGAGGCCGTCGAACGTCGCCTCAGGGAAACCGACGCCGAGCGACTCGGAACCGGCGGTCTCGACTTCCGGGACCCGTGGGGCAACTGGGTCCAGGTTGTGGCCTACGAGGACGTGCAGTTCACGAAGGCCGACCACGTGCTCGCCGGGATGGGACTCGACGACCTCGGGAAGTCCGAGTCGGCCCTCACCGAACTCGACGAGAAGGGGATGGCGCCGGAGTGACCGGCCGAACGCCGTTCGCTCGGCCGGCCGGACGTCCCGGCCGACCACGCTTCCCGGCCACCCGAGTTTTCCCCGCGTCCGTCGTAGCCCCACCGGTTCCACGATGACCGACACGCACGAGGTCACGGTCACGTCCGTCTACCAGATGACGCCGACCGTCAAGCAGTTCGTGCTCGAATCCGACGGCTACACCTTCGACTTCGACCCCGGCCAGCACACCCACGTCCACTTCGACCGCGCCGAGAGCCCGGCCGAGGACGACGCGGAATCGGGGGACGACGAGGTCGTCCGACCCTACACCTCGACGGCGCTGCCGGGCCACGAGCGCATCACGCTCGCCATCAAGCGCTACCCCGACGGCACCGCCTCGACGTGGATGCACGACCGCGACCCGGGCGACACCGTCGAAATCGAGGAACTCGGTGGTGACCTCTACCTGCGCGACCTGGACTCGGACGTCGCCTTCGTCTCGACCGGGACGGGCATCACGCCGATGATGGCGATGGCCAAGCAGTACGCCCGGGAGGGGTCGGGCCGCGCCCACTTCTTCTTCGGGGAGAAGGACCGAGAGCACGTCATCTACCGCGAGACGCTCGACCAGATGGCCGCCGAGAACGACGACTTCGAGGTGACCTACGTCCTCTCGGAGGCCGACGATTGGGAGGGTCCGGAGGGCCACGTTCAGGAGCACCTGAGCGACTACGTCGACGACTTCGAGAGTCGGGACTTCTACGTCTGCGGCGTCCCCGAGATGGTCGTCCAGACCGAGGACGTGCTGAAAGACGAGGGCGCCGACGAGGACAGTATCTACACCGAGGGCTGGGAGGGCGACGAGGTTTCGGACGACGAAGAATAGCACGGAGTTTTGTCGGCAGGAACGCGACAGTGACCGCCTCGAAAGCCCCCGCCCGCTCGCGGTCGCTCAGCGGGATATCTCGGCCGCGGCACCGCCGCGCCCGAGATAGTGGCCGCGCTGAGACGACCACGATGAACGCGAGCGGGCGGCCCCTTTCAGCCCCACCCTATCGGTTGATTCGCGAGCGTTCGCCGGTGGTCCGTCGCATCGAGCGTTTCCTTAGTCCATGTCTCTGACCGAGAACGGACTCTCGCTCTCGGTCCAGTCCCAGCCGGGCAGTCGCGTCTGGAACCCCGCGGCGAGCGCGGCGTCCAAGTCGTCGGCCCCTGCCGCATCTCCCTCCGTCTCGGTCACGACCACGTCGGCGTAGTGGAACGTCGCCTCGCCGAGGAGTCGAAGCGGTTGGTTGCCGGCTATCGTCCCGGCGAGTTGCCGGCCGAGCAGTTCGTCAACCACGAACCCCGGGTAGTCGCCTTCGACGTCTAAGTCCCGGAGGAGCGCGACCAGCGCGGCCACGTTGACCGCCAGGTCGCCGTCGGCGAACACCGCGTCGACCTCTCGGCGGTAGGCCTCCTCGCTCACGGGGTCGACGTCGGCGTCGAACAGTTCGCCGAGGTCGGCGCGCACCTCGTTGACGAGCGGGACCACGTCGGACGCGCGCTCGCGGACCCACTCGCGCTCGTCGGCGACGGTCGCGGGCGTCACTCGCATACCGCCACGACGGACGGGAGCGGCTTAGCAGTGGCGTTCGGACGCCTTCGCGACGCACGCTCAAATCGGGAAGTCTGGTGGCCGTCGCCGGACGGTCGACCGGAGTGGTGACAGGACGAGTAGAAACGTCCGAACGCTACTGTCCCGTCGGCCGTCGGTATATGAACGTCGCAATTTTCGCCGACCGACCCGGAGCGAAAGGCTTGTTTCGCGCGTACGGGCGGGCCACGGCGCGGCGGTCCTCCGGCATTGAGAAGGTTTTTATAACGCCAACGACTAATGGCCCATAAGCGGGTTTTACTGCGTCCCCGAGTCAGCGTCCGGTCTGTGGCTTCGACCACAGGGGGCGCGGACGACTCGCGCCGGACGCGAGTCCCCTTCCCGCAGAGAAGCGAAATCTATGCTGTGCAGTACTCTACATCGTAGTCCAGATGGTACGAGCGGCGTGGGCCGTGCGGTCCACAGCCCAGGCCCTCGGACTCGCGGTGGGAGTCGCACGACACAGACGGAAGCTCACTTTTTCCACTATGAGTAAAGTAGACCAGCAACTCGAGGACCTGCGAACAGAGATCAAGAGCGAACTACCGAGCGACATCTCGGTGTCGGACGTCAAGTACGAAGGCCCGGAACTGGTCGTCTACACGCGCGACCCCAAGAAGTTCGCCCGCAACGGCGACCTCATCCGGCAGTTGGCGAGTAAACTCCGAAAGCGCATCACGGTCCGGCCCGACCCCGACGTTCTCTCGCGGCCCGAGGACGCACGCGAACAGATACTCGACGTCATCCCCGAGGAAGCGGGCGTCACGGACCTCGACTTCCACGTCGACACCGGCGAGGTGGTCATCGAAGCCGAGAAGCCCGGGATGGTCATCGGCAAGCACGGGTCGACGCTCCGCCAGATAACCCAGGAGGTCGGCTGGACGCCCGAGGTGGTTCGCACCCCGCCCATCGAGTCCTCGACGGTCTCGAACGTCCGGAACTTCCTCAAGCAAGAGCGCGACGACCGCCGCGACATCCTGGAGAAGGTCGGCCGCCAGATCCACCGCGAGGAGATGTCCGACGAGGAGTACGTCCGCATCACGACCCTCGGCTGCTGTCGGGAGGTCGGCCGGGCGAGTTTCATCCTCAGTACGCCCGAAACCCGTATCCTCATCGACTGCGGCGACAAACCCGGTTCCGAGGGTGAGGTCCCCTACCTCCAGGTCGAGGAGGCGCTGGGCGCGGGCGCCAACACCATCGACGCGGTGGTGCTGACCCACGCTCACCTCGACCACTCGGCGCTCCTCCCGCTGCTCTTTAAGTACGGCTACGACGGCCCGATTTACACCACCGAACCGTCCCGCGACCTGATGGGCCTGCTCCAGTTGGACTACCTCGACGTGGCCGCCAAGGAAGGCCGAGTGCCGCCCTACGAGTCCGAGATGGTCAGAGAGGCCATCAAGCACACCATCCCGCTGGAGTACGGCGACGTCACCGACATCGCGCCCGACGTGAAGCTCACCTTCCACAACGCGGGTCACATCCTCGGCTCGGCGGTGTCGCACTTCCACATCGGCGACGGCCTCTACAACGTCGCGTTCTCCGGCGACATCCACTACGACGACACCCGACTGTTCAACGGCGCGGTCAACGACTTCCCGCGGGTCGAGACGCTCGTCCTGGAGTCGACCTACGGCGGCCGCAACGACTACCAGACCGACCAGGAAGATTCGGAGCGCAAACTCAAGAAGGTCATCAACGAGACGTACGAGCGCGGCGGGAAGGTCGTCATCCCCGCCTTCGCGGTCGGTCGGTCCCAGGAGATGATGCTGGTCATCGAGGAGGCGATGCGCAACGGCGACATCCCCGAGATGCCGGTCCACCTGGACGGCATGATATGGGAGGCGACGGCCATCCACACCACCTACCCCGAGTACCTCCGCGACGACCTGAGAGACCGCATCTTCCACGAGGACGAGAACCCGTTCCTCGCCGACCAGTTCAACCACATCGACGGCGGCGAGGAGGAGCGCCAGGACGTCGCCGACGGCGACCAGTGCATCGTGCTGTCGACCTCCGGCATGGTGACCGGCGGCCCGATCATGTCGTGGCTCGAACACCTCGGCCCCGACCCGGACAACCGGATGGTGTTCGTCGGCTACCAGGCCCAGGGGACGCTGGGTCGGCGCATCCAGAACGGCTGGGACGAGATTCCGATGAACCGCGGCGGCGGCCGCAACGGGAAACTCTCGCTCGCACTTGACGTGAAGACCGTCGACGGCTTCTCCGGCCACGCCGACCGCCAGGGCCTGATGAACTTCGTGAAGACGATGAAGCCCCGCCCGGAGAAGGTACTGTGCGTCCACGGCGACGAGTCGAGCGTCCAGGACCTCTCGTCGTCGCTGTACCACGAGTTCAACATGCGGACGTTCGCGCCCAAGAACCTCGAGACGTTCCGGTTCAAGTAACCGCGCTTCGGAGCACGGCGCTCTCGCTTCCTTCCGCCCTTTGAACAGGTCCGTTCGGAGAAATATTATCCGTCCGGCACCAACGTTATCAGTTCGTCGGCCGTGATTCGAAGCAGTGCAACTGGATTCGTCATCCTCCGGGGGTCCGACGATTCCGGACGCGGCGTCCGGCGTCGCCTACGACCCCGTCAGCTTCTCTCGGCTCGGCGGGGATGACTTCTACCGCGATTTCGTCGAGCGAACCGCGGACGTCATCCTGACCGTCGACCAGTCGAGCAGCATCGTCTTCGCCAACCCCGCGGTCGAGCACGTCTTCGGTTACGACCCCGAGTCGCTGATCGGCGAATCGCTGACCGCGTTGATGCCCGAGCAGTTCCGCTCGGAGTACCTCGCCGCCGTCGACCGGTACGTCTCGTCCGAGGAGACGGAGTTCGACTGGGACTACGTGGAGTTTCCCGGCCTCGGACGCGACGGCGACGAACTGGAACTCGCCGTCTCGTTCAGTGAACAACGGGTCGACGGCGAGTCGTTTTTCACCGCGGTCGTCCGGGACATCTCCGACCGGAAGGCTCGAAAGGCCCAGTTGACCCGGTACGAAACCATCGTCAACTCCATCGACGAGGGCGTCTACCAACTCGACGCCGACGGGACGTTCGTCGCGGTCAACGACGCGGTGGTCGAGAAGACCGGCTACGACCGCGAGGCGCTGCTCGGGGCGAACGCCTCGATGCTCGTGAGCGACGCCGACGCCGAGCGCGTCCGGGCGGCGACCCGACGACTTCGGGGGAACGGAGAGAGCACCGAGACGCTCGAAGTTGGAGTTCGAACCGCCGACGGCGGTCGAATTCCGTGCGAGATTCGACTCCGACCGCTCGTCGCCGACGGCGCGGTCGAGGGGACGGTCGGCATCGTCCGGGACCTCTCGGAGCGCCGCGAGCGCGAGCAGGCGCTCCGGCGTGAGAAGGACCTCACTCGGCGACTGCTCGAAACCGCGCCGACGGCGCTGGCGGTCCAGACCGCCGACGGCGACCTGGAGATGGCGAACCAGCGCGCCCGCGACCTCTTCAGCCTCGCCGACGAGTCGCTCCGCGAGCACTCGCTGGACGAACTGACGGGGTGGAAACTGTACGACGCCGACGGCGAACCGCTGGCCGACGAC
The DNA here is from genome assembly GCF_024138165.1 of Halorussus vallis. Taxonomy (NCBI): domain Archaea; kingdom Methanobacteriati; phylum Methanobacteriota; class Halobacteria; order Halobacteriales; family Haladaptataceae; genus Halorussus; species Halorussus vallis. The sequence continues at coordinate 3,526,526 of NZ_CP100000.1, read as the reverse complement.
GAACGGCCGTCGGCCCGCGTCCGCGCGACCGGGGAGGCGGTCGACGAGCGAGAGCTGATGGTCGAGTCCCCCGAGGGGACCCGACGGTGGCTGCGGGTCAACGCCGCGCCGGTGTTCGAACCCGGCGGCGACCTCTCGCGGGTCATCGTCGCGGCCGAGGACGTCACCGAGCGCAAGCGCTACGAGCGGGACCTCGAAGCGAAGAGCCAGCACCTCCAGAGCGAACTCGAACAGGCGCTCGGCCGGGTGACCGACGCCGTCTTCGCGGTCGACCCCGACTGGCGGTTCACCTACGTCAACGAGCGCGCCGAGCAGTTCCTCGAGCGGGCCGAATCCGATCTGCTCGGCACGAGCGTCTGGAAGGCGTTCCCCGAGGCGGTCGACTCGACGTTCGAACGCGAGTACCGGGCGGCGATGGAAACCCAGGAGCCAACCGGCTTCGAGGAGTACTTCCCGCCGCTGGACACCTGGTTCGAGGTGCGGGCCTACCCCTCCGAGACGGGACTGTCGGTGTACTTCCGGGACGTGAACGAGCGCAAACGCCGCGAGCGCGAACTCGAACAGTACGAGGCGGTGGTCGAAACCAGCGCCGACGGCATCTACGCGCTCGACCCCGACGGGAACTTCGTGATGGCGAACGACGCCTTCCTGGAGATGGTCGGCTGGGAGCGCGAGCGACTACTCGGCAAGCCCGCGAAGGTCGTCCACGACGGCGAGATATCCGAGTTGGCCGACGAACTCGCGTCCGGCATCTGGTCGGGCGACGACGCGGAGGCCCGCCTCGAACTCGAACTCGTCGCCCGAGACGGCTCGACCCTCCCCGTCGAGAGTCGGTTCGGCCCGTACCCCTACGACGACGAGCGGTGGGGCCGATGTGGCATCGTTCGGGACGTGACCGGCCGCAAGGAGCGCGAGCGCGAACTCCGCGAACGGGTCCGCCAGCAGCGCGCGATCGCGGAGTTCTCCAAGCGCGCACTCGAAGACCGGCCGCTGGACGACCTCTTCGACGAGGCCTGCGAACTGGTCGCCGACACGCTCGAGCACGACTACTGCAAGGTGCTCGAACTGTTCCCCGAGGACGACGAACTCCTGCTCCGCAACGGCGTCGGCTGGAACGAGGGAATCGTCGGGTCGGCGGCGGTCGACGACGACCGCGGGTCGCAGGCCGGCTTCACGCTCATCTCCGAGGAGCCGGTGGTGGTCGAGGACCTCGAGAACGAGACTCGTTTCTCGGGACCCGAACTGCTGACCTCCCACGACGTGAAGAGCGGCATCAGCACCATCATCGGGACGCCGGCGGAGCCGTGGGGCATCCTCGGGACCCACCACACCGAACGCCGGTCGTACGACGACCACGACGTTCACTTCGTCCAGAGCGTCGCCCACATCCTCACCATGGCGATTCGCCGCCGCCAGCGCGAGCGCACGCTCGAATCGCTCGCGGAGGCCTCGGGCGAACTGCTCCGGGCCGAGACGCGCGGGGAGGTCTGCGACATCGTCGCCGAAACCGCGAACGACGACCTCTCGCTCTCGCTGACGATGGTGGCCTGCTACGACGACGCCACCGGCGAACTCGAACCCCGCTCGCTCTCCCCGCAGGCCGAGGCGGTGTTCGACGCCGAGCGACTGCTGGCGCCCGAGGCCGACCTCGCGTGGCGGGCGTTCGCCGAGAACCGGGTCACCACCTTCGGCGGACTCCCGGCCGGGGGCGAGTCGGCGGCCGCGGCCGCCGACTCGCCAGCACCGCGCGAGGAGGGACCGTCGCCGGCCGAGGACGACGACGTCGCGACGGCCTACGACGTGGCGGTCTTCCCGCTTGGAAGGTACGGCATCCTCGTCGTCGGAGCGACACACCGCGACGAGGACGCGGCCGGCGCGGCGGCCGACGACGGCGACGGGGGGACCGAAATCGGCGCCGGCGGCCCGCCGCTGACGCGAGTCCTCGGGTCCAACGCCGAGTCGACGTTCGTCCGGATTCTGGCGGCCAACACCGAGTCGGCGCTCGACCGGACCGACCGCGAGCGCCAGATTCTCGAACGGGAGGAGCTGTTGCGCGAGCAGAACGAGCGCCTCGAACGCCTCAACAGAATCAACGACGTGATTCGCCGGATAGACAAGGCGCTCGTCGCGGCCGGGTCGCAGGTGGAAATCGAGCAGGAGGTGTGCTCGCAGTTGACGTCGACGGGCCCCTACGCGTTCGCCTGGCTCGGCGACTACGACGCGGTGGGCGAGGAGATACGGCCCCGCGAGTACGCCGGGGCCGACAAGGGCTACCTCGACTCCGTCTCGTTCGCGGCCGCCGACGCGTCGCCCGAGAACCCCTTCTTGACGGCGGTCCGGACCAGGGAACCCCAGGTCGTCGGGAACCTCCTCGGCGACCCGCCGTTCGAGGACTGGCGGTCGGCGGCGCTCAAGCGCGGCTACCGCTCCTGTATCGTCCTCCCGCTGCTCTACAAGGACACCCTCTACGGCGTGCTGGCGGTCTACGCCGACCAGGCCGAGGCGTTCGACGACCTCGAACGCGACGTGCTCGCCGAACTCGCGGGCACCGTCGGCTACGCCATCAACGCCGTCGAGAGCAAGAAGGCGCTGGTCAGCACCGACTTCGTGGAGATAGAGTTCAGCGTCCGCGACCCCGACGTCCCGTTCGTGGACCTGACGAACGCGCTCGACTGTGAGTTCGAGTTCGAGAGCGTCACCGCCACGTCCGACGGGGCGTTCCGGGTGTTCTTCGAGACTCGCGGGGCCGACCCCGAGGCGGTGCGCGAGTACCTCGGCCGCGCGGTCGAGGTCCGGGACCTCCGCCTCGTCTCGGCGAGCGGCGACCAGGCGTCGTTCGCGTGCGTGGTCGAACCGACGAACTTCGTGCCGACGCTGCTCGACTACGGGGCCATCCCGCGGACGTTCACCGCGGTCGACGGCGAGGGGACCGCCATCGTGACGTTCCCGCAGTCGGGGGACGTCCGGCGCTTCCTCGAAGCGGTCCAGACCCGGTACGACGGTCTGGAACTGCTCGCCCGGCGCGAACACGAACGGGAGTTCCGGACGCGCGAGGACTTCCGGACCCAGTTCGACGACAGCCTCACCGACCGCCAGCGCGAGGTGCTCCGGACCGCCTACTTCGGGGGGTTCTTCGAGACGCCGCGCCAGTCGACCGGGAGCGAAATCGGCGAGACGCTCGGCATCTCGCAGCCGACGTTCAACAAGCACCTGCGGGCCGCCCAGCGCAAACTGTTCGGACTGCTCTACGACGACTGAGTCGGCGTCGCGTCCGACGAAGCGTCCGGACCGTTCGAGATTGATAGCCCGTCGGCGCCGGGCGGGGCTTGGTATCTAGCTGGTACGAACATCCGAGTCGCGGTCGTACGATAACGAGTAATGAGTGACGCAGACGCTGTGGCAGAACAGGGAACGCAAGTAACGCTGGAACCGGTCGTGCGCGAGACGTGGGACGCGGAAACCGAGTCGCTGTCGGCGACCGTGGTGCGCGCGGTCGCGGCGGCCGAGGGCACGACGACCGCCGAACTGGCCGAACCGTTGTACGACGCCGTCGACCCCGACGCGCTTGACCAGTTGTTCGAACCCCGAGTCGACGGTGTCGCCCGTCTGTTCGGACAGCTTCACTTCCGCTACCACGACTACAACGTCCTCGTCCACGACTTCGGACGCGTCGACGTCTACCCCGAGGACGCCCAGCTGACGACCGTCGTCGACGCGCCGACGGTCCGGTCGTAGTTCGGTTCTCGACCTCGAATTCTCCGAAGCTATCTGAACTCGAAGCCCTCGACGTCGCCTCGGTCGCCCGCCAGCGCGCCGGCCGCGCCGGCGCCGAACGAGTAGGCCGCCGCCATCGCGCCGCCGCGGACTCGCTCCATCAGACCGCGCTGGGGTTCGAACTCCCTGACCGAAACCTCCTCGACGCCGAGGTCGGCCGCGAGTCGCTCTTTGACGTCCTCCCGCGTGCCGAGTTCGTCGACCAGGCCGATGTGGAGCGCGTCCTCGCCGAGGTAGACCCGGGCCTCGGTGTCCCGGACCTGCTCGTCGGTTAGCTCTCGGCCGTCGGTGACCCGGTCGACGAACTCCTCGTAGTAGCCGTCGATGAGCCCCTGGAGGTACTCGCGTTCGTCCTCGGACATCTCCTTGAGCGACTGGCCGGCGTCCTTGTACTTGCCCGCCGCGAGTCGCTCGTACTCCAGGCCGAGGTTGTCGGCGAGTTCGGCCGCGTTGACCCGCGAACCGATGACGCCGATGCTCCCGACGATGCTTCCCTCGCGGGCGTAGATGGCGTCGCACCCGCTGGCGATCCAGTAGCCGCCGCTGGCGCAGACGTCGGTCGCGTAGGCGACGGTCGGCCCGTCGAAGCGCTCGGCCGCGACGCGGATGTCGTCGCTCGGGACGACCTGGCCGCCGGGGGTGTTGAGCTTCAACAGGAGAGCGTTCGCGCCGTCGTCTTCGTCGGCTCGCCGAATCTGCTCGACCACGTCGTCGGCGCCGGTGCCGCCGGGGCGGGGCGGAATCCCGCCTCCGCCGCCGTCGCGGGTGATGGGTCCCTCGACGGCGACCTCGGCCACGTCGTATGCGGGAAACCGCGAGGAGGCGATTCGCCCGGCGATTCGCGCCCCGACGACGCCGGTAAGCAGCGCGAGGACGACGCCGAACAGCGCGGCGAGGTTACCATCGGGCACGTCGACGAACAGTTGCCAGCCGACCGCGACCGCGACGAGGGCTCCGACCGCGACGACCAGTAGGCGCGAGACGTTCCGTCCGTTATCCGCCATCGTGACCTCCGACGAAATCCATACTCCGCTTTGTGGTCGCGTCGGCCGTTAAGGCTTCGCCCTTCGCGTTGATTCGCGAATTTGCGTTCGTAATGAGTTCGTGATACGATCCTACTGCACCGCGCCCGTAGCGCAGACCGCCACTCACACGATACAACTGAGTACCCGCACCGCCACTGCAACCGCGGTCCACACCCCTCCCCAGCCGACTCCTTCACTCGCTGACGCTCGTTCAGTCGTCCCTCGCGCGAACCTGTCGGCTCGCGAGGAGCCGACCGCGCGCGCCGATTCGGTTGGAAAGATTCGCGATACTTGGCCTTCCACGTGGCGCGCACTGGCGCGGCCTCGTGCCGCGCCCACGTTGCGCGAGGTCTTCGGGAGCGTCGGCGACCGAAGGCTCGTCGGAGCTTTGCTCCGACGGTGGATGAGCGAACGAGCGCAGCGAGTGAGCGAATCGGCTGGGGAGGCGTGTGGCGTGCGGTGGCGGGGCGGTTTCATTTGTGGAGTGCGAGTAGCGTTCGCTGTCGAAGTGGCGGTTGCGGCTGCTAAACCAGTGGCTGTCGCGGTTACAGTGTAGTTACGCTCCGAAAACGCGCAAGCGACGAAATTCACTGTGCAAAGCCGGCAGTCGCGCTACAGCACACAAAGACGCCACAGAAGTCACTCACCGTTCAGTCGAAGAAGAAACCGCAAACGACGCATAACGTTAGAGAGCGACTACAGGAGCCCCGTTTTCTGGAGCTTCATGAGGTCCTCGGTGTCGAGGGTCTCGCCTTCCTTGAACTGCTGGTAGATCTCCTCGGCCTCCTCCTTGGCCTCTTCGCGCTCCTTGGCCTTCTCGGACTTGCGCTCCTTCTCTTCCTTCTTGTCGAGTTCGCGCAGGCGCTTCTGGACGCGCACGAAGTCCTCGTGGTGCTGGTCGGCCGCCTCCTGGGCCTCCACGAAGCTCTCGTGCATCTCGTCGGCGTCGTCGCGAATCTCGTCGGCCTCGCGATAGGCCTCGATCATGTTGTTGTGGTGCTCCTGGGCCTTGTCGGCGAGTTCCGTGACCTTCTCGTGGTGACGGCTCGCTTCGGCGCGCACCTCCTCGGCTTCCTCGACGAGTCCTTCGAGGTCCTCGGTGTTGTCCAGCTTGTCCTTGCGCTGCTGGTACTCCTCGCGCTTGTCCTCGATCTTCTCGATGAGTTCGCGCTCGTCCTCGGTCGAGAGCACCTCGGTCTGCTGCTTGAACTCGAGCTGTTCGATCTCGTCCTCGAGCTCTTCAAGGCCCTTGCCCTCGTCGAGTTCGAGGTCGGACTTCTTCTGCTCGACCTCGTCGAAGAGCTCGTTGGCCTTCGCGTTGAGCTCGTTGCGCTTCTCCTTGTGCTCTTGGACCTGCTCGTTGAGCTCGTCGCGCTTCTCGCGGTGCTCCTGAGCCTCGTCGACCTTCTCGCGCGTCTTGGCGTTGAGGTCGTCGCGCTTGGACGCTCGCTTGCTGGCCTTCTGGTTCAGCTCGTTACGTCGGTCTCGGAGCTGTCCCGCGAGTTTGATTAGTTCGCCTTTCGACTTGTTCTGAAGTTCCTCTTCCGTTACGCTTACCATGCTTAGTTAAACCTCGATTCCATGCCCGCCTCGGGGTTCGCCAGACCGAACGTCGAAACTCGACGCTCTGGACGACTCGCAATCGACCGGTGACAATAGTACCCTGTCATTTGTCGCGCGATGCTGGCGAACGCCTGTGGCGTTCTGGTATCAGGAAATATTCGCCGCGGCTATTTAAAACTTCTGCTCGTTAGAACCGTGGAAACCGTTCGCACGGCCGTCAGAGGGCGTGTAAACGCTTCCCACACTTTTCAGCCTCCTTATAAAGGATACTCGTTCCGGACCGTTTGGTCGCCGCGGGCGAACGCCAACGTCACCGACTCGGCGTCGCCGGGCACCGTGAGCGTCCCCGCGCCCTCGCGGCCGAACGCAGGCACTTCGACGTCGGCAGTCCCTTCCCGGTCGCCGGCCACCCACGTCACGGTCCCCGAAATCGCCTGCGGGGTGTCGTTGCAGACGGTCAACTGCCGGGTCGCGCCCGGTTCGGGGTAGGCGTCCAGCACCGCCTGGACCGGGGCGAACGACGCCGCGAGCGCCGAGTAGCCCGCCTTCTCCGACCCGTCGGCCGCGAGCACGCCCATGCCCGCGCCGTCGTCGGTGTCCCGGAGCGCCGCGGCGGCCATCACGTCGCTTCCCCGACGCCGGAGCGCCTCGGCGACGGTCTTGAGCGTCCGGGCCTGGTACGCCTGCGAATCCTCGACGTCGCCCGAGACGTAGGCGTCGTGGGCGCGGGCGTCGAAGCCGGCGACCTCTCCGTCGAGTTCCGCGGCGCTCACTTCCCCGCCGTCGGTGCTCGCGACGCTCTCGGCCCCGTCAGCGCCCGCCAGCGCACCCGCACCGAACGACCCGATTACGTCGCCGCAGTCGTACTTCTCCAGTACCCACTCGGCGTCGGCGGCAGTCCCGTAGTCCCACCCGGGGTACAGGTCGGTCGCGTCGGCGTCGACGCCGGGGGCGTCCGAGACGGGGAAGACCACGGTCCCTTCGGGGAACGCGTCGGCGACCTCGCGGTCGGGGCCGGCGTCGTAGTTCGCGCGCCAGGCCCGCCAGCGGACCTTGTAGCGCGATAGCCGACCCGGGCCGACGCCCGCGAGGTGGTCGCTGGGTCCGTCGTGGACGCCGAACGCCGCCACCGAGGGGTGGCGTTCGAGGTGGGACGAGAGCGTCTCGGCTAGGTCGGCCGCGCGCTCGCCGTCGTAGTCGCCCGGCCCGCAGAGCGGGAGGTCCTGCCAGACCAGCACCCCCGCGTCGGCGCAGGCCTCGTAGAACTCCGCGGGGGCGACGTGCCCGCGCGCCCGCACGAGGTTCGCGCCGGCGTTCGCCGCGCGCTCGACGTCCCACGTCGGGTCGCCTGTCGGCAGCAGCGAGAAGCCCCGCGCGGGGACCCGCTGGCCGTTGACGAGCAGTCCGTCGGCGCCGTACTCGACTTCGCGGAGGCCGGTCTTGACCACGCGCTCGTCGTCGCCGAGTCGCGCCCGGACCGCGTACTGGTGCTGGGGGCCGTGGCCCGTCGGCCACCAGTAGGCGGGGTCGCGCAGTTCGAGCGTCTTCTCGACCACGATTCGCTCGCCCGCGTCGGCCTCGACCCGGGCGCGCTCCATCACGCCGCCGCCGCGGAACCCCTGCGGGCGCACCGACAGCGAGATTCGGTCGTCGACGTCCTCGCCCGCCTCGACGGCGAGTCGGGCGTCGATGACCGCGCCGTCGTCGGTGCGCCGCGGGGTGAGCGACAGCGAGTCGACGAACGTCGCAGGATGCGTCCGGAGTTCGGCGCCCCACCAGATGCCGGGCACCGCACGCTCGGCGGGGACGCGGTCGGTGGCGTAAACGCCGCCGAACCGCTCGGGCGCGCGGCAGACGACGACGAGTTCGTTCTCCTCGGCGAGGTCGAGTTCGTACCGGGCCGGCACGAAGTAGGCGTCGTGTTCACCGAGTAATTCGCCGTTCAGCCAGATTCGGGCGTGCGCGTAGAGGCCGCGCAGTTCCAGGGTCGCGCGCTCGTCGCCCTCGCGGGGGTCGGCGAACTCGGTTCGGTAGGCCACGGCGTCGGCGTCGGCGTCGGCGAACCGCTCGGGGCGGCCGGGCACCTCGACGGGGTGGTACTCTTCGGGGGATGGAGGTTCGTCCCCGGCAGGTGCGTCGACCGCCGCACCCGTCCAGTCGGTCAGAGACATAGTGAGGGAACGAAACCCCTCCGTGATAGGTCTTACGTCCCTCAGGTGACCACTTTCACTTTCACTCCGCCCGTGGCTCAATTTAAGTAGGATGGCGCGACCAGGTGTTGGTATGCTCGAAGACCTTCGGTGCGTCTGCGACGACCCGGCCTGCGAGAGAGCGCTCGGCGAGAACCAGCTCATGCTGGCGATGGAGACGCCGGCCGGCACGCGCCGGGCGTACGAGTGCGCCTGCGGCGCGGTGACGGTGACCGTCTCGCGGTGACCCTCCGGAAGTTCGACGCGGCCGCCGGCCCGCGGGCCGGTGGCCGCGTCGAGCGCCGTGGTTTTTCGTCGTGACGGCTTCCGCCTCAGTCGTCGGACCGCGCCTCCAACAACCCCGCCAGTTGCTCGGCGACCCCCGACAGCACCGCGGTCCCCGCGGCGGCGACGACGAGCGCCCCCGCCGCGTCGAACACCAGGTCGAGCATCGTGTCGCCCAGTCCGTACTGGGTGAGGATGCGCGGGACGCCGAGCGAGGCGGCGGCCAGGCCCGTGAAGAACTCCACGAGTTCCCAGACGACGCCGAACGCCATCACGAACAACAGGAGGTACGCAAACAGGAACCCCGACGTGAGGTGCACGTCGACGGAGTACTCGTCGACCGCCCGGGCCGCCGCGTACCCCGCGGCGGCGACAACCGACGACGAGAGGGTGTGGGTCACGTGGTCGTACCACCACAGCGACTGGTAGGCGCTGGCGTCGACGCCGGGCAGCGGCACCGTCCCGACGGCGTGGAGGAACACCGCCGCCGTGATCCAGAGGGTCAGCCCCGGGCCGAGGGTCAACTGGTAGTCGCGCTCCAGCACCGCGGGGAGTTGCGTGACGGCCAGGCCGACCGCCGCGTTGACGACGATGCCGAGGTTCCGCCGCCAGAGGCCCACCAGCAGAACGCCGAGCAGACCGAACTCCATCGCCCGGACCAACTGGCGCTGGCGCGCACGGGACGGCCGCACGCGCGAACGGACCGTCACGGCGCTCCCTCCGGCGTCGCGAGTACCGCCGTCATCGGGCCACCTCCTCGTCTCCGCCCGCACGCTCGTCGACCGCCGCCTCCAGCAGGTAGCGCTCGAAGACGATGGCGCTGAGGACGCCAGCGACCGTCGCGGTCACGAACCCCCACATCAAGCGAGCGTTCGTCTCGGGGAAGCCGCTCCCGAACGCGAGGTCGAGCGCCCACTGGAGGACCGCCCAGAAGCCGGTCAGCCCCACGGTGGCGACGACGACGAAGAACGTGGTGAACGCCGTCGAGAGCCGCACGTCGGTCAGTAAGTGGACGTCCAGCACCGCCACGAGCGCGAACGTCGCCACGCCGACGAAGACCGCGAAGACCTGGACGACGTCCGACCCGTAGACCCGGAGGTACGTCGGCGCGGCGCTGAGCACCAGCAGCGTCCACGGGTACGTCCGGGTCCAACTGCGCTCGGCGACCGCCGGGACGGCCGCGACCGCGGCGAACAGGAACGCCATGACCGCGGCGACGAGTCTGAACGCCGCGAGGCTCACGAGGCCGGTGGCCGCGAGTGCGACGACCACCGCCCAGGCGAGCGCCGCGTTCCGGGCACCGTCTCGCAGGAATCGCTCGGGTTGAAGCTGGGCCACGCTGGAGACTCCGTTCGGAGAGTCGGACGACCGACGCTCACATAACGGTCCGGAACTCGAAGCGAACGGACAGGTCCGAACGGTTTTCGCGGAACTCTACCTGCGGGGCGGTTTCCGGCGGTTGAAGTGCGCGCCGACGAATCGACCGGTATGGAAGCGCTGGAAGAAGTCGTTCGCGCCCGCGGCCACGAGAACGTGGCCGCCGAACACGCGAGCACCTTCGAAGTGACGACCGACGACTACCTCACCCCCGCCGGCGACTGCATCCTCGGCGTCGAGGCCGACCGCGCGCCCGCCGACTTCGACCCCGAGTTCGTCGCGGCCTGCAGGGACGCCGACGCCACCATCACCGCCACGTTCGAGACGGGCGGCCACAGCGACACCGTCGCCGGTCGCGGCGACCCCGACCTCAGCTTCGAGGACGAACGGAGCATGGTCGGCCGCACCAGCGACTACGTCGACGACCGCACGATTCTGGTCGGCGCGGCGTTCGCCGCCGAGGGCTTCGACCGCGACCTCGTGGCCGCGCTCGCCGACGGCGCGGACCTCGCGGTCACGCTGACCGTCGAGCGCCCGGAGTAATCGGTATCGTACGCGCAGAAAACGAAACCTCCGTCGCCGACGCGGACCGCGACGGCCGGTGTTCGCACGGCGACGGCCCGCGAACGCGTTCGCGGGCCGTCGCCGTACGCCCGTCGTCGCTCACCCGCGGTCGGCCGTCGTGTCGTTCCCCGCGGTCGAGCGACCGTCGTCGCCGACGTCGAAGTTGACGGAGGTCGGTTGTAGTCCCTCGCGAAGTATCTTGTCCCGCTCTTCGGCGTCGAGTCCTTCGAGCCGACCCTGTATCGTTATCTCGACCGTGTCGTCGGCGTCGACTCGATCGACGCTCCAGATGAGAGAGTCCCATTTCTCCGTTTCTTTCATGATTCGTTCCTCGTTCTGCAGCCGTCTCCCCGCTACCCCCTCCACGGGGCGCCAGACGTGGTTGGGCCTCGTGCAACTTAACGTCGTGGCTCGTCCGTCCGGGACCGCCGCGGGGGCTCCCGATACCGAATCCCAGCGGCTTCGGCCGGTCGGAGTCGGTGCCTTCCGGCACGCCGACGAGCGCGTCGGTCGGTCGTCGCGTCATCCCCTTCTCCCCCGACGAGCGCGCAGTGCCTTCCAGAACCGACGGAACCGGTCGACGGTGTCGGCCGTCCGGGAGACGGTGACGCGGAGTTCGCCGTCGTCGACCCGGAGACAGAGCCGATTCAGGCTGGTCCGGTACACCGTGAAGTGCTGGCCGTCGGCGTCGACCTGCGTCCGGTCGTCCAGCAGGTCGTACTCTTCTAGGACCTTCACTCGACGGTAGACCGTCGAGAGCGAGACGTCGCACCGTTCGGCCAACTCCTCGGCGGACATCGGTCGACCGCTGGCGAGTTCGAGGATGCGCAGGACCTGCGCCTGCCCCAGGACGTCCGAGAGGTCGGAAGCATCGAGTTCCTCGGCCACGCCGGCCGTACGACGGCGGACACCGTATGACTACCTCTCGGATTCGGGGGTCGGTCCGACCGTTTTAATCCGACGGCGACCCGATTCGTGGTATGGACGACCCCGAACCCGCCGAGAACATCAGCGGGGGCGACCCCGACGCCAGCGCGTTCGCCTCCTTCGAGGCGGGCGACGCGGCGACCCGGGCCGAGGCGGTCGTCGACCGCCTCGGCCGCCTGTACTGGCAGAAGACCTACGGCGGCCAGGACGCCTTCGAGTGTCTCGTCCGGACCATCTTGAGCCAGAACACCAGCGACGTCGCGAGCCAACCCGCACACGACGCGTTGATAGCGCGCTACGGGTCGGCGTCCGACGGCGCCGACGCGAGTGCGAACCGGACCGCGAGGTCGGCGAACGACGGCCTCGCGAACGCCGACCTCGCGGCCGCGCTCGCGGACGCCGACCGCGAGGAACTCGCCGACACCATCCGCTCGGCCGGCCTCTACAACCGGAAGGCGGAGGTGCTCGTGACGGTCGCCGAGCGCATCGTCGAGGAGTACGGCGGCGACGAGGCGTTCGACGCGTTCGTCAGGGAGCGCGACCCCGCCGAGGTCCGGTCGGCGCTGCTGGACCTGGACGGCGTCGGCCCCAAGACCGCCGACTGCGTGCTCCTCTTCGCCGGCGGCCGGACCGGCGTCTTCCCGGTCGACACCCACGTCCACCGCATCTATCGCCGACTCGGCGTCGCGCCTCCCGAGGCCGACCACGAGGCGGTCCGGGCGGTCCTGGAGCGCGACGTGCCGGCCGAGAAGTGCGGGTTCGGTCACACGGCGTCCATCCAGTTCGGTCGCGAGTACTGCAAGGCGCGGAAGCCGGTCTGCCTCGACGGACTCGACGAGTGTCCGCTGTCGGACCGCTGCGACAGGGTGGGCGTGGACCCGGAGACGGGTGAGGTCGTCGACCCGGCGGGAACCGTCTCCGACGACTGAACGACCGCCGCGAGCGTCTTCCGCACTCAGAAGCGATACTTGTAGAGGGCGAACGCCAGGACGAGAAACAGTGGGACCAGCGGGGCCGCGGCGTCCAGCGGGACCAACAGTAGCACCACCGCGGCAGTGGCGACGAACTGAACCGCGACGAGTACGCTGAGAACTTCGGTTCGGTCGGCCATCTTCGAGCATCCGTTTCGCGGGCGACACTTGAACCTAGGGGAGCGCCGGCGTAATCGCGCGGCTATCGCGGTTCGTCTCCGAGAAAAACGTTCGGCGCGCGTTCGGACGGTTCGGTACTGGAGCGGTCGTTACTGGAGGTCGTCCTGAACGGTGAGTTTCAAGAAGGGCCGGACCGTCTCTGCCGCCTCCAGCAGTTCGACGGTTTCGCGGACGGGGTCGTAGCGGACGACGCCCGCGTCGGTCAGTCGGGGCAGGTGGACGTGGCTGAGACCGGTAAGTACCCGGTCGTAGCGGTCGCGGGTCGGGTCGCCTTCCCAGAGTGCAATCTGCTCGGCGAGTTCGCCGAGGGGGACCGCGCCGACCTTCTGAGAGAGATAGTGAAGGGCGTAGCGGCGGCGTTCGTCTGTTAACAGTTGGAAGACGGTGGTCGGCGAGAGGTCGGCAGCGTCTGTTCCAGATGCGGTAGATTTTCTAACGTCGGATCTCATGCTGATTCCCCATACTCGGCCTACGCGACGGTGAACTACTCGTCTCGGCGTGCGACTTCAGCAGAGTACACTCGGGTGTCCTCAGAGGAGCTACTTAAGTTTAGCCTTTCGTTTGAAACGCTAGTCGTCGACGAACTCCGGTTCGTGTTGCACCGCTTCGTCGGGGGAGCGTTTGCTGATTTCGACCGTCCAGTTCGGGGCGCTGGACACCGGGAGTTCGACGTCCCACGACCCCTCGACCAGCGCGCCGTCGGCGAACGCCGTCAGCAGCAGCGATTCGAGGTCGCGCTCGAACTCGACCGTCGCCGCGGTGGCCTCGCTGAACCCGTCTTCAGAAGCCATCGTCCGTCCGGGGGTGTACCGCGTGCGCGACTGACGAGACGGTTGACTGGTGGAATTTCGACTGTAGGGACTGCACACCTGGCCAGGGGCGACGCACGTACTTAACCTCGCCGCCACCTGCCGAATCCGACAGAATGGGGTCGGGCGGCGGGGTCGTCGCGGCGAAAGTCGGCCGGCGCGGGCGACGGACGAGCACGAGGCTTTTTAACCCCCGGCCGTCTGCGTTCACCCACGCGACATGAGCACGCTGGTGGTGTGCGTCGACCGCGACGACGACATCGGGGCCAAGACCGGCCTGGAGACGCCCGTCTCCGGGTGGGAGGCCGTCCGGTCGCTGGTCACCGACGTCGGACTCGCCGACCCCGAGGACTCCGGCGTCAACTGCCTGCTCGAAGCCCTGCGAGTCGCCCGCGACCTCCGGGACGGCGACGAGGAGGTCACCGTGGCGGTCATCTCCGGGGCGGCCGACACGATGGTAGGCCGCGACCGCGCGGTCGCGGCCCAGACCGACGCGCTCATCGCCGAACACGACCCCGACTCGGCCGTGGTCGTCATCGACAGCGCCCAGGACGAGCGACTCGTCCCGGTCATCGAGAGTCGGATTCGCGTCGACGCCGTCGACCGCGTGGTCGTCCGGCAGGCCCGTGACATCGAGTCGACCTACTACCTCCTGAAGCAGTTCCTCGCCGACGAGGAACTCCGCCAGACCGTCCTCGTTCCGGTCGGCCTCGCGCTCCTCGCCTTTCCCATCGTGCTGATGGCGTTCGGTCCGGCCATTGCCATCTCCTCGATAACCGCGGTCATCGGTCTGTTCGTCCTCTACAAGGGACTCGGCGTCGACGAGTATCTCGCCGACCTCCCCGCGGAGGTCCGGGACGCGCTGTACTCCGGCAGGGTGTCCATCGTCACGTACGTGGTCGCGGCCGGCCTCTCGCTGGTCGGCGTGTTCGCGGGGGCGCTCCGCGTCTCGGACATGACGGTGGCCGACGGGAACTTCCTGATGCCCGCGATGGCGTTCGCGTTCGCCTCCGTTCCGTGGCTCGCGGCGGCCGCGCTGGCGGCTTCGACCGGTCGCCTGCTCGACGAGGCCATCCGGAACGACCGGGTGCGCAACTCCTACATGAACCTCCCGTTCGGCGTGCTCGCGGTGGGACTCGTCGTCCGGGGCTTCTCGGCGTACTTCCTCCAGCGCGAGGGGTACGTCCCGGCGGTCGTGATTCCGCACGTCGAGGTCGGCAACTTCGCCGTCGAGTCCACCGAACTGACGGCCGGCACTCGCCTCGCGGTGTTCGTCGTCGCGGGCGTGGTCGTCAGCCTGCTCGGGGTGCGGGTCTCCTCGTACGTCGGCGGGTCGACCATCGAGGAGGAACTCGCCGAGGAACACGAGTCCGCCGAGTAGTTCTATTTCGCGGGGCGTCCGAGACCGCGAGGCATTTACCCGGCCGCTCCCGACTGGCCCACATGACCGACGGACGCGAGCGGAGCGGCGAGTGGGTGTCGCTGTTCTCCGGCGGGAAGGACTCCTCGTGGGCGCTCTACCGTGCGCTGGAGGCGGGCCTGGACGTGACGCGACTCGTCACGGTCCACCCCGAAGGCGACTCGTACATGTACCACGTGCCGGCGACCCGCCTCGCCTCGCTGGCGGCCGAGAGCGTCGGCATCGAGTTGGTCGAGGTCGAACCCGACGACTTCCGGGCGAGCGAGGCCGCCGAGTCGGGCGCGCAGGGCGACGCCGAACTCGAACCCCTCGAAGCCGCGCTCGCCGACCTCGACGCCGAACTACCGGGCGGACTGGCCGGCGTGACCGCCGGTGCGGTCGAGAGCGAGTACCAGACCTCCCGCATCGAGGGGATGTGCGAGCGACTCGACGCCGACCTGTTTGCGCCGCTGTGGCAACGCGACCCCCGCGAACTCGCCGACGCGATGCTCGACGCCGGCTTCGAAATCACCGTCGTCCGGGTGGCGGCCTACGGCCTCGACGAGTCGTGGCTCGGCCGGACCCTCGATGCCGACGCCGTCGCAGAACTGGAGGCCCTCAACGAGAGCCACGGGGTCCACATCCTGGGCGAGGGCGGGGAGTTCGAGACGCTGGTCACCGACGGCCCGCACATGGACCGGCCCATCGAACTCGACTACGAGACGGAGTGGCAGGGCTCGCGCGGGACGCTGCACGTCGACGACGCCTGGCTTGGCGAGTGAGAGTCAGGGTTCGGGATTCGAGCGGTCGACTCTCGGTGTCGGCGAGAAAGCTTGACCATCCGAGTGGCGCGTGCTGGCGCGACTCCGCGGTCACGCGAGCGAAGCGAGGGTGACCTCGGAAGACGCGGTTGTCTTCCGGTGGTTTGGAGTCGCGCCCACGTCGCGCGAGGTCTTCGGTCGCTGACGCTCCCGAAGGCTCGTCAGAGCTTTGCTCTGACGGTGGATGACTGAGTGAGCGCCGGAGGCGCGAACGAAGGAGTCGGCTGGGGAGGCGTGTGGCTGTTGCGGGACGGTGGTGGTCACTCAATCGTGGAGTGGGAGTGGCGGTCGCAGTTTGCGGAGTCGTGAAAGTAGCAGTCGCGGTTCACGGGAAGTAGCTCTTGGAGCAGGGATTCACAGCGTTCGGTCGCTGTCAGCGGAGTAGCAACCATCTACAGGTACCCAGCAACCGAATCTACGGAACCCCCACCAAAACAGTTAGTCGAAGCCCAGCGACCGGTTCGACGAGAGGTCGTGTTCGATGGACGACCCGAGTTCCACGAACTCGTAGTCCTCGTCCGCGAGGTAGACCCCGCCGTCCTCGACGGTCACCTCGACGTCGTTCAACACCGCGCCCTCGCAGGGGCCGTAGGTGCAGTGGCCCGAGTCGTCCTCGAACAGCGCGCCGTGCTTGCCGCAGACCAGTTCGCCGTCGCGCTTTGTCGCGCCGCTTCCCTTGTCGAGTCGCACGTCGGTCCAGTGCTGGCAGTAGTTGGTGTAGGCGGCTACCTCGCCGTCTCCCTCGATTCTGGTCAGGATGGCCTCGATCTCGTCGAACCCGTCCCGAATCGTGAAGAGGAGCGTCGTGTCGGCGGGTACGTCGTCGACGTCGGTGATTCGACTGTCCTCGTCCATTTGGTCCGTCGTAGCGGTCCGGGGGAATTGAAGGCTTCTACTCTGGGAAACGATTCGGAGAATCATCGGTGGCGAAACGCGATGTCCCGCAACAACCGTGACTTCGACCGCTTCGAAAGTCCCACCCTGCAATCCGCCGGTCTACTCGTCCGTCGCGTAGTACTCACGTTCGACGCGCGCGTCGAACGCCCGGATTAACTCGTCCGTGACCGGCCCGCCGCCGACGTCCTCGCCGTCGACCGACGCCAGCGGTCGAATCTCCCAGGTCGTGTTCGTCAAGAACGCCTCGTCGGCTTCGCGGAGGTCAGCTGGGTCGAAGGTTCCCTCTTCGACAGGTATTCCGGCGTCGGCGGCGAGTTCGAGGACGAACCGGCGGGTAACACCCGGGAGAATCGGGCCGTCGAGGCTCGGGGTCTTGAGCGCGCCGTCGGTCACGAAGAAGAGGTTGCTCGTCGCGCCCTCCGCGAGGTTCCCGTCGGCGTCGAGAAGCAGGGCCTCGTCGGCGTCCTCGCCGAGTTCCAGTCGGGCGAGAATCCCGTTGAGGTAGTTGTGGGTCTTCGCGCTCGCGGGTATCGCGGTGTCGGGAATCCGGCGGGTTTCGACGACTTCGGCGCGGGCGTGCCCGTCCCAGACCGGTTCGCTCGCCTCGCTCGCACCGCCCCGCGGGAGTTCCGCGACGTAGACGACGACCGTGGGGTCCTCGACGGGGCCGGGCGAGAGCTTTCCTGGCTGGACGCCTCTGGATATCGAGAGTTTCACGTACGCCTCCTCGAAGTCGTTGGCATCGACGGTTTCGTCGATTCGCTCGCGGAGGTCGGTTTCGGAGAGGCCATGGTCGAGCGACAGGGCGTCGCAGGTCCGTCGGAGGCGCTCGGCGTGAGCCTCCCACTCGAAGACCTCGCCGCCGTAGGCCCGCAGGGTTTCGAAGGCGGCGTCGCCGTACATGAATCCCCTGTCGCGGACGTTCACGGTCGCCTCCTCGGCCGGCACGAGGTCGCCGTTCACGTGGTAGCGTACTGGCATTGTTGGCAGGGATTCACCGGCACCGCTCGCAGAAGTTCTCGACGAGTCGCTTCCCGCAGTCGGTCAGGATGCTCTCGGGGTGGAACTGAACGCCGATGTGGGGGCGCTCGCGGTGGCGCACCGCCATCAGCACGCCGTCGTCGGTCCGGGCCGACGGGACCAGCGCGTCGGGGAGGTCGGCCTCCTCGACCGACAGCGAGTGGTAGCGCCCGACCTCGAAGCGCTCGGGGAGGCCGGCGAAGACGCCCGCGCCGTCGTGGCGAATCGCCGAAGGTTTGCCGTGGACGACCTCCGGCGCGTGGCCGACCGCCGCGCCGTTGGCGGCACAGAGCGCCTGGTGGCCCAGACAGACCCCGAGTGCGGGGTAGTCGGTCTCGGCGAACACCGGAATCGAGAGGCCGGCGTCCTCGGGGACGCCGGGACCGGGCGAAACCACGACGCCGTCGGGGTCGAGCGCCGCGAGGCCGTCGAGGTCGATGGCGTCGTTGCGCCGGACCACCACCTCGTCGTCGAACTCGCCCACGTACTGGACGAGGTTGTACGCGAACGAGTCGTAGTTGTCTATCACCAGGATGGTCATGCGAGCGTGTCTCGTTGGGTGAGGGTTGCTATCGAGGCGGCTAAAGCGTCTCGGTTACCTGCTGTGCGTCGCTCTCGATGCTTCGTGCGCTACGACTGTGGATAGTTCAGTCGCCCGCACGCCGATGCTCCACCGAACCACAAAAGGTGGATTCGAACGACCGTACCGCAGACCGCCACTCGCACGACACAATTGAGAAACCGCACCGCAACCGCCACTGCAGACCACGTGCCTCCCCAGCCGACTCGCTCACTTCGTTCGCTCGTCCCTCGCACGAATGAAGGCGCGGCATAAAGCCGCGCCAGCGCGCGCCATAACCAACAGACGGTAGCGCGCATCCTCACAGCCGACGTGGCGCGTGCGGTCGTGCCCTCGTGGTCTTCCTGAGTGAAACGAAGGAAGGCTCGTCGGAGCTTCGCTCCGACGGTGCGCGACAACTCGCGCGAGGGACGACCGAGTGAGCGGTGCGAACGAATCGGCTGGGGAGGCATGTGGGTTGCAGTGGCAGTGCGGCTACTCATCTGCATCGTGTAAGTAGCGGCCGGGGTTGCGGTAGCAGTCGCGGTTCCAGTTGTGGAGTGTGAGTAGCGGTCGCCGTTGCGGTATCCGGTTTGACAGAGACGTCCGCTTCACTCCACCGCCAGCCGCTTCTCTCCACCTAAAGCCTCGTCCACCGCGTTCAACAAGGCACGCGCCTTCGCCAGCGTCTCGTCGTACTCGCGCTCGGGCACCGAGTCGTGGACGATGCCGGCCCCGACGCGGAGGTGGTACTCGTCTCGATACCGGACGAGCGTCCGGATGACGATGTTCAGCGTCGCGCGGTCGTCGAATCCCAGGACGCCGATGCTCCCGGTGTACGGCCCCCGACGAGTCGATTCGAGTTCGTCGATGATCTCCACCGTACGGGGTTTGGGCGCGCCCGTGATGGTCCCGCCGGGGAACGTCGCCGCGATGGCGTCTGTGAGTCCACGGTCGGCACGCAGGCGGCCCTCGACCGCCGAGACGAGGTGCATCACCTCCGAGTAACGGTCGACCCGGCGGTAGTCCGAAACCTCGACCGACCCGTACTCGCAGACCTTTCCGAGGTCGTTGCGCTCCAAGTCGACCAGCATCGCGTGCTCGGCGCGCTCCTTCTCGTCGCCCAGCAGGTCGGCCTCCAGTTCCGCGTCCTCCGCCGGGGTTTCGCCCCGCGCTCTGGTTCCGGCGATGGGTTCGGTGACCGCCCGGTCGCCGTCGACGTCGAGCAGGAGTTCGGGACTCGCGCTCACGAGGTCGACGCCCGGGAACTCCAGCAGGCCGGAGTACGGCGCGGGATTCACCCGCCGGAGCGCGTCGAACGCCTCGACGGGGTGGACCGCCGCGGGCGCGACGAGGCGTTGGGAGACGTTGGCCTGGAACGTCTCGCCGTCCCTGACGTACTCCTTCACCTGGCGGACGGCCTCGGCGTAGGCGTCCTGCCCGCAGTCGCTCTCGAACTCGGCGGTTTCGGCGTCGACGCGCGGCGGCCCCACCGTGCGCTCGCCCTCGCTCGCGGCGCGAGCGAGGGCGAGCGCGCGTTCTCGTGCGTGCTCGTAGGTTTCGTCGAGGTCCGCGTCGGCCGGGAGTCGCGGGCAAGCGGTGATGCGGAGCGTCGTTCCGCCCTCGGACGTCCTCGGCTCGCGAGTCGTTCCTCCTCGCTCGCTACTCCGAGGTTCGGGCGACGCGGTGTCCGCGTCGCCCGAACCTCGCGGCTCGCGGCTTCGCCGCTCATCATTTCGAGACGCGCCGGACGCCGCGAGCGCGGCGTCCGGCGCGTCTCGCGGTTCTTCCCACGCCGCGACGCAGTCGTACAGCCCGAACTGCACCCGCGGTAACCCGCGGTCGTCGATTGCTCGTTCGGGGACGTCTTCCAGTTCGCGCACGAGGTCGTAGGACAGCCAGCCGAACAGCCCGCAGGGGTAGGGAACCTCGCAGTCGCCCCGGACGAGTCGCTCACCGGCGAGGGCAGCGTCGAGGGCGGCGAGGCTGGGACTCGCGGAGTCGTCGCCGAGCACTGTCGCCTCCCCGTGGGTCGTCAGTCGCTCCGCGGGTTCGACGCCGAAGTACCCCCAGCCAGGTTGGCCGCCCGTCGTGGCGAGGTAGAAGCCACCGGAACCGTCGCGCGCCCGCCGGTAGGCCTCGAACGGGTCGGCGACGCGGACCCGGACTTCGACCGGGACTCGCGCGCCCGCGGGAGCGCCGGCGGCCGTCTCGCGGAACGTCTCCCGGTCGGTCGCCACGGTCGGGTCGCTCATCGGGTGGGAGGACGGAGGGGAGAAGTAACCGCTTTCCGGTTCGGTGTGGCGCCACGCGTCATGCCGAACCGGAACCGTCTCGACGTCAGTACTCCTGGGCGCGCTCGATCCAGCCGGAGA
Organism: Halorussus vallis; assembly: GCF_024138165.1. Lineage (NCBI taxonomy): Archaea > Methanobacteriati > Methanobacteriota > Halobacteria > Halobacteriales > Haladaptataceae > Halorussus > Halorussus vallis. Next base: position 3,505,791 of record NZ_CP100000.1, on the reverse strand, counting down.
TGCGCTTTTCGGACAGCCCCGTCTCATCGGCGAGCTGGTCGGCGTCGGCCCGCGCCAGTTCCGCAACGTCGGCCACGCCGGCGTCGCGGAGTCGCTCGGCGTACGCCGATCCGATGCCCTTGATGTCGTCGAGGGGCGCGCCCTCGCCGACCGGTTCCTCGGCGGCCTCGTCCGGTTCGAGTTCGGCCTCGTCTTCGGTATCCTCGGGCGTCGGCTCGGGTTCGTCGCCCGCGCTCTGGTCGGGAATGGCGGCGTCGGTCGACGGCTGTGTCGCCTCCGACGGTTCTGCGGCCTCGTCGGTCTGGGACGGCGCGCTCTCGGCCTCGGGCGCGGTCGTCACATCCTCGGTTGTGACCCCGGCCTCGGCGTCGGACTCCGGTTCGGGTTCGGATTCCGCGACCTCGTCGGTTTCCGGTTCGGCCTCGACCTCGGCTTCGGGTTCCGTGACCTCGTCGGTTTCCGATTCGGCGTCCTCCCCGGGTTCGGCGTCTTCCGCCGGTTCGGTTTCGTCGACCGCGGGTTCGGCTTCGGACTCGGCTTCGGGTTCCGCCTCGGCGCTAGACGGTTCCTCGGTTTCGGCCTCGGCCTCGGTGGCCGGTTCGGTCTCCGTCTCGGCCTCGGATTCTGCGTCGGGTTCCGCTTCGGTCACGCCCCGCACGTCGCTGGCGGTGCTGGTGTCGCTCTGGCTCTCGCTCTCGCTTTCGGCGCCGGTGTCGACGCCCTTGACGGCGCTTTCGGATTCGGTGTCGGGTTCCGCCGACTCACCGGGTTCGCGCTCGATGGTGACGCCCGTGTCACCGCGGCGCACCTGCGAGCGGTCCTCGTCGAATCCGAGCAACGACTTCAGCTTGGTGAGCAATCCCATTTGCGTGACAGTAGACGGCGCCGGTACTTAAATCCGTGTTCGAAGCGCTTCGTTCATCGCGTCCACGGGGGCATCCCGGCCGGTCCACCGCTCGAACGCTTCTACCCCCTGATACAACAGCATCCAGGCACCGTCGACGGTCGTCGCGCCGCGCTCGCGGGCATCCCGGAGGAGTCTGGTGTCGAGCGGTCGGTACACCGCGTCGAGCACCGCGAGGTCGGCGTGGAGCGCGTCGGCCGGCACCGGCGAGCGGTCCTCCTCCATGCCGACGCTCGTTGCGTTCACGAGCACGTCGGCGTCGGGAACCCGCGTTTCGAGGCTCTCCAAGCCCCCGGCGGTCGCTTGCTCCGCGGCGTCCGCGCGCGACTCGCGCGCGGACGCCGCGCGGACGTCGGCTGAGAGCGCCTCGGCGCGCTCGACGGTCCGATTGGCGACGTGGACCGTCGCGCCGGCGTCGGCGAGCGTGAACGCCGCGGCGCGGGCGGCCCCGCCCGCACCGACGACGACCGCCCGGGCGCCCGAGAGGGAGACGTCGTGGTGGGCGAACGCCCGCCGCACGCCCTCGGCGTCGGTGTTGTACCCCCGCGGGGTTCCGTCCGGGCCGAGGGTCGAGAAGTCGACGGTGTTGACCGCGCCGATGCGGGCCGCCAGGTCGTCCGGTTCGACCAGGTCGAGGGCGTCCTCCTTGAACGGGATGGTGACGTTCAGCCCCTCTATGCCGAGCGCCCGCGCACCGTCGAGCGCCGCGGGGAGGTCGTCGGGGTCCGGTTCGAAGGTGACGTACCGGGCGTCCATCCCGAGTTCCGCGTAGGCCGCCTCGTGCATCGGCGGCGACAGCGAGTGCCCGACGGGGTTGCCGAGCAGTCCGAATACGTCCATGTCGGCCGGAAGGCCCGCGACCGGGTTAACTGCTGGGTTCGGTGCAACCGTCCGAACTCCGAGATGTCGGCGCGGGCGGCGACGCGTCGCCACCCGCGCCGAGAGCGGCGTTTCCGGCCGGTCGGCGGCGTCGGTTCTCAGAATCTATAATCGTCCGAATACTTATGGAGTTCCTCTCGGTCGGTTTCTCGGTAGGGAAACCAATGTTGGCACTGCAAACGACCGGAGATCTTCTTCTCTCGGCGGAGACGCTGTATCTCGTCGGCGGCATCCTCCTGCTGTACCTCGGCGCGGAGTTGCTCGTCGACAGCGCCTCCTCGCTCGCGCTCGGCTACGGCATCGCGCCGGCGACGGTCGGGGTCACCATCGTCGCGTTCTCGACGACGTCGCCCGAACTGTTCGTCAGCGTCATCGGCGGCATCGGCATCTCCGACGACATCGGCCTCGGCAACATCATCGGCTCTAACATCGCGAACATCGGCCTCGTGCTCGGGGCTTCGGCGCTCGTCCAGCCGATGGGCGTCGACTCGAAGCTCCTGTGGCGACACGGGCCGTTCATGCTCGTCGCGGCGGTGTTGCTCGTCCTGCTCGGCTCGGACGGCACGCTCGGTCCGTTCGACGGCGCGGCGTTGCTCGTGACGCTCGCGGTGTTCACCGGCTACATGCTCTACGAGTCCCGGGCCGACGACGGTGACGTGATTCCCGACGAGATGCAACTCGACGACGATTCGGGGTCGGCCGGCTTCCGGGAGTTCGCCGTCCTCGCCGGGGCGGGCGTCTGCCTGCTCGGCGGGTCCATCGGCCTCGTGCAGGGCGGTACCGGCCTCCTGCGGTCGTTCGGCTTCGGCGACCTCTTCATCGCCATCACCATCATCGCGTTCGGCACGTCGCTGCCGGAACTCGCGACCTCCGTGCTGAGCGCGCTCCGCGACGAAGCAGAGTTCAGCGTGGGCAACGTCATCGGTTCGAACATCTACAACGTCCTGGCGGTCGTCGGCCTGCTCGCGGTGGTCAACCCGCTGACGGTCACGGCCAGCGTCCAGACGTTCCACTTCCCGGTGATGGTCGCGTTCACGGTCGGCGCGATGGCGCTGATGGCCTACAAGCGGAGCATCTCGCGGTGGAGCGGCGTCGCGCTCGTCGGCGGCTACGCCGGGTTCGTCTACCTGCTGTTCCCGTGAACTCCGTTTCCGTCGTCTCGTCGAACTAGTAACGCAAGACCTACTTTTCGGGGCGAGCAAGACCCGGTGAGAGTCATGTCCAGTCGCCTACGACACCCGCTGGTGGCGGTCGCCGCCACGGTGTTACTGACGTTGCCCTGGGTCGTCACCAGGCTTTCCGGGAACGTTCACGCGATGAGCGACCTCGCGACGGTCGGCATCACCGGCCTCGCGGTCCTCGGCGCGTCGTTCCTGCTGGCGTGGGGCGCAGAAACCGCCGAGAAAGACGTGCCGCGAGCGTTCGCGCTGGCGGTGCTCGCGGTGCTCGCGGTCGCCCCCGAGTACGCCGTCGACGCGCTGTACGCGTGGACCGCCGGCGCGAACATCAACACTCCGCGCGGAATGGAAGCCGCCAACCTCGCGGTGGCCAACATGACCGGCGCGAACCGCATCCTCATCGGCCTGGGCTGGTCGGGCATCGCGCTGTTCACCATCTACCGCTCGGGGAGTTCGGACGACCCCGCGGTCAACGAGAGTTCCGGCATCATGGCCGACCACCTCGAACTCGACCGCGACATCGCCACCGAGATAACGTTCCTGCTGATCGCCACCGCCTACGCGTTCTTCGTCCCGCTGGGCAACGGCATCGGCATGCCCGACACCATCGTCCTCGTCGGCCTCTACGTCACCTACATCGCCATCATCATCCGCGGCGACGTCGAGGACCACGAAGAGCAGGTCGGCGTCCCGGCGTACTTCCAGTCGCTCTCGAAGATTCCGCGCATCCTCACCGTCCTCGTGCTGTTCGCCTACTCCGGCGTGATGATCTACACCGCGGTCCACCCGTTCGCCCACGGGTTGGAGGAACTCGGGACGGCCGCCGGCATCCCGCCGTTCTTCATGATCCAGTGGATCGCGCCGCTGGCCTCCGAGTCGCCCGAACTCATCGTCGTCGCCTACCTCGTCAACAAGGCGCGTTCGACCGCCGGGTTCAACGCGCTCATCTCCTCGAAGCTCAACCAGTGGACGCTGCTCATCGGGACGCTCGCGGTCGTCTACAGCATCGCCGCCGGCCAGATCGGCACGCTTCCCTTCGACCACAAGCAGACCGCCGAAATCTGGATCACGGCAGCCCAGAGCTTCTTCGCGCTGGCCATCCTCTCGAACTTCGAGATCAGCGTCCGGGAGGCGGTCGCCATCCTGGTGCTGTTCCTCACTCAGTTGGTCGCGGAGTTCTACGTCATCCGGACGGTGGCCGAACCCCAGGCGACCGAACTCAGCATCCTCATCCTCTACGCCTACACCGCGGTCTACCTCGTGCTGGGCGCGGTGCTGTTCGCGATGCGGCGCGCGGAACTCAAGTATCTCGTCGGTCGCACCGTCGACAACGCCCGCGACGCCATCGGCGGTCGGTCCGGGCAGGTCGACCACGCCGACTGACGCCTGAAGGATAGTTCGAAGACTTCTGCGGACCGACTTTCGACGCACGTTCTACCGTGAGTTGCGAGAACGGAGATTACGCTTCGTCGAGGAAGACGCGGTTGTAGCCCCACAGGACGACGACCGCCAGCAGGACGCCGGCTGCGAGCGAACACAGAACGAGGGGTGCGCCGCCGACTCCGAATAATTGTAACGCTTCGACGACCAGGAACACCGAGCATACGTAGAGCCAGACGACACCGAGATTCCGAAGTCCGTCGGCTTCCGTCAGTTCCATGAGGTCACGGAAGTTCTTTTCACTATAAGCAGTTGATGAAATACCGGCGCTACCTGGGTCCGAAGCGAGACGACCGCGGCCTTCGATGGGCTTAATCCGCGCTCCTCCCAATCCCCACCCGTGATAGCCATCGTCGTCAGCCGCGCCGACTCGGCCTCCGTCCACGTCGGCGAGCACCTGCTGGAGCTGGCCGACTGGGAACAGCGCGAAGACGACTTGCTGGCCGACGCCGAGGGCGGCGGTACCTACTACCGGCGCGAGGGGTTCGAACTCCGGGAGTTCGACGCCCTCCACCTCGACGTCGAGGACGCCGCCGGACCCTTCGACTCGCCGGACTGCCTCGTCTTCGCCTCCCGGCACTCCGGCGACACCGGTCCGCTGCTGACCGCCCACTTCACGGGCAACTTCGGCCCCGCGAAGTACGGCGGAACGGAGGGCGGCCTCGCGGAAGCGTGCCCGAACGCGCTCGCGCGACTGCTCGACGCCTTTGCCGAGCACGCGCCCGAGGAGTACGAGGTCGGCATGGAGTGTACCCACCACGGCCCCTCCGAGGTCGGCGTTCCCTCGCTGTTCGCGGAACTCGGCAGCGACGAACCCCAGTGGGACGACCCCGACGGCGCGCGAGCGGTCGCCCGGTCGATTCTCGACCTGCGGGGCGTCGCCCCGCACCGCGACCGACAGATGGTCGGCTTCGGCGGCAACCACTACGCGCCCCGGTTTACTCGCATCGCCCGCGAAACCGACTGGGCGGTCGGCCACGTCGCCGCCGACTGGGGCCTCGACGAGATGGGCGCGCCGGAGCACAATCGGGACGTGCTTGCCCGAGCCTTCGAGGCAAGTCGTGCCGACCGCGTGGTGGTCGACGGCGACCGCCCCGACCTCGAAGCCGAGGTCGCCGACCTCGGCTTCGAGGTAGTGAGCGAGACGTGGGTCCGGGAGACGACGGGCGTCCCGCTCGCGCTGGTCGAGTCGCTGGAGGCCGACCTCGCGCCGGTCGGCGAGGGCCTGCGGTTCGGCGACCCTGCGAGGTGCGACGACGCCGACGGTCCGGACGAGTACGAACTCGTAGACCTCCCGGAGGAACTGTTGGCGGAGGTCCAGGGTATCGACGCCGACGCCGCCCGCGAGGCCGTCGAAGTGAACGTCCTCGCGTTCGAAACCGAGCAGAGCGGGACGCGGGCGGTCGGCCGGGCCGCGAGTCGCGGCCCGGCCGACCGCGAAGCGCTGGTGGCGGCGCTGGCCGACGTGCTGGCCGAGAAGTACGACTCGGTCGCGCGCGAGGACGACGCGGTGGTCGCGCGCCAGACGACCTTCGACCCGGGAAAGGCCCGCGACCTCGGCGTGCCGGAGGGGCCGGAGTTCGGGAAACTCTCGGCGGGAGAGGCAGTGACGGTGGGCGACGAGGAGATACCGCCCGAGGCGGTCCGGACCGAGCGGACGGTCCGGTTCCCGGTCTGAACCGAGCGCCGCGGGGACCGTTCGGGCGCGAGAGCCGTCATATGTCAGCGATTGTCAGACGTTCGTCCGACAGAGAGGGGAAAGATAATTAAGCTCCGTTCTCAAGGCAACTTCAGCATGGACTCGCTAGTCGAAGACGCCATCGAGGAAGCCGAGGGGGGTAGCTCCTCGCACCAACCCACGTCGGGGGGTGCCGCGGAGGCGGCGAACATGACGGGGACGATGACCGACGAGGAACTCAAGGACGTACTTCAGGACCTTCAGACCGACATCACGGTGGTCGGGTGCGGCGGTGCCGGCGGTAACACCGTCAACCGCATGGCCGAAGAGGGCATCCACGGCGCGGCGCTCGTGGCGGCCAACACCGACGTTCAGCACCTCGTCGAGATCGAGGCCGACACCAAGATTCTGATGGGCGAACAGAAGACCCAGGGTCGGGGTGCCGGGTCGCTCCCGCAGGTCGGCGAGGAGGCCGCCCTGGAGAGCCAGGACGAGATCTACGACGCCATCCAGGGCTCGGACATGGTGTTCGTCACCGCCGGACTCGGCGGCGGCACCGGCACCGGTTCGGCCCCCGTGGTCGCGAAGGCCGCCCGCGAGTCGGGCGCGCTCACCATCTCCATCGTCACGACGCCGTTCACCGCCGAAGGTGAGGTCCGGCGCACCAACGCAGAGGCCGGCCTGGAACGACTCCGGGACGTCTCCGACACCGTCATCGTCGTGCCCAACGACCGCCTGCTCGACTCGGTCGGCAAGCTGCCGGTCCGTCAGGCGTTCAAGGTCGCCGACGAGGTGCTGATGCGCTCGGTGAAGGGCATCACCGAACTCATCACCAAGCCCGGCCTCGTCAACCTCGACTTCGCCGACGTTCGGACCGTCATGGAGAAGGGCGGCGTCGCCATGATCGGCCTCGGCGAGTCCGACTCGGACGCCAAGGCCCAGGACTCCGTGAAGTCGGCGCTCCGCTCGCCGCTGCTCGACGTCGACATCTCGGGTGCGAACTCCGCGCTCGTCAACGTCACCGGCGGCAACGACATGTCCATCGAGGAGGCGGAGGGCGTCGTCGAGGAGATCTACGACCGCATCGACCCCGACGCGCGCATCATCTGGGGGACGTCCATCGACGAGGACCTGGACGGCGAGATGCGCACGATGATCGTGGTCACGGGCGTCGAATCGCCCCAGATATACGGCCGCAACGAGGCCCAGCAGGCGAAGGCGAACAAGCGACTCCAGGACATCGACTACGTCGAGTAAGCTCTCCGCCCGCCCTGCCCCGCCCGCTCTCCGCGCACCGCGACAGCGCCCGCTCACGACGTGAATCGAGCCGTCGCGCATCAATAGATAGAAAAAGGCGGCTCTCTAACTGCCGGTAACATGGACGTCAAGTTAGACCTCTCGTCGTACGTTCGCGTGCTCAAGCTGGCCAGCACGCCGTCGTGGGAGGAGTTCTCCAAAATCGCGACCATCGCCGGGGCGGGAATCCTCCTCGTCGGCATACTCGGCTTTATCATCTTCGCGATCATGAGTTTCACGCCAGCGTAGGTGAGCACAGATGGGAATGTACGCAGTCAAGACGACCGCGAGCCAGGAGCGCACCGTCGCCGACATGATCATCAACCGCGAGGAGCCCGAGATTCACGCGGTCCTCGCGCCCGACTCGCTCACGAGTTACGTGATGGTCGAGGCCGACAACGACGCCGTCATCACTCGCGTGCTCGAAGAGATTCCCCACGCCCGGAACATGGTCCCGGGCAAGAGCAGTATCTCGGAAGTCGAGCACTTCCTCTCGCCGACCCCCGACGTGGAGGGTATCGCGGAGGGCGACATCGTCGAACTCATCGCCGGCCCGTTCAAGGGCGAGAAGGCCCAGGTCCAGCGCATCGACGAGGGCAAGGACCAGGTGACGGTCGAACTGTACGAGGCGACCGTCCCGATTCCGGTGACTGTGCGGGGCGACCAGATTCGCGTTCTCGACTCCGAAGAGCGCTGAGCGAGTCCCGATTTTCGAGGTCGTTTCGTGAGACTACACTGGCGACCGAACAGCGCGCCTTCGGCGCGCGCACCAGCAGTAGAAGATGCGACCGCGCCGAGACGCACTGCGTCTCGGCGCGGTCGCGTGTCCTTTTTTGGTCCAGATTTTTTGGCGAGGGTCGAAGCCGAGCGCGTTGCGCTCGGCGGAGTCCCTCGTTAAAAAAGGTGGAGAGGTAGCTTTATCAGGTGGCTCTGACCATCCCCCGTACATGACCGACTGGGAATGCGGCATCGACGACTGCGGCGAGGAGTTCGACACCGTCGAGGAGGCCATCGTCCACCAGACCACCGACCACAAGCGCCCGGAGTGCAAGGTCTGCGGGTCGGTGGTCCCCGACGGCTACTTCGCCATTCGACACGCCTTCGACGAGCACTCGCGGGCCGAGTACGTCCGGGCCTACGGCGCGAGCGCCGCGGAGGTCCGGCGGCGCGAGCGCGTCCGGGACGCCATCGAGGAGGAGGCCGACCTGCAGGCGGTCGTGAACAAACTCGACGAAGTGACCGGCGGCATCTGAGCCGCCGCGGTCGAGAGCCGCCGGGGGTTCGGGACCGACCTATCGTTTTCCGAGGCGGAGTAGCCGAAGCGCCTCTCGAATGTGGTACCGTTTTTCGTCGCGTTCGTCGGCGTCCAGCGCCCGCTGCAGGTGGCCGACCGCACCGTTCCGTCCGTCCCGCTCCGACGGCGTGCGGTCGGTGGCGTCTCCGTTGCGCGGTTCGTCCGCACCGTGAAGGGTCACGCGGGGATCTCCCCGTCTTCGACGACCTCGTTCAAGCACATCTCCAGCGCCGGGTGGCCCCGGTATCGGACCGCGTTGGTCCGCGCGTCGTAGTCGACGAGGCCCGCCTCGGCCAGTTGGGGGAGCACCGAGTGGTGGAGGCGTATCGCGACGCTGTCCGCTGTCGCGTCGCCGTCGCTTCGTCGGTTCAGAAATCCGACGAGGTCCTCGGCCGTCGCGGTTTCGGTCCCGCGGTCGCGGAAGTAGTGAAAAACGATACGGCAGTGCTCCTTCGCGAGGATGGTCAGCAACTCGTCTTCGGGTCGCTCTTCGTCTCTCGCGGGAAAATCGCCCGTTTGCCAGAAGGAGCATCTCGAGATGGGTCTGCCCTGCGCATGATTTGTACACCGGCGTCTGCGAACGGTGGCTATAGCAAGCCCGTTTAAGTCAAACTACTCGTCGTCGGGGCTCGCGAGTTCGAAGTCCTTCGCCGAAAGCCCCAACAGCGCCTTCCGAAGTATCTTCTCGGCGCCCCGCCGGACGCGCTCGGACGCCGCCTGACGCGAGATGTTTAGCTTCTCGGCGATCTCGTCGAGCGTGGTTTCGCGGGGGACGGCGAAGTAGCCGCCTTCGACCGCCCCCACCAGGGCCTCTCGCTGAGGCGGTGTCAGCCCGAAGCCGTACGTGTCGCCCGGTTCCTCGCTCAGCGAGTAGACTCGGTCGATGTGGACCGGGAAGTCGTGGGCCTGGTAGAACTGGTGGAACCGCGTAAGGTCGGCGTGGTTCTTGAACTGGGCCGTGAACGCCCACGTCGAATCGCCGTGAGCGTCCAGAATCGCACCGTTGGCCTCAACGAGGCCGTTCATGAATGCCTCCTTACTCTCGTACCACTCGACGTAGTAGAGCACGCTGTCCTCGACCCGGGTCATCACCTCGACGCGCTTGACGATGTCGCTCTTGCGGAGCGTCGATTCGACGTCGTCGAAGTCCGAACCGCTCGCCCAGACGAACGGAATTCGGCCCTCCTTCAGCGGGATGACCTGTTCGAGCGAGACGGTCACGTCCGGGTCGCCGCCGACGGCGCGGCCGAACGGGAACGCCTCGGAGGCGATGGCGAACTCGACGATGACGGCCACGTCATCCACCCCGCGATTGGGCGACCGAAACCGGCGTTCGCGGACCGCCCCGAGCGGGGCGTTCTCTCCGGAGGTGACGGTAGACTGACGAACGAGGCGACGGTAGGTACCGGGACCGAGTGACTGGTCGGAATTCGTAGATAGCCATAGTGTGCGGTTGCGATGGTGCGGAACACCGGGTCCTGTTGGGTGTCCCGCGCGACCACCACGCGAATGGTTACAACCGCACGTCGGATGCGGAGTGTACCGCCCATCAGCTCCTCCATCGTGGGAGCACCGATGGACACTCTCTCTGAACTTGTCGTTCCGTCCTCCCGATAGGTACCCCAGACGTAAACGTCTGGTGAGCGGGCCTCCGCGGGCGGCGGAGACGAGCGTCCCTCCGGCGACCGCGCGCTACCCTATTCGTTCAGGACGGCCGGCACCTCGCGGAGCGACTCGACGGCGTGGTCGGCGTTCGCTTCGACGTACGCCTCGTCGTCGGCCTCGTTCCGGAGGTATACCCCCGCGAATCCGGACTGCTGGGCCGGGAGCACGTCGCGTTCGAGGTCGTCGGCGACGAAGACGTAGCCGTCGGCCGGCAGTGCCCGCTTGGCGGCCGCGAAGATCTCGGGGTCGGGTTTGCCCGCGCCGACCTCGCAGGAGGCGACCACCACGTCGAAGCGGTCGGCGACGCCGAGGCGGTCCAACTTCCGGCGCTGGACCGGCCCCGCGCCGTTGGTGAGCACGCCCAGCGGTCGGTCCGGGGCGTCCAGGGCGTCGAGGACCTCGCGGGCGCCCGGCCGGAGTTCGGTTCGTTCGAGTTCGGCCGCCACCAGCGCGTCGGCGAGCGCCTCGGCCGTGGGGTCGAGGTCGAACGCCTCGCGCAGGTCGGCCATCGCCTCGCGGTAGGGGTCGGACCGGCACTCGCCGAAGTACTCGAAGAACGCCTCGTTGTAGCGCTCGCCGTGTTCCGGCCGCGGGGTCACGCCGCAGTCGGTCAGCGCCGTCTCGAAGACGGCGTCGTACGTCCCGTCGAGGTCGACGAGCGTGCCGTCGAGGTCGAAGAAGACCGCGTCCATGGGCCGAGTTCGCACGAAACCTCAAAATAGTTATGATTGGCGGTAGACCAGGTTGCGCTGAATCTCGTTCGCACCCTCGTAGACGACCGGGATGCGGACGTCGCGGTACACCCTGGCGATGCGTCGGTCGGTGAGGATGGAGCGGCCGCCGTGGAACTGCATGCTCTGCTCGGCGCAGTCGGTCGCGGTTTCGGTCGCCTTCACCTTCGCCATCGCCGCCCACAGGCCCGCCTCGTCGCCGTCCCGGACCTTCTGGGCGGCCCGGTAGGTCAGCGCGCGGGCCGACTCGAACTCGGTGCGCATGTCGGCCAGTCCGTGCTGGACCGCCTGGAAGTCGGCGATGGTGCGGCCGAACTCCTCGCGGCCGTGGACGAACTCCCAGGCCTCCTCGATGGCGGCGGCCGCCAGGCCGAGACCGTGGCCCGAGACGACGGTCCGGCCGTGGTTGAAGAACTCCGCGAGCATCAGGAATCCCGCGCCCTCCGTTCCGACGAGGTGGTCTTCGGGAATCCGGCAGTCGTCGAAGACGATGTGGGCCTGCTTGCTCGCGCGCATCCCCATCTTCTCGGGGATGTGCTCGGCGTCGTAACCCTCGGTGTCGGTCGGCACGACGAACAGCGAGTGGTTGCCGTAGCGGTTGTCGGGGTCGTCGCCGGTCCGGGCGTAGACGGTGATCCAGTCGGCCTCGACGCCGTTGCCGATCCAGTACTTCTCGCCGTTGAGCACCCACTCGCCAGTTTCCTCGTCCTTCTCGGCGGCGGTCGTCATCCCTGAGAGGTCGCTACCCGTCTCGGGTTCCGAAACCGCGAGGCCGGTTATCTGGTCGCCCGCGGCGACGGGTCGGAGGTACTCGTCTTTCAGTTCCACGGAGCCGTGTGCCTCGACGATTTCGGCGCCGAAACTGGCGAGTTGGAGCGTCAGCGCGATGCCGGCGTCGGCCCGGAACCACTCCTCGGCCAGCGCGAGCATCTGGACCACGTCGAAACCCCGGCCGCCGTACTCCTCGCCGATGTCCTGGGCGACGAGGCCGGCGTCCTGTCCGGCCTTGAGTATCTCCCAGGGGTACTCGCCGCGTCTGAAACACTCCTCGGCGTTGGGCGCGACGTGCTCGGCGGCGAACTCGCGGGCCTCCCGCTTGACCTCGCGGGCGTACTCGGGGACGATGTCCTCGGAGAGCAGTTCCATACGTCACGTTCCGGCGCGACGAGCATTAAATCCCGCGGCGAGAAACAACTTCGAGTCGGTTTACCCTTCTCGGGCGACCGCGACCGGACCTCTCAGTCGAAGAACGGTCGTCGACTTCCGCGAGATTCGTCCGGTCATGTCCCGGGGCATTTGTCCAATCACGCACGCAACATTTTCCCGGTGAATCTCGCGAAATTCGCCCGGCGTCGTCCGGTCCGGACGCGGTCGGGGCGCTTCGAGAATCTCCTCGAATCAGAATCGTTATCATCGCCGTGTGGCAACCTTCGGATGTGACAGAGGGTGAGTCGTTTCGGGCCGACATGCACGTGAAGACGCTCGACGAGCGAGTCGTCGAGCGTGCGAAGGCACGAGGCCTCGATGCGCTGGTGTACGCGCCCCACTTCGTCCGGTTGCCCGACGTCCGCGAGCGGGCGGCCCGATTCTCCGACGACGAACTGCTGGTCGTCCCCGGCCGCGAACTGTTCACCGGCAACTGGCGCACGCGCAAACACGTCCTCGCGCTCGGCCTCGACGAGCCGATTCCGGACTTTCTGACGCTCGCCGACACGATGGACGAACTCGCCAAGCAGGATGCCGCGGTGCTCGTGCCCCACCCGGAGTTCCTCACGGTGTCGCTCGGCGCGGCCGACCTCCGGCGGTACCGCGACCGAATCGACGCCGTCGAGGTGTACAACCCCAAGCACTGGCCCCACCACAGCTCCCGGGCCCAGCGGCTGGCGGCCGACCTCGACCTGCCGCCGTTCGCCTCCTCGTACGCACATCTTCGAGGATCGGTCGGCGAGGTCTGGACCGAGTTCGAGGCCAAAATCTCTTCGGCGGCCGACCTCGTCGCGGCGCTCAAAGAGGGCGTCGACCGCCGGGTCGTCCATCGGAGCGGGTGGAGCCACCGCCTGCGGTGTGCCGCCGAGTTCGCCCATCTCGGCTGGGAGAACTCCTACGGGAAGATAGACCGCCTGTTCCTCTCGGGGATGGAGCCGACCCACCCGAACCACGTCGTCTACGACGAGCGGTTCGAGGGCGTCTACTGAGTTCGAGTGCGTCTCCGGATTCGGTCACGTATCTCGTCTGTAGCGTCGACAGCAATCGTCACCGTTCCGCCGACAGCAACCGCTTCTACTCTGCCAACGGCGACCGCCACTCGCACGGTCCAAACGACCTACGGCACCGCCACCGCGACCGCTACTTGTACGATGACTATGAAACCGCACCACCACCGCACCGCGACGGCCACACGCCTCCCCAGCCGATTCGTTCACTCGCTGGCGCTCGTTCGCTCATCCACCGTCAGAGCAACGCTCTGACGAGCCTGCACTCGCTTCGCTCGTGCAGACCTCGCGCATGTAGGCGCGGCCCCAAACAGCGGGGCCGCGCCAGCGCGCGCCAAATCCGGAGTGAATGCGCGCTCAGACCAGTCCCGCCACGGTCGTCGTGAGGTCGGCGACCGGCAGGTCGAAGTGGACGATGGCCGCCACGACCGCGACTTCGATGCCGGTGACCAGCACCGTCGCCGTGGTCGCCCACTTGCTCGACACGGGCACGCCCGTCGGGAGTCCGTACTCCTTCTCGTAGGGGTAGAACAGCGCGATGCCGCGCTTGTTCCCCACGACGTCGAGGACGTAGTGGGTCGCCACGCCGACCCAGACGAAGTGGAGGTTGCCGAAGTAGACGGGCCACGCGTAGAATATCGCCAGCACGGGGAGGTTGTGCAGCGTCTTGCGGTGCTTGCCGAAGGCGGTGTCCACGTCGGGGAAGAGCGCGCCGAGGATGACCGGGACCGACACCTCCGCGATGGCCCGGAACGTCGGCACGTCGCCCGCCGGGTGGAAGACGTACCCCAACCCGATGCTCAGTAGGACCGCGTTCAGCACGTGGCCTTCCTTGTTCATGCTATCGCCGCCGTCATACTGGTCCCTCAGGCGGGGGCGACTCAAGGCTTTCCGTCCGTCGTCTGACGCGCGTCTTGCGGTTCGCCGGGTTGGACGTCAGTCGTTCGACCCGACCTCCGTCAGCAGGTCTTCCAGCGCCCGCCGTGCGATCTGCTCCTTAATCTGGCGGCGGTCGCCGTCGAACTCGTACCGCGAGACGGTCGAGTAGGACTCCTGGCTCCCCCACTCGCCCGCGTAGGCGACGCCGACGAAGACGGTGCCGACCGGCTTCTCCTCGCTCCCGCCGGTCGGGCCGGCGACTCCCGTCGTCGCCACGCCCCACGTCGTCCCGGCCGCGTCGCGGACCCCGCGGGCCATCTCGCGCGCGACCGGTTCGCTGACCGCCCCGCGCTCGTCGAGGGCCTCCCGCGAGACGCCCAGTTCCCGGAGCTTCGCGTCGTAGGAGTAGGTCACCAGCCCGCGGTCGAAGTAGTCGCTCGACCCCGGCACGTCGGTCAGCAGCGACCCGACGAGGCCGCCGGTGCAGGACTCGGCGACCGCGACGGTCTGGTCGGCCTCGCGCAGGACGTCTCCGATTCGCTCCTCGACGGGCGGGTCGTCGGCGAACTCTCGCATGCTCTGTCGGACGAGGGTCGTGGGGATGAATGTGGGGGTCACTTCGTAGTTAGCTGTGGGGAGGTAATCCTGATAGCGGCCGGTACGGCGCCTACGACGGCGACAGTACCCGAACCGCGACTGCAGCCCCAACCACGACAGCAACCGCTACCTACACGTTTCAGATGAAACCGCACAGCCACCGCATCGCGCTACACGCTTCCCCAGCCGACTCCTTCGTTCGCGCCTCCGGCGCTCACTCAGTCATCCCTCGCGCGACGTGGGCGCGACTCCAAACCGCGGAGCCACGCCAGCGTGCGCCGGGTTCAAAGAGTAATGGACTGTCTCGATTTCTCGTCCGGGCCGGACTCACTCTATCTTGTAGTGCGGTTCGGTCAGCGACTCGTGTTTACACTCGGGGCACCGCGACGGCCGGTTCGCCGGGTCGTCGAAGTCGCTGAACCCGCACTCCTCGCACTCCGGCGGCGCGACGAGCAGTTGTTCGTCGTCGAGCGACCTGGCGACGTGTCGGACGTGGTCAACCGCCAGCGACGCGGTGACGTCGAACTGGGCGGCGAGTGCGCTCGGGGTCGCGGTCGTCTCGCGGAGGTGGGCGGCGATGCGCTCGCGGGTCGTCGTTTCGGCCTCGCGCATACACCCCCTCGGGCCAGTGCGACCAAAACGCTTCCCCCTGTCGAGGTCGAACGGCACCGTCGGGGGATTTTTGTAACACCGCGTACCAATGTGGGTTGGTACCGAATGACGACATTTGACTCCGGCGACGCCGGCGTGGGGTCGGCGACGGCGAGCAGAGAGGCCACGAACCGCGACGCCGCCTCGCACAGGGAGTCGCCCACCGAGTCGGCCGGTGACCGAACCGGCGCCGACGGCCGCGACGTTCGGGACGACTTCCGGCGACTCGAAGCGATCGTCGAGAGCGACGACGCCGCCATCGTCGTCAAGGACGCCGAGGGTCGCTACCTGTTCGCGAATCGGGCGGCCGCCGAGTTCGTCGGTCGAGCGGAGTCCGAGATGTTGGGTGCGACCGACGAGGAACTGTTCGGCCCGGAGGCCGCCCGCGACCTCCGCGAGCGCGAGCGGGCGGTGCTCGAAACCGAGGAACGCCGGACGGACGAGGAGCGCCTCCCGGTGGCCGACGGCGAGCGCGTCTTCGAGACGACCTGCTCGCCCTACTACGGTCCCGACGGCGACCTCGCGGGCACGTTCTCGGTCTGCCGGGACGTCACCGAGCGCCACGAGCGCGAACGCCAACTCCGGCGCCAGCGCGACGCGCTGGCGACGTTCGACCGCATCAATCGGGTCGTCTGCGGGGTCGTCGTCGACCTCATCGGCGAGGCGACCCGCGAGGAACTCGAACGGACCGTCTGCGACCGCATCGTCGACTCCGAACTGTATCGGACGGCCTGGATAGCCGACCTCGACCCCTGCGCCGACGAGGTTCGGGACCTCGTCGGCGCGGGACTCGACGAGCGCACGCCGGACCTCGTGGGCGACTTCGATGCGAGCGAAAACGCCGAGAATCCGGTCGTGCGGGCATTCCGCACCGGCGAACCGGCGGTGATTGGAAACGTCGCCGACGATTCGTCGTCCGGACGCAATCGGCGGGGGATACTCGACCGGGAGAGCGGGTCGGCCGTCGCGGTGCCGGTTCGGTACGGCGATGCCACCTACGGCGTGCTGGTCGTCGAGTCCGACCGCGCGATGGCGTTCGGCGAGCGGGAGTCCGACGCCTTCGCGACGCTGGGGGAGGTCGTCGGCTTCGCCATCAACGCGGTGAAACACCGCCGACTCGCGCTGTCGGACGCGGTGGTCGAACTCGAGTTCCGGGTGGCCGGCCGCGAGTCGGTCTCGGTCGACCTCTCCGAGCGCCTCGGCTGTCACCTCCGCCTCGAAGGGACGACCGCCGGAACCGACGGGACGCTGGTGTTCTACCAGTCGCTGCGGGGCGCCGACCCCGCGGCGGTTCGCGAGTACGCCGCCGACTGCGACGCGATAGAGCGGATGCGCGTCGTCAGCGACCGGGGGAACGAACACCTGCTGGAGTTCGTCGCCGCGGAGCGGTCGTTCGTCGTGACCCTCTCTGAGTACGGCGCGAGGACCACGGAGGCGGTCACCGAGAACGGCGAGTCGCGGGTCGTCGCCGAACTCCCGGCCGCCGCCGACGTGCGCGAGGTCGTCGAAGGGGTCAGGAACGCCTACTCCGGGGTCGAACTGCTGGCCAAGCGCGAGTGTGAGCGCGAGGTCCGAACCGCCTCGGAGTTCCGGCGGGCGGTGGACGAGCGACTGACCGACGCCCAGCGGCGGGCGCTCCGGGCGTCGTATCTCGCGGGCTACTACGACTGGCCCCGCGAGAGCACCGCCGAGGATGTCGCCGAGTCGCTGGGCATCTCCTCGCCGACGCTCCACCAGCACCTCCGGAAAGCGCAGGCCGGACTGCTCGAAGCGTTCTTCGACGACGCGGGCGAGGGGAGTACCTAAATGGTTAGGGAGCCCGTTCATTGACGAGGGGAATCTACTGATTCGTAACGCGGCGTAAGTATGAGCGAAAAACATTCAACTGACGGAGAGGGTGAGGCGGCGAACAGCGTCACGTCGAACTCCGAATTCCGGTCGCTCGTGACTTCGGAGGTGGACGCTCTATTCGAGGTGCTGTCCGACGGTCGACGCCGTCGCATGCTCGCGTATCTGGTGGAGAACGACGTGGCCGACTACGACGAACTGATCGACTGCATCGTCGGGAGGAAGGGGGAGACGGCCGACGAGGACGAACGCGACCGTATCGTCGCCGACTTGCACCACCGGCAACTGCCGAAACTGGCCGACGCCGGCCTCGTGGAGTACGACGAGCGGAGTGAGACGGTCCGCTACCGCGGCGGCGACGTGGTTCCGGAACTGCTCGAACTCGCCTCGGCCCACGAGCGCGAAGTTCTCGAAGCGTAGCCCGGCCGGGAATCGACCGACGCCTCGACCGCGCCGACTCAGCGAACCGACGATTTCTCGGAGCGACGCCGTCGCCGCCGACGGGCCGCCCTCCCGGCGAACGAACGGGGGAAGGAAAAAGGACTTACCGCGCCGGGTCGACGTTCGAGGTATGAAAGCCGTCGTTCTCGCGGGCGGGTACGCGACGCGTCTGTGGCCGATTACGAAACACCGGCCGAAGATGTTCCTCCCGGTCGGCGACTCGACCGTCATCGACCAGATCTTCGCCGAGTTGGAGGCCGACGACCGCATCGACGAGGTGTACGTCTCGACCAACGAGCGGTTCGCCGAGGACTTCGAGACGCACATCGAGCAGAGCGAGTTCGACAAGCCGAAACTCACCGTCGAGGACACCACCGAGGAGGACGAGAAGTTCGGGGTCGTGGGCGCGCTCGCCCAGCTATTCGACCGCGAGAACATCTCCGAGGACACGCTGGTCATCGCGGGCGACAACCTCATCAGCTTCGACGTCGCCGACTTCGTCGACTACTTCCAGGAGAAGGGCGCGTCGACGCTCGCGGCCTACGACGTCGGGACCCGCGAACGCGCGAAGTCCTACGGGCTGGTCGAACTCGACGGCGAGCAGGTCGTCGACTTCCAGGAGAAGCCCGACGACCCCAAGAGCACGCTGGTCTCCATCGCGTGCTACGCCTTCACCGCCGACACCATCCCGATGCTGGAGGAGTACCTCGAAGACGGCAACAACCCCGACGAACCCGGCTGGTTCGTCCAGTGGCTCCAGGCCCGCAAGCCCGTGTACGCCTACACCTTCGACGACGCGTGGTACGACATCGGCACGCCCGAGAGCTACCTGGAGGCCGTCTCGTGGAAGCTCGACGGCCAGAACGAGATCGCCGACAGCGCCACCGTCGAGAACACCACCATCGGCGAGAACGTCCACGTCATGCCCGGCGCGGAGGTCGTCAACTCCAGCATCAACAACTCCATCGTCTTCCCGAACGCGACCATCGTCGACTGCGACATCCGCGACTCCATCATCGACGAGAAGACCCACGTCGAGAACATGGACCTCGCCGGCGCGCTCATCGGCGCGCACACCCAGATTCTGAACGGCAACTGAGCGACCGCCGGTACCGTTTCGTTCGCAGAAGACCTCGAACGAAAATACTTTGACGAATAGCGACAGTTCTCGCGTTCGATGGGAACTGTCGCAGTGGACATCGAGACAGCGAGCCCGCACGAAGAGCCGCCGGACGGCGAGTACGATAACACGGACTACTTCGAACTCGTCGCCGTCGCGCTGGGGTACCGCTCCGACGAGAACGACCCCATCGAGACTGAGGTTCTCTTCAGAGAGGGTGGATGGGAGCCGACCCACACGGCCGACTTGCTCGGGCGGACGACGAATTGGCTCGACGGCCGCGAGTTCGACGACGTTCTCACGTACAACGGGAGCGGATTTGACCTCGTTCACCTGCTGAATTGGGCGAGAGAAACCGACGATGCTGGACTCAGCGACCGTGCACTCGACCGGATGCGCGCGCTGGAAGAGAAGCAGATCGACCTGAAGTTCCCCGCAATCGAGCACCACGGCGACCTTATCTGGAAGAATCACGAGTTTCCGAAATTCGAGAAGGTGTGTACCGCTCGGTCGGTTCCGACCGCGGAGACGAAATACGCCGACTACGACGTCAGCGACGACTTCCTCCGCAATTTGAACCGCACCGAAGAGGTAGTCGAGGGGTGGCACATCGGTACGACCCTGGGCGAGCAGTACGTGGCAGGTATTTCTGCGGGACTAGAGGACACTCTCACGTACCGAGAACTGGAGCGACTCCTGTTCGACTACGCCGAGGCGGACGTGACACCGCTGTTCGAACTGTTCGACTCGTTCGAGGAATCCGGTTGTATGCGTCCGGACGGTCGATAACGCGACCGCCAACACGGACGGACTACTCCCGGACTCCCAGATACGCCCGGTGGCCCTCGTACTCGCCGCCGTTCAGCAGGTAGAGGACGTGAGCCACCGCGCGGTGGTTGCCGTCCGCGACGTACGCCGGGTCGTCGCCCTCCTTCACGACGATGAGTCGGCTCTCGGGCCGCGAGTCGGCGAACTCCTCGGCGAGTCCGACGACTTTGTCCAGGTTCTTGGGCGTCGCCTCGTCGAACTCCGAGAGGTCGTCGACCTCCAGGATTCGCCGGGCGACCGACTCGATGCGGTCGTCGTCGGTCATCGCCCGCCAGTCCTCGTCGTGCTCGCCGACGACCACGCGGAGGTTCTTTAGCTCCTCGGCGGACAGTTCCACGTCGTACCACTCGGCCGTCTCGGACGCGAACACCCGGCCCGCGATGGGTTTCCGTTCGAGGAGTTCCTCCCGGAGCGTCGGTTCGGTCGCGAGTTCGTCGGGGTCGAGGTCCGAATCGGAGTCCTCGTCGTCGAGTTCCTCGCCGAGCCAGTAGCGCATCACGTCGGTCGGGGAGACGGACTCGGATTCGTCGCGCCCGAGGTGCGTTTCGATGCTCATGGACTAGGCAGAAACGGGAGCCACGGAAAGAAGGATTACGGGCGAGCCGTCGAACTGCGGGCCGATTCGTCCGTAATCGGGTCGGTACGCCGTCCCGTTCGGTGCTGGTTTCTCGGACTTCCGCCCCGGTATCAAGTCCGCCTCGTTCCATCCGAGGGTTGACAAGGAATTACGACCCAGAGTGTGGTATGAGAGCCTTCGCCCCCGGAAGCGTCACCGCCGTCTTCGCCCCCGTCGAGGATGCCGACCGGTCGATGGGCGCGAGTTTCGCTGTCGCCGACGGCGTGGTCGCCGACGTGACCCCGCTTGAGGAACCCGAGTCCGAGTCCGAGTCCGTCGTCGCCGTCGACGGCTCGCCCACCGCATTCGAACCCGTGGAACTCGCCCTCGACTCGCTGGGTTCGACCGCCCGCGTCGACCTCACCGCGGAGGTGCCCATCGGCCGCGGGTTCGGCGCGAGCGGCGCGGCCACGCTGGCGACGGTCCTCGCCGCCGACCGGGAGTTCGCCCTGGGCCGCTCGCGCGAGGAACTGGTCGACGTCGCCCACCGCGCCGAGGTCGAGGCCGGCACCGGACTCGGCGACGTGTTCGTCCAGGACCGAGGCGGCCTCGTGGTCGGCGACGCCGACGGAATCCGTCGGTTCGAGCGCGAGACGCCCGTCGAGTACGTCAGCTTCGGCCCCATCTCGACCGAGGAGGCGCTGGCCGACGACGACCTGATGGCCCGCATCGCGGAGGTCGGCACGGAGACTATCGAGGGACTCCCCGAAGAACCGTCGCTCGCCGAGGTGACCGAAGTCGCCTGGGCGTTCGCCCGGGAAGTCGGCCTGCCGACGCCCGAGGTCGAGGGCGCGGTCGCCGACGCGGAGGCGTCGGGCGGTACTGCGAGCATGGCGATGGTGGGCGAAACGGTCTTCGCGGTCGGCGTCGAGGGCGTCTTCGAGGAGCGGACTCGCGTCTGTTCGGACGGCGCGCACGTTCTGGGCGACGGGGAGGAACCGTAGAACGACGGCGTGCGGCGTCGAATTCGACGCCGCACGCCGTCGAGCACCTTCCGCGACAGCCACCGAGATTAAGGACGTCGTTGCCCTTCTACGACTGACCCCGCGCGGGGTCGGAGAACCCACGATGACTCGAACGGAGCCCGCGGTTACCGCCGGTTCGGAGGCACAGCCACGGCCGAACGCGTCCGGCCCCGACGACTCGCGTCCCCGGACGGAGGGCCGCGACCGATGAGCGTCGAACTCGAACCGCTCGAAGAACAGGTGATAGTGATCACGGGCGCGTCGTCGGGCATCGGCCTGACGACCGCCCGGATGGCGGCCGAGAGGGGCGCTCGCGTGGTGCTCGCCGCCCGGAGCGAGGACGCCCTGGAGGAGCTGACCGACGAGATTCGCCGGGAGGGCGGCCAGGCGGCGTACGTCGTCGCCGACGTCCGCGACCGCGACGACGTCCGTAAGATCGCCGAAACCGCCGAGGCTGAGTTCGGCGGCTTCGACACCTGGGTCAACGTCGCGGGCGCGTTCCTCTATGGGAGGCTGGACGAGACGCCGATAGAGGACATGCGCGACCAGTTCGAGACGAACGTCTGGGGCCTGTTGTACGGGTCGCTCGAAGCCGCCGACCGCCTCAAGGAGCGCGGCGGCGCGATAATCAACATCGGGAGCGTCGTCTCCGACCGCGCCATCCCGCTCCAGGGGAGTTACTCGGCCTCCAAACACGCCGTGAAGGGGTTCACCGACGCCCTGCGGATGGAACTGGAGGAGGAGGGCGCGCCCGTCTCCGTGACGCTGGTCAAACCGACGTCCATCGACACGCCGTACCCCGAACACGCGAAGAACTACATGGACGAGGAAGCCAGCCTGCCGCCGCCCATCTACGCTCCGGAGACGGTGGCGCGGGCGATTCTCGACGCCGCCGAACGACCCCAACGCGACGTGCTCGTCGGCGGCGGCGCGAAGAACCTCTCGCAGATGGGGTACTACGCGTCGCGGCTGACCGACGTCGTCATGGAGAAACTGTTCGTCCCGCTCCAGAAGGGCGACCGCCCGCCGCGGGCGGGAACGCCGGACAACATCGACGAGCCGACCGGCGAACTCGAAGAGCGCGGCGATTACGAGGGCCACGTCTCGGAGACGAGCCTCTACACTCGACTCGCCCAGCGCGGCCGGTTGCGGAGCGCGGTCGCCGCGGGCCTCGGGGCGGTCGGGTTGGCGCTGTACTCGCGCTACCGGAAGCGCCGCGGTCGGGACGAAGAGTCAGAGCGGACGCGACGACGCCGGCCGGTCGTCGCCGAGCAGCGCAGGCGGTAGGCGGCTGCCGATTCCTTTCTTTCCGGGTACAGCCGAAATATCCCGCTTGCGACGGAGGTCGCGCGCTGAATACGGCGGGCGAGTTCGACACGGAGAGCGAATCTGTTTCGATTCTGTGGGACCGAAACCGTCGTTCCGTGAACGCCGGAAATCTTGATAACAGTTTCCCACATATCGGCTGGTGAGTATGAGCGCGTCCGACCCACTCACGGCCCAGCGAGTCTCCGAACTCGTGATGGCGAACCGGGCGATCAGAGCACCATACTACGGTGCCGACCACGACGAGGGAGTTCGTTTCACGGACCCGGAAAAGGGGCTCCAATGGGGTGCCGACGTCGTTCCAGCCTTGATGGGTCTGTTCCGGGTCGAGCGAGACGCCCGTGACGACCGCGCCGAAGGCTGGGTGGGTTTTGCTCGCCACTGGCGAGGGGGGACGTTGCGGGTGGACTTCGACCTGTTCTCCGAGTCGGACGAGCGAGATCCAATTTTGGTCGTGACGGCGATGTCGGGCCGAGAGGGGGAGGAAACCGTCGCGGACGAAGACCTCGGGGAAATCGAGCTATCGGACCGGGTTCCGACGCAGGAGGAATGGGAGGAACGGCAGAAACGGTACCAGGCGGCGCGGAGAGGTGACGACACCGACGGGTCGGCGGCGGTGAAGGCGTACATTGCGGCGCTGCCGGGTTGGAAGCGCGAGGTCGCGACGCGATTCGACGAGATAATCGAACGCGAAGTGCCCGACGTGCGACGCGCCGTGAGGTATCACCAGCCGTTCTACGGCGTCGAGAACCGAGGGTGGTTCGCGTCGTTCAGTGCGTTCTCGAAACACGTGAAACTGTCCTTCGTGTCCGAGTCGTACCTCGAACCGGAGCCGCCCAGCGGGACGGCCCCCGAGAGACAGGCACTGGACGTGGAGGAGACGGATACGCTGGACGAGGAGCAGGTCGCTTCCTGGGTGCGACAGGCCGCCGACGATCCGGGGATGGGCTGGTCGTGAATCCCGCGCCGGTGCGATAGCCGTACGGCAGTCACGAATCCCACATCCAGGGTGCACGATGGCTGTACACTCCGTCGCGTTCGATTCCAACGGCGACTTCCTCGAGGCGCGTTCCTACGATATCTCCGGTAGTTGTTCTGCGCAGTCTCGCTACACTGTCGACTCGCCGTAATCCCGGAGCTTACCGTCGCCGCAAAAAACCGTTCGGCCCGATTCGGGCTGTTCCCGCTACTCCGCCGCGATGACGTCGTCGATGCGGGCTATCATCGTCGCGGACTCGGTGGCGCTCTCGAGCGCCTCGCGCTTGACCGCCGCGGGGTCGAGCACGCCCGCCTCGACGGGGTCGCCGACCTCGCCGTTCTCGCCGGTGGCGATGATGCCGGCGCGGCCCTCGGACTGCTCGTTCCCGGAGCGGAGGTCGACGAGGCCGTCGATGGGGTCCATCCCGGTGTTCTCCGCGAGGGTGCGCGGGAGCACGTCGACCGCGTCGGCGAACGCCTCGACCGCGAGTTGCTTGCGGCCCTCGACGCCCGCGGCCTCCTGGCGGACCCGGTCGGCGATGGCGATCTCGGTCGCGCCCGCGCCGGGGACCACGCCGCCGGTGTCGAGCGCCGCGGTCACGACGTCCAGCGCGTCTTCGAGCGCGCGTTCGAGTTCGTCGACCACGTGCTCGGTGCCGCCCCGCACGAGGAGCGTGACGGCCTCGGCGGCCGCGCCGCCCTCGATGAAGACGAGGTCCTCGTCGCCGAACGTCCGGACCCGCACGCCGTCGGCCCGGCCGAGGTCGGCGTCCTCGATGTCCTCGACCTTGCCGGTTCGGCTCGCGCCCGTCGCCGTGGCGACGGCGCGAGCCTCGTCGTCGCTCACGTCTTCGAAGGCGAGGATGCCCGCGTCGGCCAGCGAGGCGGCCACGCGGTCCTCGATGGAGTCGGTGGCGAACACCACGTCGACGCCCGCCGCTTCGAGGTCGTCGGCGTACTTGCGGAGCTGGCGCTCCTCGGCGTCCATCGCGGCTGTGAGCTGGTCGACGCTCTCGACGTTGTACTCGGCGTCGATCTCGGCCTCGCGCACGCCGAGTTTCTCGTCGACGACCGCGATGGTCGCGTCCTCGACCGACTGGGGCATGTTCTTGTTGACGCGCTCGGCGTCGCTGACGATGCCCTCGACGAGTTCGGTGGCCGACGAGGAGGCGCCGGTCTGGGTGTGGACGCGGACGTTGTCCCGGACCACGCCCTCGTCGCCCTCGGCGTGGCGGAGCGCGTCGACGACCACTTCGGCGAGTCGCTCGGTGGTCACGTCGCCGGTCCCCTTGCCGGTCATGCTCGACTCGGCGACCGACCGGAGCAGGTCGTCGTCGGTCTCCTCGTCAAGCGTGAGGTCCTCGACGGCCTGGACCGCGAGGTCGCGGGCCTGGGCGTACCCCTCAACGATGGTCGTCGGGTGGACGTCGTCGTCGAGCAGGTTCTCGGCCTTCGCGAGGAGTTCGCCGGCCAGCACCGCCGCGGTGGTCGTGCCGTCGCCGACCTCCTCCTCCTGGGCGTCGGCGACCTCGACGATCATCTGGGCGGCGGGGTGCTCGATGTCCATCGTGTTGAGGATGGTCGCCCCGTCGTTGGTGATGGTCACGTCGCCGGTGTCCGTGACCAGCATCTTGTCCATCCCGCGCGGGCCGAGCGTGGTCCGTACCGCCTCGCTCACGGCCTTGCCGGCCGCGATGTTCGACGTCTGGGCGTCTCGACCGTGGGTTCGCTGGGTGTCCTCGGCGAGGACGAACATCGGTCGACCGCCCATGCGTCGCTGTCCGAATCCTGACTCTGACATGCTTGAATCCCCAGTGATAAGGATGTTTGATATTCTATATAAGTATTTCCCTCGGCTCGCGACCGGCCGCCCCCGAAACGAACCGTCGCGCGCCCGCCGCGGCGGGCGCGCGACCGATACGAAAAAATAGGGGGTATCCGTTGGCCGAACTGATGCTGGAGTTGGAGCACAGATTTCGGGTGGTAGACGTACACGCGCGGTTGAACGCCGACGCCGGCGGCGTCCAGACGCGCGGTCGGGCGATCAGTCCCGACAGATTGGAGCGGGAGATGCACCAGGCGGGGGTGGTTCGGTCGGTGGTCTTCCCCGGGCCGCGCCGGGAGGACAACTACGTGAGCGCGAACAACGCCGTCGCGCGCCGGAGCGTCGACCGGCCGTTCCTGGCGTTCGCCCGCATCAACGGGCCGCGCGACCCCGGCGGGGCCGCCTCCTCGCGCCTGCGCAACCTCGCCGCCCGCCGCCAGGAGTACCACACCTCGCCCGGCGACGTCGAGCAGTACGCCTACGACGACCGGTTCCACGGGTTCAAACTCGACCCGGTCCAGGACGGCCTGCCCGACGACGAGGTGCTCGACGAACTCGAATCGGTCGGCCTCCCGGTCCTCGTCCACGCCGGCGAGGGCTACTCGCCCGAGGCGGCGGCCGAGACGCTGCTCTCCCGGTCGTTCCCGGTCGTGCTCGCGCACTTCGGCGGCCACCCGCTGAACCGCGACCTGATGACCGACGCCATCGACCTGCTGGAGCGCCACGACGAGTGCTACCTCGACACCAGTTACGTCCGCTACCGCGACCTGCTGGAGCGGGCGGTGATGGAACACCCCGACCGGGTGCTGTTCGGGAGCGGCGCGCCGAGTTCCCACCCGAACGTCGCCGTGATGGAGATTCTGACCCTCGACGTGCCCGAGGACGCCATGCGGAAGGTCTTCGACAAGAATCCGTCGCGGGTCGTCCCCGGCCTGTCGGCCGAGGGCGAGTGACCGCCGGCGGTCACTCGCCCTCGGCCGAACTCCCCGTTCGCGCTCGCGCGAACCCTCACTCGCGTCGCTCTCCGCCGGCCCCGTCGCTCGCGACGCGCTCCGTCCCTTCGTCGCCCACGTCGGCGGCGCGCTCCAGCAACCGCTCTAACACCGGCCCGCCCCGGTAGCGGACCGTCTCGCTTCGAGGGTCGTACTCGACGGCGCCCTCGTCGGCCAGTTTCGGCAGCACCGAGTGGTGAAGCCGGGAGGCGAAACGCCCCCGCCCGGCCGACCGAATCGGGTCCGGCTCCGCCGGCGCCGCCGACCGCGACCCGTCGGCGAGGTAGGCCGCGAGTTCGTCCACCGTCGCCACGTCCTCCGAGGTGTCGTAGAAGTAGCCCAGCACGCGCCGCCGGTCGTCGTCGGCGAGCGCCGACAGCAGTTCGTCGAGCGTATCCGACACCGACGAACGGTTACACTCCTTATCAGTGGACACGGTTCGTACGGAACCACAAAGGGGAACCAAAAATGCCCTCCCGTTGTACCTACAACGCTTTTATAACCGAGGGGAAAGTTTCCCGCCGCCGAAGGAGTCTCACTCGAAGTCCGAAACCGACGAGAGCAACACGCGCCGAAGGATCGTCTCGTTCCCCCGTCGAATCCGGTCCGAGAGCGCCTGCTGGGAGATGCCGAGTTCGTCGGCGAGGTCGCCGAGGCTCGCCCGACTGGGCGAGTCGAAGTAGCCCCGCTTGAGCGCCAACACCAGCGCCTCGCGCTGTTCCTGGGAGAGGCCGAAGCGCTTGCCACGCTCGGTGTCCTCGGTCAGGGTGTACGTCCGTTCGATGTGGAGCGGCACGTCGTTCTCGGTGCAGAAGTTGTAGAACTGCGAGAGCCTGTCGTGGTCGTTGAACCGGAGTCGGAACGTCCACCGGCCCCGACCGTTCTCGTTCCCGCGGGCCTCGAGGACCGTCGCTTCGGCCTCCGCGATGCCCTCGATGAGTCCCTCGTGGGGTTCGTCCCACTCGATTCGGTAGAGCGCGCTGTCGCCCACCTTGTCGAGGGCGCGGACCTCCCTGACCCGGTCGCTGTTGCGCACTTCCTGCTCCAACTGTTCGAAACCCGTGCCGGTGACCCAGACGAACGGCATGACGGCGTCACCGGTCGGGACGATGCGTTCGAGTTCGAACCGCAGGTCGGCCGGCCCGGACAACACCTGCCCGAGCGCGAACGCGTCGCCGTCCACGGAGAACTCGAGGATGACGCTCATAGCGTGGGTACGCGTCGCATTCGGGTATGTCTTGTTGCCACGCGAGGCGGCGTCCGTAATACCTTGTTGCGTCGGCGTCCGTCCGACGAGGTCGGTCGCCGGACCGAGTTCCGCGCGTCGAGAGCGCATCGCCGAATCGAGTTCCGCGCGACGAGAGAGCGTCGTCGGCGTACCCGACGGAGAGCGCGTCCCGCGGCGAACCGCGGGGAGTACGAGTACGTTTAATATTCAAGCAACCGTGGTTTCACCCGGTGGTTGGTCCATGAGCCGTTCCAGTCTAATCGTCTCCTGTCCGGACTGCGGAAACGTCTACGTGGCGCGCGAACACGACGGGGAACTCATTCTGCCGACGGATTCGGGCGTCTGCGAGTGCGGTTCTCGGGACGTGAAAGCGGTCGAGTCGACCGACGTGCGAAGCGACGACGCTCCGTCCTGAGACGAACCGCGGTCGGGGAGCGTCGTCACTCGGAAGGTGACGTCCTCGTACGAAGAGTCGGCGCGTCTCCCTACGACAGTCCGTACCCCGAGTCGCCGAACCCCAGCGACCCCGGTTCGACGCTCGTCTCGTGGCGCAGCACGGTCCCCAGAAGCGGTTCGAGGCGTTCCATCCCGGCCGGAGCCACCGTTCCGTCCTCGAAGTCGTAATCTATCACGCCCGCGTCGGCGAGTTTGGGGAGGTGTTTGTGGTACAGCGACGTGAGGACTCGCTCTCGCTTCTGGTCGGTCGCCGCCGTCGTTCCCTCGTCCCGAAGTATCGCGTCGACGAGTTCGTCGACGGCCACCGTCTCGCACCCCCGCAGAGCGTAGAGGACGACGCGGCGACGCGAGTGGGCCAGCAGAGAACATGCGGAGTCGATACGTTCGCTCGGGGTCGCACCTAAGCTTCCACCTACCATCGTCCATCGATACCGCCATTCGAATAATAAAACGCGACCGCCCTCCCGAGCGTTCCACTACTTAAATTTTCGTTCCGTCCCAAACGTTCCGCGCGGCCTCCGGCAGAATATTCCCAATCCGGCGAGCTAAAAATTAGCCGGGAATATTATAGGTGAACCGGTGGTACGGTTCCCATGACGCTCATCGCCGACTTCTACCTCGAAACCCCGGTGTTACAGGCGACGTTGGCGGCCGCTCCCGACGCCGACATCTCCATCGAACAGCAGACGTCGCGGGGGCCCAAGCCGTTCGCCATCGCGTTCTGGGTCTCCGGGACCGACTTCGAGACGTTCGAGGTGGCGCTCGCCGACGACCCGACGGTCAGCGACGCCCACGTGCTCGCGGAGGTCGACGACCAGCGCCTCTACCAGGTCGAACTCACCGCCGAGGGCGAGACGCTCATGACCTACAACAGTTGGGCCGACCTCGGCGGCGTGTTCGTCTCCTCCGAGCGGTCGGGAAACGGCTGGCGCGCGCGGATTCGGTTCCCCGACCGGGAGAGCCTGCGCGAGTACGCCGAGTTCTGCCGCGAACACGGACTCAGGTTCGAACTCCGACAGCTCTACAGCGCGGGCGGTCGGGGCAGCGAGACGTTCGGGCTGACCGACCGTCAGTACGAGACGCTCCGGACCGCGACCGAGATGGGCTATTTCTCGATTCCCCGCGAGGCAGAACTGGAGGACCTCGCGGAAGTGCTCGGCGTCTCCCGGCAGGCCATCTCCGAGCGACTCAGGCGGGCTACCCAGGCGCTCGTCAGGGCGACCATCTACGACGAGGTCCCGGACGCGGAGGCCGAGCGCGAGAACGAAGAGGAGGAGTGACGCCGCCGCAGGGCCGAGAACGCCGGTCCCGAACAACTAAGCCGCTGGGACGTACCCACCCCGGTAATGGCCGACACGACCGACGAACTCGCCGGAGTGGTGGACCTCTTCGGCGCGCTCACCCACGACGAACTGGAGCAGGCGCTGGTGGAACTCGCGTTCAAGCAGGGCAAAGACGTGAACCGCGAGGCGTTCGCCGCCGAGATCGAGCGCGCGGTCGAGGGCTACTACCTGGTGGAGTACGACCTTGACGAGGGCGGCGAGGTGAGCACCGACGGTGGCGGGCAATCGCCCTCCGCCGACGGCGAACCAACAGAAACGCTGCTGGTCGCCGGCCCGACGGCGTTCCCGTCGGTTCCCGAGAACGGCCCTGACCTCCCCCACATCATGGACGTGCCCGACCGCGAGGTGGACCGCGAAATACTGGGGTCGTCGGTCGAAGCGCGCCTGCACGAGGAGAGTCGAACCGTCGCCGCCGCGGGCGACGCCGAGCGCGCCCGGGAACTGCTGGATGCGAGCTACGACCTCGAAGCGTGGGCACCCGTCGAGGCCGACCGCGTGCGCGAGACGCTCGACCGGGCGTTCGAGTAGTTCGGGCGCTGGGAACGCGACTGCTCGCTGGGCCGCCGGGTCACGATTCGCCGACCCGCGCCGGACGCGGCTAACGTTCGAATTAAGGCGACCGGGTACGACGTTGACGTATGGAACTGGGCCGGGTCGCCGAACACGTTCCGCGAGAGGTCACCGACGAGCGGCGCGACGCCGCCGTGCTGGCCCCCGTGGTCGAACGCGACGGCGAGGACCACCTCCTGTTCACCAAGCGCGCCGACCACCTGGGCGAACACGCCGGCCAGATGAGCTTTCCCGGCGGCGGCCGCGAACCGAGCGACGCGGACCTGGAGGCGACCGCGCTCCGGGAGGCCGAGGAGGAGATCGGCCTCCGGGCCGAGGAGGCGGAGGTCGTCGGCCGCCTCGACGACATCCGGACCACCACGGGCTACGCCGTCACGCCCTACGTCGCCCGGGTTCCCGACCGCGAGTACACGCCCGACGAGCGCGAGGTCGCCGAAATCGCGGTCCTTCCGGTTTCGGGGTTCCTCGACCCCGAGAACTACGAGAACGAGCGCCGCGAACACCCCCGCTACGGCGAGGCGGTCGTCCACTTCTTCCACGTCGGCGGCTACACCGTCTGGGGCGCGACGGGCCGGATTCTGGTGCAGTTGTTGGAACTGACCACCGACTGGCGCGCGCCCGAGAAGATAGACCGCGTGGTGGACCCCGACGCCGACGTTCGGGGCGGATAGAATCCGCCCGATTCGCACGATGCCCGACTTCTTCGACCCCGGTCACGGCTTCCTCTCGTCGTTCGACGAAGTCGTCGTCGCGCTCGCGGCGGTGGTGCTGTTCGCGGCCGTCGGCGCGCTCGCGGAGTACCTCGGCGACGCGAAGGGCGGGACGGTGCTGGGGGCGCTCGTGGGGTACGTCGTCGTCCTGTTGCTGTGGTTGCCGCCCGTGTTCGCGAACGAGTGGCACTACGCCGTCGTGGCCGTGATACCGATTCTCGTCTTCATCTACTGGTATCGGGGACGCGGGGAGTGAGTCGTCGTTAGACGGGAGATAGGCGAAGGACGTCAGGTAGAACTGCTATCGCGACTCCTCGTTCTTCTACCGCCACCGCGACCGCACCGCAGACCGCTACTTGCACGATGCACATGAGTAGCCGCACCGCCACCGCCACACACCTCCCCAGCCGATTCCTTCGCGCCTATCGGCGCTCAGTCATCCCTCGCGCGACGTGGGCGTGACTCCAAACCGCGGAGTCACGCCAGCGCGCGCCGAGTAGAAGGCCAGTTGGCCGATTCGCACCCCTCTCCCACGAGCGAAGTCCGGTAAGAATCCCCCACCGTCGATAGGCTTTTGGGAGTCCCGCGGGTACGAGAGGTCACATGGTCGCACAGACGATGGATCGAGTTCCGCACGAGCAGTAGACGACTAGTTCTGAGCGACGCTGACCGAGGTGTACGCCGATGTTGACCACTGGAAAGACTCTCGCCGCGACCGGACTGGACGCCGCCGCGCTCAAACCCGCCGAGTGCGACGTCTCGCGGGCGGCCGAACTGCCCTTCGAGACGATTACCGTCGATTACGAGGGTCGCGAACACCTCCCCGACCGGGACGTGCTGGAGTCGCTCGCCCGGACCAAGGAGGTTAGACTCACCGCGCCCGTCCGGGCCGACGGCTTCGACCCCCTCGGGGACGACGCGCTCTACGCAGAGGTGCCCGCGAGCGTCGGCCTCGTCGCGGTGGCGGGCCACGCCGCCTACCTCGACGCCGAGGAGCGAAAGCGGGCGGTCGCGGGTCGCCTCCGGGCGGCCGTCGAGCGCGACCCCACCGCCTGGGTCGGCACCGAGGGCGTCGAGCGCCTCGCGATGGCGACCGGCGCGACCCAGTTCGAACTCCTCTCGCGGACCACCGGCCGCGACCTCCGGGCGCTCCGCGCCGCCGGCTTCGACGGCAAAATCGCGGTGTACGCGCCTACGGTCCTCACCGACGACGAGGACGCGGTGCTGGACGCCGTGGGCGCCTACGCCGCCCGCCGCGGTCCCGTCCGGTCGGCGCTCCCTGACGGCGCGGCGACCGGCGCTGCCGCGACGGGACGCGCCCGCGAGGTGCTGTCGGCGGCCACCCGTGACTACGCGCTGGTCGGCACGCCCGAACGGGTCGGCGAGCGGGTCGCGGCGCTGAAGGAAGCAGGTGCCGACATCGTGGTCGGCTACCCCGCCCGCGGCATCGAGGAGTTCGTCGCCTGAGGCGCCGACCGACCACCGGCCGACCATCGGCCGACCACCGACCGTTTTGCGGGCCAGACCGACGGCGCGTCCGCGCCGTCGCGTCTGTGCGCCGCACCGTGTTCGAGGCCGTACTGACCTACGGGGGAAACTGCAAAGTTCGAGCGCGGGGTACGTCAAAAACTGTAGCCATGCGCGAACACCCCGCGCGGGACGCCCGAACCGCCCACTCGAAGCGCCGCCAGACGTGGTACGGGGACGGCCGGGTCACCTCGGCCGAAACCGACGCCTTCGGACGCTGGGTGAACGACCTCGTGGCGGTGTTCGCCGACGTCTCGCTGTCGGCGCTGCCGGTCCTGTACTACTTCCTGCTCTCGGAGGACCTCCGGTTCTTCGGCGTGAAGACGATGGCGTTCGTCGCCTGGGCCGGAGCGACGGTCGTCGCCACCGCGATTCGCGGCGGGTGGTTCGAACCGCCCGGCACCGACGTTCTCGGCTGGGTTTCGGTGACGCCCGCGCTGGTGGCCCTGCGAGTCGTCTACTTCAACGCGACGCTGTGGCTGGCCGCCTACGGGGGCACCCGGACGCTCGTCGCGACCGACTCGGCGCTCGTCGGAGTCGCTTTCGCGCTCGCGGTCGCGGTGGCGGCGACGCTCGCGTTCCCCCGGGTCGCCGAGGAGTGTTACGAACTCGTTTCCGGGTGACGTTCTCCGGTCCCGAGTTACGCCCGATTTTCCGGCGGGCGTACGCCTAAGTGCTCGACAGCCTTCCAGTCGCGCATGCGACGGAACTCTCTCCACGAACACACCACGGCGACCGCGGCCGACGCGTTCGCCGAAACCGAGGTCGCCCTCATCCCGACGGGGAGCGTCGAACAGCACGGCCCGGCCCTGCCGCTCGGAACCGACTTCCTCGCGGCCGAGGCCGTCACCGAGCGAGTCGCCGACCGCGAGGACGTGGTGGTGCTCCCCACCGTCCCGGTCGGCGTCAGCGCCCACCACCGGCAGTTCCACGGGTCGCTGTGGACCGACCCCGACACGTTCGCCGACTACGTCGCGGACATCGTCGCGAGCGTCGCCTCCCACGGCGTCCGGAAGACCGTGATCGTCAACGGCCACGGCGGCAATTCCGACGCACTCCGGCGGGCGGCCCGGCGACTCCGCGACGACGAGGTCGCGTTCGCGACGCCGTGGAACTGGTGGTCGAACCTCGACGCGCTCGTCGAGGACCTGCTCGACACCTCGCTCGGCCACGCCGACGCGGTGGAGACGAGCGCGATGCTCGCGGCCGCGCCGGACCTCGTGCGTGAGGCCGCGCTCGAAGACGCCGAGGAGAACGGCGCCGACTCGTGGGGCAAGACCGTCCGCGGCGCGCCGGTCGGCTTCGACGCTGTCGATTTCACCGAGAGCGGCGCGGTCGGCGACCCCACCGAGGGAACCGCCGAAATCGGCGAGAAACTGCTCGACGCCGCGGGCGACGACCTCGCGGCGCTAGTCGACTGGCTGGCCGAGCGCGACCTGGCGGCCCTCTGGCCGCGGGAGCACAAGTGAGTCCGAACGTCTCCGTCGCCGTCGTCGGCGGCGGCGCGGTCGGCGTCACCGCCGCCTACGACCTCGCGCGGCGCGGCGCCGCGGTCACCCTCTTCGAGCGGGGCGAGATCGGCGGAACTCACGCGTCGACCGGCCGGGCGGCAGGCGTCCTCTACGACGCCTTCGCCGCGCCCGAGGACGCCCGGGTCGGCGACCGGGCCATCGAGCGCTTCCGCGAGTTCTCCGGCGAGGGCGACTTCGAGTTCCGCGAAGCGCCGTACGTCTGGTTCGCCCGCGAGGGCGACGAGCGACGCGCCGAGGCCGTCCGCCGGCAGGTGCCTCGGATGACGGCCCAGGACCGCGAGGTGGCGCTGGTCGACCGCGAGACGCTCCGCGAGCGGTTCCCGCGGGTCGAGTGGGCCGACGTCGGGGTGGCCGCGGTGGCCGAGAACGCCGGATGTGCGATTCCCTCGACCTACGCCGAACTGCTGGCGGCGAAGGCCCGCGAGGTGGGCGCGCGACTCCTGACCGGCGTCGAGGCCGCCGTCGAGCGCAATCCGCTCCGGATCGGCCGCCGGTCGGCGGCCGACCCGGAGCGGGCGAGCGACGCGGCGGGGCCGGCCGGCGGAACCGCCGCCGAGTTCGCGGAGTACGAGGCGTTCGACGCGGTGGTCGTCGCCGCGGGCGCCCACACCAAGCGACTGCTCGCCGCCGCGGGCGTCCCGATTCCGCTCAAGCCCTACCGGGTGCAGGCGCTCACCGCGGCCTACGGCGGGGACCTGCCGATGGTGTACGACGCGACCGGCGGCTACTACCTCCGGCCCCACCCGGCCGGCCTGCTGGCGGGCGACGGCACCGAGGAGGTCGAGAGCGACCCGGACGACTGGAAACGCGCGGCCGACCGGGACTTCCGCGAGGTGACCCGCGAGCGACTGGCCTACCGACTCGACGGCTTCGAGGGACCGGTCCGGAAGTCGTGGGCCGGCCTCTGCACCGCGACGCCGGACCGCGACCCGCTACTGGGCGAACTCCGGGAGGGCCTCTACGTCGCGGCGGGGTGGCAGGGCCACGGGTTCATGCGCGCGCCGGCGCTCGGCGAGGCGGTCGCCGAGTGCGTGCTCGGCGAGAACCCGGTGCCCGAGTTCGACCCGACCCGGTTCGCCGGCGACGAGGAGTTCGACGTCGTCGAAGGGATGGGAGTCGAGTAACTCGGGGTCGACGGGAAGGATAGAACGAGGATGGGGTCCGGCGGTTCGCACGAAAGCCGGCGTTCAGGCGTCGGACTCGGCCGCGGCAGTGTCCGACTCGGTCGCGCTCTCCCGCTTGGGGACCTCGACGTGGAGGGTGCCGTTCTCGGTCAGGGTCGCCGTCGCCTCCTCGGCGTCGACGACGGCGTCGGCGGGGAGGTCGGCCCGACCGTCGAGCGACAGGCCGCGGCCGGGGAACAGCATCTCGAAGCCCTCGTGGAAGTCCCGGAAGCGGTCGATGCGGACCAGCACCGCGCCGTCGGCGTACCGGACCTGCACGTCGCTGCCGGTCGCGCCGGGCGCGTCGAAGATGACGAGGTAGGCGTCGTCGCTCTCCAGGAGGTCCACGGGAAGGGGCTTCGACTCCTGGACCTTGCTCGCGGCCCGGCCGACGCGCTGGAGGACGGCGCTGCCGAACGACCGGCCGATGTCCCGCAGGGTCATAGTTCGATCTCTTCGAGGGTGTCGGTTCGCGTGCAGTACGGACATTCGAAGTCGGTCAGCCCCACGTCGTCCGGCATGTCGTAGGTGTAGTGCATCTCGAACATGTCCAACTCGCAGTCGTCGTTGGTACACTTCACTTCGAGCGTCGCGGGCATGGTAAGGAGTTGCTCCCGTTCGGTGATACAGTTTTCGGACGGGGAAGAAAAGGGCGTACCGCTCGAATCGACGCGTTCGCCGTGAACCTAGCAGTTCTCTTTCTCGTCTGTCTTCTCGTCGCCGCCCTGCTTGCCCTTCTGCGGGACGACCTTGACCTCGACCTCGCCGGTGACCGTCCGTCCCTCGTCGGTTTCGGCTTCGAGCGTCATCGTTCCGGTTTCCCAGCTAACGCCGGTGTCGGCCACCCGGAAGTGCAACAGGAGGTCGGGTCGGCCGTCGCCGTTGACGTCTGTCGTCTCGGCGTGCTTCGGGTGGGCGTCGTTCGGCCCGAAGGTCGCCGTGCCGACGTTGAGCGTCGTCGCGTCGAACGTGGCCGACGAGCGGAGCGCGACCTGGATGCGGCCGTTGCTCTCGGGGTTCACGCGGTCCTGGACGAGCGTCGCGTTCGCGTTCACGGGACCGGACTCGTCCTTCTTCCCGTCGCCGCCCGACCCGCCCGAACCGCTCGACCCGCACGTACCGGCGCGGATGGTGACCGGTTCGCTCATCGAGAGCGAGGTCCGCTCGGGACTGCTGCTATCGCCCGAGAGCAGTTGCCAGTCCTCGATGGTGCCGTCGTAGTGCTCGCCGTAGAGGTTGGCCTCCTCGTTGAAGTTCGGCGTGACGGTGACCTCGAAGTCCTCGCCGAGGCCGCGGTAGGCGCCGCCGTCGGTCCGACCGCCGGCGTACGTCCAGTCGACCCGCCAACCGTCGTCGGTCTGGCCGAACTCGTCGTAATTGGTGTCGGCGTCGTAGATGTCGTCGCCCACGGCCCACTCGCCGCCCGCGAGTCCGGCGAAGCCCATGGTGACCGACCCGCCGTCGTCGTCGGCGCCGAGTTTCCCGTGGACGACCACGAGGCTCAGGCCCTCGGGGCCGTCGTACAGGAAGACGATGCTCGTGTTCTCGCGCTGGAGGTCGGTCGTCCCGAAGGAGGCGTACTTGAAACTCTTCGGGTCGGTGTTCGGCGTCCGGTAGTCGTAGAACTCCTCCACGGGCTCGTCGCCCGAGAGCGGAACGACCGGAACGCAGCTATCGCCCTGTTTGAGGACGTAGTTAGTCTGTTCGTTCTTCTCTGCTGAACGTGCCGTCGGGAGAGTGACGCCCACGCTCCCCGCCGTCGCGGCGAGGAACGAACGTCGGCTCAGTTCGAATGCCATCGCATTTGCAGGGAAATGCCGTATTGGCCTTTGTTATCCGTCTCCTGTGGGATTTCCAGATTTCGCCTGACCTGAAATGTGAATATATTTCTACCGTCGGTGTCGAATTAAATAGTTCGTAAACGGGTGAAACGGTAAGGAAGTAAATTGCATCGTTTTCGCACGTATGCTCTCGACGCATAACGCAGAGCACGCTCGCCTCCAGGTTGCCGGCGACGCGGTGGAGGGTCGGGTCGAACTCCCGAGTCGCACCGCCGGTCGGCTCCGACCCCTATCCGCACGGTTTTACCGTTCGAGCAGTAACTCACCCCCATGACCGACCTCGCGACCCTCGACGTGACCCTCGTGGACGGGTACGTCGACGAACCGGCCCACTTCGGCGTGCCGCCGTACATCTCGACGTACCCCCGGTACACCGCCGGCGCGGTCGTGGACGCGGGCGTCCCCGCCGAGAACGTCACCTATCACACCATCGACGAACTCCGCGAGGACACCCACAAGTGGCGCGACGTGGAGGAGGCCGACCTCTTCGTCTACATCGGCGGGATGACCGTCCCCGGCAAGTACGTCGGGGGCACGCCCGCCGAACCCGACGAGGTGCGCAAGATGGCCTGGACCGCCCGGGGAACGAGTCTGATGGGCGGCCCCGTGAAGTTCGGTGTCGGCGACGAGAACGCCGGCGGCACCGAAACCGAGCGCGACGACCTGGACTTCGACTTCGTGGCGAAGGGCGACGTCGAGGCGGCGGTGTACGACCTGCTGAACAGCGGCCTGGAGGGGTTCGGCAACCGGATGCGCGACAACGCCGAGATCGACCGCTGGGCCGAGGAGGGCGCGTTCGTCATCGAACAGCACCCCAACCACCCCGACTACCTCATCTGCGAGATGGAAACCTCCCGGGGGTGTCCCTACCGGTGTTCGTTCTGCACGGAACCGCTGTACGGCAACCCCTCCTTCAGGGAACCGCGCTCGGTAATCGAGGAGGTTTCTGGCCTCTACGAGCGGGGCGCGCGCCACTTCCGACTCGGCAGACAGGCCGATATCCTCGCCTACGGCGGCGACGGCGAGAAGCCGAACCCCGACGCCCTGCGCGAACTGTACGGCGGCATCCGGGAGGTCGCTCCCGACCTCGGTACGCTCCACCTCGACAACATGAACCCCATCACGGTCGTGGAGTGGCCCGACCTCGCCCGCGAGGGCATCCGGGTCATCGCCGAACACAACACGCCCGGCGACACCGCCGCCTTCGGCCTCGAATCAGCCGACCCCGTCGTCCAGGAGGAGAACAATCTGAACGTCACCGCCGACGAGTGCTTCGAGGCGGTGAAAATCGTCAACGAGGAAGCGGGGTGGCGACCCGGCGAAGACCCCGCCGACGCTCCCACGCACGGCGAGTCGGCCGCCGACCGCCTGCCGAAACTCCTGCCGGGCATCAACCTGCTTCACGGACTCAAAGGCGAGCGCCGCGAGACGTTCGAGCACAACGAGGCGTTCCTGAACCGGGTCTACGACGCGGGGCTGATGCTCCGGCGGGTCAACATCCGGCAGGTGATGGCGTTCGACGGCACCGAGATGAGCGACGTCGGCGCCGACATCGCCAACGACCACAAGAAACTGTTCAAGCAGTACAAGACCCGCGTCCGGGAGAACGTCGACAACCCCATGCTGCAGCGACTCGCGCCGGCCGGCACCGTCCTGCCGGACGTCCACCTGGAGTACCACCAGGACGGCCGGACGTTCGGCCGGCAACTCGGCACCTACCCGCTACTGGTGGGAATTCCGGGCGAACGCGAACTGGGCCGGACCGTCGACGTGGCGGTCGTCGACCACGGCTACCGGTCGGTGACCGGCGTGCCGTACCCGCTCGACCTGAACGGCGCGTCGATGGACGAACTCACCGCGATTCCCGGCCTCGGCAAGCGGCGGGCGGGCGACGTGGTCGTCAACCGCCCCTACGAGTCGCCCGCCGACCTCGAGGCCGAGGTCGGCGTCGACCTCTCGAAGTTCGCCGACGCCCAGGAACCGGAGAGCGCGGACTGAACCGGAGAAAAGGCAGGAGAATCGACTACGCCGACCCCGCGAAGCGCGCGACCAATCGCCGCGCGAGGACGCCGGTCGACAGCGAGCAGCCGACGTACCACGCTAGCCAGACCTTCACCGGGCCGACGAGGCTGGCGGTCCAGGCTATCGGACCGACGACGGGGAGCGCGAGCGCCGCGGGTGCGACGGCCACGCTCGGCGCGACGAACACCCAGCGAAGCCAGAGGAACACCGGAATCGAAACCAGCATGCTCCAGACGACGGGGCGGAACTGCGACTTCATCCCCGCGAGCATCCGGAGCGTGACCGCCCGCTGTTCGTCGAGCAGTTCCTCGACGGCCTCGTCGTCGTCGCGCTCGCGGGCGGCGTCGAGGCGGTCCTGCAAGTCGGTCATCCGCTCGCGAACCTCCTCCATCCCCTCCTGGCTCCGGAGCTTCGCGTGCAGAATCACCGACGAGAGTCCGGTCGTCCCCGCCAACAGCACCATCAGCACCGAAAACGGGACCAGCGTGGCCGCCGGGCCGAGCAGCGCCTGCATCGTCGTTCCGACCGCTCGCTGTATCGGGCCGACGTAGTACCCCGCCATCAGCGCCAGCGCGAGGAGTCCGGCGAGTTTGTCGTAGGCGGTCCACCCGCGCGCCGATTCGGTCGCCACATAGTCAACTTTCTAACGAGTCGTTATCAATCTTGCCCGGCGGACGCGGGCGAGCCCCCGGCCGCTACGCTTATGGAAAATTCGCCCGAAGCGACGGTACGTTCTCCATGACCGACCCCGACATCGGCGACGAGCGGCGAGTATCGGCCGAGATGGTGCCGGACGGGCTGACGCTCGCCGCGTTCAACACCGACTGCTCCGAGCGCGACCTCGAAACGCTCGGGGCGACGCTGGGCGACTACCTCGACGTCCGGAACGTGACGGTCGGAACGACCGTCGCGGACGACCGGGACGACGAGTTCGCGGTCCTCCACGACAGCGAACTCGTCAGCGGCGCGCTGGTCCACTCGAACTCCGGAATCGAGCGGTCACGTCGGGCGGTTTCGGACGCGGGTTCGGCGTTCGCGCCGACCGACACGCTCTTTCTCGCCGGCTACCCCGACCGCGAGGGCCTGCGGACGCTCTCCCAGCGCGTCGAGACGCTGGCGTGGCGCGCCGGCGCGGGCCGCCTCTACGTCGGCGGCCAGCAGCGACTCGCCTCGATGGACGACCAGTGGCGGCTGTACGAGAGCATCGCCGACGGGGGCGTGGAGGTCCACGTCTTCGAGAACGAGGCGTTCGTGTCGGGCGACCCCGAGTCGTTCGTCGTCCACGAGGGCCACCACGCCCTGGCGGGGACCTGGCTGGTCGCGTTCGACGGCGACGGCAACGACGCCGCGAAAGCCGCGCTGGTCGCGGTCGAGCGCGACCCCGACAGTTACTACGGCGTCTGGACGGTCGAACCCGACCTCGTGGACGCGCTCGTCGAGGGAGCGACGACGAAATCCGTCGGCGAACGAGCGCCGTGAGCGCGGTTCTCCGGCGCTCGTTCGCCGACATCGCCCGCGCTCTGGCGTCGACTGAGGGTTAAAAGCGGCGGCGAGGGGTCGGCGGCGTCCCGCCGACCCCTTCGCCGCAAAAGCGGATTAGAAGTCTTCCTCGATGATCTCGCCGACCGCGAAGTTCGACTTGACTTCGGTGATTTCGACTTTGACACGCTCGCCGATCTCGGCGTCGGGAACGATGATGACGTAACCTCGCTCGACGCGGGCGATACCGTCGCCCTGCTTGCCGATATCCTCGACTTCGACGTAGCGAATTTCGCCCTCCTCGACGGGGGGTTGCGGTTCCGACGGCGGGCCGCCGCTCTTGTTGGTGCTCTCGCTCTTCGACTCGGATTCGGTAGATTCCGAGTCGTTCGATATGAGCGCGACGCGATACGTCTCGCCGGGTTGGATCGACCCGGAGTCGACCTCCCGCCGCGGTACTTCGACGACGTACTTGTCGTCTTCAATAGTGACATCAGCGCTGAACAGACACAGGAGTTTGTCAGAGATCTCCAAGGCTAATACGCCTCCATGCGGATGCAAGCAGTCAATAGGTAAAGAGTTTTGCGACCGACCTTTTGCTGCGCTCGAAAGTTCGCCACAGGCGAACTTTCTCGCTGGCAAAACGTCGACGAAAAGCACGGCGTCACCGTCTCCTGTCGGTCCTCACTTCGTTCGGACGCTCCGTCGACGGTTCCTTGGCCTGCTCGCTTCGCTCGCAGTGCAGTGGTCAGTGCGGGCGCTTCGCGCCCTGCGACACCGCCGCCGCCGCGCCCGTTCGTCTGCGGGCGCTGACACACCTTCGGGCACCTCGTCCGAACGTTTATTTCGGAAACCGAGGCCAACGCTCGGCGTGCCGAGGTTCAGATTCGAAATCGGCTCGCTCTCGGTCGTAGCCGCGGCGGCCGTCGTCGCGGCGGCGTTCAGCCCTCGTACTCCGAACCGTCGGGTCGCTTCGCGCCCTCGGAGTCGTGGACGACCGCGCCGTCGCCGGGGTCGGTCGGTTCGTAGGCGTCGCGGACGCCGATGGCCTCCTCCAGTTCCCGAACCGCGCGCTCCTTGAGCGCCGCGGCGAGTTCCTCGGCGTGCTCGCGGTCGATGTCGCGCCCGAGGCCCTCGCACTCGTGGGCGCGGACCACGCCAGCATTATCGACAGCCTCGCCCATCGGCTGGCTGGTACCGCCGAGCGCCACGCTGAAGGGGTAGGTCCGACAGATTAGCGGCCGGTCCTCGTGGACCGCACAGGCGCCGGTCCCGTCGTCGGCCTCCACGTAGAAGGTGCAGTCGCCGCAGGCGTCGTTTTGGAGCGCCCACTCGAACGTCTCGCCCACGCCGTCGTCGTCGAGTCCGTAGGGCATCGGGCGGGCGACGTCCCGCCAATCGTAGTCCGTGGCCGACTGGAGGTCGCGCACCTCGTCCGGGAAGACGGTCGCGGTGTGCGGGTCGCCGGCCTCGGCGTCCCGCGACGCGGCCGTCCGCTCGCGGCTACCACCGTTCGCACGGTTCGAGGGACTCGGAGAGTCCCTCGCTACTCGACCGTCCGCGGAACGCGGTTCCGCGCCCTTGCAGCAGGCGCCACAGCGCGTGCACTCGAAGCCGATGGACTCGATGGCGTCGGCCAGTTCGTCGGGGTCGAGGTCGCGGGCGCGCTCCAGTTCGGTCTCCAGGCTCTCCACGTGAGAGGGTTCGTCCCAACGACCAAAAGGGCCGCTATCGCGGACGCGGACGCGGCGGCTATGCGCGGTCCGGCCCGTCTCGCTCGGACGTGGCGACGCCGCTCGCGCCGCGAGCGGCGTCGCCGTCCCACGACACCTTCTCCTCGACGGCGAGCTTTTCGAGGTGGGCCGCGACGGTGCTCCGAGCGAGGTCGCGCACCCCCGAGAGGTCCTTGTCGTAGGCGGCGTCCAGAATCTCGTCGATTCCGGTCGCGCCGCCGCTCACCGCCGCCAGCACCTTCGCCTCGCGGTCGAGTCGGTGGCGAATCAGCCGTTCGAGGATCGCCCGCGGGTCGTCGATTTCCGGGCCGTGTCCGGGGTACAGTCGGTCGGGGTCGCGGGCGTAGAGCCGCCGAAGCGAGGTGAGGTACGCCCGCACGTCGCCCTCGTCGGCGCCGACGACGACGCTCCCCTCCGCGACGACGAGGTCGCCCGTCAGCACGCCCGCGTCGGTGGTTAGAGCCACGTGGTCGGGTGCGTGGCCGGGCGTCTCCATCACCGTCGCGGGGCCGACGGTCGTCCCCTCGCGGAAGGTCCGGTCGGGCGCGACTCCCGTTGCGGCTTCGAAGCGGTCCTCGCGGCCGGTGCGCGCCCAGACCGTCGCGCCGGTTTCGTCGGCGTAGTGTGCGACTCCCCCGACGTGGTCCGGGTGGGCGTGCGTGACCAGGACGTGCGCGACGTCGCTCGCTTCCACCGCGCGGTCGAGGTCGTCCGTGCGTCCGGCGGGGTCGACGAGAATCGTCTCCGCGTCGTCGGCGTCGCCGAGCAGGTAGGCGTTGGTGGTCCCGCCGGGCGCGAACGTGTCGACGGGGACCGGGAATCGACGAACGTGCATGGCTCTGGAGTCGGAATCCGGGACGAAAAGCGTGGGCGGTTCGGCGTTGCGGCGGCTCGACGGGCGAAGACGGAGAATCGAACGAACTGCGGAGAAGTCCTACCGGTCGAGGAAGTAGACCTGCTTGCGGGCGTCCTGGAAACTGTAGCGCGAGTCGACGAGGTCCTTCTCTTCGAGCCGGTTGAGCGCGTAGCGCACCGTGCGGTCGGGCAGCAGCGACTCCTCGGCGAGCTGGCCCTGCGAGAGCGGCGCGTCGGTTTCCAGCACCTTCGCGACCAGCTTGGCGCTGGGTGGCAGTTCGCGCAGGCGTTCGCGGTAGTCTTCTACTGATTGCTCAGCGACGGTGGGCTCGTCCGTGGTCGTGCTCATGTTTAACTCACTCCGTAGCCCCTTCATGAATGTTGGCTATATGGGCGTCAGTACAGTCTTAGGACCTAAAGGAAGTATAATCATGCCTTATATTAGTTTCGCGGAACGTTCGGGCGGCAAAAATTACGTCGCCCGAGACGCAACTGATGGCGTATGGAATCGATACCCGAGGAGTTCCAAGACCTGTTCGAGCGCGAGACGTTCGCCAACTTCGCCACGCTGATGCCCGACGGCGCGCCGCAGGTGACGCCGGTGTGGATCGACCGCGACGGGGAGGACCACCTGCTGGTCAACACCGCTCGCGGCCGACGCAAGGCCAAGAACGTCGAGCGCGACCCCAAGGTCGGCATCTGCGTGATGGACCCCGACGACCCGTACCGGTACGTCTCGGTCCGCGGCGAGGTCGTCGAAGTGACCGAGGAGGGCGCGGTCGAACACATCGACGAACTCGCGCGGCGGTACATGGACGTCGAGGAGTACCCCAACCACGGCGAGGAGTCCGGCCCGCGGGTCATCATCCGAATTCGCCCGGACCGCGTCGTGACCGGCGGGGAGTGAACGCGGAGGGTCGCTTTCGATTTCGAGTTCCGGGTCGGACGCCGGCGTCCGACCCGCGGAGACTGTCCCGAATCGCCCGGCGCTCGACCGGTCCGCGACGAGTCGCATCCAGTACCGTTTTAGTCCCCCGACGGACTACAGTTCCATGAGAGCCGTGAAAGGAGAGGAGTGGTACCAGGCCGACGAGGTCGCCGAAGAGTACGACGAGAAGCGATTCTCCCGCGGCGGACGACTCATCGACCGCCGGGAGAAGCAGGCCGTGCTCGACGCCATCGGCCCGCTGGAGGACGAGCGAATTCTGGAGATAGCCTGCGGTACGGGCCGGTTCACGGTGATGCTCGCTGAGCGCGGGGCCGACATCATCGGCCTCGACATCTCCGGACCGATGCTCCAGCAGGGCCGAACGAAAGCCCGGCAGGCCGGCGTCGCCGACCACCTGGAGTTCATGCGCGGCGACGCCGCACGCCTGCCGTTCCCGGACGACTACTTCGACACCGTGTTCGCCATGCGCTTTTTCCACCTGGCCGACACGCCCGCGACGTTCCTCTCGGAGATGCGCCGGGTCGCCCGCGAGCGGGTCGTCTTCGACACGTTCAACGCCGCCAGCACCCGGAGCATCTACAACTGGTTGCTCCCGATGGGGTCGCGCCTCTACACCCGCGGGGAGGTCGAGAAACTGCTGTCGGACGCCGACCTCGAACTCGCCGACGAGGAGCACGACTGGATACTGCCCTACGGCTTCTACCGGAAGATTCCGGGCCAGATAGCCGGCCCCATCCGAAACGTCGACACCTCTCTCGGCGAATCGGCCGTCGGCGACCACCTGGCGTCGGTGTCGTACTGGAGCGCCCGAGTCAAGTGAAAAAGCCGAACTGCTTTTAAGCCTCCGGCGGGAGGTTCCGGGGTATGAGGCTGTCCGTGGTGGTTCCGACCCTCAACGGCCGCGAACGGCTAGCCGCGTCGCTGGACGCGCTGGCCGCCCACGTGCCGGACGCCGAGGTCGTCATCGTCAACGGCCCGTCGGCCGACGGAACCACCGGGATGGTGCAGGAGCGCGACGACGTGGACGTGCTGGTCGAGGTTTCGGACCGGAAACTGAACGTCGCGCGTAACGCCGGCATCACGGAGGCGACCGGTGACATCGTCGCGCTCGTCGGCCAGGACCACGCGATAGAACCCTCGTGGGCCGACGG
Source organism: Halorussus vallis (assembly GCF_024138165.1). Taxonomy (NCBI): domain Archaea; kingdom Methanobacteriati; phylum Methanobacteriota; class Halobacteria; order Halobacteriales; family Haladaptataceae; genus Halorussus; species Halorussus vallis. The sequence continues at coordinate 3,460,888 of NZ_CP100000.1, read as the reverse complement.
CGTCCGGGAGGCGCTCGCCGACGCCGACACGGACGCGGTCACCGGCCCGGTCCACCGGACGGTGCGGGCCGGGATGACCACCGAATCCGAGGAGTCCAGGACCATCGGCGGCCGGGAGGTCACCTACTTCGACGGCGGCAACGTCGCGTTCACCCGCGAAACCATCGAGGCGGTCGACGGCTTCGACGAGTACCTGGTCACAGGCGGTTCACGCGACGTCGCCCACCGCCTAGCGAGCGCCGGCCGGGACGTCGAGTGGTCGCCGCAGGTCTGCGTAACCTGCAACGACGAGGACGACAGCGAGGAACGCGACTGGGGTTGGAAGTACCGCGCGCTCGCCTACCGCCTCGTGAAGAACTACGGCCCGCGGCCCGGCGTCTTCCGCCGGACCTTCCGGGACGCGGTCCGCGACGCCGCCGGCACCGCCTGCGAGGTCATTAGGGGCGACGGCGAACCCTCCGAGTGGATGGGAAGCGGCAAGCGGGTCGTCTCGAACATCGCCGTCGGCGCCGCCCACGGCGTCCGCGCCTGGTTCGCCGACCGGAGCGAAACCCGCAACCCCCACGGGCTCTCTTCGCGGGCCGACCGGGCGGTCGAGCGATACGACTGGCGCGAGGAAGACTGAGCGAGGTCATCGCCGCGCGACGATTCGGGTCGCCTCGTCGCCTCGCTACGCGAAGAAGTCGGCCAACCGTTCTGCGGCCTCCTCGACCCTCGGCGAGACGAGCGCGAACCGGAGCCACTCCTCGCGCGACGTGCCGAACGCCTCGCCGGGCATCCCCGCGACGCCCGCCTCGTCGACGAGTCGCTCGACGTTCGCGAGCGTGCCGGGGAACTCCGGGAACCGCGCCATCACGTAGAACGCGCCGTCGGGGCTGGTGTAGTCGGCGCCCGCCGCGTCGAGCGCGTCGGTGAACGTCGCGACGCGCTCTTCGAGCAGTCGCCGGTTGGCGGCGTAGTAGTCGAGGTCGGTGTTCCGGAGCGCTTCGAGCACCGCGTACTGGCCCGGCCGGGTGGTGGCGACGTTGGTCAGCATGTGGCGGGTCTTGGCGACGTCGACCAGCGACTCGGGGAAGACGGCGTAGCCGACCCGGAAGCCGGTGATTGCCAGCGACTTCGAGTAGGAGTTGGTGACGACCCGGTGGTCGGAGTCGAACTCGAGCGCGGAGGTGAACTTCCCGGAGAAGTCGAAGTGGTCGTACACCTCGTCGCTCACCAGCAGCGCGTCGTTGTCCTCGGCGACCGCGACCAGTTCGCGCATCGTCGTCTCGTCGTACACCGCGCCGGTGGGGTTGTTGGGCGTGTTGACGACGACGGCGGCGGTTTCCTCGCTCGCGACCTCCCGGACGGCCGCCGGGTCGAGCGTCCCGTCGTCGTCGGTCGAGACGTACCGCGCCGTCGCGCCGAGCATCTTCGTCTTGCCGGGGTAGTACGGATACACGGGGTCGGTGAGCACGAACTCCGACCCGCGCTCGCGTTCGAGCGCCCGGGCCATCGCGAGGTAGTTGGCTTCGCCGGCACCGTTGGTGACGACGACCTGCGAGACGTCGACGTTCCGGCGGTCGGCGATCTCCTCGCGGAGTTCGAGCAGGCCCTCGCTCGGCGGGTACTGGAAGTCGTCGCCGCCGAGGTCGGCGTACTCGTGGAGTCCCTCCGCGAGCGCGGGCGGCGACCCCCAGTCGGGGTTGCCGCTCACCATGTCGACGACGTCCCGGTCGGCGGACTGGGCGTACTGCATCACGTGGAAGAACAGCGGCGTCTCGTAGTCCATGTCGGCACCCTCGTGGCCGGCGTAGGTGTTTCTTTCTCCTTCCGGGTCCGAAAGCGACAACCCCCGGCGCGTCGACGTTCCGATATGGCGAACGCAGACCCCGAGGCGGTCAGGGCGTACTACGAGCACATCGACGCCGAGGAGTACGAGGCGGTGTTCTCGCTGTTCGCCGCCGACGTGACCTACGACCGGCCGGGCCAGGCCAGCCTCGACGGGATGGACGAGTTCCGCGAGTTCTACCTGGAGGATCGGCCGCTCTCCGACGGCACGCACGAACTCCACGACCTCGTGGCGAACGGCGACACCGTCGCCGTTCGCGGCCGGTTCACCGGCACGCAGGGCGGCGAGTCGGTGTCGTTCGGCTTCGCCGACTTCCACCGCTTCGACGACGACGGCCGGATCGCCGAGCGGTGGACCTACACCGACCGCGACGAGGTGTGAGCGGCGCGCTCCGGTGGGCCGCCCGCTTCGTCGGGTCGCCCGCACCGGTCGGCGACGCACTCCGTTAGGTCACCCGCGCGGTCGGCAGTCGCCGACCGCGCGGCCGGCTGAAGCCCTCCGCGGCGAAGTGGTACCCTTTAGAGGTCCGGCCGCCAACTCCCGACCATGATAACGCTCGCCTCGGACTTCGGCACGCCCTACCCGGCCGCGATGAAGGGCGTGATGCTACAGCGGACCGACGCCAGGCTCGTCGACGTGGCCCACGACTTCCCCCGCCAGGACGTCCGGACCGCGGCGTTCTGGCTCCGGGAGGTACTACCGTACTTCCCGCCGGCGGTCCACCTCGTCGTCGTGGACCCCGGCGTGGGCACCGAGCGGGCCGCCCTGGCGATTCGGGCGGGCGACCACGCCCTCGTGGGGCCGGACAACGGCGTCCTGCTCCCGGCGGCCCGCGAACTCGCCGACGAGGCGGGCGCCGAAGTCGAGGTCTTCGAAGTCGAGTATCTGGACCCCGAGAGTTCGACGTTCCACGGCCGGGACGTGTTCGCGCCCGCCGCCGCCGAGATTCACGAGGCGGGCGTCGACGCGTTCGACGAGCGCGAGGACATCGCGCCCGCCGACGACTTCGAGGACCTCCGGTTCCCCGAACCGACGCTTGAAGGTGAAACCACCGTCGGCGAAGTGCTCGTGGTCGACGGCTTCGGCAACGTCGTGACCAACATCCCCGGCGACGCGCTCGCCGACCGCGAGCGCGTCGAAATCGGCGGCGAGTCGGCGCCGGTCGCGGCCGCCTACGCCGCAGTCGCCCCCGGCGAGCGCCTCGTCACGGTCGGGAGTCACGGCAACGTCGAACTCGCTGCGAACCGGGGTCGCGGCGACGAAGCGTTCGGACTGAGCGTCGGCGACGAGGTCCGACTGGAACGCTGACCGTGGAACTCGACCCCTTCGGCGTGATGAACGTCATCGGGCTACTCGCGTTCGCGGTCGTCGGGTCGCTGCGCGGGGCAGACGCCGACCTCGACCTGCTGGGCGTGGCGGTCCTGGGCGTGATGACCGCCCTCGGCGGCGGCGTCACCCGCGACCTGCTGGTCGACACCGTGCCGGTGGCGCTCCGGTCGACGACAGACGTGAGCGTCGCGCTCGTGGGCGTCGGCCTGGCGGTTGCGCTCGCGCGCCTCGAAATGGGTGCGACAGACCACTCGCTCGTCCTGCTCGCCGACGCGGTCGGCCTCTCGGCGTTCGCCACCACCGGCGCGCTGGTCGCGACGACCGCCGGCCTCTCGCCGTTCGGCGTGGTCGTCCTCGCCACCGTCACCGGCGTCGGCGGCGGCCTCGTTAGCGACGTCCTTCTGCGGAACGTCCCCTTCGTCCTGGTCGAGGACTTCTACGCGACGTGCGCGGTGCTCGGCGGCGTGGTCTTCTGGGTCGCTATTTCGGCGGGTGCGGGGCGGCGCGCGAGCGCCGTCGTCTGCGCCGCGTTCGTCTTCGGCCTGCGCCTGTTGGCGATTCGCCACGACTGGGAGCTACCGACCGTCTGAGCGGGAGCGTTCGCGACGAAAATCGACGGGTTTCTGGGTCGTTCAGCGTTCGTGGCCGTTCGGCGAACCGGCGAATTTCGGGGTCGGTCAGCGAGTCTCGGCGTCGTACCGCGACGCGAGACTCACGAGGCCGAACACCAGCGCGAGCACCGCGGAGGTCACGAGCACGCCGAAGACGGCCATCGAGACGGGCGTCATCCCGAACAGGGTGACGCCGAAGAACTCCATCGTCGCCCCGCGGGCCTCGCCGGTCGCGCCGACGACCGCGCCGATGACGGCGGCCATCAGGACGACGACGGCCCCGGCCGCGGCGAACAGCGGGCGTCCGGACCGCGTCTCGGTTTCTGTGGTCACGGTCGGCGGTTCGGACTCCGACCGATTAGGCGTGTCGATGCGAACTCAGTCTCGATACCGGTTCAGTCGGGCTTTCAGGTCGGCCGCAGCTTCGCCGGCGGCCACGTCGAAGGCCGCCTCGGAGTCCTCGCCCGCGAAGATGATGCCCCGGGTCGAATTCACGAGGCCCGCGCCGTTCTCGGCGGTGGCGTGGACGGCGGCGGCCTCCTCGTCGCCGCCCTGGGCGCCGACGCCGGGGACGAGGAACGGGAGTTCGGGGACGCGCTCGCGGACCGCCCGGAGTTCCTCGGGTGTGGTCGCGCCCACCACGAGGCCGACGTTCCGGTTCCGGTTCCACGAACTCGCGAGGTCGGCGACCGCCTCGTAGACCAACTTTCCGGAGTCGAGTTCGAGTTCCTGGACGTCGGCGCCGCCGGGGTTGGAGGTCCGACAGAGCAGGAAACAGCCAGCGTCGGCGCGGTCGAGGAACGGCGCGAGCGAATCCCGGCCCAGGAACGGGTTGAGCGTGATGGCGTCGACGGAGTCGAGCACCTTCGCGTACTGCCGGGAGGTGTTGCCGATGTCGGCGCGCTTGGCGTCGAGCAGGACCGGCACGCCCTTCGTCCGGGCGTGTTCGACGGTCTTTTCGAGGGCGCGCCAGCCGTCGGAGTCCTCGTAGAACGCGGCGTTGGGCTTGAAGACGGCGGCGTGCTCGTGGGTCGCGTCGATTATTCGGCGGTTGAACTCCCAACGCGGCAGGTCGGCGTCCCGGACTTCCTCGGGGAGGCGGTCGGTGTCCGGGTCGAGGCCGACCGAGACGACGCTGTCGATCTCGGCGATGCGGTCGGCGAGGCGGTCGAAGAACGCGGCCATTGGGACGTGATTTCGCTACGCGGGATACAAAGGCGTCGAAACTCCTCACGACTTCCGAGATGGAACTGTGTCTGCGTTGTCGGAAGGAGCGAGTCTTCGTCTTCGAAAGACGGCGACGGCCTACGCGAGGACGACGAGACTGAGTTGTATCCGCACCGCAGACCGCTACTCACACGACCCACATGAGTGACCGCGGCCACACGCCTCCCCAGCCGACTCCCTCGTTCGCTCCGCTCACTCGGTCGTCCCTCGCGCGGTTCGTCGGCTCACAAGGAGCCGACAAACTACACGCGCCACGTCGGCGGTGAAGATGCTCGCTGTTGGTCTGGAGGTACGGCGCGCACTGGCGCGGCCCTAAACCGCAGGGCCGCGCATTCGTTGCGCGAGGGATGAGCGAACGCAGTGAGCGAATCGGCTGGGGAGGCGTGTGGCCGTGGCGGCGCGGTTGCGGTGCGGGTACTCATCGTCATCGTGCGAGTAGCGGTCTGCTTGCAGTCGCGGTGGCAGAAGCAGTCGCGGATACAGACACGGTAGCAGTTGCCGATACAGTCGGAGTTGCAGGAACAGTTACGGCGGAACGATTAGCGTCGGATTACTCCCCGTTCGAGTCCGAGTCGCTGACCTTCTGGATGCGCTCGATGCCGCCGGTTTCCTCGACGATTTCGACGACGGCGTCGGGCACCAGTTTCTCCCAGTTCTCACCTTTCACCATGCGGTCCCGGACTTCGGTGCCCTCCAGCACGCCGCGGTTGAACATCGGCGACTGACGGACCTCGACGCCCGCTTCGGTGAACAGTTGGATGACGAGGGGGTTGTTCGAGTAGGCGATGTCGAAGTCGGGGCTCATGCTCTGGACGTGGCTCACCCACACGGAGTTGCGGTCGAGGTCCTCGATGGGCACCGCGTAGGTCACCAGGTCCAGGTCGACCAGCGACTTCGTGATCATCATGATGCGCTCGCCCGCCGTGAAGGGGTCGTGGCGGGTGTGCGAGTCGCCGGCGCTCCCGATGCCCAGCACCAGTTCGTCCACCTCCTCGGAGATGGTTTCGACCACGCTGAGGTGGCCGTTGTGGAAGGGCTGGAAGCGACCGATGTAGAACCCGCGATTCATGGTTGACGTTCCGTGGCCACGTTTTATAAGGATGGCGAGTCGCGGCAAACGCCGCGAACGCGAGCGTGAGGTGCTCTCAGACAGAATCGGGCCGAAGCCCGAGAATCGGCCGCAGGGAGAAAGTATATCAGTTCGCCAGCCCTCAATTCGGGTACGCAAAGGACAGTTCTATGAGTAACGATACCGATAACGACGCTCCGCCGCCGGAGCAGACCTACGAGCAGGGGGGCTCGGAGTTCGAGGACCTCGGTAGCGATATCGGAACCGACATCGCCGACGAGGAAGTGCCGGACGACGACCTCCTCGGTGGGTTGGATATCGATACGACCGACGAGATAGAGATTCCCGACCGACTGGTCGACCAGGTCATCGGGCAGGACCACGCCCGCGACGTCGTCCAGAAGGCGGCCAAGCAGCGCCGTCACGTGATGATGATCGGCACGCCCGGGACGGGCAAGTCGATGCTGGCGAAGGCGATGAGCGAACTCCTCCCGAAGGAGGACCTCCAGGACGTTCTCGTCTACCACAACCCCGACGACGGCAACGAGCCGAAGGTCCGGACGGTCCCGGCCGGCAAGGGCGAACAGATCATCGACGCGCACAAGGAAGAGGCCCGCAAGCGCAACCAGATGCGCTCGTTCCTGATGTGGGTCATCATCGCCATCGTGGTGGGGTACTCGCTCCTCATCGCCCAGCGCCCGCTGCTGGGCATTCTCGCGGCCGGCGTCATCTATCTCGCGTTCCGCTACGGCTCGCGGGGCAACGACGCGATGATTCCGAACCTGCTGGTCAACACCGCCGACCAGACCACCGCGCCCTTCGAGGACGCCACCGGCGCCCACGCCGGCGCGCTGCTGGGCGACGTCCGTCACGACCCGTTCCAGTCCGGCGGAATGGAGACGCCCAGCCACGACCGCGTGGAGCCGGGGGCAATCCACAAGGCCAACAAGGGCGTGCTGTTCGTCGACGAGATCAACACGCTCGACATCCGGTCCCAGCAGAAGCTGATGACCGCGATCCAGGAGGGCGAGTTCTCCATTACGGGCCAGTCCGAGCGCTCCTCGGGCGCGATGGTCCAGACCGAACCTGTCCCCTGCGACTTCATCATGATCGCGGCGGGCAACATGGACGCGATGGAGAACATGCACCCCGCGCTCCGGAGCCGTATCAAGGGCTACGGGTACGAGGTGTACATGGACGACACCATCGACGACACGCCCGAGATGCGCCGGAAGTACACCCGGTTCATCGCCCAGGAGGTCGAGAAGGACGGCCGTCTCCCGCACTTCACGGAGGACGCCGTCGAGGAGATCATCCTCGAAGCCCAGCGCCGCTCGGGCCGCAAGGACCACCTCACGCTCCGCCTGCGCGACCTCGGCGGACTCGTCCGGGTGTCGGGCGACATCGCCCGCGCCGCGAACAAGGACCAGACGACCCGCGAGGACGTGCTCCAGGCCAAGCGCCGGAGCCGCTCCATCGAACAGCAGGTCGCCGACGACTACATCGAGCGCCGGAAGGACTACGAACTCACCGTCAACCAGGGCGAGGTCACCGGCCGCGTCAACGGCCTGGCGGTCATGGGCGAGGACTCCGGCATCGTCCTGCCCGTGATGGCCGAGGTCACCCCCTCGCAGGGGCCCGGCCAGGTCATCGCCACGGGTCAGCTGAAGGAGATGGCCGAGGAGGCGGTCCAGAACGTCTCTGCCATCATCAAGAAGTTCAGCGACGAGGACATCTCCGAGAAGGACGTCCACATCCAGTTCGTCCAGGCCGGCCAGCAGGGCGTCGACGGCGACTCCGCCTCGATCACGGTCGCCACCGCGGTCATCTCCGCACTGGAGGACATCCCGATCCACCAGGACCTCGCCATGACCGGCTCGCTGTCGGTCCGGGGCGACGTCCTGCCCGTCGGCGGTGTCACCCACAAGATAGAGGCCGCCGCGAAGGCCGGCCTCGACCGGGTCATCATCCCGAAGGCCAACGAGGACGACGTGATGATCGAAGAGGAGTACGAGGAGCAGATCGAGATCATCCCCGTCTCCCACATCAGCGAAGTGCTCGACGTCGCCCTCGCGGGCGAGGCCGAGAAGGACAGCCTGGTCGACCGGCTGAAGAACATCACCGGCTCCGCCCTCGAACGGCAGGTCGGTCGCGGCAGCGGCAGTCCGAGCCCGCAGTAAGCCGACGTAACGCGACACCTTCTTTCGTTTTTCGACCCGCCAGCGACGGCCGTCGGCCGCGCGTTCCGACGACCGAATCCGGCGAGCGAACCGCCGTCGCTTTCCCGGTCGCCTCCCAACCACCGCTCATGAAGACGCTCGGCGACCTGGTGGCCCGCGAACGTCGGGGCGGCGACCCCGCGGTCGTCGCCCCGCGAACCGGCCGAAGCTACGACTACCGCCGCTTCTGCACGACCGCGTGGAAGACGGGCAACTTCTTCCGGCGGTTGGGCGTCCACGCGAACGACGAAGTGGCGAGTGCGGACTCGGCGGGCGAGCGGAGCGAGGCCTCCAGTCACGACGCCGCGGTCGCCGTCGCCGCCGACCCCGAACCCGAAGCGCTGTTGGCGCTGTTCGGCGCCGCGCTCCTCGGCGCGCCGACGCGGTTCGTCCCGCGCCGCGGCGGTGCGGGACGAACCGGCAGTGAGGCGTCGGTCGAGGCCCGGGTCGTCGTCGCGCCAAGCGAGTCGGTTTCCGACTACAATCTCGCGGCGGGCGGCCAGCGGGTCGGCTACGGCGACCCGCCGGACGACCCCGCGACCCACCACTTCGAGCGCGACGTCTGGAGCGAGAACCCCGCCTTCCCCGAGACGCCCGTGCCGCCCGCGACGAGCGCGCTCGTCGCGGGCGGTCGGGCGTTCTCCCACGCCGACCTGCTCGGAGCGGCCCGCGGGGTCGCCGAGACGTGGGACCTCGAACCCGGCGACGAGGTCGCGGTCCGCGCCCCGCTGACCGAACCGGGCGCGGTGGTCGCGGGCGTCCTCGCGCCCCTGCTCGCGGGCGCGGCGGTGTTGTTGCCGACCGACGAGTCGGTCGGCGATTGTGCGGTCGTGGACGGAAGTGGTGCCGACGCGCCAGAGGACCGGACGCTCCCAGCGGCGGCCCTCGAACTGTAGAAATACTTACTTAACGGCAGTTCGGGAAATCGCTTTATCGCGACCCTTCGTGGGACTACCCATGCCAGGTGTCCTCTTCGAGCGAGGCGAACGCGTCTCGCTCCGGACCGTCGAACGCGACGACGCGGAGTTCGTCCAGCGGGCGCACAACGACCCCGACGTGCGCGTCCCGCTGGGACTCGACGACCCCGAGAACGGAAGTCAGGCCGAGGAGTACGTCGAAGAGAGCGTCGAAGACGACGGCAGCGTCAACCTGCTGGTCTGCGTCGACGGCGACCCCGTCGGCCAGGTGGTCGCGATGCACGCGCGGTGGACCCGGCCCGAACTGTCGTACTGGGTCCTGCCGGAGTACCAGGGCGAGGGCTACGCCACCGAGGCGGTTTCGCTGCTGATAGACTACGTCTTCGACACGTTCGAGGCCCGCGGCCTCTACGCCCAGGCGTACGCCTACAACGAGGCCTCGTGGAAACTGCTCGAACGCCTCGGCTTCCAGCGGGAGGGCCGACTCCGCGAGGACCGGTACGTCCGGGGCGCGTACCGCGACACCGTGCACTACGGACTGCTCCGCGAGGAGTGGGGTGTCTGATGCCGGGCGTCGTCTTCGAGCGCGGCGACCGGGTCGCGCTCCGAACCGTCGAACGCGACGACGCCGAGTTCCTCCAGCGCGGCCGCAACCACCCCGAGGTTCGACCGCCCCTCGGCATGTCCTTTCCCGAGAACGACGGCCAGATAGCCGAAACCCTCGACGAGCGGGTCGAGGAAGACGACGGTATTAACCTGCTCGTCTGCCGCGAACCGACCGAGGGCGACGGCGGGCGCGGGGCGGGCGAGGACGCCGACGGAGACGGCGAGCCGACCCCCGTCGGGGTGGTCAACGTGATGAAGGTCCACTGGGACCGGCCGCTGCTGTCGTACTGGGTCCTGCCGGAGTACCAGGGCGAGGGCTACGCCACCGAGGCGATGACGCTGTTGCTCGATTACTTCTTCGCCAGCCACGACAAGCACGGCGTTCAGGCGCGGGTCTTCTCGCACAACGAACCCTCGCAGGCGCTGCTCGGACGCCTCGGCTTCGAACGCGAGGCGGTCCTCCGCGAGAACCGGTTCGTCGAGGGCGACTACCGCGACGAGTACGTCTTCGGCCTGCTCCGCGAGGAGTGGGTCGAGGGCGAGTAGACGGTACGGTTCGGCCCGGTTCGATTTTCGCAACGGCTATCCCGTATCCGTACGAGGGGACTGCATGCCGAACACGACGTTCCTCCGCGGCGAACGTGTGCGTCTCCGCCCCGTCGAGTCCAACGATGCTGCGTTTCTCCAGCGAGCGTCCAACGACCCGGAGTTGCGAACACCACTCGGACACACCATCCCTCGTAACGAATCCCGTGTCGCGGACGACATCGACAGTGAAGACGACGAGAGCGTTCGTCTACTCGTCTCCGTAGACGGCGATCCGATCGGACTGGTTCAAGTCGAGTCGCTCTCCGGAGCGCGGCCGTTCCTCTCCTACTGGCTCGTCCCCGAATCCCACGGAAACGGCTACGCGACGGAAGCGGTCGGCCTCTTCGTCGGATACGTCTTCGACAACTTCGACAAGCCGGCGTTACAGGCGTTCACGTACGAGTTCAACGACGCCTCGAAAAACCTCCTCCGGAAACTCGGCTTCGAGCAGGAAGGCCGATTCCGGAAGAACGCGTTCGTCAGCGGCGAACACGTCGATACGGTTCACTTCGGCATCCTCCGCGAGGAGTGGGTCGGCGACGAGTGACGGACGCGACAGAAGACTTACTACTTTCCGGTCGGCACTCCCGACGAATGGCCGACTCGACGTTCTTCCGCGGGCTCACGCTCTGGCTGACGGCCTTCGCGGTCGTCGGGGCCGTCGCTGGCGGCGTGGTCGCGTTCGGCTTCCTCGGAATCGGGCACGCCCCGCCCGCGATGGACGACCTCCACCTCACGAACGGCGACGACGCGAACCACACCGTCCGAATCGAAGTTTCGCCGGCGAACGAAACTGGCCGAACCGTCTTCTCGAAGACGGTTCGCCTCGACGCCGGAGCGCGGGTTTCCTTCGAGAACGCGACGGCGGTCGGCGAGCGGTACCGACTCGGGGTTGCGGTCGACGACCGCAACCCCGAGTCGTTCGAAATCGAGGGGCCGGACGACCGGTGTACGACCGAGATTAGAATAGAGGCCAACGCGACGGTCGAAGTCGGTCAAATCTGCGCCTGAGTCGGCGTCTCGTCCCGCCTTCAGGCCCTACTGCGCCGCTTCGAGTTCGTCCAGCGCGTCGGGGTTCTCGATGCTGCTCATGTCGCCCAGGTCCTCGCCGGTGTAGGTCGCCTCGATGGCCCGGCGGATAATCTTGCCCGACTGGGTCTTGGGGAACTCGGAGACGAACAGCACCTCGCGGGGCTTGAACGGCTTGCCGAGTTCGTCGCCGACCTGCTCGCGGAGTTCCTCCCGAAGCGCGTCGCTCACCGCGCGGCCGTCTTCGAGGATGACGTACGCCACGACGGCCTGGCCGGTGGTGTCGTCGGGCACGCCGACCGCGGCGGCCTGGTTGACGGCCTCGTGGTCGATGAGCGCGCCTTCGACCTCTGCGGGGCCGACCTTCCGGCCCGCCACGTTGATGGCGTCGTCGGCGCGGCCGTGGAGGAACCAGAAACCGTCCTCGTCCTTCTGCGCCCAGTCGCCGTGGTCCCACAGCGGCGGGTCCTCGAACGTCGACCAGTACTCCTCGAGGTAGCGCTCGTCGCCCTCCCAGAGGCTCTTGGTCATCGAGGGACAGGAGTCGCGGGCGACCAGGAAGCCCCGCTCGTGGGTGTCGGCGATGGACTCGCCCTGCGAGTTCACGATGTCGATATCCATGCCCAGGCCCGGCCCGCCCAGCGTGCAGGGTTTGAGCGACTGGATGGGCAACGGCATCAGGAAACAGCCCATTATCTCGGTGCCGCCGGAGATGTTGATGATGGGCGCCTCGCCGCCGCCGACGTTCTCGTAGAACCACAGCCAGCTTTCGGGGTCCCACGGCTCACCGGTCGACCCCAGCAGGCGAAGGCTGGAGAGGTCGTGACCCTCCAGCCACTCGTCGCCGTACTTGCGCAGGGCGCGGATGGCGGTCGGCGAGATGCCGAACGTCGAGATGGCGTGGCGGTCGATCATCTCCCAGAAGCGGTCGGGGTCGGGATAATCGGGCGCGCCTTCGTACATGAAGACGGTGCCGCCGAAGGCGTGGTTGCCGATGAGCGTCCACGGCCCCATCATCCACCCGATGTCGCTGACCCAGAAGAACCGGTCGCCGGGCTTGTGGTCGAAGCCGAAGTAGATCTCCTTGGCGGCCTGCATCAGCGCGCCCGAGTGGGTGTGGACGATGCCCTTGGGCTTGCCGGTGGTCCCCGAGGAGTACAGCAGCATCGACTCGGCGTCGGCGTCGAGCGACTTCGTCTCGTACTCGTCGGACTGGCTCTCGACCGCCTCGGTCCACCACTCGTCGCGGTCGTCGTCCCACGGGATGTCGGCGTCGGCGTCGGCGTCACCGTCGCCGTCGGGAGTACGACTCCCGAACCGGTCGTAGACGATGGTGTGCTCGACGTAGCCCGCCTTCGCGATGGCCTTGTCGGCGGCGTTCTTGAGGAACACCTCGCTCCCGCGACGGTAGAAGCCGTCGGCGGTGAACAGCACCGAGCACTCGGGGTCCTCGATGCGGGTCGCGGTCGCGTCGACGCCGAACCCCGAGAAGATGGGGACGGCGACGGCGCCGACCTTGAACGCGCCGTAGAGGATGGCGATGACCTCCGGCACCATCGGCATGTACAGGCCCACGGTGTCGCCGGTTCCGACGCCCCGCGCTTCGAGGGCGTTGGCCACCTTGTTCGACTGACGGTGGAGTTCGTGGAACGTCACCTCCCGGACCTCGCCGTCCTCGCCCTCCCAGATACAGGCGACCTTGTTGCGAGTCTCGTTGTCGGGCGCGGCGTGGCGGTCGACCACGTTGTGGGCGGCGTTTATCTTCCCGCCGTCGTACCACTTCGAGAACTGCGGCCCCTCGCTGTCGTCCCGGATCGAATCGTACTCCTCGTAGAACTCGATGCCGAGGTAGTCGACCAGTTCGTCCCAGAACCACTCGACGCCCGACGCCTCGACGCCCGGCATCTCCGTGGTGGTCCGCTCGATTAGCTCCTCGTAATCCTCGATGCCGTGTTCCTGCATGAACTGCCAGACGTTGGTCGATTCCACGAACTCTCGGCTGGGTTCGTGGACGATCTCGTCTACGTCTTCGAGGGTGTCCATATATCGCAAAAATTGCGGGCACACGTCAAGTAGCTTCCCCTCCACCTTTTTTCGTCGTCGGGTCGCTGACGCGCCGCAGGCGCGTCAGCCACCACTCCTCGAAAAAAGCTGGACCAAAAAAGGGCACGCGCTGAGGCCGAGTCGCTGTGGCGACTCGGCCTCAGCGCATCTTCTACTACCGGTACGACTACTGCACAGCCACCGCACCGCGACCGCGATAGCCACACGCCCCCCCCAGCCGACTCCTTCGCTCGCGCCTCCGGCGCTCACTCGGTCGTCCCTCGCGCGAATGGGCGCGGCCCCAAACCGCCGGAAGACAGACCGCGGGGCCGCGCCAACGCGCGCCACCGGTGGAAGTTCGGACGAGTAAAAGACAGTCCGTCTCCCCGAGCGTTCTCGGAAGCCCGTTTTGCGTTCTATCGTCGCGTCCGCTACTTCCGCGGCAGGAACTTCGCCAGCGCGTCGGCGACCGCCTCGACGTCTTCGAGGTCCGTGGCGTCTCGCCGAACGTCCCGAAGACCGAACGCCGACCAACCGGTGCGCCGGACCACCACGGCGTCGTCCGTGACCGAGAAGCCCTCGAACTGGTCCCACGCTCGGAGGTTCTTGGAGACGCCCTGGTCGGCGAGCAGTCCGGCGTCCGTGACCGCGTAGGTTCGCCGACTGGTCAACCCGAGCAGTCCGCCGATGAACGGCAGGAGGTAGACGAAGAGGTCCTGGCCGGCGTCCACGTCGGTCAGCGCCGCGAGCACCGGCCCGGCCAGTGCGACCGTCCCGAGGACCGCGAGGCCCGCGTAGTGGAGTCGCCGGTCGCGCTCGGGCGCGCGGGCGTCGAACCGGACGTACTCCTCGCTCCCGTCGAGGGCGGCCCTCGCGTAGCGGTTCCGAGCCGCGACGGCGAACCCCATGCCGGTGAACATCCCCGCTATCATCCCGGCCATCGAAGCGCCGACGAACGCTCCCCGGAACCCCGCGGCGATTCCGCCGAGCATCACCGCGCCGTAACCGAACGGGGCCACGACCGCGAGCCAGACCCACTGCGACCGGCCGATTCGCGGCCCGACCGACTCCCGGCGGGCGACCCAGCTGACGAGCACTGCGAACGAGAGCACCGACCCGAAGAAGCTGAAGAACAGCGTCGCGGGGTCGTCGGTCAGTCCCAGCGACGCGAGTATCGTCACCGCGGGCGCGAGCAGGGCGCCGGCGTAGACGCCGGCGATGAAGCCGAACACGGGGTCCGTCGCGTCGGCGTCCGTCTCGGCGGGGTCCGGCGTCGCGGAGGCCGCCTCGCCGGCGTCCGCCTCGTGGAGGTCGCTCATTGTCAGGCTATCTGACCTGTGACCGAGAAAGCGTTTCGGTCGGCTCACCCCCGGTCGGTCCACTCGACGCCGAGTCCCTCGTGCACGCCGAACTCCAGCGCGTTGACCAGGTAGTGGGCGACGACCACGACCAGCAGGCTCTCGGTGAGGACGAACGCCGCGGCCAGCGCGAACCCGAGCAGTCCCGTCACGGCGACGCCGCCCGGCCCCTGCGCGCCGTGACCGACCGCGAACGCGACCGTCGAGAACACTGCCAGTAGCCAGGGCGAGACGCCGAATCCCGCGGCGAACGCGCCGACCAGCGCGGCCCGGAACAGCAGTTCCTCGAAACCCGCGATGATGGGTAGGACCGCGCCGAACAGAAGCGCCCACCCCCGGGCGGTGTCGGGCGCGAGCGCCTCGCGCAGGCCCTCGGAGTACTCGATGCCGGCCGAGTCGGCGACCACCGACGAGAGTTCGTTGGCGACGTACAGCGCGACGCCGAGGCCGACGCCGACCGCCAGCGCGGGCAAACCGGTGCTCGTGGGGTCGCCGACGGTCACCCCGAGCGCGCTCGGCGGAATCCGGGCCAGCCACGCCGCCGCCAAAATCACCGCGCCGAATAGGCCCTGACTCAGCGCCACGTTCGCCAGGAGCGCGCCGGTCGATATGTCCTCGCGCTCGCGGACCCGCGGTCGCTCGCGAGCGCGCCGGGCCTCGGCGTCGGCCGCCCGTCGGGCGTCCCGCTCGGCAGGGTCGTCACCCCACGGACTCTCTACGTCCTGGGACCACGGCCCGTCGGCGGACTCCTCGGAGTGATTCTCTTCGATTTCGACGCCCGGCGGGTCGTTCCACTCGTTTCGGTTGCGGGCGTGGCGTTCGATGCGGGCCGCGCCGGTCGCGGGGAGCGTCGAGTTGCCGCGCTGGGAGTCGTCGCGCTCCGGGTCGGGGTCGGGTGGTCCGTCGCGGGCGTCGCTCGCGTCCGGGGTCTCGTCGTCCGGACTTTCGTCGTCCGGGCCGGCCTCTTCGCCTGCATCTTCGGCGTCGCCGCCCTCTAACATCGTCTGCGAGGCCCGTGCGAGCACGATGAGGGACGCGAGGACCAGCAACGTGACGACGGCGAACGACCCGTAGAACGGCGCGGAAGCCATCGACTCCACGTAGGGCGCGGGTGGTGAAAAATCGGGGGTATCGGCGTGCGGTCGGTCGCCGTTACTCGGCGACGGCCGCGAGTTCCTCGACGACGTGTTCGCAGAACGCGTCGAGGTCGTCGGGTTTGCGACTCGTCACCAGCGACCCGTCGGTGACGACCTCCTCGTCGACCCACTCGCCGCCGGCGTTCCGGACGTCGGTCTGCAGGCTGGGGTAGGACGTGAGCGTCCGGCCATCGACCGCGTCGGCCTCGACCAGCACCCACGGACCGTGGCAGATGACGCCCACGGGCCTGTCGTCGGCGACGTGCTGGCGGACGAAGTCGACGGCGTCCTCGTTCGCGCGGAGTTTGTCGGCCCCCACAGTACCGCCCGGGACGATGAGTCCGTCGTAGTCGTCGGGGGAGACTTCGTCGAACGTCGCGTCGACCTCGTACTCCTCGGCCCATTCGAGGTCGTTGTCGACGGTCCGGGCCTCGCCGGATTCGAAGCTCAGGACGTCGACCGTGGCTCCGGCGTCCGAGACGGCATCTTTCGACCGGGCGAACTCGACGTCTTCGGTGCCCTCGGGCGCGACGAAGACGGCGACCGTCGCCCCGTCGAGCGACTGCTGGCTGGTTTGGCTCATTCGAATCGAACTGAGGGACGGACGCGGAAAAGCCGACGGGCCGACCGCCCGAAGGCGAGTCGGCGGTTCCGAAGAGTCGTCCGTAGGTCACGGCGCGCGCTGGCGCGGTCCCGCGGTTTGGGGCCGCGCCAATACGCGCGAGGGATGAGCGAACGAGCGAAGCGAGTGAGGGAATCGGCTGGGGAGGCGTGTGGCGGTTGCGGTGCGGTACTCATCTGGGTCGTGTAAGTGGCGGTCTGCAGTGTGGTCGCGGTGGCGGTTTACGGTGCAGTAGCGGTTCGGTGGCGGTGGCAGTGCGGTCGCACAGTCACGGTCGAAAGCACAGAATCAGTAATGTGGCCGAGAACGCACGGAGAACGACCGAGACGGATAGAATCTAACGCTGAAACCGCGTTCAAAACGAGTTCTTGATCTTCTCGAAGAAGCCCTGTTCGACCTCAACCTCCTCACCGCCGGCCTCGGCGAACTCCTTCAGCGCCTCGCGCTGCTCCTCGTTCATCTCGGTCGGGGTGACGACCTGAACCTGGACGTAGAGGTCGCCCTGGCCGCGCCGTCGCAGGCGGGGCATCCCCTTGCCCTGGAGGCGGAACGTCTCGCCGCTCTGGGTCCCCGCGGGGACGTCCATCTCGACGCTCCCGTCGACGGTCGGCACCTCCACGGTGTCGCCGAATGTCGCCTGCGGGAACGAGATGGCGTGCTTGTGGCGGAGGTCGTCGCCCTCGCGCTCGAAGTCCGGGTGGTCCTCGACGGAGATCTCGATGAGGAGGTCGCCGTTCGGCCCGCCGTTGGGGCCGGGCGCGCCCTCGCCCTCCATCTGGAGGGTCTGGCCGTCGGCGATGCCCGCCGGCACCTCGACCGAGAGGGTCGCCTGGCGGCGGACCGTGCCGTCGCCGCCGCACTCCGAGCACGTCTCGGCGTATATCTCGCCCTCGCCGCCGCACCGCCGACAGGTCTGGGTCTGTTGGACCCGTCCGAGCGGCGTCTGCTGGACCTGGGTGACCTGGCCGCTCCCGTTGCACTCCCGGCAGGTGTGGGAGTCGGTGTCGGGCGGGTGGCCCTCGCCCTCGCAGACGTCGCAGCGTTCCGGCCGGCGGACGGTGACCTGTTGCTCGACGCCCTCGAAGGCGTCTTCGAGCGAGATGTTCAGTCGCGTGCGGAGGTCGCTACCGCGCTGGGGTCGGTTGGCCTGGCGGCCGCGACCGCCGCCGCCGAAGAACTGCTCGAAGATGTCGCCCATGCCGCCGCCCATTCCACCCTGGCCGCCCATGCCGCCGAAGGGTCCCTGACCGCCCATGCCGCCGGCGCCGGTCCCGCCCGCGCCACCGTCGAAGCCGCCGCGCTTCTCGGCCTGCTCGAAGCGGTCGTGGCCCATCTGGTCGTACGCCTGGCGCTTCTGGTCGTCGGTCAGCACTTCCTTGGCCTTCTTGACCTTCTTGAACTTCTCCTCGGCGTTCGGGTCGTCGCTCACGTCGGGGTGGTACTCGGTCGCCTTCTGTCGGTAGGCCTGCTTGATATCGTCCTCGTCGGCGTCCCTGCTCACGCCGAGTACCTCGTAGAAGTCCTCGCTCATTCGTTGTTCCTCGCTTAACGACGGAGTTACTTGAAGGGTCCGTTGGCGCGCCGGTTCGCCGGCGCGCCAACGGACGACGCGCGTCGTTCGTCGTCGCGCGTCGATTCGCCGTCAGTTCTTACTGCTCGTCTTCGTCGTCCCTACTGGTCTTCTTCGTCGTCGTCGACGTCCTCAAAGTCGGCGTCAACGTACTCGTCGTCGCCACCAGCGGCGCCCGCGCCGGCCTGGCCGCCCATGCCGCCGGGGCCGCCGGCCGCGCCGCCGGGACCGGCACCGCCCGGTCCGGCGCCGGCACCGCCAGCGCCGGCCTGGGCCTGCTGCTGGTACATCTGCTTGCCGATCTCCTGGAGCGCCTGGCTCAGGCTCTCGGTGGCGTCCTGAAGTTCATCGGTGTCTGCGTCCTCGTCGCCCAGCACTTCCTGGACGTGCTCGATCTCGTCGCGGATGTCGGATTCGAGGTCGTCGTCGACGTTCTCCTCGTTCTCCTCCAGCAGGGTTTCGGCGCGCTGGACCGCGCTCTCGGCCTCGTTGCGAGCCTCGATGCGCTCGCGGCGGGCCTCGTCCTCCTCGCGGTGCTTCTCGGCTTCCTCCTGCATCTCCTCGATCTGGTCGTCGGAGAGGCCCGCGCCGCCCTCGATGGTGATCTCCTCGGCGTTGCCCGAGCCCTGGTCCTCTGCGGTGACGTTGACGATGCCGTTCTCGTCGATGTTGAACCCGACCTCTATCTGCGGGGTTCCGGCGGGCGCCGGCGGGATGCCCGTCAACTGGAACTCGCCGAGCAGTTCGTTCTCCTCGGCGATCTCGCGCTCGCCCTGGAACACCCGGACCTGCACCGAGGTCTGGTTGTCGGCCGCGGTGGTGAAGATTTTACTCTCCTCGGTCGGGATGGTGGTGTTCTTCTCGATGAGGCGCTCGAAGAGGCCGCCCTTGACCTCGATACCGAGGCTGAGCGGGGTGACGTCGAGCAGCACGATGTCGTCGACGTCGCCGGAGAGCACGCCGCCCTGGATGGCCGCGCCGAGCGCGACGGCCTCGTCGGGGTTGACGTTCTTCTTCGGCTCCTGGCCGGTGAGGTCCTCGACCTTCTCGGCGACCTGGGGCATCCGGGTCGAACCGCCGACGAGGATGACCTCGTCGATGTCGCCCTTGTCGTAGCCCGCGTCCGAGAGCGCCTGCTCGGTCGGTTCTACCGTGCGGTCGATGAGGTCGGAGGTAAGGCTCTCGAACTTCGCGCGGGTGAGGCTATCTTCGAGGTGGACCGGACCCGAGTCGGTCGCGGTGATGAAGGGGAGGTTGACGTCGGTCTCCTTCCGGGAGGAGAGTTCGATCTTGGCCTCCTCGGCGGCGTCCTTGAGGCGCTGGAGCGCCTGGCGGTCCTCGCGGAGGTCGATGCCGTGGTCGTTCTCGAACTCCTCGGCGAGGTAGTCGATGATGGCCTCGTCCCAGTCGTCGCCGCCGAGGTCGTTGTCGCCGTTGGTCGCGACCACCTCGTAGACGCCGCCGCCCAGGTCGAGGATGGAGACGTCGAAGGTGCCCCCGCCCAGGTCGTAGACGAGAACGGTCTGGTCGGACTCGTCGTCGAGGCCGTAGGCCATCGACGCCGCGGTCGGTTCGTTGACGATGCGCTCGACCTCGAAGCCGGCGATCTCGCCGGCGTCCTTGGTCGCCTGGCGCTGTTTGTCGTTGAAGTACGCCGGGACCGTGATGACGGCCTTCTCGACGTCGTCGCCGAGGTACTCCTCGGCGTCACGCTTGATCTTCTGGAGGATCATCGCCGAGATCTGCTCGGGGGTGTACTCCTCCCCGTCGATCTCGACGGTGTAACCGTCCTCGCCCATGTGGCGCTTGATAGACTGAATCGTGCGCTCGGGGTTCTGGACGGCCTGGTTCTTCGCCGGTTTACCGACGAGTCGCTCGCCGTCGTCGGAGAACGCGACGACCGAGGGCGTGGTGCGGTCGCCCTCGCCGTTGACGATGATCTCCGGGTCGCCGCCCTCCATGACCGCGAACGCGCTGTTCGTGGTTCCGAGGTCGATTCCCAGAATCTTGTTACTCGCCATCTTGTCGGTATCTTGCGCGTTCGACCGTTTAAGCCTTGCTAGTTTCGGCGTTCGGCGCTCCAGACGGAACCCGTCGCCCGCTTGCGGTTTTTGAATCCTCCGCCGTCTGCCGATGTGGTACTTATATATCTGACCGCAATTCTACTCCTCCGCAGACGTATCACTGAAGAAATAGTTCCCGCGAGAGAAACGAGCCGCGTCTACTCGTCGCCCGACCCGTCGCTGACGGTGACCTTCGCGGCCCGGAGCACCTTCTCGCCCATCTCGTAGCCAGGCTGATAGACGTCCGCGACCGTGCCTTCCGGCTGGTCGCTCTCGACTTTCATCATCACCTCGTGGCGCTGGGGGTCGGTGTCAGCGCCGGGTTCGGGGGCGATCTCGTCGACGTCCTCGTCGGCGAACACCCGGTCGAGTTCCTTCAGGGTCATCTCGACGCCCTCCTGGAGGCTCTCGACGTTCTCGTGGTCGTCCTCGACCGCACGCACGAGGTTGTCGCGCACGTCGAGCAGGTTCTCCACGAGGTCCTCGGTCGCCCGCGCCTGCATCTGCTCCTGGCGCTTCTTCGCGCGCTTCTTGTAGTTCTGGAAGTCGGCCTGCTTGCGCTTGAGTTTCGACTCAAGTTCGTCGGCGCGCTCGCGGACCTCGGCCGTCTCGTCGGCCTCGGCTTCGAGGTCGGCGAGGTGAGACTCGAGGTCGTCGGCCAGCGAGTCGTTCTCGATGGCGACCTTGGCGATGAGCGAAGTGCTCTTCGGTCCCAGGGAGTCGTCCACGGCCTCTTCGTCGGCCTGGGTGTCCGCCTCGGCTTCGGTGTCGTCGGCGTCCTCTCGCACCTGCCCGGTGGCTTCCTCGTCGGTCATACGAGACACAAACGGTTGGGCGCGTTTAAGGATTCAGAAACGGTGTCGCGTTCGCGCGGCGTCAGGTGCGGACGAACCGCCAGACGAGAAACGCGGCGGCGGAGAGAATCCGACTCACTCCTGCGGCCGTTCGCGCTCGAACGCCGCCCGGACCTCGTCGCTGACGCCGAGTTCGTCCAACTCGGCGTCCACGTCGACGTCCTGGAACTCCTCGGCGCCCGCGGGCGTCCGCTTGAGCGTCTTGACGTGGTAGAGGTACGAGAGTCGGAGCAGCCAGATGGCCGATTCGACGTCGTCCTCGTCGGTGATGTAGCCGGTCGTCCACCCCGACTCGGGTACGACGTGGTGCTCGCCGGTCTTGCCCTCCGAGATGAGCTGGTCGCGGAGTCGCCTGGTGAAGGGAACGTCCACGATGCCCCAGCGGTGGACGTGACCGACCTCGCGCGGGCCGAGGGTGAACTCCCGGCCCTCGAAGCGGTGTTCGTTGGTGTTGACGTGGGGCCACGCCGCCACCTCCTCGATGATTCGGTCTACGAGCCTCGCCGTCTGGCGCTGGTCTCGTTCTCCCATAGTGTCCCTGTCGAACCAACGCTTTCGGGCAACTTAACCGACGTGCCCGAAAGCGGGGAGGGTCCGGCGACGTGGCCGCCCGACGGGAACGACCTCGCCCGTGCCAGGTCGCTCCCGTCGAAGGGACGACGGACCGCTTAAGCCGACGGAAACCCGAGGGACGACCAACAGTGTCCGAGGTCACGCTCACCTACGAGGAAGGGACGGTTCGAGTCGAGGACGACCGGTCCGAGGCGTCGACCCTCCCCCACACCGAGGCCGACGCCCGCTCGAAGACCCGGCGAGCACCCGGATTCCGCTACGCCGCCCTACGTGATTACCTCCGGGAGCGCGGCGTCCCCTTCGCCGACCGCGTGCTCGACGCACCGGACCTCCCCGAGATATCGTCGGACTACGAACTCCGGACGTACCAGCGCGAGGCCCTCGAAGCGTGGGAGGACGCCGACAGGCGAGGCGTCTTGGAACTCCCGACCGGGAGCGGCAAGACCGTCATCGGCATCGAGGCCATCGAGACGCTACGGACCGCCACGCTCGTCGTCGTGCCCACCATCGACCTGCTAGAGCAGTGGCGCCGCGAACTCGAATCGGAGTTCGACGTCCCGGTCGGCCAACTGGGCGGGGGCGAACAGCGCGTCGAGGCGCTGACCGTCTCGACGTACGACTCGGCGTACCTCCGGGCCGACGAACTCGGCGACCGCTTCGGCCTCGCCGTCTTCGACGAGGTCCACCACCTCGGCGGCGAGGGCTACCGCGACATCGCCCGCCTGCTGGCCGCGCCCGCCCGCCTGGGCCTGACCGCGACGTTCGAGCGCCCCGACGACGCCCACGAGGTGGTCGCCGAACTCGTCGGCCCGAAGGTCCACGCCATCTCGCCCGACGAACTCGCGGGCGAGCACCTCGCGCCCTACGATATCAAGCGCCTCGAAGTCGAACTCACCGACGAGGAGCGCGAGCGCTACGAGGCCGAGAACGAGGTGTTCACCGACTACCTGGTCCAGTCGAACATCCAGATGCGGAGCGGGAGCGACTATCAGGAATTGGTCAAGCGGTCGGGGTCTGACCCGCGGGCCCGAGAGGCCCTGCTCGCCAAACAGCGCGCTCGTGCGATCATGATGAATAGCGACGCGAAGGTCGAGGTCCTCGAAGAGATTCTAGACCGCCACCGCGACGACAGGGTCATCGTCTTCACGGCCCACAACGACCTCGTCTACCAGCTCTCGGAGCGATTCCTGTTGCCGGCCATCACCCACCAGACCGGCGCGGCCGAGCGTCGGGAGATTCTGGAGCGGTTCCGCGAGGGCGACTACTCGCGGGTCGTGACCTCGAACGTGCTGGACGAGGGCGTCGACGTCCCCGACGCGAACGTCGCGGTGGTGCTGTCGGGCAGCGGGAGCGAGCGCGAGTTCACCCAGCGACTCGGTCGCATCCTCCGACCGAAGGACCCCGCCCAGACAGAATCCGACGGCGAGGACGCCGAGGATGCCGAGAACACCGAGAACACCGAGAACACCGAGAGTCGTGCGGCGACCCGGTCGTCGCTCGGCGACAGCGCGCTGCTGTACGAGGTCGTGAGCGCCGAGACGGCCGAGGAGCGCGTCGCGGACCGCAGGCGGTAGTCGGGACGTTCGCGGAGAGAAACGAGACGGCAGCAGCGTCGGGACGGCGGTCCGGCCTACGACCGGACGTCGACTTTGAGCGTCCCCTTCTTCTCGAACTGCTCGAACGCGAAGTCGAACGACAGCCGGGTCGTCTTCGTCTCGCCGGCCGGAACGGTCACCTTCTTCGACCGCCGGGCGGCGTGGCCACCGGTCTCGACGGTGGCGTAGGCGGTTCCGGTCGCCTCCTTCGCGCCGCCGTTCTTCACGGTGACGAGGACGTCTAGCTTTCCGCCGTCGCCCTTCTCGTACTTGAAGTTCGATACCGAAAGCGAGGCGTTCCCTTCGGACGCTCCGCCCGAGCAACCGGCGAGGGGGACCAGGGTCGCGGCGGCGGCTCCGGCGGCGGTTCGTAGCGTGTCGCGTCGGCGCATGTTCCACCCCTCAGAGTCCAGCGGGATGAGCTTTCTGCATTCGGACCAACGCGGGTGACAGGCCCTGGGAAAGTAGATTTCGATGGAATCAGTCGTCCGACTGGTCGGGTCGATTTCGGGCGCTCGCCCGGCGAAGCGAACCGCGCTTCGCCCCCGGCGCGCGATGGCCCGACGCCTCCAGCGCGGGGCGTCGGCGACCCGACAACGCTCCCGGTGGGCGGTATCCGACCGCTTTTGTGCGCCGGACGCCAAGGAATCGGCATGCTCACCAAGGACCTGCTGCGGGTCTCCCGGGCCGGCGGCGGCTTCCACCCCCAGTTCGCCGACCGGGAGGACCGCCCGCTGGCCGCGCGGGTCCTCGGCACCTACCAGGGCCACGTCGGCGAGTCCCGCGAGACGCTAGACGCGGCGCTGAAGGACCTCGAAACCGACGCGGAGGACTTCAAACTGGTCCGCGGATTCGCCAAACTGCTGGAGCGCGAGGCGGTCTTCGAGACGCGCGCGCCGGTCGACCCGACGCGCGCCCGCCGGGTCGCCTTCGAGGAGGCCGAGGCGGTCGGCGCGGTCACGGCCGACGAACGCGCCGAGGTGCTCGCCCGCGCGGGCGAGCGCCTCGACTCCGGGTTCTCCGCCGGCGAAATCGGCGCCGACGCGGTGGCCGAATCGCTGTACGCCGACCTCGAAGAGCGCCAGGTGCTCGCCGAGTTCGACGCCCGGTGGGACCCCGACGAACTGCTGGCGC
Source organism: Halorussus vallis (assembly GCF_024138165.1). Taxonomy (NCBI): domain Archaea; kingdom Methanobacteriati; phylum Methanobacteriota; class Halobacteria; order Halobacteriales; family Haladaptataceae; genus Halorussus; species Halorussus vallis. The sequence goes on along the minus strand of NZ_CP100000.1, from coordinate 3,436,514 downwards.
AGTACAACCTCTCGCTGGCCCAAACCGCGCTGTTCGACGCGACCGAACTCCGGGTCCGGACCGCCGACCCGAAGGCGCTGGTGTCGGCGGTCAAGCGCCTTCGGCTGATGTACGAAATCCGCAAGACCGACGACGGAGAAAGTCGAGAGCGAGGGGTGTCCGACCGCGAGGTCGTCGTCACCGGCCCGGACGCCCTCTTTCGCTCGACTCGCCGCTACGGCACCCGGTTCGCGCGCCTGCTCCGGACCGCGGCGAAGGCCGACTCGTGGACGCTCACGGCGACCATCGACGACTACGGCACCGACCGCGAACTCCACCTCTCGGACGACGACCCCGTGCGCGTGCCGGGGGTCGAACCCGTCGCGGAGGTCACCTTCGACAGCGGCGTAGAGGCCGACTTCGCCGCCCGCTTCGAGTCGCTGGGCCTCGACTGGGAACTCGCACGGGAACCCGAACCGCTGGAAACCGGCGCGCGCGTGATGATTCCGGACTTCGCCTTCGACTATCTCCCCGCGAGCGTCGCGAGCGGGGGTTCGTCGGACGAGTCCGACGGTGGACACGCCGACTTCCGGGTGTTCTTCGAGGTGATGGGCTTCTGGACCCCCGAGTACGTCGAGAAGAAGTTGAGCCAACTGGAGACGGTCGAGGACGTCGAACTGCTGGTCGCCGTCGACGAGAGCCTGGGCGTCGGCGAGGAGATCGCGGCCCGCGACCACCGCGCGATTCCGTACTCGGGGACGATTCGGGTCAAGGACGTCCGCGACGCGCTCCGGCGCTACGAGGAGGAACTGGTCGCCGAGAGCGCCGCCGCCCTGCCCGACGAACTGGCCCCCGAGGCCGACGTCGCGACCTTCGAGGCGCTCGCGGCCGCCCACGGCGTGAGCGAAGACGTAATCGAGGACAAGGCGTTCCCCGACCACGAGCGCGTGGGTCGGACGCTCGTCCGGCCGGCGGTGCTGGCGGAACTCGACGAGGAGATCGAGGCGGGCACGGACTACGCGGCGGTCGAGGACCTGCTCTCTGCCCGCGGCATCGAGGACGCGAGCGCGGTGCTGTCGGAACTCGGCTACGCCGTCGAGTGGGAGGGGCTGACCGGCGGGACGATACGAGAGAAGTGAGGTCCGGAAGGCGCGCGCTCAGAGGTCCCGCCGCCGGCCCTTCGGCACCAGACTCTGGAGTTCGCCGTGGAGGAACAGTCCCACGCCGAGCGGTTCGCGGTCGCCCGCGAGTTCGTGGGCCGCGACCAGATAGCCCCAGTCGCCGTCCCAGTCGATTTCCTGGTCGTCGCCCCGGGCGAACGTGCGGGCCTGTTCGCGGGTGAGTTCGACGACGTTCCGAGTCGCTTCGCGGCCGAACCGCTGGACCGCGTTCGTCGTCGGCTTCCAGTGTTCCTGGCGAGTCCGCAGGAACGCCATGCCGAGCGCCTCGATGCGGATCGGGGAGGCCGTGTCGCCGCGCAGAATCCAAATCTTGCCTTTCCCCTTCTCCCAGAACGTGTAGCCGTCGAACGTCTCGGGGTCGATTCCGAACCGCTCGTGCCACCAGTCGACGACCTCTCGTCTGCTGGCCCGTCCTTCGACCTCGCGGTCGTCGGGGGTCGCGGGCAGGCGGTCGAACTGCTGGCCGTCGTGCTTCATCCTTCCACCTCCAGTTTCGCGCAGAAGAACCCGCCCGTGTCTTCGAGGTGCGGGTAGAACCGCTTCGCCTTCCGGACGCTCTCGTCGTACTCCTCGCCGTCCCACTCGGTCACGCCCGGCCGGGAGTCGAGGCCGACCTCGAACTCGACGAGGCGGCAGTCCTCCTCGGCGAGCGCGTGGTCGAGCACCGCCTCGTTCTCCTCGGGCGCGAAGGTGCAGGTCGAGTAGACCACTGTCCCGCCCTCCTTCGTCGCCTGGATGGTCCGCCGGAGGATGCCCTTCTGGACGCCCGCGACGCTCCGGACGTGGTTCACGGTCCAGTCGTCGAGCGCCGTCGGGTTCTTCCGGACGGTGCCCTCGCACGAGCAGGGCGCGTCGACCAGCGCCCGGTCGAAGGCGTCGAGTTCGAAGGGTTCCAACGAGAAGTTCCGGGCGTCGCGGTTCGTGACCGCGACGTTGGTCGCACCGAGTCGCTCGGTGTTGAACCGGAGCGCCGAGAGCCGACCCAGGTTGTTGTCGTTGGCGACGACCAGTCCTTCGTCGTCCATCAGCGCCGAGAGCTGGGTCGTCTTGCCGCCCGGCGCGGCGCAGGCGTCCCAGACGCGCTCGCCCGGTTCGGGCGCGAGCACCTCGGCCGGAATCGCCGACACCTCCTCCTGGCCGTGAATCCAGCCGTGGAAGGAAGCCCACGTGCTGCCCGGGCCGTCGGTGTCGAGTTCGAGCACCGTCTCGGACCACTCGCGGTCCTCCCAGCCGACGCCCTCCTCGTCCAGGGCCGCCTTGGCGCGCTCGACGGTCGTCTTGAGGGTGTTGACCCGGACGACCGACGGGAGCGGGCGCCGGCAGGCCTCGCGGAAGGCGTCGAAGTCCTCTATCAGCGGTTCGTACCGCTCCAGTTCGTCCATCACCGGAGGCTTCGGGTGAGCGGCGTTTGTGGGTTTCGGAACCGACGAGCGTCAGCGGCGGGCCGACGGCAACTGCGGTCGGCCCGCCGCGACCCGGCCGTAGCCGTTACCAGTAGGACGCCCGTCACCCCACCCATGGCGAACGACTCCGACGACGGCGCCGCCCGCACGATACTCGACCCGGACGCGATACACGAGAGCCGAACCGGCTACTACTTCGACTGTCCGGAGTGCGGGTCGCCGGCGACGATACAGAACATCATCGAACACGAGCGGTGCAACGGCTACCTGAACGAGCAGGTCGAGGGAATCGACTTCGATGTGGAGAACGTCGAGTGCACGGCGAGGCTCCGACTCGAACTGGCGTACACCTCCGACCCGGACGACGAGGGGTGGCCGGACCAGGGGAAGTGACCGGCCGAGGACCCGAGGGAGTCCGGACGGCGACGTTCGAAATCGTTTTATTCTATTCATGAATCCGTGCGGTCATGAACCGTGGCGGACAGGACGGTCCGACCCGAAGCCTCGTCCTCCGACTGGCGCTGCTGGCGCTCGTGGTCGCGATTCCGGGCGTCGCTCCCTTCGGGACCGGCGTGCTCCGGAGCGTCTCGACCGGGTTGGACCCTAGCAACGTCGCAGCGTTCGACCCTCTACCGCTGCTCGCGGGCGGCCTCCTGGTCGCCGGGGGCGTGCTCGTCGTCCGGTCGGGGTGGCACCCGCTCGGCGGTTCCGCCGACGTCGAAACCGGTCTGCCGACCGACGCGTTTCCCTGCCGGGGGTGCGGCCGCGACCTCGGGCGCTACCGCGCGAAGTGCCCCCACTGCGAAACCCGCGAACCGGTCGCGGAGCGGTGAGCGTCCCCCGACCGGGGGGCGAAACGCTGCGCGAACTGTGTTCCGTACCTCGACGGTCCCCCGGTTTTATGCGGTCGCTGGCCCATTCTGTACGCATGGCAACCGTCACCGTGCGCGCCGAGGACGTTGAGCTTGACGAGCCGACGATGGTCGAAGGGCTGCCGGGCGTCGGTCTGGTCGGCAAACTCGCCACCGACCACCTGGTCGAGCAGTTCGACATGACGTACCTCGCCAGCGTCGACTGCGAGGGGCTCCCCCAGATTTCGGTCTACGAGGAGGACAACCGCGAGGTCCGACCGCCGGTCAGGCTGTACGCCGACGAGCGGAACGACCTGTTGGCGCTCCAGAGCGACGTGCCGGTGTCGGCCTCGGCCGCCACGGAGTTCGCCGCCTGCGTCACCGACTGGCTGGCCGACCGGGAGGCCACGCCCATCTACATGAGCGGTATGCCCCACCAGAAACAGCCCGACGATATTCCGTCGCTGTACGGCGTCGCCAGCGGGACGGCGGGCGAGTTGCTCGACGAGGTGGACGTCGGGACGCCCGACGAACGCGGCGCGATCAGCGGTCCGACCGGGGCGCTCCTCTCGGAGGCGGCCGACCGCGACCTCGACGCGCTCGGACTCATCGTCCAGAGCGACCCGCAGTTCCCCGACCCGGAGGCGGCCCATATCCTCATCGAACAGGGCATCGCACCGCTGACCGGCATCGAGGTCGACACCGACGACCTCGTCGACCGGGCCGAGGAGATAAGCGAGCAGAAAGAACAGCTCGCCCAGCGCATGCAGGAGGCCGAGTCCGACGAGAGTTCGCAGGCCCAGCCGCTCCGGATGTTCCAATAGGACCCCACCTTTTTTCGTCGTCGGGTCGCTGATTCGCCGAAGGCGAATCAGCCACCGCTCCTCGAAAAAATCTGGACCAAAAAAGCACACGCGCTCAGGCCGAGTCGCCACGGCGACTCGGCCTGAGCGCATCTTCGGGGTTTCTGGTGCGCGCGCCTCCGGCGCGCTGTCTGGTGGATTGTCCGGCCGAGCTATGCAATTCTGTGGGCCGTAGTCGCCACCAGACTCATTCGACGCCGCGCCGTATCCCGGTTGACCGATGCGCGAGATACGGACTGAACTCGAAATCGACGCGCCGTCGGACGTCGTCTGGGACGTACTCACGGACCTCTCGACGTACCCGAAGTGGAACCCGCACGTCACCGCCGCGAACGGCGACCTGCGTGAGGGGTCCGAGGTGGACATCAAGGTCCAACCCGGCGGGTCGCGGAGTCGGTCGATGAACGTCACCGTGACCGCCCTCGAACCCCGGCGAAAGCTGGAGTGGGTCGGGACCGTCCTCTCGCCGTGGCTGTTCGAGGGTCGGCACACGTTCGAACTGGAACCGCTCGGCGACGACCGCACGCGGTTCGTCAATCGCGAGCGCCTCAGGGGTGTCCTCGTCCGGTTCGTCGTGGCCGACGACGCCGAGCGCGACTACGAGGCGATGAACCTGGCGCTCGCAGAGCGAGCAGAAAGTCGGTATGCGGCCGAAACCACGTCCGAGCCCTGATTACTTGACTCGCTTGCGCAACTCCTCGACTTGGTTCTCGATGCGCTCCAGCGCCACGTCGGCGTTCATGTAGCCCTTGTCGTACTCGCCGAACACGGTGTCAGTCTCCCGCAAGAACTCTTCGACCGCGTCTTCGGTGTCGTCACTCATATCGCCACAGAGGTACGAGAGGGGGAAAGGTCTGATGGAGTCGCGCTCGCGCAATCTTCGCTAACGTCCTGCAGGGCGCGAAGCGCCCGCACCAGCAGTCGAAGATGCGAGTGAGACGGCCGCGCATCACGCGGCCGTCTCACTCGCGTGTGCTTTTTTGGTCCAGATTTTTTCGAGGAGCGGTGGCTGATTCGCCTTCGGCGAATCAGCGACCCGACGACGAAAAAAGGTGGGTGTTAGTACTTAGGCTCGGCCCCGGTCGTCGCGTAGACCTCGTCCATGATGGCGTCGCGGCGGTTCTGCCAGGCGGCCAGTCCGTCGGGGTGACGCGGGTAGGTTTCGTAGTGGTCGATGAGGTCGTCGGCGCTGCGCTTGGTCTGGTAGAGGTCGTAGATGAGGTCCCAGTGACCCCACGACTTGATGGCGGTCTGTATCTTGAGTAGCGCGCCGATGTTGGCGCTGCCCGAGTAGAGCGCCTCCGCGAGCTTCTGGGCGGGGAGCGCGGCGAGGAGGCTCATCAGGTCGTCGACGTCCACCGCGGTCGAGAAGACGTTGTACACGTCGAGGCCGGCGTAGCGCGCGCCGAAGTGGTCCATCACGCGCTCGTTGTACTCCCAGAGGTTGGCCTCGCCGGTGTCGCCGTCCTCGATGGCCTCGATGGCGGCCTCGGCGGCGTACTTGCCGGCGTAGGCCGCGCCGGCGATGCCCCCACCCGTGGTGGGGTTGACGTGGCCCGCGGCGTCGCCGACCGCGATGAATCCGGGGGCGACCGCCGAGTCGTATGGCCGCCGGGTGGGAAGCGCCGCGCCGAGTTTGTCCTCGACCTTCGCGCCGCGGAACTCCGGCCGATTGCGGAGGTCGCGCTTGAGGTCCTCGACGAGTTTCATCGGCTCCTCGTTCATCTGGAAACCCAATCCGGCGTTGATCTCGGTGTCGGTCCGCGGGAAGTACCAGAGGTAGCCCGCGGCGCGCTTGGTGGGCTTGAACACCAGCGCGTCGTCCCACTCGACCGGTTCGTCGACCCGGACGATCTCGCGGTAGGCCGAGCAGAACTGCGAGTAGGTGACGTTCGTGTCGAAGGTGGCGTCCTCGAGGTCGGCCTTGTCCTGCAGGATGGACAGCGACCCCGCGGCGTCGACCACGACGTCGGCGTTGTACCGCTGGACGCTCCCGTCGCGCTTGCCCCGGACGCCGGTCACGCGCCCGTCCTGGCGCTGGGTCACGTCCTTGACGACCGTGTCGTAGTGGAACTGCGCGCCCGCCTTCTTCGCGCCCTCGATGATGAGTCGGCCGTACTCCCAGCGGTCGATGACCGCGAGTTCGCCGGGGACCGGAATCTCCAGGACCGTGTCCTCCTGGGGAATCTCGAAGCGCCCGTGGTCGACGTCGGTGTTGGTGAACGCCGACTGAATCTGGGACTTGGGAATCGACTCGGGGAACGCGTCGGCGCCCTTGAGGGCGTCCCCGCACGCGATGTGGCCCGCTTCCTCCTCGCTCTTGCGTTCGACGACGACGACATCGTAGCCCGCTTCGGCGGCGGTGGCGGCGGCGTAACAACCGCCGGTCCCGGCGCCGACGACGACGATGTCGTGCTCGTGCGTAGCCATGTCTTCGGCTACGCGACGGAAGGGGCAAAACTCTTTATACCGGAATCTGTCGGCTCGGCGGGGCCACAGCGACCGACGGCGGGCATAAAGAGTGAAGTGACGGAGTTTCGTACCTCGCGGTATGACCGAGTACACCGTCGAGTTCGTCGGGACGGGCGAGACCATCGAGGTTTCCGACAAGGAAACCATCCTCAAGGCCTGCATCGAAGAGGGCGTCGCCCAGGAGTACTCCTGCCGCGTCGGGATGTGTCTGGCCTGCTCGGCAGAGATCGTCGAGGGCGAGGTCGCCCAACCCGTGGCCGCGGCCCGCGGCCTGACCGACGAGGAGGCCGAGGACTACGCGCTGACCTGCATGGCCCGGCCCGAGAGCGACCTGAAACTCGACCGCGGGAAGTACCCGCCGAGCATCGAGGAGGACGCCGAGGCGACGAGCGAACCCGCGACCGCCGCCGACGACGACTGAGCCGCGCTACTCGCGATTCTTCTCGAACCACGCCGCGCCGTAGTCGACCAGCGCCCGCTGGTCGAGGAGCGCCGCGTTCGCACGACCGACCCGCCCGCGCGCGACCGCCTCCGGGCGGTCGCGCTCGAAGGCCTCGCCGACCCGCCGGAAGTCGCCCGAGTCGTAGTCGATCTCCTCGAAGGAGATCCACTCGCGCTCGCCGTCGGCCGATTCGGTTTCGTCGCCCGATTCGGTCACGTCGGCGATGCTCGGTTCGCTCCCGTCGTCCGGCGCGCCCTCGGCGCTCGATTCCGCCTCGTCGTCCGGCGCGCCCGTCCTGCGGCGCAGGACGGGCGCGCCGTTGGTCACGACCGTCCGCTCGTAGTCGGCGCGGTGTTCGGCGAGGTGGAGCGAGGTGTTGCTGTCGTGGTCGGCCCCGAGTAGCAGGACGAACCCCCCGCGGTCGTACACCCGCGCGAGCGGCGACCGCTCGCCGAGGCCGTGGTCGACGCCGTGGTCGCCGACCACCTCGTCGGCGTCGGCGCCCCACGCCGCGAACGAGTAGGTCGGGTGGCGACTCCGGACGACGTCGGGGTACGTCCGGAAGCACTCCGGAATCGCGCCCATCCCTCGCGTCGGCGTGACGGTGGGTCGGTACGGCGGCATGGAAGCCCGGACGCTCGTCTCCCAGTCGTCCGGAATCGGCGGATTCTCCCAGTCCGCGGGGTCGGAGTACTGGGTCGAGTGGGTCGGCATCATGAGCGTCCCGCGTTCGGTCACCGCTTCCATCAGCGCGTCGACGACGGTCGGCGCGCCGCCCGCGACCCACCCGAGTTCCGACAGCGACGAGTGGACGAGCACTGTCTCGCCGGTCACGCCGAGTTCCCGGAGGTCGTCGGCGAGTCGCTCGACCGCCAGGGGTTCGTCGGCCCGCTCGACCGCCCGTGCTTCCCCCGATTTCGACGAGTCGTCGCTCACGGCGGACGCTCCATCGAGAACCGCTCGTCGGTCGTCGCGTACAGACTCCCCGACAGTCGGCCCAGCGCGTCGAGTTTCTCCACGTCGACCGCCCCGTCGGTCGTCACCTCGTCGGCCACGTGGACCCACTCGACCTCGCCGAGCACCATGGTCGACCCGCCGATAGAGAGCATCTCGTACAGCGAACACTCGAAGGCGACGGGCGACTCGGCGACCCGCGGCGGGGAAACCCTCCGCGACTCGGCCCGGGTCAATCCGGCGCGGTCGAACTCGCTCTCGCCCGCCGGGAGGGTCGCGCTCGTCTCGTTCATCGCCTCGGCGAGGTCGGCGGTGACGACGTTGACCACGAACTCCTCGGTTTCGCGGACGTTCCGGGGCGTGTCTTTCAGCCCCTCCGGCGATTCGGGGTCGTCCACCGGCGCGAACATGACCACCGGCGGGTCGACCGCGACGACGTTGAAGAAGCTGTACGGCGCGAGGTTGTCCACCCCCTCGGGGTCGGTCGTGCTGACCCACGCGATGGGCCGGGGGACGACCGCACCCGCGAGCGTCCGGTACAGCGACGGCACTGCGTCGGGGTCTACGTCCATATCCGTGGAAAGGTCCGGGTAACCCTGGGCGTTGTGGTTTCGGCGATTCGGCGGGGCGTTCTCCGGCGCGACGAACCGCGAGGACGCGACGAACAGCCCACGACTGCGACTGCGCGACGGAGCTTCCGATAGGCACCGTCAAAACCGGCCGAGGGCCGCTGGCCTCGGTCCGTCGGGCGCGGAACTCCGCGCCCGACGGACCGAGGCGGAATATCCACGGCGTAATCGCGTTCCGTGGCCGGGATTCGGGACACCGACTCCCCCGAATCTCCTTAGCGACCCGATAGGAAAAGGCCTGGACGTACTCGTCGGTTCCGTAACCCGTCTCGACCGTCGTTGCCGGTACGACCGTCCTCGACGCCGGTCGGCCAATTCTGTCGGTCGCCGACGGGTAACACGAAACTGATACGCCATGTTCCACAACACACGCAGGGCGAACGCGATGCTCGCCGTAGCGATGGTCGCGTCGGTGGTCGTCGGTTCGTTCGCGGTCGGCGCCGTCGCATCGAGCGGCGGCAGCGCCAACGAGAGCGCGGACGCCGTCGCGGTGACGGCCGTGTCCACGGACGTCGAAGACGGTATCGCGAAGTACCGCATCACGAACCGCGGAGAACAGCGCGTCGACATCTCCTACCGTCTCGAAAGCTGAGGGCAGACTCGCCGGCTCGAGAACCAGAACGTGACGAGCAATCGGACGTACGAACTCGCGCCGGGCGATAGCTTCACGGAGCACTTCAGCTCGGACGACATCCGGAACGACTCCTTACTCGTCTACCGCGACGGCGAACAGATAGCGAACGTCGAGACGAGCGAGAAGCGGCGAGAACTCGGCCACCCGGACCGCGAGGACATCTCGCTGTGGGCGAACGGTCTCGACGATGAGGACGACCTCCTGACGCTTCGGCTCCGGAACTGGAACGACGGGAGCGTCGAGGTGACGCTCGAGGCGAACGACACGGACCGGAACTGGACCTACACGCTCCCTGCGCGGAGCGGGACGTACGTGAACATTCCAACCGGCGAGGAAGAGAACGTCGAAATCGTCGGCTACCACAACGGGTCGCGAATCCCCGCCGGCTGGGGTCACACCAGCGACGCGGCAGTGGACCAGGCCGAGAGCGTCCCCGCCGAGGCCGTCGGCACGAACGTCACGTGGACCGCGCTCGCCGTGGACCACGAGGACGACCTCGCCGAGTACCGCATCGCCAACCCGACGGACGAGTCGATCACCGCCACCTACGCCGCCCCCAACACGAGCGTCTCGGGCACTGTCACGGTCGAGTCGAACTCCGAGAAAACGTTCGTCGTCCGGCACCCGGCGGCGGCCGAGGGCAGTGCGAACCTCTCCGTCGACGGCGAGCAGGTGTTCGGCCAGACGACGGGTATCGCCTTCAGCGCCGACCTGGACGAATCGAACGCGCGCGGCGAGTCGGACGACTCCACGGACTCCGACGACTCCGGCGGTTCCGAAGACTGCTGAGTCAGCGGTCGGTACGACGATGCCGTCGGCGCCCGAATCGCCGACGGCGCGTACCGAGTTCGCGGCCGACCTCCCACTCACTATCTTCTCGGTCGCCGCCGAGTGCGAACGTGACCGCCCGCGAGCACCGCGTCCCGAGTCGGTTCGCCGTCCCTCGGCGAACCGTGACGAGCGAGCCACCAGACCAAAGAACGTTCGGGACCGATTAGCACGCATGGTAGACGAGGAAACCGCCCAAGGCGAGACGAACCGCCGCGAAGAGATGCAGGCGGAGCGCGACGAGGAGGTCGAGGAGGAACTGGAGCGCGTCGACGAGGAGATGGACCCCGAGGAAACCGAGCAGTCCGACGCCGCCACGCTCCCCGACGACGACGCCGAACACGACCGCAAGGACGGTCGACACGTCGAAACCGACGAGGAGAACGACGGCGCGTAGTTCGATTCGGTTCGGCTCGGTTCGGCTCGGTTCGGCGTTCCTCGACGATTCCCTCTTTTTCGGCGATAGTCCGGACGCGGACGCCCGCTCGCGCACCCCGAACGCTCAGTCGGCCGCGTCGACCGCGCAGTTGTTCGGCCCGAGTTCCCACTCGAAGGCGGTCTCGTCGTCGGCGTCTTCGCGGCCGAGGTTCGCCGGAACGATGCGCTCGTAGTTGGCGGGGCGGGGCGGCAGCGACTCCAGCACCCGCTCGACGAACGCCTCCCGGTCGTCTGGGAGCGCGAGCGCGGCCCGGACCTCCTCCAGGCGGGCGGTGAAGGTCCCGTCGGCGGCGGGTTCGGCGGTCGGCGTCCGGTGGCCGGGCGCGAGCAACGTCTCGCCGGGCAGCGAGAGGAGTCGCGTCCGGAGCGTCTCGAACTGGGCGGCCGCGAGGTCGGCCGCGCCCTCTTCGCCGCTCTCTAAGTCCGGGCGGCCGAAGCTCTCGGCGAACAGCGCGTCGCCGGAGAACAGCAGGTCGACGGGCTGGTCCTCGCGGTCGGTCGTCGGCGCGGCGTCGTCGGCGAGGAGGCGGAGCGCCGTCAGTTCGGTCGTGTGGCCGGGTGCGTGGACCGCCCGGAGGACGGCGTCGCCGACTTCGAGTTCCTCGCCGTCGTCGAGCAGGTGCGCGTCGAACGCGAGGCCCCGGTCGCGCGCACCCGCCGGGAGGACCGCTTCGACGCCGTCGCCCTCGGCGGCGAGCGCCCGGACGCCAGAGAGGTGGTCGGCGTGGACGTGGGTGTCGACGGCGAAGACGAGTTCCGCGTCGAGTTCCGCGGCGTCTTCGACGTACCGCCGCACGAAGGCGCGTAACGGGTCGACGACGACCGCTTGTCCGTCCGAAACGACGAGGTAGGAGAGACAACCGGTCGCCGGCCGATCGTACTGGCGGACCGTCACGCCCGTGGTCGGAAGTTCCCGGGAGACGTAGACGCGCGCCCAGCCAGCCATGCCGTCCGAGAGGTTCCGGGCGTCCAGGCCCGTCTCGCGCAGCGCGTCTGCGACCGCGGCGCTGGTTTCGCCGCGGGCGCAGACGACGACCACCGGTTCCTCGAGGTCGAGGTCCGCGGCGAAGTCGCCGACTTCGCCGCGGGCCTTCGCGGCCGCGAACTTCGCGTACGGGACGTGGACGCGCTCGACGCTCTCGCCCTCCACGCGCCACGACTCGAACTCCTTGCGGTTTCGGAGGTCGAGGAGCGTGACGCGCTCGCCGGCGGCGATCCGCTCGTGGAGTTCGTCGGACGTAATCGACGACTCCTCGGCTACGTCGGTCATCGGAGATACTACGCGCTCGGCGAGTAAAAAGTGCGCCACGCTCGCGAACTTTCAAGCGTCGCGACGGCGTAGCGACGGCCATGGAACCCGCGAGCTTCGTCGACGCCGTGAGAGAGGCCAAGGCCACCGAACTCGACCGGCTCGGCTCCCAGCAGTCGGTCGTCGCGCTCACCGACGCCGACCTGACGACCGAGGCGGTGCTGGGCGCGCTCGCGCGAAGCGAGGCCGCCGCCCGCGAGACGTTCTCGGGGTGGGCCGAAACCGAGGCCGACGAGGAGGCCCGCGAGGCGTTCGCCTCGCTGGCGCGCACCGAGGGCGACCACTACGACCGCGTGGTAGCGGAGTTGGACGGCGAGGACCGGGACCTCGACGAATCACCGGGCGAGGTCGACCCGATGCACGAACACTTGCGCGGGCTGAGTACGACGGTCGAACGCGCCGCAGGACTCGTCGGCCGGTCGCTGGTCGGCGACCGCGCCCAGGTCCAGGTGGTCAACTTCTTCGTCAACGAGGCCGACGAGCGCCGGGCCGACGTCGTCCGGGAGTTGCGGGCCGAGACGCGCCAGGCCGCCGAGGAGGGCGCGAAGCTACTGGCGACGCGCTGCGACGGCGAGGACGACTGGGAGCGCGCCCGCGACGTCGCCGAGCAGACGGTTCGGGTAGCCTACGACGACTACGCCGAAACCCTGGAGGGGATGGGACTGGACCCGAAGCCGCTGTGTTGACTGGCGTCGCGGCCGAGTGAGCGAACTGCGGACGTCAGCCGTTCGGCGTGCCGAACGACGGGCATCCGTCGCCCGACGGTCGATTGGTGCAACGGTTCTTTCAGTCTCCCCAAGGGGTTTAGCGACCGCTGTCGCACCCCGGGTATGAGCCTCGACCGCCGCGACGTGCTCGCCCTCTCGAAGGCCCTCGCGGTGAGCGGCCTGCTCGCCGGCTGTACCGGCACCGAATCGGCCCCCGGGACGACCGCGAACCCCGAGAAGACCGTTCGGCGAACGACGATCCCCGTAGCGACCGACGAGACGGACGACGCGCCCCAGAGCCCGACCGAAGCCGTCATCGCCGGCAACACGGCGTTCGCGCTCGACCTGCTCGACCGCCTCGCCGGCGAAGCCGACGACCCGAACGTGTTCGTCTCGCCGTACAGCGTCTCGACCGCGCTGGCGATGACCTACGCCGGGGCGCGCGGGTCGACGAAGATCCAGATGCGAGAGACGCTGCACTTTCCCCGGAACAGCGTGCACGCGGCGTTTCGACGACTCCGCGAGCAGTTCGCGGCCTACGACGCGCCAGAGACGACGACCGGCGGGACCGAAAACGGCGGGGACGACGCGACCGCAGAAACCGAGACGACACCGGCGTACCGCGAGGCGACACCGTTCGAACTGTCGACCGCGAACGCGCTCTGGGGCCAGGAGGGCTTCCCGTTTCGGGAGTCGTTCCTCGAACTCCTCGACCGGAACTACGGCGCGGGCCTCCGGTGCGTCGACTTCGCGTCGAACCCCGAAGCGGCGCGCCGTACGGTCAACGACTGGGTCGCCGAGCGGACCCAGGGGAAGATACGCGACCTGCTCGCCCGCGGAGTCGTCTCGACCGCGACTCGGCTGATTCTGACCAACGCGGTCTACTTCCGAGCGAACTGGAAGACGCAGTTCGCCGCGGAGAACACCGAGGACGGTACCTTCGCGGCGCTCGACGGGACCGAGGCGACGGTGCCGCTGATGTCCCAGCGCGAAATCTTCCCTTACGCGTCCGCGGACGGCCACCAGCTAATCGAGTTGCCCTACGCCGGCGAGCAGGTGGGGATGGTCGTCGTCCTCCCGGCGGAGGGGGAGTTCGAGCGGTTCCGCCGGTCGCTGTCGGGCGACCGACTCTCGGAACTCGTCGGGTCGCTGGAGCCCCGCGAGGGGTCAATTACGCTTCCGCGGTTCGAGTACCGCTCGAAGTTCGCGCTCTGGGAAGTGCTCTCGGACCTCGGGATGGCCGCGGCGTTCGGTGCCGGCGCGAACTTCTCGGGGATGACGGACGGGGAGGGTGACAACTCGCTCGGCATCGACGACGTGATCCACCAGAGCTTCGTCAGCGTGGACGAGCAGGGGACCGAAGCGGCCGCCGCGACGGCCGTCGTCGCCGACACGGCCGCGCAAACCTCCACGGGCGAGCCGTTCGAGATGGTGGTCGACCGGCCGTTTCTGTTCTTCATCAGGGACCGCGAAACTGGAACCCTGCTGTTCGCCGGGCAGGTCGCGGACGCCGGCGCGGCCCAGTCGAGCGAGTAGACGAATCGGCGCAACGCATTACTCCTCGGCGAGGCCACACCGAGTCATGACCGAGGAGAACCTCCGGCACACCTACCTCGCGGCCATCCAGCACGACAAGGTCGAGATTCCGGACGAGGCGGCGGTCTTCGGCGTCTGCCGCCGGCCGACCCGGTGGCTCAACGCCGCGATAGACGAGAACCTGCCCGCCGTCGCGCCGCCCGACCACCTGCTCTCGGCGGCGAAGATTCTGACCGAGGAGCGCGGCCACAACGAAGCGTGGGACGCGCTGAACTTCGACGAAGTGTACCGCGAACACCTCCGGTCGTCGCCCGACGCCCAGCAAACGATGGACCGGATTCGCGAGGTCGCCGAGTCGCGGCCGGTCTACCTCGTCTGCTTCGAGAACCTGGACGACAAGCGGTGCCACCGGGTCGCGCTGGTCGAGGAACTCCGGAAGGGGACGTAGACGGACGGCGGACGCTTGAAGCCCGGGCGCCGACGCGACTGCGTCGGCGCCCGGGCTCCAGGTGTCTGGACTCACGTCCGACCCGAATCGACCGCTTCCCGCAAGCCTAACTGTCCCCGGCCCCTACCTCCGGTCAATGACCGAAACCGAGAAGGCCACCCTCGCGGGCGGCTGTTTCTGGTGCATCGAAGCGGCACTCGAGGAACTCGACGGCGTGACCGATGTCACCTCGGGCTACGCCGGCGGCCACGTCGAGGACCCGTCCTACGAGGCGGTCTGCTCGGGCGACACCGGCCACGCCGAGGTCGTGCAGGTCGAGTACGACCCCGACGTCGTCGCCTACGAGGACCTGCTGAAGGTGTTCTTCACAATCCACGACCCGACCCAGCTCAACCGCCAGGGGCCGGACGTGGGCACCCAGTACCGCTCGGCGGTCTTCTACCACGACGACGCCCAGAAGGAAACCGTCGAGGCGTTCGTCCGGGAACTCGAAGCCGAGGGCGCCTACGACGAGGGAGAAATCGTCACGGAGATCGAACCGCTGGAGGAGTTCTACCGGGCCGAGGAGTACCACCAGAACTACTACGAGAAGAACCCCAACGACCAATACTGCTCGATTCAGGCCGAGCCGAAGGTCCAGAAGGTTCGCGAGAAGTTCAAAGACAAGGTCACGCAGTAGTCGACGCGCCGCGTCCGGGAAAACCGCCCGGCGTCACACTGCCACGGTCGTACCGAACGACTCCGCCACCGTCTCCCGTCGGAAGCGCCACGCGACGTAACTTTTCAAGATTCACGGGGTAGTCGCGCTCCTTTTCCGTCTCGCGACCCTGAACGTCCCGACATGGCGACCATCGCGGAGTTCACCGTCCCAACCGACGACTTCCCGCTCGGTCGGATATTCGAACACCTCCCGAACGCGACGGTCGAACTCGAACGCGTCGTCCCGACGAACGAGTACGTCCTGCCGTACTTCTGGATTCGCAACAACGACGCTTCGCACATCGAAGACGCCCTCGACGACGAAACCGCCTTCGAGTCGGTCGCGCTCATCGACGACCTCGACGACCGCGGTCTGTTTCGAGCGACGTGGAATCAGAGGGTCGAAGGCGTCCTCACCGCGATCACGGAAGCCGGTCTCACGCTACTGTCGGCGGTCGGGACCGGCGAAATCTGGACCTTCGAATTTCGCGCCGAGGACTCGGACGCGATTCTGGCGTTCCAGCAGTACTGCGCCGACCGCGACATCGACGCGCAACTCGTCCGACTCAAATCGCTCGCCGAGATGGAAGCGGGCGACGAGTACAACCTCACCTCGAACCAGTACGAGGCGTTGCTCCTGGCGGTCAACGAGGGATACTACGACGAATCGCGGAAGACGACCCTCGAAACGCTCGCCGACCGACTCGACATCTCGCGGCCCGCGTTCGCCGACCGCCTTCGACGAGGAACGCGGAATCTCCTCAAGAGCACCATCGCGCATTACACGCCGGGAGACGACGCCCCGGATTGACCGCTACTTGAAAGGCTTCCATAGTTAACGGTAACTGGCAACCTCACTCCACGCCAAACAATCGTTATCTATGAGCGAGGGTTCTCTTACTGGCGAGTCGGCGAAGGCCGAGAGCGTCGCGCTGGACTACCACCTCGGCGAAGGGGAGACGGTGGCTGACGCAGTTCTCAGTGCGGTCAGGGAGATTAGCGGTCGCCCTTCGGCTCCCCGGAGCGAGGATGTCGCGACCGACGGTGAGAGCAGATGTCTTCCGCCGCTTTTCGACGCAGTGAATCCGGACGCGCTCGACGGTCTCTGCTCCGGGTCGTCCGACCGAGACGTGGAAGTTTCGTTTCCCTATGCCGGATACGAGGTGTCCGTTACCGGCACGAACACCGTGTCGGTACGCGAGCTTTCGCCGGACCGCGAACCTCGCAAATGAGAGGGGGCCTCTGTAAAGAGTGCCAACGTGGATTCGGAGAGTACGTGAGTACCGAGGAGACGGAGGGCGGATTCAGCGCGCACGTGTTCGAATGTTCGCGCTGTGAACATCGGTGGCGATACTTCCTCTGACGATAGAACGCCGGAGCCTGTGGTAGTCGTTATTCGGGGGAACCGGTTCGGTCGAGAGTCGCGAGCGCCCGGCGGAATCGAAGCCGATTCGCCGTCGAGACGCCGGACCGCCGTCCGACGCGTCACGTCAACCCCGGCAGCAATCGGTCCCTCGAACCGACCGAGGCCGAGAAGCCCCGAACGTCACTCGTTGGCGGTCGGGTCGGGGTTCGAGACGAACTCGAAATCGGGACGGCGTTCGGGTCGCCCGCCGTCGGTCGTGACGGTCCGATCACCGCCGCCCGCGGTGGGCGACGTGGCGGGAGCACGCTCCTCGCCACGGCCGCCCACCTCAAAGCCGGCGAGCAGTTCCGAGAGGTCGGACGTCTGCGAGGCCAGCGACGCGATGCGGTCCGAAACCTCCGACAGCGAGGCGGCCTGCTCCTCGGCGGCCGCCGAAGCGCTCTCGGCCTCGTCGCCCGTCCGCTCGGCGACCGCGGTCACGTCGTCGACCATGCTGACGACCTCCTCGGTCGAGGTCGCCTGGTCGTCTGTCGCCTCGCTGATCTCCCGGACGCCGACGTCGACCTGGCCGACGCTGTCGGCGATCTCCTCCAGGGCGTCGAGGGCTTCGGTCACGGTGTCGGTGCCGCGGTCGACGCCCTCGCCCATCGTCTCCATCTCCGAGACGGTTTCGGCCGTCGAACGCTGGATGTCGTGGATGAGTCCCTCGATACGGTCGGTTGCCTCGTTGGCCTCCTCGGCCAGCGCCTTGATCTCGGCGGCGACCACGCCGAAGCCGTCGCCGGCGTCGCCCGCGCGGGTCGCCTCGATGGAGGCGTTGAGCGCGAGCAGGTTGGTCTCGGCCGCGATGGCCCGGATGACCTCGACCACCTCGCCGATCTCCCCGATTTCCTCGGCCAGCGACTCCACCTCCGCGACCGTCCGGTCGGTCGTGGTTTCGATGTCGGTCATCCCGTCGACCGCCGCGCCGGCCGACTCGGTGCCCTGAGCGCCCATCGTCGAAACCTGGTCGGCCGTCGCGGCGACCTGGTCGGCCGACGCCGCGATCTCCTCGACGGTCCCCGAGAGGCCGTGCATCTCACCCACGACCTCCCGGAGGTTCTCGCGCTGGCGGTCGGTGCCGTGGGAGATCTCCTGGACCGACTCGCCGACCTCCGCGCTCGCGGTGCGAATCTCCTCGGCGCTGGCGTCGACCTCGGTGCTGACGTGGGTGACCTCGTCGGCGAACGACCGGATGTCGCGGACGGTCCGCTCCAACTCGTCCATCATCTCGTTGAACGTCTCGCCGATGTCCTGCATCACGGCCGCGCGGCTCTCGGGGTCCATCCGCACGCGGAGGTCGCCGGCGGCCGCTTGCTCCATCACCGACTCGTACTCCCTGGCCTTCCGGCGGAGCGCCTCGTTGAACGTCTCGGCCTCCTTCCGGGACTCTTCTGCGTCCTTCCAGGCCGCCTCCGCGTCCTGCCGTGACGACTCGGCGTCCTGGCGCGAGCGCTCGGCCTCGTCGCGGGACTCCTCGGCCCCCCGGCGGGAGGCCTCGGTTTCGCGCTTCTCGGTCTTGAGGTCCTCGACGACGGCGAGTGACCCGGTGGCGGCGACGGCGAACACGCCGGTCGTCACCGCCAGCAGCGAGACGCCGATGACGTCGAGCAGTTCGCCCTCGATACCGAGCCACTCCAGCGACACCGTGGAAACCCACAGCAGGCCGAGGAACGACGCGAACGCGAAGTTCGTCCAGAAACTCGCCTCGACCCCGCCCAACCGATAGTTGCGGAGCCCGTACGCGATGGCCACGACGTACGCGACGACCGCGACCACGTCGAAGACCGCCGTCGCGTCGACCACGGGTTAGACCTCCCCTTCGGCCCGCTCGGTCAGGAGCGTCCGGCGGCGCTCGCGGGCGGCGAACGCGAACGCGACGCCCGACCCCATGAGTCCCGCGCCGTGCTCGACGAGGTTGAAGAAATCGCCGAACGCGAACGCCTCGGCGTTCGTGGCCACCGCCGCGACGACCAGCATCGCGTAGCCCGCCGTGAACCACTTCGACTCGTTACGATAGTGGATTACTACCGGAAATAATCCGATAATTGCAACACAAGCTAGCACGATTTCCTTCGGGTCTAGTACTGTTAGCGCATCTGGCATAGATTTCGTTCACCATTCACGGTGGCCCCTGTGCGAAGGGGTGACAAAAACGTTGCCTAGATTCTAACGGAAGATAATTATGTTCCGGGGGCGTCGCGGCTCCCGGTTCTTCCCCCTCGGCTCAGGAAGAGTACTCCGGAACCGCCGGCGAACGCGAACAGACCTGCGGCCAGGAGCAACGGCCGGTAGCCCGTCTCGGTCGCGACCCCGGCGAACAGGATCGGCCCCGCGGCCCGCCCGAGGAACGTCGCGGAGTTGCGCAGACTCAACGCGCCGGCACGGTACTCCCGGGAGACGAGGTCGCTCAACAGCGCGTCGACGGAGGGCAGGGTCAGACCGACGCCCGCGCCGACGACGACCACGCCGGCGACCACGAGCGCGAGTGACGTCGCGACCCACGCCGTCAGCAGGCCGACGCCGTAGCAGGCGTAGCCGAGCGCGACGATTCGGTCGTCGGAGAACCGCCGGGCGAGTCGGCCGTTCGCGGCCGCGACTGCGGTCGAAGTCGCCTCGACGGCCGTGATGACCAGTCCGATGTGGACCGGCGAGAGGTCGTACCGGCGCGCGAACAGGAACGGG
The DNA here is from genome assembly GCF_024138165.1 of Halorussus vallis. Classification (NCBI taxonomy): domain Archaea; kingdom Methanobacteriati; phylum Methanobacteriota; class Halobacteria; order Halobacteriales; family Haladaptataceae; genus Halorussus; species Halorussus vallis. The sequence continues at coordinate 3,417,051 of NZ_CP100000.1, read as the reverse complement.
ACGGTCGTGAGGACGGTGCCGAAAAACAGCAGTTCGGTCGCCAGCGCGGTGCCGTAGGGGATGGCCGCGGCCCGCGTCGACAGCGTTCGCGCCACCCGTCGGAGGTAGGCGACGCCGCCCCGGTGGCGCTCCGCTCGGGGTTCGTCCAGCGCGAACCACGCGAAGACGGCGACGGGGAGTCCGGCGAGGTACGCGAGGAAGGGCGCGCGCCACGACAGCGTGGCGAGGTAGCCGCCGACGAGCGGGTAGACGCCCGCGCCCGCCGACAGCACCGCGGTGTTGACCCCCAGCACCGCGTTTCGCTGGACGCCGTCGAACGCGTCGCCGATGAGTGTCACTGTCGTGACGAAGATGCCCGCGGCGGCGGTCCCCTGGAGCAGTCGAATCGCCAGAATCGCCTCGAAGTTCGGCGCGGCGGCTATCGCGCCCCCTGCGAGCGCGAAGACGAACAGCGACGGGACCAGCACCAGTCGTCGACCCCACCGGTCGGCGAGTAGGCCGATGAACGGCGAGAGGACGATGCCCGTCACGAAGTACACGGAGACGAGGAGGCTCGCCGCCGCGTCGCTCAGGCCGAAGGCGGCCCTCACCACGGGGAGCGCCGGGGCGACCAGCGGCACGCCCAGCGGCGCGAGCGCGGTGGCGGCGAAGACGACTCTGACGGTGGGCGAGCGCCACGGCACGGCGGCCGGCGTGCGACTAGCCGTCGTCACGGATTCCCCCGGTTTAGCTCCGAGCGAGCACGCAGTTCGCGACTGCGACCCGACGCGCTCGCCGGTGGAGGACGGACCTGCGACGGCCACGTGGGTAAACGTTTGGTGCTTTCGGGGTGCTGGTTTCAGGGTGCTGGGGCTGTCGATTCGCGGGATTCGTCGTCTCGCCGGACGCCGTCGTCGAAAGGGCCCTCGCCCAACAGGGGCGACCGTGCGCGATTTCGGGGGCGAGTCAGACGCCCGTTCGACGCTCGACCGGAACTTACAGAACGAGGCCGGTCACCACTGTACGCGTGACACGGACCGTCGACGACCTCAGGAACGAAATCCGACGAGCGGTGGACAGACACGAGCGCGTCGAATCGACCGCCTTCACCAAAGAAGCGCTCGCGGCGCTCTGCGACGCCGTGGATTACGATATCGATGTGGACCGTCTGCCCTCTAAACCGCAGATGCGGGCGGGCGTTCTCTGGAGGATAGGTCGCTTAGACGAGGCCGACCCGAGCAGTGCCGAACGTCCGTTCCGGAAGGCCGAACTCGAATCTATCGCAGATGCACTTCGGGACGAGTAGCGAGCGTCCCGCTGTTCGGTCGAACACCGAAAATCTTTGATTTTCGAACTCGACTTCGGCTACGCCTCGTCGAACAGCGTCTCGCCTTCGACCATGTGCTCTTCGACGACGTCCATGTCGAGCGTCACGCCCAGGCCCGGTTTCTCGGGAATCTCGACGTAACCGTCCTCGATGACGTCCTCCTCGACGAGGTCGCCCCACCAGCCCAGCTGGTAGCTGTGGTACTCGACCGCCAGCGAGTTCGGGATGGCGGTGCCGACGTGGGCGCTGGCCATCGTCGCGACCGGCGAGGAGACGTTGTGCATCGCCACCGGCACGTAGTAGGTGTCGGCCATGTCGGCGATTTTCCGGGTTTCGCGCATCCCGCCGACCTTCGGCATGTCGGGCGCGACGATGTCGACGGCCTGCTCTTCGAGCAGGCGGCGGTGGCCGTGTTTACGGTAGACGTTCTCGCCCGCCGCGATGGGCGTGGTGGTCGAGTGGGTGACGTTGGCCTGGACGTCGTGGTTCTCCGGCGGGACCGGGTCTTCCAGCCACCAGATGTCGTACTCTTCGAGCGCGCTCGCCAAGCGCTTGGCGCTGCCGGCCGAGAACGTCCAGTGGCAGTCGAACGCGACGTCGGCGCGGTCGCCGACGCGTTCGGTGACCGCCTCCACGATGTCGACCTTGTGCTGGATTTCGGGGTTGCGGAGGTGGCGGTTGGCGCGGTCCTTCTCGTGGCCCGAGGGCACGTCGAGGTCGAACTTGAGCGCGTCGTAGCCGAGTTCCTCGACCACGCGCTCCGCCTCGTCGGCGTTGCTCTCGGGGTCGGCCTCCTCGCCGGCGTGGCAGTCGCAGTACACCCGAACCTTATCGCGGTACTTCCCGCCGAGCAACTGGTAGGCGGGCACGTCGAGCACCTTGCCCGCGAGGTCGTGGAGCGCGATTTCGATGCCCGAGATGGCCGTGACGGTGACGCCCTGGATGGAGCCCTCGCCGCTCATCTTCTGGACGAGGTGTTCGAACAGGCGGTCGATGTCCATCGGGTTCTCGCCGACCACGAACGGCTTCATCCGCTCGATGAGTTCGGGTACGCCCGCGCCCCAGTAGGCCTCGCCGGTGCCGACGATGCCCGCGTCGGTGTAGATCCGGACCAGCGTCCACGGGAAGTTCCCGTCGATCATCGTGGTCTGGACGTCGGTGATCTCGATGTCGCGCAGACCGGCGCGCTGGCCCGTCGCGCCCATCGTCTCGGCCGAGAGGTCCCGCATCGTGTACTCGGCGTTCGGGTCGTGAAGCGACTCGTAGTTACGTCCCATGCTACCGGATTACTCGGCCAGTAGTAAAAATTTAGAGGATACGGAGGCGCCGGTCGACCGGTTCCGCGGTCGACCACCCGCTCGCTACGTGGTCGAGACGACCACCTCCCCGAATAAAAAGCTCCGGGCCGTTCTCGCGGGGTGCGCTCCCGTCCCGGCCGCGGCCGGGACGGGAGCGCGATAGGCATAGAGAGGTTCGCGAGCGCGACCGAGTGGAAGATTTGCGGCGGCCGGCGGTCAGAGCAGGCCGAGGTTCGAGAGGTCGTCTTCGAGCGCCGCGCGGTCGTCGTCGTCCATCTGGCGGAGCGGACTCCGGAGCGGGCCGGGGTCGAAGCCGACGTCCCGGACCGACAGCGCGGTCTTGACCCCCGCCATGTACGGCCCGCGCTTGAGGGCGTCGCGAACGTCGTACACGTCGCTCTGGAGTTCCCGGGCGCGCTCCTCGTCGCCCTCGTCGTAGGCCTCGTAGAGGTCGACGACGAGTTCGGGGAAGACGTTGGCGACGGCGCTCACCATGCCCGAACAGCCGATTTCCAGGCCGGGGAACAGTAGCGAGTCCGACCCGGCGAGGAACGTCAGTTCGGGGTGGTCGTCGATGGCCTGGCCGAGCCACGGCACGTCCTTGCTCGAGTCCTTCAGTCCGACGAGGTTGTCTATCTCGGCGAGCGCGTCGACCGTTTTCCGGGACAGCGAGTTGCCCGTCTTGCTCGGGATGTGGTAGACGTACACCGGCAGGTCGACCGATTCGGCCACGCGGCGGTAGTGTTCGACCGCGGCGTCGTGGTCGACCGGGTAGTAGTACGGCGTCACGACGACCACGCCGTCGGCGCCCACCATCTCGGCGCGCTCGGCGTGACCGACCGTCTGGCGGGTGCTCGGTGCGCCGACGCCCGCAATGACGGGGGCGTCGTCCCCGACCGTCTCGACCACGGCTTCCACCACTTCGTCGCGCTCGTCGGGCGCGAGTAGCGGGAACTCGCCGTTGGTCCCCAGCGGAAAGACACCGTGGGCGCCGCGGTCGACGACGAACCGGGCGTGGGCCGCGGTCGCGTCGTAGTCGACCGACTCGTCCTCGTCGAACGCGGTGATGGTCGGCGGGACGACGCCGTGCAGGTCCAGCGGGTCCTTGCTACCGGGTTTCGGAGCGTTGTCTGCCATGTTCGAACCGTGGCGGGCCGCGTCCTTAAGCGGTTTCGTCCCGGCAGGACTTTTTCGAGAGTGAGTAAACTTTTAGTCGGAGGACGCTAGAGTGGGAGGTATGAACGTGACCGTCAAACTCACGGGGACGCTGGTAGCGCGGACGGGGACCCACGAGGCCCGCGTGGGAGTTCGGGAGGGTGCGACGCTCGGCGAAGTCGTCGAAAAACTGGCCGACACGTACGGCCCGCAGGTTCGGGCGGGCGTCCTGAACGGCGAGCGCCTGCGCTCGGACACCATCGTCGTGCGCGAATCGGTCGACTCGACCGAGACGCTCTCGACCGCGAGTCCGCTGGAGTCGGGCGACACCGTGCGGTTCAGCCTGAACGTCTGAGCCCCGTTTCGGTCCTCCTGTCCCTCGGTTCTCCGGTCTTTCCGGCATCTCGTCTCCGTTCTTCCCCGATTTCGCCGCCTTTCCGATTTTCCGCTGCGAGCTGCGCGAGACGTACAGGTCCCTCGGCGTTTTGACGCTCTCGACCGTGCCATCTGACCTGACAGGCAATCGGATTTTGCACCCGCGTAACCACCCTCTGTAACGGGTCGGCCATCCGTTTCGGCGGTCGCCGCGGGGCGAACCGGTGTGAGCGTGGAGGCGCGGCGACGAGGGGCGCGCAAAATTCGGGGTAAAGCGTGGGGGACAGCCGATAGATTCGCAGCAGACTCACACCGTACGCCGCGTTACAGCGTTGGGTGCTACCAAATAACAAAGATTCGGTCGCCGGTTGGTCGACCTATGTGGCGAACCCTCACCGTTCTCGGAGTCGTCGTTCTCCTGACCGTCGTCCCGTTCGGGTACGCCGGCGTCGGCATCGACAGAAGTGCGGACAGACTCCAGACCAATAGCATCGAATCGTGTACCACCATCACCGAACCGGGTCGCTACGTTCTCACCGCGAACATCACCGACAGTTCCGAGGACGCCTGCATCCGAATCGAAACCAGCGACGTGGTCCTCGACGGCCGGGGTCACACGATCGACGGGGTACAGAACCGGTCCCGGTTGGAGGCGTTCGCCAACGCGAGTTACGGTATCGTCCCTAACGAGACGGGCGAGACGACCCAAGCGGGTACCACCGCCGGACCGGACGAGACGGCAGAAGCAGCCCCGGAGACGACGGAACTGACCCCGGGCCCGACCGACGACGCTGCGAACGCGAGCGCGAACGACACGGCCAAGAATCGGACCGTCAACGTCAGCTATCCGACGCCCTCGAACCCCGAGTGGGCCAACACCGGCATCGCGGCCAACGCGTCGACTCCGCTGACGAACGTGACCGTGACCGACGTGACGGTTCGGGAGTTCGTCTTCGGCATCTACTACGACGACGTCTCTAACGGCGCGATGCGGAACGTGCGGGTGACGGGGAACGGCGACGGCCTCGAAATCCACCGGTCGAGCCGAGTGGCGGTCACCGAGAGCGCGCTCGACGGAAACCAGTGGGGGTTGTACGCAGAGAACAGTTCGGCCCTGCGTGTCGACCGGACGACCGCCCGAGAGAGCGGCGAGTCCGGCATCTACGTGTTCAACAGCACGTCGGTTCGCGTCTCTTCCAGCACGGTCGAGCGGAGCGGAGCGAGCGGCATCGTCCTGGACGGGGTGAACGACAGTCGAGTCGTCGACACCGCTTCGCGGGCGAACGAGTTCGACGGAATCTTCCTCATCGCCGGCGAGCGAAACCGGATTACCGACAACGAGGTCACCGGAAACGGACACGCGGGAATCTCGCTCATCCTCGGCAGCACGAACAACTCGCTGGTCGGCAACGTCGTGGCGAACACGACCGGGACGGACGAGTTCACCGCGATGGCCGGCTACTCCGCTGGAATCGTCGTCAACAACTCTAGCCAAAACCTCGTCGCCGACACGCTCGCGGCGAACAACACGAACTGGACGTACTACTCGTGGGCCGGGTCGAGAGACAACACGGTCCGGAACCTCACGACCGGCGGTGCGAGCGTCTCGTTCGTGGGCACCGACGTCGCGCTGGCCCGAACCGACGAGCGTCTCGGAGACGACGCGGCGGCGAACCGAACCGGAGTCGCGGCGACGAATCGAACGACGGCGGGCGCGGGCTTCGTCGTGGCGAACACGAGCGACGACGCCTCGCTGCGAGAGATGCGCATCGACTGGCGTCCGGGCGGCCGAACCGACGAACGGGGCGCTGACCGGACGGAACCGCCGGAGCCGACGTCCCCCGAACCGACGGCGGAGAACGGGGCGACCGTCGCGGAAGGAAACGAGACGGCGACGGTGGCCGGAGACGAAACCACCGCGGCGGCCGAGAACGAGACGGCCGGATAGCCCGAGCGGGTTTCCGGTCGGAGCCGTCCCCCGTTCGCGGGCGACTCACCCCAGGTTCGCCAGTCGGTTCAGCGCGTACACCGTCCGGAGCACGTCGCCGGCCTTCCCGCGGTCGAAGACGAGTTCGTCGGTCCGGACCACGTGGTCGAGCACGTCCCGGGAGGCGTGTTCGGGCGCGGCTCCGATTCCGCGGTCGTGTTCGGCGACCCACTCCATCACCCGGAGGTCGCTCTTGGAGTCGCCCATCACGACCGAGAAGGGGTCGTCGACGCCCAGCACGTCGAAGGCGGCCTCCACGCCGACCACCTTGTTGAGTTCGAGACTCCCGATTTCGGCGGCGTCGGCCTCGTAGTAGGCGACGTCGATGCGCTCGAAGAGCGCCGCGACGGTCTCGGGGACGTCCTCGGGCGAACAGGCGGGCGTCTCGCCCGCCTGTTCGAGCACCGCGCGGATTTCGGGGTCCTGGGCGGCGTAGTAGGCCCGCGCCCACTCGCTGGCGCGACTCGTTTCGTCGTCGGCGTCCGCGTCCCCCTCCTCGACCCGCGCGACCACGGCGTCGCCCAGCAGGTCGAGTTCGTATATCAGTGCCTCGTCGATGACTTCGCGGGCGCGCTTGCTCCCCGTCTCGAAGTTGGGCTTCATCGTGACGTTGAACTCGTTGCCCTGGAGGTGACAGCCTCGGCGGAGTTCCTCGGGGGCCTCCGAGAGGACGCGGGCGCGCACGTCGTCGAAGATGGCTCGGACGTCGGCGTCCAGGTCCTCGTAGAGCAGTTGTTTGGTGTCGGCGCCGTGGCCGGGCGTGAACACGCCGGTGCCGGCCTCGTAGACGATGGCGAGGTCGCCCGAGTGGACGATTTCACTCCCGAGGCCCTGAATCATGAACCCCTTGACGTTCTCCAGGGTCTGGCCGGTACAGATGACGATGGGGACGCCGTTCTCGTGGAACTCGGTGAGTAGGTGGAGCGTCTCGCGGGGAATCTCGTTGTCGGTGCCCCCTGCCGAGCGCAGCGTCTCGTCGACGTCGAGGACGAGGACGTTGACCCCGCGGTCGTACTTGGCGTGGAGGTCGAGCGCGGTGAACGCCTGGTCGCGGGTCGCCCGCGCGGCGATCTCGGCGAACGTCTCGCCGACCGCGGGGAACGCCTCGCGAATCTCGTCCTTCCGGGCGGCGAGTTCGTCGCTTGCCTCTTGCCAGTGTTCGAGCGCGACCCGGGAGTCGACGGGGGGAAACACGTCGACGAAGTTCTGGTACGCCCGGAGAGTCGCGGCGTCGAACTCGTCGTAGAGCCGATAGAGTTGGTCGTAACGCTCCATGCGTGGAATGGGGTCGTTTCGGGGGATAAAGGTCGGGGTCGGGGCGGACGGTGCGAACGTCGGGGTCGCCGGTGCTCGCCCGCGGACGTCGCCGCGACCACGAAACGCGGGCTAGAAAAAACGACGGTTACGACGCGTCGCAACGGAGGAGGCGGCTGTAACTCAGCCGACCAACTCCAGCACGGCCTCTCGGTGTTTCTTCGCAGTCGCCTCGCGCGCGTCCTCGCCGGCACCCTCGTTCCAGAGCGAGAAGCAGACCATCGGCGAGAGCCGCGAGGTCGCGAGGTAGAGTTCCCGGCGGCGCTCGTAGTCGTCGTCGCGGTCGATTTCGTTGGTTTCCCGGTAGCCCGCCAGGAGCGACGCCCGGACGCGTTCTCGGAGTGGGTCGTCGTGGGGTGCCCACTCGCAGAGGTACTGTTCGACGTCCACCAGTTCGCACTGGGCCTCCATCGTGGCGACGTTGCCCCAGTCGAGCACCGCGTGCGTCTCGCCGGTTTCGGGGTCGACGAGCAGGTTCCCGAGGCGGTAGTCGTCGTGACCGATTACCGCCGGGAACGACCGGTCGAGCGCGTCGAGGCGGTCGGCGACGAACGCCCGGAGGTCGGGGACGAGGTCCTCGAATCTCGCCTCGACGTTGTCGAGGCAGGAGTCTATCACCTCCTCGAATCGCTCGCGCCACGAGTCGCGGGTCGACTCGCCGAGCGTCAGCGTTCGGTCGCCCGCGGCGAAACGCCGCGGCGTTTCGCCGCGGGCCTCGTTCCGCCCTGTGGCGCTCTCGTCCGCGTACCCGGCGAGTCGGAGCGGGCCGAACCGCTCGAACTCGCCGAGTCGGTGGAGTCGCCCGAGGTTCCGCCCGGCGTCGCGGGCGATGCGCTCCATCGCCTCCGGGGCGAGGTCCCGGGCATCGCCCTCGCGAACTTCGCCGTCGAGGCGCTCCATCAGGAAGAACGGTGCGGGGAGGTCGTCGTGGTCGTCCACCGCGCCGACGATGCCCGGCACCGGAATCGACGTGCGCCGGTCGAGCAGGTCGAGCAGATACGGTTCGGGTCGGAACGCCTCCGGGTCGAGAAACTCGCACGCCTTGAGGACGCACTCGCGAGTCCCCTCGCCGGTGTCGACGGTCAGGAAGTACACCACGTCGGTCCCCTCCTCGGCGGGCGTCGCCGCCCGGAGCGTCCACTCCGGACGGACTTCCCGAACCATCCGGCCGAGAACGTCACCGGAGAACTGCTCACCTTCGCCGCTTTCGGCGCTCTCGTCGCTCATACGTCCGATTCGAATCGGGACGGTAGAAACCTTCCCCCGGTTCGTGAAAGAGTACCGCGGGGCGAAACCTTCCGAAACCACCGTCTCCGGGTTGTCGAAATCCGATCCACAGAACCGACGCGCGACCCTCGCGGTGGGGTTTCAGTTACACCGTGAGAGTGCCGGTCGCTGTCGTCCCCGTAATCGGAATAGCAGTCGCCGTCACGGTTCGAGACCGCGGTCCCGGCAATCGACCATCGATTCCCTCCCGGCCAATCTCTTCGCCGCATCTCCGTCGCACGCCTAGTCGCCGAACTCGAAGCCCTCCGCCGAGTCCTCGCGCTTCATCTCGGCGACCTGCCGCCGGGTTTCGGCGGCGTCGTGTTCGACCTCGGAGAGGCGCTCGTCCAGCACGGAGAGGATGTCGCTCTTGACCCGTTCGCCGTCGAAGCGCTCGCGCATCTGGGCCTCGGTGGCCTCGGTCACGACCTTGAAGAAGGCCGCGGCGACGCCGACGGCCCACAGGAGTACGCCGAGGAACACGACGACTAAGCCGGGTGCCGCGGTGGCCGCGGCGGTCCCGAGGCCCGCACCGCTCGCCAGTTGGTCGTAGGCCGCCCCGAGTCCCAGAACGACCCCCACGCCGAGGAATCCCGCGCCCAACAGGGTCGCGACGCCCGCCAGCGCGACGAAGTACACTGCCCACCGAAGCGAACTGCTCGCGTCCATGGGCGGTGACACGAACGCCGGGACATAAAACCATCCGTTGTCGTGTCGGCCGGTGTGAAAGTCGTTCTGCCGGTCTGCATCGCGACGCTCGATGGCCGGCGAACCCGCGCCCCGCCCGGAAACACTTGCCGTCGCGGTCGGGAAGCAATACGCTCGCGAGTAAATATTTCCGTAACGAACCGGTCGCAACATTCTTTATGAGCCTTCGTGTTCTCTCACACGCACACAATGGCTGTACTCTGGCTGGACGAAATCACTGCTGACGACCTCGAACTGGTCGGCGGGAAGGGCGCGTCGCTGGGGGAACTCACCGGCGCCGGCCTGCCGGTCCCGACGGGGTTCGTCGTCTCTGCGGGTACCTATCGGTCGTTCATCGAGCGGACCGGGATCGAGGAGGAACTCTTTGAGGCCGTCGACGTCGACACCGAGGACTCCGCGGCGCTCGCAGAAGCCCAGTCGCGCGCGAAGGAACTCATCCTCGAGACGGAGATGCCCGAGGAGATGCGCGAGGAGATCGTCGCGTCCTACGACGACCTCGAAGACGGCGAGGCGTTCGTGGCGGTCCGGTCCTCGGCGACCGCCGAGGACCTCCCCGACGCCTCCTTCGCGGGCCAGCAGGAAACCTTCCTGAACGTCACCCGCGAGGACCTCGTCGAGCGGGTCAAGCGGTGCTGGGCGTCGCTGTTCACCCAGCGCGCCATCTACTACCGCCAGGAGCAGGGCTTCGACCACGACGTGGTCGACATCGCGGTCGTCGTCCAGCGGATGGTCGACGCCGAGAAGTCCGGCGTGATGTTCACCAGCCACCCCTCGACCGGCGAGTCGAAGATCATCATCGAGGCCGCCTGGGGCCTCGGCGAAGCGGTCGTCTCCGGGTCGGTTTCGCCCGACAACTACGTCGTCGACCGCGAAACCGGCGACGTCGTCGAAACCACCATCGCCGACAAGAAGATGATGATGGAGAAGGACGAGGAGACGGGCGAAACCGTCGAGCGCGACGTACCCGAAGACAAGCGCAATGCGCAGGTGCTCTCGGAGGCCAACGTCGCTCGCCTCGTCGAACTCGGCGAGCGCGTCGAGGACCACTACGGCACGCCCCAGGACGTCGAGTGGGCCATCGTCGACGACGAGGTCTTCATGCTCCAGTCGCGGCCCATCACCACCATCGACGACGATTCGAGCGTCGCCGACGCCGACGCGTCGGCGTCGGCGGAGTCGAAGGGCATCGCCGACGGGAGCGGCGCGGTCGAGGCCGCCAGCGGCGTCAACGGCGGCGAGCAGTCGGCCGACGCGGGCGGGTCCAGCGGCGAGGTGCTGGTCAGCGGCCTCGGCGCGAGTCCCGGCATCGCCAGCGGTCCGGCCCGCATCGTCACGAAACTCGACCAGCTCGACAAGGTCGGCGAGGGCGACATCATCGTCACCGAGATGACCACGCCCGACATGGTGCCCGCGATGAAGCGCGCGGCGGGCATCGTCACCGACGAGGGCGGTATGACCAGCCACGCCGCCATCGTCTCGCGCGAACTCGGCTGTCCCGCGGTGGTCGGTAGCAGCGACGCCACCTCGACGCTCGAAGACGACCAGGTCGTCACCCTCGACGGCGACAAGGGCACCATCACCGAGGGCCGTCGGACGACCGAGGACGACGAACACGAGCCCATCGAGGAGGCCCGACCGAAGACGCCCGTCAAGCCGATGACCGCGACCGAGGTGAAGGTCAACGTCTCCATCCCGGAGGCCGCCGAGCGGGCGGCCGCGACGGGCGCCGACGGCGTGGGACTGCTCCGGATGGAGCACATGATTCTCTCGACCAACAAGACGCCCGCGAAGTACATCGACGACCACGGCGTCGACGCCTACGTCAACGAAATCGTCGAGGGCATCCGCGGGGTCGCCGACGAGTTCTACCCCCGGCCGGTCCGGGTGCGCACCCTCGACGCGCCGACCGACGAGTTCCGGCAACTGGAGGGCGGCGACGACGAACCCAGCGAGCACAACCCGATGCTGGGCTACCGGGGCATCCGCCGAAGCCTCGACCGACCCGACGTGTTTGCCCACGAACTCGAGGCGTTCGCCCGCCTCTACGAGATGGGCTACGACAACGTCGAAATCATGTTCCCGCTGGTCAACGACGCCGAGGACGTCGTGAAGGCCCGCAACCTGATGGGCGAGGCAGGTATCGACCCCGACAAGCGCCGGTGGGGCGTGATGATAGAGACGCCCGCCTCGGCGCTCGGCGTCGAGGAGATGGCGAAACAGGGCATCGACTTCGCGTCGTTCGGCACCAACGACCTCACCCAGTACACCCTGGCGGTCGACCGCAACAACGAGAACGTCGCCGACCGCTTCGACGAACTCCACCCTGCGGTGCTCGAACTCATCTCCCAGACCATCCGGACCTGTCGCGAACACGACGTCGACACGAGCATCTGCGGACAGGCCGGTTCGAAGCCCCAGATGGTCCAGCACCTCGTCAACGAGGGCGTGTCCTCCATCTCGGCCAACATCGACGCGGTCCGGGACGTCCAGCACGAGGTCAAGCGCGTCGAGCAGAAGTTACTGCTCGACTCGGTGCGCTGATAGGCGGTCGCCGTTTTTTCCGTCGCGTCTTCTTTCGTCCGTCACGTCGTGCTTCTGGCCAGTCGCATCGTCTTTCGCCCGTCACGCCGTTCTCCGGCCGTTTCACCGTCGTTCAAACCGTCGTGACGCGCTTCGGACGACCTCATCGTTCTCCGGTCGTCGCGCCGTTTCGGACGGGCCGAGGCCCGACCGCCGGGCGCGCCGCGCCCGGCGGTCGGGCACGTACGCCGCGGAACCGCCTGCGGGGCGCCGATCTTCCTGTCGTTTAGCCGGCGAATAACGCGATTTTGGGGCGTGAATAAGTTCGGCACGTAAGCGGGGCTTATCGTTCATAAGAGGGCACTAAACCCGGAAACTACTCGGCACGATGTCGCCGGTTTATTGGCATAGGCCGTCGTATCTCCGACGAATGCGTTCAGCCATAGCCGTACTCGTCGTCCTCGCGCTCGTGGCGTCGGCCGGGCTGACCGGAAGCATCGTGGCCCCCGCGACCGAAGGGCCGGCGTCCGCGCCCTCCACCGAGTCGCCGACGACCGAACCCTCGTCCACCACCCCGGTGGCGGCGACCGACACTACCGACCGCAAGCGCGTCGCCACGCCGACCGGGACGACGACCCGGAAGGCCGTGCTCCCGCCGGGCGTGAACGGGACCGCCGTCGAGAACTCCTCGGCGCTGGTCGCCGCCCACCGGAGCGTCCTCAACGCCACCGGCTTCGCGTTCCGGTTCCGGTCGAACGTCTCGGTCGGCTCCAGCTACCAGACCACCGAACAGCGCGGCTTCGTCGGAGCCGGCCTGGACCCGCTGGTCCTCCACTCAGAGAGCGTTCGCCACCTCGACAACGAGACGTCGCGGGTCGGCACCGACATCTGGGCCAACGACACCGACACCGTGGTCCGCTACGCGCGACACAACGAAACGCAACTCCGGCACTTCAACCGGACCGGCGACAACCTCGGCGTCCCCGACGAGACGCTGGCCCACCTGCCGCGGGCCGACCTCGAATCGCAGGTCACCCAGACGTGGCTGCTCGAACTCGCGCTGTCGTCCGGGACGTTCGAGCGCGTCGCCGTCGAACGCCGCAGTGGCCGTCCGGTCGTGGTGCTCGAAGCGACCAAGGCGGCCGACGCGAACGTCTCGAAGTTCGACGCGACGCTGGTCGTCTCACCCAGCGGGCGCGTCACCAGCCTGAACATGACGGCGGTGTACGACGCCGCCAACGGCACCGAACGGACGCGGGTTCACTACGCGTTCGAACTCGCGCCGCTGTCGGCCGACGGCGTCGAACGCCCGTCGTGGGTGAGCGCGGCCATCCCCAAACGGAACGCGACGAACGGGACGACGACGGTCGCCACGACGACCGTGACGAGCGGGACGACGACCGCGACGACCCGACCGTCGAACCGAACGACGACCGCGGAAACCGTCGGCGCGTCGAACGAGGCGACCGCCGCGCGGGCGGACGTTTTTTCCGGTCGGTTCGGCGAGTAGCCCGACCAAAGCCGTTTTACGGCGGTCTACCGTGCCTGTATCCGGGGGACTGACAGATAATGACACGAGACGACGGTGCCGACAGCGGTATCTCTCGGCGACAGTTCGTCGAGGGCGTCGGAGCGTCGGGAGCGGCGGTCGGTCTGTCCGGCTATCTCGACGAGGGAACGGTCGGCAACGTACAGAACCAGGGCGGGACGACGACCGTGCAGTGGGCGGCCGACTCCAACGTCAAGGGAGTCGAGAGCGCCTTACAGAAGGCGCTGCACGACGTCGGCCTCTCGAACGACATCGAGATTAGCGTGCTGGCGGGTCCGAACGTCACGGGCAATCGCCGGGCGCAGTACCAGCAGTGGCTGTCGGCGGGGCGGTCGAAACCGGACCTGATGATGATGGACAGCGGGTGGACCATCCCGTTCATCCGGCGGAACCAGCTGCTGAACTTGACCGACAAACTGCCCCAGAACAAGGTCAAGATGGTCCGCAACCAGTACCTGCAGCAGCTCGCGAAGACCGGCCAGAGCAAGAACGGCAACATCTACGGCGTGCCGTTCTTCCCGGACATCGCGACGATACAGTACCGCAAAGACCTCTTCGAGGAGGCCGGACACGCTCCGAAGCAGAGCTGGGCCACCGAGTCGATGCGGTGGAAGCAGTTCTCGAACATCGTGGCCGACGTCCAGCAGCAGACCAACACGAAGATGGGCTTCAGCTTCCAGGCGAAGGCCTACGAGGGGCTGTCGTGCTGCGACTTCAACGAGTTCATCACGAGTTGGGGCGGCGCGTACTTCGGCAATCCCAGGAAGAACCTCTTCGGCCCCATCGGTCAACGGCCGGTCACGCTCGCACAGAAGCCCGTCGTGGACTCCGTCAGGATGGTCCGGTCGCTCATCCACGGACCCGACGCGCAGAACACGCTGAACGGGTACAAGCAGATCGCGCCGCAGGCGGTGCTCCAGTGGTCCGAGGAGCCCTCGCGCAAGCCGTTCACGGCGGGCAACGTGGTCGCCCACCGCAACTGGACGTACTCCATCCGCACCAACGGCGCGGAGGACGCCTTCGGCAAGGACCTGGGCGTGATGCCGATTCCGTACGCCAAGACCGAACAGCAGGCCCAGCTTCCCGCGACGGGCGGGCCGACCTCGGCGCTGGGCGGGTGGCTCACCTCGGTCAATCCGAACTCGAAGAAACAGGATGCGGCGATACAGGTCATCAAGTCGATGATGAATGAGGACTTCATGTTCCGGCTGTTCGAGCTACTGGGCTGGGTGCCGCCGAACGTCGACCTGCTCAAGCGCCAGCGCGCGAAGCAGGTGCCTATCATGGGCCGGTACGTCGAACAGCTTCGCGTGGCCGCACAGGCCGCGCTGCCGCGACCGGTGACGGTCGTCTGGCCCCAGGAGTCCACGCAGATCGCCCAGCAGGTCAACAGCGCCTACGCGCCGGGCGGTAAACCACAGCAGGCGATGCAGAAGCTCCAGCAGTCGATCAAGGCCATCGAGCAGAGCGCCTGAGCGCCGAACCCGCGGCGTCCGCTTTCGCCGATTCGCTTTTTCTCCGTTGTCGGATTCGCCACGTTCAAGCCGTCGCGCCGCAAGCGTGCGAACATGACGCGCTCCGTATGGCTCAAGGCCGACGACGCGGTCGGCGACTGGGACGCCCGCCGGAAGCGAATCACGGCGGGACTGGAAGCGGGAATCGATTGGGTGCTGGTTGACGCCGACGACGTCGGTCGAGTCCGCGAACTCGGCGACGTGAACGTCGCGGCGTTCACCAACGGCGACGTACAGGTCATCGACGAGGCGGAGGACCTCGCCCGACCGGACACCTACGTCGTGGGTAAGGACGGCGAGGGCGACGGGACGGTCGACCTCCCGGCCGACTTCTCGGGGTCGGCCGACCTCTCGACGCTCCGGCGCGACGACGACCGCGCAGACGGCGCGTACGTCCGCATCCTGAGCGAGGACTACGAGGCGTTCGCCGAGGCCGCCGCCCAGGAGGCCGACCACACCATCGTCGTCGGTGAGGACTGGACCATCATCCCGCTGGAGAACCTCATCGCGCGTATCGGCGAGGAAACCGAACTGGTCGCGGGCGTCACCTCCGCCGAGGAGGCCAAGACCGCGTTCGAGACGCTCGAACTCGGCAGCGACGCCGTCCTGTTGGACGCCGACGACCCCGACGAGATCCGCCGGACCGTCGAGGTCCGCGACGAGGCCGAGCGCGAACGCCTCGACTTCGAGTGGGGCACCGTCACCGCCGTCGAGCGCACCGGGAGCGCCGACCGGGTCTGCGTCGACACCGGGAGCCTGTTCGAACACGACGAGGGGATGCTGGTCGGGTCGTTGTCACGGGGGCTGTTCTTCGTCCACGCCGAAACCGCCGAGTCGCCGTACGTCGCCTCCCGGCCGTTCCGGGTGAACGCGGGCGCGGTCCACGCCTACGTCCGGACCCCCGACGGCGGTACGAAGTATCTCTCGGAGCTCAAATCGGGCGACGAGGTGCAGGTCGTCGACCTCGACGGTCACACCCGCGAGGCGACGGTCGGCCGGGTGAAGATAGAGAAGCGTCCGATGTTCCGGGTCGAGGTCGAGTTCGAGGACGGCGACCGGGTCGAGACGCTGCTGCAGAACGCGGAAACCATCAAGGTGCCCACCAGCGCGGGCCGCGCCGCGGTCACCGACCTCGAAGAGGGCGACGAACTTCTGGTCTACCGCGAGGGCGGCGCTCGCCACTTCGGCGAGACGGTCGAAGAGAGCATCATCGAGAAGTAGCGTTCCTCAGTGGGAGACGGCGGTTTCTTCGGTCGGGGTGTTGGGTCCCTCGCGCTCGGGTAGCGGCGTCGTGCACCACTGACAGAAGTCGAGGTCCTCGTCGACGGGTTTGCCGCAGGCGGGACACCGCTCGCCTTCTTCCTCTGCGTCGGTCGTGCCCCGGAGCGCCAGCCAGTAGGCGTCGATGGCGCTGAACAGGCGCACGACCCAGATGGGCAGTAGCGCCTCCAGCGGGAGGTCGGACGTCGCCTCGACCGCGGCGTTCCACGCCGCCTGGAGGCCGCCGGATTGGGCGGCCGCCACCGCCGAGTCCGGAATCGGGACGAACAGGATGATGGCGCTCAGGAGGAATCCGAACCACATGAGCGAGCGGAGCCACTCGCGCAGGTAGACGTGCCCGAGTCCGGGCAGGAAGAACGCCAACACTGCGCCCAGCCACGGACGCTTTTCGGATTTCGTATGAGTCACTAGACGGGGATAACCGACGAGGGATGTTTAAGCTTGCGCCCGACCGTTTGCTGCGCTCAACGTCCGCGAGCCGTCGGCTCGCGGGCGTTTCGCTGGCAAAACGTCGACGAAAAGCGCGTCGTCACCGCCTCGTTCGCTCCGAGCGAGGCGGCTCTGCCAGCCACATCGCTGTCGCTCCTTCGAAGGTTCTTCGGCCCGCTCGCTTCGCTCGCGGCGGATACGCTGAAGCCGACCGCGGGACGACTCGTGCGGGCGCTTCGCCGCTGTAACCGTCGAAAGCCGCCCGGCGCACGAGCGCTTAAGTAGGAAAACGGGACCAAGAAGTGACGTGTTCGCCCGTCGGTCCGTCGTCGCGTCGGTCGCCCGCCTCCTCGCAGCGTTAGCGCGACTGCTCGGCCGCGTCGCGGCCGAGCAGTCGCAGGCTCGCAGTCGGCGTCTCCCCGTCCACTCAAGACAACTGCTCGACGAGGCGCGCGAGCGTCGCAAGGTCGTACTGACCCGGTGCGGTGGCGTCGCCCGGGTCGACGGGCGCGTAGCCGATTCTGGAGCCGTACAGCGGCGCGACGGCCCGCGAGTGGCGGCCCGGTTCGCCCATCGCCATCGTCGCCACGCGCGCGCCCGAGGTCGCCATCTCGTCGGTCACGGCGAGCAGGTCGAGCACGTCGCTCCTGCTCCGGGCCGTGACGGCGAGTTTCCCCACGTCGGCGCGCTCGGTGGCCAACTGGAGTCGACTTCGCATGTCCATCCGCGAGGGCGTCGCTTCGAAGTCGTGGACCGAGGCGACGACCGCCGTCCCCGCCTCGCGGGCACGCTCGGCGACCGCTTCGGCCTCGCCGGCGGTGAGGCTCTTCAGTTCCACGTCGACCGCGCCGACGCAGGCCAGTTCGGCAGCCTCGGCCAGCGCGTCGAGTCGCCCCTCGTCGTCGGCCTCGCCGCCCTCCCACGTCGCCCGGTTCGTGGCGAGAATCGGCAGTTCGCCGTCGTACTCCCGGAGCGACGAGAGCGGGTCGTCGGCCAGGTCCATCCGAAACTCCACCGCGTCTGCGTGTTCGCGCGCCCGGCGCTCGGCGTCGAGATCCGTGACGCTGGCCGCCAGCACGAACTCCTCGAACTCCATGGCCGGGCGTGCGCCCGCCGCGCTCAAAAGGCTACTTATCGTCGAACGGCCGGTGGGAGACGGCGTAGTCGTCGCCCTCGCGCCGACACTCCGCCACCGTGTAGAGCCGGATTCGGCGCTCCTGGTCGGTCATCACCCGGAAGTCGTAGTTCTCGGCCTCGTACTCCAGGTCGTCTCGGCCGGCCGCGAACGCCCGATGGTCGGCGAGTCGTTCGCCGACGACGTCGTCGGCGAACGACTCGACACCCTCGATTCGGTCGTCGAACGCCGCTCGGAACTCGCGGCGGAGTTCGTAGCCCACCGAGTCGCGCCCGGCCACCATCGCGGCGAGCGTCGTCGTGCCGGTCCCCCAGAAGGGGTCGAGCACGGTGTCGCCGTACGCCGAGTACATGTTGACCAGCCGGTACGGCACCTCGAACGGGAACGCCCCCGAGCGCTCGCGGGGTTCTTCGCCCGTCAGGTCCTGGGCCTCGCCGCGCACGTCGGTCCAGAGGTCCGAGAACCAGTCGTTGCGCTCCTCCCAGAAGTACGCCGCCTCGTAGCGCCGGTCGGCGTTGGGTTCGAACGACCGCGACCCGCTTCCGTTCCGGAAGATGAGCACGTACTCGTGTTCGAGGGTGGCGTAGGCGTTCGGGGGGACCATCCCCGACCCCATGAACTTGGCGTGGCTGTTGACCGGCTTGCGCCAGAGCACGTCGGGCAACAGGTCGAAGCCGCGAGTCCGAAACCGGTCGATGAGTTCGGCGTGGTTCGGATAGAGTTGGAAACCGTCGCCGACGCTCCGGGTGGCGTCCCCGACGTTGACCGCGGCGATGCCGCCGGGGACAAGCACGCGGGCGAGTTCGTCCCAGACGGGCGCGAGCGCCTCGTGCATCGACTCGAAGGCGGCGTCGCCGTCGCCCGCGGCGAGAAAGTCGCCGACCGCGGGGTCGAGTTCGGAGAAGAGTTCGTCCCACATCTCGATCATCGGGTACGGCGGCGAGGTGACGACGAGTTCGACGGAGTCGTCGGCCAACTGCTCCATCGCGCGGGCGTCGTCGACGTGAATCCGGTGTTCGGTCTCCATCCGCTCCCTTGACTCATCGCGCAGACGATAGAACTCTCTTTCGGTTCGAGAGCGGGTGGAAGTTACTAGGAGTGTCTGTGGCGGCCGACCTCAGATGGCCGCGGGCGCTTCCTCGGCTTCGAGCAGTTCGTGGTAGCGGTTCCGGATGGTGACCTCGCTGATGTCGGCCACGTCGCTGACCTCCGCCTGGGTGGTCTTCTCGTTGGTCAGGAGCGCGGCGGCGTAGACGGCGGCTGCGGCGAGGCCGACCGGCGACTTGCCGCTGTGGACGCCCTGCTCCTTGGCGGTCCGGAGCAGTTCGCGGGCACGGTGTTCGGCCTCGTCGGAGAGGCCGAGACCGGAGGCGAACCGCGGGACGTAGCTCTCGGGGTCGGCGGGCTTGACTTCGAGGCTGAGTTCGCGGACGACGTAGCGGTACGTCCGAGCGACCTCGCTCTTCTCGACTCGGCTCACGTCGCCGATCTCGTCGAGGCTCCGCGGAACGCCGGCCTGTCGGGCGGCGGCGTAGACGCAGGCGGTCGAGACGCCCTCGATGGACCGTCCGGGCAGGAGGTCCTCGTCGAGCGCGCGCCGGTAGATGACCGACGCGGTTTCCCGGACGTTGTTCGGGAGGCCGAGCGCGGAGGCCATCCGGTCGATTTCGCCGAGCGCCTGCTTGAGGTTGCGCTCCTTCGAGTCGCGGGTCCGGAATCGCTCGTTCCACTTGCGCAGGCGCTGCATCTTCTCGCGCTGGCGGGAGCCCAGCGAGTTACCGTAGGCGTCCTTGTCACGCCAGTCGATGTTGGTCGACAGTCCCTTGTCGTGCATCGTGTTCGTGGTCGGCGCGCCGACCCGCGACTTCTCGTTCTTCTCCTTCGCGTCGAACGCGCGCCACTCGGGGCCGCGGTCGACGTTGTCCTCTTCGACGACCAGACCGCAGTCCTGGCAGACGGTTTCACCGTGTTCGCTGTCGCTGATGAGCTTTCCGCTGCACTCGGGGCAGGCGGTACCGCTCTCGGTTTCTTCGGTTACCTCTTCCTCCGACTGTCGAGTTCGTATGCGCGTATCGGTCATGGTGAGACTCCTCGCTACCGCGAGATGGCGTGAGCTACCGGGCAGGGGAAAACCTGAAAAACCCGGCCTCAGTTCTTAACTTTCCGTTATTCCGAAAGCTATTTAGGTGTTACGGAATCAAGACCTGGGGGCGCGTGAACGCCTACCACGGCGGTTCGAACGGGCGGTCCACTTCGAGTGAAGGAAAAATTTAAACGAGAAGCTGTCTACCCGACGCGATGTCGGACGATTTACCCCGTTCGACCGCCGAGGACGAGGCGAGAGGTGACGCCGACCGCATGAGCGATACGACCGAGAGCGACACGAACTCCCCGAGCGTGGTTTCGCTGGCCCCGAGCGCGACCGAAACCGCCCGCGCACTGGGTGCGACCGACCGCCTCGTCGGCGTCACGCACCACTGCGAACTCGACGCGAGCGCCCGCACGGAGTCCCGCGAGAACCTCGTCCGCGTCGGCGGGTGGCTGAACCCCGACTACGACGCGGTCGACGATTGCGACCCCGACCTCGTGCTGACCGCCGACGACCTCCAGGCGGACGTGGCCGCGGCGCTCCGCGACCGCGGCCACGAGGTCGTCCACTTCGCGCCGACGACCCTGGGTGAGGTCGTCGAGTCGTTCGCCGAAATCGGGGCCGCGCTCGGCGTCCCCCGGCGGGGCCACGACCTCGCGTGGCGCTCGCGAAGCCGACTCGACCGCGTCCGGCGGTTCGTTGCCGACTTCGAGCGACCCGTGGTCTACTGCGAAGAGTGGTCCGAACCCCCGATGGCGGCGGGCAACTGGGTCCCCGAGGCGGTCGAGGCCGCCGGCGGACGGTGTCCCTTCGTCGCGCCGGGCGAGCGCTCCCGGGAGATCTCCCGAACCGCGGTCGAAACCGCCGCCCCCGAACACGTCGTCCTCCACGTCTGCGGCCGGGGCGACCGGGTCGACCCCTCGACGGTCGCCGACCGGGGCTGGGACCTCCCGGCGGTCGAGGCGGGGAACGTCCACGTCGTCGACGACTCGCTGTTGAACCAGCCGAGTCCGCGATTGATCGAGGGCGTCGAGACGCTGGCGACGAAGCTCCATCCGGGATTGGTCGGCGAGTAGAACTGGACGACTCGCCCGGCGGCGAACGCAACCCCCAAGTCGGCCGGGCGTCTCTGGCCGGCCATGCGAGTCGGCGTCGGCAGCACGAACCCCGTCAAGCGCCGCGCGACCGAGGCGGCCTTCGAGAGCCTGGAATCGACCGCGTCGGACACCGCGGCGTCCGAAACGACCGCGACCGACTCGACTCCAGTCGAGTCGGTCGCGGTCGAATCGGTCGCGGTCGCCTCCGGCGTGAGCGAACAGCCGTTCGGCGAGCGCGAAACCGTCGCCGGGGCCGAGAACCGTGCGCGGAACGCCCTCGATTCGGGCGAGTACGACCTCGGCGTCGGCCTCGAAGGCGGCGTCGCCGAGGCCGAGGGCGTCGACGGCCTCTTCCTGGTCATGTGGGCCGCCGCGACCGACGGCGAACGCGTCGGCCGCGGCGCGGGACCGCGCTTGCGCCTCCCGGACGCTATCGCCGACCGAATCCGTGACGGCGAGGAACTCGGGCCGGTGATGGACGACGTACTCGGCGAGGACGACGTTGCGAAGAAGCAGGGCGCGGCGGGCGCGCTGACGGCCGGCATCGTAGACCGCGAGGGTGCGCTGGCCGACGCCGTGGCCGGCGCGCTCGGACCGTTCGTCACAGGACTGTACGAGTAGCCCCTTTCGGGAGGAACGTCGGGAAAACGAAACCGTCTAGTCGTCGGTTGGTTCCGCCGGGTCGGCGGCCGCTCGGGCGTCCTTGCTCTCCTCGACGGCAGTCGTCAGCGAGACGTTCAACACGAACATCGAGGCGACGCCGCCGACCAGCGTCACGATGTTCTTGACTGCGTGGTCGAGGATGGCCGCGCCCAGCGCGACGCTCCAGCCGAGCGGGGTCAGGCCGACCACCAGCAGGGTGAATGCGCCCTCGTAGAGGCCGACACCGCCGGGTGACAGCGGCAGGACCTTCGCGAGGTTACCCACGCTGACCGCGAAGAAACAGACCCCCGCGAGCAGCGGAATCGGGAGTTCGACGCTCGGGAACGCGCTCAGCACGAGCAGCGCGGTCACCACGTCGAGCGTCCAGATGGCGAGACTGGTCGCACCGACCGTGGCGAAGGCGCTCCGGTTGCCCGCGACCGTCTGGACGTCGCCGGTGAACCGCTCGATGACGCCCGCGACGTAGTCGGCGTACGAGTCGTTGCTCAGTCGGGAGACGACGCCCCGGACGAGGTTGCGGTCCGAGCGGGCGCTGGCGACGATGGCCCCGACCGCGAGGATGGCCGCGAGGCCGACGCCGCCCGCGACGTAGAGGGCGGTCTGGCCGGCCGCGCCGTACTTGCCGGCCGACTCGCCGCCCGCTGGCGTCGACCCGAACAGGGTCGATTCGAGGCCGGAGGTCGCGCCGGTGAGCGCGAGTCCGATGAGGACCACGCCCGCGAGCATCGTGATGGTCAGCAGGTCGAACACCCGCTCGACGGCCAGCGACGCGAATCCGGTCGGATACGGAATCGACCGCCGGGCCTTCACGACGTAGGCCCGGACCGCGTCGCCCGCCCGAGCGGGGAACACGAGGTTGCCCGTCTGGCTCACGAAGATGGCCCCCGTCAGGAAGCCGGCGTCCTCGGTGTACCCCAGTTCCTCCAGGATGTCCCTGTACCGGGTTCCGCGGAGGGGCCACGAGATGACGTAGATCAGCGCGGCCAGGCCGACCAGCATCGGGTCGGCCGAACTCATGTGTTCGAGGACCTGCTTCATCGGGAGGTACTCGCCCATCAGCAGGACGGCCACGAGGGTGAGGAACACCCCGGCGACGATGGAGACTCGGCGCGTGATGCGGGGCTGGACGGAGAACTCCCACCAGCACCGCAGAATCTGGCTCCCCATCCCGAAGACGTCCCGGACGATATCGACCTTGGAGTCGCCTTTCGGCGTCCAGTCGACCGAGAACTCGTGGATGTCGTAGCCCCGGTGCTGGGCGCGGACGAGCACCTCAGTGTCCCAGAACCAGTGTTCGTCCTCTGTGTCCTCCAGCACGTCGAACAGCGCCCGCCGGTCGAACGCCTTGAACCCGCACTGGTGGTCCCGGAGTTCAGAGTTAAGGAACGTCCGGGTCAGCCCGTTGAACCCCCGACTAGCGACGTCCCGCTTGGCGGGCCGGTCGGCGACGTTCTCGGGCATCCAGCGCGACCCGGTGGCGAACTCGTACTCGCCGGACCGCACGCTCTCGACCAGTTCTTCGAGGTGGCGCATGTCGGTGGCGAGGTCCGTATCGAAGTAGACCAGCGTGTCGCCGTTCGCGGCGCGGAACGCGTGGTTCAGCGCCCCACCCCGGCCGAGTCGCTCGTCGCTGTGGAAGTGGTGGACCCGCTCGTCGGCTTCGGCCATCTCGTCGGCGATTTCGGGCGTGCGGTCGTCACACCCGTCCTCGGCGACGATGACCTCGAAGCTCCCCGCGGGAAGAAATGACTCTAACGTAGCGAGCGTCGTCTCGACCGTGTTCTCGATGGTCGCCTCCTCGTTGTAGGCGGGAAGGACGACGCTCACTTCGACGGTACGACCGCTCATTATCGATTTCAGTCGCCACGGCCACCTATGAACCTTCTGCTCCGTTGTCGACCGTCCACCCGCCTAAGTTCGGCCTGAACGGACGTGAAAGGTCGAAACGATTCGGGGCCGACCGGCCGCGGCCGACGGTCGCTCTCCGGGCCTCGGTTCCGCTCGTCCCCGGCCGAGCCGGTTGTGCCCCGATTAATGCGGCGTTTCTGACCGTTTTACGGAGGTAAGCCGGTGTTACTCGACGAGCGTTGGTCGGTCGCACCGAGCGCAACCGTCTCCCGAACGTGGGACGCGTTCGCACTCGCTGTCCGTTTCGCACTGACCGTGTAACGACGTGTCGGTGAAACCGGTCGTTAACCGACCGTACCAACACCCCCTCCCGGGCGGGTTTTGTTCGATTCAACTCGGGACGAAATCGCAACACAGCGCCGTGTTAACCGGGCGTACCAAATCCACTAAGACGGTTTCTCCGTTACACGAAAATAGCCATGAGCACCACCGCTGCTGGCACGACCGCGACGACCCTGACCGACAAACAACAGCGCATCCTCCAGTTCCTCCGCGAGAAGGGCCAGATGAAGACGTACTTCAAGTCGCGTCTCATCGGCGACGAACTCGACATGACCGCCAAGGAGGTCGGCGCGAACATGACCGCCATCGCCGACGGCGAGTTCGACGTCGACGTCGAGAAGTGGGGCTACTCCTCGTCGACGACCTGGAAGGTCACGGTCTGAGGAGATTCCGATTCCGCACACGGTCGCACCCGCGACCGACTAGCGCGACGAACGCGCCGCGCGGTGGCTTCCGCCGTCCGTGGGTTTCCGTCGTCATCCTCCGCTTTCTTCTGTCTTTCATCGCCTCCGGAGAGACGTTACCACGTCATTCGATTCGCACAGCGTGGCCCGCGACTAGAGTTATGGCCGTGACACCGACCGCTACTCGCACTCCACAAATGAGGACTGCTACCGCCCCGCGACAGCCACGCATCTCCCCGGCCGACTCCCTCGTTCGCTGGCGCTCACTCGCTCGTCCCTCGCACGAGCGACGCAGGCTTCGCCTGCGCCGCCGCACGCCGAGGAAATGGTGATACATAGCGCGAGATGAACTCTCCGAACAGGCGCGTGCTGGCGCGATCCCGTGTCGCGCCATCTCCGCGCGAGGTCTGCGCGAGCGAAGCGAGTGCAGGCTCGTCGGACCGAAGGTCCGACGGCGGTGGCGGGGCGGTCACTCGGTTGCATCGTGCGAGCAGACCGCTTTGTGACACCAATATCGTCAATTCTTCGCCGCACGGACATCGTGGTTCCTGAACGTGAGCAGGACGCTTGGTTCAGCTAACCACCTCCAACTGTCGTGGCGAGTTCTAACCGTCACTCACGAACGGAACTGGCAACGAAACCCGCGATAAAACAGCCAGGGCTACGTCTCAGGGGTCGAACGAGATCAGCGTGTCGGCGTCCGCCGCGAACGTCGCGGCGTCGGCGCCGAACGAGTCGGCGTACCTGATCAGCAGAGTGATGACCGTCTCCGGACGGCGAACCGCGTAGCCGTCCTCGCGGTCGAGCAGGCCGGCCTCCTCCAGACTCGTCGCGTACTTGCTCACCGTGGGTCGCGAGACGTCGAGCGCGGCCGCCAAGTCGCCGCCGGTCGCGTCGGGGTTCCGAAGCAGTTCCGCGAGCATCCCGCGGGCCGTGTCCCGCCGCAGGTAGCCCAGCGCCACCTGCTCGAACGCCGAGAACTGCTCGGCCGGGAAGAACCGCCGGTAGTCGCCGTCTCGGCGGCTCTCGACCGCGCCGGCGTCGAGCAACTGCCGGAGGTGGTGCTGGGCCTCTCCCGTGCCGAGTTGGAGGTCGTCGCGAATCTTCGAGAAGTGCGCGCCCGGGGTGGTGGCGACGTAGCCCGCGATCGCATCGCGTGCCTCGCTCTCGCCGCCGTCGCCGTCCTCTCGGAACTTCGAGAGCGGCGTCGCGGCCCCCAGAACCGCGAACCGACGGAGCGTCGCCCGCTTATTTTCATCCACTTCGGTGCGCTCAACCATCTACAAAGGAAACGTCGGTACGAAGGATTAAAACACCTTCGCTTAGGGGACCGTCACGAACCCGAGAAGTCCCGACGGACACACCGAGAGCCCTCGACGCGTCCGTCGCGGCTTGCGAGAAATTAGTTTCAGCGAACGGTGCGTTTCAAAAACCAATTCTTATTTAAGTCCCTTGAGGACGACTCGCATGACCACGCCGCCGCATCGCGAACAGTCGTCGGCCCAGCGGTCCTGACCCGCGCCGCAGTGGGCGCACTCGTAGACGCTCTCGACGTCCGGACCGTCGAGCGCGGCCGACAGTCTGTCCGACAGGTCACCCATCGCCGGGGAGTCTCCGTTCGACCGCTTCGTCGGTTTCGGTCGTCGCTTCGGTTCCGGGCGACGTCACGTCAGTTCTGGTCGCTTCGGTCGCCGCCTCGAACGCCACCGCGACCGTCCACCCCTCGCGTTCGACCAGCGCGAACCGGTCGCGAACGCGCACCGAGAACGACGCACCGCACCGCGGACAGGTCGGTTCGTCGGCGCGGTCGCACTCCCACCGTCGCTCGCAGGCGGGACACGGAACTTCGATTCCCGCGGGGGTTTCGACGCCGCTCGCCTCGGCGCTGGCGTTCGACTCGATGCCGTCGCCCGTCTCGATATCACCGCCCGACTCGATACCACTCGGTTCGATCGCGTACTCGCGTGCCATGTTCCAGTCGACGAATCGCGGACTCGTCGGTCCGCCGCGTCACCGAGTGGCACGAAGCACCGTGAGTAATAGTTTCCGTAAAATCGAAGTGATATATCGCCGATTCGTCAGACGTTCGCCGGAGGGAGCGAACGATTCCTACTGTTCGAGCTCGGTGTCCATCTCGGCCTCGACGTCCTCGACGGCCGGCTCCTCTTCGTCCATCTCCTCGATGACCTCGTCGGCGCTCTTGATGTTGGCGGGGTCCTCGCCCTCCTTGATGGCCTGGGCCTCCTGCTCCATCGCCTCGACGTCCATCTCGGCCTCCTCGTCTATCTGACCGAGAATCTCGTCGATGTCGTCCAGTCCGAGGAGTTCGCGAGTCTCGGCGTCGAAGTCGAGACTGTCGAGGGACTCGCCGTCAGTCTTCACGTCGCTGCCGGTGAGGTGCTTGCCGTAGCGGCCGACCAGCGAGGAGAGTTCCTGGGGCAGGACGAACGTCGTCGACTCGCCCTGACCGATGGATTCGAGCGTCTCCATGCCCTTCTCGATGACCGCGCGTTCGCCCATCGACTCGGCGGATTTCGCCCGCAGGACGGTCGACACGGCGTCACCCTGCGCTTCCAGAATCTGGCTCTGTTTCTCACCCTGGGCGCGGATGATGTTCGACTGCTTGTCACCCTCGGCCTTCTCGATGGCGCTCCGGCGCTCACCCTGCGCTTCCAGAATCATCGCGCGGCGCTTGCGCTCCGCGGAGGTCTGTTGCTCCATCGCCTGCTGGACGTCCTTGCTCGGGTTGACCTCCCGAACCTCGACGCTCTCGACGCGGATACCCCACTCGTCGGTGGGTTCGTCGAGTTCGCGGCGGATCTTCGCGTTGATCTCCTGGCGCTTGTTGAGCGTGTCGTCGAGTTCCATGTCGCCCAGCACGGCCCGGAGGGTGGTCTGGGCGAGGTTCGAGACGGCGCGCTTGTAGTCCTCGACTTCGAGGAAGGCCTTCCGGGCGTCCATCACCTTGATGTACACCACGGCGTCGGCGGTCACGGGCGAGTTGTCGCGCGTGATGGCCTCTTGGCGGGGCACGTCGAGCGTCTGCGTTCGCATGTCGAAGCTGTGGGTCGCGCTCACGAACGGCGGCACGAAGTTGATGCCCGGTTCGAGCAGTTTGCGGTACTCGCCGAACACCGTCAGCGCGCGTTTCTCGGTCGCCTGCACGATCTCGACCGACGACCAGATGACGACGACTGCCAGCACGAGCAGGAGCAAGGCGACTATCGTGAAGCCACCCGCGGGGGTTGCCTGCAGTGGTAGTAGCGGCATAATTCGGGTGTTGGTATGACAACGTGTTAAGTATTCTGTTCATCGTCGCCGCGCCGCCGTCGAAAATAATTCTCTCGACCGGTTTCGCGGCCGACGAGTCGACGAACCCGAGCGGCCGGCCCGTTCAGATCTCTTCGGCGTCGGTTTCGGTCTCCCGCTCGCGTCGTTCGCGCTCCTCGCGGAGTTCGCGGTCGATGGGGTCCTCGATGGCCTCCAGCGGTTCGACGGTGACGACGTTGCCGCCGCCGGGGTCGACCACCATCACCTCGGTCCCCTCGGGAATCTCGCCGTCCATGCTCCGGGCGGCGTAGTAGGGGTTGAACCCGCCCTCGTGGAGCTTTATCTGGCCGTCGTGGGGCGTGACCCGCTCGGTCACCCGGCCGGTCTGACCCTTCAACGCGGTGGAGTCGCTGGTACGTGCGACGCCCTTGCCGCCGTAGAAGTCGAACTCGCGGTAGGCCCACAGCGACGCGGCGCCGAAGCCCAGCACCAGCGCCGCCAGCACCAGCGGCGTGGCGGCCGGGCCGAGCACCATCCCGACGAGTCCCGCGAGCAGGAGCGCGACCCCGAGCACGATGAAGTGAGCGCCCGGGATGAGCGCCTCGGCCATCGCCAGGCCGATTCCGGCGACGACCAACAGCAGCGGGAGCGAGTCCAACAGCGCCATGCGTTCACCTTTGGAGTCCGACCGGTTAACGTTTTGCAACCACGCGCCCCCGACCCGACGGTGGGCGAACGCGGCGCCGCGAGTCGGGGCGAGTCGCGGGTCGCGAAGGCGGAGTAGAACGGCCGTGGTAGAAACTGCACGAACGAGAATCGCACAGACGGGGCGAGGGCGCGCCGTCGTCTTCGCTCGAACTACGCGCCCGCCAGGAGCACGAGTCGACCGAACACCACGAGCACGGTGAGCGCGCCGAGGACCACGAACAGCGCGTTCTCGGCGGTGGGCGAACCGGGTTCGAGTTCCTCGCGTTTGGGTCGTTCGGGAGGTTCCGGGTCGTCCTCGCCCACCTCGTCGACGTCGTACCGCCAGTCCGTGTCCGAATCCGACATGGGCGCGAGTAGGGGTTCGGAGGACAAAAGGGTTGGCGGCTACGGCGAACGTCCGCCCGGTGGGATTCTCTTCCGTTCCTCCTCGTGACGAGCGGAGAGTATCGGTAACGACCGTGACCGCCTCGAAAGTCCCCGCCCCGTCGGTTGGTCGGCCGAGCGTTTCCGAGGGACTGAATCACCGAGCGTTTCCCGCCGTACGGTTCCCCGAGCGCTCTCCGGTGTTCGTTCCACCGGGCGTTTCCGGCAACTCGGCTTCGCCGAGTTGCCTCGCCGGCGACAGTCGCCGAATCGCGCGGTGGTGGACGGTCGGTTCCGGTGGACCGTTCGGCGGGAGCGCGACGGTGTGAAAGACGACCGATCGCGATGTGGGTCCTTCAGTACGACTTCCCGGAACACGGCCAGATACCGCGATTCCCACCGCTTCATAACTAAGATTCGGGCGGTCGTCGTCGGAACCGGCGATTGCGGTACCACGCCGAGAGAACCATGGCCACGACACAGGACAACGAGCGACTCCACCGACGCATCACCGAGGAGGTCTGGGAGCAGAAGAATTACGACGCCATCGACGAACTCGTCGCGGAGGACTACGTCCTCCACGACCCCTCGATGCCCGAACCGGTACGCGGCCGCGACGAGTACCGCGAGATGGCCGAGATGGGCGCGAGCATCGTCGACGGTCCCATCGAGATCGACCAACTTCTCGCGATGGACGACTACGTCGTCTCGCGCTGGACCCAGCGGGGCACCCACGTCGGCAAGATGGGGAACGTCGAACCCACCAACGAGGAGGTGACCATCAACGGCATCGATATCAACCGCTTCGAGGACGGCAAACTCGCCGAGACGTGGGCCGAGGTGAACCTGCTGAACATGCTGATGCAGGTGGGCGCGATTCCGGCCGACCTCTTCGAATCGGCGCCGTCGGCCGAGGAGTGAGTCGAACGCCTCCTTTTACTTCCGGTCGGCGTGGGTGATGTCGCCCTCGTAGACGACGCCGCGCTCGGCGTCGATGGTCACCACGTCGCCGTCGTGGACGTTCGGGTCGAGCGGCGCGCCGCTTATCATCGGCACGTCGAGTTCGCGCGCGACCATCGCGGGGTAGCCGGTCATCCCCGGTCGGGCGTCGACGATGCCCGCCAACTTCGAGGCGTCGCCGGTGAACTCGGCGTCGAACTCGGGTTCGACCACCAGAATCGACCCCGCGGGCACGTCCGTCAGGTCGCCGTCCCGCGTCCGAGCGATGGGCGCGGCGATCCGGCCGGTGACGACGCTGCGGCCCGTGGCGATGGTCTCGGCGGCGACGTGGACCTTCAGCATGTTGGTGGAGTTGGCGCCCTCCAGTTCGGACATCATCCCCGAGAGAACGACCACCGTGTCGCCCGAGTCGGCGACTCCGGCGTCGAGGGCGGCCTGCACCGCGTCCTCGATGATGGTGTCGACGCCCTCGGCCATCGAGGTGTACTGGGCGTTGACGCCCCACGAGAGTGCGAGCTGGCGGCGCACGTCGTCGTTGGGCGTCGTGGCGACCACGGGGACCGCGGGCCGAAACTTCGCTATCTTGAGCGCGGTGTATCCGGACTCGCTGGCCGCGACGACCGCCGACGCGCCGATGTCGCGGGCGAGGTAACGGGCCGACCGCGCCAGCGCGTCGGTGCGGGCGTCCTCGGAGGCCGGGACCCGCTGTTCGAGTATCTCCTCGTACTCGTCGCTCTCCTCGACCTCCCGGACAATGCGGTCCATCGTCTCGACGACCCGGACGGGGTCGTCGCCGATGGCGGTCTCGCCCGACAGCATCACGGCGTCGGTGCCGTCGAGGACCGCGTTCGCCACGTCGGAGGCCTCCGCGCGGGTCGGCCGGCGGGCGTGGACCATCGAGTCGAGCATCTCGGTCGCGGTGATGACCGGCACGCCCGCCCGCTGGCACTTGTGGATGATGCGCTTCTGTATCATCGGCACGTCTTCGAGCGGGCACTCGACGCCCAGGTCGCCTCGGGCGACCATCACGCCGTAGGACGCCTCGATGATCTCGTCGAGGTTCTCGACCGCCCCTCGGCGTTCGATTTTAGCGATGATGGGGATGTCGGCGCCGAACTCCTCAAGCACCTCGCCGACCTCGAACACGTCCTCGGCGCTCCGGACGAAACTCGCGGCCACGAAGTCGGCGTCCTTCTCGGCGGCGAGTTCGAGGTCGCGGCGGTCCTTCTCGGTCACCACGTCGAGGTCGAGGTTGACACCCGGGACGTTGACGCCTTTCCGACTCGACAGTCGCCCGCCGCTGTCGACGTGGGCGACGACGACGCCGTCCTCGACCTCTCGGACGGTCGTCTCGATGCGGCCGTCGTCCAGCAGCACCTTGTCGCCCGGTTCGACGTTGGTGATGGAGTACGAGAGGCCGACCTCTTCGGGGGTGGCGGTGTCGCCCTCGAAGAACCGGACCGTCGACCCGGTGTCCAGGTGAATCGGCTCCTCGACCTCGGCGGTCCGAATCTCCGGTCCCTGGAGGTCGACCATCACCGCGAGGGGGTCGGCGGTCGTCTCGTCGACGTGGCGGACGTCGTCGACCAACTGCGCGCGGTCCTCGTGGCTGCCGTGGCTGGCGTTCAGGCGCGCGACGGTCATCCCGGCCTCCGCCAGTTCCCGGACCGTCGACTGGGAGTCGGAGGCGGGTCCCAGCGTACAGACGATCTTCGCGTTTCTCATGCCCGGAGATACGACGCTTCGCCCAAAAAACCCCCGCGATTAACTCGCGGTCGAGTTCTCGGGTCCTCCCGGCCACAACCGCTTTATTGCGCCCTCCCCCATGGGACAGATATGCCGAAGTACGCCTCGCTCGTCAACGTTCGGGAGGACGTGCAGAACCCCCAGGAGTTCACCTCGGTGTGGGGGGACATCCGGAGGGACCTGGAGGACCACGAGGCCGAGCTCACCGACACCTACGCCATCCTCGGCGAGTACGACTTCCTCGTCATCATGGAGTCCCCCGGACGGGACGCGGCGTTTCAGGCGGGGCTCGCGCTCGAACGGTACGGCTTCGACTCCCAGACGATGGAGATAATCCCGACCGAGCAGTTGGCCCAGGTCGTCGACGATATCTGAGCCTCTCCGCACGTCTCGACTCGTCTCCCGTTTCTTTCGACTCGACGCACCGACCAGCGGTGGCCCTACCTACAGTCGGCGGCCGGCGACGCGGCGGCTCGCAATGGCTCGGTGATACCGGCTACCGAGAACGCCCGGTGACACTGACTACCGGGAACGCCCGAGAACCCATTCAGGGAGCGGGACTGAAAGGGGCCGCCCGCTCGCGTGTACCTGGTCGTCTCAGCGACCCCTGTTCGGCGAGCGCCGCAGGCGCGAGCCGGATATGTCGCTGAGCGACCGTCTCGTGAGCGAAGCGAACGAGATCTCGGTAGTCGCAGCCCGCGCAGCGACCGCAGGGAGCGAGCAGGACCGTCTACCGGTGGCGAGCGGGCGGGGGCTTTCGGGAAGTTCTAGGGCACTGTCGGTGCTGTGATTCACGGTCAGTAGGCTAGGCTTTCGAGGCAGTCGCGTTGGCAGCGGTCGTCGTCTTTGCCGAGTGTGCAACACGGCTCGAAGCAGTCGAAGAAACCCTGCGAACTTACTCCCCGTTCCGCGCCCGAATCAACACTTTCCGATTGCCGAACCCCCGAACGTCACCGTCCGCGCCGTCGACGCGCACCCCGTACACCGCCTCGGCCTCGGGCGTCCGGACCAGTTCCGCGAGCGTCTCCCGCGCCGACTCGTCCGGACCCGTCCGTTCGACCCACGACTCGTAGTCCATCTCCTTGCGCATCGTCAGCGACTCCGCGACGTCGAACCCCGCCGCTTCGAACAGTCGCTTCCACTCCGACCGCGAGTGGGCCTCGGCGTGGGTCGGGTCGCGCAGTCGCTCGAACCGGTCGAAGAAGTCCGCGAGGTCGTCGTCTTCGGGCGCGACGATGTCCTCGAAGGCGAAGGTTCCGCCGGGCGCGAGGACGCGAGCGACCTCCGCGAGGAACGCTTGCGAGTCGGGGAAATGATGGGCGGCGATGCGGCAGGTCACCGCGTCGAAGGCGTCGTCCTCGAACGGAAGGCGTTCGGCGTCGGCGGCAGTGCCGCCGACGCCGACGGAGCGAAGCTCCGACGAGCCTCCGGCCGCTCCGCTCCCGGAGACGCCGAACGATTCCACCGCGGTCCGGACCATCTCCGGACTCGCGTCGGCCGCGACCACGTCGGGAACGCCGGCGTCGGCGAGCGCGCCCGCGGTGTGGCCCGCGCCGCAGGCGACGTCGAGCGCGCGCGAGGCGTCGGCGCACCACGACGCCAGCGTTTCGAGGTCCGACCCCTCACGGTGGACCGCGCTCTCCCGGTAGGCGTCGGCGACCGCGCCGAACGACGCCATCGACTCGCGCTTGCGTTCCGAGTCGTCCGCGTCCGTCGAATCTCCCGCGTCCGTCGAATCGTCCATGCGGCGGCTTCGCTCCGCGGGACGGGATAGCTGTCGGTTCGCGCAACTTTCGGACGGGTCGCGAAAAAATCGTTACGGGGAGTCCGTGCGCGCTATCGGACCTTCGTGCCCGGTTCGCTGTCGCCGTGGGTCGTCAGCAGGTCGGCTTCGTCGCCGGCCGCCAGCACCATCCCGTTGCTCTCGACGCCGAACAGTTCCGCCTGTTCGAGGTTGGCGACGATGACCACCTTCTCGCCCGGCAGTTCGTCGAGGTCGTGGAGCTGTTTGATGCCCGCGACGATTTGGCGAGTTTCGACGCCGATGTCGACTTCCAGGCGCGCGAGGTCGTCGGCGCCCTCGATGGGTTCGGCGACCTCGATCTCGCCGACACGCAGGTCGAGGTCCTGGAACTGTTCGAAGCTGATGCGGTCGTCGTCGATGGGTTCGATATCGTCGCTCACGGTGTCCTCCTCGGATTCGTCGTCGGTTTCGTCCTCGTCGTTCTCCGCCTCGGCCGTCGCCGCCTCGATACGGGCTTCGAGCTTCTCGTTGAGTTCCTCGACGCGCTCGTCCTCTATCTTCTCGAATAGCTCGTCGGGTTCGCCGAACTCGCCGGGCGGCGACTCCAGGGCGTCCGCGAGCGCGGCGTCGTGGACCGAGCCGTCCTCGCCCAACTGCTCCCAGAGCGTCTGGGACTTCTCGGGCAGGATGGGCGCCGACAGCACCGCGACCGCCTTGGCGATCTGGACGCAGTCGTAGATGACCTGCTCGGCGGCGTCGGGGTCCTCGTCGGTGAGGTTCCACGGCTCGTTGCGCTGGATGTACTCGTTGCCGAAGCCCGCCAGCGCCACCGCGGCGTCGCCGGCCTTCTTGAGCGAGTAGTCGCCGACCGCGGCCTCGAAGTCCTCGGTCGCCTCGCGGATGCGCTCGGCGACCTCCTGCGAGGCGTCGACGTCGGGCGCGCCACCGTAGTTGCGCGCCGCGAACAGCAGGCTCCGGTAAGCGAAGTTGCCGAGGGTCCCCACGAGTTCGCCGTTGACCCGCTCCTGGAACTTCTCCCACGAGAAGTCGACGTCCTGCTGGAAGCCGCCGGTCGTGGTGAGGTAGTACCGGATCAGGTCGGGGTGGAATCCCTCCTCGAGGTAGTCGTCGGCCCAGACCGCTCTGTTCCGACTGGTCGAGAACGCCGCCCCGTCGAGGTTGACGAACCCGCTGGCCATGACCGCCCGCGGTTCGTTGTAGCCCGCGCCCCGCAGCATCGCCGGCCAGAAGACGGTGTGGTGCTGGATGATGTCGCGGCCGATGATGTGGATTATCTCGCCGGTGTCGGTCGGATTCCAGGCGGGGTTGGCATCGCCGGCGTCGGGCGCGCCCGCCTTCCAGGCCTCCTCCCAGTCGAAGGCGTCGGCGCCGACCCGCTCGGAGTACTGCTTCGTGGAGGCGACGTACTCGACGGGAGCGTCGACCCAGACGTACAGCACCAGGTCCTCCTCGCCGTCCTCCTGGTCCGGGTAGTCGATGCCCCAGTCCATGTCGCGGGTGATGCAGAGGTCCTGGAGTTCGCCCTCGATCCACTCTCTGGGCTGGTTGCGGGCGTTGCTGGTGCCTTCGAGGCGCTCGATGAAGCCCTTGAGGTAGTCCTGGAAGTCCGATAGCCGCAGGAACTTGTGTTCCCGAGCGCGGTACTCGGCGGGGTTGCCGGTGAGCGTCGAGCGCGGGTCCTCGATTTCGCCGGGTTCGAGGTGGCGCTGACACCCCTCGTCGCACTCGTCGCCGCGGGCCTTCGCGCCGCAGTACGGGCAGGTGCCCTCGACGTAGCGGTCGGGCAGCGGCTGTTCGGCCTCGGGGTCCCAGGCGACCTGAATCTCCTTCTCGAAGACGTGATTGTTCGAAATCCACGACCGGACGAACTCCTGGGTGAGTTCGGTGTTCGTCTCGTCGTGGGTGTGGCCGTAGTTGTCGAACTCGACGCCGAAGCGGGGAAACGTCTCCTCGTACTTCTCGTGGTGGCGGAGCGCGAACTCCTCGGGGGAGACGCCCTCCTTCTCGGCGTTGACCGCCACCGGGGTGCCGTGCATGTCCGACCCCGAGACGAAGGCGGTCTCCTGACCCAGTTTCTCCAGCGCGCGGGCGTAGGCGTCGCCGCTGATGTACGTCCGGAGGTGGCCGATGTGCAGGTCGCCGTTGGCGTACGGCAGGCCGCACGTGACCACCGCCGGGTTCTCCGTCGGGAAGTCGTCGTGGCTCATACTATCCAGTCCTCCTTCGCGGGTGTAAAACCCGCCGATTTCCGCGTTCGGGTGCGATTCCTCTCGGGTCCGCGGTCGAAGCGTTCGCGTTCGTGCATGGGGTTGGTCGTGGTGGTTCGTCGTGGTAGCGTCGTGGTCGTCAGTCGTCTAAGCAGTCCATCGCCGTGACGAGCTAGTCGCGGCGAACGACTGCAAGCGAGGAGCGCCGCCGAGTTCTCGGCGGCGCTCCGCGAGAGCGTGGTCGGGAGTCGGTCGCGACTGGCGCAGTTCGGTCGGCGAGTCGAGTTTCGCCGCCGCAAAAACCGTCCGCGAACCGGTCCGAGCGGGTCCTCCCGACGTTACGCGTCGCTGAGCGTACGCATGGGGCGGGAAGCCGTCGGGACGTCGGCCGTCGCGGGCACGACTGACCGTAGACTGTCGTCGAACTTAAATGTTCGCCGGGACGCCCGCGGTCGGTACCCGCTCCGTTTCACAGCACCGCGACCGTCGACCCGATGACCAGTAGCGTGACGAGGAGGCGGCCGACGCTGCCGACGAACGTCGCCAGCGCGAACTTCACGTAGTCCTCTTCGAGGACCGCGAACGCGTAGATGGAGAGGGTATCGGGGAAGAACGGCACCGAGAGCGCGGCCGCCATCCCGAGGTAGCCCCACTGCTTCGCGAGCCTAACCGTCTTCTTCTCGGACCACTCCACCACGTCGAAGCGCGAGTCCCGGAGGGCGCGGATGATGGGGCCGGAGCTCTTGGCCTCCTGGCCGATGTGGAACGCCAGCACGCTGCCGGCGGCCTTGCCGACGCCGCTGACGAAGATGATGACCGCGAGCTGCATCGGCCGGGAGAGGCCGAGGTCGAGCGGCGCGGCCAGCACGACTTCGCTCACGCCGGGCAGCGCGAAGGCGATGAGAAACGAGTAGACCGCGATGAGGAGGACGCCGACCCAGCCGGTCGCGGTCTCGACGGCGTGTTCCAGCCAGCCGAACGAGAACGAGAACGCGACCACGTTATCGGCGAGGAGGACCGATTCGGCGACGAGTGACAGCACGTGTGGACGGACGCAGGAGTGCGTTTTAGACCTTGTGACTCCGGTCGGCGAACAGACTGATACGACTGCTCGCCGTAGATACGGTACCATGTTCGACCGCGAGTACACGCTCGTCGCCCACCCCCGCGTCCGGTTGCGGGTCGCCTACCGGAGCGACGAGGGCGAAACCACGGCACTGAGTTGTTCGCTGGACTACCGCCGCGACGGCACGTGGACCGAGGAGGGCGCGCAGGTTTCCCTCCCCGAACACCCCGAGGAGGGCGGCGTCGAGTGGCAGGGCCTGCACTTCGCACTGTATCGGGACGGCGAGCGGATGCTCGCCCGCGAGTCCTCGTCGGGCGTCGTGGGCGAAGTCGTCGACACCGTCGAGACGCTCGACCGCTACGCGCCCGCCGTCACCCGGAAGGGCCGCGAGTTAGCCGGAAAGGCCGTCGAGCGACGACCCCGCGTCGGCGGCGGCACCGAGATGACCCAGACGGACGGCACCGCCATCAGGGCGCTCGAACCGCCCGCTCAGGCGACGTTCGAGGTGTACCGCGGCAGCGACGAGAAGTGGCGCTGGCGGCTCGTCCACGACAACGGCAACGTCATCGCCGACTCCGGCCAGGGCTACGCCTCCAAGCGGGGCGCGAAGAACGGGGTCCGGAGCGTCAAGCGCAACGCGCTCGGCGCGGCGACCGACGTCGAAGGAGAGGACGAGAACGGGAGCCCGGCGACCGAAACCGAGTCCGGGGCCGAGGGGACCGCCGAGTCGTAGCCGGTATCTCCGCTTGCCGCTGTGACGGCGTTGCCGTCGTAGCCGACACCGCCGACTCTGCCGACACTGTCGACCCCGGTGTGCCATCGCGTCGCAACCTTCTTCGAGTCGGAGCCTGTACTCCGCGCCGATGACCGAACTGGACCGGACGGCGTGGGGAATGGCCGAGGCGGCCGACGAGGCGGTGGAGTCGGTCTCGGTCGAGGAACTGCGAGCCGAACTCGACGACGCCGACGCCGACACCGTGGTCGTGGACGTCCGCGACATCCGCGAGGTGTGGATCGAGGGTTCAATTCCCGACGCCGAGCACGCGCCGCGCGGGATGATAGAGTTCTGGGCCGACCCCGAGACGGAGTACTACAAGGAGTTCTTCGACCCCGAGACGCGCTACATCCTCTACTGTAACGCGGCCGGGCGCTCGGCGCTGGCCGCCGAGCGACTCGGCGAGATGGGCTACCGGGACGTCGCACATCTCGAAGGCGGCTTCACCGCCTGGCAGGAGGCCGGCGAGGAGGTCGTCGACGTGCCGCAGAAAGACTACAAGTAGCCCGACGGGCGTTCGCGGTGAAGATGGTCGGCCGTCACTCCTCGGGGTAGTAGGCGTACGAGTGTCGGATGTCGACGTCGTACAGTAGCGTCCCCTCGGGCATCCGGAGGAGTCGCCACGTGAGGTAGAGGTCCCCGGTGGCCCCCGAGGTGTTGACCACGAGGGCGAGGAACGCCGCGAGCGCGACCGGGAGCGGCGCGGCGAGCAGCGGCGTCAGGGCGAGCGTGAACGCGAGGAGGGGCGCGAGTCCGACCACCAGATTGTCCTGCCGCGTCTGGAACTGGCCGAACGCGGCGGCGTAGGCCGCGCCCATGTTGAGCGCGATGCCGTACTTGACCCGGTAGCCCAGTAGGTGGTACGCCAGCCCGTGGACCAGTTCGTGGACGACGACGGTGGCGACCGAGAGGGCGGCGGCGACGCCGATACCGGTGAGCCCCACCGTGTACTCGGGGGCCCCGCCGCGAATCGCGGCCATGAGTTCGCCGAAGCCGGCGACGGAGAGGACGAACAGCACCAGCAACCCCACCGACAGCCAGAGTCCGGGATACGAGAACTGGGTCGGGTCGTCGTAGCCCTCGGGAGGGTCCGGCGGGCCGGGCGGGGACTTCTTCGACGAACTGGATGCAGGCGGTTCGGGCGGCGACTCCGCGGTCGACCTGTCGGAAACCGTGTCCGTCATCGGTCCGGTAGACGACGGACCGACGGAAAAAACCAAACCGCCGTTCAGACCGAATCGAGGTCGGCGACGAACGATTCGAGCATCTCGCGGGTCACGTGGGGCATACAGACGACGCGCAGTTCCCCCGCGCCGGTCGGCGAAATCCGCCAGCCCTCCGCCTGGAGCGCCCCCACCGTCTCTTCGGGGATGTCGGCCGCGACCAGCGGCAATACCGGTTCGACGACGTCGTACCCCCGCGAGGCGAGCGCGTCGGCCAGCCACTCGGCGTTCGCTTGGGCGCGCTCGTAGTTCTCCCGGTAGCCGTCGGGCCACAGCGCCGTCAGGGCGGCGTGCGCGCCGGCGACGCCCGCGCCGCTCCTCGTCCCGGTGAGGGTCGCCTGCGAGGTGGATTCGAGGTACGGGGTGTCGACCGCGAGCGCGTCCAGCACCCGGTCGTCGCGCGCCAGGAAGCCGCCGGCCGGAATCGGCGCCCGGCCCATCTTGTGGGGGTCGATGGTCATGGTGTCGACCGGGGCGTCGGCGAAGTTCCACGCCCGGTCGGTGAACGGCAGGACGAACCCGCCCCACGCCGCGTCGACGTGGAGCAGGGCGTCGACCTCGGCGGCCACGTCGGCGAGGTCGGGAATCGGGTCGACCCGGCCGTACTCGGTGGTGCCGGCCACGCCGACGACGAGCGCGGTGTCGGCGTCGGCCAGTCGCCCCATCGCGGCGGGGTCGGCGCGCCGGTCGTCGTCGACCGCCGCGAGTCGGAGTTCCACGTCCAACACGTCGGCGGCCTTCTGGAAACTGAAGTGGACGCTCTCGGGCGCCACGACGTTCGGCGCGTCGGCCTCGGCGAGGTCGCGGGCGGCCCGGACCGCCTGGAGGTTCGCCTCGGTGCCGCCGCTGGCGACGTAGCCGTGCGGGTCGGCGAGTCCCGTTATCTCGCCGAGCGTCGAGACGACTTCGGCTTCGAGTTCGGCGACCGCCGGATACGTGGTCGGGTCGCCGGGGTTCGAGGCGAGGAACCGCCGGGCGGCCTCCGCGGCGTCGGGGTGGGGCACCGTACACATCGACGAGAGGACGCGCCCGAAGTCCTGCGGCGCTCGCTGCATGGAGGAGCATTCTTGTCGGGTGGCTTTATCGGTTCTGTTCTGCGACGGGTGTTGAGGGGACGACTGGGACGTGACGGTCCGTCGTCAACAGCGTGTCCGACGAAGGGCGGGACGATAGACGCGCAGTGCAGTACGTGACTGCAGATTCCCGAGATGGGCTCTCCCAACGAAAAATGTATCCAGCGTACACGACAGATGAACGCATGGTCGAACGGACCACGGTCGTGTTCGAGACGACCGGAGAAGAGGGAGACGAGCAGTTCGTCCGCGAATACGTCCTTCCGGCGATGGAACGACTTCGTGAACGCGACTGGTGTCGGGACGTCGGCTTCCTTCGCTACGGGCACGCACCGCACGACGACGGTGGCGAAGTCCGAGTTCATCTGCGCGGCGACGTCGAAGCCATCATCGAACACGAATCGGACAGGTGGGAGACGTTGGTCGAAGACGACCTCGCGTGCGACTGGAAAGTAGTCGGCCCCGAGGACGACAGCGACAAGTTCGGCCCCCGCGGCGAGGAGATGACCGTCCGCCTTCAGTTCCTCACTAGCCGGATGTCCAAGCACGTTTTCGAGGAGTTCGACGCTGACGAGGGACTCGCACCCGTCGACACCTACCCCGAGGAGGGGCCCGTGCCTGTCGGCTGGTGGAGCGTATTGCACTTCCTCGCAGACCAGCAGGCACTCTCTCCCGACGAGGAGATAGACGCGTACGTCGAGGGAATACGGAACCGACTGTGGACGCTCGGCCTCTGGTACGACTACGACCGTGCTGACGAACGCATCGACGACCTCATCGAATCGTTAGAGGAGATGCGTGGGGAAGTGGACTCGATGACCTCCGACGGAGAGTGACCTATCTACTGCTCGATTCACGCTCTGCGTAGCGCAGTCGGTAGTTCAACCCCTCTCGTAGTCATTCTCGGGTGGACGTTCGGCGTCGTCGACCCTCGAACTTCAGCGAGTACCGCCACTCGCACGACCCAACTGAGTACCGCCACCGCAACCGCAGACCACACGCCTCCCCAGCCGATTCCGTCGCGCCTGTCGGCGCTCAGTCATCCCTCGCGCGGGTTGTCGCCGCATAAAGCGGCGACTGCACGCGCCCTCTCGTCCGTGAAAACTCGAATCGCCGACCTTCAAATCACTATTACTCCGAACCCCCGAAATCAGGCTTCGACCGCCAGCCCCGCTTCCCGAAGCGCCTCGTCCGCGGAGTACCCCTCGTGGACCACCGCCGACACCGCTCGCGCGATGGCCTCGGGGTCGTCGTGCTGGAAGACGGACCGGCCCATCGAGACGCCGGCCGCGCCCGCGTCCATCGCACCCCGGACGTTCTCGAGGGTCGCGCGGTCGCCCTCGGGCGCGCCGCCCGCGATGACGACCGGGAGGCCGGTCGACTCGACGACGTGCCGGAAGCTCTCGGCGTCGCCGCTGTAGGCGGTCTTCACGACGTCGGCGCCCATCTCCTCGGCGAGGCGGACCGCGTGACCCAGGCTCTCGGCGTCGTGTTCGTCGACGCCCGGCCCGCGAGCGTACGACATCGCCAGGACGGGCATGCCGAGGTTGGCGGCGTCGGCCGTGACTTCTGCGAGGTCCTCGACCTGTTCGCGCTCGTAGTCGCTGCCGACGTTGATGTGGAAGGAGACAGCGTCGGCGCCCGCCCGGACCGCCTCCTCGACGGTGCCGGTGAGTCGCTTGTCGTTAGAGTTCGGGCCGATGGACGTGGAGGCGTTGAGGTGGACGATGTACCCCTTCTCGTTCTTGTGCGGGTGGACGCGCGGCGCGATTCCCTTCTGTGTGAGAACCGAGTCGGCTCCGCCCCGCGTCACCGCGTCGATGGTCGATTCGATGTCCTTGAGCCCCGTCACCGCCCCCAGCGTGATTCCGTGGTCCATCGGGACGATTACGTACTTCCCGTCCGTCCCGATACGTTCGAGCCGTGCCGCGATTCCCGTGTTCGTGTTCATAGTATGTGAGAGTGTAGCAATGGCCGGTTATGTGCGTTCCGGTTCCGGTACTTTCTGGTCCGTCCCTTCGAGCGCGCCCGCCTTGAGTTCGCGGGCTTTGGCTTCGAGTCGGTCAGCGACGGATTCGCCCTCGGCAATAATGTCGACGAAGACGCTCCCGGCGACCACGCCGTCCGCGCCAGCCCCGACGATCTCACGTGCGTGTTCGCGCTCGCTGACGCCGAAGCCGACCGCCTTGGGAACCGTCGAGTCCGCCAGTCGCGCGAGGCTCTCGTGGGTCGCCTCGCTCACGTCGGCCTGGGCGCCGGTCGTGCCGAGGCGTGCCTGGACGTAGACGAACCCCGACGCCTGCGAGGTGATGCGGTCGAGTCGCTCGTCGGTCGTCGTCGGTGCGACGATGAAGACGAGGTCGAGGCCGTGCTCGTCGCAGGCCTCGCGCAGGGGGTCGCTCTCCTCGACGGGCAGGTCGGGGACGATGAGCCCCGAGAGGCCCGCCTCGGCGCCCGCTTCGACGAAAGGCTCGACTCCCTCTTCCTCGCCGAACTGGTAGATGAGGTTGTAGTAGGTCATGCAGACGATAGGCACGTCCACGTCCAGTTCGGCCACGAATTCGAGGTAGTTGCGGGGCGTCGTGCCCGCATCGAGCGCGCGCCGGATGGCGTTCTGTATCGTCGGCCCGTCGGCGATGGGTTCGGAGAAGGGCAAGCCGAGTTCGATGACGTCGGCGCCGCCCCGCGCCAGCGCCTCGACGTACTCCTTCGTCGCGTCGAGGTCCGGGTCGCCCGCGACGACATAGGGAACCAGCGCCGGTCCGTCTTCGAAGGCCGCCTCGATGTCACTGCCCATTCTCGAA
Organism: Halorussus vallis; assembly: GCF_024138165.1. NCBI lineage: Archaea > Methanobacteriati > Methanobacteriota > Halobacteria > Halobacteriales > Haladaptataceae > Halorussus > Halorussus vallis. The sequence continues at coordinate 3,374,811 of NZ_CP100000.1, read as the reverse complement.
CACCTCCATCGCGGGCGCGGCGTCGATGTCGCGCTTCTCGCTCTCCTCGATGACCGTGTCGAGGTCCTTGTCGCCCCGGCCGGAGACGTTGACGATCACGAGGTCGCCGAGGTCCTCGGCGACCTCGGATGTGGCCGACGGCGCGTCGCCGGTCGACGCGCCGTCGTCCGCTACCTTTTCGAGGTACGCGAGCGCGTGGCTCGACTCCAGCGCGGGGATGATACCCTCCAGCTTGGAGAGTCGGTGGAACGCTTCGAGCGCGGCGTCGTCGCCGACGTTCGCGGGCGTCACCCGGCCCTCGTCGGCGAGGTAGGCGAGTTCGGGGCCGACGCCCGAGTAGTCCAGCCCCGCGCTCACGCTGTGGGATTCGAGGATCTGGCCGTCCCGGTTCTGGAGGAGTTTGGTGCGCGCGCCGTGGAGGACGCCCTCCTCACCCGACGACAGCGAGGCCGAGTGGGGCGCCAGTCCCGCGTCCTCGTCGATGGTGAGACCCGACCCGCCGGCCTCCACCGCGACCAGCGAGACGTCCTCGTCGCCGACGAACTCGTGGAACGCGCCCATCGTGTTCGACCCGCCGCCCGCGCAGGCGACCACGCTGTCGGGCAGGCGCCCCGCCTTCTCGCGAATCTGCTCGCGCGCCTCCTCGGAGATGACCGCCTGGAAGTCCCGGACCATCTTCGGGAACGGATGCGGGCCGACCACGGAGCCGATGACGTAGTGGGTGTCCTCGACGTTGGTCGCCCAGTCGCGCATCGTCTCGTTGATGGCCTCCTTGAGCGTCCCGGAGCCGACGTCCACCGGATTCACCTCGGCGTCGTGGATGCGCATCCGGAAGACGTTGGGGCGCTGGCGGTTGATGTCGGTCCGACCCATGTATATCTCGCAGTCGATGCCGAGGTGGGCGCAGGCCATCGCGGTGGCGGTGCCGTGCTGGCCGGCGCCGGTTTCGGCGACGATTCGCTCTTTGCCCATGTACTTCGCCAGCAGAACCTGCCCGAGGGCGTTGTTCAGTTTGTGCGCGCCGCCGTGGACCAGGTCCTCGCGCTTGAGGTAGACCTCGCGGTCGTAGCGGTCGCTCAGTGCGTCGGCGCGCTGGAGCGGCGTCGGTCGCCCGCCGAAGTCCCGCAGGCGCTCGCGGAACTCGTCCATGAAGCCGTCCTCGTTGTCGAGGACGTAGCGCACGTAGGCGTCGGTCAGTTCCTCGATGGCGGGCATCAGCACCTCGGGGACGTACTGGCCGCCGTAGTCGCCGAACTTCGAATCGCCGGTTCGGCTCATGCGCCCGTCAGCCTCCGGGTGTTCGCCGCGATATCGCCGTCCATGATGGCGCTCCCGACCAGCAGGCCGTCGGCGCCCGCCTCGCGCATCCGCCGGGCGTCGGCGGGCGCGGCGATACCGCTCTCGGCGATGAGCGTCGCGTCTTCGGGCGCGTGGGGTGCCACGGATTCGAAGGTACCGAGGTCGACTTCGAGTCGCCCGAGGTCGCGGTTGTTCACGCCGACGAGTTCGGCGCCGGCCTCGACCGCGCGCTCCAGTTCGTCACGGTCGTGGACCTCGACGAGCACCTGGAAGCCGCGGTCCTCGGCGGCGTCGAGGAGTTTCGGGAGGTCGTCGCCGACGAACCGCGCGATGAGCAGGACGACATCGGCTTCGACGGTGTCGAGTTGGGACTCGTTCACGAGGAAGTCCTTCCGGAGGACGGGGACGTCGACGGTCTCGCGAATCCGGCGCAGGTTCTCGGGCGACCCGCCGAAGTGCTCGGGTTCGGTCAGCACCGAGAGCGCGGCCGCGCCGCCCGCGACCATCTCCTCGGCCAGTTCTACGGGGTCGGCGTCTCGGGTGCCCTCAGTAGTCGGACTCGTCGGCTTCACCTCTGCGACGACGGGGACGTGACCGTCGGCCTCGGCGGACGACAGGGCCGCGGGTAGCGACCGCGCGTCGACCGACAGCGGGTCGCCGTCGGGGTCGCCGCGCTCCTCGGCGGTCCGGAGGATGGACCTGACCGCGGGTGCGAGCTCCTGAGTGTCGTTCATCATTGTGCATCAACGGACGGAATTGTACATAAGACTTGCGCCGTCGGGACGTCGCCCCGGGCGCCGCGCGTCGTTCGAGGGCGACTCGGGCGCGGAATCTTCAAGTCCGGACCGCCCGAAACCCGACCCATGGACGACGTGGCCGGCATCTTCGCGCGCGAATCGCCGTACCTGGAGCGGTACGTCCAACTCGGCATCGCCAGCGGGCGCGTGCTCAGCGTCTCGTTCCCGGACGCCCCGGACGAGGAGGCCGACGCGGAACACGAACTCCTTGACCGCATCTTCGACTACCTCGGCGGCGTCGAGGACGACTTCTCGGACGTCGAGATCGCGCTGACGATGCCCACCGACCAGCGCGCCGTGCTCGAACGCGTGCGCGAGATTCCCTACGGCGAACAGATCAACGTCGAGACGCTGGCCCGGATGACCAGCGGGGTCGACCACACCGACGAGGACGACCTGAACATGGTTCGCACCGCCCTCGACGAGAACCCCGCGCCGCTGTTGATTCCGGATCACCGCGTGCGCGACGGTCCCAGCGCCGCGCCGCCGACGGTCGAACAGCGGCTTCGCTCGCTGGAAGACCTGTAGGAATTTTCGCGGGTTTTCGAATTCGGCTCGGCGCAAACGGTCTTCACCTTCGACCCGGCGCGCGCTGGCGGTGCGGTTTCATTTGTATCGTGTGAGTGGCGGTCACGGTAGAACGGTCACGGTAGAATGGTTACTTTCGAAGTAATCACAGCCAGCACGCACTCTCCGCGCCGTTCCGCCCGAAACTGTTTCTGGCGCCACACCTTTTTATCGGACACCGCCTTACTCTCTCGCATGTACGTCCGGGACGCGAAAAACAGAGAGGAGGTCTGGCTGCTCGACCACATCGAGGCGATGGGTCTCGACGAAACCGCGTTCCGCTCCCGGGATTACGTCGTCGCCATCGACGAGCGCTCGAACGCGAAGGCGGGGTTCGGCCGCATCCGCATCCACAAGACCGACGAGGGCGAATTCTGCGAACTCACGAGCATCGGGGTCCTCGATAGCTGGCGGCGCCAGGGCGTCGGCGCCCACGTGGTCGAACGCCTGGTCGACCACGCCGGCGACAAGGGGTTCGAGGAGGTGTACGCGCTGACGAGCGCGACCGACTACCTCGCGCAGTTCGGCTTCGGGGGCGTCGACCGTAGCGACCTCCCGGAGAAACTCCGCGAGCGCCTCGAAACGAAGCGTGAAAGCCTGGACCCCGACGCGGTCGGGATGCGCCTCGACGTCGACGAGTTTGTCATGCCCGACCGCCTCCGAGAGCGATTCAAGGGCGCCCACCCCCGCGAGCAGGACGCCGAACCCGAGGAGAGCGCCGAGGACTTCGGCATCGACCCCGACAGCGCGACCTACAAGTACGATACGGGATAGTGCCTGTTTCGAGAATTCGTTTCTCTTCGTTACTGAATACCACTACGTCGGCGACGACCGGGACGGAGAACACCTCGAAAGCCCCCGCCCGCTAGCCAGAGAGAACAACGACGACCATCGCAGTGACATCCTCGAAAGCCCCCGCCCGCTCGCGGTCGCTCAGCGACATATCCGCGGCGCGGCTTCGCCGCGCCACGCACAGGGGTCGCTGAGACGACTATGCCAGCGCGAGCAGGCGGCCCCTTTCATCCACCCGACCGCAACCGCCACGTCCTCCCCAGCCGACTCCGTCGCGCCTCTTCGAGGCGCTCGGTCGTCCCTCGCGCGAAGAAGGCGCGGCTCAAACCGCGAGCCGCGCCAGCACGCGCCGGGTGGTCGGTCCAGGTTCGTTTCGGCCGGTGACACCGACCACCGAAAGCGCTCGGCTAATTCATCCCCCGGGCGGGACTGAAAGGGACCAGGCGCTCGCGTTCACTTTAGTCGTCTCCGACGGCCCTATCTGCGTGGGCGGTGCGGAGAACGCAGATATCCGTCGGAGCGACCGCGAGCGCCGGGGGCTTTCTGGCTGTTCTCCGCTCCGTTTCTTGGGGTCGCTGACCAGTATTCGAGGACTCCTCGCCCACCAACTCCCGACCACCCACTTCGCGAAAGTCAATCCGCCAATCGTTAAGAGACGCCCGCCCGTCGGCCTAGACAATGTTCGACGCGGACGACCTCGAGGAGATACGCGAGGCGCGCGAGGAGTGGGACGAGGAGACGCGCGGGCCCACGGTCGAGCGCTTCGGCGAGCGCAAGGAGGAGTTCACGACCGACACGGGCGGCCAGCACGTCGAGCCAATCTACACCCCCAACGACGTGGCCGACCTCGACTACGAGGAGGACCTGGGCTTCCCCGCCGAAGAGCCCTACACTCGCGGGGTCTACTCCACGATGTACCGCGGGCGACTCTGGACCATGCGCCAGTACGCCGGCTTCAGCACCCCCGAGGAAACCAACGAGCGGTACAAGTACCTCATCGAGAACGGCTCGTCGGGGCTGTCGATGGCGTTCGACCTGCCGACCCAGATGGGCTACGACTCCGACGCCGGGATGGCCGCCGGCGAGGTCGGCAAGTCCGGGGTCGCCATCGACTCGCTGGCCGACATGGAGACGGTCTTCGACGGCATCCCGCTCGACGAGGTTTCGACGTCGATGACCATCAACGCGCCCGCCTCGGTGCTGCTGGCGATGTACATCGCGGTGGGCGACAAACAGGGCGTCGACCGCGAGGAACTGCGCGGCACCATCCAGAACGACCTCCTGAAGGAGTACATCGCGCGCAACACCTACATCTACCCGCCCGAGCCGTCGATGCGCATCATCACCGACATCTTCGAGTTCTGCGCCGCGGAAACCCCGAAGTTCAACACCATCTCCATCTCGGGCTACCACGTCCGAGAGGCGGGCGCGACCGCCGCCCAGGAACTGGCGTTCACGCTGGGCAACGGCATCGAGTACGTTGAAGCCGCCCTCAACGCGGGCCTGGACGTCGACGAATTCGCGCCTCAGCTCTCCTTCTTCTTCAACGCGCACAACAACGTCCTCGAAGAGGTGGCGAAGTTCCGCGCGGCCCGGCGGATGTGGGCGACCATCATGGAGGAGCGCTTCGGCGCCGAGAACCCCAAGTCCAAACAGCTCAAGTTCCACACCCAGACCGCCGGTTCGACGCTCACCGCCCAGCAGGTCGACAACAACATCGTCCGGGTCGCCTACCAGGCGCTCGCGGCGGTGCTCGGGGGCACCCAGAGCCTCCACACCAACGGCAAGGACGAGGCGCTCGCGCTCCCCACCGAGGAGAGCGTGAGGACCGCCCTGCGAACCCAGCAGATTCTGGCCCACGAGTCGGGCGCGGCCGACACCATCGACCCGCTCGCCGGAAGCTACTACGTCGAGAGCCTGACCGACGGCGTCGAGGAGGAGGCGTTCGACATCCTCGACACCGTCGACGAGAAGGACGGGATGCTCCAGGCCGTCGAGAGCCAGTGGGTCCAGCGCCAGATACAGGACACCGCCTACGAACGCCAGCGCGAGATCGAGGAGAAAGAACGCGTCATCGTCGGCGTCAACGAGTTCGAGGTCGACGAGGAACCCGAGGTCGACATCCAGGAGGTCACCGAGGAGGACGAACAGCGCCAGATCGACCGCCTCGAATCGGTGAAGGACGACCGCGACGACGAGGAAGTCGAGGCGACCCTGTCTGCGCTCCGGGAGGCCGCCGAGGGCGACGAGAACGTGATGCCCTACATCGTCGACGCCGTGAAGGCGTACGCGACGGTGGGCGAGATCTGCAACGTCCTCCGGGACGTGTTCGGCGAGTACCACCCCGGCGGGTCGGTCTGAAGGCTCAACCGATACAACACCTTCGTTCTGCTACGGTGTATTGGAATGCGCTAATTGCTACTCACCCTGAATCCGATTCTACACACGAAAAATTGCACGCCATATGAGAGATGGGTATGACAGACGGAATTCTCTACGGCTCGAGAATCTTACCGCATGATCTCCTCGCCGTAGAGGGGCGTCTCGAAGTAGGAATCAGTACTATAGGCTCCGAGCGTGGGGTCGTCGGCGAGTGCGTCGAACGATTCGAGGAAGCCGACCTTCGTGAGTTCCATCATCCGGCCGATGCTCTTCTGGCCGAGATGGTCGGTCTGGTAGGCCACCTCGTAGAGCATGCCCGCGGCAGTATCGCCACCATTTGCGAGGTTCGGGCAGAGGGCGTCGAGATACGACCCCCACAGTGGGTAGTAGCCGTAGCGGGTGATGCTGTCGAAAATGCTGTTACCGCGCTCGGCCAGTGCGTCGATGACGAGCGAGTTCAGCTTGATCGAGCGCGTACTGGTGTCGTAATCGAGGAAGGGGTTGACGGCCTCCGAAACGGGCGTATGGTCGTCCGGGTAGAACGGCGAGCGGTCGAGGTAGTCTGGGCCGTACGGCGCCATCACGCTCATCAGCGTCTGTTTTGGCGGTTTGTTCCCGTCGCCAGTCCCCGGGTAGAGGTCGCCGCCCTTGTGGTGATGGGTGATTGCATAATCGGCGTTGGCTTCGTTGAACGACTCGGTCACGGCTCGGACCTCCGGCGTGAGTCGGAGACCGCTCGCGAACAGAGTGTGGCCCTCGTAGGGCATGTCCATGTACTGTTCGTCGGCCCACCACGTTGCTTGGTCGTCCGTCCGAGGGTTGAACTCCGAGGGTGGCCGAATGTTGAAGTCTCGGTTCATGTCATAGCCGGGGTCGCCGGCCGGATCGGTCGAGTGGTAGTACGGCTTGTACCGCGACTCACCGTCCCACGCCTGGGTGTTCTGGCGGCGGCCGACCCACTCGCTGTCCCCATCTCCGTCGTAGTCGTAGTGGTACATCGCACCGTCGGGATTGACCCGCGGGATGATGGTGAACGAGAGGTTCTCGAGGATGTGCTCAACCTGTTGGGAGTTACTCGTCCCAAGCGTCCTGATTAGTTTGAGCGCGACTTCTGTCCCGATCGGTTCGTCACCGTGAATCTGCGTGATGAGGTGAACCTTCGTATCGCCGTCGCCAACCTTCACCTCCCAGAGTGGGTCGTTGCGTCCAGCAGAGCGGCCGATTTCACGGAGCGAGACACGTCCACTTTGCTGTTCAATCTTTGCGAGTTCACTGGCCAGCTCGGCGTTGGTGTGGAACGCGTTGAGATTGATCGAGTGGGGACTGCCACGTTGTGGGCCGCCTGGACGGTACTTGTCCCTGTCTGGGGCGGCGCTTGCCGTTCCAAGCGTCGCTAGACCGAACGATGCACCGGCGGTCGCCTTGATGAACGTTCTGCGCTTCATGGCTTTATTGTTTGGTTTCGAGGAAGATACTTTAGGCATTCATCGGATATATCATACTCGAAACCCAGCTGGAACAACTCGCTTGATTCTTCATATCACTACTGGCCGTACTATCGCAAAACCAACGTGATGGCGAGAGGCACTAACGTCAAGAAACCACTCACCGCCATTTCGTCATTCTGTCGGAAAAACGTCGATACTACCGTCGGCACAGACGACGATATTGCAGTCAGAATGGGTGAAGGCAGCCATGCCGTCGTTCCGTTCTTCTCCACTAACGGTGTCGGAAAAGAGGTCCACGAGTGCTTCTGGGTCAATAGAGCGGTGGAGCGGTTCGATGTCACAGGTATCGACGCCTTTCGCGTCTGCAATCCCGCTAACGATTTGTGAGATAAGGCCCTGGTCTTCGGATTCTGTCGGTTGGAAGCTACTTACGCTCATGTTGCCGGAAATAGTTACTACAGGGTAAAAAGACTAACCATAGGCGCGAAAATAGATGGCATAATTGGTAACGATTTTTAGACAGAGGGACGATGCGATAGAGACGAGAGTAGCGCTGCGAGTCCCTTGGGACCAAGCGCCAATACTGTCAACGGTTTCGTCTCACACATCCTGCTGAGTTGGCTGACAACAACCACAAGCCAAATACTCGGTTGGGGCGACAATGTTGGAATACGAAGATGAAGCGAGCGTGGGAGGAGATAATTGGAAGCACGATCAGCGTGTCGAACAGGACAACTTCCCTGATTCGGTTTGGGCGAGGTAGAATCTCGACTACTCTCCTCGGCATTTGGTGCGACGCTACTCAGCGAGGTCCGACATGGGATGTGAAGTGGACGATGGAGTTCTCCATTGAGGCATATCTTCGTTGGAATTTCTCGTGAGGGACTTCGCAACACCACGTATATGAGGGGGTAGTATTATGGGTTGATAGACAAGAGGTTATGCTAATAGTTACCATGTTTGAGGATGTCAATCGTTTGGAGAAGGAGAAACAGGAGACGTATAACACCCTGTTTGAGGTATTATCTCATGAACGGCGACGCTACGCTCTCTATTGCCTTGAAACGTATGCGACTCCGATGACGCTCGCAGATTTAGCCGATGAAGTAGCGCGATTAGAACATGATGCCGAAACCCTCAGCGAAGTTCCCGCAGAAAGCGTGAAGAGAGTCTATCTTGACCTCTACCACTCGCATATCCCGAAGATGGAGGACGCAAGTCTTCTCGAATACACACAGGAATACGACGCAGTCCAACTTCGCTATGACCTCTCAGCTCTAAATTTGAGAGAACTCCTTTAGCCACGCCCCAACGGATGAGGTTGAATCTACCGAGATTTTTGCACGGGAGATGAGCGGTTGGAGGCCACATTCGACGACGGAGTCTCTACGAGTTCATCGGCGTCTCCACCTTCGATAGTTTGCCCTCTTCACACGTTTCTTCTCTGTAGTGCTTGAATGATACCCCAAACAGCTATATTAGCAGACTCTAATATTAGGATGTGCTAAAATGAGTGGGCAAAAGTCAGACGACCAGTTCCCCGGCGCCAAAGACGAGCGAACAGCAGACTGTTGCCGTCCGGTCGAACACCCCTTGACAGAATCGGCGGTGGCTGCAGACGTCCAGACGCTCGCAACCCTCGGAAACGATACTCGGTACGAGGCACTTCGACTCATCGCCGAGTCCGACGATGACGGCATCTGCGTCTGTGAACTAGAGCCAACGCTCGGTGTAAGTCAAGGAGCAGTCAGTCAAGCACTCTCACGGCTCTTCAGCGCCGGCCTGGTCGAACGACGAAAGGAGGGGCGATGGCGGTATTACACCGCAACCCCTCGCGCGCAACGACTCCTGAGCGTACTCGACGAGACGAGGGCACTCACTGATGAGTGAAAACACATCGACCACCGACCGGGATGGTGAACGGCTCACAGCCTCCGAACAGCGTACCGCCGTGCGCGAGCGGTACAAACAGATTGCCACGGAATCCTCGTCGTGCTGCGGTGACACCGAATCCTGTGGGGATTCGCCTGATGAACGCTCAGAGCAGGTCGGCTATGCCGCCGACGACCTCGATGCCGTCAGCGCAGGAGCGAACCTGGGCCTCGGCTGTGGCAATCCGACCGCGATTGCTAGCCTTACAGAGGGAGAAACCGTCTTGGACCTCGGTTCCGGTGGTGGGTTCGATTGCTTCCTCGCAGCCCGCGAAGTCGGGACGGATGGCCGCGTCATCGGTGTCGATATGACGCCCGAGATGGTCGAGAAGGCTCGCGGAAACATCGAGACGAACGACGCGACGAACGTCGAGTTCCGACTCGGCGAGATAGAACACCTTCCAGTCGCCGACGAGTCTGTGGACGTGATTCTGTCGAATTGCGTTGTCAACCTCTCACCAGACAAACCGCAGGTCTTCGATGAGGCAGCTCGCGTCCTCCGCCCGGGGGGACGCCTGGCCATCTCGGACGTCGTCCAGACGACCGAGTTCCCAGCAACTCTCCAGGCGGATCCAACGTCAGTGGCGGCCTGCGTCGGCGGAGCATCGACCATTCCCGCACTCGAGGCAATGTTGCGTGATGCTGGATTTACGGGCGTTTCCATCGAGCCGAAAGCCGACAGCGACGAGTTCATCCGTGAGTGGGACGACGACCGCGATTTGAGCGACTATCTCATCGCAGCGACGATAACTGGAGAGAAGCCAGCACCGAACTCCGAATCCGCTCTCGGAAGCGAATCGGAGTGACCGCACTGGCGAAGAACGGACACTTCACCGACCGTACTGCATCGCTTCGAGAAGACGGACACTGAGACACCACAACGAAGATATGTGCAGACCACCGTCTGCTCCAAGAGATTACTCAGTTCCGCACCACCCCACGTGGCGGAGTATCCTCATCAGTTACGCCATGATGGCTGTGATACCCTTCGCGCTTTGGGTCGTAAGTCAGCCGCTGGCCGGTATCGTTACCCTCGTGACCCTCACCAGTCTCTCCTTCGGCGCGCGCCGCGCCCAGAGACTGGTCCGTTGCTTCGAGGAGTGTCGGGGATTCGCGTTCGACGTCGCCGGCAGAGTTCGGATTACGATTACCCCGCCTCCGACCACCGATGACGTGACGTGCCTTGACCCACAGGAAGCATCAGCGGAGTGCGGCTATGCCCGGTAGCGTCGCCGAAAGCACCAACGACGGATTTCATGAATCCGACTTTACTCCGGGTTCGTCGGCGAGGAGACTGACACTGGGTAGAACGGAGTTCATCCTCCAACAGTAACTATTGTACTCGCAGCCGAACCACGGGGTAATGCGTGCTGCAGCCTTCACCGAACTCACTGGCCCCGAGGGAGTCTCGATCATCGACCAACCGACGCCCGAACCAGGTGCTGGACAAGCAATCGTTGACGTCGAAGCGTGCGCCATCAATCGCCACGACCTCTGGATCCTCGAAGGCGACTCCGCGATGGTCGATGCGGACGACCTCCCATTCGTGAGTGGCCTCGACGTAGCCGGGACGGTCCGCGCCGTCGGTGATGACGTGACCGAGGTCGAACTCGGGGAGCGAGTCGTTCTATGCCCGAACGAAACCTGCGGAGTCTGTCGGTTCTGCCGTGAAGGCCCTGAGAACCGCTGTGAGTACTACTCGCTCGATCATGGCGGCTTGGCAGAGACAGCTCGGGTCGAGGCGGACCGACTCATCACGCTTCCGGAGTCTGTCGAGACGACGACTGCGGCCGCCCTCCCGACCGCATACATGACCGCCTATCATATGCTCCGGCAGGCGAACGTCGGTCCAAACGACCTCGTCTTCATTCCGGGCGCGACAGGCGGTGTCGGTGTCGCGAGCGTCCAGCTTGCCGGTATCTTCGGTGCGAGAACCATCGGTACGTCTTCGTCAGCGGACAAACTCGAGGAGGTCGAGGCGTTGGGCCTCGATCATGCGATTCAAGGGACAGATTCCGATGCCCTCCGTCGTGCGGTGAGTGATATCGGGACACCGGATTCCGTGATTAACCACCTCGGTGGCCAGTACACCGACCTCGGACTCGACGTCCTTCGACGGGGTGGACACATGGTCGTCTGTGGCCGAACTGCGGGAAGCCGCTCTGAAATCGATATTCCGGACCTGTTCTTGGGCCACAAGCGAATCATTGGCAGTACGATGGGGACGCAGGCAGACCTCCAGACACTAGTTGAGCTCGTCGACGCCGGCGACCTGACTCCCACAATCGACGAGACGTATCCTCTTGAGGAAACCGCAGACGCGTTCACGGCGATGCAGAACCGCGAGAGCGTTGGGAAGCTCATCGTGACGAACTGAAAGTACTGGTATTTTCCCAAACCGCCAGTTCCGAACTTCTAAACCGTATTTGGCAGCCGTTCTAACAACACGGACTGCGTCGCTCCTTGCGATGGGCACCATTGCACAGATAGGGAAATCGAAATTAGTAAAATCACGATTACTCCTCCCGCGGCCACGTTCATCAGGACACCGCAACGCTCACTTCACAAGTTCTCTCCTCATTGCCTCGCTTCACCGGTTCGTGTCGATTCTATGGTTGTCGGCTGAGGATGTACCTGTAACCGATACGCGCCCTATATTCCACACAAGCCGACACCCGACCCGGCTCACCAGGGTTTTGCGATCATCACGTACACGATGGCAGCGAACACCATACCAGCAGCAGCGCCGAGGACGATGCCCGCGAGCGCCAGGCGGCGGTAGCCACCGTCTTTAGCGTCTCCGTCCTTGAGCATCCGGAGCTGGCAGGTCATGTCCATGCCCCTCGAACGTGACGATCTGGGGGTTCGGGAGTGCCTTGTCGAGTGCTTCCGTGGCGGCATGGGTGAATGGCTGGCTCTCGCTGCCGGCCAACAGCAACGTCGGCGTGGTCATGTCTGTGAATCGAGCAGCGTCGAACTCGTATTCGCTTATTCCTCGAATCGCACGGGGGATTGTGAAGGCCCCGTCCACTCGACTCCGCCAGTTCGGGGCTTCACGGAGCGCATCGATTTCGTCGGGCGGGATGTTAGCGACTTCCCGCAGAAACAGGATGAGCACCTGTTCGTGCTGTCCCTCGTCCATCAGTGCCTCCATTTTAGCGACTGCATCTCCAACGTCGGGGTAGTGGTTACTAACCGGTATTGGCGGTTCGTACAGGACGAGTTTACGGAGATTGTCGGTTCGCAGCGCTGCCTCTAACGCTATCAGGGCGCCACTCGAATGCCCAAGTAGGACGGCGGGTTCGTTGATCGACTCGACGACGGCTGCCACGTCCTCGAACTCGCGTTCTAGTTCATACTCGTCAGCGTCGCCACTCGCGCCGAGTCCGCGCCCGTCAATCGCATAGACGGTGCAGTGTTCTGCGAAGGTGGGACGGACGCCAGCCAGTTCCCACCGAGTATGATCGTTCGCGCCGCCCCCAGCGACGAGCACGAGCGGTGGCCCGCTCCCCGTCCGTTCGAAGGCAATCTCAGTCCCGTCTACGGACGTGACTGTTTCCAGTTCCCCACCTGTGTCTGGTGGTGTTGCTTCTGCCATGGATGGTTCTACCCCCGTTCTCATTTGACACACATTAGCATAGCACCATCGCGTGAAAATTCAGCAGGGTCTGACCAAGGAGCGCGATGTACCATGAATCGGGCAGTTTCACGAAGTAGTAGAAGGCACTATTGTAGTGGTCGGTCGTCGACTTGTAGTACGCGCCGCTGTTGTTCGTCTTGTCGGTCACCTGGTCGTCGTTGAACCGGAACGCGAGCGAGTTGCGAACGGGAATCTATTGGTCACGGCGAACAATGGCGACGGCGGTACCGTTCTCCTCTACCAATGAAGAGAGAAGTGATTTATAAGGTACGAGTCGCGCTCGGTCTGAGCGTCCGCTGCGGTTCGTATTCTCACCCCATCTCCCGCCGGCCCTCAACCTTGATTGTCGCCGCGTAGACGTGAAGCGCGGGCAGCACCGTCTCGATGGGGCCGCGGTTGAACGTCTCGAACAGTTCTTGCAACCCTGCTATCGACTCGTCGTCCATCCCGAACGACCGCAGGTCGTCGGGCGAGAGCCGCGGCGGGTACGCCAGCGAGTCGACGAACGACCCGGTCACCTCGTCGGCGCGCTCGCACGCCCGGTCAAAGTCGTCGGATTCGAACCTCTCTTCGAGGTCGTCCCACGCCGTCTGGAGGTACGGCGGCCACTGCGCGAGACACCGGTAGATGCTCGGCAGGCCGTCGTCGAAGCCGTGGAACGACCTGATACGGTCGACGGTGTCGGACAGCTCCGCGGGCGGGTCGTCGACCATCGTCGGCGACAGGCCGCGGTCGCGGTCGAGTTCCGGTGGGAGCGGTTCGGTCGCGGCGTGCTCGCCTTCGTCGAGGGCGTCGCCCACCGATTCGCCCCGGAGCGACCGGTCGGCGACCTCGAACAGCGCCGCGAGTCGCGGCGCGACCACGTCGAAGGTGGCGACCTGCCCCTGCAGTTCCCGGAACGCGGCCGGTTCGAGGTCGAGGTCGGTTCGGCGGTAGCGCGGGACGCCGGAACGGTCGGTCTCTCCCGCTTCGACGGCCGAGAGGACGGCGTCGCGGTACCCGACCGAGTAGCGACCGAACGCGCGGGTTTCGAACGTCGGCTTGACCTGTCCCCAGAGGTAGCGGGTGAAATCGGGCTCGTTGGCCATCAGCGCCCGGAATATCCAGTTGACGACGGGCGCACGGAACGTCGCCTGGATGTCGTCGTAGACCCCGCGCCGCCAGCCGGTCGCCTCGTGCTCGTACAGCTGTTGGCTCGTGTCCATGCGTCCCGTGCGGCGCGTCCGCACATCAAGCCTCTGCCACCCGGTTTGTCCCTCCGCAGCCGCAATCGTCCGTACGCGACGATTCGCCGACGGTCGAGTATCGCACGTTTTCTTGGAGTGAACGTGTACTGCAGTGGCCGACCCAGTCGATAGTACGGATTCTGAATCGGCCAGTCTGTGGTGCGACTGTGAATGTTGCACTAACAGTCAAGACAGGTTTGTTGAACAGAAAACACTCACAAGCCTCTTACTCATCCGTGGATATGAAACACCGCTACTGGATTGGTCTGGGTATCGTTTTGTTGCTCGTGGTGAGTGTCGGTGGTGTCCTCCTGACCGAACTCGATTTAGACGGCCATACGACCGCCAGTTATCTTGACGTAACCCCGGCTGATAGCGACAACTCGATTAATCAGACGGTCGCATTCTCGGATCTCGGTCCCGACCAACAACGTGTGTTCGAACAGGCACTCAACGACGAGGATAACTACGTACGGATTCCAGACGGTGTCGACGAACAGGTGTGGATCGAGAACCGTGCCGTCCGGTATCAGAATCGGACTTACGAGGTTTTGTGGCCGTTCCATAGACTCCCTGCGTCGAAAACGACCAGTCGGCTCTGACCTAACAGCCGTATGTCTTCTGTTTAACCGTCCCGTCAACTTCCGAGAGGTACGACTTGATGAAGGGAGATAGTCCGTGCTCGACACGTGGTGCGAATCTATCGCCCTTCGATATTGAGTAGTTGGAGTGCCTCTCGAATGTGGAACTCCTTTTCGGCACGTTCTTCCGCATCTAGTGCGTCAGCAAGATGTTCCACCGCCCGTTTTCCTGTGGCGGCTTGCGATTGTCAGCTCTCTGCCCGGCCTCCCCCGAGATTTGATATTTTACGCAGATTTCCTGCTTCGTCTGTCATTGGCGAATCGTAGACGATACGAAGGAATGGGCCTGTGGTGCGTATATACGTATCTTTTATACACGGTGTCGTTTTGCAGGCGGCGTCTAGTCGCTCGACCCTGCGAGAGTGGTGCTGGCGCTACGCCGTGTTGTCATCGTCAGGATGGCTCACGGTCAGGACGTTCGTAACCGTATTCCGATGGGCACGACGTAACAACTTCGAGAGTGATTGCTGAGCGATGCCGAGTTTGTCTGCCAACTCGTCCATCGAAACCGCACGTGGGATATCGAAATAACCGTGTTCGACGGCCGCAAGCAGCGCCGTCCGTTGTTTCGGTGATAGACCGAACTGGCCGCCCGCCATCGGTTCGGTCGGATGGTAGAGGCGGTTCAACTCGAACGGAATCTCGTTCCGCATGCAATGTTCTCGGAAGTCGGTGACGAGTTGTTCGTCGTCGAATCGCATCCTGAGTTCCCAGTTATCCGACCGTCCGGTCGCTTCCACGATCGTGGCTCCGGTTTCGAGATAGGCGTAGACGAGACTCTCGATGTTCTGCGTCCACTCGGCCCGGTAGAGGATGCCGTCCTCGTATTCGTCGAGTTTCGTGACGTTCTGGACGGTGGGGTCGTCGTTCACCGCCGTTTCGAACGCGGTGTAGTCATCGCCTCGAACCCAGAAATACGGCATCACACGGTTCTCGTCGTGTGCGACAACCCGTTCGATCTCGACGATCATCTCCGGGGTTGCGGTTAACGTCTCGGAGAGGGCAAGCGTGTCCGCTGGAACGGTAAATTCAGCGATAACGCTCATACGCGACCAAACGGACGGAGAGAGATAAGCCCACGGGCATAGAGTCCTGTAACCCTGCGTGGGACGTGACGAGTACATCTCGTCCAGTTCACGCTTCGTACATACCGAGGCCTTCACGAGTACTTCTGGATAAAGAAACTGCGCGACCAACTACCGTTATACCGCATCCGCACGAAGCAATGCCCGTATGCAATTCGACCACGCCGGAATCGCGACCGACGACGCCGACGGCCTCGCCGAGCGCTTCGCCGCGCTCTTCGACGCGCCGGTCGCCCACGAGGAGGAGTTCGACGGCCTGCGGGTCGTCTTCCTCGACCTCGGAAATGGCTACTTCGAACTCCTCGAACCGCTCGGAGACGGCACCGTCTCGCGGTACCTGGAGAACAACGGTCCCGGCATCCACCACGTCGCCCTCGAAACCGACGACATCGAGGCCGCGCTCGAACGCGCCCGCGACCACGGCGTCGAACTCGTCGACGAGGAGCCCCGACCCGGCGCGTGGGGTCACGACGTCGCCTTCCTCCACCCCAAGTCGACCGGCGGAATCCTGGTGGAGTTCGTCCAGCACTAAGTGAGATTCGCCTTCAGAACGCGCCGGTCCCCTCCGAGACGGCGTAGCCGACGACTTCGGTGCCGTGGGCCGTCTCGGCGTCCACGCTCTCTTCCTCCTCGACGCGGACTTCGACGCTACTCCCCGTGAGATTCCGGTAGCGGAGGCCGGCGGTGTCCGGGCCGTGGTACGTCTGCATGTCGGCGACGAAGTGGGGGTCGTCGTAGCTTCGCTCGAAGTCGATCCGGTGCCAGCCGTGGTCGACGGCGTCGGCGGTCCGGCCGACTTCGAGGGTCGTTCCGCCGAGCGCGCCGACGCCGGGTTCGAGCGCGACGTAGCCGATCCGCTCGTGCTTGTGCGGACCCCGGCCCTGCTCGGCGAGCGCGACCTCGAAGCCCGACGCCGAGACGTTCCGGTTCCGGGTCACGACCGCCTCCCCGCCGCGTCTGGTCTGGGGCTGGCTGACGACCACCGGCGCGCTCGCGAACTCGCGCGCGAAATCGACTCGAGCGAACCGCTGGTCGGTTTCGACCGCGCCGACTTCGAGGGTGACGCCGCTCGCGGAGGCGGTCGCGCTCCCCTCCGCCCGGCCGACCGTCCCCGCCTCGAAGACGGAGTAGTGGGCCGTCTCGTCGACGTGGGCGCCGTCGAGGTAGTCCCACTCCTCTATCTTGTACCGGAACGCCCCTTCGTCGACGTCGCGCAGGCCGCAGACGCGGACGTGGGAGGGGTCGGCGCCGTCGAACGACAGCGGGCCGACCACGGCGACGGCGTCGCCGTAGGCCCGCGAGAGCGTCTCGTCGAACCAGGTCCCCGAATCCGGCTGGTCGAACGCGAGCGTCCCGCGCTCGCCGACACCGGTGGCGGCCGCGGCGTCGAGCAGCCCCGACCCCTGCTCATCGCTCGACAGGCCGAGGTCGGTCGCGGTTTCCCGGAGGCGCGTGCGGGCCTCCGCCGCGGTCAGGCCGTCCGCCATCAGCGTCGCGGCGACGCCGCTGACGTGGGGCGCGGCCATCGAGGTGCCCTTCTTTCGGGTGTAGCCGTCGACGGTCGTCGAGTAGACGGACTCGCCCGGCGCGACGAGTTCGACTTCGGGACCGGTGGCCGAGAAGTCGGCGAGTTCGTCGTCTTTCGTGGTCGCGCCGACCGCGAGGCACTCGTCGTACTTCGCGGGGTACTCGACGCAGTCCGTGCAGGGGCCCGCGTTGCCCGTGGCCCCGACGAGCAGGACGCCCTTTCCGGCGGCGTAGGTGCAGGCTTCCGCGACGACGTACGAGTACCCGCCGCCGCCGAAGCTCAGATTGGCGACGTCCCATCCCTCGTCGGCGACTCGCTCGATGCCGGCCGCGATGTCCGACCACGTGCCATAGCCTTCCGAGTCGAGCACCTTCACGGCGTGGAGCGTGGTCCGGGTGCTCACCCCGGTCGTGCCCTCGGCGTTGCTGGTCGCGCCCGCGATGCCGGCGCAGTGGGTGCCGTGGCCGCTGTCGTCCGACCAGTCGTTCGGGCAGTCGACCCCGCCGCAGTCGACGAGCGAAACCCCGGCGCCGACGTTTGCCTGCAGGTCGGGATGATTGCCGTCGATGCCGGTGTCGAGAATCGCGACGTGGGACCCCTCGCCGTCGAAGTCGTTCGCGTTCGCCACGTCGGCGGCGATTCGCTCGACGCCCCAGGGCGTGGTTTCGCCGAGCGCGCGGTACGTGCCGTTGCGCTCGACGTACCGGACGTGGGGGTTGCGCCGGAGTCCGGCGAGCGCCCGTTCCGGCACCCGAATCGTCACGACGCCGAGCGAGTCGAACGTCCGGACGACGTCGCTGGCGGCGCGAGTCGCGGCCGCGCGGCCGCGACCCGACGCGACTCCGACGTTCACCTCGACACGGTCGCCGGGTCCGGCCGCGGCGAGGCCGCTCGCGCCGAGCGACGCGACCGAACCGCTCGCGACTTTCAGCACACTCCGCCTCGAAACTCGTTTTTCGGGCATCCCCTCTTGGTGTCCGACACCACTATTTCTATCTTCCGTCTACCTGCAGAAGACGTTAAAGAGGAACGAGAGATAGTATATCTGGCGACAGGTTCGTTCCGCGATACGGTGTCGTGGTCGGGCGGCCCTCGGTACGTCCCTCCCGGTTCGAAGTACAGCGACTTTTGTCCGCACGCAGGCACTTCTGGCCGGTCGGGACGGGTCGGCTCCGGCCCTCCGTCGAGGCCGGACGTGGTTCGACGCCGGAGGTCGGTCTGAGGTCGGTCTGAGGACAACCGGAGGCGCTCGCGAGTCAGTCGAGTCTGACCGCGGTACCGTAGGCCAGCAGTTCGGCACCGCCGGTGGTCACCTCCGCGGTGACGAACCGGACGTTGACCACGGCGTCGGCGTCCAGGTCCCGGGCCTCGGCCTCCATCCGCGCTATCGCCTCCTCGCGGGCGTCGGCCATCAGCGTCGAGTACGCTTTGAGTTCGCCGCCCGCGATGCTCCGCAACCCCTGGGTGATGTCCCGGCCGACGTTCCGCGCCCGGACGGTGTTGCCCCGGACGAGACCGAGGTTCTCGGCGATTTCGCGACCCGCGACGGTTTCGGTGTTGGTGACTATCACGTCCGGCGGACTCGCGGGCGACGCGATAGCTGTTGCGAAGCTGACCCGAAGCGCGTGCGAAATCGAACCGCAGGTCGCGGGCGCGAATCCATGAGGGTTACCGCTCGCTTCGTTCGGGTTTCGAAGGTCACGGAATCGGAGAATCGCGTCGAAAAGACGTGAGACGTTCGCTACGACGACTCGGGGGCGGGACCGAAGTTCTCGGTCTTTGCCTCCTCGGGGCTGAGTCTGGCGGCGTCGAGCGCCGCGGTCGCCTCGTCCAGGAAGTCGGCGAAGCCGTAGACGAACACCTGGCCGGTCGCGTTCGCCAGGAGCGCGACGACGTCCTCGCTGGTCACGTCGGTCGTGATGGCGACGTTCGCGCCCGCGGCCGAGAGCGCGGCCAGTCGGTCCTCGTGGACCGGTTGGTCGTCCTCGTAAACGATGGTGACCGCCCCGCCGTTCTCCGTCGCGCGCTCGCCGATGCCGACGGCGGGGCCGACGCCCGGCCCGCCGGCCAGCACCACGACGCCGTCCTCGCCTTCGTAGTAGGAGTTGCCGAACGGTCCGGCGACCTCGACCCGGTCGCCGGGGGTGAGGTCGGCGAGGTACGGACTCAGCGACCCCTCGGGGTCGACCTCGACGGTGACCTCGAAGGTCCCCTCGGCGTCCGGCGACGAGAGGGTGTAGTGGCGGGTGACCTCCTCGCCGTCTATCGTCGCGGCCAACTGCACGAACTGCCCGGGCGCGGCGTCGAATCCGTCGGGCGTCTCCAGAACCAGCGCGACCGTATCCGGGCCGACCGTCTCGACAGACTCCACTGCGACTTCCATGCCGTCCATGTGACCCCGTTGGGTGGGCCGATAAAAAGGCCTTCCGCGACGCGTCCGGCGGTGGCTCCCGTCCCAGCGGCCCGCGGCCCGGACCCGACCCCGGTTCGGCGCGGGGAATCCGGTAGTAGTTGCCGGCAGTTATCGTATCGCACGAACGAAGACTGAATGGCTTCAGAAGGCTTTTGATTTGGCGTAGGTAACCCGCTAGTTAGGAATGCCAGAAGACTTGAACTGGGCCATCGGCGGGGAGGCCGGTGATGGCATCGACTCAACCGGGAAGATTTTCGCGCAGGCGCTCTCCCGGGCCGGACGGCACGTGTACACCTCGAAGGACTTCGCGTCCCGGATTCGAGGCGGCTACACGGCCTACAAGATTCGCACGGGCGTCGAGCGCGTCGAGAGCGTCGTCGACCGCCTCGACATCCTGGTCGCGCTGACCGAGCGCACCATCGACGAGAACATGGACGAACTCCACGAGGGCAGCGTCATCATCTACGACGGTGAGCGCACCGAGATGGCCGACGTGGAGGTGCCCGAGGGCATGATCGGTCTGGACGTTCCGCTCCAGTCGCTCGCGGAGGACGCGGGCGGGGCCATCATGCAGAACGTCGTCGCGCTCGGCGCGGCCTGCGAGGCGACGAACTTTCCCATCGAGAACCTCGACAGCGCGCTCGAGAAGAAGTTCGGGAGCAAGGGCGAGTCCATCGTCGAGAACAACAAGGAGGCGGCTCGACTCGGCCAGGAGTACGTCCAGGAGGAGTTCGACCACGACTTCGACTACGACCTCGAAACCACCGACAACGACTACGTCCTGCTGAACGGCGACGAGGCCATCGGGATGGGCGCCATCGCCGCCGGCTGTCGGTTCTACTCGGGCTACCCCATCACGCCCGCGACCGACGTGATGGAGTACCTCTCGGGCCGCATCGAGCAGTTCGGCGGCGAGGTCGTCCAGGCCGAGGACGAACTGTCGGCCATCAACATGGCGCTGGGCGCGGCGCGCGCCGGCGCGCGCTCGATGACCGCGACCTCCGGGCCGGGCATCGACCTGATGACCGAGACGTTCGGACTCATCGCCCAGAGCGAGACGCCGCTGGTCATCTGCGACGTGATGCGCTCGGGTCCCTCGACCGGGATGCCGACCAAGCAGGAGCAGGGCGACCTCAACATGACGCTGTACGGCGGCCACGGCGAGATTCCGCGGTTCGTCGTCACGCCGACCAACGTCGGCGAGTGCTTCCAGAAGACCGTCGAGGCGTTCAACCTCGCGGAGAAGTACCAGACGCCCGTCTTCCTCGTCTCGGACCTCTCGATGGCGGTCACCGAGCAGACATTCGAACCCGAGGTGTTCGACATGGACGCCGTCGAAATCGAACGCGGCAAGGTCGTCGACGAGGACGAGATCGAGGCCTGGACCGACGAGCAGGGCCGGTTCCAGCCCCACTTCCCGACCGCCGACGGCATCAGTCCGCGGGCGTTCCCCGGCACGGCCGGCGGCGCCCACATGTCGACCGGTCTGGAACACAACGCGCTCGGTCGCCGGACCGAGGACACCGAGATCCGCGTCGAGCAGGTCGACAAGCGCAACCAGAAGGTCAAGACCGCCGAGGAGGAAGAGGACTGGTCGCCCCGGGAGTTCGGCGACGCCGACGCAGACAACCTCGTCATCTCGTGGGGCTCGAACGAGGGCCCGATGCGCGAGGCCATCGAGTACCTCGACGAGGAGGGCGTGAGCGTCCGGTTCCTCTCGGTGCCGTACATCTTCCCGCGTCCCGACCTCTCGGAGGACATCGAGGCGGCGGACAACGTCATCGTCGTGGAGTGTAACGAAACCGGGCAGTTCGCCAACCTGCTGGAACGCGACGCGCTTACCCGTCTCGACCGCGTGAACAAGTACAACGGCGTGCGGTTCAAGGCCGACGAACTGGCCGAGGAAATCCAGAACAAACTCTCTCAGGAGGTCCAAGCATGAGCTCAGAGGTTAGATTCACCGACTTCAAATCCGACAAGCAGCCGACGTGGTGCCCCGGATGTGGGGACTTTGGCACGATGAACGGCATGATGAAGGCGCTGGCCGAAACCGGCAACGACCCCGACAACACGTTCGTGGTCGCGGGCATCGGTTGCTCCGGTAAGATCGGCACCTTCATGCACAGCTACGCGCTCCACGGCGTTCACGGCCGCGCCCTGCCCGTCGGCACGGGCGTCAAACTCGCCAACCCCGACCTCGAAGTGATGGTCGCGGGCGGCGACGGCGACGGCTACTCCATCGGCGCGGGCCACTTCGTCCACGCGGTCCGCCGGAACGTCGACATGTCCTACATCGTCATGGACAACCGCATCTACGGGCTGACGAAGGGCCAGGCCTCGCCGACCAGCCGCGAGGACTTCGAAACTTCGACGACCCCCGAGGGACCGAAACAGCCGCCGGTCAACCCCCTCGCGCTAGCGCTGTCGGCGGGCGGTACGTTCATCGCCCAGTCGTTCTCGACCGACGCCCAGCGTCACGCCGAGATCGTCCGGAAGGCCATCGAGCACGACGGCTTCGGCTTCGTGAACGTCTTCAGCCCGTGCGTGACGTTCAACGACGTCGACACCTACGACTACTTCCGCGACTCCATCGTGGACCTCGAGGACGAGGGCCACGACCCGACCGACTACGACGCCGCGAAGGAGAAGATCCTCGACGCGGACAAGGAGTACCAGGGCGTCATCTACCAGAACGAGAACAGCGTGCCCTACCACGAACTCCACGGCCTCGACCAGAACATGTCCGAGATTCCGGACGGCGCGCCCGAGGGCGCGATGGACCTCGTCCGCGAGTTCTACTGAACCGCGTTTCGAGTTCGTCTTCACGGTAGCGGGTCGATTTCTCGTGTTTTCACCGGCCGACAGCGACAGGCACCGTCCGGGCGAGTCGCCGTCACTCGTCGGCTTCGAAGCCCTCGCAGTCCTCGTCGCGGAAGAATGCCTTGCGCTCGCGTTCCATCCCGCAGTACTTGCAGCGGTAGTGATACTGGACGGACTGGCCGTACTCCCGTCGAATCGGTTCGACGACGTGCGGACCGACGACGTCGCGCTGGCGAAGTCTGTAGAATCTCGACACCTGCGCGAACAGGTAGAGGCCGAGGAACGGGAGAACGACGGCCAGTACCACCCCCAACACCGCGTCCGGGGCGTAGTCGGCGAGCGCCCACGCCGTCGTGGTCCAGGGTCGGTCCATCGTACGAGCCAGTTCCACGCCGCGGATGATTACTGTTTGGGATCTGTGACTTCCGGTCGTGGTCCTGGCCGCCACCGACGACCCCGGTGAACACGGTCGACTCGAAGTCTACGAGTACGGTCGACCTGGCCGCCGGGACCGACGACCAACTCACCGATTCGCGGAGACGTTCCGATTCCGAGTCGTCTCCTTCTTTTGCCCGCGCGATGCCAACAGAATGCACGGAGAGGAGCGTTTGCGTCCGTTTTTTATGGGAGTGGTGATTACGAGCAGTAGAGATGACTGCGGACGTATACGACGGATTCGTCGGGGGCGGGGCGAGTCGGCGGCGCGGGTCGGCGAGCGCCTCGGGCGGGCGTCTCGTCGCCGGGGTTGCCGACGGCCCGGTCGCCGACGACCGACCGGTTCGAACGAGACGAAACGGGGGCGAGGAGCCATGACCGAGCACTTCGACGCGGTGGTCGCGGGCGCGGGCCCGGCGGGCGCCCAGTGCGCGCGCGACCTGGCCCGGCGGGGTTACGATGTCGTTGTCCTGGAAGCCGAGGACGAGGACGAGTTCCCGCGCCAGAGCAACAAGTCGACTGCCGGCACCTTCCCCTCGATGATGGGGTCGTTCGGCATCCCCGACGACGTGGTGATGCACTACACCGACGACGTCGTCCTCGAATCGCCCAACGAGCACTTCACCCGGAAACAGCCGGGCGCGGTCCTGGAGTTCGCCGACTTCAAGCGCTACCTGGTGAAGGACGGCCGCGAGAAGGGCGCCGAGTACTGGTTCGACGCCCGGGTGAACAAACCCGTGATGGAGGACGGCGAGATCGTCGGCGTCCGCTACGGCGGCAAGCAGGAGGTGTACGGCGACGTGATAATCGACGCGACCGGTCCCGCCGCGCCGCTGGCGAAGAAACTCGGCGTGAGCGACCTCGAGCGCGAGAACCAGGCCATCGGTATCGAGTTCGAGATGGCGGGCGTCGACATGGACGCCGACGGCTACGCCGACCTCAACGACGCGATGATGCTCCGACTCGACCACGACCTCGCGCCCGGCGGCTACTCCTGGATCTTCCACACCGGCGAGGACACCGCGAAGGTCGGCCTCTGCTACATCCAGAACCAGGCCCACCGCGACTACGGCAAGGACGGGATGGGCATCGACGACTACCTCCAGTACTGGCTCGACTCGGACCCCCGGTTCGCCGACGCCGAGCGACTCGAAGGGAAACAGCACCGCGGGTCGGCCCACATCCAGATGCCGACGGGGCTGAGCACGGACAACTTCATGGCCGTCGGCGACACGGTGCCGACCATCGACCCGCTGTGGGGCGAGGGCATCCACACCTGCATGAAGTCCGGCCGGGCCGCGGCGGTGACCGCCGACCGGTGTTTCATGGCGAGCGACGGCGACACGTCGGCCGAGAAGCTCTCCATCTACGACAAACTCTGGCACAACCAGGTGGCGCCCCAGATGCGGACCCGCCTGCTGATGACCCAACTGCTCTACCTCGCGCCGAACGAGCGCTACGACACCCTGATGGCCGACCTGAACCGACTGAACGAGAACATCCTGAGCGACGCGAACGTCGGCAACCTCCGGGCCATCGGGAAGATGCTCCACCTGAAGGACGCGCCGCTACTGGCGCGGTTCGCCCGGGAGCGCCTCGGCGTCTGAGTCCGACTCGAAGTTCTCCCGCCGGCCAACCGTCGGTCGGCGGGCGCGGTCCGCTACCGGTTTTCCGACCCGCTCACTCCGCCAGCCCCGGTACCCGGCACCTCGCCGGCCGGATGACACACCCCGCGACCAACGCCGTCGTCGTCCGAGTCCAGGTCGAGGGCCGCCGCGGCGTCGACCAGTCCCGCGCCCTGCCGTTCGGCCGGCGCGTCGAGGTCCTCCGCGGTTTCGCGGAGTCGCTCGCGGGCCTCCTCGTGCGAGTACCCGTCGGCCATCAGGAGCGCCCCGACACCGCTGACGTGGGGCGCCGCCATCGAGGTGCCCGAGTCGACGTACCGGCCGGCCTTGGCGGTCGAGCAGACGTCCGCGCCGGGCGCCGCGAGGTCGATGGCCGGCCCGCGCGAGGAGAACGGGGCGACGCGGTCGGCCCGGGTCGTCGCGCTCACGGCGAGCACCGTCCCGAACCGCGCGGGCGTGGCCACGGTCCGGTCGCGCGGCCCGCCGTTGCCGGCGGCCGCGACCAGCAACACGCCGCGCTCGTCGGCGTACCGGCAGGCGTCGGCGAGCAACCGACTGGCGGCGAGGTTGCCAAAGCTCAGGTTGGCGACGTCCCATCCCCGGTCGGCGACGTACTTGACGGCCCGCGCGATGTCGACGTCACGGGCGACTCCGCCGGCGTTGATGACCTTGACCGCGTGGAGCGACGCCGCCGGAGCGACCCCGAGCACGCCCGCGTCGTTGTCGACCGCGCCGACCGTCCCCGCGACGTGCGTGCCGTGGCCGTTGGGGAGGTCGTCGCCCCAGTCGGTCGCGCACAGCGTCACCTCGATGAAGCACTCGAAGCTCGTACCGCTGGGTTTCAGCCGGCACGTCGGTCTGGCGTCGGCCCAGCAGTCGACGTAGGCCTTCCCTTCGCCCAGGTTCTCCCGCAGGTCCGGGTGGCCGGGCAGGATGCCGCTGTCGACGATCGCGACGTCGACGCCGTCGCCGCGGTGACCCGCCTCGTGGGCGACGTCGGCGTCGATGCGGTCGACGCCCCAGGGGACGGTCTGCTCGCGCGCCCGGTCGGCCGCGGTCCGTTCCCCGGCCAGCGGCCGGAAGGTCGTCCCCTCCTCGACGTACCGGACGTCGTCCCTGCCGGCAAGCGCGTCGGCGGCCGCCGAATCGAACTGGCCGGTCACGGCGCCCCCGACGTCGCCGAAGTCGAGCGCGTGGTTCACCGCCGCCGCGTGCGACTCGGCGACCCGGGCCGCGGCCCGCGAGTCGGTCCCGACGACGTAGCGCGCCGTCCGGGACGCCTCGCGGCCGCGGCCGCGCCCGACCGTCCCGACCAACCCGGCGCCGACGCTCGCGAGCAGTCCACGGCGCGAGACGGACTCGTCGGTCATGGTGCGGCGGGACGACGAGCGGGGGGAACGGTGGCGTGCGATTCGACCGCGTGCGCTTCGACGAGTTCCGTCGGAGTCACGTGAGTACGCCACGCCGACCCCGACGGTAAAGCCATTGGACGGGTTCGGGGGCGCTGTCGGCCAATTCAACGGGGTCGGAGCCAGAGAAAATCCCGGCGGCACCGACGACCCGTCGTCGGTGCCGCCGGTCTGCCATCGGTTCGGCCTCGCCCGCGGTCAGCCGCGCCACTCGACGACGGTGGCGGCCCAGGTGTAGCCGGTGCCGGCGGCCAGGAACAGCACGACGTCGCCCGGTTCGACCAGGCCGCGCGAGAGGCCTTCGTCGAGCGCGAGGAGTTGGTCGACGCTCTGGACGTGACCGTACTCGTCCAGATAGTAGTTCCGGGCGTCGAGGCGGTCGGTCAGGTACTCGTGGAACGACCGCTTCATGTGGGTGAGCGCGACGAAATCGAGGTCCAAGCGGTCGTAGCCCGACCGCGTCAACGCCTCGTCCGCGACTTTCTCGAAGTTCGTCAGGCTCACCTCCGCGAGGCGCTCTTTCATCCCCTCGGGGTCGGGCACGTCCAGCGAGTGGAGTTCTGCGTCGACCGTGGCGTGACTCGGTGGGTTTCTGGACCCGCCTGCGGGCATCACCACGTCCTCGGAGAAGCTTCCGTCGGTGACGGCGGCGCTCTCGCCGACGGTCGCGCGTGCGCGACCGTCCGCGGGGTCGATTTCGAGGACGGCGGCGCCAGCGCCGCTGCCGAAGTTGAACATGAACGACGAGTCTTCGTTCTCGTAGTTCACGAGGTCTTCCTCGCGACTCGCCGCGACGAGCATGATTTTCTCCGGGCTGTCGGCGAGCAGTTGGGATTTGGCCTGGCGGAGCGCGAGCGGCGCACCGGCGCACAGCGCGTAGCTCTCGGCGGCGAACGCCTCGTCGGCGCCGATGCGCTCGGCGACGTTGGCGGCGGCGCTCCACACCACGAAGTCCTTGAACTCCGAGCCATGATACAGCACCATATCGAGGTCCTCGGCCGAGAGGTCGGCGTCGGCGAGCGCGCGTTCGGCGGCCTTCACGCACATGTCGGTGACGTGGTCGGCGTCCGGCGGACACACGCGCTTTTCTTCGACGCCCATCTTCTCGACCACTACCTCCTCGGGAATGCCGCTCCGTGCCGCGATTTCTGCGCCCGTGACGACTTCCTCGGGAACGTAGATTCCGTACCCCGTGAGCGCGATTTCGGGGTCGGCGTTCTCCCTGTTCACTTCTCGTCACTCCGCAGTCGCTCGGCGATTTCCTTCCCGACCGGGCCGCCGAGGCGGTCCCGGACGGTCCCGAGCAGGCCGTTCGGCACGAAGAGGACGAACAGCACGAACACCACGCCGACGTAGAGGGCGGCGTGACCGTTCAGGAAGGTGTCGATGCCCTGCTGGACGGTCAGGCCGTTGTAGACCTCCGTCGAGAGGGTGCCTTCGCCGAGGTGGCTCCGCAGGTAGGGGAGCAGGCCGCCGCCCTCGCCGGTCTTCGAGAGGAACTCGGTGACCGTCTCGTCGAAGAGGTAGCCGTACAGCGGCCCGGCGAGCGTGCCGAAGCCGCCGATGATGGCCGCCAGCAGGGCGTCGCCGGTCACGAGGAAGTAGAACGAGTTCTCGGGCGACACCGACCGCTGGAAGCCGGCGAGCAGGCCGCCGGCGACCGCGGCGAAGAACGCGCTCACCGCGAACGCGCCCAGTTTGTACCAGAAGGTGTCGTAGCCGATGGCCGCGGCGCGCTCCTCGTTCTCGCGGATGGCGACCATCACCTTCCCGAACGGGGAGTGGATGATGCGCTGCATCGCGAAGTAACAGACCAGCGCGACCAGTCCGACCATGTAGTAGGACACTTCGGTCGCGCTGAAGTTGAGCAGGCCGAACAGCCCCTCTATCTCGTCGCCCGAGAGCTGTCCGATGGCGAGGTTCAGCGAGTCAACGCCGGGCACGCCGACGCTGAACGGTTCGGTGCGTTCGAGCACCGCGGGGCCGTCCCGCGGGTTGCTCGCGGCGTAGTCCCACCCGCGGACGAACACGTACAGCACCTGCGAGAAGCCCAGCGTGATCATCGCGAAGTAGACGCCGGTCAGCCGGAACGACACCGCGCCGATGAGCAGCGAGAGCGTCACAGCGGCCAGGCCGGCCAGCACCAGCAGGACGACGAACGGCGTGTCGACGGCGACGAACGGAATCTTCCCGTTCGACGCGAGCACGACGAAGTACGCGCCCGTGCCGTAGAACGCCGCGTGGCCGAAGCTCAGGTAGCCCGTGTAGCCGCTGATGAAGTCGAACGACATGGCGAACAGCGCGAAGTAGAAGACGGTTATCATCGTCTCCACGTCGGGCAGCACCGTC
Source organism: Halorussus vallis (assembly GCF_024138165.1). Lineage (NCBI taxonomy): Archaea > Methanobacteriati > Methanobacteriota > Halobacteria > Halobacteriales > Haladaptataceae > Halorussus > Halorussus vallis. Next base: position 3,346,424 of record NZ_CP100000.1, on the reverse strand, counting down.
GTCATCTCCGCGCCCAGCGGCGAGGTCACCAGCACCGAGTAGATGCCGGGGTACGCCGCGAGGAACGCGACGACCGCGAGGTGCGCGAGGTGTTCGCGCGCGTAGCGGACCGGCCACGACGTCGCCGACTCAGTCCGGGAGTCGTCGGGCGCGGTTTCCGCCGCCGCGTCGGTCGGAGCGTCCACGTCGTCGACCGGGTCGGCGTCGCCCGTCACCGCGCCCGCGTCCGAATCGGGGTCGGAGGCGTCCGACGGGGCCGCGGGGTTCTCGGGGCTAATGGCCGCCCACCTCCTCGACGCCGAACAGGCCCTGGGGCCGCAGTATCAGCATCACCACGAGGATGAGGAAGATGGTCATCTCCGGCAGACCGGCGAACTCGATCTCGTTGACGAACCACCAGGTCATCACCGCGTCGACCATCCCGACAAGCAGCGCCGCGACCACGGTTCCCCGGAACGTGCCGAGGCCGCCGACGATGACGACCACGAACGCCGGGAGCAGGGTGTCGGCGCCCAGCGGGACGCTGGCGGCCCACGCCGGGTCCCACATCAGCAGCATGCCGGCCGCGCCCGCGACGCCCGCGCCGAGCGCGAAGACGACGGTGAACACCCGCCGCACGTCGATGCCGAGCGCCTCGGTCATCTCGGCGTCCTCGCTCCCGGCCCGGATTATCAGGCCGTACCGCGTCCGGGTGAGGAACGCCCACAGCGCCGCGACGGTGAGCGCGCCGAGCGCGATTTCGAAGAGGTCGAGGCCCGCCACCGACAGCCCCCCGATCTCGACCGATTGGGAGAGGAACGCCGGCTTGGTGCCGAGCGCGGCCTGCCAGTCGCTGGTCGGCTGAAGTCCGTAGAACAACACGACGATGCGGACCAGTTCGTCGAGTATCAGCGTCAACCCGAAGGTCAGCAGTATCTGGTAAATCGGCGGGCGGTCGTACAGCCGTCGTATCAGGCCGACCTCCATCGCCCCGCCGAGGCCGGCGAGGACGGCGAACGTCGCCGCCAGCGCGACGAAGAACAGCAGGAGTCGCGTCACCGGACCCGACCCGCCGCCGACCGCCGTCACCATCAGCAGGCCGCCCAGATACGCGCCGATCATCGTCAGCGAGCCGTGGGCGAAGTTGAGCACGCCCATCAGCCCGAAGATGAGCGTCAGTCCGCCGGCGATCATCACGTAGATGGCGGCCTTCGAGAGGCCGTCGACGAACACCGACGCGAGGTTGCCGGGTCGCAGGAACTGGCCGAGCGCGTCGACGAAGCCGGCGAGCACGACCGGATTCGCGGGTGCGAACGCGAGCGAGTTCGCGCCGGCGCTCGCACCGGCGAGTGCGATTCCGCTCATGCGCTCAGATACCTCCTGAGTCGCTCGTCGTCGGCCGACGCGCTCGCGGCGTCGCCCTCCTCGACCACGCGCCCGTTGTCGATGACGTAGAAGCGGTCGGCCAGGTCGAGCGCCAGCGGGAGGTTCTGCTCGACGAGCAGGATGGTGGTGTCGGCGGCGGCGTCCGCCAGCGCCTCGGCGACGCGCTCGACGATGAGCGGCGCGAGGCCCTCACTGGGTTCGTCGACCAACAGCAGGTCGTTGTCGCCGACCAGCGCCCGCGAGATGGCGAGCATCTGCTGCTGGCCGCCCGAGAGGTTGCCGGCGTCCCGGTCACGGTGCTCGCGCAGGTCGGGGAACGTCTCGAAGGCGAGTTCGACGCCCTCGTCGACGTTCTCGCCGTCGGGCACCGCCACGCGGACGTTCTCCTCGACCGAGAGCTGGGTGAAGATGCGCCGGCCCTCCGGAATCCAGCCGACGCCCCGCGAGGCCACCTCGTGGGTGTCGTCGCCGGTCACGTCCTCGCCGCGGTAGCGCACCGCGCCCTCCCGCGGCGGGGTCAACTGGAGGATGGTCCTGAGCGTGGTTGTCTTGCCGACGCCGTTGCGCCCGACGAGCGCGACGACTTCGCCCTCCTCGACTTCGAGCGAGACGCCTTCGAGGATGTGGCTCTCGCCGTAGTAGGTGTGTGCGTCTTCGACTTCGAGTAAACTCACGAAATCACCTCTCTGATCGAAATGGATTCGGTCGTGTCACGGCCTGTGTTGGCCGAGTGACCGCTAGCTGGAGACTTTCCGGTCGCTCGCCGCAAAGCACCACGGCAACCGAGGCAGTGACCGCCTCGAAAGCCACCGCCCGCTCGCCGTGAACGACTGTATCCGATGCGACAAACGTCTCGAAAGCCCCCGCCCGCTCGCGGTCGCTCTGCAGGATATTCACGCCTCGCGGCTCCGCCGCTCGCCCGATAGGGGTCGCTGAGACGACCACGGCCTTCGGCCGCGAGCGGGCGGCCCCTTTCAGTCCCACCCGGCAGTTGTCCCTCCGAGCGCGTCCCGATTCGAACCCCGAAAGCTCGCGTCACGCCGCTCCCTCCTCGGGGTCCGACGCGGAGTCGGACGCCGCGTCCGACTCCGCGTCTCTGCTGAGACTACCGGCCTCGTAGCCGCCAAGGTACGCCTCCTGGACCTTCGGGTCGCCCCGGACCGCTTCCGGGGTTCCCTCGGCGATGACCGCGCCCTGGTTGAGCACGACCACGCGGTCGGAGACGTTCATCACGATGTCCATATTGTGCTCGACCAGCAGGACCGCGTGGTCGCTGGCCACGTCCTCGATGAGGTCGATGATGCGGTCGACGCTCTCGGAGGAAACGCCGGCGTTCGGTTCGTCGAGCAGGAGCACGTCGGGGTCGCCCGCGAGGGCGACCCCGACCTCCAACTGGCGCTTGGCGCCGTGGCTCAGGCTCTCTGTCGGGGTGTCGGCCTCCTCGGCGAGTCCGACCCGGTCGAGGATGCGGTAGGCCTCCTCGATGTGGTCCTCGAAGGCGCCGGCGTTGCGCCAGAACTTCGCGGCGTCGTCGCCGTGGGCCTGCGCCGCGACGCGGACGTTCTCCAGCACCGTGTTCGTCGGGAAGACGTTCGTGATCTGGTACGACCGGTGGACCCCGAGGCTCGCCGTCTCGTGTGGCTCCTCGTCCGTGATGTCGCGCCAGCCACCGTCGCCGTCCCCCGACCGCAGTTCGATGGTTCCGCGCGTCGGGGAGAGCGTCCCGGTCAGCAGGTTGAAGAACGTCGTCTTGCCCGCGCCGTTCGGCCCGATGAGCGAGCAGAGTTCGTTCGCTTCGAGCGCGAAGTCGACGTCGTCGACGGCGGTGAGGCCGCCGAACTCCTTCGTCAGTCCCGAAGTTCGTAACATGGCCTACAGCGAGCAGTTGACGCCGCTCTTCGGGATGGTCGCCTGGTCGGCCGGGATGGTCGAGAGCGGCTTGCTGGGCATGATGGCGGCCTTCCAGCTATCGGCCCACTGGTCGGTGGTCGGGACCGGGTTCGCGACGGTCATCGCCGACCGGGCCTGGTTGTTGTACTTCTGGAAGGTGTAGCCGTTCTTCCCCTTGGGCGTGTCCGCGACGGTCATCCCGCGGAGCGCCTCGGCGATGTCCGCGCCCTTCGTCGAACCGCTCTGCTGGACCGCCTGGACGATGGCCGAGGCGGCGGTGAACGTCCCGGACGTGAACAGATCGGGGACGGTGCCGTAGGTCTTGGTGTAGCTGTCGACGAACGCGCTGTTGATCTCGTTGTCGTACTGGTTCCAGTGGTAGCGCGTCGTGAACGGTCCGAGCTTCGAGTTCCGGAGCTTCTCCTTGGTCAGCGGCTTGCCGAGCGCCTTCTGGAGCGTCTGGCCCACGATGGCGTTGGTGATTCGGGTGGCGAAGCCGCCGAACACGCGGTAGTCGTAGTTCCCGTTGAGGTACGAGGTGAACAGTTTCGGGAGCGTCGCCACGGTGAACCCGCCGACGATGCCCTCCGCGCCCGCCTTCTGAGCGTTGTCGAGCAGGCCCTTCCACTCCGAGTAGCCCTGCGGGACGAACTTCTTGCCGACGATTTCGACGCCCTCGTCTTTGAGCACCTGCTCGTAGTTGTTGACGACCGCCTTGCCGAACGAGTAGTCGGCGCCGAACAGGTACACTTTGCTCACGTCGGACTCCCTAGCGACGTACTTGCCGCCCGACCGGGCGTCCATCGCGGTGTTCTCGCTCGCGCGGAACACGAGGTTGCCGCACGTCTCGGAACTCGACGTGATGTCGGCCGACGCCGCAGGTCCGACCATGATCGGGACCTGGGCCTGCTTGACGACCGTCTTGATGACGCGGTTGGCCGACCCCGAGGAGGTACAGCCGAACAGCAGGTCGACCTCCTCGTTCTGGACGAGGTCGGTCGCCAGCGACTGGGCCGTGTCGGCCTTGAACTTGGTGTCCCGGACGACGAGTTCGTACTCGACGTCGCCGACCGTCGCGGTGTGGGTGCCCGTGGTCGCCTTCTTGATGGGGTCGCCGCCGTTCTTGTACGCCAGCCCGGAGTAGAAGCCCCACAACGCCTGCTGGCCGTAGTACTTGAGGTCGCCGGAGGTCGGCTGGAGCACGCCGATCTTCACTTTGCCCGAGACGTTCGACTGCTTGCTCGTCTTCGCCGTCGTTTCCGTCATGCCTGAGTCGTCACCGGTCGTGCCGCCGTCGGTCGTCGTGTTCTGTCCGCTCTCGTCACTGCCCATACAACCGGCCAGACCGGCCGCACCGGTCGCGCCGAGCGCAGTGAGCCATCGCCGCCGTGAAACGCTGTCATCCACCATAACAGATTGGAACAGTGTCTCCTCTTCGGCAAATACTGGGGGGTTAACATGTGAACAGCCGCCGACCGCTCACGCGTTAACCCGGCGTTTTTCGGTGGTCCCCACCGTCCCCTCGCCCATGTCAGAGGAGATCGCCGCCCCGGAACTGACCGCGGACGACGTGCTCGTCGTCGACGACGACCGATTCGCGTTCGAGAACGTCTGTCTCGTCACGGGCGCCGCGTCCGGCATCGGGCGGGCCACCGCGCTGGCGGCCGCGATGAACGGCCTGACCGTCGTTAGCACCGACGTCGACGAGGAGGGACTCGCCGAAACCGCCGAGCGGGCCGACGAACTCGGCGTCGAGGGTCGCGTCGAAACCGTCGCCGGCGACCTGCGCGAGGACGTGCCCGAAATCGTCGAGGCGGCCGCCGAGTACGGCGACGTCGCCTACCTCGCCAACGTCGCGGGAATGCAGCACATCGACCCCATCGAGGAGTTCCCGATGGACGCCTACGACGCGATGCAGGACGTAATGGTCCGCGCACCGGTCGAACTCACCAAGCACTGCCTGCCGCTGATGCGCGAGGCGGGGTTCGGCTGTATCGGCAACATGGCGTCGGTCCACGGCCACTACGTCACCGCCGACAAGGTGGCCTACAACGTCGCGAAGTTCGGCCTCCGGGGGTTGACCCAGTCCATCGCCGCGGAGGGCGAGGGCGTCGTCCGGTCGTTCTCGGTCAGCACGGGCTACGTGAAGACGCCGCTAGTCACCGACCAGATTCCCGACACCGCAGAACAGCGCGGCATCTCGGTTCAGGAGGTCGTCGAGGACGTGATGCTCGGCCAGTCGCGCACCACCGAGATGATGACGCCCGCAGAGGTCGCGAACCTGTTCGTCTTCGGCTTCTCGAAGCACGCCAGCCACCTCAACGGCGGCGACCTGCGGTTCGACGACGGGATGACGCTGACCTACGAGTAGCGTCGGAGCGCGATTTCGGAGAGTTGCGCGCGACCGGTTTCGGTCCGGTCGCGCGCGGTGACACCAACCACCGGAGCGTGCTCGGCCGGTCAACCGGAAGGGTGGGACTGAAAGGGGCCGCTCGCTGGCGGGCCGCAGGCCCTTGGTCGCTTCCGACGGGCCACTATTCGGCGAGCGGCGAAGCCGCGAGCCGAATATCCCGCGGAACGACCGCCAGCGAGCGGGGGCTTTCGAGGTGGTCGCCGTAACGACTACCCCCTCAGTTCTCGAACACCAACCCGAACAAAATCACTCCTCGAGTTCCTCCAACGCGTCCACCACGCGCTGGATCATCTTCTGCTGGCCCCGCCGGAGGTTCTTCGACACCGCCGGCTTCGAGACGTCGAACTCGTCGGCGAGGTGGCCGAGCGTCGCCCCGCGGGGGTTCTCGAAGTAGCCGTCCGACACCGCGGTTTCGAGGGTCTCGCGCTCGACGTCCGAGAGGTCCCGACAGCCCTGGATGAGCGTCATCGCCGCCCCGGCGTTCTGGACGAACCCCTGCATCTCGGGGAGTTCGGTGTTCTTGCGGTCGAGCACGTCGAACTCGTTGTTACGTTCGAGTTCGGCCAGGGTGGTGTCCTCGCCCTCGACGGTGTCGAAGCCGACGTGCCAGACTTCGCTCCCCTCCTCGATGTAGAACGGGCCGGTGATGTAGCCGCCGTTGTCCCGAATCGCGCCCATCGCCTCGGTTTCGCCGATGACGGTCCGGATGTGCGCGACGTTGTCCCGGCGGGTCAGCAGAGCGTAGTCGCGCATATTGTCGTGGTCGCGCAAGGCGGCGAGGCCGGCGTCGAGCGAGTCGCGGTCCTCACCCTCCACGACCATTCGAGTCTCCAGTTGGTCGGCGACTCGGTCGAAGTCCCACTGGATGGCCGAGAAGCCGACCGCGTGGTCGTCGGTCGTGTCGATGAACGGGCAGTCGTACTGCTCCATGTCCATCGTGATGTCGATCATCGGTCTGACCTTGTTATCCTGTCTCGTACGACAGCGAGAGCAAAAGTGTTTCCCTCCGTACCGGTCAGATTTCGGCGAAACGAATATGCCGCGGTCGTTCCTCGAACCGAGTGACATGACAGACGACGGTTCGGTCGTCCCTCGCCTCGGCCTCGGTACCTGGCAGAACACCAATTCCGAGGAATGCGCCGAGAGCGTCGAAACCGCACTGGAGGCGGGCTACCGCCACGTCGACACCGCACGGTACTACGACAACGAGGCGGCGGTCGGCGCGGGCGTCGCCCGGGCCGACGTGCCCCGCGAGGACGTGTTCGTCGCCACGAAGCTCTGGCACGACGACCTCGCGGCCGAGGACGTGCCGGCGCGCGCCCGCGAGAGCCTCGACCGCCTCGGCCTCAAGTACGTCGACCTGTTGTACGTCCACTGGCCGACGGACACCTACAACCCCGAGGGCACGCTGGGCGCGTTCGCCGACCTGCGCGACGACGGGCTGGTTCGCCACGTCGGCGTGTCGAACTTCACGCCCGACCTGCTGGAGGAGGCCCGGGAGGTCTGCGACGCTCCGATTGTCGCCAACCAGGTCGAGTGCCACCCCCTGCTCCCGCAGACGGAACTCCGGGAGTACTGCGAGCGCCGCGGCATCGCCCTCGTCGCGTACTGTCCGCTGCTGCACGGCCGGATATTCGAGGTTCCGGAGGTGCAAACGGTCGCCGAGAAGCACGGCGTCAGCGAGGCGCGAGTCTGTCTCGCGTGGCTGTTCGAGAAGGGCGTCGCGGCCGTCCCGAAGGCGACCAGCGGGGAGCACATCCGGGACAACTTCGGCGCGCTCGACCTCGAACTCGACGACGAGGACCTCGCGACGATCGACGGTATCGACCGGCGCGAGCGACTCGGCGATCCCGAGTTCGCGCCGTGGAACTAGCGAGAATCTCGCTATGCCGAGTCGAGTCGTCGACTCGGCGCCGAAACGAGCGCGAATTTCCGACGCCGTAACCCCTATCGGCGCGCTCGCCCAACAGGAAGTACTATGGCTCAGTCCACGGAGACCACCGACGAGCCGACGCTGGACGGAACGGCGCGCCTCGGCCTCGGCACCTGGCAGAACACCGACCCCGAAGAGTGCGCCGAGAGCGTCGAAACTGCCCTGGAGATGGGCTACCGCCACGTCGACACCGCCCAGATATACGACAACGAGGAGTACGTCGGCGAGGGTCTCTCGCGGGCCGACGTCGGCCGCGAGGACTACTTCCTCGCCACCAAGGTCTGGAACGCGAACCTCTCGTACGACGACGTGATTCACTCGACGAAGGAGAGCCTCGACAAACTCGGGGTGGACCACCTCGACCTGCTGTACGTCCACTGGCCCGCCGACGAGTACGACCCCGAGGACACCCTCGCGGCGTTCGACCAACTCCGCGACGACGGGCTGATTCGCCACGTCGGCGTGAGCAACTTCCGACCGGAGGACGTCGACGCGGCGCTCGACGCGCTCGACGCGCCGCTGTTCGCCAACCAGGTCGAGATGCACCCGCTGTTGCCCCGGAACGACCTGCTGGCTCACTGCCGCGAGCGCGACGTGAACGTCGTCGCCTACTCGCCGCTGGCCCGCGGGAAGGTCTTCGACGTGCCCGAAATCGTCGAGGTCGCCGAGAAGCACGACGCCTCGCCCGCGCAGGTCAGCCTGGCGTGGCTCCTCCAGCGCGACGGCGTCGCCACCATCCCGAAGGCGACCGGCGAGGAGCACATCCGCGACAACTTCGGCGCGCTCGACCTCGAACTCGACGACGAGGACGTGGCGACGATAGACGGTATCGACGAGCGTTCCCGGCAGGTCGACCCGGGATTCGCGCCGTGGAACTGACCGTATTTTGTGTTCGTTCGCGGAACAAAACACTTTTTTGAGAGGTGTGCGACGTGTGGGGCGATGACCGAGTCCGCCGACGAATCCACCCTGCGCGCCCTCCACCGACTCGTCGAACACTACACGCCCGACGGCACGCTCGGGCGGACCTTGCTGGGCGGCACGGCCCTCGTCCTCGCGCCCATCTTGTTCTTCGGCGGCATCGAGATGCTGAGCCCCGCGGCCACGTTCACCGCCTTCGTGACGGGACTGTTCGGGACCGTCGTCGGCCCTCCGGCGTTCCTGCTCGGCGTCGTCACCCTCTGGCCGGTGTACCTCTCGCTCATCGGCAACGTCGAATCGCCGTCGGCGTACCCCGAGGGTGCGGCGACGCCGCGGGCGAACCGCCAGGACGCCGAAGACGTGCTGAAGCGCCGGTACGCCGCCGGCGAACTCACCCGCGACGAGTTCGAGCGCCGACTCGACGCCGTGATGGGGACCGGCGCGCGGCGGTCCGAACCGGCGGCGACCGAGAACCGGCGGTCGAGCACCGCCGACGAGATGGCGCGCTTCGAGCGTCCCCGGAACCGGTGAACGTCGCGTCGACGCGCTCCCGGGCCGTCGATTCTCGAAAACGACTCACGTCCTGATTTCGAAGCGCGCACCGCCCGACTCGCTCTCGCCGACTTCGACCGTCCAGCCGTGGGCTTCGGCGATGTCGGCGACGATGGCGAGGCCGAAGCCCGTCCCGTTCTTCGCGGTGGAGTAGCCGTGGTCGAAGATGCGTCCGCGTTCGCCTTCGGGCACGCCCGGCCCGTCGTCTTCGACGTAGAAGCCCTCTGGCGGCGACTCGGAGGAGTCGCCGCCAGGTGGCCCGGTGCGCCCGTTTCCGGACTCGCCGCCGCACCTACCTCCCGACGCGTCGCCGAGCGCCCCGACGGTGACGGTCGCGTCGGCGCCGCCGTGTTCGACCGCGTTCCGAAACAGGTTCTCCAGTAGCTGTCGTAACCGGCCGGCGGCGGCCGAGAGCGTGACCTCGTCCGCGACTCGGAGGCGCGCGTCGGCGGTGTCGGCGGTCGCCCACGCGTCGGCGGCCACGGCCGAGAGTTCCACCGCGGCAGCGTTCTCGACAGGTTCGCCGCCCTTCGTCAGCGCCAGCATATCGGCGACCAGCGCGTCCATCCGGTCGAGCGCCCGACCCAGCGGGTCGAGGTGCGGGCTCTCCGTCTCCTCGGCGAGCATCTCGAAGCGACCCTGGGCGACGTTCAGCGGGTTGCGCAGGTCGTGGGAGACCACGCTGGCGAACTCGTCGAGGCGTTCGTTCTGGCGCGCCAGCGTCCGCTCGCGCTCCTTCTGGGCGGTGATCTCGGTGTAGACGCTCACGTCCTCGGTCGTCGGCTCGTCCGGGTCGCTGCGGGCCGGTCCCGTGTGGAGCAGGAAGTCCCGGACCCCGTCGGTCGTCTCGCGCCTGACTTCCAGACCGTCGACGTACGTGCCGCGCTGGGCCTGCGCGTTCAGTTCGTCGGCCTCGCTCCGCCGGTCGGACGGGACGACGTACTCGTCCAGACTCTCGTCGACGATCTCGTCCGCACCCCAGCCGAACGTCTCCTCGAACGCCGGGTTGACCGCCTGGACGACGGGGCGGCCGTCCTCGTAGACGCACGTCACGACTGCGTTGGGGACGTTCTCGAACAGCGCGGCGAACCGGTCGCGCTCGGCGCGGACCTCCCGCTCGGACTCGATTCGCCGGAGCGCCTCGGTGAGGTGCGTGGCGAGCAACTCGGTCAGTTCGCGGTCGTCGTCGTCGAAACCGTCGAACTCCTTCGACACCGCCTGGAACACGCCGAACTCGCCGAGCGGCACGGTCATCGCCGACCGGTACTCGCTCTCCGCGGGCACCGCGTCGGCCTCGTGGAGGTCGCCGACCATGATCGTCTCGCCCTCGCGGTACGCCCGGGCCGCGAGGTTGCGCTCGGCGTCGACGTCGGTTTCGGCGTAGTAGCCGTCGGTGGAGACCACCTTCGAAACCGACCGCGAGACGAGGACGCCGTCGGCCTCGGCGTCGACCGTACAGAGGTCGAACTCGAGGATGTTCTCGGCCGCCTCGACCGCGAGGTCGTATATCTCGTCGGGCGTCGTCGACGAGACGGCGCGGGCGGCCACGTCGTACAGCGCCTCGATCTTGCGCCTGGTTTCCCGAAGTTCGGCACCCATCCGCCTGCGCTCGGTCACGTCCCGAAAGTACGCCGACAGGCCGTCCTCGGCGGGGTAGGCCCGCACCTCGAACCAGGTGTCCAGCGGCGCGTAGTACTCCTCGAAGGTGGTCGCCTCCTGGGTCTCCATCGCGCACTCGTACTCCGTCTGGAACGGCGTCCCGACCGCTTTGGGGAACGCCTCCCAGACGCGCTCACCGAGCAGTTCCGCCTCGGTCCGGTCGAGCAACTGCTCGGCGCGCTCGTTGACGTAGCGGAACCGCCAGTCGTCGTCGAGCGAGAAGAAGCCGTCGGTGATGCGTTCGAACGTGCGCCGAACCTGCCGGTCGGCCTCGGCGGCGCGACGCTCGGCGCGGTGCTGGGCGACCGCGTTCTCGATGCGGTTCGCGAGCACCTCGTACTGGTCGGTGCCGGTACCCTTCTGGAGGTAGTCGGTGACGCCGGCGGAGATAGCCTCGCTGGCGATCTCCTCGCTCCCTTTCCCCGTGAACAGCACGAACGGGAGGTCGGGTTCGACGTCCCGCACCGCGTCGAGAAACTCGAGGCCGTTCATCCGGGGCATGTCGTAGTCGCTCACCACGCAGTCGAACTCCTCGCGTTCGAGGCGGTCCAGCGCCGCCCCGGGGTCGGTTTCGACGGTCGGCGAGATGGAGTCGCCCACCCGCCGGAGGTAGGTCGCGGTCAACTCCGACACCGCGGCGTCGTCGTCGACCAGTAGCGCACGAATGCGGTCGGCCATTTGTCTCTCGGCGGATACATAAACCGGACTTATAAAGGTTCGCGTCGGCGGGCGGCCCCTCCTGGCATCGGTCCGACCAGGTCGCTTCGACCGACCGTTTCGAGGACCACCGCTCGGAACGGTCAGTTCCGGCGACGTGCAACCCAGAAACTTGATAGTATCCGCGTCGTACAAAACCGTAGATGCACGGCGGAACGAACACCGGATTCGTGGGGGCGGTCCGGTACGACCTGAAGCGACTGCACGAGAGTTGGATGGCGCTGTTCTTCCCGCGCCAACGCGGCGGCGACAGCGGCGTCCTCGGCAAGTGGGAGCCCTCCTCGACGTCGGGCCGGGTGGCCTATCGGCTGTGGAGCGTCGTCGGGACGCCCGTGGTGGGGGTGCTCTACCCGCTGGCGCTGTTCGGCTTCGCGACCCGGTACTACACGCGCAAGATAGACGGCACCGCGACCCGACTCGGCGTGGTCGGCGTCGTCCTGCTGTCGCTTCTGGCGTGGGGCGCGCTGACCGCGCTGGCGAAGCTCCGCTTCTCTGAGGCGGGCTTCCTGGCGGTGGCGGCCGCCGGCGGGGTCGCCACCGTCGCGGCCGCGCTGGCGTATCTCACCGGCACCTACGGCGGCCGGGCCAGCACGGTGCTGTTCGCCTACCCGTTCGCGATGACCGCCATCTTCCTCCCGCCGGTGGTGGCGGCGCTCTACTCGCCGTCGCTGTCGTCGGTCATCTTCCCCAAGAGCTACACGCTGGCGGTCTGGCTCCTCGAGAACCCCCTCAACGTCTGGGGCATCAACACCGTCCTCCGCGAGCGGTTCGCCCTCGAAGGGCTGGGCTACGTGGGGATGTGGTTCGCGCTGGCGGTGCCGGTGGGCTGGCTCCTCGGACTGGTGGTTTCGCTGGCGAACGTGATTCGGCCCAAGAAGTCGTAGACACCACCTGGAAGGTCCGTGACCGGGATTCTCGGATTCCGAGAACCGGACCAACGCTTTTGCACCTCTCGTCCGAACGCTCCGCACATGGAGTTTAACGTACCTGTGACCGCCGCGGCACTATTAGCGATCGTCGCCGTCGGTACGGCGGGCCTCATCGCCATGGGAGTAATGGCGACGAGTACGGTGCTGATGATGGTGGCTCCCTCGATGCTGGTGTTCGGCCTGATAGCGCTCTTCCTCGGCGTCAAACACGGCGAGTACCGCGCCACCCACCGCTGAGCGAGAATCGAAAGAAACGAGAAAACGTCGCTCGACCGACCTTCCGACTGCGGTGCGGTCGACCCGCATCTACTCTACCGCGAGCGAACGCAGTGAGCGAGCGGGCCAAGGAACCACCGACGGAGCAGGGAGACGGCGAAGCCGTCTCTCCTGCGACGGTAGGTGGTGACGCCGTGCTTTTCACCGACGTTTTGCCAGCGAGGAGGTTCGCCGAAGGCGAACCTCCGAGCGCAGCAAAAGGTCGTGTTACATGTAGCCGAGGTCGCGCAGGCGCTCCATCAGGTCCTCCTTGTCCTGGGCGCGGCCCGCGCGCTCGGTCGTGCTGTCGAGGTCCTGGAGCCACGCCGGCTCCTCGTCGGACTTCTCGGTGCTGACTTCGCTACCCAGCGAGCGGAATCCGGCGAAGTACTTCGGACTGACCGGGATGTCGTCCTGGGTGAGGTCGTTCGGCAGGTCGTCGTAGGACTGCGGGACGTGGCCGTCGTCGGGGTACTCCTCGACGGTGTCCGGCACGACGTAGTGCCAGAAGGTGTCCCAGACCGCGCGCTCGTCGAACTGGAGGATTGGCTGAATGCGGTCGTGGGGCGGGTAGATTTCGGGGTCGTGGCGCGGGCTGAAGAACGTCTCGTCGGCGCGGGCCTCCTGTTCGTCCCAGCGGACGCCGGAGATGACGCCGTCGATGTCGTACTCTTCGAGGGCGTTGTTGAGCGCGACCGTCTTCAGCAGGTGGTTGCCGACGTAGGTGTCCAGCAGGAACGGGAACTCGTCCTCCTCGTACTCGAGGATGTCGCGCACGTGGTGCTGGTTGTGCTCGTTGAGCGCGTCGATGGGGATGTCGTCGCCGGGTTCGAGGTCGTTGTCCTCGGCGTACTCGCCGACGTCCTCGTTGCGCGCGTAGATGACTTCGAGGTCCCACTCGTCGGCCCACTTGTCGACGAAGTCGTGGATGTCGTCGAAGTGCTGGTAGTGGTCGATGAAGACGGCGGGCGGCGTCTCGAGGTCGTACTTCTCGGCGACCTCCTTGATGAAGTAGAGCGTGAGCGTCGAGTCCTTGCCGCCGGTCCACATGACGGCGGGGTTCTCGTACTCTTCGAGGCCCTGGCGCGTGACATCGATGGCCTTCTCGATCTTGTGCTCCATCGAAGCGTAGTCTTCGGGCTCTTCGCCTTCGCCGTCACTGTAGTCGACGTCGACGTAGTTCGGGAAGTCTTCCGGCATCGTACGTAATTAGATATAATTACCACGGTAAAGTGCTTTTCGGCTGTTCGACGCGGCAGGGGATAAGAACTCCGCCGTACGCGCCGCTTACGGGCGTTTCAGGCAGTCTCTGTTGGGAGGCTCTGACGCACGGACCTTACAAGAATCTGGTGGCCGGCGTGCGAACGAATCTCGAAAGGGAGGGGCAAACGGAACGCCAGGCAAACCCAACCGCGAGCGTCCGAACGACGCGAGGGCGCGACGGCCGGTGGGGCTCGGGACGTTGTAACGATAGGCGAGACAAACGAGCTCGGGCGCGGGCGCGCAGTCTGCGCGCCAGCAGTAGAAGATGCGGCCGAGACGAGTCGCGAAGCGACTGATCTCGGCCGCGTGTCCTTTTTTGGTCCAGCTTTTTTCGAGCACCGTGGGAGCGAAGCTCCCACGAGCCGTGCGAGCGGCGAAGTTCTCGGGAACGAAGTGACCGAGGGCTCGTCGGACCGGAAGGTCCGACGGTGCCGCGAGTAGAGAGCGGTGGCCACGCGGCGCACCGCGCCGCGTGGCCACCCGACGAAGAAAAAAGGTGGTCTAGATGAACTCGTTGTCCCGCCAGTTGACGCCGCTAGAGGCGTTTTCGTTCTTGCTCGGACCCTCGACCACTTCGATGGTCGCGGGGCGGTCCTCGCCCTCGACGATGCGGGTCGCCTGGAGTTCGCCGTCGACCTCGGTGATGGCGGTCAGCGTCCCCTTCTCGGCGAGGCGCGCGAGGTCACAGAGCACCAGGAACATCGGATACTGAACGGCGGTGTTCTGGAGGACGGTTTCGCGGTCGCCCTTGAACGCGGCCATCTCGATCAGTTCGCCGAGCGGCTCTTCGTCCTCCTCCTCGTCGTCGTCGGCCCACCGCGGTCCGTTGCGCTTCTCCTGTTCCTCCTCGGTGAACACCCGCGTCTCCGAGATGCTGGCCTTCAACTGCGCGGTCGGCGTATACTTGCTGATGGTTTCGTCGTTAGCGACCGCGCTGATGATGAGCGTGTTCTTGCGGCGAGTGATGTCGACGCTGGCGATCTCCGGCGGAAGATCGGGGTCCTCTTCGAAGTAGTCGTAAACGGTTTCTAGCGGCAGTTCGAGCGTCGAGTGGAGTCGGTACACTTGCCCCGTCATTTGTAGCTGACCTGCAGGTTCCCGGCTGGCGGCACGATACACGGGTATGTAGGTCGTCCGAACATATATGACCTACTGTTTCGCTCAGTCGTCAGGAACGCGGAAACGAGTTTTCGGGTCATGTTTCGGTTGTGTTCCAGTACGAGGAGCAGACAAATAGACCCTCTCCTTTCGGTACGGCTTGCGAGGGTCCTACGACGACAGCGTCGCTTCGAGTTCGCCCCGTTCGTCGAGTTCGGCCAACACGTCGCTCCCGCCGACGAACTCGCCGTCGACGAACGTCTGGGGGATGGTTTCCCACCCGCTGTGGTCGTCGAGGGCCGCGCGGTACTCCGGCAACGCCGGGAGCACGTCGACGGTTTCGTAGTCGTCGCGGTACTTCGAGATCAGTTCGAGCGCGCGCTGGGAGTAGCCGCACTGGGGCATCAGTTCGTTGCCCTTCATGAACAGGACGACGTCGTTGTCGGCGATGGCCGATTCGACCGCCTCGCTGGCCTCCTCCTCGGTGAGTTCGCTCTCGGGTTGGAAAGTCATACTCACCGATAGGCGCCCGGCGCGCAAAGAAGTTGCGTTGGCGATTCGCGGGAGAGTGTGGTCGCGTGCGTGACGAGCCGTTCGTGAATGGCGAGGGAGGACAAAGTAACTGCGACAGCCTCGAAAATCCTCGACGCACTTCAGGAACGACCGTTACCGCGATGAACGATGTCTCGAAAGCCCCCCGGTGGTTTGGCCGGGGTAGCTCTCGTCGGCGGTTGATTGGTCGACTTTCGCCGGCGGACGGGTGGTCGGCTCTCGCGGTTCCCGGTTCGCCCCGTCGTTATTCGTCGTTGCCGACGCGCACGACGTTGATGAGCGAGTGGACCGGCACGTCGCTGACCTCCTCGACGCCCTGTTTGTCGACGAGGACGCAGCAGGCGACCGGCGTGCCGCCGGCCTCGCGGATGGCTTCGACGGTTTCGGTCATCGTGGTCCCGCTGGTGATGGTGTCGTCGACGACGTAGCACTCGCGGTCGCGAATCTGGGCGAAGTTGCGCGAGAAGGTGCCGCCGAGGTCCTCGATGTCGCCCTCCTCCCACTGGTGCTTGCTGGGGGCGTAGGTGCCCAGGTCGGTGTCGAGTTCGCGCGCGACGGTGGTCGCCAGCGGCGCGCCCGCCTTCTCGATGCCGATGGTGAGGTCTATCTCCTCGCCCTGCTTCGCGAGCAGGTCGGCCATCGCGGCCCCGGCGTGGTAGAGCCGGTTGCTGTCGCGGCCGAGCGCCGACCAGTCGACGTGGATATCGTGGGGGCCGCCGGCGTCCGTCCCGGTGGGGGCGGTCCGGGCCACGGGGTCGCCCGCGCCGCTGCGTTCGACCAGCCAACTCGCGGTTTCGCGCGAGACGTTGAGTTCGTCGGCGATTTCGCCCTTCGACAGCCCCTGCTCGGCCAACTCGGCCGCGCTCTCGATGAGGTCGTCTATGTTCTTCATATCTGGGAGAATTGTACCGCAGTCTTAATTGTCCTTTCGTCGTTCCGGAATGCTGCCTCGTAGTCGTCCAACCCGTGGACGCCCGTCACCAGATCTTCCAGAAGCCACTTGGGGAGGTCGCCGAGCGTCTCGACGGCGGCCGCGAAGTGGTGGCGGTTGGAGTTGACGCTCCCGACCAGCGCCTTGTTCTTCATCACGAACTCCTTGTGGAGTCGCCCGCCGTCTATCTCGAACTCCCACGGTTCGGGCACGCCGAGCAGCGCGCCGACGCCGTTGGGCGCGAGCGCGTCGATGGTTTCGAAGGCGTGCTTGGCGTAGCCGGTCGCCTCGTAGACGAAGTCCATCGGCTTGTGGACGTCGGGAATCCGGTCGACGGGCGTGACGCGCGAGTCGACGTAGATGCCGCCGAGTTCCTCGATGATGTCGATGGTCGGGTCGGGGCGGTCCCGGCGTCCGAGACAGTACGTGCGCTCGAATCCCCGCAGGTCGAGCATCGCGAGCGTGAGTAGGCCCAGGCTCCCGTTTCCGAGCACTAGCCCCGACTCGGGGTTCCAGTCGAACGCCGACCGGGAGGCGACGGCGTGCTCGATGGCCTTCTCGGAGATGCTGACCGGTTCGACCAGGAAGCCCCACTCGGCGAGTTCCTCGGGGACTGGGACCAGCGCCTCCTCGGGACTAGTGAAGTACTCGGCCATGAAGCCGTGGGCGCGGTCGATGCCCCGCTCGACGCAGGCCTCCGGCGGTGCCATGTCGGGTTCGCCGCGCTCGAAGTACTCGTTGGCGCCCGTCGCAGGCGGGCGGCGGACCGTGGGAGCGACCACGTCGCCGACCTCGAAGTCGGTGTCGTGGGGGTCCTCGACCACGCCGACCGCCTCGTGGCCCAGCACGAGGTGGTCCTCGCCGCCGGGGTAGCCGCCGTGGCTCCCGCCGATGACCTCGTGGTCGGTGCCGTCGACGCCCACCCGGAGCGTCCTGACCAGCGCTTCGCCGGGTTCGGGGTCGGGTCGGGGTAGTTCCTCGACCGCGGGCGAGGTTTCGCCGCGGCGGATGACGACTGCTTGCATACCCGGCGCTTGGACCCCGGAGGTCAAAAAGATTTATTCTATACTGAGTAAAGATTCGGACCGTCGACGAGAAGGTCGTCCGACGGTCGACGCTCGCCCGGTTACGGCCGACATCGTCGGCCGTAACCGGGCGAGCGCCGGATTCGGACTGCCATCACTCCCAGAGTTCGTAGAGGTCGTCGCGCACGCCGTCCCGGTAGAGTTCGCCGTCGAGTCGGACGCCGGGGCCGCCATCGTCTCCCGGTTCCCGCACCCTGCCGATTTCGGCGGCTTCGATGCCCTCGTCGTCGAGCGCGGCCAGCGCGTCGTCGCTGGCTGCCTCGGGGACCGCCGCCAGGAGCGCGCCCGACCCGAAGATGCGGAGCGGGTCGACGCCCATCGCCTCGCAGAGCGCCGCCGTCTCCTCGCGGACGGGGACGGCGCTCCGCTCGACCGCAATCTCGACCCCCGAGGCGGTCGCCATCTCCACCAGACCGTTGAGGACGCCGCCCTCCGTCGGGTCGTGCATCGCG
Organism: Halorussus vallis; assembly: GCF_024138165.1. NCBI lineage: Archaea > Methanobacteriati > Methanobacteriota > Halobacteria > Halobacteriales > Haladaptataceae > Halorussus > Halorussus vallis. The sequence continues at coordinate 3,328,409 of NZ_CP100000.1, read as the reverse complement.
GTCGCGCGCGGAGCGAGCACCGCCGACTCGGGCACGACGCTGATATCGCCGAAGAACGACTCGGCGCGCTCGAAGACGTCTGCGGGGAGGTCGATTTCGTCGCGGAAGTCGGTGGCCAGAATCGCGGTGCCCTCGACGGACGCGCCCTTGGTCAGCAGAATTCGGTCGCCGGGTTCGGCCCCGCCGGTCGGGACGTACTCGTCGGCGACCCCGAGCGCGGTCATCGACACCATCGGGCGCTCCAGCGCAGGGACGTACTCGGAGTGGCCGCCGACGATGGCCACGCCGAGACGCTCTGCCTCGGCGTCGATCTGGCTCGTCAGCACGTCCAGGGTGTCGGGGTCGTCGTCGGGGAGGAAGACGACGTTGGTCAGCCACCGCGGGTCGGCCCCGCAGGTCGCCACGTCGTTGCACGCGACGTTGACCGCGAGCGTTCCCAGACGCTCCTCCGCCAGCGAGAGCGGGTCGGAACTGGCAACCAGCAGGCGGTCGCCGAACCGAATCGCCGCGGCATCCTCGCCGTACTGCGGTCCCATCACCACGTCCTCGTCGCTCGCGCCCGTGCGCGAGAAGACGAAGTTCGCGAGGTCCTCGGGGTCGAGTTTTCCCAGCATGCCGGGACGTTCGCGCGGAGGGTACGTAATTTCGGCGACACGGCGTTCGGGCCGCCGGGGCGTCGGCCGACGCCCAGAGACGTTTCGGTGACGCCCGGTCCGCCAGTCGGCGTCGCTGGCGATAGACCGATATTCTGTCGGCGCGTAGACGACGCATGAACGCGCTGGAATCGCTGAAATCGAAGCTAGACTCGCAGTTGGACGTGTTCCGGCCGACCTGGCGGTGCCACGCCTGCGGGACGACCTACCGGTTCAACCGCCGGACGTGCAAGCGGTGTGACGGGACGGTCTTCGACAGAGTGCGGTAGGAGCCGCGGACTCTCGGTTCGCGTTCGACTCCGGTCTACGCCTCGATGATGCCGTCGTCGTCTTCCATCTCCGGCACTCGAAGTTCGCCGTCGAGCGCCGTCGCCGCCCGGCCCCCGATCCGGACCTCGTCCTCGATTCGAACCCGCACGTATCCGGGGCGGTCGACGAAGTGGCCCTGTTCGAAGGTCATCTCCTCGGGGAACTCCGAATCGAAGGCCTCGAACTCCCGGAGGTACGCCCCCGTCGCACCGCTCGCGGTTCCGGTCACGGGGTCCTCGGGGACGCCGGCCCCCGGCGCGAACATCCGGCCGTGGAGCGTCGAGTCGGGTTCGAGGGCGTCGAAGGTGAAGGCGTAGATTCCCGTCGCGTCGACGTCCTCGCTGACGGCCTCTATCGCGCCGAGGTCGGGGTCCATCGCACTCACGTGTTCGAGGAAGTTCACGGGCACCACGAGGAACGGCAGGCCGGTCGAGGCCACCGCCAGCGGGAGGTCGGCGCCCACGTCTTCGAGCGCGGCGTGGTCGATGCCGAGCGCGTCGGCCACTCGCTCGTAGTCGAGGTCGACCTCGCGAATCTCGGGGTCGTCCTGGGTCATCCAGACCGTGCCGTCGTCCTCGATTTCGATCTCGAGCACGCCGACGTTGGTTTCGAGGGTGTGGGTGCCGGGGTCGACGCGGCCGTCTTCGTGTAGATGGACGTGAGAAGCAATCGTCGCGTGGCCGCAGAGGTCGACCTCCGTGGTGGGCGTGAAGTACCGGACGCGTCGTTCGGCCGCGTCGCTCTCGCGGAAGAACGCGGTTTCGCTCACCGCGAGTTCGGCGGCGATGGCCTGCATCTCGGTTTCGGTGAGGTCGTCGGCGTCGGGGACGACCCCGGCGGCGTTCCCGGCGAGCGGTTCGGCGGCGAAGGCGTCGACTTGGAGGGCGCGGAGTGTTCGCATACGCGGTCGAACGGACGGAGGAGTATTATTGCTTGGTGAACTATCTCCGTCGATGAGCGTCGTCGCCGAGTTCACCATTTCCGCCGACGAATTCCTGCTGGGTCGGGTGCTCGCGCAGGGGCCGGACACGGTCGTCGAACTCGAGCGCGTGGTCCCGGCCTCCCGGCAGGTGATGCCGTACATCTGGGTCCGCGGGAACCGCTTCGAGGAGTTCGAGGCGGCCGTCCGGTCGAGTCCCTACGTGACCGAACTCACCGCGCTGGACCGACTCGACGACAGCGCGCTCTACCGGGTCGCGTGGGACGAGAACGTCGAGAGCCTCATCCACGGCATCGCCGAAACCGATGCGACCATCCTCGAAGCCTACGGCGACGACGAGTGGAAGTTCCGCATCCGCTTCGACGACCACTCGGGGCTCGCGGCGTTCCACAACTACTGCACCGACCACGACATCAGCTTCCACCTCGACCGGGTGTACACCCTCGCCGACGAGCAGGAGGGCGGCTACGTCTTCGACCTCACCGACCCCCAGCGCGTGGCGCTCACCCGCGCGGTCGAGGAAGGGTACTTCGAGGTCCCTCGCGGGGTCACGCTCGGCGACCTCGCCGACGAACTCGGCGTCTCCGAGCAGGCGATTTCGGAGCGGGTGCGCCGGGGCGCCGACAAGGTGCTGAAGAAGGTGTTGCTGACGCGCTCGGCGCGGGACCTCGGGCGCGAGTGAACGGGCGGAGCGGTCGAAACCCCGGTTCCGGCAGCCCCGTGACGGTTCGCTTTTCACGACCGACGGTGTAACGGTCGCCCAGTGAGAGAGCGCGTCTCGCAGAACGAAGTCGTCCGAAACTGGCTCGCCCGCGAACTACGCAAGCAGGAGGCCGAACACCGACTCACCGGCCGGGAGTCCGACTGGGAACTGATGGGGAAGTTGTTCGCGCTCCAGCCGTTCCAGGCGGCGTTCGTCTGGCGCTCGCCGGTGGCGTGGTACCGGACGACCCTCTCGGAGTCGGCGTTCCGCCGACTCCGGGTCATCGAAGGGCCGCCCCACGAGTCCTGGCGAGAACTCTCGCCCGACGGCACCATCCTCGGGGCGGCCCGGCGAATCCTCGACTCGGACCTCCGGGGCACCTTCGAGGACATCGACGTCGACCACGTGCGCCGGCTGGCGTCGGGCGACCCGCCGACCGAGCGACCCGTCCTCTTCCGCCGCGGGTCGGCGACGCCGTACGTCGCCGACGGCAACCACTACACCACCGCCCGGGCGGTTCGGCTGCTGCGCGACGGCGAGTACGTCCCCCAGGAGGCGTACCTGGGCGTGCGGCGCTACCCGAGCGTTCGGTGAACGTCCGCGACCCGACCCCGGCCGCAGCGCGGCCGGGGCCGGGTCGAGGGAGAACGCGGGAGAGCCCGGCGAACATCGTCACCCGGGGTCGCGCTCAGACGACGTAGCCGCCGGTGACGCTCACGTCGAACGTCTCGCCCGCCGAGTCGGGCGCTTCGACCCCGACCGACACCTGCCGGACGTACCGGCCGTCGCGCTCGTCGTCGGCGGTCAGGTCGAACTCCAGTCGAGTCCCTTCGACTTCGAGCCAGCAGGTTCCGGGCGCGGTGCCGGCCACCGTCGCCGTCGCCTCGACCGTCCCGCCGGGCCGGGGCGGCGCGGTGACCGTCAACGATTCGAGGACGAGTTCGGGCACCGACATCGAGAGGGTCACCGTCTCCTCGAACGTCCGGCGGTAGGTCGGCGGGTCCGCACCGTCACCCTCTCCGGGAGCGGAACCGCCGTTTCCACCTGTCCCGTCTCCGCCTCCCGAACCGCCCTCACCGTCGCCACCGCCGGTTCCACCACCGCCGCCCTCCTCGCTCGTCAGCAGTTCGACGCCCAACTCGCGTTCGACGTTCGCGACCTTGTTGAAGATGGTCTGGTTGGCCGAGCCCGCAAACAGCAGGCCGACGAGTTCGCCGTTCTCGTCCCGGAAGACCGGCGAACCGCTGTCGCCGCCCTTCGACATCGGGCCGGCGATGAGCTGGTCGCGCACGGTCAGTGTGCCGTGTTCCGGCCCGAAGTTCACCCGGACGCTCGCGCCGACCGCCTGGACCGAGGCCGAGGAGACGCCGGTGGTTCGGCCGGTTTTGGTCACCGTCTCGCCCCGCAGTTCGCGGTAGCCCTCGCGGCGAATCGCGGTCGGCCACTCGACGGGCAGTTCGTGGTATTCCGGCGACTCGCGTTCGGGGTCGGCCGACCGTGCGGCCACGTCGACGACCGCGCCCTCCTCGATGGGGACGTAGCCGCGGAGTTCGCCCACCTTATCGTCGGGCAGGCTCCCGCCGTCGCGGGGCGACGGTTGGACGATGGCGTCGCCGAACTCCGCGGCGTTGACCCGGGCGTAGACGTGGTTGTTCGACAGCCGGACCGTCTCGTCCGCGGCGACACCCTCAGCCCACGTCGCGCTCGGGGCGTCGGGGTCGGTGACGCGCGCGGGATACGGCCCGGCGGTCGCGGCGGTCGAGTCGGCGTTGATCTCACTGACGCCCGCGACCACCGGCCGATGGCGGTCCTTGCGGTCGTGCTGGGCGTCCGGAATCTCGACGACCCCCAGGGCGTCGAAGCCGTCGCGCTCCTCGCCGTAGCCCGCGTCGACGACCTCGACGTTCCGGTCGGGGACCTGCTTGGTCACGTCGTCGGCCTCGTCTAAGTCGTCCGGGTCGAGTTTCTGCGAGACGAACACCGTGACGGTGTCGGTCTCCTCGTCGTAATCGACGGCCAGTACGTTTCGACAGTCGAGCAAGTGTTCGAAGTCCTCGGAACTGGGCATGGCACACCACGGGGTTTCGACCCCGAGAGAGTAATTTTAGGTCGCCGCCGACAATAGTAGTACCGGCCCGATTCGGTGGTCGTATCTCCTCGGCGGTCGAAAAGTACCGCGGCGGAGCCGCGAACGCCGGGACAGCGCCCGCGAGCGCCGCCTGTAAACCGTTAAGTGTGCCGCGGTGCGACCCGCAAGGTGGTATGAGCGATCTCCCGGACGAGTTCAAGTGTACGATTACAAATTGGGAGTACATCTACGGTCTCTGCCGCGACGTGAGCGACCAGGTCAAGCGGGACTCCTTCGAACCGGACGTGGTGGTCGCGCTGGCCCGCGGCGGGTGGTTCGCGGGACGCTGTATCTGTGACTTCCTCGGCCTCGACGACCTGACCAGTCTGAAGATGGAACACTACGTCGGCACCGCCCAGAAGTCCGGCGACCCGGAGGTCCGCTACCCGATGCCGGAGGGGAGCGTCGAGGGCAAGGACGTACTCATCATCGACGACATCGCCGACACCGGCGGGTCCATCGAGCGCGCCTACGAGTACGTCACCGACCGCGACGCCGGCGAGGTCCGGACCGCCACGCTCCAGTTGCTCCAGACCAGCGAGTTCGACCCCGACTACGTCGGCGAGCAACTCGAGGAGTGGGCCTGGATCGTCTACCCGTGGAACTTCATTGAGGACATGATAGACATCACCGCGGGCGTGATGGACAAGGCCGACGGTGAGACGTTCACGACCGAGGAACTCCGCCGCCTGCTGAGCGAGTTCCACGACGTCGAGCGCATCGAGATGGAGATCGCCCAACCCGACCGGATGGACGAGGTGCTCTCGGAGATGGAGCGCCGCGACGCGATCGAATCCGACGGCGAGGAGTGGCGATTGATCGAGAACGTGGGCGGCGTGTAGGAGTTACGCTGTGGCGACTCCCTGCCGGAGCGCCCCGGCGAGTTTCGCCGGGCACCGCGCGACCGGCCCTCGCATCGGAGACGAAACCCCAGATTGATGACGATACGCCGCAAAGCGAGGGCCAGGGACGCCCCTCGACGATGCCCATCGACAACCTCCACTTGCTCGTCTCGATAGCAGTACTGGGAACGCTCGTTCCGAGGTCACGGACGCGGTCCGACCGACTTGCGCTCACCGCCGGTATCGTCGGCCTCGCCGCCGCGTTCGTCGTGACGAACCTCCCGTCGGTTCCGCACCTGCTCGTTCTCGGCGTCAGCGTCGCGGGACTGGTCGTCTGTCTCGGGGCGTTTTCCACCGTCGCCTACACGCGGCTTCGCGGTCGACGTCGCGCGGCGTGACCTCGAACGTACCGGCGAACACGCCGATTTGGGTCGCCACTTCGAGGCGCGCACGTTCGCGAACCGACCTGCGATTCGACCGCCGAGTCGGAGATGTCGTAAATCGGATTGGTAAACGAAACGGATAGGTAGCGGTACGGAGCGAACAGAGAGTACGGTAGATTAATTTATTAATCTTACAGAAGAATGAAGGTGGGCGAATGCGTTCCTCTATCCGTCCATGCGGGAACATATAACGCGACGGGAGACGCTCGAATCGCTCATCGCGCTGTCGGTCGGACTGAACGCGGGGTCGGGCATCGTGGGCGCGCGGTCCGGACGCGGCGGTCACGGACCGAACGAGCCGACGCTGAACCGGTTCGCGACCACCGTCGCCGGCGCGGAGTTCACCGGCATCTTCCTCACCGACGACGGCCAGTTGTTCTTCAACGTCCAGCACCCCGCGAAGGCGGCCGAGGAGGAGTACCGGCCGGGCGCGGTCGGCGCGGTCGCGGGCGTCGACGTGACCCGACTGCCGAGCGACTTCGAGAGCGTCCAGCCCCCGAAGTCGACCGCGACGCGGGTCAAGACTGCGGAAGGCGAGTACCAGGTGCTCGCCGAGGGCGGCGACGAGACCGTCGACGGCCGGAAACTCGGGATTCCGTACTCCGCCGACGGCGAACCGATGACCGACGGCGCGAGCCCCGACTTCAACGGGTTCGTGCCCGCCGACGACGGTAGCGACGCCGGCTACCTCTTCACCAACTGGGAGACACAGCCCGGGATGGTCAGCCGAATGACGCTCTCCCAGAAGGGCGACACCGGCGCCTGGACCGTCGAGGAGAAGCGCAACCTCGACTTCCGACCGGTCGAGGGCACCTGGAACAACTGCTTCGGCACCGTCTCGCCGTGGGGGACGCCGCTGACTTCCGAGGAGTACGAACCCGACGCCGCGGCGTGGTTCAGTTCCGAGGAGCAGACCTACGGCAATGGCGAGGCGGCCGTCGAGGAGTACCTCGGCGAGTTCGGAAACGCCTACCGGTACGGCTACATCGTCGAGATAGCCGACCCGACCGGTGACGACCCGACGCCGACCAAGCACTACGCGATGGGGCGGTTCTCCCACGAGAACGCGGTCGTGATGCCCGACCGGAAGACGGTCTACATGAGCGACGACGGCACCGGAACGGTCTTCTTCAAGTTCGTCGCCGACGAGGCGGGCGACCTCTCGTCGGGCACCCTCTACGCCGCGCGGGCCCGCCAGCAGGGCGGCGTCGACGACCCCGCCGACGTGAGCTTCGGCCTCCGGTGGGTGGAACTCGGCCACGCGACCGACGACCAGGTCGAGTCGTGGATCGCCGAGTACGACCAGAAGCCCTCGACCGACCCGGACTACGTCACCGACGCCGAAATCGAGGCGTGGGCGAGGGGCGAGGCCGACGACGACCGGGCGGCGTTCCTCGAATCGCGGAAGGCCGCGGCGGCGGTCGGCGCGACCGACGAGTTCCGCAAGATGGAGGGCGTCAACGTCCGACCGGGCGCCAAGCCGGGCGACTTCCTCTACATGGCGATGTCCGAGGTCAACGAGACGATGCGCCCGAACGAGGCCACGGGCGAGGGCGACGACTCCCAGGACCGGATTCGACTCGAAGGCAACGACTACGGCGCGGTCTACCGGATGCGCCTCGACGGAAACTACGACGTCCACCGGATGGAACCGGTCGTGGTCGGCGGGCCGAACGCCAACGTCTGCGGCGGGTGCCCCTACGACGCCCACCCGAACTCGAAGGAGAACGTCTGTCGGGACTGCGCGTTCAACCCGGCCGAGGAGCGCGGCCGCGGTCACGACCACGGCGACGCGCCGGGTGACTCGGGCGGAGACTCGAACGCCAAGGGCGTCCAGAAGGCCGCGAAAGCGGCGACGAGCCTCGCCGGCGAGGGGATGGCGAAACTCACCGACGCCTCCTCGACCGTGGACCCGGAGAACGCCGTAGCCAACCCCGACAACCTCGTCGTGATGCCCGACGGTCGGGTGATAATCGGCGAGGACAGCGACCTCCACCGCCCGAACATGCTCTGGGTGTACGACCCCGGTCGCGGGAACTGACCGCGGGTTCTCCCGGCGACGACGCCGGACGTGCGGTCGGCGAACGAGGTCGCGCCGGGCGCGACCTCGTTCGCGAGCGGCAACATCTCGAAATTTTAAGGTGAGTGGGCGCAGAGCCGAACGCATGCGCGAGTACCTCTACCTGGCAGGCGCCATCGCCGCCGAGGTGAGCGGCACCGCGGCGCTGAAGTTCTCGGACGGGTTCACGAACGTCGTCCCGTCGCTCGTCGTCGTGGTCGGGTACGTCGGTTCGTTCTACCTCCTCAGCCTCACCCTCCAGGAGTTGCCGATAGGGCTGGTGTACGCGACGTGGTCGGCGGTCGGCATCGTGGCCGCGGCGCTGATCGGCGTCCTCCTGTTCGACGAGACCGTGGACGTCGCGGGCCTCGTCGGGATGGCGCTCATCGTCGCCGGCGTCGTCGTCCTCAACGTCCTCTCGGACGCTTACGCGCCCGCCCATTGACGTCGACCGCTCGCACGCCCGCCCATTGACTGTCGGACGCCTACGCGCCCGCCCACCGACCGTCGACCGCTCGCACGCAGACCGCGACCCAATGAGTAGCCATTTAGTGGTCGCCCGCCCGACTGTAGTTCATGACCATCGGTTTCATCGGCGGCAGCGGCATCTACGACGCCCTGCCTCTGGAGAACACCCGCGAGGTCGAACTGACGACGCCGTTCGGCGAGCCGAGTTCGCCCGTCACGGTCGGCGAGATGGCCGGCGAAGAGGTCGCGTTCCTGCCCCGCCACGGCCCGGACCACCAGCACACGCCGACGAACGCGCCGTACAAGGCGAACATCTACGCCCTGAAGCAGATGGGCGTCGAGCGCGTGCTGTCGAGCAACGCGGTCGGGAGCCTCCGCGAGGAACTGGCGCCCCAGACGCTCGTGGTTCCCGACCAGACGTTCGACCGGACGAAGCACCGCGACTCGACGTTCTTCGGCGACGGCATCGTCGTCCACATGCCCTTCGCGGAGCCGTACTGCCCCCACATGGTCGACCACCTCGCCGACTCCTGCGACGCCGCGACCGACGCCGACTACCAGAAGGGCGGCACCTACGTCTGCATCGAGGGGCCGCAGTACTCGACCCGCGCCGAGAGCGAGTTCTACCGGGCGCAGGGCTGGGACGTCATCGGCATGACGACCATCCCGGAGGCCAAGTTGGCCCGCGAGGCCGAGATGTGCTACGCGACGGTGGCGGGCGTCACCGACTACGACGTCTGGAAGGAGGACAGCGAGGTGACCCTCCAGGAGGTGCTCGAGAACGCCGCCGAGAACGAAGACGCCATCAAGGAGGTCGTCGAGCGCGCCATCCGCCAGCTGCCCGACGAGCGCGACTGCGACTGCGGGTCGGCGCTGGAGGGGACCATCAACACGCCCACCGAGGCGATTCCCGACGAAACCCGCGAGCGCGTCGACGCGTTCGTCGGCGAGTACCTGGAGTAGACGACCGCAGAGTGGGGGCTTCTCCGAGTTGAGAGTCGCGCCGAGAGACACATCGGGAGCGATTTCGGGGCGGTTCACCGCCACGCTGATAGCTATCTCTGACGTAACAGGTAGGTAATGCACCCGACCGAGGGGAGACGAGTCGTCGTCACGGGCGCGAACGAGGGAATCGGCTATCACCTGCTCACCTCCTTGGTCGAAGACGGCTACCAGGTCGCCGGACTCGATATCGACGGCGGACGCGTCCAACCCCTACAGGAATCGTACCCGGAGCGGGTCCGCTTCTTGGAGTGTGACGTCACGGTGGACGACGACGTCGAGGCGGCCGTCGCGGAGGTGAGAAACCGGTGGGGCGAAATCGACATCCTCGTCAACAACGCCTCGATATTCAACTTCGCCTCCTTCGAGGACCAGACGCTCGCCGACACGAAACGCGAGTTCGAGGTGAACTACTTCGGGTACGTCCGGGCGATTCGCGCCGTCTTACCCTCCATGCGAGAACGGAACGAGGGTATCATCCACAACGTGAGTTCCGGGGCCGGACTGGTCGGCCATCCCGGACTCTCCGGATACGCTTCGACCAAGGGAGCTATCGAGGCGCTCGTCCGCTCGCTGCGATTGGAACTGCGACACGAGAACGTGGCGTGCACGCTGATGCATCCGCCGCTGACGAACACCCGTTCGGCGAGTCAACTCGGCTATCCGGCGTCGCTCCTGCGCGACCCCGCCGACGTCGGCCGGAAACTGGCGGGGAAGATAGAGTCGACCGACCGGGTGATTGCCGCCGACTGGCAGACAAAGCTCGGACTGTACCTCTCCCGGCGCTTGCCCTCCCTGGTCGAGAAGGGCACCGAGCGGTTCGTTTCTCCCGCCGAATAGCCTCCCGACGATACCGACCGTCTCCGGCGAGCGGTTTCGCTGTCGATTCGCGCCGCGCGTCGCGCACCGCTCCTCGCAAGTACTGACACGCCGGAGAAAGGGTTTCGAACGAGTCGGCACCGAGCTAGTCGGCTATCGCTTCCGCCTCGTCGGAGTCGTCGGTTTCTGCGTCGGCGGTCGCGGCGTCGATGACCCAGAGGTCGCCGAACAGGTCGTCCTGCTCCAGCGTCACGACGCCGCGGTGGGAGAGAAAGAGCAGCGCGAGGAACGTCTCGATGCGCGTGCCGCCGACGGTGTCGATCTCGGCGTACAGCACCTCCTCGCGGCCCGCGTCGTACTGGCGCTCCAGTTCGACCTGCACGTCGTCGATGACCACCTCGATGTGCTCGTCGTGGGCGGTCCCGAGCGCCTCGTCCTCCGAGGGCTCGTCGTCCATCCGCATGTCGTCGCCCGTGTGGTAGTCGAGGGTCTGGGTCCCGCGGCTGAACCCGTGGGGCGACTTCGAGGTGTCGTAGCTCCGGGACTCCTTCCACCACGACCCGCGCTCGCGCTCGCGGAGTTCCCGGACGAGTTCGTCGAGCGTCTCGGGCGACCCGCGGGCGCTCTTGCGGTCGAGGCGGCGTTCCATCTCGGCTTCGAGCTGGTTGACGGGGTCGTAGGCGGGGAAGTCGCCGTCCTCGCCCTCCATCGGCATCTCGGCGTCCGGCCCCCACTCCGCCCACGGGTCCTCGGGTTCCTCCTCTTCCTCGTCGTCGGCCAGCAGGGCGTCGCTCTTCATCCGCAGGAGGACGCTGGCGTAGAACAGCGCCCGGCCCGAGGTCCGGAGGTCCGAGCCGTCGAGGCGGTCGAGGAACTTGTCGGTGACCGTCACGATGTCGATGTCCCACGGCTCGATTTCGCCCTCCTCGGCCAACTGGACCAGCAGTTCGACCGGTTCGCCCTCGTCGTCGTCCGAATCGGGCACGTCGGCGGCCACCTCGTCGAGGATGGCGTCGCCGTCCTCGGAGGTGGAACCGCCGTCGTCCGACCCGTCCGCACCCGAGTCGCCGCCGACCGCCGGCGACTCAGGCGCGTTCCCGCCGGGGAGGTCCGATTCCTCGCCCTCCCGCTCGCGCTTTCGCTTCTCCTCCTCGTGGCCCGCGATGTTGAGCGGGATGCCGCCGTCGGTCCGCTTCGCTCCCCGACGAGCCTCGCGCTCGCTTCGCTCGCGCTCGCCGCCGTCAGAGCGCAGCTCTGACGAGCCTCGACTCGCTTCGCTCGTCGAGACGCCGTCGGCTCGCGGTTCGGCATCGGGGTCCCGGGAGGCGTCCGGCGATTCCTTGCTCACGGCTTCGCCGTTCTTCCGAGACTCCTTCGGAGTCTCGCTCGACTCGCGCGTCTCGCTACTCGCGGGTCGTCGCTCCGCTCCTCCCCGCTCGCCTTTCGGAGACTCCTCCGGAGTCTCCCTAGTCATCGGCCGGCACCTCCCCGCTATCGCCGAGTTGGATACCGGTGACGGTGCTGACGTTGTCGCCCTGCATCGTGACGCCGATGGCGCGCTCGGAGCGCTCCATCATCGCCGACCGGTGGCTCACGACGATGAACTGGGCGTCGCCCGCGAGTTCGTCGACCATCTCGCCGACCCGCTCGGCGTTCGCGGCGTCGAGGAAGGCGTCGACCTCGTCGAGCGCGTAGAACGGCGCGGGGTTGAATCGCTGGATGGCGAAGATGAACGCGAGCGCGGTCAGGCTCTTCTCGCCGCCCGACATCGCGTTGAGCCGCTGGATGGGCTTGTCGCCCGGCTGAGCCTTCATCGTCAGGCCGTCCTCGAAGGGGTCCTCGGGGTTCTCGAGGTGGAGTTCGCCCGTCCCGGCCGACAGTCGCTCGAAGATGTCGGTGAACTGCTCGGCGATGGCCTCGTAGGCCTCCATGAACGTCTCCTTCTTCTGGGCCTCGTAGGAGTCGATGCGCTCGCGGATGCCCTCGCGCTCCTCGACCAGGATGGACTTGCGCTCTTCGAGGTCCTCCAGGTCGGATTTGACGTCGTCGTACTCGTCGATGGCCAGCATGTTCACCGGCTCTAAGGCCTCCATCTCGCGTTCGAGCCGCGAGATGTTCCGTTTGACCTCGTTCAGGTCGGGAATCTCGTCGGCGTCGTACTCCTCGACGGTGCCTTCGAGTTCCGAAACCTCCTCCTGGAGGCGCTCGGCGCTCCGGCGCAGGCTGTCGAGGCGGTTCTGGACCGACTCGACCTCCGACTGCTTTCCGTCGCGCTCCTTCTCGGCGGCACGGAGGTCCTCCTTGAGGTCCTTGCGCTCGTCTTTGAGTTCCGCGAGTTCGTCTTCGAGGTCGGCGACCGCCTCGCGCTTCTCCTCCAAGACCTCCTCGCGGTCCTCGATCTCGTCTTCGAGTTCCGCGATCTTCTCCTCCTGTTCGGCCTTGCGGTTCTGAGCCGTCTCGATGTCGTCGTGGAGGTCCTCGATGGCGTCCTCGGCGTACTGCTTCTCGAGTTGGAGTTCGTTGAGCCGGCCGTCGAGGTCGTCCATCCGGTCTTCGAGGTCGTCGATGTCGGCCTCGATCTCGTCGGCCTCGGCCGTGAGTTCCGGAATCTGGGAGTCGGCGAGTTCCGCTTCGAGTTCGGCGATGGCCTCCTCGACCTCCTCGATGTCGGCGTTCCGGGCCTCGATTTCCGACTCGATGTCGGCCATCTGCTCGTTGACCGCCTCGCGCTCTTCGGCCATCTCCTCGAGTTCCGCCTCGATGGCGTCGATGCGCGACTTCGCCGAACCGAGCTTCTCCTCGGTGCGCTCGACGTTCGACTCGATGGAGCGCACCTGATCTCCGGCGTCGGTCTTGCGGTCCCGGGCGTCGTCGAGTCGGTCCTCGACGCTCCGGATGTCCTCGCGGATGGACCGCCGCTCGTCTTCGAGGTCGTTGATCTGCTTGGCGACCCGTTCGAGTTGGCCCTTGCCGGACTTCGAGAACGAGTAGCGGGACCCGCCCTTCGAACCGCCGGTCATCGCGCCGCTCTTCTCGACCAGTTCGCCCGATAGCGTCACGAGGCGGTAGTCGCCCATCAGGTCGCGAGCGGTGTCGAGATCGTCGACCACCAGCGTGTCGCCGAGCACGTAGGCGAACACGCCCGCGTACTGGGAGTCGAAGTCGACGAGGTTGTACGCGAAGTCGACCACGCCGGGCGCGTTCGGGGCCGACGGGAGGTTGCGCCGGTGCATCTCCGTCATCGGCAGGAACGTCGCCCGCCCGGCGTTCCGCGACTTCAGGTGCTCGATGCACCGCTGGCCGACGCCGTCGTCGTCGACCACGACGTTCGCGAGACGGCCGCCCGCGGCCGTCTCGCAGGCCGTGGCGTACTTCTCGGCGACGCTACCGAGTTGGGCCACCGCGCCGTGGACGCCCTGTAGACCGGCGTTCAGCACGGTCGAAACCGCCCGGCCGAACGACGAGTCGCCGCTCTCGCTCGCGTTGGCTTCGAGTTGGGCGTACTCCTGCTGTTTGGCCTGGAGGCTGTCCTCCACGTCGTCCAGGTCGCCCTGGAGTTCCCGCTTCTGCTGTTTGAGGTCGCCGACCACCTCGTCTATCTGGGCGCGGTTCTTCTCGGCCTTCGAGAGTTCGGCCGAGAGGTCGTCCAGTTTCGATTCGAGTTCGGGAATCGACTCGCGGGCCTGCTCCAACTCGGCTTCCTTCTCGCTCTCTTCGTTCGACCGCCGCCGGGCCTCGTCGAGCAGGCGATCCTTCTCGCGCTGGAGGTCGTTCTTCTCGCTCTTGTACTCCTCGAGCGTCGACTTCTTCTCGGCGAGGTCGGCCTTCACCTCGTCGTACTCGGTGTCGACCTCCTCGATCTGCTTCTCGACCTCCGCGAGGTCGGCCTCCTTCTGCTGGACGTCGGCCTTCAGCGAGGACTTCTCGATCTTGACGCTCCGGACGTCGTCGGCGAGTTCGTCGACGGTTTCCTGCTTGCGGTCGATCTCGACGAACGCCTGTCGGCGGGTGTTCTCCGCGTCCTGGATCTTCTCCTCGGCCGACTCGATCTGGTCTTCGAGTCGGCCGATCTCGCCCTTGACGGCCTCTATCTCGCTCTTGATCTCGAGCTGTTCGTCTTCGCCCTTCCGCTCGATCTCGGCGTTGAGTTCCTCGAGTTCGTCTTCGAGGCGGATGACCTTCCCCTGCCGCTCGTCCAACTCGGCCTGTAACTCGGCGAGTTCCTCCTCGCGCTCTTCGATGTCCTCGCGCGTGTGGCGGAGGTCGGTCCGCTTCTCTTCGAGTTCCGCGGCTTTGACGTAGCCCTCGTACTCCTCCTTCTCCTCGCGGAGGCCCCTGTATTCGAGGGCGGTTTCGCGCTCGTCGGAGAGCTGCTCGAGGCGCTCCTGTTTCTCCCCGATGCGGAGTTCGGCCTCGCTCACCCGCTCTTTGACGACTTCGAGTTCCTCGAAGGCGTCCTCCTTCTTCGCATCGAACTCGGCGACGCCCGCGATCTCGTCGATGATTTGGCGCCGCTCGTACGGCGTCATGTTGATGATCTCGGTCACGTCGCCCTGCATGACGACGTTGTACCCTTCGGGGGTCACCCCGGCCTGCGCCAGCAGGTCCTGGATGTCCGAGAGGTTCACCGACCGACCGTTGAGGTAGTAGTAGGAGTAGTAGTTGTCGTCGGTCTGTTTGACCCGGCGTTTGATGGTGATCTCCTCGACGTCACCGACGTTGTCCGAACCGGCGGCGTTGACGACCTGCGCCCGGTCGACCTTCCCGTCGCTGTTGTCCAGGACCACTTCGACGCTTGCCTCACGGGTCCCGTGATCGGCCCCGCCGTCGTCGGCGTGACCGGGGTTGTAGATGAGGTCGGTCAGTTTCTCCGCACGGATACCGCGGGTACGGGCGAGTCCGAGCGCGAACAGGACGCTGTCGATGATGTTGCTCTTGCCTGAACCGTTCGGACCGCTGACCGTGGTAAAATCCTCGTAGAACGGGATTTCGGTGGTACGTCCGAAGCTCTTGAAGTTGTCCAAGACGAGCTTTTTGATGTGCATGGTTGCTCGTAGCGGGGGCCGCTACGCGACGATGATGTCGTCGCCTAACTCCGAATCTCCCCCCGTCTCGTCTTCTTCCTGGGACTCTGTGCTTTTAGATTCGTCGCTTTTATCGTTTCGTGTGCGCGTGCGGCCGGCGTTCGTCGTCTCGGTCGACTCGCTCCGCTCCGATTCCAGCGTTTCGAGTCGGTCGTGGACCTCCACGAGTTCCTCGGTCAACCCCTGCACCGTCGCCTCGAGTCGTCCGACCTTCGTTTCGAGTTCGTCGACTCGCTCCTCGGCGTCGCTCATTACCTGTGTACCCCGACGGTAGATACATAAACGTACGTCAGACGAATATCAGAATGTTGGCCATTACGCCGGGCGGGGAAACCGCGAGCGGTGGCGGTCGGAAACCGACTCCGGCCGTCGCGGCGTCCCGCAGCCTTTTAACGCTCACGCCCCGAACCGACCTGCAATGACTGCTCAGGCTGTCCAGCAATCGGACCTCGCGGTCGTCATCGGACTCGAGGTCCACGTCCAGCTGGAGACGGACACGAAGATCTTCTGCGGGTGTTCGACCGACGTGGCCGACGACGAGCCGAACACCCACACCTGTCCGGTGTGTCTCGGCCTGCCGGGCGCGCTCCCGGTGCTCAACGAGGCCGCCGTCGAGTCGGCCGTCAAGGTCGGCAAGGCCATCGACGCCGACATCCCCGAGGAGACGACCTTCCACCGGAAGAACTACTTCTACCCCGACCTCCCGAAGGGTTTCCAGATCACCCAGTACGACGCGCCGGTCTGCCAGGACGGCGAACTCGAGATCGAAGTCGAGGGCGAGCGCCGCACCGTCGGCATCGAGCGCGCGCACCTCGAAGAGGACCCCGGCAGCCTGCAGCACCAGGGCGGCAACATCGACACCGCCGACTACACGCTGGTCGACTACAACCGCGCCGGCGTCCCGCTGATGGAGATCGTCACCGAACCCGACTTCCGCGGCGCGAGCGAGGTCCGGGCGTTCCTCGCGAAGTTGGAGGAGGTGCTCGAGTATCTCGGCGTCTTCGACAGCCAGCGCGACGGCTCGCTCCGCATCGACGCCAACCTCAGCGTCGTGCCCGGCGACGAGGTCGGCGAGGACGGCGCCATCGGCGAGGAGACGCTCGCGTCGGCCAACCGAACCGAGGTCAAGAACATCTCCAGCCACAAGGGCGCCGAGAAGGCGCTGGCCTACGAGGCGACTCGCCAGAAGAACGCGGTCCAGCGGGGCCGCGAGGTCGAACAGGAGACGCGCCACTGGGACGAGTCCCGAGGCATCACCGTCTCGATGCGCTCGAAGGAGGAGGAGAAGGACTACCGCTACTTCCGGGAGGCCGACCTGCCGCCGTTGCAAGTCAGCGACTGGAAGCAGAAGCTCGAAATTCCAGAACTCCCCGACGCCCGCCGCGAGCGATTCCGCGAGGAGTACGGCCTGAGCCGGGAGGCCGCGAGCAAGCTCACCTCCACCAAACAGGTCGCCGACTTCTACGAGGACGTCGCCAGCGAGTACGACCCGGACCTCGCGGCGACCTGGGTCGCCGACAACCTGCTGGGCGAACTCAACTACCGCGACATGGAGATCACCGACGTCGACGACCGACTCGACGAGTTCACGCACCTCGTGGAACTGGTCGCCGAGGACGAGATTACCACCAAGAACGCCGAGGAGGTCGTGCTCCGCGAGATGCTCGACGGGGGCGATGACCCCGAAACCATCATCGACCGCGAGGGACTCGGCAAGGCCGACGAGGGCCAGGTCGAAGGCGCGGTCACCGAGGCCATCGAGGAGAACCCCGACGCCGTCGAGGACTACTACGACGGCGAGGGCGGCGCGCTCAACTTCCTCGTCGGGCAGGTCATGCAGAAGACCGGCGGAAGCGCCGACCCCGGGTCGGTGAACCAGTTGCTCCGCGAGCGACTGGACGAAGCCGACGACTGAGCGACTCTCGTCGTTCGTTGCGAACAGGCGGCGCTTTTCCGAATTGTAGGCGTCCGACTCGCGAGGGGTGCGCCGCGCTCCCGCCGAGGCTCCCTCGCGGCCGTTCTCAGGTCACGTCGAGTTTTGGTCGCGGTTTCCGATTTAAGCGTTCGTGCGACAGGAAGTATGACTGCTAAGAATCAGTACGGCGTGACTGCGGCAACAATAGCAACCCTGACTGCCTCGAAAGCCCCCGCCCGCTCGCGGTCGCTCAGCAACATATCCGGTTCGCGCCTGCCGGCGCTCACCGAATAGGGGTTGCTGAGACGACCACGTGAACGCGAGCGGGCGGCCCCTTTCAGTCCTACCCGCCGGTTGATTCGCCGAGCGCGTCCCGTGGCCCGAATCACCGAGCGTCGCCGACGACCGGCCCGCCGTCTCGCGTTCGAACTTCGGGAATTCGTGCCTCAGTCGCCAGGCGCGGGTCGCTGTTTCTCCACGACGCCCTCCCGCCAGCGCCCGAGGCTGAACCACGCGACGCCGAGCAGGAACGACCCGAACGCGGAGAACGACCAGGCCCACCAGAGGCCGTCGACGCCCCACGCGAGTCCGGCGAGGGTGACCGACCCCACGGGGAGCGTCCAGCCGTAGGCGAACAGGAGCGCGGCCGGAATCCGCATCAGCCAGCGCGAGAGGAAGGAGAGGGCCATCGCCGCCCGGGTGTTGCCCGCCCCGCGGAAGCCGCCCTGTATCACCATCAGGCCGCCGAAGAAGGCAAGGAACGGCGCGATGACTTGGAGGAAGTCGACGCCCTCCGCGACCACGTCGGGGTCGTCGACGAAGAGTCGAATCGCCTCGTCGGGGAACGCGAATATGAGCGCGCCCGCCCCGAACAGGACCACCATCGTCCCCGCGGTGGCCTTCCAGGTCACCTCCGCGGCGCGGTCGGGGGTGTCGGCGCCGAGGTTCTGGCCGACGCCCGTAGCGGCCGCCTGTCCGACGGCGCCTGAGACGGTCCAGGAGACGGACATCAGCCTGACGCCGACGCCGTAGGCCGCGGTCGGAATCGGGCCGAACCGCGCGACCAGCGCCGCCATGGCGACCGCCGCGAAGCTCCGGGCCGCACCGTCGATGGTCGCGGGGTAGCCCACGTCGACGAGTTTCTTCAAGACCGGCCAGTCGGGCCGCAGGTCCGAGACGTACAGTTTCACGCCCCAGTCGCCCCGCAGGAGGATGTACACGCCGACGATGGCGGCGAACACCCGCGAGATGAGCGTCGCCACCGCGGCGCCCCGGACCTCCCAGGCCGGGAACGGCCCGTAGCTGAGGATGAACAGCGGGTCGAGCACGACGTTCATCCCCGCGGAGAACACCATCAGCCACATCGCGGTCCGCGTGTCGCCCGCGCCGCGCAACACCGCCCGGAAGACGAAGAAGAGGAACGTGAACGGAATCGAGACGAACAGCACTTCGATGTACTGGAGCGCGTAGGCGTACACCTGCCCCTCCGCGCCGACCAGCGAGACGAGTGGTCGCCGGAAGGCGTAGCCGAACGCCGACAGCGCGAGCGCCACGACGACAGTGAGGAGGGTCGTCTGGGCGACCACGTTGTCGGCGGCGCGGTCCTCGCCCGCGCCGACGTGCTGGGAGACGAGCGCGACCGACGCCGCGGTCAGGCCCATCGCGATGGAGACGAACAGCCACGCGGTCGGGAACATCAGCGAGACGGCCGCGACGGCCGTCGCGCCGACTCGACCCACCCAGAACATGTCCGCGAGGTTGTAGACCGTCTGGAGCAGATTGCCGGCGACCAGCGGCCACGCCAGGCTGGCGAGTTTCGGCGTTACCGCGCCGGTCGTCATGTCCACGCGGCTCTCGGTTCGCTTCGTCACGCTCTCGCCGGAACGTCGTGCGAACCGCTCTTAAGCGCGGGGGTTCCCGTTGGCTCTGCCGGATTCCGCTACAGTCGCCTCGGGCCACCGGACGCCGAAATCGACGAGCAAAGCGTCGTCCCGACGACTCCGGGACCGAGAACGACGAGCAGTTCGAGGACGACCGCTCCGGCGAACCGGGCGTCGATACCACAGTGACCGCCGAGACAGATTCGCTCGCCGCCGAGGTCGAAGAAGGCGTTCGTGGCGAGTCCGCCGGGAGCGACGAAGATACCGAACGCGACGACCGTTGCGACCGGCCAGCCGTAGGTCGCGTACCGCAACGCGGTTTCGGAATCGACGCCGCCGACGCGCTCGACGAACAGTCGCCCGACGAACAGCGGAAGGGCGGTCAGGAAGACGAACGCGGCGATGCCGCCGGTGACGAGTATCGCCGCGGCCTTCCCCAGAGTGAGTCCTCGCGCCATCGCCCAGACGACGAGGACGCCGACGAGGTAGAGTAGGCCGGCTTCCGCGAGCGCGGCGCGGAGCGCCCCGCCGAACGAACTTCCGCGGCGGTAGGACAGCTGTGCGCCGATGGTGACCGGAACCGCGACGCCGACGGTCGGTACGAACGCCGTTATGGGGACGAGTCCGGTCGGGAAGGCCATACGCGAAGTGTTCAATTCTGTTACATAAACCTGGCTCCCACGACGCTCGTCCCCGAACCTCGCACGTCCCCTCGTACACGGGTATGCATCCGCCCGCGCACGCCCGCCTTGTCCCGCCGCCCGCTTGCGATTTCTCCTCGGCGAAACCTTTACCAGTTCAGTTTGCTTAGCCAGATACAATGACTGACGAACGACATCGGTTAGCCGGAGGTGGAACATGGAGCTGATAATCACGGAGAAAGACAACGCCGCCCGGCGCATCGCCGACATCCTGAGCGGCGAGTCGGCGGAGGCCGAGCGCAAGAACGGCGTCAACGTCTACAAGTGGGGCGGCAAGCGCTGTATCGGACTGTCGGGCCACGTGGTGGGCGTCGACTTCCCCGACGAGTACAACGACTGGCGCGACGTCGAACCGGTCGAACTCATCGAGGCGCCCATCGAGAAGAAGGCGACGAAGGAGAACATCGTCGCCACCCTGCGCATCCTCGCGCGGAAGGCCGACACGGTGACGATAGCGACCGACTACGACCGGGAGGGCGAACTCATCGGCAAGGAGGCCTGGGAACTGGTCCGGGAGGTCAACGAGGACGTGCCCATCCAGCGGGTGCGCTTCTCCTCCATCACGAAGAACGAGGTCACCGACGCGTTCGCCGACCCCGACGACCTCGACTTCGACCTGGCGGCCGCGGGCGAGGCCCGCCAGGAGATCGACCTCATCTGGGGCGCGGCGCTGACCCGGTTCCTCTCGCTCTCCGCGCGGCAACTCGGCGACGACTTCATCTCGGTCGGCCGGGTCCAGTCGCCGACGCTGAAGCTCATCGTCGACCGCGAGCGCGAGATCGAGGCGTTCGAACCCGAAGACTACTGGGAGATGTTCGCCGACCTCCAGAAGCGCGCGGCGGAGGCCGACACCGACGAGGAGGAACTGCCCTTCGAGGCCCAGTACTTCTACCTCGACGAGGACGACAACGAGGCCGAGCGCGTCTGGGACGAGGAAACCGCCGAGGCGGTCTTCGCCGACCTGGAAACCGCGAGCGAGGCGACCGTCGACCGCGTCTCCCGGCGGACCCGCACCGACGACCCGCCCGCGCCGTTCAACACCACGCAATTCATCCGGGCGGCCGGCAGTCTCGGCTACTCGGCCCAGCGCGCGATGAGCATCGCCGAGGATCTCTACACCGCGGGCTACATGACCTACCCGCGGACCGACAACACGGTCTACCCCGACGACCTCGACCCCGAGGAGCTGCTCGACACGTTCTCGGCGAACTACCACTTCAAGGACGACGCCGAGGCGCTGCTGGAGGCCGACGAGATAACCCCGACGGAGGGCGACGAGGAGACCACCGACCACCCGCCGATTCACCCGACCGAGGACATCCCGACCAAGAGCGACCTCTCGGACGCCGAGTGGGACGTCTACGAACTGGTCGTCCGGCGCTTCTTCGCCACGGTGGCCGACCCGGCGAAGTGGGAGCACCTCAAGGTGGTCGCGACCATCGGCGACCACAGGCTCAAGTCCAACGGCAAGCGCCTGGTCGAGGAGGGCTACCACGCAGTCTACCCCTACTTCAACACCACCGAGAACTACGTGCCGGACGTGACCGAGGGCGAGACGCTCGGCGTCACCGAGGCCCGCATCGAGGACAAGCAGACCCAGCCGCCCCGCCGGTACGGCCAGTCGCGGCTCATCGAGACGATGGAGAAGATGGGAATCGGGACGAAGGCGACCCGCCACGAAACCATCCAGAAGCTCTACGACCGCGGCTACGTCGAGAGCGACCCGCCCCGGCCGACCCAGCTCGCGAAGGCGGTCGTCGAGGCCGCCGAGGAGTTCGCGGAACTCGTCGTCAGCGAGGAGATGACCAGCGAACTCGAACGCGACATGACCGCCATCGCGGAGGGCGAACAGGACCTGGAGGACGTGGCCGACGAGTCCCGCGAGTACCTCCAGCAGGTGTTCGACAGCCTCCACGAGTCCCGCGAGGAGGTCGGCGACCTGCTCCAGAAGTCGATGAAGGCCGACAAGACGCTCGGCCCGTGCCCGGAGTCGGGCCACGACCTGCTCATCCGCCAGAGCCGAAACGGCTCGTACTTCGTGGGCTGCGACGGCTACCCCGACTGCACCTACACCCTGCCGCTGCCCAACACCGGTAAGCCGCTCCTGCTCGAGGAGGAGTGCGAGGACCACGGCCTCCACCACGTCAAGATGCTCGCGGGTCGCCAGACGTTCGTCCACGGTTGCCCGCTCTGCAAGGCCGAGGAGGCCGACGAGCAGGAAGACGAGGTCATCGGCGAGTGCCCCGAGTGCGGCGAGGAACACGACGACGGCGAACTCGCCATCAAGCGCCTCCAGAACGGCTCGCGGCTCGTCGGCTGTACCCGGTATCCGGACTGCGACTACTCGCTGCCGCTCCCGCGCCGGGGTGACATCGAGGTCACCGACGAGCGCTGCGAGGAACACGACCTGCCCGAACTGGTCGTCCACTCCGGCGACGAACCGTGGGAACTTGGCTGTCCCATCTGCAACTACCGGGAGTTCAAGGCCCGCGAGAGCGACTCGGGGAGCGACCTCGAAACCCTCGACGGCCTCGGCGCGAAGACCGCCGAGAAGCTCGCGGAGGCCGGCATCGAGAGCATCGAGGACCTCAAGTCCGCGGAAGTCGAGACGGTCGCCTCGCAGGTCCAGGGCGTGAGCGAGGACCGACTCCGCGGCTGGCAGGTGAAGGCCGACTGACCCTCGGCCGGACGACGTTCCCGAACGGAGACGCACCTTCTGGCGACGTTATCTGACGAATACCGCGCGAACCGCCGCTGAACGGTTTCGGAAATCACGGGCAGACGGACCGACGCCTCTCGAAACCGATGCTTGTATCGAACGCGTCTCGATTTCCGCCGCGGACGAACTGAACCGACGTGAAGCGTCGGCGTGAACCGTGCCGCCGCTTTATTCTCGCGCGTCGCGTCGGTCCTCGCGCCGGACGACCGCGACGCCGTCCGGCGGTGACTTTCCATGACCGAACGGAGATACGAACCGACAGACCAGCAACGCCAACAGCGAGACGTCCAGCGGCGGTACGGCCAGCGCAGAGAGTCGTCGTCGCGTCAGTCCGGCCAGGCGACGGAGTTCCAATCCGGCCAGCGGCCGAACCAGCGATCCTCGGAGCAGGGCAGCTCGCAGTCGGGGTGGCAGTACCAGCAATCGACCGGACGAACGGGACAGCGGATGGCCCAACAGCAGGGCTCACAGACCGGGCGAACGGGCGGCGGCCAACAGCTACAACCGCCCCAGCAACCGCAGTGGGAGGCGCTCCGGCCGGTGACGATCGGCGAAATCGCGGCGACGGACGTCGTCACCGCCCGGCCCGACACGCCCGTCACCGAACTGGTCGGCAAGATGGCCCGCGAGAGCGTCGGGTCGATCGTAATCGTCCAGCAGAACAGACCGGTCGGCATCGTCACGGACCGCAGTATCGCGCTCAAACTCGAAGACAACCCGGACGTCTCCCGGTTACGGGCCGGCGACGTCATGAGCGAGGACCTCTTTACGGTCCGGGAGGACGAGAACATCTTCGAGGTGACCAGAAATCTCGGCGACCGGGGCGTCCGACGCGCTCCGGTCGTCGACGACCAAGGCACGCTTCGGGGTATCGTGTCGCTCGACGACATCACCGTGTTGCTGACGGAGGAGTTCGAGAACGTGAGCCGAATCATCGAGGCGCAGTCCCCGCGATACTGACCCGACACCGCTTCGGGGCGTGACCGTCGACGCCCGGGCGGTCTTTCGGCTCACGCCGAACGCGTCGGCGGTCAGGTCCGCCGACCGGTGGCCGTTCCGAAGGGGTTTTAGCCGGCAGTTTTGATTACACTGGTAATGACTGCGCCGTGGGACGAGTGGGACCACATCGTGAAGCTGGACCCGGACAAGACGCTGGTGGAGGGCGAGACCTTCGAGGACGTGTGCGAAACCGGCACCGACGCCCTCGAAATCGGGGGGACGCTGGACATGACGACCGAGAAGATGCAGCGCGTCATCGACGCCTGCGCGAAGTACGACGTGCCTATCTACCAGGAGCCGAGCAATCCGGCGGTCGTGGTCGACGACGACGCCCTCTCGGGCTACCTCGTGCCCATCGTGCTCAACGCCGGCGACGTCTCGTGGGTCACCGGCGCACACAAGGAGTGGGCGCGCATCGACGACGTCGACTGGGAGCGCACGACCACCGAGGCGTACATCGTGATGAACCCCGACGCGAGCGTCGCCGACCTCACGGCCGCAGACTGCGACCAGACGCCCGAGGACGTCGCGGCCTACGCCGAAATCGCCGAGCGGATGTACGGCCAGGAGATCGTCTACGTCGAGTACTCGGGCACCTTCGGCGACCCCGAAGTCGTCGCGGCCGCCGCCGACGCACTGGAGGAGTCGACCCTCTTCTACGGCGGCGGCGTCCGCGACTACGACTCCGCGCACACGATGGCCGAACACGCCGACGTGGTGGTCGTCGGCGACCTGGTCCACGACGAGGGCGTCGAGGCGGTCCGCGAGACCGTCGAGGGCGCGAAGGACGCCGACTCCGCGCAGGTCGAGTCGGTCTGAGTCGGGGCGTCCGCCGACGGCCCGTCGTTTTCCGTTTCTCTCTTGCTGAATACCGCGAACCGCCAGCCGTGGCGACCGCGGTCCGTCTGTCCGTCTTCGACTCGCGATAAGCCCCGAGGTGTCCGAGTTCGGACACCGTCGGTTCGAGTTCCGAATTCCTCCGCCGTCCGCTGAAACCGCCGGAAAGACGCCTCTCGCGGCTTCAAAAATGAAAAAACGATTCATTCATATATTCTCGCCCCTAACTCTCAGTCGAGAGAACTATGACTGCGATAGCGGCCGACGGCCTGACGAAGTTCTACGGCGACACGCGGGGCATCGAGGACCTCTCCTTCGAGGTGGAGGAGGGCGAGGTGTTCGGCTACCTCGGGCCGAACGGCGCGGGAAAGACGACGACCATCCGAACCCTGCTGGGGTTCATCGCGCCCACCGCGGGCGAGGCCACCGTGCTCGGCCGAGACGTGACCGACGAGGCCGACCTCATCGAGGCCAAGCGCCGCATCGGCTACCTGCCGAGCGACCCCGGACTCGACGAGGGGGTCACCGGCCGCCGCATCGTGGAGTACCACGCCGAACTCAAGGGCGACGAGCGGAGCGCCGAACTGCTGGAGACGTTCGACGCGCCGGTCGACCGCGAGGTCGGCGAGTACTCCCGCGGGAACGTCCAGAAACTCGCCATCGTGCTGGCGTTCATGCACGACCCCGACCTCGTCATCATGGACGAACCGACCTCGGGGCTGGACCCGCTGATGCAGGACCGCTTCTACGAGTTCATCGAGGCCGAGAAGGAGCGCGGCACGACGTTCTTCTTCTCGAGCCACATCCTGAGCGAGGTGCGGCGGGTCTGCGACCGCGTGGGCATCATCCGCCGGGGCGAACTCGTCGCGCTCGAAGAGATCGAAACCCTGCTCCACCGGAGCGGCAAGCGCGTCGAGGTCAGCGTCGAGGGGGCGCTCGACCCCGCGGACTTCGACCTCGCGGGCGTCCACGACCTCGAGGCGAGCGACGGCGAGGCCGCGTTCATGTTCACCGGCGAGTTCGACACCCTCCTGGACCACCTCCGGGGCTACAGCGTTCGGGACCTCGAAATAGACGAAGCGCCGCTGGAGGACGTGTTCATGCGGTTCTACGACGACGGAGACGTCGGCGACGCCGCGGAGGCGGCGACGGACCTGCCGACCGACGACTCGCCGACCGCGTCGCCCGCCGTCTCGACTACCGGCGGTTCGGAAGACGAGTCCGAAGCGCGTCAGACTGCGTCTAACGGAGGTGACGACGATGCGTGAAATCGCCCAATACGAGGCCGAGCGAAAGCTGAAGGGTGTGCTCGTCGTCGCGGGACTGCTCGCGGTGATGTCGCTGCTGTTCGTCGCGCTGTTCCCGTCGATGGCGTCGTCGGGCGTCGACCTCGACGCCTACTGGGAGAGCCTGCCGCCCGCGATGAAGGCGGCGTTCGGCGCGACCGGCGCGATTCCGCTCTCGACCATCGAGGGGTTCCTGGCCGTCGAACTCTACCAGTTCTTCTGGCTGCTGATGCTCGGCATCTACGTCGCCTACCAGGCCGGCGGCCTCATCGCCGGCGACGTCGAGCGCGACCGGATGGACGTCCTGCTGGCCGCGCCGGTTTCCCGGCGGTCGGTCGTCGTCGGCAAGTTCCTCTCGCTGGTGCCGGGCGTGCTCGCGCTCAACCTGATCGTGGGCGCGGCGGTGTACGTCGGCGTGGCCGCCATCGGCGAGTCCGTGGCGGTCGCCGACCTGGTGATGGTCCACCTGCTGTCGGTGCCGTACCTGCTGGCCTGCGGGGGCATCGGCCTGCTACTGTCGGTGCTCTTCGACGAGGCCGACGTCGCCAAGCGGGGCGGTCTGGGCGCGGTGTTCGCGCTGTTCCTGCTGGAATCCATCAGTTCGGCCGCCGACCTGGCGTGGCTGGGTGCCATCAGCCCCATGCGGTACTACGACCCGACCACGGTACTGGTAAGCGGTGAGTACGACTGGGCGGGCGCGGCGGTCCTGCTCGTCGGTACGGCCGCGCTCGTCGCGGTCAGCGCGTGGTGGTTCCGCCGGGTGGACATCGCGTGAGGTCCGAACCGAGCCACCGAAATCCGACGACCGGAGAGTGAACGACGTGAAGGCGAAGGACGCGAAAGCGAAGGGAACGAAACCGAAGGACGGGAACGTGAAGGACGCAACATCGAACGACGCAAAACCGAGAGACGCGACGACGAAGGACGAGACGACCGACGTCGAGACGCCGAGCGCACCCGGGGGACGACGATGAGGGGATTCGGCGACGACGAGCGCGAGCGGATACGCGAACAATTACGCGAAACCGGCCGCGACCTCTTCACCCGTTACGGACTGGAGAAGACAACCATCGCCGACCTCACCGACCCGGTCGACATCGCCAACAGCACCTTTTACCAGTTCTACGACTCGAAGGAGCGTCTCTACTTCGAGATCATGCAGGAGGAGGGCGAGCGACTCGCCGAGGATATCATCGCCGAGTCGTTCGAGGCCGAGGACGACCCCGAGGAGGCCATCGTCGCCTTCCTCACCCTGCTGTGCGACTCGATGGAGACGAACCCGCTGGTCCACCGCCTCGTGGTCGACGACGACCTCCGGCGACTCACCGAGCAGTTCACCGACGCCGAGATGCGGGGTCGGCGCGAGCAGTCGGTGGCGTTCCTCGCGCCGTACCTCGAACGGTGGCGCGAGGAGGGCCGAATCCGCGAGGCGGACGTCGACGTGCTCGCCGGGGTCCTCGGCGTCGCGAAGTTCCTGCCGTACCACCGCGAGGACTTCCACGACGACGAGTACTACGAGGCCGTCCGCGAGGAGTTCATCGCGACGCTCGCGGCCGGGATGGTCCGGGACGCCGCGGAGTAGGGCGTCGGACAGTTCGACGGGGAACCGGCCGCGACGATGGCGAACGCGTGGCGCATCGTGCGCTACGCGTTCCCACGCCTCCGCAACAGCTACGTGGCTAACGGCGCGATTTCCTTCCGACGAAATGACGGCGTTTAAGAGAACGCCGCAGAAATCAGTACTCATGGAAGACCGAACCTACACAGCGGACGCCGAACCCGGCGACGCGGTCACGGTCGCGGGTTGGGCGCACGAGATTCGAGACCTCGGCGGCATCGCCTTCCTCATCGTCCGGGACACCACCGGCAAGATTCAGGTGAAGTTCGAGAAAGACGAGATGGACGACGACCTCGTGGAGACGGGCCTGAACGTCTCCCGCGAGAGCGTCGTGAAGGTCACCGGCGACGTCGAGGAGGAACCCCGCGCGCCGACCGACGTCGAGATCGTCCCCGAGAGCCTGGAGGTCGTCGCGCCCGCCGACCCCGAACTGCCCCTCGACCCCTCGGGCAAGGTCGACGCCGACCTCTCGACCCGACTCGACAACCGCACGCTCGACCTCCGCAAGGAGGAAGAGCAGGCCATCTTCGAGATTCGCGCCGAGGTCCTGCGCTCCGTTCGAGACGCCTTCCGCGACCTCGGTGCAACCGAGATCAACACGCCGAAGATCGTCGCGACCGGCACCGAGGGCGGCACCGAACTGTTCCCCATCACCTACTTCGGCCAGGAAGCGTTCATGAACCAGTCGCCCCAACTGTTCAAGCAGCTGATGGTCGGCTCCGGACTCGAACGCGTCTTCGAGGTCGGCCCCATCTTCCGCGCCGAGGAGCACAACACGCCCCGGCACCTGAACGAGGCGACCTCCATCGACTTCGAGAGCGCCTTCTTCGACCACACCGACGCGATGGACGCCTGCGAGACGGTCGTGAAGGCGGCCTACGAGGGCGTCGCCGAGAACTGCCAGCGCGAACTCGAAGCGCTCGGCTACGAGGACTTCGAGGCGCCGTCGGGCGACTTCCCGCGACTCACCTACGAGGAGGCCATCGAGCGCATCAACGCCACCGGCGAACTCGACGAGCAGTTGGTCTGGGGCGACGACCTGCCCACCGAGGGCGAGAAGGCGCTGGGCGACGACGTCGGCGAGCACTACTTCATCACCGACTGGCCCAGCGAAATCAAGCCGTTCTACATCAAGGACCACGACGACGACCCCGAACTGTCGACCGGCTTCGACATGATGCACCCGACGATGGAACTCGTCTCGGGTGGCCAGCGTGAACACCGCTACGAGAAGCTGGTGGAGGGCTTCGAACAGCAGGGCCTCGACCCCGAGGCGTTCGACTACTACACCAAGATGTTCAAGTACGGCATGCCGCCCCACGCCGGCTGGGGGCTCGGCGGCGAGCGCCTCGTCATGACGATGCTCGGCCTGGAGAACATCCGCGAAGCCGTCCTCTTCCCGCGGGACCGCCAGCGCCTGAGCCCGTAGGCTGGCGACTCACGACTCACCACTCTCGTTTCTATCTCTACTCTCGCTTACTGGGGCTTCTGCGGCCAAATCCTCGCCGTGCGAACCGGCGGTTTAGCGCGTTTCGACCGAGCCACGAAACGGAAGACGAACGAGGCTCACATCCGCTGTTCCCGCTCCTCGCCGTCCACCGACACCTCGATCTCCTCCTTCGTCGTGCCGGAGCGGACGCCGTGGCCGTACTTCAACAGGCCGACGAAGATGGTGCCGCCGACGGCGTTGCCGATGGTGCTCCACAGCAGGAAGTCGAAGAAGTCCCAGACCGAGATGCTGTCGCTGACGAACATCCCCATGAGGACCTCCACGCTCCCCGCGATGGAGTGGGGCAGGTGGCTGATGCCGATGGCGACCGCGACCAGCCAGACGAACGCGGCCTGGCTGATGGTGTTCTGGCCGGCGGCGACCAGCCACGTCATCAGCCCCATCATCCACCCGGCCAAGATGCCCGCGAGGAGCGTGATGGACCACGAGTACTTCACGAGGTCGCGGGACAGTTCCACGAACGCCCCCCGGTGGACCGTCTCGAGTCCGGGACCGACGTAGACCGCCAGCGCGGCGAACAGCGCGCCGCCGATGAGGTTCGAGACGTAGATGACGGTCCAGAGCCTCGCGAGGCTCCGGAGCGAGGCCTGGCCGTTGAGCACCGGAACGACCGCGAGTGTGGTGTGCTCGGTGAACAGCTCGGACCGACCCACGACCACGAAGATGAAACCGACCGCGTAGGCGTTCGCAAGCAGGATACCGGTCAGCGGTTCGGAGAACGCGCCCTGGCTCATCGTCAGCACCACCGCCATCAGGAACGGCCCGAAACCGATGTCCAGCCCCGCCGACAGCCCCGAGAGAAACAGCCCGGACGTCGGCCGTTGGAGTTGGCTCAACCCCTCCTCGATTTCGAGTATCAGTATCTCGCGGTACGAGGTCGGCGACGAATCGTTTCCACTCGGTCCGGAGCTCACGGATACCAACCTTCCATCGAGTGGCCTAGCTAGGTGGAATTGCCCCAAGAGACTGGCGGCCACGGCGAAATCGGATGTGGCGGGACCGCGCTCCGACGCGACCGCGGTACCGTGCGACGACGCCCCACCGTTACGATACGCGTCGCGATATGTAACCGTTAAAAGCGAGCGGTGCCCACCCCGACTCATGAACGACGAGTCGGCGCGGGCGTTCGTGCCGGGCCACGTTACCGGCTTCTTCAGCGTCCACGAGGACGACGACCCCGAGCAAGCGGGGTCGCGCGGCGCGGGGGTGGCCCTCTCGGACGGCGTGACGGTGACGGTCGAGGCGGCCGAGGAGACGGCGATGCAACTGAACGACGAACCCGCCGCCTTCGAGGCGGTGACCCGCGTGCTGGACGACCTCGACGTCGAGGCCCGGGTGACCGCCAGCACGGACCTCCCGGTCGGCGCGGGCTTCGGCGTCTCGGGCGCGGCCGCGCTCGGCACCGCGCTGGCCGCCAACGCCGCCTTCGACTGCCGGCGCTCGGAGAACGAACTGGTCGCGGTCGCCCACGCCGCGGAGGTCGAGGCCGGCACCGGACTCGGCGACGTGGTCGCCCAGGCCCGCGGCGGCGTCCCGGTCCGACTCGACCCCGGCGCGCCCGATTACGGCCGACTCGACGGCGTGCCCGCTCGGTCGCGCGTGGAGTATCTCACCCTCGGCGAGCGCTCGACGGAGTCGGTGCTCTCGGGCGACACTTCCCGGCTCTCGCGTGTCGGCGTCGACATGCTGGTTCGGTTGGTCGAAGAGCCGACGCTCCAGACGTTCGTCGACGCCTCTCAGGAGTTCGCCCAGGAGGCGGGCCTGCTCACCGACGACGTGCGCGCGGTCCTCGAAGACGTGCACGACGAGGGCGGCGAGGCCGCGATGGCGATGCTCGGCGAGACGGTCTTCGCGCTCGGAACGGGACTGACCGACGCGGGCTACGACGCCGAGACCTGCGAGATACATCCGACAGGCGCGACCCTGATGACGGAGTAGGTCGGCGCGAAGCGTCGGACGATGAGTACTCGGTCGGACAGTCCACGGAAGGCGCTCGGTGACACAATCCACCGGAAGCGCTCCACTAACCAGCCGGCAGGTGGGACTGAAAGGGGCCGCCCGCTCGCGTCCGAAGGACGTGGTCGCCTGGGCGGGCCACTATTCGGGGAGGGCCGCACGCGCGGTTGTCCGAGCGACAGCGAGGGCAACCGCGAGGCAGAGCGGCGAAGCCGCAGAGCGAGGCCCGACCCGGATATCCCGGCCAGCGACCGCGAGCGGGTGGGGGCTTTCGAAGCGTTCTCGTTCGCGGTCGTAGTCGTATTCCGTAACGAGCGGTCGGAAACGTTCTCCTTCGCGGTTACGCCGACACTCGAAGGTGCGCGCTTGCGCTGGAGATGGACTGATTTTTCCCGCGTCCCTGCGGAGACCCGAGTATGAGCGACGTGGAGATTCCGGAGGACCACCCGCGCTACGAGTCGCTGCTGACGCGCCACCGAATCGAGGAGGGCGTCGAGAAGGGCATCACGAGCAAGCAGGGACTCATCGCGCAGGGCCGCGGCGAGGCCTTCGACTACCTCCTCGGCGAGGAAACCACCGAGAGCGCCGACGAGGCCGAGCGCGCGGCCGCGGCCCAGTTGCTGCTGGCCGAAAAGCCGGTGCTCTCGGTCAACGGCAACCTCGCCGCGCTGGTCCCGGAAGAGGTGGTCGCGCTCGCGGAGGCCACCGGCGCGGCAATCGAGGTGAACCTGTTCAACCGGACCGAAGAACGGATGCGAGCTATCGCCGACCACCTCCGGGACCACGGCGCGGCGGAGGTCCTCGGCCTGGCGGCCGACGCCCGCATCCCGGGCATCGAGCACGAGCGCGCGAAGGTCGACGCCGAGGGCATCTACGAGGCCGACGTCGTGGTCGTGCCCCTGGAGGACGGCGACCGGGCGGAGGCGCTGGCCGAGATGGGCAAGACCGAAATCGTGATCGACCTGAACCCGATGTCGCGGTCGGCCCGGAGCGCGACGATTCCCATCGTGGACAACGTCATCCGCGCCGTGCCGAGAATGACCGAACACGCCCGCGACCTTCGGGACGCGAGCGACGAGGAACTGCGGGCTATCGTCGCGTCGTTCGACCGCGAGGCGGCGCTCGAAGCGGCCGAACGAGCGATTCGGGGCGGCGACCTCGACTGAGGACGGTCCCCGGGTCGCTACTCGATTCGCCCGCCCGTCACCCGCACCACGCCGAGCGCGTGTTCGGTGTGGGTCGTCGCCGACGCGCGCTCGCGGAGCGCGGCGCGCGCGTCGGCGACCCGGCGGTCGAGCATCGTCCACGGCGCCTCCGCGTAGTCCTTCCTGTCGCCCGGCGCCGAGGCCACGACCAGCCCACGGAACGCCTGGTTGACGGGCCAGCCGAACCAGCGAGTCGTCTGTGCGGCGTCCAACAGCGCCAGACTACCGCCCGGCCCGAGCATGTCGGCCCAGCGGTGCACCTCTCGCGCGGGGTCGGCGAGCATCCCGACGACGAAGGTGGCCAGTATCGCGTCCGGCGGCTCGCAGAACTCGACGTCGGTCGCGTCCCCCTGCACGACGTGGACGTTCTCCCAGCCCTCGCGGTCGACTGCTCGCGGGTCGGTTCGCTCCCCGCTCGCGTTCCGAGGCGGCGAAGCCGCCTCGGAACGCGAGCGGGCGCGTTCGAGCATCCCGCGGGTGAAGTCGACGCCGACGACGCGACCCGCCGGGCCGACGCGTCGGCGGAGGTGCGGGAAGTTCGCGCCGGTGCCACAGCCCATCTCGACCACGGTGTCGCCCGGTTCGAGCGCGAGCGCGTCGGCGGCGCGCTCGCGCAGGCGGCCGAGTCCGGGCGTCGAGCGCGCGAGCAGGTCGTAGAAGTCGGACCACCGGCCGTAGAACCGCTGAGCGGCGGCCGTCGCGTCGGCTGACATGCTCCGGCCTACGACGCCCGCGACTAAATGGGTGCGGCCGAGACGGGCCGGACGCCGGTCGTCCGCGACGCCGGCCGGTGACGTAATGAGTTGGGACACCCTATTTTGCGGCGCAATGACAGTCGCACTCACCGAGGACGAGACGGGCAAGACCGTCGTCGACAGCGAGGGAACGCGCCTCGGAACGGTGGCGGAGGTGACCCACGGACGCGCCCAGGTCAGCGCCGACGAGTCGACAGTCGAGAAGATGCGGACCGAACTCGGGTCCGGCGGCACCGAGTCCGAAACCTACGCGCTCGACGACGAGAGCATCGCCGAGATAACCGACGACGAGGTCGTGTTGGCCGAGGACTACTGAACTCCGGTCGAGGCCGCGCGTTCGCGCCGACGCCGTCGGCGCAAACGCGCGGGTGACGCACGAGTTCGACTCGTTTTTCTTCGCCCGCGGCGACCGCCAGGGACGAGCGACGACGACCCGAGGGCCACAGCCGTAATGGGCGCGGCCGTCGAAATCGACCGCATGGAGTTCGACGAAACCGACGAGGGCAAGACGGTTATCAACGCCGACGACGAGAAGATCGGCGTCGTGGTCGACGTGCGCGACGGGACCGCCTACGTCGAACCCGAACCGAGCCTCGCCGCGGAGGTCAAGGCGAAACTCGGGTGGGGCGACGCCGAACCCGACGAGGACGCCTTCGCGCTCCGGGAGGGCTGGGTGGACGTGGTCGATGACGACGAGATTCTGCTGCGGACCCGGCCGGAGACGTAGCTTCGCGACCGCGGCGTCGGTTTCTGCCGTCAGTTCCGGCCCGCGTCGTCCGTCCTGGCGACCGAGAAGTCCGGCGGCATCTCCCGAGTTCGCAACTGCCACCGATACCAGTCGTACCAGTGGACCAGGCTGGACAGCGAGAACAGCAGGACGACCGTCCCCGCGACGAACAGCGCCGGCAGTCGTCCGACGGTCGTGAGGTCGTGCCAGGCGAGTGCGACCAGCGCGACGCTGGCCACGGTCGTGAGGAGACAGACGCCGTCCGTGGCCGTCGAGGTGCGCGAGTCGTTGGCGAGCACCAGGTCGAAGTTCTCGCTGTCGAGGAGCCCCCGAACCCTGTTCCGTCGCTTGTCGAACTCGACGAGACGGTCGCCGGCGAGCGAGGGCAGGTGGGTCTGGTACAGCGACGTGTAGACCGACCGCCGCTGGGAAGCGGTCACCTCCTCCGGCGTCCGGCACCGCTCCCACGCGGCGACCTGCAGGACCACGTCTTCGAGGTCGACCCAACCGCTGTGCTTGTGCAGATAGTAGAGCGCGTACCGCCGTCGAGGGTTCTGTATCGCTTCGACGATCGTATCCGTCGAGATCACGGCGGCGCCGTCCGAAGCGTCCGACCCGACCCGCTCGCGACTACTCATGGTCGCCGGAGAGGGGCCTCGGTCGGTCGCTGGACGAACGTCGGCGTTCAACGGCTGTCTGTCCCGTCGTTCTCCTACGTGGTGGCGCTCGACCCATCGTGGGTTTCAACGGGTCGTATCGGACTTTGTTATTCGCACATCACCGACCGGCCGGCGGTGAGTACCAGCGTGTTTCCGAGCGGAGAGTTCCTTCGACCGTTCGGTAATCTTCAGTTCGAGGAAGAACGGTCCACTATCGGCAAGAGCGCCGGCTCTACGACCGCTGACCGTGGAAGCGCGGAATTCCGTTCGTCCGAGAGACGCGTGCCTCGAGTGGCACGTATGTCATCGCTGAGAATGTCGTCGTTCCGGACGCGATTTCAACAGACACGACCGCCACAAACGGTGGTCGCGTCCCGGACGAACGTCCGGAATCGCACCACCGGTCACGACGGACACGCGCCCGAAGGTTGACTTCACCGGTTCCACCGCGCCGGAAGCGAATCGCGCGACCCCGATTCGGAAACCGGGGTCGAAACCGGCGCGTCTCTCTGAGAATCGCGAATCGGTTATCAGATTTCATATTCGAAGAAAGCGTTAAGTGGAATCGTCGGATTCCTCTGCCCGATGACTGACGCAGCGTTCCGGCGCAACCCGGAGCTGATTCCTCGGCTGTTCGTCGGCCTCGGTGTCGCCTTCCTGTTCACGTTCGCCGGCGAGTGGCTGTTCATCTTCACCGGGCCGCTCGACCGCTTTCTGTCGGCCGACTTCGCCGTCTCCTTCGCGATTACCGTGCCGTTCTGCGCCGGCCTGATGTACGGCGGGTACGCGCTCGAACGCGGCGCGCTCGACGCCGACCGGTATCCGCGGGTGGGCAAGTGGCTCTCGGCCGGACTGCTCGGCTTCCTCGCGGTCAACGTGCCGATCATGGTCATGTGGGGGCCGACCGACAGCAGTTTCCTCGTCGGGTGGACTCGGTGGGCCGCGAGCGTCGGTGCCAACTTCGGCCTCTTCATCGGCATCGTCGAGGCCCGCGCGATAGAGCGCGAGCGCGCGGCCGAGCGCGCCGCCGTCCGGGCCGAGGAGGCCGAAGCGAGACAGGAGTGGCTCGACTACATGAACAGCCTGCTCCGCCACGAGTTGCTGAACACCGCGACGGTCATCGAGGGCTACGCGGCGGTGCTCGAAGAGGAGTACGCCGCCGACCCACAGGCGGTCGAGTACCTCGCGACGATTCGACGCCAGAGCCGAAGCATGACCTCGGTCATCAGGGACGTGCGGGTGCTCCTGAAGGCGACCGGCGACGACGCCCGACGCGAACCGACGAACGTCGGCGACGTGGTAACCGAGGAACTCGAGAACCTCCGGGACGCCTCCGGGGACGTCGAGTCGTCCGTGGCCGAGGACGCGTACGCGGCGGCGGACGACCTCCTCCACCGCGTGTTCTCGAACCTCTTTTCGAATGCCGTCGAACACGGTTCGACGAACCTTCGCTCGCAGGCTCGCGAAGACGCCGTGGAACACGGTTCGACGAGCCCTCGCTCGCGGGCTCGCGAAGACGCCGCCGAACGCGACGGCGCGACGGTCCGTCTCGACGTCACCGTCGAAACGACACCCGACACCGTGGTCGTCCGCGTCTCGGACGACGGCCCGGGGATTCCGGAGGACGAACTCGCCACGCTGTTCGAGCGGAGCGACACGAGCGACGACCACGGACTCGGCCTCTACCTCGTGAAGACCCTAGTCGACCGCTACGAGGGGTCCATCGAACTGCGCGATACCGGCCCCGAGGGAACCACGTTCGTCGTGGAACTTCCGCGCGTGCCGGCGCCCGGCGTCGCCTCGCCATCGGAGAGCGACGACTCGGCGTCCGAGGTTCGACCCGATACTGCGCGCCCCGGCCCGCGTGCGGCGGAGCGGTAGGCAAAAGTGGCTTCGCGACGGACGAGACGCGTCTCGTCCGTCGCGGAGTCACCGTCCGACGAACGAGAAATCACGAGACGCTCAGTCGGTGTCGCAGACGGCGTCGCCGTCCCCCGGCCCCAGCACTTCGCGGACCGAATCGACGAACACGTCGTGGGAACCGACGTCGCCGAGCGACTCGTCGACCGCCGCTCGCTTGCGCTCGATTCGCTCGACGAGGACGGCGTACGCCTCGCTGTCGGCGAGTTCGGCCGACGAGAATTCGGTCTCCAGCGCCGCCCGGCGCGAAACCAGCGAGTAGTACTCCTGCATCTGCTCGTCCAGCGTCGCCCGGTCGAGCAGTTGCGCGACGACGTCGCGCAACTGCTCGCGGTCCGGCGGCTTCGTGACGTACGTGTCGAAGCCCATCTCGACGACGTCGAAACTCGGGTCGACGGCGGTCACCATCGCCACCCGGCAGTCGACGTCGCGTTCGCGTATCTCTTCGAGGACGGCCCGTCCGGACATCCCGGGGAGCCTGCGGTCGAGCAGGACGACGTCGACGCTATCGTCGAGCGCCGAGAGCGCTTGCTCGCCGGTTTCGACGTGTTTGACGTCGTAGTCGTCTTCGAGCCAGAGTTCGTAGAGCCGACCCAGGTCCGGTTCGTCCTCGATGACGAGCACGGTCGGCGCGTCTGATTCGTCCATCTTCGTCTTCCTGGCCGAGTTCGTCTCCGGTAGCATAAGCGTTTCGAGCGACATGTCACGCCGCTCCGGAGTTCCGGGAAAAGGAGCGCCGGCGATTCAGAGTAGCTTCCGGGCCATCGACGCAACCGCCGAGGCGTCGTCGCCGAGCAGGTAGACGATGGGTTCGATGCCGTAGCCGCCGGTGTGATAGAGGACCGTCGCCTCGGGGTGGTCGCGCATGACCGCCCCGACCGCCGCGTCGAGGTCGTCGTACTCGGCGTCGAACTCGGCGGTTTCGTGGCCGAGTTCTTCGAGGGCCGCGACGATGTCGGGGTCGTAGCGGACGTTGAGCGCCGCGCGGGCCGGACTCCCCGCCCGGCGGGCCGACAGCAGGAGCGAGGCGACGTGTTCGCTGACCCCGAACTCGGGGTCGCCGGGGATGGTCGCCTGCCCCTTTACGTCGAAGATGCGGCCCGGGATGGCCGCCACGTCGTCGATGCCGTCGGCGTCGGGCGTGCACTCGCAGAGGTTCGACCCCACGGCGGGGATGAGCGAGGCGAACCCGCTGGCGCTCTCGATGATGCGGACGCCGCGCCGGAGCGACGACCGAACCCGCTCGGTGGTCCGGAGGTCGCCCTCGGGGTCGTGGACGTTGAAGTCGCCGCCGTGGCCCGACAGTTCGGGCATCTCGAGTTCGTGGAGTTCTGAAACGAGGTCGCGGTCCTCCAGGCGGCGAATCAGCACCTCTATCTCGACCAGCGCCTCGATCCGACTCATCGTCCCCTCCGCCAGTCCCTCGCCGACCCGGGCGACGAGGTTCTTCACCCGGTCGTCGTCGAGGAACCGGTCGTTGCGCTCGACCTCGCCGTTGGCGTACTTCGACACCGCACTCTGGCTGATTCCCAGGAGGTCGGCGACCTCGCTCTGGGTCAGCCCCCGGTCGCGGAGGTCCTCGGCGAG
Source organism: Halorussus vallis (assembly GCF_024138165.1). Taxonomy (NCBI): domain Archaea; kingdom Methanobacteriati; phylum Methanobacteriota; class Halobacteria; order Halobacteriales; family Haladaptataceae; genus Halorussus; species Halorussus vallis. The sequence goes on along the minus strand of NZ_CP100000.1, from coordinate 3,290,685 downwards.
CATCGACCGGACCGTCGGGAGGAACTCTTCGACGACGATCTCCTCGGCGAACCTCATGATTCGGTGGAGCCTCCGCCGGTCTTCCCGTCGGCGCCCGACGTCCGTTTCTGGTCGCCGCCGAACTCGTGGTCGCCGCCGATGCGGGAGGCCTGGGGACCCGACTGGTCCTGGTACTTCGAGCCGCGGTCCTCGCCGTAGGGGCGCTCGGCGGGCGATTTGAGTTCCGTGAAGATGAGCTGAGAGATGCGGGTGCCGGGTTTGAGCGCCACGGGCGCGGTGCCGAGGTTCGACAGTTCGAGGGTAATCTGGCCGCAGTAGCCCGGGTCGACCACGCCGGCGGTGGCGTGGATGACCACCGCGAGGCGGCCGAACGACGACCGGCCCTCGACGTGGGCCAGCAGGTCGGCGGGAATCTCGACGCGCTCTTTCGTCGTGCCGAGCACGAAGTCGCCGGGGTGGAGTATGAACTCGTTCCCGTCGTCGATGACGGTCTCGCTGACGTACTCCGAGACCTCCTGCTCGCTGTCCGGGTGGATGCAGGGGATGTTGGCGTGCTGGAACTCCAGGAACTCGCGTCCGAGTCGAAGGTCGATGCTGGCGGGTTGAATCTGCAGGTCGGGGTCGTCCAAGGGTTCGACCGCGAGGTCGCCGTCCTCCAGACGGCGGAGGATGTCGGCGTCCGACAGTATCATACTCGGGGGTTAGCGCGGAGGTGCGTAAAGGACACGGTCTCTGAAGCGAGGCCGCGCAGCCGTCGAATGCGACGGTCGCTCAGGCGAACGAGAACAGGAGGGCGACGAGCGCGATTCCACCGCCGGCGATCGCGGCTTCTCCCGTCCGGAGGTCGCGGGCGTGCTTCAATCCAAACGTCCAGACGTAGCCCTGCCAGCACGCGCCCGCGACCTTCACCGCCGTCGTGCCGCCGCGCGCGCGGACGGTCAGCGACTGGACCTGCGAGGCGAGCATCTCGGGGTTCGACCCCGAGAGGTCGAGGCCGTCGAGCGAGACGACGAGCAGACCGAGGCCGACGACCGCCTGGAGCGCGTTCGGAGCGATTCCCCACGCGGTGACCGCGAGAGTGTCGAGGAAGCTCCCCCGGCCACCCACGACCGCGGAGGCGACGTGGAGGCCCGCTGCGTACAGCGGCCACGCCAGCAGCGACCCGACGAACAACAGCGGCAGTTTCTCGCCGAACGCCTTCCAGATGAGGTCGCCGACCTGGACCGTCTTCGTCTTCGGTTCGTCGCAGTTCTCGCGCATCATCGACTCGGCCTCGGTGTCGGACTCGCCGTCGCAGACCCAGTCCGGCGGTCGTTCCTGATTGGGAATCTCGGTCGTGGCGGTGATGCGTTCGCTCAGGAGCCAGCCGAACGCGCCGACGGCGGTCGTCGTAATCAGCGCGACGACGAGGACGACGGCGAACGCACGGCCGAGCGAGGGCGACCGCCCGGCGAAGTAGTCGTCCGGGTGGAGGAGGGCTTGCAGGACCATACGACCGACCGCTCGGCGTTCCGGTAAAAGTTTTGTCTCTTTCGTCGGTGAAACTACCCGGCGAGCGACGGGTCATGCCAGCGCTTCGACGACCGTCGGGAGGACGAACGCGGCCGAGACGAGCGCGGCGCGCCGCGGGGGAAGGTCGTTGGCGTGCTTCAGGCCGAAGGTCGCGACGTACGCCTGCCAGCAACTCGTGACGAGCGCGAGCGTCCGAAACGGGGGTGGTCCCCCGTCGAGGTGGCCGACGAACGCGTCGAACTCGGCGACGGCGCCGACGCCGGCCGTGGCCGCGACCAGCGCCGCAACGAGGAGGAACTCAACCCCGAGCGGCCCCATCGCGTACGCCATCACCGACCCCGTCTCCGAGAGGTCGAACGACCCGCCGACGAGCCACGCGCCGACGCAGAACAGGACGCTCCCGAAGAGCCAGGCGAGGAGGACCGCACCGCCGATACCGACGAAGACGGCGGCAATCGCGGAAACGACGGCCGCAGGGGTCCGGTTCGAGGTGGGCGAAGCGGGCGAGGCGGGCGAGGCGAGGACGGTCGCGACGGCGACGGGGACGGTCCCCGCGAGCGTGACCGCGAACAGGACCTTCGCCGGGCCGAGGTCCCGTATCGGCACCCGCCGCTCGAAGAAGGCGTCCGGACGGACGAGCGCGTCGAACCATCCCGGGACGTCGGTGCCCCTCACGCCGGGAACTACCGCGCGAGGTGACAAAAGTACGCCCCGCTTATCATCAAAGCTATACGCCCCGCCGGTCGAATTCGGACCATGAAGCAGGCCATCGTCGCGCGGACCGACATCGGCATGGGGCAGGGGAAACTGGCGGCCCAGGTCGCCCACGCCTCGCTGTCGGCCTACGAGGAAACCGGGAGCAAGGCCCGCAAAGCCTGGAAGGGCGAGGGCCAGAAGAAGGTCGTGCTGAAAGCCAGCGGCGAGAGCCAACTGTTCGAACTCGCCGAGAAGGCCCGGGCGGAGGGGCTTCCCCACGCAGTCGTCCGGGACGCCGGCCACACCCAACTCGACCCCGGCACCGTGACGGCCCTGGCCGTGGGACCGGGCGACGACGAAATCGTCGACCGCGTCACCGGGGACCTCTCGCTGTTCTAGATGCGAACACTCTCGTCGCCTCGCTGCGACCTCCCGGGAGATGCCCTCCACCAGACGCCACTTCCTCTTCGGAAGTAGCACCGCGGTCGGACTGCTCGCCGGGTGTGCGGGCTTCGGCGAGAGCACGGCCGAAGTCCGGCGAGTCGACGTCGAACTCGCGAACGGGACCGACGCCCGGCACGCGTTCCACTTCGTCGTCGAGACGAGCGACGGACTCGGGGAGTGGGTGTCGCGTGAGGTGGCCCCGGGGACCAGCAAAACCGTCGTCCGGGACCCGGGCGAGAGCTTCGGCCCCGTCGCGGTGCACGGCGTGGTCGACGACCACACCGTCCGCGGGGAGTTGTCGGTCGGCCGGAGGACGACCGGCACGGTCTGTCTCCGCGTCCTCTTCGAGTACGGGTTGGCCGAGGAACCGACGTTCCTGCAACGTTCGGACGTTCGGTGTCGAGGGGGAGACGGTTCGTACTGGGTAGCGGGCCGTCACGGACAACCACGGTGATGGACACCGAGAACAGCCAAAAAGCTCCATCTGCTCGCCATGCACCCTCCGAGACAGCCAAGACAGTGATGACTCCGAAAGCCCCCGCCCGCTCGCGGTCGCTCTGCAGGATATTCATGCCTCGCGCCTGCGGCGCTCGGCGAGAATAGTGGCCTGCAGAGGCGACTAAAGTATACGCGACCGGCCGGCCCCTTTCATCCACCCAAACAGCACCGCAACCGCAGGCCACACCCTCCCCAACCGACTGCGCTTCTCGGCCTGACGGCCTGCGATGCTCATCCCTCGCACGAAGATGGCGCGGACCCAAACCGCGGGACCGCGCCAGCGCGCGCCATGTGTGGCGTTCAGCCTTCGAAACCGCCTGTGAACCAATCCAGAGGAACGCTCGGCTGACCAACTGGCAGGGCGGGACTGAAAGGGGCCGACCGCGAGCGGTCGGGGGCTTTCGGGGCGGTTACGGTCATCGTCGTTGCTGTGTGCCACGGTGAGCGTGCTGTGGCTTTCGAAGCGGTCGCGGTCATCGTAGTTACCCCTGCGTTTTCGTACCGCCAACATCTCGACCGACTCCATTCACACAAACATCCACCAACCCCCGGTCGCAGGAAGTCAGATACAAGCGACCCCGCCACCAACCGGGAGACGAATGCGCGAGGCGTACCCAGTCGAGCGGGCGGTCGGCATCGAACACTTCGTCAGCGACGCCGACGGCGTCGGCGGCCGCATCAAGGTCGACAGCGAGGACTTCCGGGTCCGGGAGATAGAGCGCTTCGACGCCGAACCGCTCGACGCCGACCCCGGGGCGTACGCCCACCTCGTGCTCCGGGCGACGCTCCGGGGCTGGGACACCAACGACTTCGCGCGCCGACTCTCGGACGCGCTGGGAATCAGCCGCGAGCGCGTTTCGTGGGCCGGCACCAAGGACAAGCACGCAGTGACGACTCAGCTCTTCACCCTCCGGAAAGTCGACCCCGAGGCCCTCGACGGCGTCGAGATTCGAAACGCCGAAATCGAAGCGCTGGGCCGGGCGGGTCGCGGACTGGAGTTCGGCGACCTGGCGGGCAACGAGTTCGAGATCACGGTCCGGGACGCCGAGCATCCAGAGAACGCCCAGCGGGTGCGCGAGGAGTTGGCCGAGTTCGCCGGCGCGGGACCGCCGGCGAGCGGCGACGAACCGCCGACGGTCGGCGTCCCGAACTTCTTCGGCCAGCAGCGCTTCGGGAGTCGCCGGCCGGTCACCCACGAGGTCGGCCTGCGGGTCGCCGACGGGGAGTGGGAGGAGGCGGTCCGGGCCTACGTCGGGAACCCCTACGACTCCGAACCCGAGGGGACCCAGCGGGCCCGCCGGGAGGTCGAGGACGCCTTCGCCGACCGGGACTGGAAGGCCGCGCTGGACGCCCTGCCGAACCGCCTGGGGTTCGAGCGCGCGATGCTGTCCTCGTTGGTCGAAACCGGCGGCGACGACCCCGCAGACTTCCGGACCGCCCTGGAGGCCGTCCCCTCGAACCTCCAGCGCCTGTTCGTCAACGCCGCCCAGTCGTACGCGTTCAACCGCATCCTGAGCGAGCGACTCGAACGGGGACTGCCCTTCGGCCGTCCGGTGGCCGGCGACGTGGTCTGCTTTTCGGAGACGGTCGACGGCCTGACGCTCCCGGACGTCGACCGCGAACAGCGCGTGACCGAAAAGCGCGTCGAGACGGTCGCGCGCCACTGCGAGCGCGGCCGGGCGTTCGTGACCGTCCCGCTGGTCGGCACCGAAACCGAACTCGCCGAGGGCGAACAGGGCGAGATAGAGCGCGAGGTGTTAGACGACCTCGGCCTCGAACCGAGCGACTTCGACCTCCCGGGCGAGTTCCACTCGACGGGCACCCGCCGGGCGGTGCTTGTCCGGACCGACCTCGACGTCGACTCGGACCCGCCGACCTTCGCGTTCGCGCTCCCGAAGGGGTCGTACGCGACGGTGGTCCTGCGGGAGTTCCTCAAGACCGACCCGGCGGACGAGTGAACGGACGCGGGTCGGGCCGACCGGCAGGGGTACGCGGAAGGGCAGTCGGAAGGGGTGTGCGGAAGGGGTGTGCGGAAGGGTGGCCGGAAGGGGTGTACGCGGAAGGACGGCCGGCGAAATACGCGAAGGAAGCCCCGAGAACTAGCCGAAATGACTCCCACAGGTGCGGCAGAACGCCGGACGGGAGCGCGACCGGACCGCCGCGATTCCTTTGCGTGACAACCTCTCGCATCCGTTCGACATTGCACACAAGTCTTACCTTTCCCCTCGATAAATTCGAAGGGTGGAGAGAACTAGGCGCCGGCAAGGACGAGGCGAACAGACGAAGCAGGAAGCCCAGGAAGGGGAGGAGCAGGCCCAACGCGGCGAAAAGCAGGAGTGTCCGGAGTGCGACTCCGCGAAACTCATCAAGAGTCCGGACGGAACCGAGGTCACCTGCGAGGAGTGCGGACTAGTTCTGGAGGAGGACAACGTCGACCGCGGCCCCGAGTGGCGCGCGTTCAACCACCAGGAACGCCAGAGCAAGTCCCGCGTGGGTGCGCCCACGACGAACACGATGCACGACAAGGGGCTGACCACGACCATCGACTGGAAGGACAAGGACGCCTACGGCCGTTCTATCTCCTCGAAGAAGCGCAGTCAGATGCACCGTCTGCGCAAGTGGCAAGAGCGCATCCGGACGAAGGACGCGGGCGAGCGCAACCTCCAGTTCGCGCTCAGCGAGATCGACCGCATGGCCTCCGCGCTCGGTGTACCACGCTCCGTTCGTGAGGTTTCGAGCGTCATCTACCGGCGGGCGCTCAAGGAAGACCTCATCCGGGGTCGTTCCATCGAGGGCGTCGCCACCAGCGCGCTCTACGCCGCCTGCCGGATGGAGGGCATCCCCCGCAGTCTGGAGGAAGTTTCGGGCGCCTCGCGGGTCGAGCGCAAGGAGATCGGCCGAACGTATCGGTACGTCTCCCAGGAACTCGACCTGGAGATGAAGCCCGTCGACCCCAAGAAGTACGTCCCGCGGTTCTCTTCGAAACTCGACCTCTCCGAGGAAGTCCAGGCCAAGGCCAACGAGATCATCGAGACGACCTCCGAGCAGGGCCTGCTGTCGGGCAAGTCGCCGACGGGGTACGCGGCGGCCGCCATCTACGCGGCGTCGCTACTCTGTAACGAGAAGAAGACCCAGCGCGAGGTCGCAGACGTCGCGCAGGTCACCGAGGTCACCATCCGCAACCGCTACCAAGAGCAAATCGAAGCGATGGGCATCCACGGCTGAGCAGTCCGGCGCGCCCGGGCCGCAGGCCCGTCGCCTCCGCTACTCGTCCCCGAAGTCGAGCGTCACCGACAGCGGTCCCGACGGATCGTCGAACGCGATATCGCCGGAGTACCGGTAGGTGTCTATCTCGTCGTCGGGGTCGCTCGTCCCGACGGTGCCCCGCACCCGGTGGCCGTCTATCTCGTCGGTGCCGCCGGCCTCGCCCGCCTTTTCGACGTCTCCGCCGACCTGGAACCGATAGCGGACCTTCTCGCCCTTCGACTCGATAGTCACCGTGTTGGGGAGGTCCCCGCTGTCGTCGGTGGTGTCCTCGACGAGTTCTCCGTCGACGTACACCTTCCCCGGCCCGCTGAGTTGGAGTTGGGTAATCTCGCCCGTGAAGTACCAGTCGTCGTGGTTGCCGCCCCTGGCCCGGCCCCGCGCCGTGTTCTCGTCGACCAGTTCGTCGCCCCCGTCCCGGTTCGGCGCGCGCTTCAGTTCCCCGCTCACGCTGACGGTGTACGAGAACAGTTCCTCGGAAACCGAGTCGAACCGGAGTTCCTTCCAGGACTGGGCGCTCGCGGCGCCGGTCAGTCCGGCGCCGGTGAACCCCGCGACGGCGGTCCCCTTCAGTATCGTTCGTCGGTCTATCGTGTCGTTCGTATCAGCGTCTTGTTCTGGGTCAACCATCTGTTCTCCCAGGTCATCCGGACGCCGTCGAGCCGTTTGAATCCGTACAGCCCTCAACCCCGGTTCAGACGGCTTGAAACCGGATTAAGGCAGATTTACGCGGGAAATCGGGCGTTTCCCGTTCGAAATCCCGTATTTGGACCGCGGGCGCGGAGTTAGGCCGAGCGAACCGTCGGTCCCCGCGTCTGACTCGGGTCGGCGTTCTCGATAAGTGTCGCCTATCCGAGCGGAGAATCTACGCGAGAGGAGTCCAGGTGAGAAGAATCGACGCGAGAGGAGTCGACACGAGAGACGAATCGGCGACCCGACGACCCGATGGGTCGTCGCGTCGCCGGCCGATTTGCCTGCGGGTGAACGTTTAACACGGCGCGTTCCGTCGCTCGTAGCAAATGCCGACCCGCGTACCCGACTCCGAGTTCGCCGACCGACTCGCGGCCGTCCGCGAGCGCATCGCCGATGCAGGCGCCGAGGCGGGCGTCTGGTTCGGCGCGACCAGCATCGAGTACCTGACGGGCTTCGACCACATCCAGACCGAGCGGCCGGTCGCGCTCGCGGTCACCGACGACCGCGTCGAACTGACGGTGCCGCGCCTCGAAGTCGAGCGCGTCGAGGCCAACCCGCGCGTCGACGCCGTCCACCACTACTTCGACTACCCCGGCGGCGAGCCGATTCGAACCGCGGCGTCGATGCTCTCGGACCTCGGCGCCGAGTCCGTGGCGGCCGACGCCGACGGCGCGCCGGGCGTGATGGGCTACGAGGGGCCGAAGCTCTCGGAGTTCGTGACCGTCGAAACCCAGAACTGGGTCGACCGGATGCGGTGGGCTAAATCCGACGCGGAGGTCGAGTTGATACGGGAGTCGGCGCGGTGGGGCAACCTCGCCCACCGCTACCTGGCCGACTACACCGAGGTCGGCGCCCACCCCGCGACCGTGAGCCAGCGGGCGTCGATGGAGGCCTCCAGAACCATGCTCGACACGCTCGGTTCGGAGTACGTCCCGCGCACTCGCGGCGACGGCCCGGCGTTCGCGGGTTACATCACCGGCGAGCAGACCGCCCTGCCCCACGGCCACACCGCGAACCGCCGCCTGCAGGAGGGCGACGTGCTCATCACCGGCGCGAGCGCGAACGTCGACGGCTACTTCTCGGAACTCGAACGGACGATGTTCCTGGGCGAACCCACCGACGAGCAGGCCCACTACTTCGAGTTGATGCTCGAAGCCCAGACCATCGCCATCGACGCGCTCGGGCCGGGCGTCCCCGTCTCCAGCGTCGACGAAGCCGTGTGGGACTACTTCGAGGAGCAGGGCGTCGCCGACCTCGCGCGCCACCACGTCGGGCACAACATCGGTCTCGGCGCCCACGAACCGCCGTACATCGACCGTGGGTGGACCGCCCACTGCGAGGGCCGAGAAACCAGAGACGAGGGAGACGCCGAGATGGAACCGGGCCACGTCTACACCATCGAACCCGGCATCTACACCGACGAGTACGGGTATCGCCACTCGGACACCGTCGCCATCACCGAAGACGGCGTCGAGTGGTTGACCTACTTCCCGCGGGACCTCGAATCGAACGTCATCGCCGTCGAGTAGCGTCGGCGAAGGTCACGTCTGAATCGCGTTCCGCAACGACCGTCTCTCCGCCGCACTCGGGCGCTCGCAGGCGATGACGGAGACGGTTCGAGAACTGTCTGGACGAGGCCAGAGTACTCTTCGTGCTCGCCGAAGAACGCCAGTCGAGGGACCGACGGGGCCACGCACGAACTTCTACGCGGTATTTCTGGGAGGGGAGTTCCGCACTCGGCGGTCAGGCCCGGTCCCCGGGAGCGTACAGACGGACAATGAGCAACGAACCGCGGGACGCGATTCACGAGAGTACAGCACCACAGACCAAGACGCGTGAGGCGCGGAGGGAGGGCGTCGACAGCCGATTCAACTCGAAGCTTCGGGAGGCGTTCGGCTCCTCGCCGTTCATTCTCACGAAGTTCGACAAGTTCATGAACTGGGTGCGGGGCTCGTCGATGTTCATGCTGCAGTTCGGCATCGCCTGCTGTAGCCTCGAGATGATGCACACCTACGCGGTCAAGCACGACCTCGACCGCTTCGGCTCCGGGGTGCCGCGAGCCTCGCCCCGGCAGGCGGACGTGATGATCGTGCCCGGGACCATCGTCTCGAAGTTCGCCCCGCGGATGAAGCGAGTTTACGACCAGATGCCCGAACCCAAGTTCGTCGTCAACATGGGCGTCTGTTCCATCTCGGGCGGCCCGTTCCAGGAGGGCTACAACGTCATCAAGGGCGCCGAGGAAGTCATCCCCGTCGACATCCACGTTCCCGGTTGTCCGCCGCGGCCCGAGGCGCTCATCTACGGCGTGGTGAAACTGCAAGAGCGCATCGCAAACGGGGAGTCGAGTCCGGTGACGGTCAAACCCTACGAACTCGAGCAGTTCGGCGACCTCGAACGCGACGAACTCGTCGACAAACTCGCGGGCGAAATCGACGAGGACACCCTCGTCATGCGCTACAACTGGGCCGATTCGCCGTAAGGAGGTGACTGAAGTCGACGAGCGTCGCGTTCCCCGCGCTCGCATACCGGCGGGTAGTGGGTCCATATGTTCGCTCCGAGAGGCGGCCGAGTCGCTCCGAATTCTTCAAGTTCACTTGCCCTAATACCGACGTAGTGGCAGTATCGTTCGACCTCTTCGGGACGCTCGTGGACGCCGACCGGCCGAGCGACCCCGCCGACGCCGTCGCCGCGGAACTCCGCGAGCGCGACGTGGCGGTCCCCGACGACTGGGGCGACGCCTACCGCGAGGTCCACGTCGACGCTCCCTCCGGCGCGGAAGTTCCGCTCCCGGCCCACGTCAGCGCCGCACTCGCCAGCAGGGGCGTCGACGCGCCGGGCAACGCCGCCCGGCGTGCGGTCGTGGCGGCGTTCGACCCCGAGGTCGAGACGCGAGCGGGCGCGGTCGAGGCGGTCCGGGCGGCGAGCGAGCGCGGTCCGGTGGGACTGCTCTCGAACTGCTCGGTGCCGGAACTCGCCCGCCGAACCGTGATCCGCTCGGACCTCGACCGCGACGCCTTCGACGCCGTCGTGACCAGCGTCGCCTGCGGGTGGCGCAAGCCCCATCCGCGGGCGTTCGAAACCTGCGCCGACGAACTCGGCGCACCCGTCGAGGACCTCGTCCACGTCGGCGACGACCCCGAAACCGACGGCGGCGTCGCCGACGCCGGCGGCGAGGCCGTCCTCGTGTCGGAGGTTCCGCTGGTCGAGTTCCCGACGTGGTTGGAGACGAACGGATGAATCCCGCCGTCGAACTTCCGGCGAACCCCGTGTGGGCCGTCGCGCTGGCGCTGGCGCTCGACCTGGCGGTCGGCGAACCCCCGACCCGGTTCCACCCGGTAGCCTGGTTCGGAAGGCTCGTCGCCCCGTTCGACCGCGAGTGGCGACGGCCAGGACCGCAATTTGCGGGATTGGCCGTCGCCGTCGTCCTTCCGCTCCTGGCCGCGAGCGCGGTCGCCGCGGCGACCGCGCTCGCGGGGCGACTCGCGCCCTGGGCCGGCGTCCTCATCGCGGGACTCGCACTCTTTAGCGCGACCAGCCTCAGGATGCTCTATCGGAAAGCCCGCGAAGTCGCGCTCGCGACCGATTCGGACCTCCCGACCGCCCGCGAGCGCCTGCGCTGGCTGGCGGGTCGGGACGCCGCCGACCTGTCGGCCGGCGAGGTCCGGAGCGCCGCGGTCGAGAGCGCCGCCGAGAACCTGGCCGACGGCCTGGTCGCGCCCCTGCTGGCGTTCGCCGCGCTCGCGCCCGTCTCGCTCGCGCTGGCGGCCGGCGCGGCCGCGTGGGTCAAGGCGGTCAACACGCTCGACTCGATGCTCGGCTACCCCCACAAACCCCACGGCACGGCGAGCGCCAGACTCGACGACGCCGTCATGTGGCTCCCCGCGCGGGCGAGCGCGGCGCTCGTCGCGCTCGCCGCGCTCGCGCCCGGGTCGCTGGTCGCCGCCCGACGGTGGGCCGACGCGCCGCCCTCGCCGAACTCGGGGTGGCCGATGGCGACGCTGGCGGCGGCGGTGGACGCCCGCCTCGAGAAGCCCGGCGTCTATGCGCTCAACCCACGAGCCGGATTCCCGACGGTCGAGACGTCGCTGGCCGGGATTCGTATCGTCGGCGTCGCGGGCGCGCTGGCGTACGTCGGTTCGGTGCTGTTCGTCTTCGGGGCTTCGGAGGTGATTCCGTGACCCTAATCGTGAGCGCGGTCCGGGGCGCGCTGGGCTTCCTGACCCGACTGCCGACCGGCCGCGACCGGCGAGCGTGGGACGCCTTCCGGGCGACGCCCGCCGCCTTCCCGCTCGCCGGGTGGGTCGTCGGCGCGCTCGTCTCGGTCGCGTTCCTCCTCGGACTCCCCGCGCCGACCGCCGCGTTCGCGTACCTCCTCGCCGTCTACGCCGTCACCGGCATCAACCACGCCGACGGCGTCGCCGACCTCGGCGACGCCGCGGTCGTCCACGGCGACTCGGCCGACCGCCGCGCGGTGATGAAGGACACCGACGCGGGCGTCGGCGCGGTGCTCGCACTGGCGCTCGTCGTCGCCGGCCTCGCGCTGGCGGGACTGGCGCTCGCCCGGGTTCGGCCCCTCGCAGCGGTCGCCGTCGTCGTCGCGGCCGAGGTCGGCGCGAAACTCGGCATGGCCGGCCTCGCCTGCCTCGGCGACCCGGCCCACGAGGGACTCGGCTCGGGGTTCACCGACAACGGGCCGACGGCGCTACTCGCCGCGGCCGCCGTCGCCGCCCCGGTTCTCCTCTTCGGCTGGGTCGGCGCGGCCGCGCTCGCCGGCGCACTCGTCGCGTCGCTGGCGGTCCTGGGCTGGACCCGGCGGGCGCTCGGCGGCGTCTCGGGCGACGCCTTCGGCGCGACCAACGAACTCGCCCGACTCGCGGGACTCCACGCCGGCGTCGTCGCGCTCGACGCGGGACTCCGCGTAGGACTCACAAATGGACTGCTCTCGGAGGTGCTCGCGTGGACGCGCTTCTGATGTGCGGCGGGCGCGGCACCCGCCTCGACGCCGAGCGCGAGAAACCGCTGTTCGAGGTCGGTGGCGTCCCGATGGTCGAGCGCGTCGCCGACGCACTCGCCGACAGTCGGGTCGATACCACCTACGCGGTCGTCTCGCCCCACGCTCCCGCGACCCGCGAGTACGCCGCCGCCCGCGACTCGCTCGGCGTGGTCGAGACGCCCGGCGAGGGCTACGTCGCCGACCTCCAGGTCGCGCTCGAAACCGTCGACCAGCCGGTCTTCACGGTCGCAGCGGACCTGCCCCTGCTAGCGGGCGACGCCGTCGACGACGTCCTCGACGCCTTCGACGGCGGGTCGCTCACCGTCTGCGTCCCCGCCGCGCTGAAGCGCGCGCTGGGCGCGAGCGCAGACACCACCTTCGAACCCGACGGCGACGGCCGGGGCCGGGAACTCGCGCCGACCGGCGCCAACGTCGTCGCCGACGCCGACCGAGACACCATGTACACGACCTACGACGCACGATTCGCGGTCAACGTGAACCGACGTTCGGACGCCGAACTCGCGGCGGAACTGCTGTCGGATTCCCCGCCGAGAGAACCGGGAGGCGACGATGGACCCCGATAGCGTCCGGGCGGTCGGGCGAGTCCCCCACGGCGGGAGCGACGACCCCGACCTGCTGGAGTTCAGCGCGAACACCAACCCGAAGACGCCAGACGGCGTCGAGGAAGTCTACGCCGACGCGCTCGACGCCTCGCGGTCGTACCCGAACGACGACTACCCCGAGTTCCGGGCGGCCGCCGCCGAGTTCGCGGGCGTCGAGGACTCGGAACGCGTCGTCCCCACGCCGGGCGGTCTGGCGGCGCTCCGACTCGCGTTCGCCACGAGCGTCGCGCCCGGCGACTCCGTGCTCGTCCCGTACCCGAGTTTCGGCGAGTACGCCCGCGAGGTGCGCCTGCAGGGCGGCGACCCCGAGTTCGTCCCCGCCGCCGAGGTGCTGGACGCCGACCCCGCCGGCCGCGCCGCCGCGGTGGTCTGCAACCCCAACAACCCGACCGGCCGAGCCTACGACGAGGCACTCCGGGCGTTCGCGGCCGAATGCCGGGACGCCGACTGCCTGCTCGTCGTCGACGAGGCGTTCCTGGGGTTCACCGACCGACCGTCGCTCGCGGACACCGAGGGAGTCGTGGTCGCGCGCTCGCTCACCAAACTGTTCGGCCTGCCGGGCCTGCGCGCCGGGTTCGCGGTCGGGGTTGGCGAGGAGCGCGAGGCGCTCGAAACGGCGCGTCGGGCGTGGAACCTCGGGACGCCCGCCGCCGCGGTGGGCGCGCACTGCCTCCGGGACGGGGCGTTCGTCGCCGAAACCCGCGAACGCGTCCGGCGCGAGCGCGCCAGGATGGCCGACGCGCTCGGCGAGCGCTTCGAGGTCCACCCCTCGGAGGCGCCCTACCTGCTGGTCGACGTCGGCGAGCGCGACCCCGGGGCGGTCGTCGCGGCCGCCCGCGAGCGCGGAATCGCGATACGGGACGCCACGACGTTCCGTGGCCTCGACTCGCACGTTCGAGTCGCGGTCCGCCTCCCCGAGGAGAACGACCGCCTGCTGGCGGTGATGCGCGATGTTTGAGACGACGGTGCGGGCCGACGCGCTCCGGTTGCGCCGACCCGACACTCGGTGGCTCTCCACGGGGTGGGCCGGCGGGTTCGCGGACGCGGCGGCCGCCTACAACGTCTCGGTCCCCGAAGGATTCGACCGCACCGACCTCGACGACTACGTCGCCGAGCGCCGCGACCGGGCCGGGTTCGCCGAACCCGGCCCGGCGCTACTGACCGGCGTCGACCTCCGCCACGCCCGCGGGGCGCGCCGGGGGTCGGTCGAGGCGGTCGTCACCGCGGGCGTCTCGAACCCGGCGGCGCTCCCGATGGTCGATTTGGCGTCGCCGGACCCGGCCGCCGCGGCGGCCGGGTCCGGCGACTCGGAGGCGTCGGAGGGGTCGGACGACGCCGAACGGTCGACCCGCGAAACCGACGAGTGGCGACCCGGCACCGTGAACGTCGTCGTCGGGACGACGCGGGCGCTCGACAACGCCGGCCTCGCGACGCTACTGTCGGTCGCCGTCGAGGCCAAGACCGCGACCCTGCTGGCCGAGACGGGGTTCCCAGGCACGACGACCGACGCGGTGGTCGCCGCCTGCGACCCTGCGGGCGAACCGGCGACGTTCGCGGGGAGCGGAACGTCCGTCGGCGCGGCCGCCAGGGCGTGCGTGCGCGACGCCCTCCGGGAGAGTCTCCGGTCGCGCTACGCCGAGACTGCCCTGCCCGAGTCTGTCGAGGCGGCCGAGTACGGCGTCACGACCGACCGGACGGCGGAGACGTTCGAGCCGTAGTAGTGGTTGATGATGGTGTTTCTCGGTTCGGGACCTCGCTGTCGTCCGTGCTCGGTCGAAACCACGAATCGAGCGATTCGGTTACTCGGTCGACCGGTCGACGGACTCGGAACGTGAGCGTCTGCCGAGTATCCGTATACCCGCACCGAGCGCGACGACGCTGCCGAGTACGCCAACGACGCTAAATACGAGACTCTGCCAGTACAGAAGGTGCGTTGCGTTTTGGACGTAACCGATGTGGGCCAACGTGATCAGTCCGATTCCGAGTAAAAGCGCGATTACTCGCAACCAGTGGCGTATCGACTGCAAGAGCGCGTTCGTTTCGGAGGGCATAGCCTCGGTTCTCGTCGGGTTCGGTATAATCTCCCCGGTATTACCCCGTTATTTGATGCACGCCACCATTCGAGGAAGACGGCCCGCGCTCTCGGCAAGAAGCGAGGGAAGTCCCACGATTGAAGGCGATACGCCTCACACCTGCGGGCGGTATGAGTACACCGTCAGTGACCCTGCCGAGCGGCGACGAGATGCCCCTGGTCGGCTGTGGAACGTGGAAGCTCCACGACGACGACGTCCGCGACTCGGTGCGGGCCGCCCTCGACTCGGGCTACACCCACGTCGACACCGCCGAGGGCTACATGAACGAGGCCGAAATCGGTGACGTGCTGGCCGACGCCGACGCGGCCCGCGAGGACCTGTTTCTCACCTCGAAGGTGCTCCCGTCGAACCTGAACTACGAGTCGGTGCTGGACGCCTGCGAGGCCTCCCTCGACCGACTGGGAACCGACTACCTCGACCTCTACCTGATCCACTGGCCCAACCCCGCCATCTCGTTGCGCGAGACGCTCCACGCGATGGCGCGGCTCCGCGAGGAGGGGAAGGTGCGCAACGTCGGCGTCTCGAACTTCAGCGCCTACCAGTTGAGCGCCGCCCATCACGTCTCGCCGGTGCCCATCGCGGTCAACCAGATAGAGTTCCACCCGTGGTTCCAGCGGCCCGACCTGGTCGAGTACTGCCGGGAAACCGACGTGGTCGTCGAGGCCGCCGCACCGCTGGCCCGGACGGAGGTGCTCGGCGACGACACCGTCCGAGAACTCGCGGAGAAGTACGACCGGACGCCCGCGCAGGTGGTCCTCAAGTGGGCCGTCGAGCAGGACGTGGTCGTCATCCCGAAGTCGTCGTCGGCCGAGCACGTCCGCGAGAACGCCGAACTGTTCGACTGGGAACTCGACGCGGCGGACCGCCGGCGCCTTGACGACCTCGACCGCGACTATCCCGTGTACGACAAGCCGGCCCGGGACTGGACTGGCGACGTGTACGGCATTTCGCGGTAACGCGAAGAAGCAGGTTTCGTCGGTCCGCCCCACTTGTTTCTTCGAGGTGCAGGCCGAGTCCGCGTCTCGCTACTCTCGCCCGGCGACGAACAGCGCCGCGAGCAGTGCGACAACTGCGACGGTCGCGCCGAAGCCGGGAACGCCCACGCCCTGCGAGTCCGACGCCGGGGTCCCCGCGGCGGTTTCGTCGCTGCTCGCGCCCGCGGTCGTCGGAGTCGCGGTTGCGTTCGCCGCGGCGTACGCCTCGGGGTGGAACGCCTTCGCGAGCGTCGTCACGGCAAGGACGACTCGGGGTGCGGGCTGGTTCAACCGCTGAATCGGGACGACGACCGTCTGGTTCTGCCGAACGGCAGTGGTGTTGGCGTACGCCGCGCCGTCGGGCACCGCGGGGTCGTTGTCGTTCATGAGTATCCACTCGGGGTCGCGCTCGACGACGACCTCGGCGTTGAGCTTCTTGAACCCGGAGACGCCCGCTTCGGCCGCGACGTTCCTGGCGCCCGCCGTCTCTATGATCTCGTCGATGAACGTCCCGTTGCCGGCGGTGTAGCCGTAGAAGACGTACAGCGCTCGCGGGCGCTCCTGGCCCCGGACGGCCTCGCGGACGGTCGCGATACGGTCTTGCATCCACGAGACGGTCTCCTCGGCGCCCGCGCACTCGCCGACGAGTCGGCCGGTCGTGTTCACGTCGCGATAGACGTCGGCGATGGAGTCGGCGCTCCGGAAGTGGTACACCGTGATGCCGGCGTCCCGGAGCTTCTGAATCGTGCCCGCGTCGGTGACGTTCGGCGCGAGGACGAGGTCGGGTTTTAAGTCGACCACCTTCTCGACGTCGACGTACGTCTGGCCGGCGCCCGAGACGTTGGCCTTCCGGTCGGCACCGTCCAGGTAGCTCGCGTACTGGGTGACGCCGACGACCTCGTCCCTCGCGCCGATTTCCCACATCGTCTGGGCGGCGCTCGGCGAGAGCGAGACGACGCGCTCGGGATCCGCTTCGACGGTCACCTCGGTTCCGGTGGCGTCGACTTTGCTCAGGGGGAACGAACACTCGAGTGCGGTCGAAGCGGTCGCCACTTCGTCGGTAGTCGCGCGGTTCGTCGCCGTCGTCGCGACCGCCGGCGTTGCGCCGGCGGTCGCGACCAGTAGAATCACGATGACTGCGGTTGCGGTTCGCATACCGCCACGTTCCCCCAAGAGCAAGAAATATTTATCTAAATAAAGTGTGCTTGCCTAAGGTGCTTTCGCCCGCGCGTCCGGCCGCCGCAACGCGAACAACGTCGGCACCGTTGCGGTCGGACTTGCGGTCGAATCGGGGGCGCCGGGCGTCGTACCGAGCGATTAAAGTAGAATTGCGGTAACTACACCGAAATAGAGGACGAACGTGACTTCACGACGAGACGGTCCCCGAACACCGACGGACGAACCGGCCGGAGGCGGTCGCGGCGCGAGATTCGTCGTCGTCGCCGGCGGCACGGCCACGGCCGAAATCGACGGTATCAGCGCCGCGGGCGCCGACCCCGCCGCGATGGCCCACACGCCGAGCGCCGACCTCGAAATCGTGGCGTACGGCCGACCCGCCCTCGCGCCGGTCGTCCCCGTTAGCCCGACGGGGTGTCCGACGCCCGCCGTCGTGACCCGCGCGGTGCGAGAACTGCTCGACTTCGAGACGCTCGCGGTCGACGCCGGCCTCGCCGCCCCGACGGGCGCGCCCACGGTGACGGTCGGCGACGCCCCCGGCGGCGACGTCAGGGACGCCAGTCCCGTCCCGGCGGCCGACGCGGTCTTCGAGCGAGCGAGGGACCTCGGCCGCGCGCTCCCCGACGACGAACTCGTGGTCGGCGAGACGATTCCGGGCGGGACGACCACTGCGCTCGGGGTGCTGACAGCGCTCGGCGAGCGAGCGACGGTGTCGTCGTCGCTCCCCGAGAACCCGCTCGCCCTGAAGCGGGAGGTCGTCGAGCAAGCGCTCGCGGCGAGCGACCTCGCCGCGGGAGACGCCGCGGGCGACCCGATTCGGGCGCTGCGCTCGGCGGGCGACCCGGTGCTGGCCGCCGTCGCGGGACTCGCCGCCGGCGCGACCGATTCGGGAACCCGGGTGACGCTCGCCGGCGGGACCCAGCAGGCCGCGGCGGCGGCGCTGGTCCGCCACGCCGGCGTCGACGCGCCGCTCTCGCTGGCCACCACGTCGTTCGTCGCCGACGACGAGACGGCGGCGATACGCGAACTGGCGGCCGACCTCGACCTCGACGTGACCGTCACCGACCCCGAGTTCGGCGAGTTGGCCCACCCCGCGACCGACGCCTACGTGGCCGGCGAGGCCAAGGAGGGCGTCGGCATGGGCGGGGCGCTGGCGCTGGCCGACCGCACCGGCGTCTCGGCGGCGGCGGTGCGCGACCGGGTGGTCGAGGTGTACGACCGCCTCACGGACGAAGAAATCGCGAGCGACCGACCGGAGGCCGACCCGTGAAGGGCCTCGTGGTCGGCGGGACGGCGTCGGGCGTCGGCAAGACCGTCGCGACGCTCGCGGTCGTCCGGGCGCTCGAAGCGGCGGGCCGCGCGGTCCAACCCGCGAAGGCCGGCCCGGACTTCATCGACCCGAGCCACCACGCAGCGATCGCGGGCCGGCCGTCGCGGACCCTCGACCCGTGGCTCGAAGGCGAGGACGGCCTCCGGCGCAACTACCACCGCGGGAACGGGGACGTCTGCGTGGTCGAAGGCGTGATGGGACTCTACGACGGCGAGAAGTCGAGCACCGCGATGGTCGCCGAAGCCCTCGACCTTCCGGTGGTGCTCGTCGTCGACGCGAGCGCCGGGATGGAGAGCGTGGCCGCGACCGCCCTGGGCTTCCGGGAGTACGCCCGCCACGCCGGCCGCGACGTCGATGTCGCGGGAATCGTCGCCCAGCGCGCCCACGGCGGCCGCCACGAGTCGGGCATCCGCGAGGCGCTCCCCGATGACCTGACGTACTTCGGCCGGATTCCCCCGACCGAGGGCCTCGAAATCCCCGACCGCCACCTCGGCCTCCACACGGCAAACGAGTCGCCGGTCGACTCCGATACCCTGGACGAGGTTGCGGCCCACCTCGACGCCGACCGACTCCTCGACGTCGCCCGCCGGCCCCCACGTCCGGACTCGAGTCCGGACGTGGGGGCCGGCGGGCGGTCGGAGAACGGAGAGTCCGAGTGGGCGCAGTCGAAGCGCGGGCGACCGCGACGCGACGTGCGAGTCGCGGTCGCCGAAGACGAGGCGTTCCGCTTCGTCTACCCCGCAGTCCGAGAGCGACTCCGAGAGCGCGCGGAGGTGGTGACGTTCGCGCCGACCGCGGGCGACGACCTGCCCGACTGCGACGGCGTCTACCTCCCCGGCGGCTACCCCGAACTCCACGCTGACCGCCTCGCGGAGTCGCCGGCGCTGGCGACGCTCGCCGACCGGGCGAGCGACGGTCTGCCCGTCCTCGGCGAGTGCGGCGGCCTGATGGCGCTCTCGGAGTCGCTGACGACCGGCGACGGCGAGACGCACGCGATGGCCGGCGTCCTCCCCGCCGAGGTGCGGATGCACGACCGCTACCGGGCGCTCGACCACGTCGAACTCCGGGCGCGCTCGGGGACGCTGACCGCCGGCGCGGGCGGGACGCTCCGGGGCCACGAGTTCCACTACTCCAGCGCCGACCCCGCGACCGACGCCCGGTTCGCGTTCGACGTCGAGCGCGGCACCGGCGTCGACGGAGCGCACGACGGACTGACCGAGTACCGGACGCTCGGCACCTACTGCCACGTCCACGCGGCGAGCGGCGCGTTCGACGCCTTCGTCGACGCGCTGTGACCGAATCCATCGACGATACCATGACCGACGAGAACACCGACGAAACCGAGACGGACCGCGAAGCGAGACTCGAACGGACCCCCGGCGAGGGACGCACCCCCGAAGCGCGCGACATCGAACCGAGTGCGCCCGAGGAGTTCGGCCTCGTCCAGGTCTGGTGGGGCGACGGCAAGGGCAAGACCACCGCCGCGATGGGCATGGGCTTTCGCGCCGCGGGCCACGGCTACCGGGTCCACATGCTCCAGTTCATGAAGGGCGGCGCGTCGAGCGTCGAGGCCGTCCGCGGCGAGTACAACGCCATCGAGCACTTCCCCGGCTACTCCTACGAGAACACGGGCCACTACGGCTGGCACGGCTTTCTGGACGGGTCGGACGACGACGAGCACGCCGCGAAGGCGTCGGCCGGATTCGCCCGCGCCGAGGAATTGGTGGCGGCGGCCGACGAGGCCGACCTCGGCGAACCGCTCGCACCCGACGGCCCGCCCGAGGACGGCGTCCACATGCTCGTCCTCGACGAGATTCTCTACGCGGTCGACCGCGACCTGCTCGACCCCGACGACGTCCTCGACCTCGTCCACTCGAAGCCCGAGGGCCTCGAACTCGTACTCACCGGGAGCCACGAGCGCCCCGACTGCCTGCTCGACGACGCCGACCTCGTGACGAACGTCCGGAAGGAGAGCCACCCCATCGACGCCGGCCAGCGCGCCCGCAGGGGGACCGAGTACTGATGGGTGCGCGAGGGGACCCGTGACTCGGACGGTGCTGGTCGCCGGAACCGAGAGCCACGCCGGCAAGAGCACCGTCGCCGCCGGCCTGTGTCGCCTGCTGACGCGTCGGGGCGTCTCGGTCGCGCCGTACAAGGCCCAGAACATGAGCAACAACGCCCGGGCGGTCGTCGACCCCGACGGCGGGTGGGGAGAAATCGGCGTCTCCCAGTACGTCCAGGCGCGGGCCGCCCGAATCGCGCCCACGACCGAGATGAACCCCGTCCTCCTGAAACCCCGCGGCGACGGCGAGAGCCAACTCGTGATTCGTGGCCGGGCGGTCGAGCACGTCCCCGCGGGCGCGTACTACGAGCGCCGCTGGGAGGACGCCCGGAGCGCGGCCGTCGACGCCTACGAGCGACTGGCGGCCCGCCACGAGGTCGTCGTCGCCGAAGGCGCCGGAAGCATCGCCGAGATCAACCTCCGCGAGCGCGACCTCGCGAACCTCGAAACCGCGCGGTTCGCCGACGCCGCGGTCCTCCTGGTCGTGAACGTCGAGCGCGGCGGCGCGTTCGCCAGCCTCTACGGCACCCTCGAACTGATGCCCGAGGACGTCCGCGACCGGGTCCGCGGGGCGGTCATCACCAAGTTCCGGGGCGACCCCGCGCTCCTCGACTCGGGCATCGAGGAGATCGAGGACCGGACCGGCGTGCCAATTCTGGGCGTCCTGCCCTACGACGACCCCGGACTCCCCGAGGAGGACAGCGTCTCGCTCCCCGCGGAAGGCGAGTCGACCGTCGTCGGGGGAGACGACGGCGTGCCGGACGACGAATCCGTGACGGTCGGGGTCCCCCGACTTCCCCGCATCTCGAACTTCACCGACCTCGAACCGCTGGCGGCCGAACCCGGCGTCCGAGTGGCGTACCTCCCGCTCGACGCCGACCTCGCCGACGTCGACGCCGACGCCGTCGTGCTCCCGGGGACGAAGAACACGGTCGACGACCTGCTCGCGCTCCGCGAGGCCGGGTTCGGCGAGGCGCTCGGCCGATTCTCGGGACCCGTCGTGGGGCTCTGCGGCGGCTACCAGATGCTCGGCGAGCGCATCACGAACGCCGACGTCGAGGGGACCGGCGACCGGCAGGAGGTCGCCGGCTTCGGTATCCTGCCGGTCGAGACGCGCTTCTCCGCGGCAAAGCGGGTCGAACCCGTCGAGCGCGAGGTGACGGGCATCGGCCCGTTCGCCGGGGCTGACGGGCGGGTCGCCGGCTACGAGATTCACGCCGGCGAGACGACGCCGACGGGACCGGTCGAGCGCCCGTTCGGAGGCGAGGGTGAGAGCGGTGGCGAGGGCGCGGCGACAGACCGCGTACTCGGCACGTACCTCCACGGCGTCTTCGAGAACGAGAGCGTCCGGGCGGCGTTTCTGGAGACGGTCTTCGAATCGGCCGGGAAATCGTGCCCGACGGCCAGCGGCGACGGCGAGTCGGGACGAGCGAATCCGTACGACGCGGCCGCGGACCTGCTCGCCGACAACCTCGACGCCCGAGAGCTGTTCTCGCGCCTCGGCGTCGACGCCGGCGACCGCCCGGCCTGAGCGGCGGAGGCTTCGAGTGGCCGGACGACGAACTCGCGGTATGGACTCGTCGAACCGCGGTCGCCGGGGGTGGCGCTCGGCCGGGGCGCTCGCGCTGGTCGGCCTCCTCGCACTCGCCCTCGCCGGACTCCGGCGGGCGACGGCCCGCGCCGCCGACGTTCCACTCAGTCCGCTCACCGGCGGGTGGCGCGTCGGCGCCGACTACCCCGAGCGCCGGGGCATCGTCACGGAGGAGGCTGTCGCGGGCGAGATGGACGACGTGACCGCGTTCGCCCGGCCGGGCTTCGGCCCCGACCGACTCCACCCCGAGGTGCGGGACTTCTACGAGAAGACCGCCGACTACGACCTCACCTACGCCGTCGAGTGGCACAGACCGTTCAGGTTCGGCGCGGCGCTCGCCAGCAGGCTGACGAGTCGACTCGAACAGCTGAACCTCCCCGGTCCCCGCGAGGGAGCGGTCCGCGAACTCCGGAGTCGGTTCGCGGCCGTCGACCCCGCGGCCGACCCGCGGGCCGGGACGCGGGCGTGGGTCCGGACGCGGCCGGACGGCCGCGCCGTCTTCGTGGCGCTGTACGCCCACCACGACCGCGAGGGGACCCGGTACGTCAACATCGCGGTGCCGCTCCCGGGCGCGAACCTGAGTACGGTCCTCCGACCCGAACTGCTGGAGTTCGGCGACCCGGACGGGGCGGGACTCGAACTCACGACCCTCGGCGGAGAGGGAGACGGCGGGGGCGGGGACGGCGACGGCGACGAAGGGCTGTTCCTGCTGACGCCGCTCGGCGCGCTGGCGCTTCCGCTCGACCAGCGGTTCCGCGTTCGGCCCGCGGGCGCGTCGGAAACCGACGCGCCCGCGGACGTGGAGTTCGCGGAACCCGGTGCTCAGGAATCCGACCTCGAAGCGCCGTCCGGAATCGTCGCCACACACGAGATGTGGGTGTTCGGCCGGCGATTCCTGACGGTCGAGTACGCCGCCGGGACCGAGGATTCGTCGGGGTCGCAATAGCCGTCGGGGTTCCGACGGCGGGACGGAGCCGTCCGTGCGCAGTCGGAACGACGGTGGCGTCCGGACGACCGTCCTCCGCCGTGGGAAGAAAGCCTATACGGCTGTCGACCGAAATTGTCGCCATGACGCTCGACGTCGAGACGCCCGACCCGCCGGCGCTCCGCGGACCGCAACACCCGGGCGACTACGACGCCGTCGACGAACTGGAAGACGAGACGGGCGACACCCATCGGCGCGAGAACCTGGCCGAGTTCCTGCAGAACGGCGCCTGGGAGGACGCCTTCGAGGAGTGGGCCGAACACACCTACTTGACCGACGAGGAGTTTCGAGTCGTTCGCGAACTCGGGTTGATCGACGAGTTCGACTTCTACTGGAATCCCTCCGACGAGGACGTCGGCTACCGCGCGCCCACCGTCCCGGACGAACTTCCGGAGCCCTACGACGAGACGCTCGAACGAGGCGACGTGCAGGGAATCGACGAAGCGCTCGACGCGCTCGGACGGACCGTGAGCGAGGTGATGGAGAACGATTACATCCACCGCGACGCGTCGGAGTTCGGCTACTCCTGGGAGTGAGGCGGCGAACGGAGACGCTGACGAACCTCCGGACGTCGGTTCCGGGGGCCTCGCCGCCGACACCGCCGACCCGACCGACGGCCGGGCCGAAGTCGTCGCCCCCCACGAGATGTGGCTGCGGGGCCGCAAGTTCCTGACCGTCGAGTACGGCGCGCGAAGGACGACTCGCAGTTGACCGACCGAAGGTACCCGACTCCGTCGACCGGGTTCGGCGGGGTGTACGAGGATTTTTACCGCTAGGGGTGGTCCATCCGGCGACCGATGGACGTTCGCGAGTTCCCGGTCCTCTCCGACGACGACGGTCGGCTCGTCGACCGCCTCGCGGTGGGACTCGGCGAAGACCTCGGACGCGTGTTGGCGTACCTCCTGCTTCGGGCCGAGCGTGAGCGCGACGCGGACGCGCACGCGTCGCGACTCGCCGTGCGGGTCGGCACCGAACTGAGTCGCAACGCGGTCACGGACGCCCTCTCTCGGCTCCAGGAGCGCGACTTCGTGAACACCACCACCGTCCGGGACGAGACGCGCGGCCGTCCGCCGCGCGCGTGGTACGTCTCCTGCGACCGCGAGACCGCCGTCGAGCGGGTGTACGGCGGCCACGCCGACGCGCTCCTCGACCGAGCGCGAGCCGTGTTCGACGTCGCCGACGAACCCGGCGGAGACGCAGGCGCAGACGCGGACGGCGGTCGCGAGGTGACGGTCGGCCTCAACTGGGCGCCCAACGGTCTCCACCTGCCGCTGTTCGCGGCCGCGGGCCGCGGCGAGTACGCCGACCGCGGGGTCTCGGTCGATTTCGAACGAAACGACGGCTCCTCGGCCGCCGTCGAGGCGGTCAGCTCCGGCGCGGCCGACGTCGGCGTGGCGGGGGCGACGTCGGTCCTCCGGGCCCGCCAGCAAGGGCGGAAGGTGGTGCCGATAGCGGTGCCGTTCCAGCGCGCGATGGCCGTCCTCTACGCCGAGCGCGACCGGTTCGGAACCTCGTTCAAGAGCGTCCAACAGCTACGCGGCCGCCGAATCGGGATGCCCGTCGAGTCCGAGGTCGGACTTCTCGCTCGGCTGTTCCTCTCGCAGTCGGGCGTGCTCTCGGACGTCGAACTCGTCGACGTCGCGGGCGAGGAGCGGGACGCGCTCCGCTCCGGGAGGGTCGACGTCGTGACGGGGTCATTCTCCGACCCGCGGGAACTCCGCGAGGAGGGCGTCCGCGTCGACTCGCTGCTGGTGGCCGACCGCTTTCCCATCTACGGATCGTGCCTGATAGCCCCCGAGGAGGCGCTCCGACGGCGGAGGGAGCCGCTCGCGGACTTCCTCGCCGCCACGACCGCGGGGTGGGCCGAGGCGGTCCGGCGTCCGTACGAGGTTCACGCCGTCGGCGGGGCCGACTCCGCGAGCGAGCGACGCACCTTCGAACTGGCCGCCGACGAGTTCGGGTCGAGCGACGCGGTCCGCAGACGCGGCTGGGGGTGGCAGGACCCCGAGACGTGGCGACGACTCGAAACCGCGCTCGCGGTGGCCGACATCGACGGGTGAGTCCGGCCGGAGCGACGCGGACCGGACCAGACCGGACCGGGCCCGAGGCACCGTCGTCGGGTCGGCCGGTCTGACGGCGTCGAGAGCCCCATCGGTTTACGTTCTCGCGCCCGAACGGCTAGCGGAGATGCTCCGGGCGAACGGTACGCTACTGACAATCGACCTGAGCGAGCGCGAGAGCCGCACCGAGGACGTCGACGACGTGCTGGCGTCGTTCGTCGGCGGCCGAGGCGTCGCCACCAAGTTGGCCCACGACAGGATTCCGTTCGACGCCGACCCGCTCGGCCGCCGGAATCGGCTCTACTTCTCGTCAGGACCGCTCCAGCAGTCCCGGATGAGCTTCACCGGTCGGATGAACGCCACGGCGGTTTCGCCGCTCACCGGCGGCATCCGCTCGACCAACGCGGGCGGATTCCTCTCGCGGAACTTCGTCGAGACCGGCCACGCGGCGGTCGAAATCGTCGGCGAGAGCGACGACCTTCTCGCGGTTCACGTCACCGACGACGGGGTGACGTTCGAGGAGGTGCCCGCTCTCGAAGGCGCGACCGTCTCCGAGACCAGCGAGTACGTCGAGACCGAGCGCGACCTCGGCTCCGAACACCTCGTCACCGCCGGGCCGGCCGGCGAGAACCTGGTCAGGTACGCGGCGATGATGACCTCCGACACCCGGGCGTTCGGCCGAGGCGGACTCGGTGCGGTGATGGGGGCGAAGAACCTGAAGTGCGTCAGCTTCGCGGGCGACTCGGCCCCGGAGGTCGACGTGCCGGACATCCAGGCGGCGGTCCACCGCGACGCCGCGAACGCCGACGACATCATGAAGCGACAGGGGACGACCGGCAGCACCGAACTCATCAACGACGAGTTCTCGCTGCCGACCAGGTACTTCTCGGAGTTCTCCTTCGAGGACGCCGCGGAAATCGGCGGGAACGCGGTCGAGGCGAAGAAGTACCGCCGCGGGACCTGCTCGCAGTGTGCGTTCGCCTGCAAGCTCCCGACCCGCGAGGAGGAACGCGGCCTCGAAACCGAGGGTCCCGAGTTCGAGACGGTGTTCTCGTTCGGGAGTAACGCCGGCGTCGGCGACGTGGTGGACGTGATGAAGTCCAACAGCCTCTGCGACGAACTCGGACTCGACACCATCTCCTGCGGGGTCACCGTCTCGGCGTACCTCGCCAGCGTGGACGAGTTCGGCAACGCCGAACTCGTCCACGACCTCGTCGAGAAGATCGCCCGCAGGGAGGGCGTGGGCGACCTGCTGGCGGAGGGCGTGGCCCGAATCCACGACGAACTCGGCGTCGAGAACTGGACGTCGAAGGGCCTGGAGTTCGCGGCCCACGACGGCCGGGTCATCAACGGCCAGGGGCTCAGTTACGCCACCTCCAACAGCGGGGCCGACCACATGTACTCCGAGATACTCACCGCGGAGTACTCGGGGGAACTGGACCCGGAGGGCCTCGACGGCAAGGCGTCGTTCCTCGTCGAGTCGGAGAACGCCGCGGCCTTCAAGGACAGCGCCGTCGTCTGCGCGTTCTCGAGCGGCTACGTCGGCGAGGAGCGGTTGGAGGAACTGTTCGACGCGGAGTACGGGACCTTGCTGGACGTGGGCGCGCGGGTCGTGGAACTGGAGCGGCACTTCAACAACCGGCGGGGGTTCGACCGGAGCGACGACGTCCTGCCGTACGACCTCCCGGGCTTCGAGGCGGCGCTGGAGGAGTACTACGAGGCCCGCGGCTGGAACGGGGACGGCAGGGTCCCCGAAGGGAGAGTCGAGAGCGGGGACTGACGACCGGTCCGACCCCGCTCGCCCGCCGCGTCTCGACGCCGGGGCCGACCGCCCCGTTCGTGTCGTCACTCGACGTCGTCGTGGGTCAAAAGCGGCCGCTCGCGCTCGCCGTCGAGCGACTCGTAGGTGACGACTTCCAGGAGGTTCCCGTCGGGGTCGAGGAAGTAGAACCCCTCGAACTCGTCCCAGTCGTACGGACCCTGTTTCGGGAACTGACCGTCGAGTCGGTCGATCAGGGCCTCGTAGCGCTCGCGGTCGGCCTCGAACGCGACGTGGGCCTTGTCGAGCGGGTGGTCGAGTCCTCGTTCGTGCCACCCCTCGGCCCGGTTCGTCTCCGCCAGCGTGACGACGGTCTCGCCGGCGCGGAACATGGCGTGCTCGCCGCGGAACTCCTCCGGCGACCGCAGGAGTTCGAGAGCCAGCGTCTCCCGGTAGAACTCGAGGCAGACCGTCAGGTCGTCGACGTCGACGTTGATGTGGTCTACGCCCCGCATCTCACTTCCAGTCGGCCTCTCGGCGCGGCGGACTGTAGATGCCGATGCCGACCGCGGATTCGTCGCCCCTGTTCTCGGCGGCGTGTGGCTCCCCGCTCAGGAAGCAGTACGAATCGTCAGGGCCGAAGCGATACTCCTCGCCGTCCACGACGGCCACCAGTTCCCCACTCGTCATGTAACCCAGCTGCTCGTGGTCGTGGGTGTGCTCCGGAATCGTCGCCCCCGCGTCGATTCGGAAGTGCTGGATGCTCATGTTCTCCCCCGCGGCCAGTTGCGTGAAGTGAACGCCGTCGACTGCCTCCTCGGTCTCTCGGGCGGTCAAGTGCACCTGGTCCATGCCAATATCACCCACGCTAATGCACTTAAAGGATTCGTGGAAAACCCTAAGTGATACAACGTGGTACCCGGTTTTCTATGCCCGAACGAACGACCGTTCGGCTGTTCCACCTTCCGTTCTCGTTCATGCTACCGCAGCGAGTGGCGAGCGATCGGGGGTACTTCGGGGACGAGGGGTTGGAGGTAGAACTTGTCGAGCGCGACCGCGAAGAGGTCGAGCGCAAGTACATTCCGGCCGAGGAGACGCTGACGGACGACTACGACGTGGACCTCTACCCCATCTGTAAGTGGGAGAGCCTCAAGCGCACGTGGGACATGCGGGACGGGAAAGTCGTAGCCAAGGGGACGTTCGCCGACCAGCCCTACGCCGTGTTCACGCGCCCGGACACCGGTATCGAAACCCCCGAAGACCTCGCGGGGGTTCCGGTCGCGGTGAACCGTCGAACCGGCCAGGAGTACACCGCGATTCGCGCGCTCGAAGCGCACGTGGCCGCCGAGGAAGTGACGCTCGAACACCACGGCATGCCGACCGACCGACTCCGGGCGCTCCGCGACCGGGAGGTCGACGCCGCGACCCTGCTCGAACCGCACAGCACGCTCGCCGAGGAACTGGGGTTCGAACGGGTGACCGAGTTCGAGAACCACATGGGAATCGTGGGCGGGGAGCGTCTCACGGGCGAGACCCTCCGGAAGTTCATGCGGGGCTACCGGCGCGCGGTCGAGGCCGTCAACGAGAACCCCGAGAACTACCGCGAACTGTACCTGGACATGCTCGAGAAGGACGAGTCGGTCGCGCCGACCCTCTTCGAGGAGGTCGACGTGGACGCGGTCCGCGAGAAGATAACCGTCCCGGAGTACGAGACGCCCGAACTGGCCGACTATGACGAACTCCGCGAGCACCTCGACTGGATGAAGGCTCGCGACCTCGTCGACGAGGAAGCCGAGATTCGTTCCATCGTCGCGCCCGGGGGGCGGCCGTGATGGACGTCCAGGAGAAGCAGGCCGCGTTCGACGAACAGCACGAAGCGCCCGGCGACAGACCGGTGATGCGCGCCCGGTTCGAGCACAACGGAAGTCCGCGGTACCTCCTGTACGCTATCAAGCGACTCGGACTCGACCGGGACCACGGCTTCCACCTCGACGTGGAACTCGTCTCCGACGAGACCGAAGACGGACTGGAGACCGTCGAGGCCAAGCTACAAGGGGGCGACGCCGACCTGATAGACATCGACTACCTCTCGACCGCCCGCGAACGTGCGGAGGGCGCTCCCATCGTCGGGTTCCACCCCTACGGTCGCACCGTCGGCTCGCTCATCGCCGCGCCCGGGTCAGACGTCGAGGGGCTGGCCGACCTCCGGGACCGCCGCGTCGGCGTCGTCCGGCGGCTCGACAAGAACTGGATTCTCACGCGGGCAGCCTGCCGACGGGACCACGACTTCGACCCCGAGGCGGCGGCGACCTCGGTCGAGGCCGGCTCGAAGGTCGAACTCTCGCGGATGCTCCGGGCGGGCGAGGTGGACGCCGGCCTCCAGTTCTGGCAGATCGTCCCGGAACTGACCGAAACCGGCGACTGCAGGGAAGTCGTCCCGATGGCGGAGTTGGTCCAGCGGCTCTCGGGCACCGACGGCACGCTCCCGATTTCGACGTTCCTTACGAGCGAGCGCTACCTCGCCGACCGGCCCAAGGCGGTCGGCGGCTTCCGGGACGCCTACCGGGACGCCGTGTCGAGACTCCGGGAGGACGACGACCTCTGGACCGAAATCGGGGACCGGCTGATGGACACCGACGACCCGCGTACGATTCGCGCGATTCGCGACGGCTGGCGCGAGATGGTGGTCGCCGACTGGGACCGCGAGACCCTGGCGGGGATGAACCGACTCTTCGACCACCTGCTCGACGTCGCGGGGGCCGACGTGCTGGGCGTCGACCGGATTCCCAACGACGCCTTCACGACGGAGGTCGGCCGATGACGGTCACAGTCGACTTCCAGCTCAACTGGGAACCGAACGGGTTCCAGGCCCCCTACTTCCTTGCGCGCGAGCGGGGGTTCTACGAGGACGAAGGCCTCGACGTCCGATTCGTCGAGGGCCACGGCTCGCCGTTCGCCGCCGAACAGGCCGGGAAGGGCCGGCGCGAGTTCGCGCTCGCCGGCGGGAGCGCGGTGCTCTCGGTCCGGAGTCGTGGGGCGGAGCCGCTCGCGGTGGCCGCGGTGACTCAGAAGACCCCCGCCGCGGTATACGCGCTCCGGGACGTCTTCGGGGAGCGCCTAGAGCGTCCCGACCAGTTGGCGGGTCGGACTGTCGCCCCCTCGGCCACCAAGACGCGAATCCTCACCGCACAACTGCTTGAGAACGCCGGCGTGCGCGACGACGTCGAACTGGCGGCCGTGGACGAACACACCCACCACCGCGTGCAGCACAGGCTACTCGACGGGGAGGTCGACGCCGCGGTGGGCGTCGTCACCAACGGCCACGAACTCCAGCGAGAGCACGGCCGAACGGCCGACGAGTTACCCATCGGCGACCACCTCGACGTCTACGGGATGACGCTCGTGACGAACCCGGAGTTCGCGGCGACCAACCCCGACACCGTCAGGGCGTTCCTCCGAGCGACCGCCCGCGGTTGGGTCGCCGCCACGAACGAACCGGACGAGGCCGTCGACGCGCTGGTTGCGCGCAACGCCACCCTCGAACGGACGCGGGACGTCGAACGCCGGAAGTTCGGAGTCGCCGCCGACGAACTCCAGTGGACCGACCACGTCCGCGAGGCCGGATGGGGCAACCACGACGCCGAGCGCTGGCGAACGCTCGCGGGGACGCTCTCGGAGACAGACCTCCTCGACGGTCCGGTCGACCCCGACGAAACCTGGACGAACGAGTACCTGGACCGGGACGCCGACGCGATTCGGGTGTACGCCGAGCAGACCGACGCCTGAGGGCCGTCGAATCGGCTCGCCGGTTCGACGGCCGGCCGCGAACGACGCACCGTCTCCGACCGCGCCCGGACCGCGTGAGCCTCTCACGGACGCGTAGATTTCCCACCCGAAGGCACAGATTTTTATCGGGTCGCGCGCAAGCCGAGAGCGATGGTCGAAG
The DNA here is from genome assembly GCF_024138165.1 of Halorussus vallis. Classification (NCBI taxonomy): domain Archaea; kingdom Methanobacteriati; phylum Methanobacteriota; class Halobacteria; order Halobacteriales; family Haladaptataceae; genus Halorussus; species Halorussus vallis. Next base: position 3,259,986 of record NZ_CP100000.1, on the reverse strand, counting down.
CCTTCGCGGTGGCGAGCGGGAAGGGCGGCACCGGCAAGACCACCACGACGGTGGCGCTCGGGATGGCGCTGGCCGCCGAGTACGACGTGACGGTCGTCGACGCCGACACCGGGATGGCGAACCTGCTGTTCCACACCGGCCTGACCGACGCCGACGCGACCCTCCACGACCTACTCGTCGAGGAGACCGCGGCGTCGGTCGACGAGGCGGTCTACGAGCGCTTCGGCATGCGCGTCGTCCCCTGCGGAACGAGTCTGTCGGGGTTCGAAGCCGCCGACCCCGAGCGCCTGCGGTCGGTGGTCGCCGACCTCGCGGCCGACGCCGACGTCCTCCTGCTCGACTCGCCCGCCGCGCTCGGGTCGAAAAGCGCCGTGTTGCCGGTGGTGCTCGCCGACCGCGTCGTGGTCGTGCTCCAGCCGACGATTCCGGCGCTGAGCGACGGGCTGAAGGTCCAGGAGTACGCCCACTCCTACGGCACCGACACCGCGGGCGTCCTGTTTAACAAGGTTCACGACGACGAGGACGTGGCCGGCGTCGCCGACAAGAGCGAGCGCTACTTCGACGGCCCGACGCTCGCGACGGTCCCCGACGACCCCGCGGCGCGGTCGGCCCGGCAGGCCGGCGAACCCTTGCTCGCGCACGCCCCCGACAGTCCGGCCGCGGTCGCCTACCGGGAGGCCGCCGCCGCGCTCGACGTGCAGGCGGGCGAATCGGACGACGTGGCCGAGCGCTTCCGGAGCGCGGTCGTGCCCGACTCACCATGAGACTCCCGCAGGGCACCCTGCTGCGGTCGCGGGTGGTTTCCGACCCCGCGACCGCGCTGACGACCGCACTCGACCGCGAACTCACCGGGTACGCGGTCTTCGAACCTCAGGACGCGCTGCTGCTCGACGCCGACGGCAAGGGCGTCCTGACCTTCGAGGCGGGCGTGCCGGTGCTGGCCTACCATACCGGCACCGACCGCGGCGGGCCGAACGCGCTCGCCGACCTCGCGGTCCCCGGTCCGTATCGGGCCGAACTGTACGAACTCGCGGGCAATGCGCTCGACGAGGCCCACGAAACCGCGGAGCTACGAGTGCCCCCCGCGATGGCCGCCGACCGCCTGGCCGGCGACCCCGACCTCGCCGAACGGACCCGCCGCGCCGCTCCGGCGGAGCGGCGCGGCGGGTCGGAGGAGGGTGGCGATGAGTCGCTGTCGGCCGTCGAGGCGTTCCTCGACGACGAGGAGAAGATCTCCGCGATTCGAGAGCGCGCCCGCGAGGAGGCTCGCGAGCGCGCCGCCGAGTGGGGACTGGACGACGAGTTGGCGTGAACGGTATCGCGGGGTTCGACGGAGCTGAACCGCGAACGTCTGCTGAGGAACCCCTATTCGGGTCGAGTCGCGTGCGCGACGAATCCGTCGCTCTCGACGTTCGACACGTCGTGGTTGACTGGCTGGACAGAATCCGAGCGCCTCCAGGGGCGTGGAACGGGAGCGGAGAGTAACAGATATTTGATTCGAACCCGTAATTTCGGACGTATGTCCCACCAAGTGTCCCGGTACTCCGGATTCCGGTCGAACAGCGAGATGGGCATTATCGGATACATCGTCGCGGCGGGCGTCATGATAGTGATGCTCCCCGTCCTGCCGTTCCTCGCCGTGCTGTGGCTCCTGCGGAAACTCGGCGGCGGCCAGCCGTCGCCGGCGTAGTCGGCGCGTACGGTCGAATCGGTTCGACGCGGTTTCTCGTCAGTTTCGAACGTGTTTTCTCCGTCAAGAGGTGCGACCGTCGACGGTGTGGCGTGTGTCCAGTGCTCGGTCACCGTCACGATGTCGCAGTCCCGAAGCGCGACACTACGACCGGTCGGAATCCACCGGCCGCAGGAAGTAGGTCCCGAATCCGGCGAGCACCACCAGAATCGCCGCCAGGAAGAACGTCGAGTCCCACCCGAGACGGACGACGAGGGCGCTGGCGACGGTTCCGCCGCCGACCCCGCCCCACAGCTTCGACGAGTAGAGGACGGCGTAGTTCTCCGAGGAGTGACTCGTCCCGTAGTAGTCGCCGACGAGGCTCGGCACCACCGCGAAGACGGGACTGCGGAAGAACGCGGCCGCGGTGACGAGGCCGACGAACGCCATCGAGCGCCCCTCGACCGCCGCGGCCGCGGCGCCCGCGAGACAGACGCCGCAGACGACGAGCGAGACGGTGATGGTCCGTTCGCGTCCGAACCGGTCCGAGGCGGTGCCGCCGACGAGGACCCCGGCGCCGTCCCCCAGCGCGACCAGCGACGCCGCGACGGTGGCCGCCGCCGGGAGAGCCATCGCCTCGGCGAACGCCACGACCTTCGCGATGACCATCAGGCCGGCGCCGTTGACCGCGACGAACACCGCGTAGAGCAGCCAGAACTGCCACGTCCGGACCGCTTCGCGCCAGGTGTACTCCCCCGCGTCGGGCGCGACCGCCGCGTCTGCGTCCTCCCGGACGGTGCCGCCGTCGCTCCCGACCTCGCCGGCGTCGGCGTCCTCGTCGGCCGGGTCCCTGAGAAACGGGACGGCCGCGAGCGTCAGGACGCCGACGAGCGCCGCCAGTCCGAGCATCGTCCGCCCGAAGTCGTCGGCGACGCTCTCCCGAACGAACGGAATCAGGACGAAACTCAGTCCGGCGTAGGCGAGTCCGACCACGCCCGTGGCCAACCCGCGTCGCTCGTCGAACCACTTCACCGGCGTGTTGATGGCGACGGTGTATATCGTCCCGGCCCCGACCCCGGCGATTCCGTAGAACAGGTATACGTACTCGATGGTCGGTGCCCAGGCCGTCCCCGCGTATCCGGCGACCAGCGAGAGCGCCCCCACGGCCGTCGGGATTCGGGGGCCGAAGCGGTCGCGGACCCACCCGGCGGGGAACTGCGAGACGGTCTGCAGGACGACGAAGAGTGTGAACACGGTCCCGAGCGCGACCTCGGGGGCCGCCAGCCTCGTCCCCAGCGGTATCCGTATCGACGACCACGCGAACTGGTACGTTCCGGCCGCGCCCATCGCCACCGCGGCGACCGCCACGAGCCACCAGCGCGAGAATCGAACGTCGGACGTCCTGTCCATCGTCGGAACTGTCGTCGCGAGGCGCCTTAGCTGGATTGAAGCGCTAAGCCCCGTTCCTCAACGAACAAGCGAAGTGAATAGAGAGGGGGATACAGCGCCGCACATTTCCCAAAAACGTTCACCACTTGTCCCACCGGTCCAAGCTTTCCCGAAGCTATTATACGCATAGTACGTATAGCGTGCATTACAGTGAAACGGAAGACGATTACCATTCGAGAGAACCAAGACGAGTGGATTGAGGACCAACACCTTAACCTCTCGTCGTTCGTCCGCGAAAAGCTGGACGAACTGATCGAGAAACGGAAATAAGGGATGTACTACGCCTACAAATATCGACTCAGACCGTCCGTCACCCACCGCAAGGAGTTGGACCGCCACCGCGATATTTGCAGGCAACTCTATAACCACACGCTCTACCGCCTCAACGAGTACCAAGATGAACACGGCGAACTGCCGTCCATGACCACCCTACGGTCCGAGCTGCCCGACCTCAAGACATGGTGGGAAGGCCTTTCGGACGTGTACTCGAAGGTACTCCAGACCGTCGTTGAACGGCTGTTCGACAACCTCAAAAGTCTCTCCAAACTCAAGCAGAACGGCTACAGCGTTGGTGCGCTCAAGTGGAAGCCACCACGGGAATTCCGCAGTTTCACGTACAACCAGTCTGGCTTCAAGCTCGACAAGAAGGGCGGTCAGACTGTCCTGTCACTCTCGAAACTCGCGGACATTCCGATACGGCTGCACCGCGCCATCCCTGACGACGCGAAGTTCAAGCAAGTCACACTCAAGAAGGAGCCGACGGGCGAGTGGTTCGCCACCTTCGGTGTCGAGATAAACCGTGAGCCACCCGACCTGTCCGAGAATCCCGAGCAGTGCGTTGGCATTGACGTGGGGATTCTCACATACGCTCACGACACCGACGGCATGGCAGTCGAATCGCTCGACCTCTCCGACGAACGCAAGCAGTTAGAACGCGAACAACGGAAGCTCTCGCGGAAGCAACACGGATCGAACAATTATGAGAAGCAACGGCGTCGGGTCGCGGAGTGTCACGCCGACCTGAAACGGAAGCGCCGTGACTTCCTCCACAAGCTCTCAAATTATTATGCTAGGGAGTACGACCTTGTTGCAGTTGAAGATTTGAACGTGAGGGGGATGCTGGAGTCGCCGTCGAACAGCCGCAACACCGCCTCAGCCGCGTGGCGGACGTTCCTCTCGCTGCTCGAATATAAGTGTGAGCGAGAGGGGACGCACTTCGTCGCGGTGAACCCGAGAGGGACGACCAAAGAGTGCGCGGCGTGTGGCGTTTCGACGCACAAGCCATTGTGGGTCCGTGAGCACTCCTGTCCTGCCTGCGGGTTTGAGTCGGACAGAGACGCGAACGCGGCGTGGAACATCCTGTCTCGCGGCCTCGAAGATGTAGGAGTGGGACACTCCGAAGGAACGCCTGTGGAGACTGCGCTCCCTGTGGATACGTCCGTGTCTGCAAAGCGCGTCGTCGAAACAGGAAGCCCTACCCTCAAGGAGCGAACAGCGTCAGACGTGAGCGAGTAGGGTAGTTCACTCCTGCCGAGACTCTCGCACTTCGGTCGTCGTTCGCCGTCCGATTTCCTCTCTGAACCGTATTCCGTCTACACGTGAGCGGCGCTCAAATCGAGTGAATAGGAACGGCCGCGCGTAGAGGACGGGCTATCCGTCGAACGACGACTGGTTGCCGCCGGTCAGGTTGCCTGGGGTGGTCGTCCGTATCGCGTCCAGACGCACGCGATGCGAGTTCGGCGACGCGAGCGATACGGGGATTTCGGGTGCGGTAACGTCCGAGAGAGGTACGGTCGCCCCGGAGAAGGCCGGCCCTATCGGTCGTCTTTGAGCACCGACGGTCGATAGCCCAACAGGAGGAACGTGACGGCGGAGGTGACGTTGATGGACACGATGTTGAGGAGTAAGAGGAGGAACGCGCCGAACGCGACGGAGGGCTGCTGCCAGGCGAGGCCGAGTCCGACGGTGGCGGCCGAGGGAACGACCGCGGCGGCGACGGCCACCCCGGCGAGCACGACTCCCTGGTTCGTCGCCAGGCCGATCGCACTGGCGGCCCCCGCGGTGACCGCGATCGTGAGCAACAGCAGGTTCGGCGAACTGAACTGCGTAATCTGGTGCATGTGGAGGACCGCGCGGTTCGGCTGTACGAGCGCGGCTTCGCGGGCGATGAGACCGCCGCCGCCGGCGGCGAGGGCCGCGAGCGTCAGGCCGAGCACCTGCGATTTCAACCCGTCCAGCGAGAGGTTCCAGTCGCCGATGATAGCGCCGAGGGCGGCGGACAGTAGCGAACTGGTGAACGGCGAGATCACCATCGAGCCGACGATGGCGATCGCGGAGTCGAGCAGGAGGCCCGCGGCCGCCACGGTCGCGCTCAGGACAGCCTGGACCATGAACATCGTTCGGTCCGGTTCGATCTCGCGAGCGGCCGTCCGGAGTTCGCCGCGAGCGACGCGCGACTCCGCGTCGGGGCCTTCGGTGTAGCGCTTCTCCAGTTCGTCGAAGTTCGACGTGAGCGCGGCTTCGAGGTTGCTGATCATGGTGTACCGGTCGGTGTCGACGCCCACCTCCCGCAGTTGGCTCATTATCTCTTCGACGGCGCCGGACGGGAGCGGAAAGGCAACGAGGCTGGCGTCGCGCCGGTCCGTACGGAGCGCCACGAAGTCCACTCCGCTCTCGTCTAGAGCGTCGAACACGTCCTCTCGATGTTCGTCCTTAATGAGAATCTGTACGAGACGCATCTCACGTTCGAACATATCGGTGAGCGTGACAAATGCCGTTTCCGGCCCCTCCGCGGGAAGGAGAGCCGAAAATGGTATGATGATTGAAACGAAACCGTCGCGGTATGAACCGGTGGATTCGAATCGGCGGCTGGCTCCTGCTCGGCCTCCTCGGCCTCTGGGTCGTCGCGAAGATCGTGGCCGTGGTGCTGGGCTTCCTCTCGTGGCTGGTCAGCACCCTCGTCACGGTCGTCGCGCTGGCCCTCCTGGTGTACCTGGCCTACTATGCGTACACGAAACTCTCCGGCGGGAACGGCGGGTCGGGCGGGTCGCAGTCACGGTCGCGAGAGAAGGAGCGAATCTTCGAGTAAAGTAGTGTGTCGTCGCTGTCGAGTTCGTTCGGGGGCGATGGGAGGACCGAGAGCGATGGAGTTTCTCCGGGCGAACGCTCGGAACGCCCCGACACCGTTTCGAAGGTCGTAACGTAATTTCGGACGCGTCCCGCCGTGGTCACCGGTTGTCCGAGGACAGTACCGTAGAACACACTTTTTGGAAATCAAATCCAGATAGTCTTTGAATTCTAGATTTTCCCAGCGTATTTCCGGATGAATGGCCAAAAACAAGAAGGAGTGATGCTCCAAGAGTCAGTCGTAGACTCATGCCTAGTACACGTCGGACCTTTCTGATGGCTGCAGGCGGTGCGGGACTACTCGGCGTCGGTGCGCTCCAGACGAGCGGCAAGACCCAGAGCAGCGGTCTTTCGCGGGACTCGTACACCATTATGAGCGGTACCGAGCAAGAGACGACGGTACGCGTGACGCGGGCCAGCGAGTCCGGTCCGACCGCGCTCGTGGTCGGCGGGATGCACGGCAACGAGGCCGCGGGCTATCTGGCCGCAGAAGAGATAGCCCAGTGGGACATCGACCGCGGGACGCTGGTGACCATCCCCCGGGCGAACGCGCTCGCCGTAACGCAGGACCAGCGCGTCGCCGACGGCGGCGTCGACCTGAACCGCCAGTTCCCGACCGGCGAAACCCCCGAAACCGAACTCGCCCGGGCCGTCTGGGGCGTCGTCGAGCGGTTCGCCCCGGACGTGGTCGTCGACCTCCACGAGTCGACCGGCATCTGGGACGGCGACATGGTCGGCGGCGTGGGGCAAGCGCTGTTCCACTCGTGGGGCGACGCGGCCAGACAGGAAGCCGAAGCCGCGACCCGGTACGTGAACGAACACTATGTCTCCGAACGGCGCTACGAGTTCGGCGTCGCGCCGTTCTCCGCTCCCGACCGGGGGCTGGACGGCCTGTTCAGCCACAAGGCCGCCCGCGACGCCGGCGCGACGGGCTACCTCGCCGAGGTCACGACGCAGGGCGTCCCCGTCGACCAGCGGGTGAAGTGGCACCAGCACCTCGTCCGCCAACTGGTCGAGGACGAACTGTTCGCGACGGGCGACGGAGGCGGCGGGGACGGAGACGACGGAAGCGGAGATGGCGACGGTGGTAGCGACGGCGGCGGAGACGGCAGTGGCGACGGTGGCAGTGGAGATGGAAGTGACGGAAGTGGCGACGGCGGCGAAGACGGTAGCGAAGACGGTAGCGGAGACGGCGGGTCCGGCGACGCGCCGAACGAGGCACCGACCGCCGAGATACAGACCACGCCGAAGGACGCCGCCTCCGAACCCATCGGCTCGGACGAGACGGTGACCCTCGACGCCGGTACCTCGACCGACCCGAACGGTGACAGCGACATCGCGACTTACCGCTGGGACCTGGACGGCGACGGAACGTTCGACGCGACCGGCGAAACCGTCGAGATGACGCCGCCGTCGGTCTGCGGGCGGTTCACGGTGACCCTCGAAGTCGAGGACGAGAACGGGAAGACGGACACCGCCCAGCAGACGTTCGTCCTGGCATAGCGGTTTCTCGACGCTCTTCTCGTTATTTCGACGACCGGTCGACCGCTTCGACGACGAGCGTCATCTCGGTCGTCCCGCGCTCTGTCGTCACCTGGACGTCGAACGTGACCGCCAGTACGTGCGTCTCGCCTGCGCGCTCCTGGACGACCGCGCCCTGCCGAGCCTCGCACGCGCCGAACTGCCGGTTCGGGCCAGACGGACAGTTCTCCCGACGTCAGGCGTCGGCCGCCGATTGGTTGTACGCGACGCGGTAGGCGGTCCCCGACTCGACCTGAGAGGAATTCGCGAACGGGATTCGGAGCTACCGGGCGGGATCCTACGCCTCGAATGCCGTCCGCAGGTCGGCGGCGAGGTCGTCCAGCGCGTCGTCAGCCGAGCTCATGAAGTCAGTTAGGCTGACGAACCCGTGGATCTGTCCCTCATGGTGGTGTCGTTCGACGGGGACACCAGCCGCCTCCAAACGGTCGGCATAGGCTTGGCCTTCGTCCCTGAGAGGATCGAATCCGGCCGTGAGGACCGTCGCGGGCGGGAGGTCCGAATGGTCGCTTGCCAGCAGTGGCGCAAGGTACGGATTGCGCTCGTGGACCCGCGACTGGACGTACCGCTCCCAGTACCACTCCATCCCGGGCATCTCCAGCAGGTAGCCCCGGCCGTTCTCCTCGTAACTCGGGAACTCCTGGACGCCCATCGACGCTACGGCAGGGTAAATCAGGGACTGGTGAGTCAGGGCCGGCCCGTTGCGGTCGCGGGCCAGTAGGGCGGTCGCGGCGGCGAGGTTCCCTCCGGCGCTGTCGCCGCCCACGGCGAGGCGATCCGTATCCAGCGTCGCTCCCTCGCCGTGCTCGGCGACCCACTTCAGGGCCGCGTAGGCGTCCTCGACAGCTGCGGGGAACGGATGCTCGGGCGCGAGACGGTAGTCGACGCTGACGACCGCGCAGTCGGCGCCAGCACACAGCGCCCTGCAGACATTGTCGTGGGTGTCCAGATCGCCGACCACCCAGCCGCCGCCGTGGTAGAACACCAGCGTCGGGTGCGGCGCGTTGGCCCGTGGTGTGTACAGGCGGACGGGGAGATTCCCCACCGGACCGGGGATCGTAAACTCGCTCATTTCCTCGACCTCGGCGTCCCGTTCTGCGTCGGCGAACAGTTCCCGCAGCGCCTCGCGGGCGCTCTCGACGGTGAGCGCGTAGCGGGGCGGTTGCGGAAGGGCGTCGACGGTTTCCAAGAAGGCGCTGGCCTCCGGGTGCAATTCTGGCATGGACCGGTGTTCGCGCCGCGGGGTTATCAATTCCTGCCGGCGCAGACCGATGGTGAGTCCCATAGAGGCTCTTCAGGCAGTGTTGCTTGATTCACAATTGAATCGTGAGAATCTCTCCTCAAAGGAACGCGAAATCATTCTTCATGCACGGGGAGATTCATATCGTGAATCACACCCCTACTCGTCTGCTTTCAAATCCATACTGAAGCAACTCGATAAGTGGGCGTACCTCGATGGTAATATCACTAAGGACGGTCTTGCCGAGTCAGATAGCCAGCATCGGTTACTGCAGTACGATGATCGCTATTACAGGTACACGCTCAGGTTCGACTCAGAACAGGCGTTTTCAATCTCGTCAATACTTCCATACACCCCTTCAGTCCATTCGATTCTCGTGTTCTCATTGTCTTCGGTTATCATCGAACCAGATACGAATTCACCTTCTTTCCGGGAGATGTAGTTTGTTGAGGGGTGTAGCGTACGGTATCCCGGTTCAGAGTTTACTGGGGTTCTGGCGGTCGCGCAATAGGCGCTTGGTTTGGGGTCTCGACGGAGGAGAGCGGTTGTATCCAAGGGTCTCCGTTTACGCATTGCCCGAGAGGGAGAGAGGCAGAAACCACCGAGTCCGGTTGTTCACATCTGAATACCGAATTTGACGGTACATCACCGGATACAGTGTCGAATTTGAGGGGTTAGCCGTCTATACTCCATGGAACAACTCAAACGGTAATTACACCGAGATTCAATAGAACGGAGCTTCTAACCTGCACTAGTACGTTTTCTGGATCGCATACGGCATCTCTGGCAAGCACTGTGTAATAATCATCGGCGGTGAAATCTGGGGATACACCCCACTTTCTATGTCGATATCGCCGTTTTCGCCCGTAGACGTTCCACTCTCCGAGAAATCTAATTACTGGCCTTCAAGCCTTCTATCACCGATTCATCGTTCGACGTGCCGACCAGCGTACTGCCGCTGACAGCAGATCCATCCCCGTTTTTCTACATCTCTCCACAACAGTCCTTCTCCCGGGAGAATCAGCGGGTGTAGACGAGCAGAGAGTCCACTAGCAGACCAGTCGAAGGTTCTCAGCCACTGGTGGTCCGTTTTCCCGGGGTGTAGATGTTCGATATTGTGCTGGTGAACAATTTACCTTGTATCACATCATTTCGGGGCAGAATAGCATGAAATACTCTGCCTGCAGTAGTGGAATACGTCACTCAGTACTCGGACGTCTCCCGATGATGAGAAGCCCAACCCCAGAGATGACGACACTGCCAACGGCCTCCGACATCCCGGAATCACTTCTCGAATACGACCAATGGGTTTGCTGGCGAGAACAGACTCGCGGCGAGAAGAAGACGAAAATCCCCGTTAATCCCTATACCGGTCGCTATGCATCCACAACCGACGACGAAACGTGGGGGAGTTTCGAGACGGCACATGAATATGCACTCAACGGTGCTGCTGAAGGGCTCGGTTTCGTCTTCTGTGGCCACGACCCATTCGTCGGAATCGACCTCGACGATGCACGAAATCCCAAGACAGAAACGCCGAAGGACTGGGCGTCGGATATCATCCACAAACTCAACTCCTACACCGAGGTCAGTCCTTCAGGAACGGGGTTCCACGTGCTCATCGAGGGTGAACTCCCCCTTGGCCGAAATCGACGCGGTGATATCGAACTCTATGAGACTGCTCGATTCTTCACGGTGACTGCAAGCCACGTTGAGACGACACCCACGAAGATTATCGAACGGACAGACGCCCTCTCCGGGGTGTACGCCGAGCACGTCGCAGACGAAGATGAAGACGAAGTATCGACCCCTGACGAGCCAGGACATTCTAACGGCTCCACCGAACCACAGTCAGCTTCATCATCGGAGAGTCGACTTTCAGACGAAGAACTACTCTCTCGTGCCAGAGCTGCATCAAACAGCGCGAAATTCGAACGTCTGTGGCGCGGTGAAACGCATGGGTACGACAGCAACTCTGAAGCAGACATGGCGCTTGCGTGCCTCCTCGCGTTCTGGACCGGTGGAGACACGACCCAAATGGATCGGCTGTTTCGACAATCTGGACTGCTCCGTGAGAAGTGGGATGTCGTCCACTACGCCGACGGCAGTACGTATGGCGAGACGACCATCGATCGAGCGGTTCAGGTGACCAACGAGCACTACTCGCCGAGTGAGAAACCCGACGAGGCGCGGCCAGAAGACACCACTGTCACAGTCGATTCGGCGGGATCGTCTTCTTCGGCAGTCGATGTCCGTCCTTCGCAAGACAGAAACTCTACCTACGAACGTGAGCAGGAACGTATCAAGACGATTAGTACACTTGAACGTCAGCTTCGGGAACTCGAAACAGAGAACGCGCGCCTTCGTGATGAGCGCGACACAGAACGTTCGAAACGCAAGGCGCTCGAAAACGAGGTTCAGGAAGTAACGTCCGTCTCTCGTGGCATCGTTGCTCGTCTCAAGCATATCTTCACCTCGTCTCGTTGAAAACCGAGAATCAGTCTCAGTTCGGCGGTTCTAATTCGAGCACCGTGTCTCGAAGGTACTGAAGCGTATGAATCTGCGAACAACCTGGGGCATCAAGGCGGAACGCCCGAGGCGGTGACGAGCGACTGTACGTCTTCTCGACACGAATCTCGCCGGTCGGTGGATCATTCAACGCCTCCAGTACGTCGTGGGCGGCATCGCGGTTCTTCACAACCCAAATTGCATCCTCAGGGTCGAACGCCGCCATCTTATCGTAATCCTCCGGCACAGCCCGGAGTACATCGTGGTTGACACGTTCGGCTTCAAGTACTGCCCGGATGGTTCCATCAACATCCAGGCCCGCAACATCTAATCGGTGTCCATCATCGAGCTCATAGTACGGAACGACCTCCACCACATCAGATTCAGCATCGTTCGCGTAGGCTTCTTCGACGTATCGACGACCGAACTCTACCATCACACGGTGGAGACTCGATTCTCCGAGGTCACCGACGCCATGGCCATATGCAAGGCCCTCCCGATAGGCGACCTGAATTTCATTTCGTCCCTCAGCTGTGACCGTATACAGGCGGTGAGGATGCGTGCAGTCGAGAGTCAGCAAGTCATCGTCGAGGAGGTCTTGCACTTCCTCGGCCTCGATGCCAACGTACTCCTGAAGACGAGTCATATCGTCCCAGCAGATATCGTACTCCCATTCGGGGTCGTACTCACCCTGATGGGCAGAGTGGACTGCCTGCAGGAACGCGAGCTGGCGATCAGAGTACTCACTTTCCTCACGCTCTCGTGCTGAGAGCATCAAATTGGTACTCGAAATTGGGAAGTCCTTGCGATCGATACGCTCCAAGCTCGAACAACACTCAACTCCTCGTTTCACGCCCGCAAACGAGGGGTCGTGGCGGCTCTCACACCCAGTGCAGACGATTGCGTGAACTGCCTCGTCATAACGGATACACACTGGGAGACGCTTGGTGTACGGAAGCGCAGAATCGACTCTCTCCGTCGACGGTGAACTCGACTCTGAAACCTCGTTCTGTACATCGGTATTCGTAGGAGGTTCGTCACCGAGCATGTCGAGTCCGGCCTCAAGTCGCGTCTGGTCACGGACAACGTCGACGAGCGCGTCGAACGCGAGCGCCTGGGTTTCAGACAGCGGCGCATCACCCTCCGGATGCCCAGCAGGAAGCGGCGCAGATTCGAGGAGGAACGGCCGTGGTTCAGGGTCGTTGAATCCCGCCGGAAGCGTCGCGAACCACTGGCCGCGCCTGAGCGCACGCAAGCGATTGCCGACCTCGCTCGGGGGCATCCCCTCGGTCGCGAGCCGGCGTTCCAAATCTGCGTCGACCGCGACGTTCCCCGTGACGATCGTCGAGATGTTGTTCAGAATCTCCGCGTAGGCCTCGGTATCCGCGTTCCGGACTTGCGCCGGAAACTGCATCGCCAACGTCACCGACAAGCTAAATCCACGCGACTGGGCAAGAAGGTCGGTCATCAGCCCCGACGCCGCGACGTCAGCTGCCTCCTCGATGTAGAGATTTACGAGCGACGGGTCCTGCGTTTCTTCACCAGTTTCGGAGTCCGTTCTAGAGGCCCCTCGTTTCGTGTGAAGGTGCTTACGTCTTCGAAGCGCCGTCCAGAGGTTCGAGAGGACGACGAGCGTAAGCGCCCGTCGACTCTCTGTGCGCAGGCCGCTCGTGTCCATGAGAACCACCGCATTCTCCTCGAGGACATCGAAGAAGTCGAACTGGGAGTCCGTCTCATCTCCCCCGTCCGGGACGTGATTGAAGAGTTCGGCGAGGCGGTCGTCGAGCGGGACCTTCTCGATACGGTTCAGCACGCCCTGCATTACTTCGACGAACGACCGTTGGCTGGTCGTGACCACCCCACCGAGCAGGACCGCAAGATCCTCGTCGCTCACCGGCGGAGCATCCTGCGTGTCGGCCATTCGCATCGCCGTCCGCTGGAGGTCGCGATGAGAGAACGCATCCGAGCCATGCACCGGGTCGAACAACGCCTTGACGAGGTAGCGGATGATGTCCGGTGACCGAACGGCTCGCTCGAAGCGGTTTCTGCCCATAATCCCGATTAGGAGTTCGATATAGTGGTCGACCACGTCCTGGACTGCCGTGGCGCGGTCGACGCCGACCGCAAGCTGTGGTCGAATATCGAAGAACGAGAGTGCAGGCAGCACTTCCGCACAATCGAAAAAGTAGATGTTCTCGAGGGTGCCGTACGTCGCGTAGTGGGCACGCAGATACTCGATGGGCATGCCGTCGCCCTTCCGGTCGATGAGAATAGAGGGGCCGTCGTTTGCGACGTGGTTGTCGAGCATCGCCCGAATGAGGCTCGTCGACTTCCCCGACCCGGTCTTGCCGAACCACGCAACGTGGAGCGGTTGGAGTGCTGGCGGAAGTGACAGCAGTTCCGTATCTGGCGCGTTGTCCTGCGTCAACGGGCGGCCAAGTGTAAGTCCAGGTACCAGATACGGTTCGAGGTGCTCGGAGGGCGGTCGAGGAACGGCCGTCCGCTCGCCTGGTGTGAGATCGAGGGCTCGCTTCGCGTTCGATGTGAGTCCAGCCCCACCGAGCAGACAGAAGTTTGGAACCTCGTCCGGTGCGGCGATGATCTCGGGACTGCCTGTTCCCCTTCCAGGGAGACGAGTCCAGAAACCGGTCTGCATCTCGTGAAACTCCCGGTCACGAATGGCATCGAGTGTACCGAGTGCGTTTGTCCGGTTGCTTTCAGCGTCACGAGGAGCCGCCTCGTTCGTCTCCACCGCGAGTTGATAGCAGGAGTGCCCGATTGGTTCAAGGGCCGTCGAGAGCGAACCTACAGCGCTGCTCGCGGCTGCAGGGTCACGAGCGGTGGCTACCGCTCGGACGTTCACCGAGAAACAATGGCGCGTCTCCTTCTCGTCGAGTTCGTCTAACCGACGCTGATTCTCGGGGGTGACCGGCTGTGTCTGCGCTGTCGTCTCTTCCGTCGGTGAGTTCGGGACGAAGAGACTCTCGACGACTCGACCGAGGAACGACTCTTCGCCTTTTTCGAGCTTGCGGCGTCGCAAGTCCGCCTTGAGCGTCCAGTCGGGTTTCGGACGGAGAAGCACTTGGAAGACGACGGGGACGTCCGTCGTGGCCAGCGTTTCTACGACCGCGGTGAGCGGCGGTCGCGCATCAGAGTCGTCGGTCTGGAAGTCACTGTAGGGAGTGAGGCGTGTCTGCCAGTCCTCACGGCGTTCACCCTGACTATAGAATTCGATGCTCGCGACGGACGATTCTGGCGGTGCTTCGCCTTCAGGTCTGCCCTCTTTGTCGGTGGCCGTCTCGGTAGGTCCTAGGGAATTGTCGAGGAGGATATCTGGGTCGACTGTTTCGCGACTGAACTCGTAGCTGTCCGGGAAGATTCCTCGTAGAACACCTTCGAGCGAGTCGAGAGACGAGTTCTCTGAGCCGTGTATGCCGACGTAATACTCGAGCGTTTCATCGGACGTCGCAACGATGAGCCACTCGATTGTCTTCGGTGTCTGAGGTTCCTTCGAGCGAAGACGTCCATGCCATGAACGGTCATCCGACTCTCGGGCGAACCTGTGCAGGCGACGAACATGGTTCTCGACTCCGTCCGGGGAGATTTGGTCTGTCGTCGGCTGGATTTGTATGTACTCTCGTGGTGCGGGAGTGTTCGCAGACGATGCATCACCGGCGCTGTCGTTGGGAGGAGATGCGATACGTCTCCCTCGCAGTGCACCGCGTTAACATCTCGTAAAGACCAGCTGGAAATTGAGGGTGGCGCGTATTATCGAGGTGATACGAACGTTTGTAGTTTTCTCCACATGATACTCACCTGCAATGTCTTCGTTGAGTCTGGCTGGAAAACATCCTGTTGTGGATAGAACCACTCATCTTTATATGTCGTTGCATAGAATCAGATAGTATCCGAGATGGCGAAACGACAGACGGCCATTTGCATCGACGTACCCCCAAGTAGAGATACCGACGTGTTCCGTATCGGTGTCGCCGACGATATCCTCCGTCTGCTAGCCGATGCCCATGAGACAGAATTCACGATTCCAGAACTTGTCGATGCAACAGACGTCGCTCGCTCGACGGTCTGGCGAGCCATTGACTTACTCGACAGTATCGGAGCAGTTCGAATCCGAGAGACGCCGCAGCGAAACTACGTCTCAATCGACCCAGACCGCCTGCAAAAAGACGATCCGATACTGGGAATCGAACAAACAGAGTTTCGCGACCCAATACGGACGTTCGTCGAACAAGTTCGTGAAACCATTGCTGAGGCTGACGAGGTCAATACTGTCCTCGGGATTATCGTCTTTGGAAGCGTCGCTCGCGGTACTGCCGACAGACGAAGTGACATTGACCTGTTCATCGTCGTTGATGGTGACCGAACGAGCGCACGGCGACTCATTACAGATGTAGTCGGTGATCTTAGTGACCAGCGGTTCGACGGAGATCGATTTGTATTCGAACCGTACGTTGAATCGAAAGAGAGTGCGCAACGAGCGGGAGCGAAACTTCAGGAGATATTCGAAGAGGGAATCACGGTGTATGGCGATGACCGTCTTCAGTCGATTCGAAAGGCGGTGTTCGCAGATGAATGACATCCTCCTCGCTGTGAACGGCGAGGTTTCCTCACGCTAGGGGTATCGCTTACCGACCCACGGAGGCAACTTGCAGGTTTGTATGCTCCTCGTTGGGAACTGAGCGTGGTGACTCTGACCATTCGTGGTCGTCCCACTTGAGGCATACAGGCCGTGCCATCGACCGTGCTACCGTTGTCTGCCGTCTCAAGAACGTCTCTGACGCCGTGAGGTCTGCGTGTCCCTCGAAACCGCATGGACAGGTCAGCGTGTCACGGTGGCGCGTCGTGTCTTCTGTTGAACCACAGTTGGGACACTCCTGACTCGTCCACGCCTCAGACCGAACCTCGACTGACATACCGTATTCCTCGGCGGTACACGCCAGTCGGTTCACGAACGCTCGGAACGCCCAGAAGTTATGCGTTTTCGCGTTCGTTTCTACCGACCAGTATGTGTCGAGTATGTCAGTTAACGCTCCGAAGTACACCGTCGATACGCCCTCGCCATACAGTCGTTCGATGAGGTCGCGGGCGAGTGCGTCCTGAGCATGGTCAAGTCGCTTGGTACGCCGGTCGTACAGGCGTCGAATGCGGTGACTACTGTACCGACCTTCCTCCAAGAGGGATTGAAGGCGTGCGATTTCTCGCGTTGTCTCGCGGAATCGCTCGAACAAGTCGCGTCCCTCATACAGGTATTGCTGCCCGGTCGTGGTTGTGCAGGCGACGAGATTGTTCGCACCAATATCCAGAGCGGCTTCTTCGGAAGCCAGTGGGTGTGCCAGCCGAGAATGGTCTTCGCTGATTGTGACTGGCTGAAAGGCCCTGAACGTTTGTGCTTGCTCGTCGTAGAACAACTCCAACCGACCCTGTTTCTCGTACTCCTTCCAGTTGGGGTCGCCCCGAACTTCGAGTCGGAGGCGCTCACGGTATCCAAGCCCGTACTCGTCTTTCAGGTCTTTGCCGACGAGAATTTCGAGGCGAGAGTATTCGCCCCACTCGACAGAGTATGACGTGTTTCGGATAGACGTTCGGAGTTCCCGTCCGTCTTCTGAGTTGCCCCAGAATCCGGGTTTTCCGTTGGCTTCGCCTTTCTTCTTGAGCGCGAAGAACGACTTCCATGCTTCGCAGTTTTTGCGTTCGATTTGCTGGACTGTCGAAGCACCGAGAACACCGCCGTAGCGACCACGGTACTCGCTTATTTCCCATACGTCTCTGTCTGGGTCTGCGTAGTGTTCGCGGCGCTCGTAGTTGATTTCGTTCCAGAGAGCGGCAGAAGCGTCCAACAAGCGTCGAAGCAACTCCTCGTCCTCGTTGGACAGAGGAACCACCTCGAACGTGTTGGCTCGCTTCATCAACTACTGGTTGCATCCGAACACACATAAGTATGTGGCTAATGTGTTACTACATGGTCGAAGTACGCATCGAGTTCGATGACGAGGAACAGTACGAGCGGTTGAAGGAATTGAAAAAACACCGTGGACTGACATGGAAGGGGCTGCTCCTTGAAGGCGAGAAAAAGGTTAGAGAGGATACCCCAGAGTAAGCGTCGAACGTGGTTTGTGTCGTGGAGTATCGGATTCACGCCCGCCGTAAACGGCGGGACTCTCTCCTTAATTCAGGTAGACTGCTCGCTGGCGCACACTCGCTTCGTGAAGCGGGTTATTACACTCTCGTCATCGAAGCTTCGTTTGTGGCTATCGAACGGACGGTCGAGTTCCGCTTACTCGAACGTGGAACGATGCAACCAGACGACTTACCTGGTACTCATCCCGGGGTATACCGCGAAGCAGCTTCAGTTGGAATCTTTGCCGAGTCGGTAGCTGAGGATCTCGCAGATCTCTGGCGAAACCACCGTGCAAAGACGTACTATCAGGATGGGCTTGCTGCAGCCGACCGTGCTGAGAAGATGTATCTTCTTGCAAGCGAAACCCATGCATTCGTCATTGGTCGTTCATCACAGCGACATGAGTGTCTCTGTGAAGTAGAAGGGTAGAACCCTTCAGGTCATCTCGAACGGTCAGCTGAGCTCTCTTGATTTCAAGTTTGCAGTCAGTGCCGAGATAACGACGTTCGCATCGACGACCAATTTCATGAATCGCGATTACCGACTCTTCTTCAACGCGCTTTCGTGCACTCTCGTTGATTCACTGCCGATTATCTAAATCACGATTTTACTAATCACAATTTTACTATCTGGGACGATGGTGCTTACCGTCGGTATGCCGAATCACCGTTGGCCACATTTTGACACTGTGTGTCTTAATACAACTATTCCAAGAATTTATTGCGGTATTTCACATGTTGCTATTATGCGCCGTCGTCAATTCATCAGCGTACTTGGACTTGCTGCCGCCGGGAGCACAACCAGTACGGACACAATCGACTTCGCGAGCGCTGCCACAGGGACGCTTGAACACCTCGAATTCGACTCGTCGGCGAGCCTGTTGAACGCGAACAACGGAAAACTGACCACCAATTCGAACGTCGCCGTTTGGGCAGAAACGACGGCATCGAACGAAGACTCCGATGGAAACGGCGATGCCGTCGACTACGGGTCGACGGACATCCCCCTCGTCGCCGTTGACGGGGATGTCGTCGGCTTCGGCGCAACCCTCGTCTCGAACAACGCAAACTTCCGAAGCGGAAACGAGGAGTTCGTCCTGAACGTCTGGGACGCCCACCTCGGAGGCTCCGGGACCGTCTTCTACGACGAAGGCCACGACCAGTACCACCCGCTCACCGACTTCTCGAACATGGCGAACTACGCCGGCGAGAACGGCTATTCAGTCCAGGCGACCTCGACGCTCGCTTCGGACCTCTCGACGGCCGACGCCGCGTGGATTACCGCACCCTCGACGGCGTTCACGTCCTCGGAGAAACAGGCACTCTCTGACTTCGTGGCCAACGGCGGTGTGCTCTTCCTCCACGACCGCGCTGACTACTCGAACTACGACGAGACGGCGAACTTCAATGACCTCGCTACTAGCCTCTCGCTCGCGTTCCGCTTCAACGACGACCAGGTGACCGACAACACGAACAACGGTGGGGCGTACTACAAGCCGACCACGGATCGCTACAATAGCGCCTTCGACTACTTCGCGAATCGGCCGGGGATGGAGATTGACCCGAACGCCACTCACGACGTTGCCGTCGTCGACGTCAACGACGGCGACACGGTCGACGTGCGCTTCGATAGCGGCCGCGAAGAAACCGTTCGGGTTCTCGGAATCGACACCCCCGAGAAAGCCCAGTACCAGCAGCACGAGCGCGAAGAAGAATGGGAAGGCATCGAGAGCCTTGACTACCTCGCGACCTGGGGCGCAAATGCGTCGGACTACGCTACCCAGGAGTTGAGCGGTATCAACGTCGACCTCTCGTTCGACGACGGTGAACCGGGCATCTTCGACACCTACGACCGACTGCTGGGGTACATCCACTACGACAAATCGGGGAACGGCGCCCGCGATACGTTCTACAACTACGATATGGTCGCGCAAGGATACGCCCGCCTCTACAGCTCGTCGTTCCTGAACCACGAATCGTTCTACGATGCCGAGGTGACTGCCCAGGCCGACTCCCTGCACGTCTGGACGGAGAGCGACCCAGCAAACTCCACCGAGTACCGTAACCGAGACGCCGACAATCTGTTCTTCCCCAAAGCAACGACTGTGAAGACAGCGTCCGGTGCGCTCCCTGACAAGCAGGCCGCAATCTATGCGGAGTCCTCGGCTACCCAGTCGACAACTGGTGGGTACGACTACGGGTCGGACGAACTCCCGCTCGTCGGGGTGGACGAAACGGCGGGCGTCGCCATCGTCGGTGGACTGCTCATCGATGAATCGTGCGAACAGGAAGAAGGCTTCGCGGTGGATACGAGCACGTACGAGAACTTCGTCGTGCTGACGAACCTCATCGACTACCTCTCCTCGCTCGACGGCCAGGTCCTGATCGACGGTGGCCACGGACAGTTCACCGAAGACTGGGCGCTCGGCAGTGAGGATGCAGCCTACTACCAGCGCCACCTCGAAGGCTTCGACATCGAATTCGAGCAAGTGAACAACCTCACCACCGACAACCTCTCGCGTGGCCAGGCGCTCATCGTCACCTCGCCCGCCGAGGCGTTCACGAGTTCGGAGCTGAGTGCACTGCAGGGCCACGTCGACGACGGCGGTGCGGTCATCCTAATGGGCGCGAGCGGTGCACCCGACTCTGCGGTGACGAACCTGAACGACGTCGCGAGTGGCTTGGGTTCCGAACTCCGGTTGAACGACGACAAGGTGACCGACTCGACGAACAACGTCAACGCCGATTCGACGCTCCCGACGACGACCGCGTTCGACACCTCGTATCCGATCTTCTCGGCCTACCCCTCCGTCGGCGGAACGGGGTCGATTTCGATTGCCGAGATTCACGAAGATGCGTCGGGCAGTGATTCTGACAACCTCAACGACGAGTACGTGGTCTTCGAGAACACGGGCAGTGGTAATCTCGACCTGACTAGCTGGACCGTCGAGGACAGTGCTGGTCACACCTACGCGTTCCTAAGCGGCTTCACGCTCACGCCCGGCGCGCAGGTGACGCTCCATACGGGCAGTGGCACCGATTCGTCGAGCGACCTCTACTGGGGACGAGGCTCGTCGGTGTGGAACAACGACAGCGACACCTGCTCCGTCTACGACGATACGGGCGCGCTCGTCGTCCAGCACTCGTATCCCGATTCCTCAGGAACGGGCGACATCTCCGTCCAGAGCGTCCACGCGGACGCTTCCGGAAGCGACACGGACAATCTCAACGACGAGTATGTGGTCTTCGAGAGTACAGGGAGCGGGTCGCTCGACCTGAGTGGGTATACGGTCGAGGACGAAACCGCTCATACGTACGCGTTCCCAAGTGGGTTTAGCCTCGATGCCGGCGCAACAGTGATGCTCCATACTGGGAGTGGGACGGATTCGTCGAGCGACCTCTACTGGGGCAGTGGCTCTGCGATCTGGAACAACTCGGGTGATACCGTCTTCGTCTTCGACGATACAGGAGCGCAGGTCGAAGCGTACAGTTACTGAACACACCCGAGGTAGACACTAAATGGAAAACGGGTCAAAATACAGGATTCGACCGCTCTCGAATCCTATCGATTGAGGATCGGTGCCTTCAACGCGGCAACCTCCGCCATGATTGCCTCGACATTGTCGTCGCCGACGCCGTTATTCCGGAGAGCCGCTTCGAGATGTTCTGCGACGGCATCAAAGTCCGGTTCGGTGATATCTAAGTGGGCGTGTGCTTCGCGCATATCGGTCCCGGAGTATTCGACCGGTCCGCCGGCGACCGAACTGATGAATTGTACTTGGTGGGCGCGCAGCGCCTCCATATCCATCCCCTCGAAATACTCGATGAGTTGCTCGTCGGCAAGGACGCGGTCGTAGAAGTCGTCAACGACGGCTTCGACCGCCTCTTGGCCGCCGATTTCCTGGTAGATTGTTTGGGGCATTGTCTCCACTTCGTCTTCGGCGCGGAGCTGGGATACGCCCTATTCCTAATATACCTGGGTTTATTTAAGCAATATGCAAGACCGTTACGTTAATACCATTACTATTGCTCGAATACTTGTTCGAGTAGCTTCTCCTGCGTCGCCGCGAGATGTTCACTGAACGTCGCGGCGGAGATATCAAGTTCCGCTGCAACGTCGGCCGAGTCGGCCCGCTTCGGCTGGGCGAAGTATCCCATTTCGTGGGCGGTTTGTAGTACTTCGAATTGCCTGTCGGTGAATGCACTTCGATCGACGAACAGGAGCGCCTCTCGGCCATCGGCATTTGACTGCGTCAATCGACGAACGTGGACGGAAGAATAGCGCGACCGAAGGTCAGTGATAATCGGTTTCAATGCCTCGACATCGCCAACGATGAACGACACGACGAGTGCCCCCGACGCAGCGTGGATGTCGCGGACTGGACAACCGTGGTCGGGTAGGCGGTCACACGGACAGCCGCCGTGCTCGTTCGAGAACCGGTAGACCGACTCCGTGGCATCGGAGAATACCTCCGAGACACATTCGGGTGAAGACCGTTCATCGTCTGCGCTCACCGTGAGCTCCCCGACTACCTGACTCCCGTTCGGTCCCGGTCGTCGGTCGGTGAAGACCGACGTCACCTCCGAATCCTCGCTCATCGAAACCACAGGACAGGAATCAACTCCGGTCAACTCAACTTCGACGTGGATGCCGGCCCCCATACGAGAACTAAACGAGCAAGCGCCTAAGAGAACACCGAAATCGCACCACGACTCTGAGGGACTCGTACTTCGCGAAGCCTTTCCTGGACTGCCGATCCGGATAACCGTCACCTACGGGTTGAGCGCGACGAGATTCGACTCTCCATCGCCAATATAGATCGTTCCGTCGAGTCCGGTCGCGTCGAATACCGTGTCCTTGCCGAGCGCGGCAGTCGCTTTCCCATTGGCGTTCACGGCATACAGCGTATAGAACGGCTCATCAGCGTGATCCCCGGTGATTGCGGTGACCATGACTGCATCACGGGTTGCAGTCTCCGGCCACGCATCCTTCGATGGTGGGTCGAACGTCCAGCGCTTACTTCCACTAACATCGTAAGCCGTCGCTGCGTCGGCGGCTATCTGCGACCGCGTATAGAGTGTATCGCGGTCCGGGTCGAGGAGAAGCCAGTGGCCGTACTCGTTGTCGGTCCAAACGACAGTTCCATCTGCGTCAATTGCAGCAACCGTGTCACCGCCGGTGTACAACCGGTCACCATCGACCAGGATTTCGTCGACCGGGAGATTTCGCCGCCAGTCCCGACTGCCGTCCGGGGAGACGCCGTGAACTGTTGCACTAACTCCCTGGCCGGTCACGTAGAAGACACGGTCGGTGGTCGCCCCGACCAAGCTGCCTGGCCCTTGGTCGTACGTGAACTGCGTTTTCCCATCGACCGTGAGCCCCACGAGTCGGTCGGTGTCGGCGACGTAGATTCCATCGCCCACGGCGACGTCCTGGACGTCAGTGAATGTGCGAGTCCACCGGACCGTCCCGGTCGCTGTATCGAGGCCGTACACGGTAGTCGAGAGCGGTGACTCCGGCGTCTGGTGGCTCACGGGTGTCGTCCCGGGCGGCGGGAAGAATTCCAGACCGGTCGCAACGACCAATCCGTCGACGACGCCGGCGACCGAGAGTTCGCGCTTGCGTTTCAACGACCACCGACGCATTCCGTCAGCCCGCGAAAGCGCGTGGAGCGAACTCCACTCGCGTTTCTCTACCGGCCCGGCGACGGCATAGACGGTGTCTTCGGTCAGCGTCACTCCCCACTGGTCTTTTGCCGTCTGTTGGTCGGGAACGTGAGAACCGGCGACTGCTTCGCCTTCCGACTCCGTCTGCCAACGGACTGACTGCGAATCGGGGTCGACAGCCGCAATCGACGAGGGACCATTGCTCTTGCTCAATGTGACATAGAGGAGTCCATCGGCAGTATCGAGTCCGAGGACGTGCCAGTCATCGAACGGCAGTGTCCACGCTGGCGTCCACTCGGGGACATCGCCCGGCGTCTGTGTTTCACCATCGCCAACGTCATTCGGAAGCGACCGACCGGACTTACGGAGGGTGGAGAGACACCCTGCAGTCGCCGAGAGGCCGAACGCTCCAGCTTGGAGGAGCCGTCTACGGGAAACCATACCTCTTGTCTCAAATAGTCAATGAAATGTCTTCTGGTGAGTGAAAACGACCCTGTCGTTTCTCTCTTTGAAATAGAAGAATCACGGGAATCGATTGCATATATATCGTAATGATTCTCGACTTCCATATGAAAGTCTCCGGTTGTTCGCTACCGTCGGAGATGAACTCTGACAAGCCTTCGCTCACACCCGCTTTTACGGGGTTTCGATGATTGCCGCAAGTTCGAGGGCTTCATCAAGAATCTCTGGCGGGTACGAATAGGAGACAGCTTCGCTTCGCGAATCGTATTCGATGAAACCGTAATCCTCGAGTTTCGGGAACTGCGTGTTGACGAGATTCGTCTTGATCCGTTTGACCTCCTCAGCGGGGGTTTCATGTTTTGGAATGCCCTGCTCCCATGCAGCAAGTTGGATGGCAAGGTCGTCGGTCTGGGCCTGTTCGTGGTCACGAAGATAGTAGAGGGCGTATCGACGGCGTTGATGGACAAGAGCCCTAAAGATACGAGTTGGAAGCGATGTTCCACCGTCGTTGATTGGCGGGGTGTCTTGTGACGTTCGTTTGGCAGAGCACATTATTATCCACCACTCTTTTGAGTTCTCCGAGCTAGGACAAAACAACGTTGGCCGATAGCACTCCTAATCCAATGGTTGCTAACTACCCAAGACATATATTCCTTTGACAGACAATTGAATAATCCATTGATGTAGTAGAGATACCGTTGCGGATGCCCTGAAAGCGCGGGTTTATCTACGCGGAGTGGATACACCTTTCAAAGTGAGTGTGCCCAATCAAACAGACCTACGTCGCCACCGAGAGGTCATCACGAAGCTTGGGCAACGGGCAATTGAAGCCGACAATCTTGATCAGCTACTGCGTGATGCGGCGAGTACCATTACCCAGACCCTTGATACCACCTACTGCGGGGTCTTCGAACTACTCCCCGATAAGAACGTACTGCATCTCAGGCAAGGCGTCGGGTGGGCCGAAGCGCTCGTCGGGACCGCAACTATTCACATAGATTGCGACTCGGGATTTGAGGACGTACTTACCTCCGCAGAGCCGATCATCGTTATTGACGACGAAGATAGGTCACACCTTTTGGACTCGGAGGTGTTCGCCACTACCGAGGTAGTTGGTGGGGTTACCGTTAGTATCGGCGACACGGACAATCCGTGGGGAATACTAGGGGTCTTCACGTCGGAAGAGCACGATTTTGCAGACCATAACGCGGAGTTCGTCCAAAGCGTTGCAAACCTTCTGTCGACCGCAATCGACGAACGGACGGCACACCACCTCCACGACGAGGAGGCTCTGAAGAGCAAAATCGTCGAGACAGTCAACGACGGCGTCTATGCGATTGACGAAGACGGTCGGTTCACGACGGTTAACAAGGCTTACTGCGAGATGACCGGCTACTCCCGTAATGAGCTGCTCGGGTCCTATGCTACGCTAGTTATCGACGAGGAGGTATTACAACAGGGGTCCGAGATGCGAACCGCGATGCTCAAAGGAGAAGTCGACAACCCCACGATCGAGGCCGAATTACAGACGGCTACCGGGGATCGCATCCCTGTCGAAGGAACGTTTGCAATGCTTCCCGACGCCGCGGATAGTGCGTACCAGCGAATCGGCGTCGTTCGGGACATCACCGAGCGGAAGGAACGTGAACGGGCGCTCCTAGAGAGCGAACGGCGTTACCGAACACTTGTCGAGAACTTTCCGAACGGCGCAGTCGGACTGTTCGACCAGAATCTGCGCTATACCGCTGTTGGAGGCCAACTCGTAGAGGCAACCGGCCTCAATCCGGAAGACCGCATCGGCAGTAGTGTGCACGAGATTTATCCGGACGAGCTCGTCGAAGAGGTCGAACCGCATTTCTACGCTGCGCTCGAGGGCGAGGCGAATTCGTTCGAAGTTGAGTACCATGACCGACATCTGTTGGCCTACACCCTTCCGATCAGGGACGCCGACAACGAGGTCTTTGCCGGTATGCTTGTGGTCCAAGACGTGACTGATCGCATGGAGTACCAGCGACAACTTGAGGAGTCGAATGCCCGTTTAAAGAGCTTTGCGAGTATGTTGGCACACGAACTCCGAAACCCCCTTCAGATTGCACAAATCTACCTCCAACAGATTGCTGACGGTGATGGGCGTGCACTCAACGAGGTGAACGAGGCGCTCACACGGATCGAAGACACCATCGACATCCTCATGATGCTCTCTAAGGGAATCGATAAGATACCGCCGGCTGAGACGGTCACCCTCGTTACTCAGGCCGAGGAAGCATGGTCAACGACAGCGACTAACGGTGCAGAACTGATTGTCGACACCACGCAGGCCATCCATGGAAAACCGACCTACCTCCGTCACCTATTCGAGAACCTCTTCCGGAATGCCATCGAACACGCCGGCGAATCGGTGACAATCCGCGTCGGCGATCTCGACGATGGCTTCTTTGTCGAAGATAATGGACTAGGAATTCCGGCGGACGAGCGTGAGGCGGTATTTCAGGCAGGATTCTCCTCGGACACGCAAGGAACTGGTCTAGGACTAACACTCGTGGCTCAAATTGCTGATGCGTATGGGTGGGAGTACTCGGTCACTGAAAGTGCAACAGGAGGGGCCCGCTTTGAGTTCACAAACGTCAACACCGTGGACCGAGAAGAATCGTGATTCTTGCTATGGTACCTTCGGACAGTTTTGTAAGTGATGTGGTAGTCGGGTCTTCATGACCTCTTCCGTGCAGAATGGACAAGTAGTATCAGCATCTGCATTCGGACTAGATCCGTTCTTGTGGGCACACCGCTGGCACGGTCGTAATTCGAGCGTGAGGGCCGTCTGAAGCGAGATACGTTCGTACGTCGCCGACGGTGTACAATACGGCTGGGACTCACCGTGGTCGTGAGGTTGATGATAACAGTCCGACGTAGTTGGGTGAGTAGAAGGAACGAGAACGTATCTGCCTGCCATTCTGTCAATGTACGGTTCCAAATACCACCGTTAAAACTGTTTGGTATTTTCTGCCATACTCCGTTCTACTTAGAGCTCGCATCACGACCTAGTGCGCGAGGGATATTTATAATGGCGTAATTGACGAAGGTGGCCTACAAATCGTTACCAATTACGCCACCTATTTTTGCATCTATAATTAGACTTTTTTACGCATTGAAGTGCCTGCGGTAAAATCCAACACACTCGTCGATGTCGCGGACCTTCAATGCGACGTGGAAAAACGATTTGGGCATCATATCACACTCAATGTTGCGCAGTAGTAAATACGCTCTCCGACGACGGGTGGAGGCCTCAGGAGCGAGTAATCCAGCGTGTTTATCACCCCACCGACAGCATATGACGATAGTTTTAAATAATATTCTAGATAGGTTTGCCTATGCGTCAGTCTCCTCATGCGGTTAGGAATACGCTATTATGCGCTCCTACCCTTGATGGAGACGCTGAGACACAAATCTACGAGATACTAACTCAGACTGGACCTGAAGAGACAAATCTCCTCGTTATCAGTTATCGAGATGGACCAGATAAGTGGTTTGCGGACTGGCAATCCTATGGCGGGCAGCAACCCGCTGACCTCGGCTTCATTCATGTCGGTGAAATCACGCGGTCTGCCGCTACAACTTCGAAGTCAACGACAACCACATCATTAGGATTTCTCGATGCTGTTGGGAATCCAGCCGACCTAACTGGTCTATGCATTCAAATCAGTAAGTATCTGGAACGCTGGGCAGAAACCGACCGCAATATCGTCGTCTATTTCAATTCGTTGACCTCGCTCTTGCAGTTTGTCGATCTGAACAAGGCCTATCGATTCCTCCACGTGCTCATTGGCCGAGTCAAAAGCGTCGATGGTCACGCGTATTACCGAATTGACTCCGATGCACATGAGTCACAGACAGTAGCCATACTTCAGAGCTTAATGGACGATGTCATTGACTTCTCTTCAAAGTGAGCGTGAAACTACTGGCAAGGGTGTCGGTTCGTTCCCACCCCGTAATGAGAATACCATATTGGTCGCTCAAGCTATCTTGCCGTGGAGTTGTCAGAAGCAGGTGCTGATAGACCGCATATTGGCATGGATACCATCTCAGCCAGTACTGCTAGGAAGGACACGCGCAAGTGACGAAAGGCGACCAAAGGAGAACTCGTAGCCGGTGTGCGTCGCGGTGTATTAATGAGCGCGGTCACGGTAGAAGGCACGTAGTTGCATGACTGAAAAGAAAATCGCAGTAGTTACCGCTGCGGGAAGCGGTATCGGGGAAGCCTGTGCCCGGCGATTACACGAGGATGGATACACGCCGGTTCTGTTGTCACGGTCAGGGAGCGCCGTCAAGGTTGCGAACGACCTCGGTGGAGATGGGTTTGAAGGCTCGGTGACGAATCCTGATGATTTGGCAGCACTCGTTGAAACGACGTATGAGCGCTATGGGCGTATTGACGCCGTGGTGAACAACACTGGACATCCGGCGTCCGGTGACCTCCTCAACATCTCTGACGAGGAGTGGCACGAGGGGTTAGACCTCGTTCTGTTGAATACCGTCCGGATGGCTCGACTCATCACACCCATTATGGAAGAACAAGGTGATGGGTCTATTGTGAATATCTCTACCTTCTCGGCATTCGAACCGTCGAGTTCATTTCCCGTATCATCGGTGCTTCGGGCTGGCCTTGGGAGTTTCACCAAGCTCTACGCTGACCGATACGCAGCGAATGGAATTCGGATGAACACGGTACAACCCGGATTCGTCGATAGTTACGACGTAGATAAAGACACGAGGAATCAAATTCCAATGGGACGACCGGCACAGACCGCAGAGATTGCGGACGCGGTCGCGTACCTACTCTCACCTGCTTCAAGCTACATCACCGGCCAGAATATTCGCGTCGATGGGGGGCTTACAGCGTCCGTATAGATACTGCAGACGTTCCCAGCGTCTCGTTTTACCGCATCTGTACGCCGTAGTGACTATACCCGCTGTATTCAGCACGCCATCCCGCTCACGCTTTGGGTTTCAACAGCGCCATCGTGGTGTGTTCCTGTTTCTCAGTCTCACCACTTTTTCGAATGGCCGAATCACGACATCGGTACGATTGTGCGCTTCGACGATGACTTCGACTCGATCTCCGACTGAACTGATTTGAATACGATTACCGAGTGACTCACAGCGTTCCCTTCTTCTTCGATACAGGGTGGTTCCGACCAAACGGAGCAGTACACATCTTCGAAATCCCCCGGCCGCTCGCGGTCGCTGAGACTACTACAAGCGCGAGCGGCCGGCCCCTTTCAGTCCCACCCAATGGATACGTTGGCCTTCGATACTCCGTGTTTAACTAGCGAGAGCCTCGGTCTTGCACGATTCAATCATCTGGGCTTGTCGCTGAATTCGCCTTCTCGAACTGCAGACACACGACGCTACCATCTGACTTCTCGTGGAACGACACCTCACCGTCAGACTCGTTCACAATCCAGTTCACCAACCAGAGACCAAGCCCACTCGTGTGTTCAAGCGGTGTCTCATACCCCCGTTCTAACACTCCAACTTCGGCGTCGGGAATCCCGGGGCCATTATCTGCGATTTGAACCGTCACATGGTCCTCGCTATCCGCAATCGTGACCTCTACACGCGGTTCTCGCTCAGTACTATGCTCAACCGCATTCTCAATCACGTTGAAGATTGCAGAATCGATGAGTGGATGGGCGTACACCGCGCACTCACCTGTTGGTCCATCGACTTTCGCCACGGGATAATCGCGTTGGACACGCTCAAGTTGGGTCGTAATGACCTCGATGAGATCGACGATTTGGCGTTCGTGCCTATTGTTTTGAAGCAGTCGTTCGATGTCTCGGACCTGCTCGCCCATCCTAACTAGGTCGGTGGCTTGTTCGGCGATAGTCTCTGCACTATTTGTTTCACCGTCCGTGTCCGCAACGAGCAGGTTGGCATGGCCTTGAATAACGTTCGCTGCATTCCGAAGGTCGTGGCGAAAGACACGATTCAGAACCGTGAGCTGGTGGTTCAACTGCTTCGTCTGATCACGGGCTACAGCCAGTTGCTGTTCGCGGTCGGCGCGCTGTAATGCCGTTTGGGTATTCGCTGCCAAAATCCGCCCCAGCGAGATGTCCATCTCGTCAAAGGCACCGGCCTCAGTTGAGCCGATGTTCATTACTCCGTAGTCACCGAGTGGGAGGATGATCTCACTCCGAATCGGGGTGTCCGACCGATACCGACCTGGTGCATCGCGGACATCGTCGAAAACCATGACTTTGCCCGTCTCGAATGCCTTCCACGACAGGCTTTCATTCGCTGTATAGGTGGGGAGTTCGTCGACTAGCTCGTCTCCTTCGTCGGTGGCAGCGACGGGCGTCAATATGTTCGCCGTCTCATCGTATAACCAACAGGCGTTGAGTGGAAGCTCAAGGATGTCACGTGCCGCGTCGACTGCGTGCGTGGCGATCGCTTGCCGGTCGGACGTCTGGATGAGATTTCTCGTGGTTCCATGGAGGTCCTGAAGTGCCTGCTCACGAGTTTCAATCACCCGCTTTTGATGGTGGTGTCGAGAATCATAGAGGCCGATAACGAGGCCGATGAGCGCACCAAATGATGCCGCATTGAGAACGACGAATCCTTGATCGTCCATATAGACGCCATGGAAACGCTGGTAGAGGATGGTGAGCAGCGCACTCAGGCTCAAGACCACCACGCCGATGAGACACCACACTCCGACGCGACGACTCGCAGCCGTGTCGAACGCACTTCGGTTCCGGTATAACCACACACCGCCATGGAGTACACCGAGACTCATCAACAACGGGACGAGAATTCCGAAAGCGATCGTTCGAAGCGATTCACCGTCTGCAATCACGTGCGCAAGATGAAATAGCGTCAAACTCCCGCCGAGAACAAAGACCAGTACGGGTCCACCCCATGCACTCAGGAATCGTTTCATTACTGAAACGACAATAGTGGACTGTTTTGTAACTTTGGAAGTCGGATATTTAGGTCCTAGAGGTCATATGGCGAGTCCACCTTTTTCAGTACAGGCCGAAGCAGACACCTTCTGTCGGTTTTCGGTTCTGTGAACAGCCGTGGAGCATGACGATGCGGAGATCTCCCGCACGACCCCACTGGGGATGTACCGCCAGTAATCGAAGCCGTAGCAGTTGTGCTTGGTATATGCACTTGCGGCCGTGGCGATGCCGACGCTACCGTAGACGGTAATTGCTCCAACTGTGCTTCCGACCGACTCGATGAAGGTGCGTCTGTTACAGGTCATGGCACCCAACATGCGCTGCTTACGTGTGCGAGTCCGCGAAACCACTACTTCGAGACACCGCTCTACGGCGAGGAGATCGTGCGGTAAGATTCTCGGGCTGTAGAGAACACCGTCTCGTGACGGTTTCCCTAATTGGTTCACATTGCGAGTCCGTCGATGGTGTACGCTCGTTCGTTCTGATTCGGCAAGCGCTTCTCGAAAGCCCCTGGCCGTCGCCACCGGAGGATACCTCACTGTCACTCCCGGTATCGAGTTGGTAGAAAGAGCTATTCAGTAGAAGATACTACTGAGCGTATGGCCACGTCAGTAAAGATGGACGAGGAGACGAAGTCACGGCTTGAGCGTCTCCAGGCAGAAATCCGCTTGAAGACCGGTGAACAGGTGACCCAGCAAGCAATCCTTGAACGGCTCGTCGAAGATGCAACTGCATCAAAAGACGAGTTTATCGAATCCTTCCGTGAGTCCCGCGTTCCCGTCGACGATGCTGCACACGAAGCGTTTCACGAAGGCGCAATTGCGTCCGGCGAAGAAACCACCGAGGACGACATCGACGATATCCTCTACGGATGAGCGTATTCATCGATACGGGTGTCTTCTACGCCCATCACGACACCGATGCCGCGCGCCACGACGCTGCACGCACCTTCTTCGACCATGTTCTGGACGGCGAGCTCGGACAACCCTACACGAACGACTATATCTTCGACGAAGCCGTGACTCTCACTCGCAAGCGAACGCACGATGTCGCGCCAGCCATTTCACTGGCAAATCGGCTTCTTGGAAACGACCCCTACCCGGACGTCATCACCTTCGAGCCAGTCACCCCCGATATCTTCGATGCGGCATACGAGTGTTTCGAGACATACGACGATCACGAACTCAGCTTCACGGACGCGACGACCGTGGCACACTGCCACGTCCGAGATATCGATACCATCGCGAGTTTCGACGATGACTTCGACGGTATCTACGACCGAACTGATCCAAACACGTTCACCGAGTGATCTGCCAAACTTCCAACTTCTCCGATAACGGATCTTCCTGACCAGACCGCGCAGTACACATCCCCGAAAGCCCCCGCCCGCTCGCCACCGCCAGACGGTCCTGCTCGCTTCGCTGCGCGGGCTGCGACTGGCGAGGTCTCGTTCGCTCCGCTCTCGAGACGGTCGCTCAGCGACATATCCGCGCAACCGCCACGCGGATAGGGGTCGCTGAGCCGACCACGCAAGCGCGAGCGGCCGGCCCCTTTCAGTCCCACCCCGTGGATAGGTCGGGCTCCGTCACTCGCTGTTCGAGTGGGTGTGGACGCAGCGTACGCCCGCGCGCCGCATGCCGCCTTCCGCCGCGCTCGCGACCGACCATTCCGGGCGTGCGGCCTGCGGCCGTTCCGGGCGTCTGGTCTCGACGCCAGCATTAAGCGCGCTTTCGGTTGCGCCCCTCGCGGGCTTTCGCGTTCCAGTACTTTGGGCCGCTGCGTGCGCCGAGCCACTACGCGGCTCGCCGTACTCGCGACCGTCGCACTGGACACGGTCCCGCACTCCGGGCCGGACGCGAAAACGGCTTAAAGTTGGTCGCTTGCTCCAGGCGGGTCGGCGCGCGTGCTCGTCTGTCTGGCTATTTCTGCTCTCGCTCGCGCCCACACAGCACCGAAGGCGCGAGCGAGAGCGCAGGAGACGAGGAGCAGGACAGAGCCGAGTTGTGACTCATGTAGTGGTGAGTCTCGCAGAAGACGCGGTAGTGGGCGCGCCTTCGGAATCTCAGGGATTCCAATGACTACTACGAACACAATCGGTAAAGAGCGTTGGGTCGATGGACAGGAACGAGACTGGGCGGACGCAGAGCGGTTCCCGGACGTCGAGGAGACCCCGGAACTCGAAGCGACGGTCGAGTTGGAGATTCAGGCGAAGGTCGACCTGAACCACCCCGAAGGCGTCGGACGCGGACTCGCCCTCGAAGCCGAAGAGCGACTGTTGGCACGCGAGTGGGAACTCGAACGGACGCGACGGCGAATGGACAGAGACCAGGACTCAGACCGGGAAGCACGGACGAGAGCCGAAGTCGAGAAGGGGAGTGTCGAGCGACGCACCGAGTTCGAGAAGCGAGCGGCGAGCGTCGACCCGTGGCAACACCCAGATCAGGATGACCCGCGGGAAATGCTTTCGCAAGAGGAACTGGCGGCGGTGAACCAGCAGACGGTGCGAATCGCTGAGAAGCTACCAAGGTGGTCGAGAGCGGCCATCAGTCGGCGGTTGGCCGAGCGTGTTGTGGACGGCGCGAGTGTGCTCAGCGCGGTCGTCGGTGTTCACGAAGAGCTCCAGACGGAACCCGGGTACGTGATTCCGATTGCGAAGGTTGGGGAAGTGAATCGACGAGAGGTGAGCATTCACGGGACTGTGGAAGTCCTCTGGCAAGCCACCCACCCGAAGATAGCGCAAGTTGGGCTCATAGAGGACGAGACGGGACGAATCAGGTTCACGGTGTGGCACAAGAGCAGGGCGCCAATCGTGCGAGAAGGTGAGCAGGTCGAGTTCCGAAGCGTGGCCAAAAATTGGTACGAAGGACGATGCTCAGTGGCTCTGACTGGCTGGAGCACCGTGAATTTCCCCGAACGCGGTCGGTGAAGGAATAGCGATACTCCACTCTTTGCTGTCTTTTCGAAACCATCCACCCACGCCCGCCTCCCCACCCACCGCTCCCGGCCTCCCGATGACATCGGGAGGCCGGCAGCCACAACCTCATCGGATGATGGACTACATGTTTGAGGCAAGAACGTTTATCGGTCGCTGGCCTCCTTGGACAGCACGTATTGAACTCATTACCAATTACTTCTCCACCCGATATTTATAATATAGCAAGAAGGGTAACCCCCCAACGTATATTGCAATAAGGAAGGTAATCAGATAGTCAATTGACTTTGTAGTACTTCGACGTACTCTTCAATTGAGCTGTTGAATCCGATTTCCAAATGTCTCGTGGAACTGCTCACCATTCTCTATAAACCAGTCGAGGTACGTATCCCACTTGTCTCGATTCTCGAGATGGCCATTAGTCCGGAGTTCAATTCGACTTCGCATATTTCCGCTTCTGGTCTCCTCGGGCTCTATCCATAGGAGTGGCTCGTCGAAGTCGCCTTCAATTTCACTCCGGTAGGCTTCTAATTCGTAGTAGGCATCGGCATCGTCCTCGATAATAAGGGCAATACAGAGCTCGTGCTCGTCCGGGTAGACGGCAAATGACATGTGGAATCCGGCTTTCCCAATTGGATTACTGTAATGATGTCGTGGCCGTGGTTTCCGGGCGCGTAGCGAGGTTGGTCGGGAGTTGATTCGATCTCGGAGTTCCGTCCAGAACTCCTCTCGACGCTTGTCACGATCTGAGAGTTCATCGCTCGTTCGTTTTGCCTTTTCCTTCCACTCACTAGGTTCCTCAATTGGATTCAGGCGAACGGCAGGGTCCGAATCACCGATGCGCCAGACCTCGAGGCGAATTGCAAAGAAATCGATTCCCTCTCGACTGTTGCTATTGAGCCACTGAAAGGCGTCTGTGTGCTCGTCGTTAAAACGAGGCGCAATCCATACGATGATATCCGCATCAACCCCAGCGGCGTAGGCCATAGCTTTCCCGAGATGATCATGGTCTGACACCGTGAGCTGATTCTCAATAATCACTGTACGCCCATCGTCGGCGACCCGGCCGTAGATATCAACGTTGTACTTGCCGACGTTCTTCTCGCGTTCAAGAACCTCCAGATCAAGACCCAGAGTATTTTCCAGATTCGAGGGCTCTTCGGCTTCGATTTCCCTTGCAAGCCACGGAGTAAATTCTTGCTCTTCGTGGCTCCAATAGTCGCGAACATCTTGTGATACTAAGGGAGTGAACTCGGGCATTATCCCACATATCATCGTTTAGCAATGTAAAGGGTCGTGGTGATAGGTTAAGTTGCGAGACAGTGCTGTCTCAGCAGAATATGCTCCCCTGGTTAATACTGAGGTTTGAAACTCAATTCTGTGTGATTGTAGGAATAAAGTTTGATGCCGGATTCCTCACACTGAACACCGAGTTCTGCAGAAGGGACATTGCTCTGGTCGCCTAATTCCTTGTCGAGATGATGGACAAACGCAATGCTCACATCTCTTTCCGGCTCATCTGGTGCAGTTTCAACGACCTTGGCTAAATCCGGATCATCATAATCGGGTTTTATGACGTAATCCCCCAGGGTGAACGGGTTCTCCGGATACTCGAGGTTTGTATGTTTGTACGTGTAGAGCCTGATATCTTGGTCGTCACAGTAAGAGGCGAGCTTAGCGGGGTGAATTTCACGCCAGTTTCCAGGCCCTTCGTCGAGCGTGCTGGGGAACGCGACTTTAACGGCTTCGCCATCCATCGTCTGGCCATAGAGATCGACGTCTTGCTCTGGCGGGAGAACTTCTATGACGACTGCCACAGACGCATCATCATCGCCAGCTTTCACCACCCGATTACCCGGTTTGAACGGGTTCTCTGGTTTCTGGTTCATGTGGGCTGTGTTCGGCCCTAAATCGTGTAGCTCGTTCATTGGGCGAGCAGCAAGGTGGGCGAGTTTCTCCGGCTCATCACCTGAATATGCAGCTTGGGTACGAACCTTCGACTTGAGTGTCTCAGTGTGTTCCCAGCCGAGGAGGATGAGTGCATCTTCGTTGTCGCGATGCCAGACCATGACGATGATGTCATCGTCAGGATCGTTTTCTAGAATGTTTGCAGGCCGGAATGCAGAGACATCTCGTGAGGTTTTAACGTCAACTTCGTAGCCAAAAACCTCGAAATCATATCCGGAGAAACTCTCGGGGTTACAGCGACGGATAGCCTCCTCATTTTGCCAGTCCCACATCTCGACCGGGAGATACTCTCGGCAGAACTGCTCGAAGGCAAGTTCACCGAGGTTCCCAATTCGCTTGACGTCGATATCGTCGCATCCTTGGATAACCGCCTGATGGTTTGCTCGTTCTCTGTCGATCTCGTCTGGGGTATACAGGTACATTACAGGTAGATTATTTGATGTTGTAATGTGTTTTTCCCTTGGACAATGACGGACTGCAATCTGTATTGCAGAGGAACTTGCCGAAGAGAGGGAGGACCACCACTATTCAAAGCACAGGTTCGCTGGTAAATTCAGTATAGATTCAGTAAAGCTGGAAATAATTGCTTGGACAACCTGTGACAGGACCGCGAACGCCGAAGTGAATCATTATATCTGGGAAACCAACGAGAGCGCCATTGATGGAACCTTACGGCCTGCGACAGAAGACGAACTCCCAGAAGTTGACGAGTTCGAACTGCCCGAAGTCCCCGACCCCGAGTCGCTGAGTCGAGGAGACCCTTACGAGGGTCCGCTTGGCGGTTACCAAATCAGCGTCGACTCAGAAGGGCGTCCTTTTAGAAGTCGTCGGAATTCTCGTCGGTACATCGTGACACCAGCCATCAAGGACGCCGCAGAGTACGTTCACGAGAAGAAAGGTGGAGGAACGATCACGGTCACCGATGCGGACCACATGATCACACGCCTACCCAACCGCGGTCCAGTGTTCCTCGGGGTACTCGAAGGTGGATTTGATTCGATCGAATACGGAGAAAATTCGGGGATACTGAGTGAGGACGCACCGTCGACTCTCGACGAGTTGTGATATTGACCTTATTGACGCACATCACTGCGGTGTACAGTTAGCGGGCTAAGTGCGACGAACTACGATTCTAAAGTGCTTTCCAGCCAAGTTCGTAACTGGTCTGCCACCTCAAAAGCCATCGTAGCTGGACTTGTTTGTTCTGCCAAGGTTCACCACCTATCCGACCTTGAAGCCTAGTACTAGTACCTGGTGCCTATAAACGCTCCAAGACTAGCGTCAGTCCGCTCCGCAAGATACTCCTCGATATCCGTCTGCTGCCAGCCTAACGGCGAGAGCACACTCTCGGCCGCCCGAAGCAACTCCTCGGCGTAGAACTCCGCGTCGTACTCGTCGACTTCTCCGGCCAACTGGACGCGTTCTCGCGACCGCTTCGAGTCGTCGACCACCACGTAGGCCACGCCCTGGCCCGGCTGGATGTCCGGGCCGTCGTCCGCCGCTCGCTCGAGCACCGCGACAGTCCGCGTCGAATGGGCGTACTGTTCGGCCTTCTTCGACGTTCGCTGCTCAACGACTAGCTCGCCCGAATCAACCTCGCCAGTCCGAAGCTCCTGAAGCGCCCGCTGGAGTCGGTCGCAGACCGCTTCCGGCGATCGCGTCTCGTCGAGAACCCTAACGAGGTCCTCCTGGACGTCGGCGATGAACGGCGGGGTACTCCGCTGGCGAATCTCGATGCCACGGTACTTGAATTCCCGTTCGTCGACGTCGGTCGCCAGTGCCCCGAAGTACTTCGTGAGTGCCCCGGCGTCGCTGGTTCGCTGAGGGACGAACGCGACCCAGTCGTAGGCCGACTCGTACTCCAATCGAATCCCGACGTCTGCCGTGATCTCCTCGGCGAGCGTCTCCAGCGATTCCTGTTCCTCGCCGTCGCGCGGCGTCACCCAGATGGAGTCGACGATGCCGTGGACGACGCGCCACCCGCCGTCCTCGAGCGCCTCCTTTGCGTCCAGAAGAATCTCGCGGGCAAATGCGTTGATAGCCTCGTGGCACTCGATGCGGCCGAACTTCGCGTTCGAGAACCCCTGATAGCCGAAACACGACACCAGAATCCACTTGATAGCGTCCGACTTGCCCTGGAGTTCCTCGCGGCGCTGTTCGTCGTCCGTCTCCCGCAACTCGGCCTTGATATCGTCGCGGTCCTCGATGAGCGGCGCCAGTACGTCCGGCAGATACCCTCGATCGTCGCAGATGCTGTAGCCGAGTCCTGGGACATCTTCGCGGTCTGAATGACACTCACAGCAAATCTTGTCCGGGCTAACGTTCCGCGTCCGGATGATGTTCGGATACAGCGAGGAGAAGTCCAACTCATGGACGTTCTCGTGAAGGCCGACATCGGGCGCGGAAGGTGAAGATACCTACGGAACATTCCTGACAGAGTACATCCTTGAAAGATGCAATTCGACCCGGGGAAGAGAGGAGTACCTGTTGGCTGGCCGGCGCTGGAAAGAACACCTCGATTGGCGCGAACGCCATCATGCACTTGCCGGTCCTACCGATGTTGAGGCATGGATTGGAAATCTGCTCGAACAAGTTTCGCTCGATACAGCCTATAACACCTATTGGGTGAAAATCGAGCGGTTCTATGGCTGGCTCCAAAATCACCCGAATCATCCACATTTGTACCATCCCGTTCTGATGGTCGCCGCAAACCTCGAACACGCAGGTCGTGTTTGGGACAAGAAAATTGAGCGAAGAGGAGGGTCGCGATGACTGATGATTTTTCCGCAGACAAAGAGCGACTCGCCGAAGCTTTCGGTCAAGAAATTGACCCTCTTGCCAAGTACGAGGCGACGTTCGAAGCAACAGGTATTGACCCGTTCGACCTGTTCGCAGATGAAGTCCTAGATGCGAAGAGTATCACACCACGGACGCGGGCTGGCTACCATCGATTGTTCAAACAGTGGCGAGCGCACATGCACGAACAGGGCCGCCACCCCGCGTGTTTGGCTGAACAGCATTTACGGTCGTTCATCTACCATGAGCGCGACGATAAGGGGAATCACCCGGGGACCGTGAAAGAGAAAGTCCGCAAACTCGAGGAGGTCTATCGATACTGGCAGGCTTCACCGAGTTTCCCACACTCTTCGGAGTACAATCCGTTCACTATCGTGAAGCAGACGGTAGCGCTGGATGCACCAGAGCAGAAGCCGCTCCCACGAATTCCGCTTGTAGAGCTACGAGACTTCGTCGGACGTGTTAAGACGTTGCGCAATCTGGCGATTGTCCTGATGCAGCTCAAATTGGGACTCCGCGCAACAGAGGTTTGTAATCTACCCCTTGGTGAACTCAACCTTCAAGACGAGGAACTCCAAACACACTTCCAGTCTCTCGGCAATCACTGGATGCTCAACGGACGCCCGAATGCCGTGTACATTCCTCACGACCGATTTGGAAACAAATCCGGACGTCCCCGAGTCCTGCCCCTTGATACAGAACTCCAAGACGTTCTCACACGGTACCTTCTCGTTCGGCCCGATAGCGGCGAACCGTGGATATTCCTCAGCGAGAAAGGGAACAAGTTGCGACGAAAAGTAGTTAGTGAGATTTGGCGTGACGTGTTTCACCCAAAGTACGCGGAAACCGAACACCACCGACCTGTCTCAAGCCATTACGGCCGACACCGATTCACGTCATATTGGCGAGTAGAACAGGACCTCCCTCGGCCGTTAGTGAAGTACATGCGTGGTGATCGGCCGGATAGCGAGTCAATCACGGAGCGGGCCGGAATCGACGACTACATTCACACCTACTACGAGGACATCGAAT
This sequence comes from Halorussus vallis, assembly GCF_024138165.1. NCBI lineage: Archaea > Methanobacteriati > Methanobacteriota > Halobacteria > Halobacteriales > Haladaptataceae > Halorussus > Halorussus vallis. The sequence continues at coordinate 3,220,501 of NZ_CP100000.1, read as the reverse complement.
CGGTACATCGACGAGAAATCTATCGGCTATTGTAGCGACGCTCGGTCATCACGTCGCCCATCGTCATTCGCTTAGTCACTCTCATGGTCGCGCGTAGTGAGCGAGACGCCCTTCTCCTGGATGAGGCGGATTTCCCGGGAGCCCTCGTTGATGGAGATGTGCTGGTCCCCGTAGTTGATGAACGGCATGTGGGTGTTCCATAGCCAAGAAATGGAAACCAGCCTCTTGACAACTAGTTCATATAAGTGGCCCACAAGAAATCGACGTGGAGCAGTACGAAGTAATGGGGTAATAACCTAATCTAGCTAGGAATTGGATATTACTAAATTTTATTTAATGCCCAAACTTTTCAGCCTTGAGAGTACGTCTGGCTAATATAGGGAGGGGCAGTCGTGAAGGTCGAGGGAATAAATGTACAATAATAGTATATTTTTCCTGTTTCATTCTGGAAATTTACGGCCAAGAATATGACTTTTTAGTCTTCTACAGTTTCCTCCCCGTTTAGCCTGTGATGGGTGGCAAGGGCTTGATAAAACATTTTTATTCGTTGAGTTGCAACTCCAGGGCATGGATTTCACCGAGCTAGTTCTTGCGGGGATGGTAAATCAGTTATCAGAAGAAATTGGTGCGAGAGAGCACGCCGACGCTATTTCGTTTGAGGTGAATAACAGAGACGATATAAGGGAACTGAACAAGTACAGCGCCGAAACCCCAATAATCGCTACTGCGGGATACGGCAAATCTGAACGTAGATTGAACATTGAGCGCAGAATCGAGAACATAGAGCAAGCAGCGAAACTGGATTCCGTTGAAGCGGTAGACATCAACTATGATATTGTCAAGAAAAACCCAGAGATTCTCGATTCATTACGAGAAACCGATGTCGAAATCATCGTTTCATATCGTGATTACTCCGATACTCAAAAACGTCTAACACTGCTCTCCATCGTTAAGGAAGCTGCCGAGTACGGGGACGTTGTATATATCGAAACAACAGCGCAAAAACTAGATGACGCTTTAACCCTTCTCACTATTATCAACGAAGCAACGAACGGAGATATCCGAATTGGAGGAATCGCGAGAGGAGAAATTGGCCGCCATACCCGTGTTATTGCACCGGCATATGGCTCAAAGCTTGCCTATGCTCCAGTGAACGAAGCCGGAAGGAACGTTGGCTCCGACGAGTATAGTCTCAAAGAACTCGCAAAGCTCATCAAAGATTCAGAAGAGCCTTGCCCACCGACATCGCTTCACGACAAAATCACGAATCCGATGCTTACAGACGACCAAGAAATCGAATAAATGCGGTCGTATCTTCCTCGTTCAGCCCTCTTTAGCACTCAGGAAAGGTCGAATCTTCTAAGTTGGCAAACTCCTCATCGGGTATAGTTGAGATTCTTAATTCGACCAGAGAGATATCGTTGTAGCGTTGGTCGTCGTCGAGTTCGGGGAATAGCTCACGGATGTCCGCCTCTATCGAGAATGTAAGTTTGTTGTCCGAGAGCGAACTCTCTACCAGAGACGCCGAAACCGTCGTGTTTCTTGCCTCAGAAAGCTTCTCCTCAAGATCGTCTTTTACCTCGTCGGTTCTATCCTTGAAGCGTACCATGTTCAAAAGTGGAGCGAGATGGTGATAAATCCACCGCCAAGTGACAAGGGAATTCCTCAAAGCGTCCTACACAGGACTTGAACTCACGATTGGCGATCATCTTCTTACTGGGCGTCAATCTGAGAAACGACAGGACAGCTGGCATTCAACAGAATCGACTGGGCAACACTCCCGAACAGAACTTTCCCGGTCCGGGAGCGTTTTCGAGGACTAACTACGATATACCGTGCATCCTGTTCTTCAGCGTACTGAATAATCTTGTCTGCGGGGTTTCCGACCAAGCCAACAGTCTCGTAAGGTACACTGAGGCTGGAGATAGACTTCTCTGCCATCTCTGCCGCTGCAGACCGGATTTGTTCCATGTCCTTCGGTTCGTCTGCCTGCGCGCTGGTAATACCCAGGTCAAGGAATTCAGAACGTGTCAGTGCGTGTACAACGTGAACCGTCTCATCGAATGCCTCTGCTAATACTGCTGCCTCGTCAATAACGAGCGACGATTTCTCGGATCGATCAACTGCGGCAACAATCACCATGTGTTCATATCTATCGCTGGACCACAATATAGTTTTGCTCTTCCAGAGTGTCGAGCGACGTCTTCTCGCGCCCTGTCTGTAGTCATCTTATCGTCAAATGAATCAAAATGACCCCAAAAGGAGGAAGAGGGAAATTCGGTTTCCATCGTTATTGAAATTCTGAGGGTGTTAGAGCTATTCTATTACACCAGTAGTACTGTAATTCTCCTCCTATTTAGAGGTGATTTGGGGCCTGAGTTTCGACATTATTGAAACCCTTCTTAGAAATTGGTTTGCATCCCCGATGTCGAATTTTCTATAGTTCTAGGCGAAAATAAGGGCGCTTCCAATTGAGCAAAAGTAGAAGTATTCTCTCTGGAGGATCAGTACCACCTAGTTCGATGCAATAGGTGAGAACAAGAGGCCAACTGAGATTGATACCCGATTTGCCCGTAAAAAGGCGGTACGTAGAGTATTGCTTACTGAGTGTATTCAGTGTTCAACAACCTCTACAAGGTGGCTAAAATACGAAGAACACGACCGACTTCGGTCAAAGGGGGTGATTAGGCCGTTCCACGAAGTGCCCGTGCAGTCGGAAGTAGTATCGTTAGTACGCTGAGCAGTAGGATGAGAAGGGCAAGAGGACTGCCGAGGAAGATATCAAGTGACCCGCCCGAAAGCGCAAGCGAGCGACGCAGGTTCACCTCAGCGATTGGGGCAAGAATTAATCCAAGGACCATCGGTGCGAGCGGATAACCACGGAGGCGCATCACGTACCCGAGTAGTCCCGCTCCGAGCATCACCCATGCGTCGAAGAGATTGCCACGAAGGGCAATTGCGCCGATGACACAAAGCAGTAGGATGATGGGCCAAAGGAACTGCTTCGGGATGTTGATGATCTTCGCCCAGTAGTTTGCGCCAAGAAGTCCGAAGAGCAATATGAAGACGTAAATGATCAGGAACCCGACGAATATGGTGTACAGTAGTACTGGTTCATCTTTGTAGAGCCCTGGACCAGGGTTCACGTCGTGAACTAACAGGGCACCAATGAGAATTGCGGAGACAGAGTCGCCTGGGATACCTAACGTAAGCGTCGGAATCAGCGCACCGCCGGTACTTGCGTTGTTACCAGATTCGGCAGCAGCGACACCACGAATGTTTCCGTCACCGAATGACGGGGTTGCATTCTTGAGCCACCGTGTCGCCTCATTGTACGTGATGAACGCTGCAATGTCACCTCCAGCACCTGGAATAGCACCGACAAGCGCTCCAAGAACACCAGACGCCGTACTAACAGGGGCAATTGCCCGTATGTCCGACAACGACGGTAACAGCCCCGAAATATCTTGGTCAACTTTCTCTTGGTTCTCGTCAATTCCTTCAGAATATTTACGAAGTCCTTCGGCGATCCCAAACAGCCCTATCATCACGGCAATGAATTCAACACCAGTCAGAAGTTCAGGGATATCGAACGTGAATCGGTGGAAGCCCGTGATTGGATCAATTCCTATGGATGCAACGAGCATTCCGAGAAGGCCGGATATCATCCCTTTTGTGAGGGAATCTCCGCTCACACTGGCGATAATCGTGAGTCCGAAGACGGCAAGTGCGAAAAACTCGGGTGACCGAAAGCGGAGTGCAGCGTTCGCAATAACAGGCGAGAAGAACATTAATGCGAAGACGCTTATCACTCCACCGACGAAAGAAGAAACCGTGCTGACCCGGATAGCTCGTCCGGCTTCACCCTTTTGGGATAGCGGATATCCGTCGAAGATTGTCGCTGCTGCCGACGGTGTCCCTGGCGTTCGAATCAAGATGGCTGGAATCGACCCGGCATAGACTGCCCCGCCATAGATACCTAAGAGCAGCATCATTCCGTGTGCTGGCTCCATCGTGAACGTGAATGAGAGCAACACGGCGATCGTCATCGTCGCCGTCATTCCGGGAATGGAACCCATAAGAATCCCTAACGAGATTCCCAAGATCATCAGTCCGATTACGAACGGGTCCATGACGTTCACGAACCCCTGGACAATGTATTCGAAGACCATTAGAACATCACCCCCAGCGGGAGCCGTGGAAGCAGTCTCGAAAACGGAATGATTCCCTCAGGTAGCCGCACTAGGAAGATGCGGCCGAAGATGTAGAACAACAGGATGGGAAGCCCTATCGAGAGTGCGATGAGGGTCGGCTTTGAGCGGATATTCGAATAGTAAAGGAACACCGGGAGAAACAGCATCGACCCGACTAAAAATCCGGTAATGGGCATGAGGAAGACGTAGGCCACAAGCAACCCTAGCACGACAGCCGGCGATCTAAAGTCGAGTTCGGTCATTTCCAGTTCAGTTTCCGTCTCGTTCAGGAGGTCAATAGCGGCAAAGACGATAATCCCAACTGAAATGAGCATCGGGAAGAAACCGGGACCAAGGGTGCCCTCCTCCGGGAACGTACTCGCGGTATAGATGACCACGAGCGAGAGGAGGATGAATCCCAGCGACAAGGGACTCGATGAGATTGAACTTCCGGAAGTCCGATCAGCTACATCTCCTATCCAGCCTTTAATCATTAGTGTCTCACGCTCGTGTTGCGAAATCACGGATGGTAGTTGTATAAAGGTACTGGTCCCACCAGTTGGTTATTGGAACGCGGTGCTTTTTATCGATACAAAGTTGGTTTATTATTACATCTGTCGTGCTCGCTTAGGGTGAGGTACCCGAGAACCGTCAGTGGACCGACGACCTTAATTAGGATTGTCTCATATCTGGCGGTTGTAGATGAGCGCAAATAACGTATTAGAGGGAATCGACCAGATACAGTTCGAGCACGTTCGGGTGTTCGTATTGGAAGATATGCCAGCGGAGGGGGAAATCACACTCATCGACACGGCGTTCGACGAAAACGGCGAGGAACTCGTTGAAACGCTTCGAGCCGAATACGGAACCGTTGACCGCGTAATCCTTACCCATGGCGATCACGGTCACCACGGTGGACTCGCTCACGTGGTTGAGGCGTTCTCGCCCGAACTCGCAATGCCGGCGGACGAGACGAAACTCTACGACCACCTCGATGAGGCGGACCTCGACATCGAGCCTGACATTGCCTTTGAGGATGGAGACGTCCTTGAAGGCAACATTCGAGTCATTCAGGTACCCGGGCACACAGAAGCGACGTCGGCGCTACTCCTCAAAGACAGAAACATCCTCATCTCCGGTGATGCTCTGGACGGTGCTGACCGAGGCGGACTTCCAGAAGGGTATCTCCTTCCGCCTCCGGCACTGTTCAATGACAATCACAAGGATGCAGAGCTTAACCTCTACAATCTACTCGAACACGACTTCGTTACGCTGCTGGTCTTCCACGGTTCACACGTCTTCGAGAACCCCAAGGGCAAACTGGACGACTATCTCGTAGAGCGTGAATGGAACGAGTGGGATCCGCGGAACAACTGATTCGTCGCTCCCAATCACGCCTCAAGCGAAATGCCAGCTAGACGTCTGCAGTACTGAGACGTACATAGCCAGTCTCAATTTCTCCCTCTCAGCATTCAGATATCCTTAGAGGTGGGATTATGGTGCGTTCACGCATTCTAGAGCGACCAAAGAGATGACCGCTTCGCCAACACCCTTGAGAACGAAGTGCTGAGAATGGTCATCTGCCTAAATTAAGGATACATGCACGAAGCAATCATCACTCTCGTAGAGAGGATGCATCGAAGATGGGTTTGCAGGTTTCACCAGCCAAGAATGCCTTGAAGGCTTTCTCTGAGTCAAGCAGACTGAATCGGTCGTCAAGGAACGTCTCATGGTCGATGTCACCCGAGGCGCTCAGTCGGAATGCTCGTTCGAAGTCCTCATACATTGCACTGTAGGAACACTGCAAGTCTACCTCTGCTCGAACGAGCGGAGTATAGGACAGTGTTGTTTCTCCCGGTTGGCCAACGATAACGATTTGTCCACCCTTACGGACCTCCTCGGCGGCCATCGTGAGTCCCGAGGGATGACCGGTCGTATCGAAGACCACATCATACCCGATTCCATCAGTGAATTCCTCACGGTACGCCTCCAAGTCCATCTCCTCGATGTTGATCGCCGAAAACCCGAGTTTCTCCGCGAGCGGTAGACGGTACTTCGTGTCCGGAGTGACGCCAGCAACGGTAACTGTTGCTCCCTCTGCTGCTGCAACCTGTGCAGTGAGAAGGCCAATCGGACCTGGTCCAGCGACGAGAACTCTGTCGCCCGCATCAACTCGGGAGTTCTCGATGACTGCGCGTGTGCAGACCGCAGTCGGTTCAGCGAGCGCCGCATGTCGTGGATCGACATCGCCCGGTACCGATTGGAGGGAATCCTCGGGCGCAATTATGTACCCTGCATAGGCCCCATTATGGTCTATCCCCGTCAGTTGGGAATCTTGACAGATGTTTTCCATGCCGGTCTGGCACTGGTAACACTCACCACAACCATGAATGGGGCGTTCAACGACACGTTCTCCCTGAGAGAACCGTGTGACGTTCTCACCAAGTTCAATTACTCGGCCTGTGTACTCATGGCCGATAATCGTCGGCGTATCCATCCGTTCGAACGCCGATTTGAATTCATATATTCCAGCATCGCTCCCACAAAGTCCAGCGTAGTCCACTTCGATCAACACTTCGTTCGACTTCGGCTCCGGAGTATCGACGGTGATGAGTTCCATACTCCCAGACTCATGGCTGGTCTTCGCCAGTCCTTGCATACGCGAAAACTCGGCTGTGGCGTATTATAAGGTTTCGCATTGGTATATGCTAACGCTCTGACCGCCTGATTCCGTTGAATCCAGACTGGTTGAAGACCGAATTGCGAGTTTTTGGGGGCATATCCGGGTAATTCCCTCCATTTGTAATCGCCATCGAGTCATTGAAATGACTTTTCTCCATCGACGGAATCTGACGGTAATCAGTCCGCCTAACCGAAGGTTTAATATGTTGGGTCAAACATGAAGGATAGTATGGCAGGCGATAGCAGTGAAAAAGCCAGTCGTCGAACCGTGCTCAGCCGACGAAACTTCGCAAGAACCGTCGGGGCGTCAGGTCTCGCGGCAACTGCTGGCTGTCTCGGACAGCTTACGGGCAAGCAGGAGTGGCCGGCGCGTCCGGTTGAAATCATCGCTCCGTGGGCAGCGGGCGGTGGTGCCGACCGAACCAGCCGTGCCGTTGCAGATGCTGCCAAGAGCCATACCGATGTCTCTTGGAACGTAAGTAACCAGACCGGTGGTTCCGGTTCCGTCGGGATGAATGCCGCCGCAAACGCCGAGCCGGACGGTCACACGCTTGGGTGTACGGCACCTGAAATTGCGTTGTTCGAACACCTCGGAATCGCCAAACTCAGTCCCGACGATATCACGCCGATTATGCAGTACACTGAGTTCCCGGCAGCACTCGTCGTCAAAAAAGACTCTCAGTTCAAATCTCTCGATGATTGGATCTCCTACGGGAAGAAGAACAAGCTCAAGATGGCCAACTCCGGATTCGGTTCGTCGTGGCACATGGCTGCGGCAGCCATCGCGGACGAGGCAGGCGTAAAAGTCGAACACATCAGCTACGATGGTGCAGCGCCTGCAATGACGGCCGTCGCAAACGGTGAGGTCGACTGTACTGCGGTGGGTGCCGCTGAAGTCGCACCCCAGGTCAAGGACGGAAAGCTAACCGCACTGGGCGTCGCGTTCGACAAGAAGGTGAAGTCGCTTCCGAACACCCCGACGTTAGCGAGCCAGGGTCTCGACATCCGTATCGGTTCCTGGCTGGCGCATTTTGCACCCCCGGAGCTTTCCGAAGACCGCCAAAAGAAAATCGTGGACGTGTACAACTCGGTCTACGAGGACAAGGCGTTCAAGGAGTTCATGAGCAACAACGGATTCATCCGTGTCAAGCGTGGCCCCAAAGAACTGAAGAAGTTCCTCGACGAGCAGTACAAGTACTACGGAAACCTGGTAGACAAACTCGGCATCAAGAAACAGTAACCACCTGAGCGACGTCGACGAGGGAGAGGTATGACCTTTGTCCGTAGTGCATTTTGGTGCTACAGTGCCCAAAATGCTCGAATGGTGCTGTCCCCTGTTTTTTAGGAGTATGATAGTCAACGGTGGTAACAGGTAGATTCTGTCCCCATCGAACCTTTTTGACGGACTCCAATATTTATTTGATTCCAGACAACATCCTGAACGAGAGCGCCAGATAGCCCACCGATGGTTTTACGTGTATTGTTTGCCTCAACGAGTATGTGCATACAATAGAGTACGATATCGAGAAACCGGACAGTGAAATCGTTGAGGCTTTCGAAGAGGTTCCCAGTACAATCGTTTCCGACGTGACTGGGAACGTCGGCCTGACGATGGACTCTGGGATTAGACCTGCTTACGACGGTGTCGAGATGGCCGGCACTGCGGTCACAGTTAAAGCAGCGCCGGGCGACAACCTGATCATCCACAAGGCCATCACGATGGCCGAACCGGGTGACGTCTTGGTTATCGATTGTGACGGCTACACCGATACAGGACACCTTGGAGAGCTGATGTGCCAGTCCTGTAAAGCGCACAATCTCTCGGGGGTCATCATCGATGGAGCCTACCGAGACAGTAGAGAAATCGCTGAGATGGAGTTCCCGGTCTACGGCCGCGGTGTCAATCCCCAAGGACCCCTGAAGCAGGATCCTGGTTCGATCAACGTCACAATCTCCTGTGGCGGTGTAAGTGTCGACCCAGGAGATATCGTCGTCGGTGACGATGACGGAATAGCGGTCATCCCCGGAGACGGTGCTGAGGAGGTCCTCGATCTCGCCCATCAGAAAATCAATGCAGAGGATACGACACGCCAAGAAGTCAAAGAGGGTGCGTACCTCTACGAGATCAACGGCTACGATGAACTGTTCGAGGAGTTGGAAGTCGTCGGTCCAGAAGACTCGATTCAGTAACCACACACCGCAGACGAACAGACTCAACTAGAATGGAGTCAAACGCTAACCGCTTTTTCGCCAGTACATCGAATCTCTTTGGACGGACACCGTGTCATCCGTCAAGCTCTGTTTCTCGCTTACTCTGGAGGACTCGTCCACTCTGAGCCGTTGTCCTGTGGCTCGTAGCCGAGAACGGCCTGTGCATGCTCGATATCGAACCAGCGAGCATCGTTGCCACTTACTGCGTAGAACGTATCGTAAGTGACGTCCTCATCCTCAAGACAACACTCTAGCATCTGTGCAAAGTCGCGTTGAGACGTCCACGATGCCTTGAGCCGCTTTTCCATCTCCTTGTACTCTTGACTTCCGCGTTCCCAGGAGCCAGTTTGGGACTGATCCCATACTTCTCCATCCTCGACCTTGTGCTCACCACCGCGGTCGACTCCTCGCTCAGCGTCACCGTAGGGGTGGTCATATTCTTCCGTTCGGACGCTGGAAATCCGGAGAGAGTAGACCTGCTCGGGCGCACCGTCACGACGCGCATGGGTTTGGCAAATGTACTCACCGAACATCTTCGACGCACCGTAATAACCGTCGGGCTTCGGTATCGTCTCGTGAGAAAGTCTGAGAGGATCGTACTCACTGGGATAGTCCTCCTCGTAGAGTTCTGGTGCGTGTTCTTCTTCGTACAGTCCCATTACTCGCTGTGAGGACGCGTAGATGAGCTTCTTGACGTCTGCGTCCTCCATTGCTTTGAGGACGTTATACGTGCCCACGATGTTTGGCTCAATAATATCCTCAAACTCAGCCCCTGCGTCCGATTGAGCCGCAAGGTGAATGACGGCGTCTTGTCCGTCAAATGCAGGTCGGATTGCCTCGTAATCGGCGATATCGGCGACGTGGGTTTCGTATTCCGGGTGATCGCTTCGGTTGAGATACGTGAAGTTGTACTCCTCTTTGCCGGCCAAGTAGGTGAGAATCGCCTCGCCAGCCTCACCGTATGGACCCGTCACTAGTACGTTTTGGGCTGCCATCGATACTCTAAATCGACCACCCTCATATTTAGAGATTGTTGTAGTTGGAGAATATTGCCTCTATCACCATTTCAGTCCCAACGTCATCTATTTTCAAAATTATCGAAACTCACATCGGTCGCCTGATGGCCGTCCGTTACAGAACTACTCCTGTAATGGTATATAAGCCCTCGGTGAGAGTTCCCCTTCAAACCAAGTGGCAGGAGCGTTTTCGACATCATTGGAAAACTGCTCCAGTAGGACTCAAAACGGGAGATGTACAGGGCTCACACCCTGATAACCGAGGAAAGATGTTTATCACCTATACGCTCATTTGGGCTGTTGGAGCAGTTCTTACGCCCCAGCTCGTGAGCGTCACCCTCTCGATATCAAGATGGCGTGCCGTTTTTCTGGGTTCGTCTGTTTTTTTCATCCGCCGTAATCGCAGCTCAATACGATTTGCCTACGATTGATGCCGAACAAGCATTGTAATCAACGTAAATAAGAGGGCTTTGAGATAATGACATAAATTCCTCTATAATATTTTTCAGTATAGGTAGTCGTTCATCTCATACTTCAAGAGAATCTAACATAATTCCTTGCATTTTCCCGTTTGCAGTCTTTGCGCTCTAGCTATTTGGTTCCATAGTAGATGTACCTTTGCTGTATCTTCGTCAGCAATCGGTAACGGTATAATCCCTTCTATTTTCCAATTATTCATGTTTAGATGGTACATCGACGCAGGATAGAATCAGTTCGTGAGACGCCACATCAATACATATGTAATATTTTCCGCATTCATAATAATACCTACACTTATGTTTAGTGCGTAGAATACACGAGTTCGCTGAACTTATAGTACGGCGCTCAACGGGTAGTTCCCTTATCTGTATACCACCCTCCCGTTTCAATATTGTTGGAAATTTCGAGAGCTATTTGTACCGCCACTCTCTATAGACCTCCTATGGCGGATCAGAGCGAAACGGGCTCACGGCAATTGAAGAGTGTCAAACAATCGTTTGAGATTCTGGAGTATCTTCGAGAGACAGAGGGTGCAACGCTCTCTCAGACCGCGGAGGATCTGGAGATGCCTGTGAGTACGACTCATATCCATTTGGCGACGCTCGTCGAGTCAAACTACGTTGTGAAGAGATCGAAGGAGTATCAATGTAGTTTAAAGTTCCTTGAGGTGGGTGGTGAAATGCGCGATGAGCTGGTTCTTTATCAGGCAGCCAAACCGGAGCTGGACGACTTGCGAGTAAAAACAGGTGAGCACACAAACGCTACGGTAAAGGAAAATGGGTATTCTGTCCAGTTATATAAGTCCCAGAGTCCAGATTCGATCGACGATAACGCACCGATGGGTGACCACTTGTACCTCCATTCAACTGCAACAGGAAAGGCCATTCTTGCAGAACTGACGGAAGACGAAGTTGATCGTGTCATCGATGAACGAGGACTTCCAGCACTGACCGACGATACAATTACCGATGAGGATACTCTCTTCGAAGAACTCGAGGATATTCGTGAACGAGGGTACTCTATCAACCGTGGAGAACACTACGCTGGGGTCTGTGCAGTGGGGACTGCAGTTGTCTCAGAACCGGACAACGCAATCGGTGCAATAAGCATTAGTGGCCCGCAGAGCCGAATGGAGCAAGAGCGAATTGAAGAGGAATTGGGCCCTGAACTTCTGAGCAAGAAGAATATAATCGAACTCAAGATCAAAAAGAATCGGTAAATACACCCTCTCGGCCACTTCCTCCTTGACGTCATTGTTGAACGAGCCGCTGGTACACGAATTCGCTTATCCGGGGGAGTAGTACAGAACAACGGCCCCGGATGGTTTTTATGCACCTAGTTAGAATAACCGACTATGAATGCGGGCGAATACCAGCTTGTTGGATTAACCGACGATCTAAGCCAAGTGTCTACTGTCGAGGATATCATTGATTTAGTAGAGTTTCGATTTGGTGAGGCAAAAGACCCGTATGGACAAATATCCAACTATGATGGTGATACCCCAATCATCGTTTCAGACGTTGTTAATCAAGTCAATAGCAGTGAGGAGCAGGAAAAAGCACTTTACAACATCGTCTCGGAACAACCCGCAGACAAAATTAAAACAGTAGAATTCGAACTATCTGTGGCGAAAGAAAACGAACACATTGTGAGGAAATTTCAGAAAGAAAGCGCTAGCACAGTCATCTCATACTATAACGTGGAAGAAACACCTACCGAACAACGGCTTCAGAATATTATTTCAAATTGCTCCCAATATGGGGATATTGCAAAAATAGTCGTTCGAGCCGAAACAGAAACTGACGCTTTATCTCTACTCCAGTGTCTCAATGCGGCGTCTCGTCAAGGAATTGACGTCGCTGGCTATGCACTGGGGGATATTGGAAAACACACTCGTGTAATCAGTATTTTCTACGGGGCACAGATGGCCTATGCCCCTATTGCTGGTTACGAAGGGAGCTCGGACACTGAGGAAATTGATCTGCGTCTCCTCCAGAATCTCCTTAAAACACTAATCAATTCCGAGAGCGCCACTCTAATTGACGAGCTTCAGGGGAAATTTTAGAGGTACTCCTCGTTTCTCGGTTCGGAGGATTCAATCTGGTCTACTTCACCAGACCGAGATGGACTTAAAAGCTAAGATTTGTAACTAGACTTTTAAGCGAATCGAAGATTTGAATTCCCTACTAAGCAGACACATATAGTCGATAGACGGCCCAATGTGGGCATTCTCTGCTTTTCTGGTTTCAATAGATATTGCGCGTACAGCCAACCTTTATGTATGGCAGGGCGTTACGCCTACGCATGGAAATTAGAGATTCTGCCCTTGCCGCTACGACAAACGATCTCACAAGGGCTAAAGACGCACACGGGGTAGCAGACCTCATTGAATTCCGTATCGATAAAGCAGAAGATCCGATTGAACAACTTTCTGAGTACGATGGTGAACTCCCTATTATTGCGACGAACAGAGCGCGCTGGTTTGGAGGAAAAGCGAGCGGCACTGGTCGACTCGATACTCTATTTTCTGCTTCTAGATTTGACTCGGTGAAATTCGTTGACCTGGAGTTAGAGACGGTTCGCTCAAAGGATTGGCTCGTTCACGAGTTCCGAGAGAACGATGTCCAACTTATTATTTCGCACCACGACTTCGAGGAGACACCCAAAAGGGAGATTCTGGACGCAATCATCGAACAGTGTGCCGAATACGGTGACATCGCGAAGGTCGCTACCTTCCCACGAACCCAGGCTGAAACACTCACGCTTCTAGAAGCAGTTAACGAAGCAACTAACGAGGGACACGATGTCGCCGGAATTTCGATGGGAGAGCTTGGAAGTCATACACGCATTATTGGACACCTGTACGGCTCAAAGCTTGGCTACGCGCCTCTCCTCGCAGATAACAACAATTACGCGCCAGGGCAAATTCCGTTGGAGAAACTTGCGTCGCTTATCGAATTCACGAAAAAAACCGGCGACGATAACCATATAATCGACACAATCAGCGACGAAGTATCCGTCCCAAAGGAACTGTGTCTCTCCGATTAAAGACGGATACTGGAACTACGAAAGAGTTCTAAAGTGGTCGCTGTCTCTACGCAAAACCTCCAGAAGTAAGCGGTTCGATAACGCGAAGATTCTTCTCGTCTGCGATGGTTCGAACTGCATCTAATACTTGCTCAGTCGAATCGGTTTCGGCAGCTAATTGGAGTCGAGCACTCGAGGTATTGGTCGAGCCTTCCGGAGCAGCGAGGGAGACGTCTGTGACAGTTGCATTCCGTGTAGCCTGAATTTGGGAAATCGTGTCTGAAAGATCTGTGTCGATGAGATGCCCTGAGAGAATTATAGTTAGTTCTTCACTATAGCGCTCTGTACCTGCTTGTATAACCTTTATTCCAGCGTCCCTCAGTGATTCGACAATTTTTTCAAATTGGTCTGGCGCCGCTTCAATGTCCACCTCGACGGGAATATGACCTCTCGGTGTTACGTTCCCTCGCTCATGGAATATCGAAAGGAGATTTCCGCCATTTTCGGCAATAGGGCGTAGTGATCGGAGGAGTTCACCGGGCTCATCCACGAGCTCAAGACGGAGTGTATAAGCCTGAAAATTACTTTCTACATTACTCATCTGTACACCACCGTTCGTTACTGTCGTTCATTGGCGTAGTTTGTACGAACAGATTATTATGTGTGTCGTTCATTTGTGTCTCTCTATTGTCTGAGTTACGCATATGACTTGGGGGTAAGTCGTTCCTTAGGTGTTGGATTCAGGCAATTTTGGAATACATTCAGATGCTTCATTAAACAGAGACTCACAACCTCGGCGAAGAAAACTCTGCCAAGAGTTTGCTAGGAAATCGAACGGAGAGTAGACTACTTGCGTAGTGGTCGTATTGTAATCTATTTTCACACCTATTCGGAGACGAGTCGACCTCGTTTGACGTCGGTACGAACTGCCTCGAAGATTCGTTCGTTGAGCGTTTCGATCGGCAGTTCCGCACGGAAGGACAGCCAGTCGTCAGTCGAGCATTCGTCGAACAGGTCGATGACGGTGGCGTAGTACTGCTCGTCGGCCGATCGGTCGACGGTTCCCATCCGTATCTGGATCGTGTCGAGATCGGCATTCAGGTGAATCATCCGCCACGGCTGGGGAAGCAGTTGCGAGAGTGGGACGCTCGACCGACCGTACACGTCGTAGAGGAACTGCTGATAGTATCGGTCGAACACCACGACTCGATTGCTGCCGCGGTAGATGACGGAGACGACACCGACCGTGAGCAGTGCGAACCAAAAGCCGAACAGACCGAACAGTGTGCGTCGAACGAAGTAGAGCGGGCCGTCCGTTCTCCGGTCCCGGGTCCGCATCTTCCGGGGTCCGAGCTTTCTCCGGAATCGGTCCGCGTAGGGAACTCTGTCAGAGAGATAGTATAACGCGTGGACGTACTGAACGTCGTAGCCGAGTTCTTGCAGGCGCTCGACGAGGAGTTCCGCCTGCGTGGTTTTCCCGCTTCCATCCGGCCCGACGATGGCGATAGTGCGTGCGGTCTGTAACATTCGGTGGAGGGATTCGATACTCGTTGGTGTCGGACACGCATAGCCCTTCCCACCCGTCGGGGGGTGACCCGAGGTTCGTTTCCTCTGCGTGGGTAGCGATTCATTGCGAGAGAGCGCAGACAATCACTTGCGCTCGTCGTTACTACGATACTGGGTCGCGTTCGTCGTGGATCCGGCCACAAGGATATCAGTGTCTGTAAGGAACTCGGCCACAGCCTCCGAGTTCCGGTGAAAGTGGCCTTCAGACGGATCCGGAATTGTAACTTTCCATCAGTCAGTAAAACTATTGTATCCCTTTTCTTCAACGCCAATAATACCTTCCTTAGTTTAAATGGTTCACGAAGTCTGTAGCTAGCCATTAACTATCATAGTAGAGTCGAACACCAAACTGGATCGTCGATGAAATCAACACGACGCACGCTGCTCAAAGTGCTAGGCGGCACGGCCGCGATCGGAAGCATCGATACGGTAACAGCCCGAGGTAACCCAACCAAGGGCCGAATCCGAAAACTCGGTCACTCGCTCCTCGAAGACCCGCCGGGCGGATACACCGAAGGCGACGTCCGTGACGACGGACAGTACGCGCTGACGGGGAGTTTCTTCGGAACGGGTGGAAGTTTCCTCGTCGACATCAGCAATCCGACGGACCCGACGCAGGTCCACCGCCTGCCGTCGTCGGCCGACGTGCGGAACGCGGACGTGAAGTTCGGCCGCCGCAACGGACTCTACTACCGCTCACAGGAACCCAACACCGATGACGCGGAGTTCGCCGGCGTCGAGATCATCGACTACGGCTACGCGGAGGGGACGCCGAGCGAGCCGGCCATCATCGGGACGCTCGACGCGGGTCCGACGCACAACCTCTTCCCCCATCCCACCGAACCGTACGTCTACACCACCGAACACCACGGAATGGGCGTCTTCGACGTCAGCGACCCGACCAGTACCTCGTACGTCGGCCGGTTCGGCCCCGAAGCCGACCTCCACGACATCGTCGTCGACCCCGAGAACGACCTCGCACACCTCGCGTTCATCGGCGGCGGCTTCGACGGCTACGTCATCATGGACGTCAGCGACCCCGCCAGTCCCGAAGTGGCGGGGCAGTTCAGCTACGAAGGCCTCCCGTCCTACGAGGACGTCCCGCTCGGCGAGGAGGGCTTCGAGAACTGCCACTACGCGAACTACGACCCCGAGCGCGCCATCGCCGTCGTCGGCGACGAAATCGGCCACGGCAAGCCCGGCGGCAAACACATCTTCGACATCGGCTGGGGCGACGGCTCCGTCTCGGACCCGCAGCCAATCGGGTACACCGCGTCGCCGGACGCCGAGTACCAGGGTGACGACCCGCTCGAAACCTACGACTGGACGACGCACAACCACGACATCATCGCGAAGGAGGACACCTCCCTGCTCGTCGACGGCGCGTACCACGAAGGTGCGGTCGTCTGGGACATCAGCGACCCGACGAACCCCGCCGTCGCCGACCAGTACGAAACCGACGACATGGCCGACCAGGCCCAGGGACCGACATGGCTCGGCGACGCCCCGATGGCGTGGGGTGCGAACTACAACGAGGAGCGCGACCTCACCGTCGTCTCGGACATGGTCACCGGCGTGTACGTTCTCAAAGTGACGCCGGCCGCGTCGAGCGGAGGGAACTGACGATGCGTCGTCCCCGAAGGCGTGACTTCTTGAAGGCGACCGGAGCACTCGGTTTCGCCGGATTTACGGGTGTCACGGCCGGACGTGGCGGTGAAATCGGTACCAGCAGCAGCGAGACGCTCCGCCTCTTCGGGGAGGTGGCCGTCTCGGGCGCGACCGAGGTCGTCACCCAGAACACGTGGGCCTACGTCGCGACAGGAGATGGCTTCGCGGTCGTCGACTGGCGAAATTCGAATCGACCCCAACTGGTCGGGACGTGGGATGCACCGGGAACTGGTATCGCCGACGTCAAGGTCGACGGTGACCTGCTTGCGGTCAGCACGCAGGGTGGCGAACACGACCACGGCCCGGGCGAGGAACCGAACGCCGACCCGGACGCACAGATCGGCACCCACCTCTACGATGTCAGTGACCCGACCGACCCGCGGTACCTGAGTACGTTCCAGGTGCTTCCGGAAGGGGTTCACAACGCGCATCTCGTCGACGATGTGCTCTACATCGCGAAGGAAGCGCCGTTCGACGAGAGCGCGCTCATCATCGTAGACGTAAGCGACCCCGCGAACCCTACGGAGTCCTCTCGGTGGATCCTCGAGGAAGTTCACCCCGAACTGGATTCGGTGACGAACTTCGTCCACGATGTCTACGCCCAGGGCGACTACGCCTACCTCGCGTACTGGGATGCCGGCTGCCGCGTCCTCGACGTGAGCGATCCAACCGACCCCGTCGAGGTAAGTTGGTTCGGCCAGACCGAGAACGCGGATATGGGCATGGACGGTGACCCCTGGTCGCGTGTTTACGGCTCACCCGGAAACGCACACTACGTCCAACCGTCGCCCGACGGTGACCACGTGTACGTCGGTGCCGAAACCTACGCGGGCGAGTCTGGCGGTATCACGGTCTTCGACGTGAGCGATTTCAACGACCCGCAGCAGGTCGCGACGATCGAAGCGGAAGACCGCAACCCCGGTATCTTCCCGGACACGTCCCACAACTTCGACGTTACGCCGAATCGTCTCTACACGTCATGGTACAACGCCGGCGCTCGCGTCTACGATACAACGGACCCATCGAATCCACAGAAGACCTACGAGTACGACCCTGACGGATCGTCGTTCTGGACGGCCGTCCGTGCCCGCGGGTTCACCGTCGTCAGCGACATCGGTGGCGGTCTCGCGTTCCTTCACGAGGACCGGGGTGAGAACCGTGCGCCGTCCTTCGACGGCGCAGACTCCGTCCCGTACCACGACCGTCGACACGACGACTGACGCGTCGATAACGACGACAACCGTCGCCCGGGCGCCTGCGTCGAACGTACTCCAATCTTTCTCCCGACACGGATTCCATGCGGAGAATCTACTGACCGCTTTACGGCAGAACGGGCCGTTCGTCGGACACAAACGGGAGTCGTCGGCCGAGGGCCGACGGTTCTCAGGAGGTTGTTCGCCGTGCGCTCAGTCCGCGCCCTTCCGGAAGAGGAAGAACCACGCGAGGAACGCGACGATGACGACCGAGATGCCGAGCAGAAGCATCGTCTGCCACGACATGGAGCCGCCGCTGGTCTGGAGAGCCGTAAAGCTGTTCGACAGCGCGTCGTTGGACTGGATTGTAGCCTTTGCGATCATTGCGACCACGAACGTCGCTTACCGACCCCCGCATAAGTACCGGGAAACCAGTCCGGTCGACTATCACGAAGCGTGGCGTCGACGAGGCGAGAATCCGCCGTTCGTTCCGGAATCGCCCGTTCACGTCGTGCGAGACGAAGCTAGCTGTCCGACGGAATCGAGGAAATCTATTTTTCGTCGGATGACCCATCGACACTATGGCGAGCGACGGCGACTCGAACGGCTGGGGCGAACCGTCCGTCATCGACAGGGAGGGCTGTCGCATTCACTACTGGGCGGTCGGCCCCGCCGACGCGCCGACGGTCGTCTGTAGCCACGGCGCGACGATGGACCACCACATGTTCGACGCCCAGCGCGAGCCGCTCCTCGACGCCGGCTATCGCGTCGTGACCTGGGACATCCGGGGACACGGCCTGTCGAAACCCATCGGTGCCCGCTTCGACGTTCCGACGGTCGTCGCGGACCTCGTCGCGGTTCTCGACCGCGTGGGCGCGGACGAAGTCGTCGCCCTCGGACAGTCGTTCGGCGGCTACGTCTCCCAGGAACTCTGCTTTCGGCATCCCGAGCGGGTGGCGGCGGTCGCCATCGTGGGCGCGACCGATATCACCCAACTCCCGTCGAAACTGGAGTCCCTCGCACTCAGACTCTCGCCCTATCTGTTCGGACTCTGGCCGTACCGGCATCTCCGGAAGGTCGTCGCCGACAGCACCGCCAAGACCGAAGCGGCGAAGCGCTACGCCTACGGCGCGACGGGCCAGTTGTCGAAGCGCGAGTTCGTCGCCGTCTGGAAGGGCGTCGCGACGGCCCTCCACGCCGAACCGGGGTACGTCGTCGAGAAACCGTTGTTACTCACGCACGGCGACGCCGACGAGACGGGGACGATAGCGAGAGACGCCCCTGCGTGGGCCGAGAAGGAACCCGAGTGCCGGTACGAGGTGATTCCGGATGCGGGCCACAACGCGAACCAGGACAACCCCGAGTTCTTCAACCGCGTGCTGCTGGAGTTTCTGGAGGAGCACGTTCCCGCGCGGACGGACCGTTCCGTTCGGTAGCCGTCTGCATGTCTCATGACCGCCGACCGACGAAGTGACACCTATCCACGTATCCGGGGCCACCCCGCGCCGATGCCGATGCCGAGCACCACCCCCAGGGCGACTCCCGTCGCCAGATTATCCATCGCGACCCCGAAGGCCACGCCGAGCGCCAGGCCGAGCGCGACGCCGATTCCCGTCTCCTTCGAGCCGTTCTCGTTTCTGTCCGAAACCATGGTCGTTTCTTTCGTCGTGCCAGGAGATAAACACGCCGTTTACCCCGGGCCGCTGACCGACCTCGATATTCGGCGCCGGACGAGACGGGAGCCTCCAAAGACTTCTATCGTCTCGGTGTGGTCCGCGTTCGTTTGCCCGATGGATGTGGACGCCTGTCGTGGGAAACCGCCAGACGGCCGTATCATCGATGATAATTCGAACCGAACAATTAAGAGACGATTCTGTCGACGTACAGAGACATGTCGACAGAAACGGTAGCGCAGACGAGCGAGTACACGGTCGAGAAGGACACCGAACACGGCATCCCGATCTTCGTCTACAACGAGTTCGCCTCGGGCGAGGACCTGCGGGAGATCGCCGACCGATGGGCCGAGGTCATCGAGGAGGAGGACGCCGAACGGTACCTCGTGAACACCGAGGAGATCGCCGCACACGACGACGCCGACAAGCAGTGGCTCGCCGACACGTGGGTCCCGAACCTCATCGACCGCGGCGTCCGGGCCGGCGCCGGCGTGTACGCCGACTCCGCTATCGCGGACATGGAGATGCGGCGCGTCGAGGAGACGCTGAGTTCGCTCGACCCGGACTTCGAGTACCGTGTATTCGGCACCCAGTCGGAAGCCCTGGACTGGCTTGCAGACCAGTAGCGCCGCGCGTTCTCCGCGCCATCGGAGGTCCGTTCGACCCCTCTCCGCGGCGGAGGCTCCGTCTTTCCTTCGAGCGACCCCGGCGACTGACATTCCCGTAACTCGGGGTTCGAGACACCGTCCTGACTCCGGTGTACGCGGTTCGGAAGTTCCGGATTCCACATCTTAATTTCGCGGTCTTGACATCCTCCCCGCCCTAAAGGGCGAGGATTCCCGACCGCGTTGGGATATTACGGTTCGCGGTTAGCAACCTGTTCTCGTGGGGCAAAATAGCCCTCACTACGGTCGAACAGGTGAACCTCTGGCTGTGCCAACCAGCCGTTATCCCTATCTCCCCCATCGTAGGCGAGATTCGGGAGTACCTTCTGCCGAATATTCTCCGCACCGTTCACGTCCGCATTCGCCACTGTCTCGCACTCCTCGCACACGTACAGTCCACGTTCGACACGCTGTTTGCCGTCGGTGTGTCCACACGCCGAACAGGACTTCGACGTATCGCGTTCCGACACCAACTCCACGTCGATACCTTCCGCTTCAGCCTTGTAGTCGAGAAGCGTTGTGAAGCGGTCGAACGCCCACCCGTGCAAGTCGAGATTCCCGTGGTCGCCCCAGTTGCGGGACTCACCGTTCTCGTCATCTTCTCGGATGCCGCCGAGGTCGCCCACGACAAGCGTTCCGACACCTCGTTCAACGCACTCCTCCACGATTGCTTTCGAGAGTGCGTGCAAGAAGTGCGTCCGGCGACCAGTCCGCTTCCGGTCAAGACGAGTCGCTTCATGGGACGAGGAATCGTCGCACTTGGCGTTCTTCTTCGTGAAGTAGTATTCGTCCTCTTTGAGTGCGCCACCGGGATACAACACCGACTCACCGCCGAACGAGACGGCGGCGAAGTTGCAAATCCCGAGGTCAACACCAGCCACCTCGTCACCCGGCGGTTCCGGGTCGATAGTGGTGCGACAGACGAACTGAAGTCGCCACTCATCACGCTTGTAGACGGCACGAACCTGTTGCATGTCCCACTCGGTCAGGTCAACATCCGGACGAGTCTGGTACTCACATAGAATGAAATCGGAACGGTGTTCCTTGAGGTTGCGACCTTTTGAGAGGCGAACGCGGTTGAACTGTGCGTCGTGCTTGAAGCCAGCCGCTTTGAACGACACGGTTGAACGCGGGTGGGAGTCTCCGTGTTTCCGGTAGCCGGGTGGTCGGGCACGGTCGTCGCCGTTCCGACGCTTGCCGAACCAGCCGTTAAACGCTTCAGCGAGTTCTTCGAGAACGCGCTGACTGGATTGAGAATGCAAGTCCGTATAGCGTTCGTGGCTTTTGAGTTCGGCTTTGAGTTCCCCGTCATCGGGGATCTCGCCCGTTTCATCCCATTGTTCTTGTGCGTAGTAGCGACCGACGTTCCAGAGTTTTGAGGCGGCCCATCCGAGTTGATCGAGGTCGTCACGAACCTGTCGCTGGTTCGTAATCGTGGCCTCGAAGGTTCGGATGGTTCGACTCATTTCTGGGCCCATAACCGGTTATGAACGCTGTTCTCTTAATAGGGTCGGTTGGCGTGGAATATCCGGGCTTTCCATCGACGGTGGATTATGTAGGAGTTGTCGGCTATATCCCCGCCCTGAAGGGCGGGGTTTTAGCCTTGAAACGTCCATAATCCACTTGTTTATCGTGGACGAATCGACCGGGACGATGAGTGCCGACGAAACCATCTTCGACCGACTGGGCGGTCGCGAGGCAGTCGAGAGCGTCGTCGACGACTTCTACGACCGGGTGCTGACCGACGAACGGGTCGTCCAACACTTCGAGGACGCCGACACCACGGCGCTACGCGCCCACCAGGTACAGTTCGTCTCGGCGGTGACCGGCGGCCCCGTCCAGTACACCGGCGACGACATGGAGGAGGCACACCGCGGAATGGGCATCACCGACGAGGAGTTCAACGCTGTCGCGACCCACCTGGACACCGCCCTCGACGAGAACGGGGTCGCCGACGAGGACCGCGAACGGGTGCTCGCCGAGGTCGAGGAACTGCGACCCGAAATCGTCGAGGCGTAGCTCTCGAATAGTGGAATTCCGTTTGCGTCGACCTCCGTTCCACGGACTTACCCTCCGGATTCGTCCTCCGGCCGTATTTGGACCGAATCGAGTCACCGCATCGTCAGCCCACCGTCGACGGTCAGCACGCTCCCCGTCACGTAGGAGGCGGCCGGGCTACAGAGGAAGCGGACGACGTCTGCGACCTCTTCGGGGCCGCCGACGCGTTCGAGTGGGAGGTCACTCACGAACGCGTCGAGTTCCGACGCCGTCCAGAGACCGGAGTCGGTCAGGAGCGGCGTGTCCACGAGGCCCGGAACGACGCAGTTGACGTTCACTGTCGGGCCGAGTTCCGTGGCCAGTCCCTTCGTGAGGCCGAGTACGCCGGCCTTCGACGCCGAGTAGTGGACGCCAGCCGACGCACTCCCGACCAATCCCGCCGTGCTGGAGACGTTGACCACGAACGCCCGGTCGCGCTCGCGCAGGTGGGGCGCAGCCTCGCGGACAAGCGTGAAGTAGCTCTTGAGGTTGACGTCGAACAGCCTGTCCCACTCGTCCGCGGTGAGGTCGGCCAGCGGAACGTCTGCAGAGACGCCGACGTTGTTCACCACCGCGCCGATGCGGGCGTCCTCGGCCACCGTCTCGACCATCTCCCGAACCGCAACCTCGTCACGCACGTCGAGTTCGAACGGGACGAGCCGATCGTCCGACGCGTCCAAATCGTCGGGTAGGTCGACGTCGACGCACGCCACGTATTCGTACCTCGAATCCGCCGCGAGCGATGCGGCGATCGCTCGGCCGATGCCGCTACCGGCGCCCGTCACGATTACAGCCAGTGGTTCGTCGGGCATGGTCAGTCGGAGAACTCCGCGACGACCGATGTGACCGTCTCGAACTCGACGTCGTCGGCCGCCAGCATGTGTTCGAGCAGCGGTTCGAGGTTGGCCAGCCGGTGACTCTGGCCGATGACCTGCGGGTGGACCGTGAGTACGAACACCCCACCGTCGACGTTTTCGCGCATCCAGTCAAACTGGCGTCGCCACATCTCGAACACGGCCGTTTCGTCGGCGAACCCGCGTTCCCGACTGAACGCCAGTGCCGGGAAGTCGTCGCGCTGCCACGACACGGGCACCTCGACTATGTCGGTCGGCGTGCCGCGTTCGTAGGGTGCGTCCGCGGGGGCCCGCCAGCCCTCCCGAAGTCGGTACAGTTCGAAGTCGCGGGCCATCTGGCTCGAATCCCACTCGAAGCCCAGTTCCTGGAGTATCTCGAGCGTGTTCGGCGAGAAATCCCACGACGGTGAGCGGTATCCCGTGGGTCGTCGCCCGGTCAGCGACTCGATGGCTTCGACGCCGCGTTCGACGTCGGCTCGCTCGCTGGCCCGGTCGGCGTAGTTCGACGGGCGGGTGTGCGACCAGCCGTGGTGTTCGACGTCGTGGCCGCGCGCCCACACCTCCTCGACGACCCGGGGGAAGCTCTCGACGGTGTGTCCCGGGACGAACCAGGTCGTTGGCAGGTCGTACCGGTCGAGTAGGTCGAGCAGGCGGGGCGCGCCCACGTCGGCGCCGAACACTCCCCGCGAGAGGTTCGTCGGGCTGTCGCCCTCACCGAACGAGTGAATCCACGACGAAACCGCGTCGAAGTCGACGGTCAGACAGACGGTGGCGCGAGTGTCGGTTTCCGTCATCTGTCGAGGTCGGACGCGAGCTTCCGGAGTATCCTGTCGGTGGTGTGCTCGATGACCGACTCCACGAACTCGGGGTTCGATTTGCTCGGGTCGCCCAGGCCGCCCTCGACCGTGAGGTCGTCGAAGTAGCGTTGTTGTGTGGTGTCCCCGTTCTCCTTCATGGTCTGGGGCCGCTTGTTCTCGGTCCGAACGAGCTCCGGGCGGTAGTGTTCGATGACGCTGGTTTCGTGTTCGCCCGCGTGGCCCCAGTCGTCGCCGAACTCCGCTTCGAGTTCGTCACGCGCGAAGTCCGTCCAGTTGACGTAGTGGGTCCTGAGGCCGTGGTCGCGCTGAAGTCGGTCGATGGCGAGTTTGTGGGGTTCGATGTTGCCGGCGTGGAAGTTGGTGATGAGGAACCGCTTGCCGCCGTGTTCCTTCACCGACTGGCCGACGTCGACTATCGCGTCCCTGTAGGTGTCGGCGTCGAGCGTGATGGTTCCCGAGAACGGCAGGTGATGTTCGGAGTAGCCGTACGGCAACGGCGGCAACACGAGCAGGTCGAGGTCGTGTCCCGGCGCGGCCTCGGCGAGTTCGTAGGTGAGGTGCTTCGCGCGCAACGTGTCGACCGAGGTCGGCAGATGGGTGGAGTGCTGTTCGGTGCTTCCGCAGGGGAGAACCACGTAGTCGGCGGCTTCGAACGCCACCTCGGCGTCCTCCCACGTCTTGGTCGCGAGTCGGTAGTCGTCGGTGTTGTCTGTCATGTGTGATTGGGTGTTCGTGGGTAGTCGATCGGTCGAATCGTCGTCGGTCGTTCGCGGATAGACTCGTTTACGGGTCATTCCTGGTCGATGTCGAACGGCGGTTCAGCGTCGGCCGGGAGCGGGCTCTCGTACTCGCCGGGCCGGGTCCGGCTGAGTTCCGCGTCGGCCTCCTCGACCAGCGACGGGTCTGCAATCAGGTCGAACCCGGTCGCAGCGAGGACCTTCGCGGCGTAGACCGCGGCCTTCGCGCCGAAGTCGCCGTTGGCGGCCACCGCCTGCCACGAGTGCGAGGGCGTCCCGACCGGCCACGACGCACACCAGAACTGGGCTGTCGGGGTGAGCCAGCTCACGTCGCCGACGTCGGTCGAGCCGCTCAGTACGGTCCCCTCGTCGAACGACTCGAGCGGTTCCGAGTAGAGGGTTCGCTCGCGGGCCGTCTCGCGGACAGTCGGCGGGAGCTGGTCGGTCCGGTTGCGTATCGTCTCTCCGTCCAAGGTGGCTTGCAGGTCGGCTGCGAACTCCCGGTCGGACTCCGAGTAGTCTATCGGCCCTAGCTCCCGCATGTTTTCGCGCAACAAATCCGAGAGCACGTCGTTGGCGATGTAGTCGTAACAGCCGGTCAGGAACCGGCGCTCGACCGAGGTCTGGCTCATCTGCGCCGCGCCCTCCGCAACGTCGTCGAGCCACTCCGTGATACGGTCGACCTCCTCGCGGGTGGGAGCCCGGACGAAGTACCAGACCGACGCGCTCGCCGGAACTACGTTGGGCGCACCGCCGCCGTCGACGATGGTGTAGTGCAACCGGGCGTCGTCGGAGACGTGCTCGCGCATGAACTCCGCGCCGGTGTTCATGAGTTCGACACCGTCGAGCGCGCTTCGTCCGGATTCGGGCGAGTCGGCGGCGTGGGCCGACCGGCCCTCGAACTCGTACCGCACGGAGTTCATCGCCAGCGACTGGGACTTCCACGGGGCCGAGAGTTGGCTGGGGTGCCACGTCAGCGCGGCGTCGAGGTCGTCGAAGACACCGTCCCGGGCCATGTACACTTTGCCGACGAGCGTCTCCTCGGCCGGACAGCCGTAGTACCGGACCGTCCCGTCGAGTTCGCCGTCGGCGATCTCCTCCTTGAGCGCGCACGCCGCGCCGAGGCTTCCGACGCCGAACAGGTTGTGCCCACATCCGTGTCCGGGCGCGCCCTCCTCGACCGGCGCCCGCTCGGCGGTCACTTCTTGGGAGAGTCCCGGCAGAGCGTCGTACTCTCCGAGGATGCCGATCTTCGGCGCTCCCGAACCGTAGGAAGCGACGAACGCGGTCGGCATACCGCCGACGCCGCGTTCGACGTCGAAGCCGGCGTCGTCGAGCCAATCTGCCAGCAGGTCGGCCGATTCGGTTTCGTCCAGGCCGAGTTCGGGATTCTCCCAGAGGCGACGAGTCAGGTCGATCAACTCGTCTCGGCCGTCGTCGATTCGTTCGAGCAGTGTGTCTTTCGTCATTGATGGTTGCGTCGTCGTTGGTCGGCAGGTGGTTCCGCGCCGGTATCCCGGCCGGCTACGCGTCCGGTTCACCTCTCCGGACGGGGGTCGATCTGCCGTCGTCCGGGGGATTGCGGAGGTGACAGGCCACTCGGCGACCCATCGCTTCGTCGGTCGGCGATTCGAGTCCGGGGCGCCGGGTGGCGCAGACGCTCCGTTCGGCGAACGTCTCCAGCAGGAGGTCGGTCGCCCGCTCCCACTCGTCGTTGGCTACGCGGTCGAGTGCCTGCTGGACCACGTTCTCGCAGGTCTGGTCGGACAGAGGACCGTCGAGGAAGCGGTTTCGGATGGACTCGGGGTCGTCCGCGGTGAACTCGCGGCGTTCGACCGCGCGCATCAACTCGCGGACGCCGGCCCACTCCTCGTCGTCGAGGTCGTACTCGGCGGGCACGATGAGTTTCGGGCAACGCGTTCGGAACCGGCACCCCGACGGCGGATCGATGGGGCTGGGCACGTCGCCTTTCAGAACGCTCCGCTCGCCTCGGTGTTTCGGGTCCGGGACGGGGATGGACGAGAGTAGCGACTCGGTGTAGGGGTGGCTCGGGTCGGCGAACACGGTTTCCTTGTCGCCGATCTCCACGATGTCGCCGAGGTACATCACCGCGATGCGGTCGCTTACGTACCTGATTACGGACAGGTCATGGGAGATGAACAGGTACGTGAGGTCGAACTCGTCCTGGAGGTCGTCGAGCAGTTCGAGTATCTGGGCCTGTATCGACACGTCGAGCGCGCTCGTGGGTTCGTCGAGCACCACGAACTCGGGTTCGACCGACAGCGCCCGAGCGAGGTTGATGCGCTGGCGCTGACCGCCCGAGAACTCGTGGGGTCGCCGGTCGTAGTACTGGGGCTCCAACCCCACGGCCTCCAGCAGTTCCTCCGCGCGCTCGCGGCGGCCCGCTTCGTCGAGCATGCCGTGGGCCCGCATCGGCTCCTCGATGATGGGGCCGACCTTCATCCGCGGGTCGAGGCTCGACTGGGGGTCCTGGAAGATCATCTGGACGTCCTTGCGGCGTCGGCGCAACCGTTCACGATCCATGCCCGCGAGGTCCTCGTCGTCGAAGTAGACCGCGCCGTCGGTCGGCTCTAGCAATCGGAGGAGGACTCGCGCCAGCGTCGATTTCCCGCATCCGGACTCGCCCACGAGGCCGAGCGTCTCGCCGCGCCTGATCTCGAAGGAAACGTCCTCGACCGCCCGGACCCTGCTGGGCCGGTACCGCAGCGGCAGGCCCCCGGCATCGAAGTCGAGTTCGAGGTCCGCCAGCAGGCCGCCGGAGTTGTCGTAGTACTTGGTCAGCCCCTCGACCCGAACCAACGGGTCGCCTCCGGCGTCACTCATCGCCATCACCCGCGCTGGAAACCGAGACTCCTCCGACAGACCCGTCGTTCGGACCGTCGAGTGGCGGACTCGCGTCGTAATCGGCATCGAAGGCGTCGTGCTTCAGGCAAGCCGCTTGCTGACCCTCATCGGTCACGGTCCGGAGGTCCGGATGTTCGCGGACGCAAACCTCCCGGGCGTCCGGACACCGGTCGTGGAACCGACACCCCGACGGCGGGTCGAGGGGTTCGGGCATCGACCCCCGAAGCGGTCGGAGTTTCTCGACCGTCTTGTCGGGGCGCGGCACCGAGTCGAGCAGCGCCGCGGTGTAGGGGTGTTGTGGGTCGTAGAACAGGTTCTCGACGTCGGCCTGCTCGACGACCTCGCCGAGGTACATCACGTTCACCCGGTCGCAGATCTCGGCGACCACGCCCATGTCGTGAGTCACCCACAGGAAGCTGGTGTCGTACCGCGCCTGCAGGTCGTCCACGAGGTCGAGTATCTGTCCTTCGACGGTCACGTCGAGCGCCGTCGTCGGCTCGTCGGCGATGACGAGTTGGGGTTCGCACGCCAGCGCCATCGCGATGAGCACTCGCTGGCGCATCCCGCCCGAGAACTCGTGGGGGTAGTCGTCGAGACGCTCTTCGGGCTGCGGGATGCCCACCTCCCGAAGGATGTCGACGGCGCACTCGCGGACGGCCGCTCTGGAGAGGTCGCGATTGAGTTCGATGAACTCGCAGAGCTGTTCGCCCACGGTGAACACGGGGTTGAGGCTCTCCATGGGGTCCTGGAAGATGACGGCGATCTCCTTACCGCGTATCCGAGACCGCATCTCCCGCTCGGAGAGCATCTCCTCGCGGGGCGTGGGGTCGCCGTCGGCGGCGTCGGTTTCGAACCCCACGAGGGTTTCGCCGTCGAAGGTGACTTCGCCGCCGACGATGCGGCCGGGCGAGTCGATGAGTCGGAGGACGCTCTGGACGGCGACGCTCTTGCCGGCTCCCGACTCGCCGACGAGACCGGCTATCTCGCCGCGGTCGACGGTGAACGAAACACCGTCGACCGCTCGGATGGCACCGGCCTCGGTTCGAAATTGCGTTTGCAGGTTCTTGACGCGTAACAGTGGGTCGTTGCTCATAGATTGGTTGTGTGGATTGTCGTGTCAATCGTCGAGTCGCGGGTCGAAGGCGTCGCGCAAGCCGTCTCCGAGGAGGTTGAACCCTATCACCGTCACGAGGATGGCGAGTCCGGGCCAGATGCTGAACCACGGGTCGGGGAGCATGTACGTCCGCGACTGGGCGAGCATGGCTCCCCACGACGGGGTGGGTGGCTGTGCGCCGAACCCGAGGAACGACAGTGCCGCGACGATGAGGATGTTGACGCCCACCTGCAGGGAAGCCTGCACCAGCACGGGGGCGAAACTGTTCGGGATGATGTGGCGACGGATGATGTTGCGGTCGCGGACGCCGGCGGCCTTGGCGGCCTCGATGTACTCCTCCTCGCGCACGCTGAGCACTTCCGAGCGGATCAGGCGGGTGAACACCGGCACGGTGATGATGCTCACCCCGACGATGGCGATCCAGAGGTCGCGTCCGAACGTCGACATGATGGCGATCATCAACACGAGGAACGGGATGGCGTACAACGTCTCGACCGTCCGCTGGAGCAGGTCGTCGACCCAGCCGCCGTAGTAGCCCGAAACCGCTCCGACGACCGTGCCGACGGCCGCGCCGATGCCCGTGGCCACGACGCCGACCTGGATGGCGATTCGCGTGCCGTAGACCAGTCGAACGAGGATGCCCCGCCCGCGGTCGTCGGTTCCCAGCGGATACTTCCACGTCCCGGCACCGAACTCGTTGGTGACGCCCACCGGCGGGAGCAGGCCCTTCGAACCGGGTTCGGCGCTCACTGGGTTGTGCCAATAGGTGCGCGCGAAGTGGTAGTCGAGCAGGACGCCGTCGACGAACGCCCACAGCGAAACCGCGACGACGGCGGAGATGATGTAGAACCCCCACCTCGCGGTGGGGTTCCTCCGTAATTGGGTCTTGACTTCGTCCCAACCCGATTGGCGCGTGCGTGCCCCAGAGCTGGTGTCGCTCATCAGACACCACCCTCCCCGTAGGAGATCCGTGGATCGAGATACGCGTACAGGAGGTCGGTCACGAGGACGCCGACGACGAACATGCTGGCGAAGAACAGCGTCGTCCCCAGCACGAGCGGGTAGTCGCGCGCCCCCACGGCGGTGATGATGAGCGTCCCCATCCCGCCGATGTTGAACACCGTCTCGGTCAGCACCGAACCGCCGAGCGCCGTCGTCAGTTGGAGGCCGATGACGGTCAACACCGGCAGTTGGGCGTTCCGGAACGCGTGCCTCCGGAGGATGGTGCGCTCGGAAACCCCGAACGCCCGCGCGAGCGTCACGTACTCCTGGTTGAGCACTTCGAGCATCGACGACCGCTCGATGCGCATGATGGCGGCCATCTGGAGCGTGCCGAGCGTCAGCGTCGGCATCACCAGGTGGGTCGCCGCCTTCCGGAGGACGCCGAATCGGGTCGCCACCCCGTCCACCTCGCTCGGCGGCGCCCACGGCATGACGAGTTCGGTCGCCGGGAGCACCCCGAGGTGGTACGCAAACACGATGATGAGCAACAACCCGATCCAGAAGCTGGGTGTGCTGACGCCGATCAGGCCGAGTATGCGGAACACGTGGTCGACCGCCTCGTTGCGTCGCTTCGCCGACAGAACCCCGATGGGGATGGCGGTGGCGATGGCGAACGAGAAACTGGACGCGACCAACAGCAGGGTCGTCGGGAGCCGTTGGAGTATCTTCTCGACGACCGGCACCCCGTAGTGAATGCTGTGCCCGAAGTCGCCGCTCGCGACGTTGAGCACGTATTTCGCGTACTGAACGTACAGCGGTTGGTTGAGGCCGTACTGGGCGCGGATGGCCTCAACGGTCGAAGCGTCCGCGCTCGGCCCGATGAGTATCCGAATCGGGTCGCCGGGGGAGGCGTACACCAGCAGGAAGGTGATGGTGACGACGCCCCAGAGTACGAACACCGACTGTGCTAATCGACGAACGATATACCGGACCAGGTTCATTTCGAGAGATGTGGTAGGTGCGGGAGGCCGTTATTTTTCGACCGAAACGTTCGCGTAGTCGGTGAGCAGCCGGGGGTTGATCGGCGCCACGGCGTGGACGCCGAAGTCCTTGACCGCCGAACGGACGCCGAAGGAGTTCTTGTAGTTGAACGCCGGGAGGTGCACCTTGTCCTCCAGGATCGTGGTGATCGCTTTGGTGTACAACTGCTTGCGTTCCTTGCGGTCGATGGACTTGCGAGCCTGCGAGATTTGCTGGGCCACCGTCTCGTTCTTGTAGTAGACGCCCTGGTTCGCGCCCTCGGCGTCGGGGTGGAAGAGGTTGTACATGAAGTCGTCGGGGTCGGGGTACCGGACCCACCCGAGTACGTACATGTTGTAGTCGGCGGCCTTGCCGGTGTAGGCCTTACTCAGCAGAGTACCCCAGTCGAGGCGCTGGACGTTGGCGTCGTAGCCAGCCTCCTTGATTCCGTTGGCGATACTGATGCCGATGTTCTCGCGGTTGTCGTCCGGCGGGACGATGATCTTGCAGGTCCAGTTGGAGGGAACGCCGGCCTCCGAGAACAGCTTCTTGGCTCGTGCGACGTCCTTGTCGTTGGGGATGTCCTTCCATCGGTCGACGGGGAAGCCCCAGTCCTCCACGATGGGCCCTGGCATCGGGCTGTACTGGCGGACGCCCGCCGGTTTGATGAACTGTTCGACCGCACTGTCCATCGAGAAGGTGTGGTCGATCGCCTCTCGGACTTTGAGGTCTTTGGTCGGCCCCTCGTTCAAGTTAAACGCGACGTAGAAGTAGCCGATGCTCTCGACCGCGTCGATGCTGGCGCCCTGCATGCCCTTGACCGTGGACCACAGCTTCGGCGGGATGGTTTCGATGATGTCCTGTTTGCCGGTTCGGAGTTCCGTCACCCGGGTCGTCGACTCGGTGATGGGCTGGAACCTGACGCCAGACAGGTTGGGGAGTTCGTCGCCCCAGTAGTCGTCCCACCGTTCGAGGTCGACGTACGAACTCTCCTCCCATTCGACGAACTTGAACGGACCCGAGCCGATCGGGCGCTTGGTGTTGAACGCCTCCTTGTCCTTCTCGCGCACCGACTTCGGGACGATGTGGTGGGTCAGGACGTCGTCGAACATGGCGAACGGGTACTTGAGGTCGAACTGTACCGTGTGCTCGTCGACGACGGTGGCCTTGTCGATGACCTTGAAGATGCCCTTCAGCGGAGTCTCCTCGTTGATGGGCGCCATGAAGGAGTACTTCACGTCCTCGGCGGTCAGCGGGTCGCCGTTGTGGAACGTAACGTTTTCGCGCAGCGGGACGACGTATCGGGTGTTGCCCTTCGAGATTTCGGGGTCGGCCTTCGCGACGTTCGGCACCGTCTCGGTGCCCTCGTTGTAGGTGTACAGCTTGCTGAACACTCGGTTCCCCACCATCGCGTCGGGATTGGAGTACTGCAGTATCGGGTCGAACCGCGAGGGCTGGAGGTGCTGGGCCACGTTTAGCGTCGCTCCCGAGTTAGTCTGGCCCGACCCTCCGCCCGTATCGTCGGAGTTGGTCGATCCGCCGGTCGTCTCGTCGGTCGTAGTCCCCTGGTCCGTGGAGTTGCCGCCGGTGCAACCTGCGAGTATGGCCGGTATCGTCGCGCCCGTCGCTTGCAATATCCGTCGCCGCGGAACCTGTCGATCTCCCATTGGTACATGTTAGCGTTGTGGCCACCTACCAAGAAGTTTTGTATTAATAACAACCGCTTCACATAGCAATTGCCGGGCGCATATCTGGGATAATAGTAGTCATATCCCGATATGTAGGATATTGTATTCCCGATATTCGGGACTCAGTTTCTGTCCGGGTTTTTGAGAGAACTCGAAAAATGCCGGACGTGACCGAGGATCCGAAAAACACCGAGGGATTAACAACTCCGATATGCGAAAACATATTGAGGAGGGAGAGCTACTTATCTTCTATGACCTCTACTGATAAAGACAAGCTCAAGACGATCGAACGGGGCTTCGCGATACTCGAATGGATACGCGAGAACGACGGCGGGGAGGTTGCGGACATCGCCCAGGCCCTCGACATGAGTTCGAGCACGGTTCATCGGTACCTCAATTCGCTTCACGCCGAGGGATACCTGGTGAAGGAGGAGAGCGTCTACCACCTCTCGCTCAACTTCTTGGCTCTCGGCGAACAGGCCCGCACTCGCAAGGACGTGTACACCAACGCCGAAGAGTACACGCAGATGCTCTCGGAAGAGAGCGGCTGTCGGTCGAGTTTCCTCGTCGAAGAACACGGCCGCGGAGTGTACCTCTACACGTCGCCGGGCGACCACGGCGTCTGGACCAAGTCGACCATCGGCAAGCGTGTCCCGTTGCACGTCACCGCCGCCGGCAAGTCGATTCTCGCGTTCCTCCCCGACGACCGACTCGACGAAATCGTGGACCAACACGGGCTGACCCGCGAAACCACGTACAGCATCACCGACGAGGACGAACTGTACGAGGAACTGGAGCGCGTTCGCGATCTCGGGTACGCCTTCAACGACGAGGAGCAGATAGAGGGCGTCATCGCAGTGGGCGCACCGGTCGAGAACCCCGACGGCGACGTCATCGGAGCGTTCAGCGTCTCCGGGCCAGCGAACCGTCTGACCGAGGACTGGTTCCGCGAGGAACTACCGAGCATCGTACTAGGGCTGACGAGCGAGTTTGAACTCCGCATGACGCTTTCGTAGTCGGTCCCTTCCGATTGCTTCGGTCGGTGCTAGACCGCTCCGAATCCCTCCGGCCTCACACGTCTCCGAGAGGGGGCGCACTTTCCCTTGCGGCCGATTTTGGTCCGTCAACCGCTTCGTGTAGTCGACTCGAACTCGTACGCGTCTCCGGTCTAACCGAAGTCGCCAGTTCGACGAAGAGACGCGACGAGTACCGTTAAGACGTTCCGTCGTGACTCACGACCCTGTACGGAATCCTCACGAGCAACGCGGACCTCGCCCGGGAGGACGTCGGCGATTTCGTCCACTTCGTCGCCGACGACGTGAGCGGACGGCGCGCCGCTCCGCTCGACGGCGCGATAAACTCCGTCGCCTGCTGGGGCGATACGGCGGTCGTGCGCGACGACCCGAGTCGCGCCGCCGTCACCGCCGAGGGGACCCGGACGACGCCCGACGCCGAGGGTCACCACTGGGGAACGGTCTGTCCGACCGACCCCGACTACCGCGCGGCGCTCCTCGACCGAATCGAGGCGGTCGGCGCCGCCGGGGCCGTCAGGCTCACCACGCCCGGCTTTCCCGGCGTCGAGTTCTGTCGGTGCGAGCGGTGCGAACGGCAGTTCGCGGCGAGCGACCGCGACGACCGGGTCGCGTGGCGAACCGAGACGATCACCCGATTCGTCCGGCAGGCGTCGAACCGGGTGTCGGGAAACCTCGTCATCACGCTGTACCCGGACCCGTATCCCGGGAACCTCCGCGAGCGCACCGGCCTCGACCCGCGGGAACTCGACTCCCACGTCGACGGCTTTCTCGTCCCGCTCTGTAGCATCAGCTACGAGACGACCTACTGGGTCGAGTCGCTGGCCCGCGGCTTCGCCCGCGAACTCGAAGAACTCGACGCGTCGCTGACGATTCAGCTCTCGGCGTCCGAGGCCGAGGTCGACCGCCTCGTCGACGTGACGCGCCAGGTCGACCCGCACGCCGACGCGGTCGTCTACGGGACCCACGAGGAGGACGTCGACGCCATTCGGGAGGTCGTCCGTCGCTGTCGGACGGCCGAACCGCCGTCGCCGACCGTCTGAAGGCTCCTCGCGATTCGTCGACGCTCGTCGTCTGCGGGGCGTTCGCCGACCGGAGCGACCGTTCGACGCGACGGCGAGCGGTCGACCGAATCAGTCAGGTAGAAGTGCGTCGCTGGCCAAGGTTCTCTAATGGCGTTGGAACACCGTCGAACGCGAGCGGGGTGGCTCCGTCGACGACCGAGCGGCCACGGACTCTCCCGGACGCTCTCCGTTCTCCTCTCCTTGTTGGTACTGACACGGGTGCCCGTCGCGTCGGCACACGGTTCGACGGCGACCGGCGGCCTCTCGCAGGGACACGGGGTCGTCCTCGCCGTCCTCGGCGTCGGCCTCCTCGTCGGGGCGAGCGCCCTCAAGCGGCGGGACCGCCTCTCGCCGACGACCGCGCTCTACGGCGCGTTCCTCGGTATCGTCCTGACGGCGCTCGGAGCCGTGCTCTTCGAGGGCCTCTCGCCGGAGCCGACGTACTCGGCGCAATCGATGCCGTTCCCGCGGTCGTGGTATCCGGCCCTGTCGCTGTCGGTCGGGTTCTTCATCATGGTGTCGAGTCTGGTCGTCGGCCGACTCCGATGGCCGACCCGGCCTCGCTACACGTTCCTCGGAATCGTGATGGGACTCTGGGTCGCCTACCCCTACCTGATTCGCGGGGCGGCGAGCGATTCGCACCCCCTCGGGTACGCCATCGTCCTGGGGACGCCCATGCTCGTCGGATACATCGTCTGGAAGGACGCGAGAGAGGTACTCCGGTCGGTCTTCCGCGACCCGGTCGCCCGACGGTTCGGCGTCGGCGTCGGCGTCGTGCTGGCGCTCTTCTTCGTCTCGGTCACGGGCTACGTCTCGTTCTTCCCCGAAGAGGGCCTCCCGCACGAACCGTTCGTCACCGTGCTTCCGGCGGTCTATCAGCTCGTGACGTGGCCCATCCTCGAGATATACCTCCCGCACATCCCGCTCTTCGTCGCCATCTCGCCCGGCCAACTCGTCGTCGTCGGACTGCTGAGCGCGCTCGTCGGGTTGAACGCCGCCCTCATCGCCCGCCACTGGCGGATGGAGGAGCGCGCGGGTCTGACCGAAGGCGCCGCCGGCGGCGCCGCCATCGTCGGCTCGTGTACCTGCGGGTGCTGCGGACCCCTCATCGCCAAGGTCGCGGTGCTGGCGGCGGGGCCGTCCATCGCCGCCCCGCTCTACTGGGTGTTCGTCGATTCGGCGTCGCCGCTCAGTTCGCTGTTCATCGTCGGGAGCGTCGTCCTGTTCGCCGGCAGTATCGTCTACTCCGTCGAATCGGCGCGGCGGCCGGTCGGGTCGACGTCGGCCGTTTCGGCCGACTAACCGAGCGTGTAGGTTTCGAACCGTCGCACGGCGTACCGGTACGCCAGCGGCGGGGCGACGACGACCAGCAGGAAGCCCACCGAGCCGCCGCCGAGACGGAGCGCATTCGCACCGACGTCGACCGGGTGGCCGAGCAACGACGACCAGAACGCGACGACGTTCGAGAGCAACACCGCCGCGCCCGGGACCAGCGCC
This sequence comes from Halorussus vallis, assembly GCF_024138165.1. Classification (NCBI taxonomy): domain Archaea; kingdom Methanobacteriati; phylum Methanobacteriota; class Halobacteria; order Halobacteriales; family Haladaptataceae; genus Halorussus; species Halorussus vallis. Next base: position 3,184,460 of record NZ_CP100000.1, on the reverse strand, counting down.
ACGACCGAACCACCGAAGCCCAGCACGAGCGCCAGCGTGTAGTAGACGAACGCGGTCTTGCTCGGAACGACGGCGCTCCGACTTCGGGTGATGCGAACCTCGCCGAATCGGGGGAAGGCGGTTCCGATGGCGAGGGCGACGAGCGGGCCGGCCATCGCGAGATACCCACCCGCGACTGTCAGCGGGAGCCAAACGGTCGGGGCGAGCGGGCTCAGCAGGCCGGCGGTCGCGGTGACCGCGACGAGGACTGGAAGTCCGACGAGCGCAACGGCGAGCACGTGGCCGCCGACGAACCGTCGACCCCGAACGGTCGAGGTGACCGTGGTGGGCAGCATCGCACCCTCGTCGCCGAGGGGGTTGAGCGCCGCCGCGCCGATGGCCCACGTGCCGTAGAGCGCGAGGAGAACGGGAAGCGACTCGGGTACCCGGCCGGTCGTGACCGCGTCGCGAAGCGGCGCGAAGAGCAGTAACAGCGGGTAGACGACGTAGACGAGCCGGAGCGGCCCGCGCGCCGTCCGCCGCCAAACGCCCGCCGCGATGGCCCGGGTCGGCCCGGACGCGACGCCCGCGAGCAACCGAACGTTCGACCCCGAGGACGACGCGTGCCGACGGACGGCGGGCCGGGCGCGGTCGCCGTACCAGAGCCGGGTCGAAGCGCGCACGTCGAGCGCGAGCAGGACGGGCACGCCGACCGCGAACAGCGCGACCGCGCCGGCGATTCGAATCGGCGAGGGCGAGGCGCCCGGGAACCCCAGCGCGAGGAGGTCACCGAACCACCCCGTCGGAAGCGTCGCCAGGACGCCGAGCGCGTCGGCGAACCACCCGCCGAACCCCTCCGAAAAGGCGGCCGCGAGGTAGGCGGCGAACGCGAGCGCCGCGAGCGCGGACTTGTGGCGCGTGAGCAGTTCCGAGCCTTCGAGGACGGTCTTGAGCAGCACGCCCAAGAGGTGTCCGGTCAGTACGGCGGTGGTCAACAGCGCGAACAGCGCCGCGACGATAGTCGCGAACGCGGCGGGCGCGCCGAGTCCGTACGCCAGCGACGCGGCGACGACCAGTATCGGCAGCGAGACGACCGCGAGCAATCGGGCGTACTCGGCCAACAGCAGGCCGACGACGACGTCGACCGCCAGGGTGACCGTGAGCATCCCGTCGGCGTGGTCGATTCGCCCGGTCTTGCCGACGGCGCGCTGGGCGACCATGATCGTCGGGACGAGCCAGAGGAAGGCGAGCGCACTCCGCGCGCCCTCGACGACGGGAACGACTTCGAGCAGCGAGGCCCCCATGTGGAGGGCGACGTAGGCTCCGGCGGCCGTCGGAGCGCCGACGAAGAAGAGCGCGGTGACGGCGAACACGGCCAGTTGGACCGGATTGCCGCCGAGCGCGCGCAGGCTCCGGCGGAACTCGACGCCCGCGATGCGGACGCCGTTTCGGAGCCGGAGCCGACTCGCGTTCATGGTGTCGGAGCCGCGGGTTCTTCGCTGGTGACCGCGAGGAAGACGTCTTCCAGCGTCCGCTCGTCCTCGGCTCGGCTCGTAAGCCGTTCCGGCGCATCCTCGGCGACCAGCGACCCGTCGGAGAGCACGCCGACGACATCGGCGATCTCCTCGACCACCGGGAGGATGTGCGTCGAGAGGAAGACGGTCATCCCGTCGTCGGTCAGTTCCGCGACGAGTTCGCGGACCGTGCGAGCCGCCCGCGGGTCCAGCCCCGAGGTCGGTTCGTCGAGGAAGACGACCTCGGGTTCGTGCAGAATCGTCTGAATCAGCGCCGTCTTCTGTTTCATCCCCTTCGAGTAGGCGCCGACGCGCTTGTCGGCGTCCTCGGCGAGGTCGAACCGGTCGAGCAGCGCCTCGATCCGGTCGTCCACGTCGATATCGCGCAGGTCGGCGATGTAGTGTAACTGCTCGCGTGCGGTCAGTTCGTCGTAGAGCGGCGGCTCTTCGGGAAGATACCCGATTCTGGAGACGACGGCGTCGCGGTCCGCGACGGACCGCCCCGCGACGCGAGCCGTCCCGCTCGTCGGGCGCGTGAGCGTCGTCAGCATCCGCATCGTGGTGGTCTTGCCCGCGCCGTTCGGCCCGAGAAAGCCGTAGACGACCCCCTCCGGAACCGAGAGGTCGAGCCCCTCGACGGCGGTCGCGTCCCCGTAGCGTTTCGTCAGTTCGGTGGTTTCGATGGCGTTCATTGTCGTTGGGTAATCCCGGTAGATTCGGTGGTATTCATCGTTGTTCGGTGGTTTCAGCGGCGTTCATCGTTCGTCAGTAGGTTCGGCGGATTCGGTGACGTTCATCGTCGTTCGGAGCGTTCGTCCGTCAGGTCCGCGTGTTGAGCGAGTAGAGGATGCATCCCAGGCCCGCGATCTCCACCAGGCGGGTCGTCACCGGCAGGAAGAACGTGTACGTCCGGGGACCGAGGCCGAGCGTGCGGCCGAGCGACGCCACGGCGATGGAGAGCGCGAACGGCGCGACCGTCAGTAGCGCGAGGCCGAGCGCGAGATACAGCATCCGACGGCTCGCATTGCGCCGGTAGCCGCGGTAGGCCTGAAAGACGATGAACAGGCCGAGGACCATCGCGACGCTGGTCACGCCGAGCAGGACGAGGTAGTCGACGTACTGCTGGGTAGCGCCGGCCTGGAGGAGCGACACCGCCGTCATATCTCCTCCCACATCTCGGTGAAGCGGTCGGCCATGTCGTCGGCGCGCTGTTCTTCCACGTCGACGGCGAGGTCGCCGTCGTCGAGTTCGACGGTGAGCCGCCGCAGGCGGGCCTCGTAGACGCTGTAGTGGTGGCCGTCGGCGACGACCTCGGTTCGCTCGGTCAGGAGCCCGCACTCGACGAGGCGGTCGGCGCGCCGGTAGACGGTCGGGAGCGAGGCGTCACAGTCCTCGCTGAGGGCTTTTGCGGACATCGGTTCTTTGCTCGTTGCGGTGAGGATGGCCCGCGCGTACTCGTCGTCGAGGAGCGCGAAAAGCTCGCTCGGTGGGCAGTCCTCACTCACGGTCGTCGGTTGTTTCGGGGGGAGGTAAAACACGTATTCGATTTTCCGGCCCGGAGAATCGGCGACCGGGTATTACTTCTCCGGCGTTCGATTGTCGACCCGTCGCCGGCGTTTCCGCCGGCATGCGGCGCTCCGTCGCTCGGTTTCGGCTCGGCCGCTCGACGGGGTCAGAACAAGATAGCTAAGTAAGAGTTCGACGGAGAATCCGTATGACCCTCCACATCCGAGATACGCTCGCAGACGGCATCTCGCGAGTAACTACCCGTAACGGAGCCGTGTTGCTCGCCGTCTATCTGGGAGCAATCCTGCTGCAGACTGGATTCGTGCTCGCCGCGACTACGACCTATCTTCCGCTCAGTTCCGGCGGCGTCCCCGTTGCCGGCGTCGAGAGCACCGGTCCCGCTCCCGGCACGCAACTGCCGACCCTCGTCTCGTTCCCCGCCGCCCTCATCGCGACGATGACCGGCGGACTGCTGACCGTCCCCGTCTACGTCGTCGCCACCCGGACGCTCGTCGGCGAGTACGCAGAACGCATCCCCGACGGAGCGGTCGTCCATCGGCTCGGGCGGGCCATGGCCAACCGACTCGTCGGCGTCTGGGTCGTCTCGCTCGCGGTTCTGGCCGTCTCGCTCGCCTGCCTGTACGTCGGCTTCTCGGCGCTGTTCGCCGTCGTCGGCGAGCCGATTCGGCTCTGGTTGTTCACGACCCGGGCGGGGCAGGCGTCGCTGGCCGTTCTCGGCCTCGGTCTCCTGTCCCCCGCCGCCGCGCTCGGTGCGAGCCTGCTCTTCGTCGGTCAGGAGATATCGGTCCGGGACAAGAGCGTCGGCGATGCGCTCGTGGGAAGCTGGCGGTTGACTCGCCGAAACCGGGTTCGGCTGTTCGTCCTGTTCGCGATACCGGTGGCGCCCTCCCTTCTGCTCTCGGTCGCCGCGTCGGCGTTCCTCTCACCGGTACTCGCACAGTTGGTCGCGCTCGTGGGGTCGGCCGTCGCGAGCGTCTTCGCCATCGGAATCATGGCTCCCGCATACGTTCGCATCGCCGACATCGACCGCGAGACGCTCCCGTACGCGAGTCGCTGAGTTTCCGGGTCGCGAATCGTGGCCAATTCCGCCGACGGCGAGGGGCCGCCGTCCGTCGTCCGCTCGGCTCACCGCTCCTTGCGGTACATCCGGAGCGAGAGCGGTGCGGCCACGGCGAGGACCGCGGCGGCGGCGACGAGCACCCACGTCACGTCTCCGAGCGCATCGCCGCCGTGCATCAGTCCGCGGCAAGCGTCGACGAGGTGGGTGACGGGGTTCAGGCCGACCACGGTCCGGAGCCACGCCGGCATGGTCGCCGGGTCGACGAAGATGTTGCTCACGAACGTGACCGGGAAGAGCAACAGGAAGCTCGTCGTCATGACGGACTCGGGCGTCTCGACGGTCAGTCCGACCGCTATCCAGATCCACGACAGGGCGAACGCGAAGACGAGCACCAGCGCGAGCGCGAGGAGCACCCCCACGACTCCGGCCCCGGGTCGGAAGCCCAGGACGAACCCGAGTCCGAGGACCATGCACGCCGCGATAGTGTAGCGCAACAGGTCGCCGAGGAGCGCCCCGACTAGCGGTGCGGGCTGCCAGATGGGGAGCGACTGGAAGCGGTCGAACAGCCCCTCGTCGATGTCGGTGTTCAGCCCGACGCCCGTGTAGACGGTGATGAAGAGGACGGCCTGGACGAGGATGCCCGGCAGGAGGAACTGGATGTACTCGCGCGGCGACCCCGCGAGGGCGCCGCCGAACAGGAAGGTGAACAGCAGCGTGTTCATGAGCGGGAACGCCGTGACGTCGAAGAGCTGAAACGGCACGTGCTTGATCTTCAACAGCGCCCGCCAGCCGAGGGTGAGCGAGGCCGAGAGCGCGCCGGCGCGCGGCGGGCGCTCGGTCCGGGAGAGCACGTCTCCGATCTCCTCCTCGACGACCGGGGGCGCCTCCGGCGTCTCGGCACTCACGCGGCCGCCCCCTCGATCCGCTCCTCGGCGGGGCGACCTGTGAGCGCGAGGAACACCTCGTCGAGGCTCGCCTGACCGAGCGAGAACTCGGCGACCCGGACGCCGGCCCTGGCGAGCGCCATCAACGCCTCGGCCGAGCGCTCGTCGTCGGTGACGCTAGCCGAAAGCGCGTCCCGGTCGGTCCCGCGCCGAACTTCGGTGCCGAGGACGTCCGCCAGAATCGACTCGGCCTCCGGACGCCGGTCGGGGTCTCGCAGGCGGACGTCGAGCGTGTTCGCGCCGACGCTCGCCTTCAGTTCGCGGCTCGTCCCCTCGGCGATGATGCGCCCGTCGTCGATGACGGCGAGTCGGTCGGCGAGGTGGTCGGCCTCTTCGAGGTACTGGGTCGTGAGGACGACGGTGGTCCCCTCGGCGGCGATGGCGCGGATGATTTTCCAGACCTGGTTTCGACTCCGCGGGTCGAGGCCGGTCGTCGGTTCGTCGAGGAACAGCACCTCCGGCGTGACGACGAGGCTCGCGGCGATGTCGAGGCGCCGCCGCATGCCGCCGGAGTAGGTCCGGACCTGGCGCGTCGCGGCGTCGGCGAGGCCGAATGCTCCAAGCAGGTCGTTCGCGCGCGCTCTGGCCTCCCGCCACCGGAATCCGAGGAGGCGGGCCACGAGGACGAGGTTCTCGCGGCCCGTGAGGTCCTCGTCGATAGAGGCGTACTGGCCGGTGAGGCTCACGCTCTCGCGAACCGCCGCCGGGTCGCGCTCGACGTCGTGGCCGAGGACGGTCGCCGAACCGCCGTCGGGGTCCAGCAGTGTCGCCAGAATTCGGATGATGGTCGTCTTGCCAGCGCCGTTAGGCCCGAGGAGTCCGAAGACGGACCCCCGGTCTATCTGTAAGTCGATACCGTCCAGGGCGCGCGTCTCTCCGAACGATTTCGTCAGGTCTGCGGTCTCTATGGCGTACGTCATTTCGTCGATTACTCCCCCGGGAATTTACTACGACGCCCGCGGGGTTCAACGTAGCGGTCGCCGGTCGTCAGCGGCCGAAAACCGACGTTTCGTCCGGGTCGGAAAGCGTATTTAGTAGAGGGTCACGGGCCCCGTTTTCGGACGCTCACCGAACTACCAATTACTATAAAGTTCGAGGGAATCCGAAGCGGTTCGGGCCGGGTCGACTGGGACGGTAGCGACGTCGCAACCAAACGAAGAGGGCGAGGACGTCGCCGGTCGACCGCTCTCCGACTCCGGGCGGCGCCGTCTACAGGTTACAGCCCTCCTGCGGGTTCTCGAACGAGTAGTAGAGGTCCGTCTCCACATACTGGCTCCCGTACGAGTCCGCCTCGCTCCGACTGGTGATGCTCACGTTGCTCGTCTGACAGGGTGGCGACGCGGGAACGTGCACTCGGAAGGACGTGTACGTGGTGAACGCAGGGGTGAAGTCAGTGTCGACGGCCCCGTTGTCCCACGTCTGCTTGAGCGTCGTCTCGTCGCCGCCGTCGCTTCCAGTCGCGCCGTCGATGATGGACGCCGCGATGGTTCCGACACTGTAGGCCATCCCCGCCCACGGGAAGTAGTGCCCGACGATGAGCGACGCGAGTTCGTCGCCGTGTTCGATAATGACGTCGGCGGTCGAGTCCTCTCGCGGAGCGCCGGGACCCGCACGCGGGGAGTCCTTCCCGAAGGTCACCTCGTGGGGCGACGAAATCTCGAATCCGGACGACTTGACCTCCTTGCCGTAGGCCTGGTCCCACTCTCCGTTCGAGTCGCTCGTATCGCGTTCGCGGGCTTCTCCGAAGTTGAACAGTTGGAACTGGTGGACGTAATCGTCCTGACCGCTGAAGTAGTCGTGTCCGTAATAGGCGAGCGCGGTCGACTGCGTGATTCGGACGTCCGGCACTGCGGCACCGTCGTCGTAGACGCGGTCGTTGGACGCGCCCGTACAGTCGACGGCGTCGTACGGGCAGTGAGAGCTTGCGCGGGCGTTCTCCGAGATCAGTTCGGTACCGGTTCCGATGCCGCCGACGACTGCAGCGCCGGTCGCGGTCCGTTTCAGGAGGGCTCTTCGACTTTGTTTGGAACCATTAGATTCCATAATTTTCCGTTATACGCACCAGATATATAGTTTTCTTACTATTTTATATATTTTAAATCTACTTATGTTATCCACGCCCGTTCTCGTCACCCATCCGATGGACGGCCACCGTCGGTATCAGATGGGAGTCGTCGGGGACGAGCACAACGCCTCGCCTGCGGATGGACGCAGAGAATCGCTCGACGTCAGTGCGGCCCGCGGATTCGGCTTTCAGACTTAGCCACCCACGGGCGAGACCACGTCGCCGGCCCAGAGGTACAGGCCGTCTCCGGATTCGGGAGCCTCGTCGTACTCCTCGTGGTCGGCGCGCCGGTCGTCGTCGCGGGCGACGGTCGTGTCGACGAACCGGGGGACGAGGCCCGCGGCGAACCAGAAGTTCGCGCTGTCCTGAATCTGGAAGTGGAGGTGGGGTTCGGTCGAGGCCCCGGAGTTGCCGCACGCGCCGACGACGTCGCCGCGCGCGACTTCGTCGCCGGGTTCGACGGTGACGCTCCCTTCCTGGAGGTGCGCGAGCAGGCTGTACTCGCCGTCGGCGTGGCGGACGACGACGTGGTTGCCCGCGATGTCCCAGGTCCGCCACTCTATCCATCCCGAACCGGGTTTGGGGTAGTCCCGAAGCGAGTCCTTCGTCTTCACGACGGTGCCGTCGGCGGGCGCGCGAATCGGCTTCCCGAAGGCGTAGTAGTCGGTCAGTTCGCCGCCGTCGCCCGCGTGGGTGTCGCCGTCCGCGTCGGTGACGACGAAGTCGTAGGCGTACCGCTGGGAGACGATGCCCCACGAGTGAGAGGTGCGCTGGGTAACCCCGCCGTTGACCGTCGTCCACTCGCCGTCGAACGGGAGGGTCAGTTCCGTCTTCGGAACGTGGCGGTCGCGGTTCGGCAGTCGGCCCAGGTACCGGAGGTACGCCGCGAGCGTCCCGGCGATCTGGAGGAACTGGGTGTAGATGCCCCACGGGGTGAACGCCCAGCGGAGCATCGAGGCGACGAACGTCGCCCGGTCGCGGTTCGACATCTCGTGGTCGTAGCCGTCCTCCTCGGTCGACACCGTCGCCAGCAGTATCGGCAGGATTCCGCCGAGCAGGAAGAACACCCAATCGTACGGAGCCAGCGGCGGAACTGCCTCGGCGAGGAACCCCACCGCGAAGAAGACCCCCATCAACGCGAACATGTTGACGCCCGCGAGCCACCGCACGAACCAGCCCGAGAGCGACCGGAGCGACCGAGACGAAGACTCCCCCTCGGGCGAGTCGGAGCTCCGGGTCGTGTTCTGGGTCATGGATACGGGGTTCGTACGCCGACTTATTAGCGATTTTGCGAAACCCAGCTCACAAGTCGTGTTGACAAATAGCATTGCCTGACCCGACGCGCTCGGAAACCGCAGCACGGTCGAGTGCAACTCGTCGATGCCCGTAACGATCCTGCGCGACTGGAAATCATCAGGAAATCTAAATATTATTAACGCGTTACATCTATCGGACGTATGAAAATTGCCATCGTCTCCGACACGCACATTCCAGAACGGGAGGAAGCGATTCCGGAATCCTTCCGAGAGCGAATTGCGGCGGCGGATCACACGATTCACGCTGGCGACTTCGAGACGACGGAGGTCCTCGCGGATGTCCGTGAGCTTGCGACGGAGCTGACGGCCGTACACGGCAACATCGATGCAACCGACGTAGCGATCGAACTGCCGACCGTTTCGGACGTGACTCTCGGAGGCGTCACGTTCGTCGTCACGCACGGCACGTTCAATCTCGTCGAAGCGGCCGTCTACAGTCATAACGGAACGGTTACGAGCCGTGAAGACTGGTTGAACGCGATTGCGGACACGGCCCGCGCGCGAACTCGTGTGTGGGACGGCGATGGCGTCGTCGGAATCGGCGGCCACACGCATCGGGTCGAGGACGAGGTCCACGAGGGAGTCCGTGTGCTGAACCCCGGCTCCGCAACGGGAGCGGCGCCGGCCGACAGCGCGACCATGATGACCGCCGTCGTCGACGACGGCGCGGTCGAGGTGACGCTGCACGAGGCGTGACACCCCGCGAAACGCTGAATCCCTCGGCCACCGACAGCCTGATTGCATCGCCCGGCCACGGGGACGGTATGCCGAGCGACGACGAGGGTGTGGCCCGACCCCGGGAGGCGTTCGCGCTCCTCGGCCACGACCTCCGTCTCGAGATCCTGCTGGCGTTGCTCGACCGCTGGCGGGCCGCCCACACCGAGCCACAGCGGTACTCGGAGCTGATGCGCGCGGTCGGCCTGCAGGACAGCGGGAAGTTCAACTACCATCTGGGGAGGCTGCGCGGCGCGTACCTCCGGAAGACCGAAGACGGCTACGTTCCGACGGCCAGCGCGACCGCGCTCTACCGGGCGGTGCTCGCGAATCGCCCGACGGAGTCGGCGGCGCGATCGGAACTCGACAGCGACGCGGCCTGCCCCGACTGCGAAGAGTCGCTGGTCGCCACCTACGAGGGGGACTTTCTCACCCTCCGCTGTCCGGGGTGCGACCGGGTGGTCGGCGACTTCACCTACCCGTTCCCGAAGAACGGACTCGACGACCGCACCGACGCGGAGGTCGTCCGCGCGGTGTACCAGCGCGCTCGCTCGCAGGTCGGACTGGCGCGGCAGGGCCAGTGTCCCGACTGCGCCGGAACGACGACCGTCGCGATACGGCGGGGCCTCCTCGACCGGGACGACGAGCACGACGTCGAGATAACCTGCGACACCTGTACCTGGGTGGTCGCGGTCGATTTCCTCCTGCCGCTGCTCTCGGACGCCCGCGTCGCGGCGGCGCTGGTGGACCTCGACGTTCCAGTGGAGACGGCCTTCTCGTGGGAGTTGCCCGAGCCGACGGTGACCGTCGCGTCGGACGACCCGCTCGAATTCGAACTGCGAATCGAGTCCGACGGCGGGACGGCGACCGTCGTCGTCGACGGCGACCTCGACGTGCGCTCGGTCACCACCGACGATGGATGCGACGACGGACGCGACGCCGGCCGAGCATCTCGGTGACGCTCGCGGCGGTCGCGTCGAGATGGTCAATCCGGAACTCGCTATCGGCCCTCGGACTCGACGAGTTCGACGTTCCGGAACTCGAAGCGCGCGCCGCCCGCCTCGCTCTCGGTCGCCGCGCACTCCCAGCCGTAGGTGTCTGCGAGCCGAGCCACGAAGGTGAGGCCGAGTCCGATGCCGTCCTTGCGCGTGCTGTAGCCCGCGTCGAAGACGGTTTCGCGCTCGTCCTCGGGGATACCGGGACCGTCGTCGGCGACGAAGAAGCCGTCGGGCAGGTCGCCGACCCTGACGGTCGGCGACCAGTCGCCGTGTTCGACGGCGTTCTCGTCGTTCCGACGAGGGCTCGTGGAGCTATGCTCCACAGCGTTCTTACAGAGGTTCTCTAGGAGGTGGCGGAGGTGAAGAGGGTCCGCGCGAATCGTCCGGTCGGTTTCGACGGCGAGTTCAGCCCCGTTCGTCTCCACGGCCGACCAAGTTTCCGTGCAGACGTCGGCCAGCGGGACCGCCTCCCAACTTATGTCCGGGTCCGTCCGCCGCGCGGTCACCAGCAGGATGTCGATCATCTCCTCGATGCGGTCGTGGGCGTGTTCGACTTCGGCGAGGGCGCTCCCGTCGTCGGTCGGTATCTGCTGGAGGTATATCTGGGCGATCTGAAGCGGATTGCGGAGTTCGTGGGCGAGCATGCTCGCGAAGCTCTCCAACTGCTCGTTCTGGCGTTCGAGCGCCTGTTTCTGCCGCCGAAGTCGGCGCTGGTGGGCCTCGGCCTCTTCGGCCCGAGTGACGGCCTGGGCGTCGTGGAGGCCGATGGTGAACCCGCCGACGCCCCCGATGGCCGTGGCGAAGATTCCGGCCTCGACGGGGTTGGCGATTCGGCCCGCGGGGTTGAGTCCGAGCAGGCCGAGGCCGACGAGCAACACGCCCACCCCACCGAAACACCAGTGGGCCACCCGCGGGTACGCCTCGGGGTCGATACCACTTTCGGAGAGTCTCAGGCCGCCGTAGACGAGGACGAGGCCGGGCGCGCCGACGAGGACGGCGTGGATGACCGCCTCCGCGAACGGTGCCCGGACGACGACCGCGAACGGGAATCGTCCGATCGCAACGCCCGAGAGAACAATTCCCAGGAGCGTGATGGCGAACTCGGCACTCCTCGGCGAGCGGAACCGGAGCCGGCGAAGCATCGCCCGTACAAAAGGGTGCTTGCATAATAATGCATGCGGCTCGGGACGGCGGTGTCGAAGCGGAAAGAGGTCGACGCTCTCACGCGACGGCGGGACGCCAAGCGTCGCGTCCCGCCCGACCGAGCAACCTTTTTCACATATCCAATTACGTCAGATAAATACAATAAACTCCGGCCCAAGGATAACGTGCACCGCCATGTCACGGCAAACCCGCAGGAGTTTCGTGAAAGTCGCAGGAGCATCGCTACTGACGGCCGCCGGGACCGGCGCGCTCAGCGCCACCGGGAACGCCCAGTCCGGCGAGAACGAGTTCACCGTCGTCGAGGACTCCCCGACGACGAAGACGCTGTTCAGCGCGGTCAACACCGCCGAGGGGCCGTACGCGGTCGGCGCGGGCGGCGACGTCCTCGCCCGCGGAAACGACGGCTGGCGGAAGGTCGTCGAGTACGGCCCGCAGGCCCGGAGTCGACCGCTGAAGGGCGCCGACGTCACCGACGACGGCCGGGCCGTCTGGTTCGTCGGCGGGTCGGGGGTCATCGGCGAGTTCCGGGTCGACACCAACACGCTGACCAACTACTCCGCGCCGAAGGGCAAGACGAGCACGTGGGAGGACGTCGCGGTGGTCGGCACCGCCGGCAAGAACGAACGCCTCTACTTCGTCAACGGGTCGGGCGAACTGCTCGTCGGCGTCCGCCAGGAGTCTGGCGCGGTGAAGTACCGCGAGGTCGTCAAACCCGGCGGCGGGTCGACCATCCCCGGCATCGACTTCCGGAGTCGGAAGAAGGGCCACGTCATCAGCACCAGCCAACTCGTCACCGAGACCACCGACGGCGGCAAGAACTGGTCCCGAATCGGCATCGACTTCGCCGGCAACGCGTTCTACGACGTCGCCAGCGTCGGGGCGAGCGACGTCAACGTCACCGCCGGCGGCGGCATAGTGTACCGCTACGACGGCTTCCGCTGGACGCCCCACGTCATCGACGACGCCCGGCAGGCCATCCGGGGCATCGACCGCGACGGCGAGAAGGGGTTCGCGGTCGGCGCCGGCGGTAAGGTCTACGAGCGCCAGTCGGCGGGCCAGTGGACCCGCCACCAGACGCCGACCGACACGAAGTTCAACGGCGGGGCCAGCGGTCCCGACTACGACGTCGCGGTCGGCACCGGCGGCACCATCGTCGAGCGCGCGGTCGGCGGAGGCGGCGGTGGGACGACCACAACGACCACGACCGCGACGACGACCACGGAAACGAGCACGAGTACGACCGCGACCGAAACGGACACGACGACCGCGACGACCTCGGCAACTTCGACGACGGAGACGTTGACGTCGACTCCGACCGCCACGACGACTGCGTCCACGACGTCGACGACGATGAAGACCTCCGCGACGACGACCACGACGACGGGCGACGCCACGACCGCGGCGAGGCTGGACGGCGACCTCGCGCCCGAGTTCACCGTGGAAATCGACCCGCGGTTGGTGAATCGAATCCTCGAAGGTGAGTGGATAATCGAGGACTCGTAGACAGAACGGCGAGGGGCGACGGAACCGCTCGTCGCCGGTCGGCCGCGTTCGGCTTCGGGACCGCCGCCGGGTCAGCGTCGCGCGCCGAACGAAAGGAGGCCGGGGTAGTCGGCGATGAGACCGTCGACGCCGGCGGCGGCAAGTTTCCGGGCCTGGAAGTGCGTCGCGAGCGTCCAGACGTTCACCTCGCGGCCCTCGCGGTGGGCCACGTCGACGAGGTCCACGTCGGCGAACGGGCCCGAGAAGTAGTACTCGTCGCCGAAGAACGGCGTCCCCTCGACGAGGTTGTACGGCGGGTGGAGCGCCTCACAGTCGTACGTGCGAGTGATGTCGAGGCCGTCCTCGATGGAGTCCCAGAACAGGAACGCCACGGGGACGCTCGAATCGACCTCCCGGACCGTCGCGATAGCCGCCTCGTAGAACGACGAGACGAGTATCTCGTTGTCGTACCGCGAGGCGATTTCGAGGACGTCCTCGGTGAACGGCCGCCAGCGTTCCTTCTGCGTCTCCAGGGTCGGTCCCGAGAGGTTCTCCGCGAATCGCACGTCGGCGGAACCGGGGTTCTTGAACTCGATGTTGACGCCGACGGGCGACGGGATGGCGTCGAGCACCTCGGTCAGCAGAGGAACCGTCTCGCCGGTTTCGAGGACCTCGGCGCTCGTGACCGTCTCGGTGGGCGTCTCCCAGACGACGCCGCTCGCGTCGGTCAGGCCCCGCTCGCCGCCGTCGCGGCCGCTCAAGTGCGTGTCGTGGAAGACCACGACGTCGCCGTCGGCGGTCGGCATCACGTCGATTTCGACCATATCGGCCGCGCGATTCGCCGACGCGTCGGCGCGGCCGCCTCGCGACGCCGCTTCGGCCGCGCCGACCGTGTTCTCGGGGTAGACGCCGGCGAATCCGCGGTGGGCGATGACGTTCGGGGATAGTTCTGATACGGGGTCCTGGCTTTCCTCCATGTGTTCTCGGTCACCCGGGTCGGCACCGACGCGCGCGCTGGCGAGCGACGTACCTGCCGCGACTACGCCCGTTCGCTGCAAAAACGTACGCCGTCTCACTTCGTCTCCGTGTTCGGACATCGAATATTACGTTCTTGCTCAAAGTAATTCAACCTTGGTAATACGGATAAATACCGTGCCGGAACCCGTTGTCCCTCTCTGTTCGTGTCCGTTTCTGATTGGTCGTCGCGGCGCAGCGTGTGGTGACGTCCCCGACCGGCCGACGACGGGACCGAGGTGAATCGGAATCGCGGCGTCGGCGCGCCGGTCAGTCGGCCGGTCGAGGACTCCCGGACGAAGCGACGCCCGGCAGCGACGGCAGGTCGAGGTCAACCCGGCGGAGGAACTGGGCGTTGATGGCGACGATGACCGTGCTCAGCGACATCAACAGCGCCCCGACCGCGGGCGAGAGAACGATACCGATCGGCGCGAGCACGCCCGCCGCCAGCGGGATGGCGAACACGTTGTAGCCCGCGGCCCAGACCAGGTTCTCTCGCATCTTCCGGTAGCTGGCCCGGCTGAGTTTGACGAGTCGCACCACGTCGAGGGGATTGTTCCGGACGAGGACGACGTCGGCCGACTGGACCGCCACGTCCGTCCCGCTGCCGATGGCGATGCCGACGTCGGAGCGCGTGAGCGCGGGGGCGTCGTTGACCCCGTCGCCGACCATGGCGACGAGTTTTCCCTGGTCCTGAAGTTCGGCGACCTTCTTGTCCTTGTCTTCGGGGAGCACCTCGGCGAAGACGGTGTCGATGCCGAGTTCGTCGGCGACCGCACGGGCGACGTCCTCGGAGTCGCCGGTGAGCATCGCCACCTCGACGCCCAACTCGTGGAGCGCCTCGACCACCTGGTAGCTCTCCTCGCGGATAACGTCGGCGAGCGCGAAGGCGGCGACGAGTTCGTCGTCTCGTAGAAGGTAGACGACCGTCTGTGCGTTCTCGCCGGCCCTGTCGGCGAACGCGGCGAGTTCGGGCGGGACCTCGGCGTCGAGTTGCGCGAGCAGGTTCGGGCCGCCGACGTACACCGTCTCGCCGTCTCGCGGGCCGCCGCCGCTCGGTTGGTCGGCGTCGCGACGCGACGCCCGTTCCACGGTCGCGCGCACGCCGCGACCCTTCAGCGCCTCGAAGTCGGTCGCGTCCGGAGGTGTGACGCCGCGCTCGGCCGCCGCCTGTCGGATGGCCTCGGCGATCATGTGCTCGGAGTCGCCTTCGACGGCGGCGGCGAGCGCGAACGCCTCGTCCTCGGCGAGGCCGTCGACGGTCGCCGCGTCCACGACGCCCTGTTCGCCCGCGGTGAGCGTCCCCGTCTTGTCGAAGACCACGGTGTCGAGTTCGCGGGCCTGCTCCATGGCGATGCGATCGCGGACGAGCATGCCGTTGCGGGCCGCCAACGACGTGTTGATGGCGACGACCAGCGGAATCGCGAGGCCGAGCGCGTGCGGGCAGGCGATGACCAGCACCGTGACCGCCCGCTCGATGACCGGCGCGCCGAACGACGTGGCGACGGTCCAGGCGACGGCGGTGACGGCCGCCGACGCCAGCGCGACGTAGAACAGCCACCCCGCGGCGCGGTCCGCGAGCACCTGGGTCTTCGATTTGCTCCGCTGGGCCTCCTCGACCAGTCGCACGATTCCGGCGAGCGCCGTCTCCTCACCGGTGGCGGTGATGCGAACCCGGAGGCTCCCGTCGCCGTTGACCGTGCCGCCGACGACCTCGTCGCCGGGTTCCTTCGAAACCGGCCGGGACTCGCCCGTTATCATCGCCTCGTTCACGTCCGAGTCGCCCGACTCGACGACGCCGTCGGCGGGCACGTTGGCTCCGGGCCGCACGAGCACGAGGTCGCCCTCCCGGAGGTCGCTCACGGGCACCTCTTCTGTGGTTCCGCCGTCGGCGATTCGCTCGGCGGTGTCGGGAATCAGTTCGGCGAGTTCGTCGAGGGCGCCCGACGCCCGGCGGACGCTCCGCATCTCTATCCAGTGGCCCAGCAGCATGATGTCGATGAGCGTGACGAGTTCCCAGAAGAACGCCGACGTGGTCGGGAAGACGACCCCCGCAAGGCTGTAGACGAACGCGACGGAGATGGCCATCGAGATGAGCGTCATCATGCCGGGCGAGCGCTCGCGAAGTTCCGGGACCGCCATCCGCAAGAAGGGGACGCCGCCGTAGGCGAAGACGACGACCGCGAACACCGGGTTGATCCACTCGCTGCCGGGGAACGCCGGCACCGAGAACCCCAGCCACTCCTGGAGGGCCTCGCTGTAGAGGAGGACCGGAATCGACAGGAGCGTCGAGACGAAGAACCGCCGGCGGAACATCTCCTCGTGGCCCTCGTGCATCCCGCCGTGGTCGCCGTCGTGGTCACCGTGACTGCCAGCGTGACCGGGGCCGCCTCCGTGGTCGCCCTCGGGGTGGCTCCCGTGTTCGACGCGTTCCTCGGCTTCGTCGGCGTCGGCCTCGTCTTCGAGGAGCGACTGCTCCACCCGCGGCTCATCGTCGCCGAGGCTGGTTCCCCCGGCCTCGTCGCCCGCGTCGTGACCGTCGTGGTCGGCGTGACCGTCATGGTCGGCGCGGCCATCGTGACCGGCGTGACCGTCGGGGTCGGAGCGGTCCTCGGCTTCGTCGCCGTTCGAGTGGTGGTGGTCGTCCATGAGGAGTCCTCGCGGGGAATCGATACGGCGTCGAGCGTGAAGGGTGTTCTGCGGCCGACGGCGCCTCGCTCGGCGGGGCACCGTCGGCGGTGGCCATTTCAGTCGATTTCGGTGACGGCGGTCGTCTCCGTCGTCCTGTCGCGTTCCTCGCGCTCGACGCGGAGGCGGATTCCCTCCTCGGTGTCGCTCTGCTCGACGACGTTAACGACCTTCGGCGTCGCGTTCGGGTCGAGGACGGTCAGCCGGTCGTCCTCGGAGACGATTCCGTAGCCGCTCTCGACGCAGTGGCCCATCAGGGCGCACTCCCGGGAGTGGGTCCTGGCGCTCTCGAACAGGTCGTCGCGGGCGTTCTTTCGGACACAGCCGACGTCGATGACGTAGCCTTCGAGCGTCTCGGTCGGTGACATGGCACGCCAGCTAACGGCCCGACGGGTTTGCGTCTTGGGGCGACCGCTCTGCGGCGTCGGTCGCGCAGGGCGTCAGCGGAGGCCGTCCGGACCCTCCTCGCCGGGGTCGTCCATCTCTCGAAGCGCGGGGAGAATGTGCTCGAAGTTCGGCCCCGGCCGAATCTGTCGGTTCTCGCGGTCCCACTCGATGATATCCCGCTCGGCCAACGCCGGCAGATGCTCGTCGGTCAGCGCGTCTTCTATCTCCGCGTACTCGTCGCGGCCGCCGTCGTCGCTCGTTTCCCGTCTACGCGCGGGCATACGCGTCGTTCCCCCCTTCGACCACCTGGTCCTCTCGTTCGACGACGTGGTTTAGCCAGACCTCGACCGCCGGGTTACCCCCTCTGTACCTGACCGTGCGACTCCGCGGGTCGTAGTCGACGAGGCCCGCATCGGCCAGTCGCGGGAGCGTCGTGTGGTGCAACCGGACTCGCAGGTCGTCCTCCTCGTCCTCCGCTCGACCGAGGGCGAACGTCGCGACGTCGTCGAGCGTGGCCACGTCCGTCGACCGGTATCTGAAGTAGTGGAGCACGCACCGACACCGCGACCGACCGAGGATTTCCAACAGGTCGTCGTCGAGCACTCCCGCGAGCGAGTTGTCCGGGGTGAACATGTACTGCCCGTGCAAGACGGCCACCAGAGTGAGGGTGTGGGTTGATATCGCCACGCGCACCGTCGGGGACTTTCTATATCACCCGTCTCTAAGTCGGGCACCTCGTCGGTGAGAGGACGGGACCGAGCGTGACGGTCCGTCTGCGCGACCGCCCAACGATCACGTTACAGCGCCGCGGAATCCGACGGGCTGACACCCCCATCAAACGAGTTAAATGACTGCCTCACGTCGAAGGTGGCAATGGGACAGGGACGGAATCGCCTCAGGTCGGTGGGTTGGAATCGGGTGTTCTGTCTTCTGGGGGGGATTTACGTCGTGTTGGCCGTCGGGCGCGCGTTGTACGTCGTTTCGGGAAGTAAAGCGCTGTCGACCGGTTTCATCGACTTCCTGCTCGTCGGCGCACCCGGCCTCGTCCTCCTCTACGGCGGCTACCGCCTGCCCGAGATGGAGATCGAACCGGAGACGTACACCAGAATCGTGGGGTGGTGTCTCGGCGGGTTCGCCGTCACGCTCGGACTGGTCGAACTCCTGCGGTTCGAACCGGGCGTCGTCATCCGGTATCCGCGCTGGTCGCTGACGCTCACCACGTCCATCGGCACCGCCAGCGGCTTCCTCGTCGGAGTGTACGACGCCCGCGGGCGGACTCAGGCCCGCCAACTCCGCCGCCAGCGCCGGCAACTCCGACGCCAACAGGAGGAACTCCGCGAACAGAGCGAGGAGCTACAGCGCCAGAACTCCCTGCTGGACAACTTCGCGAGCCTCCTCGCCCACGAACTCCGCAACCCGCTTTCGGTCGCCAGAATCTACCTCGGACCGGCGGTCGAAGGCGACCGGGACGCCGCAGAGGAACTCGAAACCGCGCTCACCCGCATCGAGGAGATGGTCGAGGTCATCTTGGTCATCACCAGGGGCGAGGACGCCGACATCGACCGCGAGGCGGTGGCGCTGGCGTCGGTCGCCGAGGCGGCGTGGGTCGACCTCGATGTCGCGAACGCCGAACTCGCCGTCGAAACCGACCTGACGCTCCTGGCCAACCCGGTCCACCTGCGGCACCTGCTGGAGAATCTGTTCACGAACGCGGTCGAACACGCCGACGGGTCCGTGACCATCCGCGTCGGGGACCTCGACGGCGGCTTCTACGTCGAAGACGACGGTCCCGGCATCCCTGCAGACGAGCGCGAGCGGATATTCGACGCGGGCTACACCACCGGCGGCACCGGGTTCGGCCTGATGTTCGTCGCCGAGTTGGCCGAAACCTACGGCTGGGACTACTCGATCACCGACGGCGAGTCGGGCGGCGCGCGCTTCGAATTCACCGACGTCGACCGCGTGTGCAAGACCGAGACGTCGACTCACTGACCGAACTTGTCGCCACGCCGCGAAGCGACGATTGATAATCCTTCGGCCCCGAAGACGCTCGCATGAGCGGACGGCAGCGCCGGTTCAACGGCGACCCGGGAGTTCTGCACCGACGGGCAGTGCGGACGCCGCTCCCGGACGCGCGCGCCGAGCGCACGTTCCACGAGAACATGATGAACGTCGCCGACGCCCGCGAGAAGAAGGCGGAACTGCTCGCCGACCCCGACGTCACGCTGTTGGAGGCCTACGAGCGGGAACTCGACCGGGTCGCGCGGAGCTTCGAGCGTCGACTCCGCCGCGTCGCGGGCGACGACTATCGGGAGGTCGCGGCGGCGTACTACCGCGGCGAGCGAGACGACCGGACCGGGGCGCTCGCGTCGTACTACCTCGAAGGCCTCTGGCGGATACAACAGCGGACCACCGTGACGGACATGCTCTTCTTCCCCGTCATCCTGCGGTACCCCGACAGTTTCACCGTGAACGTCCGGTTCGCGAGCGGGTACGCCACGACCGAGTCGGTCCGCTACGAGTCGCCCGAGCACTCCACCGAGGAACTCGACGCCGAGCACGCCCGGACGTACTACGAGGAGAGCAACTACTCCCAGCGGCGGGCGGCGGCGTACCTCCGAGACACCGCCGAAATCATCCGCGAGGAGTTTCCGGACCCCGACGAGACGTCGTTCGAAGAGCGGGCCTACGGCGGCATCGTCTCGGCCGGCGGACGACGCGGGTCGGTGTTCTCGGCGATGCTGAAGCGGGTCGACCCCGACCCGGACCGATTCTCCGAATCGGTCGACGAACCGGTCCTCGTCGCGGAGGGCCGGGAGGCCCGACGGACCGAACGGGAACTGCTGGCCGACGGCGAAGTGCTCCTGTGACGTCCGCGCGGCGGTCGGCCTTCGGTAGTCCGACCTTACCGAACGGGGAATCCCCCGACCGAACCGAAATAGTGTAAATTTTACACCTCTAATGGCGACGTTAGGTGACCCGACCCGCCGAGAGACGCGGGGGATTCCTCGGCGAGGGGTGGACACCGGTCGGTCGACGACCCGTTCCGACGACGACCGACGCGGACGAACCTACCTCGCGACCGACCGGTCCGTCGGAACCCGCCGTTTCGGTCGCGTCGGCCCGGGTCGGCCGCGTTGGCCGTTTCTACGCCGGCGCACCGGGAGGCCACAATACTGCACTAGAGCGGGGAACGTCGCCCCGCCAACACCCAACGTGGGCTTGTGCGACGGAACGGGTGAAACGTCCTGGTCGGTTGATGGGGGCTCGTACCGATGGACGCCCATGACCGCTGGTCGCACCCAGAAGCACGTCGACGTCGACCCCGAGGCAGGCGCCTACCGGGCGACGTACCACTACCCGTCCGAGCCACCGAGTCTCGCCGTGCCGCTCGCGATGATGGCGCTGACCGACAGCGATACGACGGACCTCGAACCACTCTACGAGGCCGAGAGCGTCGACCCGGAAGCGCTCGACGAACTGTTCCGTCCGTCGGGAAGCACGGTCGCGCGCGAATGTAAAGTGACGTTCTCGTACCACGGCTACGACGTCACGGTCAAGAGCTTCGGGCGCATCCTCATCCGGCCGCCGACGACCGAAGTCGACTTGACCGTCGAACCGACCGGCTGACGGTCGGCGGGGCGGGAGGACCGTCCCCGTCCGAGCAACTTTACGCCGGGCGGTCGACGGACCGGTATGCACGTCGGACTACTGCTCCCCGACACCGGCGAGGCGCGGCCGGGCGAACTGGGCGAGCGCGCGGAGGCGCTGGGCTACGACTCGGTCTGGTCGGGGGAACTCTGGGGCGAAGATGCGTTCGTCAGGCTGGCAGAGGTCGCCGAACGAACCGACCGCGTCGAGGTGGGGACCGCCATCGTCAACGTGTTTTCGCGGTCGCCCGCGGCGCTCGCGCAGGCGGCCGCCACGCTCGACCGGGTTTCGGACGGGCGGTTCTCGCTCGGGCTGGGCGTGAGCACGCCGAAGTCCATCGAGGACCTCCACGGCCTGGACTTCGAACGGCCGGTCCGCCGGACCCACGAGACCGCCGAACTGGTCAGGCGGTTCCTCTCGGGCGAGGACGCGGGCCGGGTCGACTACGACGGCGAGATATTCTCGGTCGCCGACTTCCCCGCGCTGGACGCCGACGTC
This sequence comes from Halorussus vallis, assembly GCF_024138165.1. Lineage (NCBI taxonomy): Archaea > Methanobacteriati > Methanobacteriota > Halobacteria > Halobacteriales > Haladaptataceae > Halorussus > Halorussus vallis. The sequence goes on along the minus strand of NZ_CP100000.1, from coordinate 3,163,459 downwards.
CCGATCTACAACGCGGCGCTCGGGGCGGCCAACCGCCGGGCGACCGGCCGGGTCTGCGACGGCTGGATTCCCCACAACGTCCCGTTCGCCGACGTCGACGCCGCGTTCGAAACCGTCGCCGAGGCGGCCGCCGAGGCGGGTCGGGACCCCGACGCGATTACGGTGGCTCCGTACGTCCCGAGCGCGGTCGACGAGGACCCCGAAACCGCCCGTGACGCCATCCGGGGCCACCTCGCGTACTACGTCGGGAGCGGCGAGGGCTACCGGCGGGCGGTCGCCCGCCGGTTCCCCGAGGCGGCCGAACGGGTCGCCGACGCCTGGCGCGTCGGCGACCGAAAGCGCGCCGCAGACGAGGTGACCGACGAGATGGTCGGCGCGCTCGGGGTCGCGGGCACGCCGGAAGAAGCCCGCGAGCAACTCCGGGCGCTCGGGGACGTCGACGCCATCGACCGACTGCTGGTCGACGTCCCGGAGCAGGCCGACCGCGAGACGTTCGAGACGACGATGGCGGCGCTCGCGCCGTCGGAACTGTAGCGGCGCGATGGCGGAACGAAATCAGGCAGAGAACTCGACGCAATATATGTAAGACAACACTCACGTATCGGTGGAAGCGCGCTTCGTTGTCGTACTTCCTCGCGAGCGGAATACACGTTATCAGAGCTCTCCCGGCACTCTGTGGGATTTCTCTGCCAGTGTTATCATCGTTGATACCGCTCGAATTCTACTTAACGTATTAGTGATTAGTTCGGCGCAATGAACCTTCGGACCAGACGAATCCTCGCGGTCGTCTTCTCCGTACTGATAGTCACGTCGACGCTCACGCCGGCCGCGGCGGCCCTCGAACCGCCGAGCCGGCCGAACGACGCGACTCGAAACGCGCTGCTCGATAGCGTCACCGACTCGCTCTCCAGGCACGGGTTGCTCCCGCCGTATCGAGGAGACGGTGACTCGACCGCGACGACCACCGAGAAGGGCCCGAAGCAGGGCAAGGGACCGAAGAACGGCAACGGAAAGGGGTCGAAGAACGGGACGCATCCGAGAAAGGGCGAGGGACCCAAAAACGGCACCCACCCCGGCAAGGGAAAGGGGCCGAAGAACGGAACGAACCCCGGTAGCGGGAAGGGACCGAAGAACGGGACCCATCCGGGGAAGGGCAAGGGACCGAAGAAAGGCGACAAAGGCGGCGGCCCGCCGTCGTGGGCCGGCGGCCCCTCGTCGAAGGAGCGCGGGCCGCCCGAGTGGGTGGCGAACCGGAACACGCCCGGGAACGTCGACAACCGCTCGCACAGGAAGAACGCGAGCGAGGCGCTGGCGAACGCGAGCGTCGACGTCACCGTCGAGGAGAACGCCTCGGCGGTCGACTACCGGGTCGCGGCCATCGACGCACTGCAGGACGCGGAGTTCGCGGGTCCTGGGCGGTCGGTCGAGCGCCACCGGACGAAGGCGCTGGAAGCGCTCGACGACTCGCTCCAGTACGTGCTCGACGCGAATCGGACTACGTCGGCGGAACTGTTCGAACTCGACAAGCGAGCGAGCACGCCCCCGAAGTTCGCGCCGAACGTCACGACGTTGCTGGTGCGGTCCGACCGGCAGTTGGCAAAGACGGCCATCGCCGACGCCGAACGCGTCGCCGAGATTCTGCGGGCGCGGAACGTCTCCTACGACGCCGACGCGGTCGAACGGAACCTCACGGACGCGCGGGCGGCCTACGAGCGCGCCGAGCGCTTCCGGGGCAGCGACCGGGGCCACGCCGCCGTTAGCCAGTACCGAGTCGCCTGGATTCACGCCCAGAAGGCGCTCGACCAACTCGACCTCGCGAGCACGCCGAACGTCACCATCACCGTCAGCGAGGATATGGCCCACAACGAGAGCGTCACCTACGCGGTTCGCGGTCGCGTCTTCGACGTCCGGGGCCACGAACTCGACCCGCTGACCCTGACGCTCAACGGCGCGAACCGGACGATGGCGCTCGACGTGAACGCCACGCCGGGGACCGTCGGCACTTTCAGTACCAATCTCACGCTGGACCGGAAGGTCAATCGCATCACCGTCTCGGCGACCGACCCGAACCGACGCTGGGCGCCCGACGACCCGGACGCCCCGCCGGTGACCGGACACGACACGTTGCGACTCGACGCCGACGGTCTGCCCGAGAAGTACGAACGGGACACCGCCGGGACCGCGCCCCTCGATTACGACAGCAACTCCTCGCGAACGGGGCGAAACGAGTCCGCCAACCAGGTCCTCGACGGAAACGAGGACTTCGACGAAGACGGCGTCACGACGTACTACGAGTACCTCTTCGAACTGAAGCCCCACGACGCCGACACCGACGACGACGAACTCCGCGACGGGTTCGAACAGCGGTTCCGCGGCGTCGAACCCCTGACGGCCGACACCGACAACGACACCGTCTCGGACGCCGACGAGGACCTCGACGGCGACGGACTCGCCAACCTCCGCGAGCAGAACGCGACGACGAGTCCGATTCGGGCCGACACCGACGTCGACGAACTGAACGACTCGGCTGAACTGACCGTCCACGGGACCGACCCGCTCCGACCCGACACCGACGGCGACGGACTGCCCGACGCCGACGAGGTCGAACTGGAGACCGACCCGACGGTCGCCGACACCGACGGCGACGGCGTGCCGGACGGCGAGGAGACGTTCTCGACGACGACGAAGAACGAAACCGTCGGCGTCGCGGTGAACGTCACCGGCAACGGAGCCATCGCCGGCGGCATCACGGTGCGAAACGAGACGAACCAGCGCGTCCAGCCCGAATCGGTGAAGCGGGCGGCCGCCTCCGAAGTGCTGCACTTCGAGTCCGAGCGAGAGTTCGAGCGCGCGAACCTCACCATCGACTACGACGAGACGCGGGTCGAAGACGAGCGAGATCTCGCGCTGTACACCTACAACCGGAGCCTCCAGACGTACGTGCAGTTGCCGTCGTCGGTCGACGCGACCAACGACACGGTGACCGGCACGACCCCGCACTTCTCGACGTTCACGGTGCTGAACGAGAAGGAGTGGGAGGCCCAGCAGAAGGTCGACCCCGACCCCAGGTACGCCATCGACGAGGACTTCGACGACCTGGACGGGTGGAACTGTAGCGGCGACTGTAACGGCGGCGGTGGGGTCGTCGTCGGTGGGTCGACGACCGCCCAGACGTTCGACTCGGCGACAGCGGACGCGAGCACGGAGTCGGACGAATCCGGGACGCTCACGCAGGAGAACGACTCCTCGTCGACGCGGACGCTCTCCGACGAGATTCTGTCGGCAAAGGGCAGCACGGGAGGCAGGGTCGGAACCAACAGACTGTGCGACGACTGCGAGAATCCGTTCGGTCCGGGCTATCCGCCGACGACCACGACCGAGACGACCACGACCAGCGAACCCTACGACCCGCCGCCGGGCACGACGATTCCCGGTCGGGCCGGCGGCGACCCGATTCCGCCGTCGCGGCTCACCCGGTCGGTCGAACTCCCGGCCGACGCCTCGGAGATCACGGTCCGGGCCCGAGTCGAGGGATCGGCGAAGGAAGTCAACGCCACGGCGCAGGTCCTACTCGTCACCGACTCGGACACGTACACCGTCTTCGACGTCGACGGCGAGGACGGCGAGCGAGTCACCAACTCGAAGACGATAGAGAAGGACTTGACCCACGCCGCGGGCGAGACGCTGACGGTCCGCGTGCTGGCGCTGAACATGTCGACCGTCAGGGTGTCGTACTTCGACGTGCAGGTCACTCGCGATACCGACGACGACGGCCTGTCGAACTCGCTGGAGACGCTCGGCATCGTCACCGGGACGAACGAACGCATCTACACCGACCCCTACGACGCCGACACCGACGGCGACGGCATCCCAGACGGTCAGGAAGTCGGCGACAAGCACGAGGCCGGAAACGGCGTCGGGCGCACCTATTACCTGCTGAACAGCGACCCGACGAGGGTCGACTCCGATGGAGACGTCCTCGACGACTACGAGGAACGGCGGATTTGGGGAACGAATCTCCTTGATTCCGATAGTGACGGTGATGGATTCGGAGACGCCGTAGACCCTCGTCCACTCGTTGAGGATACTCCACCTTCGATCACCGAAGTCAACTCGGACAATTACAACGACTACGTTGAGGTCTCGGTCGAAGACGAGTCTGCAGTCTCAGTCGAGGGTAAACCGAAGTACGACCCGGCGAACTTCCTAGAGGATTCCTACTGGAATGCGAGTAAGGCGAAAGTCACGGCCGGAACGGACGGGGAGTACCGGATCGAGTTCGAGGACCACGGTGTCCTCAACGAACCGCCGGAAGAATACTGGATCAATCTGACCGACAGCCATGGGAACGGGTACGCTGTCAAAATCGAGGTGAAAGAAGGCGGTGGCGCAAAATTAGCAGCGTCGGGTGTCGTCGTCGGTGGAGCAGTTTCAACACCTACCGACCCCTCCGTTCTTGCTCGTGCATTAATTGGCGGTGTGATTATCAGCGTGTTTGCTGGTGGACTGTACCTCGCGAACGAGTACGTGCCTGCAGACGGCGAAACCGTCAAGAATCAGCCTACGACTGGCGTCAAAGCGCGATACCTAGCGAGTGATACTGCGCTGCCGACGACCGTAACGCTGGCGACCGGGACAGTCGCAACAGAAACAGACCCGCGAACTGGCGAGACGATAGCTCGCGGGCACGGCTGGAAGTACATTGCCGAGACAACTACTCTCACCACGGCCGATATTCGGCAGGTTCTCCGGAACAATCCGACTGTTCACGAGCACGGCGAAGGAGACTATACTGTCATCGGACGAACGGACTATCTCGAAGAGATTGTCATCTCCATTGTCGGCGGCACAATAATGACGGCGAGTGAACAGCCAGCTTACAACGAAGAGTGCGAAGATACAGTCGATATAACCAAGCACGATAATCCGGAACACTCTATCCGAGATGAAAAGCCAATCGACAGTGTCTCAACGCTCCGTGAGATACTCGAAAACCCAACAAAAATCATCGATGCGGGTTCTCAGCGGTATTACATCCTCCGACTTGGACCGAACAGGGTGGTGATGGCCGTCGCTGACACCGTCTCGGAAGGGTACCACATCCTGCGGACGATTCTGACCGGCAAGGATGGCGGATTCTTCAAGACAATAGATAACGCAGAAGACGAAATCCCGAAAAACGATAAAGAAGTAGTTTACGACGACGATAACGACGTCGACTGCTAACAGAACCCTTACGGAGACAATATGGATTTCGACATCGCAAATCAGCACGCTCAAACTGGGCATAAACACCGCAGGCGTGGTAACTTCGTCGAAGCGGGTGAGTACTACACTGCAACCGGACATCAGTACTTCAGCGAATGGGCTGAAGATCCTCACGGGAAGAAAATCAGTCAAGGAGAATATTTCTTTCTCTTAGCTGGAACGTGTTATCGGCTCGGTGGTCAGCCCGACCGTGCGGTTGCCCGGTGTGAACAGGGCATTCTAATCGCAGAGGAGTTACTGGACCGGACGAAGGACTTCGACGGCTCGACTGCGTACGACACGGCCCGCTATGGAGCGTGGTACGAATACATCGGGGATTTCCGTCTCGTCGGTGGTAGCGACGGGGCGATGGAAGCGTATGAACAAGCTAAACAGGTGTATCTCGACGAAGATGACCCACCGCTTGCTCATCGAGAACAGGAGCACATGTGGCTAACTGAGTTTTGGAAACAGGTAGCCTGTAGCGTCGGTTATGATGCTGACGAGTGGCAAAAATTTGTCCGAGAAGCGACGCTCAGTGAGTGGGTCGAGTTCAAGCAGAATCGGCTTCCCGATGCGCTTGACACGCTTACGTCTGAGTCAGAGTGGTCCATGCTCGGGGAAAAATAAGAGACTATCAAACCCGGAGAGGTGCTAAACTAATGCGATGTTAGAAAAACCCTTGGCTCGCTCGTCCGAGAAGTGTTCGACGCTAAGGACGAAAGAAAAGACATAGAAAGTCGAAGTGAACAACTAGAGTACGTTCAAGAGAGAGTCGAAGAGAAGGGTATCGAATACGACGTTAAAGAGCTGTACGGTCGTCTCACGACGGAAGAATAAGCCAGTCGAACTCGCTGGAGACGCTCGGCATCCTGACCGGGACGAACGAACGCATCTACACCGACCCGTACGACGCCGACACTGACGGCGACGGTTTGTCGGACGAACAGGAGGCCGGCAAGAAGCGCGAGAGCGGATACGGCGTCGGGCGCACGTACTACCTGCTCGACAGCGACCCGTCGAAGGTCGACACCGACGGCGACGGCATCGACGACTACGAGGAGCGCTACGGCAGTCGGACGGTGAGCGCGACGAAGTCGCCGGGCGACTCGAAGCGGTTCCTCGGCGCGCTCTACAGCGGCGACGACCCCGGAGCGTACCTGGACACCGATTCGGCCGAGACCGACCCGCTGTACGCCGACACCGACGGCGACAGCGTCGACGACGGCCACGAACTGCAAGTCGGAGCAGACCCGACGTTACACGACTACAAAGGTCCCGAGATAAGCATCTTCGCTGCGTCGTACTGGACGACGGCGTTACCCCCGGAGACGCACTATCGAATCGGCTACAGCGCGAGCGACCCGAGCGGCGTGACGCGCGTCCAAATCCAGAAGGAGGGCGAGACGCGCATCGATACGCGCTTCGACGATGCGCCGACCGGCGTCAGCGGCAATCGGTACTTTACGACGGGCGTCATCGAGTCGTCGGTCACGGCGCTCAGCGGGACGAGCGTCGAGGTGAAAGCCACCGACCGCCACCGGAACCACCGGGCGATGACCGCGTTAGAGCGGTCGAACTTCTACGGGTCGCTCGCCAAGGAGATTGGACCGAAAGGGAGCGTTAGTACCGCCGGAGACCTCGGACTCCTCTCCGGGTTCACGGTCGGTGCGGGCGGCACGGCGAAGACGGTGAAAGCCATTCTGGAGAATCCGTTTGGGTTCCTGGATTCGCTTCAGCGGATGGTGGCGTTGATGTCCCAACTCGGGCTGCTGGAGAAGATTCTGAAAACGCTGCCGAGCCAGATGGTCGAGAGCGTCCAGGACAAGCAGGACCGCAGCAACCCGTACGACAAACAGACGCAGGAAGAACACTACAAGGCATTCCAGTACAACTGGTACTTCGGCTACGGGTCGTACTTCCTGCTGTCGATGGTGTTCGGCCAGCAGGCGACGAAGGCGGCCAAGAGCACCAAGACGTTCACGAAGGTCGTCGACAAACTTGACTCGAATGGACGGTTGACGCAGGCGAGTCGGTATCTAGACGCGGTGAAGGCGCGGACGACTGGCGCGGCGAAGAAGACCGCGTTCACACTCGGGAAACGCGCTGCAGCGGGCAGTTGGCAGTTGAGCAAGCGGAGTGCGCGGCGCATCCTCGGCGGTGCGAAGACGGCCTCCGGGCAGGTGCGGCTGTACTACGCGATGCGGAAACTCGACGGGCACAAGATCGACGATCTGTCGCGTGCGCAGGAGAATCGACTTCGGATGCTCCTCGCGCGTGATGGTGACGATGGCGTTCAACTGCTGAATAAGTTAGATAAAGAGTCCGCCGAGAAACTGCTAGATTTCAAGGCATCATGTTCGTTCTCGGGCCCGGTTCGCGGATTTGCTGGTAGTAGCCGAAGCTGTCCGACCGCTGAGGACTGGAACGAGTGGGGAGAAGAACTCCAGCAGTCCGATCTATCCGGCACGGAGCTCAGCAACCATATTGATCAAATGTACGACCTCACAGATGCCGAGCAGAAGTTCTACATTGATGTCGTAACGAATGCGGGCGACAACGGCATTAAAGGACTCCGAAAAATCGATTCGAAGACGCTGAACAAACTCGCATCTACTGATGCCGACGAACTTGGCGTCAAGGAGAGTAGGTTAGTCGAAGTTCGTGCTGCTACGGTTCGAGCAGTTGGAGCAAATAAACTCTCTCCGCAGGAGACTCGCCGTCTCTTCAATCGGCTTGAGGACGTGCGTGGATTGGACGGAAACGACTACAAAGAGTACGCGAAGATGATCGCGAACGGAAACAATAACCAAGTACGAGCCACACTCTTTGAAGTCGAAAGAACGGCATTCTATCGTGATAACTATCCAGATAGCTCAATTGATATAGACCCCATCGATGGACAGGTCGATCTTAGGGTCGATGGAAGATACATCGAACAAAAGAACACTGATAGCCTCAATAACTTCATATATAACCAATTGCGTGAAGGACACGATAGCTTTGCCCGAGAACAGGTCCGGGATGAAATCGGGGACAGTCCTACGAAGTTAGAGATTGACGTTAGCAGTGCGAACAACGTCGATAAATCGGACATCAAGCGGAAAGTCCGAGACTATGCCGATGAGCTTCGTAATACGGGCCGTGAGAATCGGATTGACGAGATTAGGATCTTTCTGCCTGACGGAACGATGCTGAAGGCGACCAAAACAGATTCAGGGTCCTTCGAGTTCAATACCTAACGATGGAAGAGAAGAACTCGGATTTCGTCGCGTACGCCCCATCGTTGAGCGGCGGTTGGACGTTCACTATCGACTGCAAAGCCGAGACTATCGCTGAGACGTACGGTGAACTCCTCGGTGCGTGTAACGGAGTGTTCCAAGCTGGCAAGCGCTTTCTCACACCAACGGTAGTCACCTACGCTTTGAACGGGTTCGACGATGATATTGACGTGAAAAATATGTACGATACGAGCGCCATAGATGTCTCTTCCGACGAAATTCGATCTACTAATGGGCTTGATTACGAACAGGTAGCTGCTCGCATCGGCGAACATGCGGAATCCATGGATTCGGTCGTCTCGATCTCCGAGGTGAAAATCGAAGCTGGACGTGTCCACGTTACTCTCGATGGCCGGGATGTCGAAGTAAGTCGAGAAACCGAGGACCTCTACAGATGGGTGAATCACGGTGAACTGGTTGATCGACGGCCGGTCTGTGATCCTATCGAGGTGACCGTTCTTCGACGAAAGGACTATCCTTCGGATGTGCCCGTGTACAAAGTCTGCATCGACATACACTCGGATATCTGGTACGAGAGCGACGAAATCGGCGAACGAAATCGCGAACGATTGGCCGACTTCCTACGCCGACTGTACGTTGTGCTGAATCCGCGAGACGTGGACTTCCACGCGGAGCGGGGCTCTCCGTTCGATTCGTTTTACACGCGGCAGGGCGAAGAGCACGATTTACCCTTCGAGTAGAGTATAGCCAAACTTCGATACAGGAGCGCTGGCCGCGACCATTTCAGGAGATGGCCACTAAAGTTGCCAGCGAAGGCATCGAACGCCAATCTCCCGAGTATTACGTTCATCTAGACAACTGTCTCGCCAATCTCATCCTCGGGCGCGACGATGAGGCAGTCGAAGCGGCGGACGCACTCACCGCAATGGAACCCGATGCTCCCAAACGGGTTGGGTCCTACCCCGGTCTTGGTGACGCCTGTCGAGCCATCGTCGACAGAGATACCAATGCGTTGGACGCCGCACTCGGACAGATGCTATCGAGACAAGATGAACTGGCCGAACAACGAGTCGAGAGTCTCGACCACGTCTTGGTCTGCTTCCCAACAATCGTCTTTTTGCTACTCGCCCGAGATCGAGGTATCCCTGTCGAAGAGTTAGACGCGTTCGAATCGGAGTACGTTCCGAAGACACTCTTCGAGCGACGGAAGTGACCTCCGAGCGGGCCGTGTCGACGCGGTGTTCTGGCTCAACGTTTTTGCACCGGCGGCGGTCGAACGCCTGGGTCGGGAGACGTTGCTTTCCGCCGGCTGGAAGGCGCAAGAACTGGACGACGGAAGCGTTCTTCTCGTCCTCTCGGATAACCCGATTCTGTTCGGCTATCTTGAAGAGCGAAACCGACTCGAAGAGCGACTCGGTCTCCGGTCGTAGATTCGACTGCGAGTACGGCTGCCCGTCCGAAATCGGAAAATCGGTCACCGACCGTCGAACGCCGACCGACGGACGGAACGCTCTACAAGTTCCACCGGTAGTAATCCCAACGATAGGTATACGTACGTACCTGACAGCCATCGTAACTATGGACGAGACGGACGTCGTCTTCGTGTACGAGGACAGGGACGACGGCAGGCCGGTCGACATCTACAATCACTTCGAGGATCTTCCCGATTCGTTCGAAACCGGTCGAGAAGAACCCGTCTCCAACTTCGAAATCGTCGAGAAGGATGGCGTCGGCGGGATGCTGTTCTCCTACGATGAACCCGTCTTCGTCGGGTTCATCGTCCCCAACTCGCCGTACGTTCAACTGGACGTTCGGGAGCGACAGTTCGACGTCGAAGACGAGGCTAAACTGGCGGTTCGGGTCCGCAATCTTCTCGACGTGATACGGGAGGTGTACGTCGCCACGGCCGACCGCCCGCGGTTCGTCTACGCGTTTCCCGACCCACTCGTCGAGGTGATTCTCGACTTCGGTACGCTCCCCGCGACCGTCGAAACGCTACGAGACGGCCGCATCAACTACGTGGGCTGGATTACGGTCTTCCCCCCGGAACTCGTCGAGACGTACGGACGAGATACCTTGCTGTCCGCCCCGGGGTGGAGCGTCGAGGAGTAGGACGACGGGTCGGTCGCTGTGGTCGCGTTCGAGGACCCGATTTTCCTCGGCGACCCGAAACCCGTCAACGAGCACCTGGGGTTGGAGACGGCGGTGAGATAGCCGCGCGTCGGAGGTAGTTATTTGACCGGTTCCTGAGAACTCCGAGTGATGAGTTCGTTGTCTGCGCTGTTCGTCTTCGGTGACGAGGACACGGATACTGCGCAACTCTCGACGGTCTGGGAGCGCTTCGACGATCTCTCGGCGGGCGGCGAATGGTCAGAGCATCTCCACGACCCGTCGCTCGAAGGCTACGTCGTTCAAGAAGACCCTAACGACCTCCTACTGCGGGTCGGCAAGGACATGATCGTCGGACGCCTCTACGCCGACGGCGCGAACGAGCGCACCCTCGGTGCCCCGGACCTTCCACACATCGAATTCCACGTCGAAGAATCCCTGTTCGAACGCGCGGAGGACGAAACTGACCGTGTCGCGCACGCCGACGCGTTCGTCGACGTGCTGCGAGAGACGTACTTCGTACTCGACCCGCGACCGAGCGTCGTCTACGCGATGCCCGAGTCGATGCAGACGGCGATCTGGGATTCGATAGGGGAGACGCCAGCCGACGCCGATTCGCTGCGGCGCAGTCGGTTCAACTATCTGGTCTGGGCCACCGTCTTTACCCCACAACTGGTCGAGACGTACGGGCGAGAGAGGCTATTGTCGGCCCCGGCTTGGCGGACGTACGAGTGGGACGACGGTACTGTCGTTCTCCTTTCGTCTGCCGACCCGCTCGTTCAGAGCAACATCGACGCGATGCACGACCACCTCGACATCGATCCGCCGTGGTAATTTCCAGGGGTTCATGAGTGCGTTAACGGCCCTCTTCGTCTTCAAGGACGAAGACGCTGACACCGGGCAACTCTCGAAGGTCTGGACACGATTCACGGACATCTCGACGGGCGGCGAGTAGGCCGACCATCTCCACGACCCGACGCTGGAAGGATACGTCGTCGGGGACGGCCCCTACGACCGAAACGCCCGCGTCGGGAAGGACATGATCGTCGGGAAACTGTACGCCGACGGCGTCAATCAACACACACTCGGCGCTCCGGACCTCCCGCACGTCGAACTCCGTATCGAGGAGGCACTGTTCGAACGCGGTGAGGACGAAGCCGACCACGAAGCGCACGCCGACGCACTCGTCGACGTATTGCGGGAGACATACTTCGCGCTCAACTCGCGGCCGGCCGTCGTGTACGCGATGCCTCACTTACTCCGGAGTGCCATCGCGGACTACCAGGACGAACCGCCGGTGACGGAGGACTCGTTGCAAGAAGACGAACTCGAATACCCCGTCTGGCTGACCGTCTTCACGCCCGCGCTGGTCGAGACGTACGGCCGCGAGACGCTCCTGTCCTCGCCGGCGTGGCGGACATACGAGTGGGACGACGGTTCCATCGTCCTGGTCGCGTATCCGGACCCGGAACTACCACAGATCATGGACGAGTTCGAGGAGCACCTCGGGTTCGAGCCGACCGGATTGTGAACTCGGTAAATGGAAGGATTAACTAGAGGACTACAAGGAAGGGTGCGACGATGAGTGGAAATTCAGCAAACGGATTCGCGATTCAGCTCGAGTACGACCCCGAGTTTGAATAACTCATCCGCGACGGTGAGATGCCGGACTGTAGAATGAAAATTCGAGTCGGTGAAGAGTACCTCGTCGGTGGCGAGGACCGCTACGTCGAAAGCATCATGACGGGATTGACGCTGGTCGACATGCTGACGGCCGCGGAGGACGCGGTTTCCGGGACAGCGGGAAATTTCGAACTGCTCGACAGCGGAACGTACGTGGTCGTCGAACCACGCGGCGAGGACACCGTCGCCGTCACCAAGTGTTTCAGCCCCGGCGCGGTCGAGGACCCGAACGAACGTCTCTTCGACTCGTTCGTCGTTCCGAGGGACGTCGTCGTCTCCGAAATCGTTCGCATCGCTGAGCAGTGGCGGGACGATGCACTCGCGGTCGATTCCGATATCGCCACTGTCGACTGGTTCGAGGACCTCCAAAACGCGATAACGGCTCTTAAGTCCACCTCGAACGCCCACTGAGTCAGCGAGACTCTCGTCTCGACGGAACGGATGGAGCCAACCTCGAGTACCGGCGCTAGGGCGGTGCGGGGAACTTCGGAGCGAGCGGATGCCCGCAAGCGCCAACTATTACCACGCCCGGGAAGACGCAACACGCATGAACCACCAGTGCGCGGGAGGCCCCCGCCCGTGACCGACGCGGCCCGCGTCGGCGTCGACGTCGGCGGCACCTTCACCGACGTCGTCCTCCTCACGCCAGAGGGCGACCTCGTCACCGCGAAGGTGCCCTCGACCGACGACCAAAGCGAGGGCGTCCTGGCGGGAATCGAGAAGGCCTGCGGGAAGGCCGACCTCGAACCCCCGGAAATCGAGGCGTTCTCCCACGCGATGACCGTCTCGACCAACGCCCTGCTCGAAGGAACCGGCGCGAAGACGGCGCTCGTCACGACCGAGGGGTTCCGCGACGTGCTCGAAATCGGCCGCCAGGACCGCCCGGCCCTCTACGACCTCGACGCCGAGAAGCCCGACCCGCTCGTCCCGCGGCGCAGGCGCTTCGAAGTCGGGGAGCGCGCGACGCCCGCGGGCGTCGCGCGCGAAGTCGACGAGTCAGAACTCCGGGACCTCGCGGGCGAACTTCGCGACTGTGGCGCCGAGAGCGTCGCGGTGTCGTTCCTCCACGCCTACGCGCACCCCGAGAACGAGCGGACCGCCGCGAGAATCCTCCGCGAGGAACTCGACGTCCCGGTCGCGGCCTCCCACGAGGTGCTGGCGGCGTTCCGGGAGTACGAACGCACCGCCACGACCGTCGTGGACGCCTACGTCACCCCCAAAATCGACGGCTACCTCGGCCGACTGGTCGAGCGCGCCGCGGACGCCGGCCTGCCCGCGCCGCTGGTCATGCAGTCGAACGGCGGCATCGCGGCGGCCGAGGCGGTCCGCGAGCACGCGGTCGCGACCTGCCTGTCCGGGCCGGCCGCGGGGGTCGTGGGCGCGAGTCGGACTGCGAGCGGCGCGACCGACGCGGCGGGACTGGTCACCTTCGACATGGGCGGCACCTCCAGCGACGTGAGCCTCGTCAGGGACGGCGAGGTCGAACGCACGACCGAGGCCGAAATCGGCGGCCGGCCGGTCGGCGTCCCGATGGTGGACGTGACGACGGTCGGCGCGGGCGGCGGGAGCATCGCCCGGGTGGACGCGGGCGGCGCGCTCCGGGTCGGCCCCGAGTCGGCGGGCGCGAACCCCGGCCCGGCCTGCTACGGGAAGGGTGGGACCGAACCGACGGTGACCGACGCGAACGTCGCGCTGGGGTACCTGGGCGGCGACGCGGCGCTGGGCGGCGAACTCTCCGTCGACCCCGACGCGGCCCGCGACGCGCTCGCGGACCTCGCCGCGGCGGCCGACCTCGACGGCGTCGTCGAGGCCGCTCGGGGCGTCCACCGGGTGGCGAACGCGAACATGGCGCGGGCGATTCGGGCGGTCACGGTCGAGCGGGGTCACGACCCCCGGAACTTCGCGCTGGTGGCGTTCGGCGGCGCGGGGCCGATGCACGCCGCCGCGCTCGCCGAGAGCCTCGACGTCGGCCGGGTGGTCGTCCCGCGAGCCTGCGGGGTGCTGTCGGCGTTCGGTCTGCTCGCGGCCGACGAAACGTGCGACGCGGTCCGGACCTACCGGACGCCGCTGGCCGACGTCGACCGCGCGAAGGTGGCGACGGTCCTCGAAGAACTCGCCGAGGAGGCCCGCGAGGACCTCCGGGACCCGGACGCCGCCGACGTCGAGTACCGCGCGGAGTTGCGGTACTCCGGCCAGAGCTTCGAGTTGACCGTGCGGGTCGGCGAGGGGGTCGATGCCTCGGCCGAGGCGTCGGCCCACGAGGGAAGCAACCCGGGGGCGTCCGGCCCTGGAGCGTCCGACGCCGCGACGTTCGACCCCGCCGCGGTCGAACGCCGCTTCCACGAGGCCCACGAAACCGCCTACGGCTACCGGATGGACGAAGCGGTCGACCTCGTGGGCCTGCGGGCGACCGCGGGCGTCTCGCGCGAGACGCCCGCGGTCGCCTACGACGCGTCGGGTGACCCGAAGGTCGGCGAGCGCGAGGCGGTCTTCGACGGCGAGCGCCGCCGGACGCCGGTCTACCGCCGCACCGCGTTGCCTCCGGGCGAGACGTTCGCGGGGCCGGCCGTCTGCGAACAGGCCGACAGCACCGTGGTCGTCCCGCCGGCGTGGCGGGCCGACGTGCGCGAAGACGGGACGCTCGTCCTCGTGAAGGAAGGAGGGGACAGTGACCCGGGCGGCGAGGAGGGACCGAGATGACCGACTCCAACCTCGACCCCGTCGAACTCGAAATCCTCCGGAACCAACTGGAGAGCGTCGCCGAGGAGATGGGCCAAGTGCTCGTGCGGGGCGCGTACTCGCCGAACATCAAGGAGCGCCGGGACTGCTCGACCGCGCTGTTCGACGCCGACGGCCGGATGGTCGCGCAGGCCGAACACATCCCGGTCCACCTCGGCGCGATGCCCGAGGCGGTCGAAGCGGTCCTCGACTGCGACCCCGAACCCGGCGACGCCTTCCTCCTCAACGACCCCTTCGCGGGCGGCACCCACCTCCCGGACGTGACGCTGGTTTCGCCGCTCGCGCCCGAGGGCGAGATCGTAGGCTACGCCGTCTCGCGCGCCCACCACGCCGACGTCGGCGGGATGGCGCCGGGGAGCATGCCCGCGGGCGCGCGGGAGATATACCAAGAGGGCCTGCGCTTACCGCCGGTCCGACTCGTCGCCGGCGGCGAGGTGAACGCCGACGTGCGCGACCTCGTGTTGGCCAACGTCCGGACGCCCGACGAGCGGCGGGCCGACCTCCGCGCCCAGTTGGCGGCCAACGACCGCGCCGAGGAGCGACTGGGCGAACTGCTGGCCGACCACGGCGACCGACTGCTCGCTGCCTTCGACGCGGTCGTCGAGTACTCCCGCGAGCGCGTCGAGGCCGAACTCCGCGAACTCCCGGACGGCGAGTATCGCGCGACCGACGTCCTCGAAGGTGACGGAATTACGGACGACGACGTCCCCGTCGAGGTGACGGTCGAAGTCGACGGCGAGCGACTCGCCGTCGACTTCGCGGGCACGGCCGACCAGGTGCCGGGCAACGTCAACGCCCCGCTCGCGGTCGCCAAGAGCGCGGTCTACTTCGTCGTCCGGTGTCTCACCGACCCCGAGATTCCGCCGAACCACGGGTGCTACGCGCCGGTGTCGGTCGACGCGCCCGAGGGAAGCCTGCTGAACCCCCGGCCGCCCGCGGCGGTCGTCGGCGGCAACGTCGAAACCAGCCAGCGGGTGACCGACGTGTTGTTCGCCGCGCTCGCCGACGCCGCGCCCGACCGCGTGCCGGCGGCCGGCCAGGGGACGATGAACAACCTCGTCGTCGGCAATCGGGAGTTCACGTACTACGAAACCATCGCCGGCGGTTTCGGCGCACGACCGCGAAAGGACGGGATGGACGGCGTCCAGGTCGGGATGACCAACACGCTGAACACGCCGGTCGAGGCGCTCGAACTCGAATACCCGATGCGAGTCGAGTGCTACGCGCTCCGGCCCGATAGCGGCGGCGACGGCCGCCACCGGGGCGGACTCGGCGTCGAGCGCGCGGTCACGGTCGAAACCGACGCCACCGTCTCGCTACTGACCGAGCGCCGGCGACGCGCGCCCGCCGGACTCGCCGCCGGCGAGTCCGGCGCACTCGGCGAGAACCTGGTGGCCGGCGAGCGCGTCGGCGCGAAGACGACCGTCGAGGTCGAGGCGGGGACCACCGTCACCGTCCGGACGCCCGGCGGCGGCGGGCACGGCGACCCCGCCGACCGGGACCCGGCGGCCCGCGAGCGCGACCGCGAGGACGGCAAAGTGCGGGCCGGCGACCGAGAGACGGACCGAGAGTCGTAGGTCGCTCAGGAATTACGGCGTTCGACGCCGGCCGACACCGCCCGGGTCGACTCTGCACGCGTCGTCTCAGTCGTCGACGCCGTAGCCGCGCTCGCGCTTCCACGTCGCCCGGCACTCGCCGCTGCTGAAGTGGTAGACTCGGCTGATGGGTTCGCCGAGGTCGTCGGTTTCGCGCGCGATTATGACGGGGTGGGTGTCGGTGAGGTCGACCAGTTCGTCGCAGACGAGGCACCGTACGTAGTGTTCGTCGGCGTCGAGGTCGTCGAAGTCGCACTCCATCTGTCGCTCTTCGATGTCCATGGGACGTTCCCCGACGACCCGTGCGGGCATAAACGGTTCGAGATCGCCGACTCGCTTAAGGACCGTAACCGAGTACACACGGAGACGGCATGCGCATCGCGACGGCGCTCCTCGCGGCGATGCTGGTCGCGGCGGTCGGAGGTGTCCCGGCCGCGGGGTACGACCGACCCGACCACGTCACCTGTTCGTACGACGAGGCGAAACTGAAGAAGTACCAACCGGAGACGGCCATCGACCACCTCGACGTCGCGCCGACGGCCAGTTACGCCGCCGTCTACACCTCGCCGGAGCGCGAGACGGCGGCGTACGTCTACTTCCTGCGGTACCCGCACCAGCGGGGGCTGACGGCCGCCGACAGCCACGTCGCCGACCGCGAACCGGTGTACGTGCTGGTCGACGAGGGGACCGGACGCGTCGAGCGCGTCGTCTACTCGGTCTACCACTACGTCAAGGCCGCGGGGACGCCGTCGACCCTGCCGATGAATGGCACGCACGTGCGCCTCCACGTCGTCGAACCGTGGCACCAGTACGTCCCGACCGGCGACCCCGGGACGCGCGTCGACCTGCGGAACTACTGCGAGGCGGTCGACGACTGGCACGCGAACGGCTGGCGGGCGTCGGCGGAGGCGACGAGGAACCCCTGGACGATGCGGAACAGGGACGGCTGGTGGGCCGAGGACACGCTCGGACATTCGCTGTCCGAGCGGTACGGTGAGGCCCGGCGGGAGGTGGGCGACGCCGTCTCGAACGTCACCGACGGCGCGCCGTTCGAACGCTCGGCGGTTCGCCGACGGGGCGGAAGGCGCAACCACTAAGTTATCAATCGCGCTACCTTACCGCGTGGACCGCGACACTGCACGCCCTATCGTTCTCGCACTCCTCTGCGTGCTCGCCCTGGGACTGGCCGCCGCGACGCTCGACACCGCGGTGCAGTCCGGCGACAGCGGCGGCTTCGGGGTGGGGCCGCCGAACTCCGACGCCGGCGCTCCCGGCGGCGGCGGGTCGCTGGGCGTCAACTCCAGCGAGGACAGTGCAGGAGCCATCGGGCCGTCTATCGAACCGCCCTGTTACCCGGTCCTCGCCACCTGGTGGGCCATCGCGCTCATCCTCGGGGTTTTCTCGTTGGGCGCGTACCTCGCCTACCGCCGACTCGGCGGCCTGGGCGTCGTCGCCTACGCCGGACCAGTCGGAATTCCACTCCTGCTCGCCCACGCGCTGTTGACCACCTGCGCGGGGTCGATACCGGCGAAGTCCGGCGGCCTCCTCCGGTCGACGAACAACTCCTCGCTGCTCCCGCAAGGCGGTAGCGGCGCGCCGGGAACCGGCGAGGGCGTCTCGCTGACCGACCCCAACGTCCTGTTGCTCGCCGGCCTCGGCGTCGCGCTCGCGGCCGCAGTCGCGCTCCTCTTCGCCTCCTCGTCGGGCGACGACCCCGACCCCGAGGAGTCGGTCACCGACCCCGACACCGAAACGGACGTGGCGGCGGTCGGCCGCGCCGCCGGCGACGCGGCCGACCGCATCGAGTCGACCGAAGACGTCGACAACGAGGTCTACCGCGCGTGGCGGGAGATGACCGACCACCTCGACGTGGCGAATCCGCGGGCGAGCACGCCCGCGGAGTTCGCCGCCGCCGCGGTCGACGCGGGGATGGCCCGCGACGACGTCGAGGAACTCACCGGCGTCTTCGAGGCGGTCCGCTACGGCGGCGAGGCTCCGACCGACCGACGCGAGGAGCGCGCGCTCGCCGCGCTCCGGAACATCGAGGCGGAGTACGCGGGCGACGCCGACGACCCGGACGACCCGGACGACCCGCCGGGAGGCCGGCGATGAGCCTCGACGACGACCACCCCATCCTCTCGACCGTCGGAGTCGCCGCCGTGGCGCTCGGCGTGCTGATGGTCCTGAACCCCGGACTCGCGGGGCTGATCGGCACCGGCTACGTCGCGGTGACGCTTGTCGGTCTGCTCGCGCTCGTGCAGGCGGCCAGGGTCGCGGGCGGTCGGAAGGCCAGCGACGTGGCGGGCGCCGACACCCCGGACGTCGAGACGGTGCCGACGATGCCGACGCCCGGCCGCGAGTTCGATGACCGCCTCGCCGACCTCCGGTCGGGACTGCGCCGCGAAACCGTCCGCAGGCGCGCGGAGATCGAGGAGATGCTTCGCGAAACCGCGCTGGATGCGGTCGCGGCCGACCAGAACTGCTCGCGCGAGGCGGCCGCCGAGCGCCTCGAAGCGGGCACCTGGACCGACGACCCCCACGCCGCGGCGTTCCTCGGGGAGTCGGAGGTTCCCCCGCCGCCGCTGCTCGACCGACTCAGAGTCGCGGCGAGCACCGAGTCGAAGTTCCAACTTCGGGCGCGCCGGACCGCCGACGCCGTCGCGCGACTCTCGGACGCCGACCCCGGGCCTGACGCCACGGCTACCGACACCCCCGACGCCGAGCGACGAGCGCCCTCAGGCGGGCGACCCGCGAACGCGGAGGTCGAGCGATGACGCGGGTGCGCGAGACCAACCGCTGGCGCGGCGTCAGCGCCGTCGCGCTGTTGACCGGCGGCCTCGGCGTCCTGCTCAGCAACCCCGTCGTCCTGCTGTCGGGCGTGGTCGGCGTCGCGTTCGCCGCCTACGCCCGGACCGCGGGCGCGCCCGCCGTCGAACTCGACGTGACCCGCGAGGTGAGCGACGACGAACCCCAACCCGGCGACGAGATCCGGGTGCGCCTCACCGTCGAGAACGTCGGCGACGGGACGCTCGCCGACCTCCGAATCGTCGACGGCGTCCCCGAGTCGCTGGCGGTCACCGACGGGTCGCCGCGACTCGGCACCGCGCTCCGGCCCGGCAAGTCGGCGCACCTCGACTACACCGTCGAGGCCGAGCGGGGCGAACACGAGTTCGACCCGGTGCTCGCGGTCGCCCGGGACTTCAGCGGGGCCATCGAGGTCGAAACCACCGTCGAGGCCGACACCGCGCTGACCTGCGTGCCCAAACTCGGGACCACCGTCGACGTCCCCCTGCGCGCCCAGACCACCCAGTACACCGGGCGCGTCTCGACCGACGTCGGCGGGTCGGGCGTGGAGTTCCACGCCACCCGCGAGTACCAGCGCGGCGACCCGCTCTCGCGGGTCGACTGGAACCGCCTCGCGCGCACGGGCGAACTGACCACGGTCGACTTCCGCGAGGAGCGGGCCGCCAGCGTGGTGCTGGTGGTCGACACCCGCGAGGACGCCTACCTCGCGCCCGGCGAGGGTCGGCGCAACGCGGTCCAGCACGCCGTCGACGCCGCCGGCAAGACGCTGACGACCCTGCTGGAGTCGGGCGACCGGGTCGGCCTCGCGACGTTCGGACCGGAGACCTGCTGGCTCTCGCCGGGGTCAGGCCACGACCACCGGATTCGCGCCCGGGAACTGCTGGCGACCCACCCGGCGTTCTCGGCGGTCCCATCCGACGGCCTGTTCTATCCGACGACCCGGCTGAAGTGGCTCCGCAGGCACCTCCCGCCGTCGGCGCAGGTCGTGTTCTTCTCGCCGCTGTGCGACGACTACGCCCCCGGGGTGGTCCGGCGCCTCGACGCCTACGGCCACCTCGTGACGGTGTTCAGCCCCGACCCGACCGCGACCGACACCGTCGGCCGGCGGTTCGCCCGGGTCCGGCGCCGCCAGCGAATCGCCGACCTGCGCGAGTCGGGCGTCCGCGTCGTCGACTGGTCGCCCGAGGACACCCTCGAGAACGCGCTCGCCCGAACCACCCGGAGGTGGCGGGCGTGAGCCGCTCCGTCGGCGAAATCGACCGCTCGCCCGCTTACCTCTCGGCGGCGCTCGCGGCCACGGCGGCCGCCCTCGCGGCCGCCGCGGCCGGATTCGCCAGCACCGTCGGCCTCGCCGTCGCCGGCCCCGGCTTCCTGGCGCTCGCCGCGGGCGCGCTCCGGGGGTCGCGCCGAGCGGTCACGCTCGGCGCGACCGCGCTCCTGGTCGGGTCGGCGGTCGGCGGCCTCGTCGCGCCCTCGGTCTACCTGGTTCTGCCGGGCGTCATCGCCACCGTGCTAGCGTGGGACCTCGGCGAGCAGGCCATCAACGTCGGCGAGCAACTCGGCCGGGAGGCCGACACGACGCGACTGGAGGTGATGCACGCCGCGGGGAGCACGCTGGTCGGCGTCGGCGCCGGCGGGTTCGGCTACGCCATCTACCTGGTCGGGGCGGGCGGCCAACCGGTGACGGCGCTGGTCTTCCTGCTACTGGCGGCGGTGGTGTTGACCTCGGCGCTGAGAAATTAGGTTATCCGCGCATCTCGCGGCGGATGCGGCGCAACTGGCGTTCGACCTTCCGGGCTTCGTCCTCGGCGTTCGGGTCGAGTTCTTCGAGTTTTCGGAGCGTTCGGCGGGACTCGGCGTCCTCCGCGTCGGCGGATGGCTCGGAGTTGGCTTCGGAGTCCCGTGCGTCCTCCGCTTCCTCGGCGTCCATGCCCACGGATGGTATCGGAACTGATATAAAAGCGAGCCAAGCGCGGTGGAAGTGAAATTTCCGGGGTAGCGCGCCCGAGACGCCGGACGCGACCCGGGCGGCGCTGACACCCGGTTTCGCGGTCCCCCTCCGACTTCGCGTCGACCGTGTTCTGGTCGACTACGACGGGCGACGGTTCGATTCGCCCGACTCAGGCGACCGGCGATTCGATTCGTCCGAACCCGTCGGGGCCTCCTCGACCGAGTACCGCTCGGGCGGCGCGCGTCGACGGCGGACGTAGCGCTCGGTTCGCCCGGTCTCCGCGTCGGCGATTCGCACCGAGCAGTAGCCGTCGGCGTCCGGCGGCCGGCCGACCGCGTCGGTTTCGAGTTCGACGACCAGGTGCTCCGTCCACCGGGTCGCCACGTCGTCGGTCCGGTCGTACCACGACTGCCAGTCGTCGCCGCTCTCGATTCGGCCGCGCTCGTCGCCGCCCGCCGAAAGGACGACGACCGCCTCCTCGATTCGGTAACGCGACCGGTCCAGGTCGCCGACCTCCAGCAGTCCGTGGAGTCGCCCGTCGCGGTCGTGCCAGACCTCGAACGTCGCGATGGTCGGGAAGTCGGCGCCGACATCGCCGTCGCCGACGGCGGCGCGCCGCCGTCGGTTCGCTTCGCCCGACGACGCCGACTCCGCGGGCGGTTCGGCCCGGGACGCGTCGCCGCCGCGTCGCCGCGCTCGGACGTCTCGGTGTCCGTTCCGCTTCGTTTCGTTCGGTTCCGCGTCGTTAGTACCCATGTCAGTTTCCTTTCGGTCGCACCGCAGGTTCGGGGTTCCGCGCTCGTCGCAACGACCCTATCCTTGTCGTCAATCGAACATCAATGGTCGATTCCGTTCATCGGGGTAACACCGCGACTCCGGTCGTCCGGACGAAAACCACGGCGACTTACCGACCGGCCACGAGCGGT
Source organism: Halorussus vallis (assembly GCF_024138165.1). Lineage (NCBI taxonomy): Archaea > Methanobacteriati > Methanobacteriota > Halobacteria > Halobacteriales > Haladaptataceae > Halorussus > Halorussus vallis. The sequence goes on along the minus strand of NZ_CP100000.1, from coordinate 3,141,162 downwards.
CTCGCGGGACAACGCCTCGTTGCGGGCGGGAACGCGACCGCTAGACGGGCGACGAAGCCGCGACCGAGTCCGTCCGGAACCGGCTTCGAGTCGGGGACGACCGGAGTCGCTACGCGCCTCTTCCGGCCGAAAAGCCGGACAGCGACGAGAGCACGCCCGCGACGATCAACGTGTTGCCAACGAGCGGGGACAGGACGTCGATGGAAGTGCTGGCGGTGACGACGAACCCGAGCAAGGTCAGGTGGATTCCCAACAGCATCGTCTTCACCCCACGTTCGGAACTCGCGCTCATGGAACGACCGAGAAACTCCGACCGACGACCTTCTCGTTTTCGAATCGTCACCGGTCGCGGGGAGGCCGCGTCGAAGTCCTCCTCGCGGGGTCGGTCGGCGATGCGGACGCTCACTCCACCGTCGGCACTTCCACTTCGTCCAGGACGCGCTGGACGATGGAGGACTTCGCGACGTTGTTCACCTGGGCGTCGGGGGTCAACACGAGTCGGTGGGCGAGGACGGGTTGGGCGACCCGTTTCACGTCGTCGGGGGTGACGAACTCGCGGCCCGAAAGCACCGCCCGGGCGCGGGTGGCCTCGAACAGTCGCTGGGTGCCCCGCGGCGAGACGCCGACCTGCACCCGGCGGTCCTCGCGGGTCGCGCGCGTGACGTTGGCCATGTACTCCAGCAGGTCGTCGTCGACCCGGACCGTCTCGGGGACCTCGCGGAGGTCGGTCACGCGTTGTTCGTCCAGCACGGTGCCGACCGAGGGGCTCTGCTCGTGACGTCCCGCCCGGCGGCGCAGGAGTTCGTACTCGCCGTCGACGTCGGGATAGCCGATGCTCGACTTGACGGCGAAGCGGTCGATCTGGGCTTCGGGGAGCGGGAAGGTGCCCTCCTGCTCGACGGGGTTCTGGGTCGCGATGACGAAGAACGGCTTGGGGAGCGGGCGGGTTTCGCCGTCGATGGTGACCTGACCTTCCTCCATCGCCTCTAGAAGGGCAGCCTGGGTCTTCGGCGGCGCACGGTTGATCTCGTCCGCGAGGACGACGTTCGCGAAGATGGGCCCCTCGTTGAACTCGAACTCGCGGTCCTGTTCGTTGAACACGTGGGTGCCGGTCACGTCCGCGGGGAGGAGGTCGGGCGTGAACTGCACCCGCGAGAACGACAGACCGAGCGCGGCGGCGTAACTCCGCGCGGTGAGGGTCTTGCCGGTGCCGGGCACGTCCTCCAGCAAGACGTGGCCGCTCGCCAGCACGCCGAGAAGTACGGTTTCGAGAAACTCGCGGTCGGCGATGACCGCGCCGCCGATCGCGTCCAGGACGGACTCACACTGCTCGCTCGCCTCGGTAACGTCCATGGACTACCGCGTGCACGCCACTCGCTTGAAGGTGACGGTCGGCTGAACAGTCATGTCCGAATCGAAACCACTAAGTCGTAGAGGGCGGTACATTGAGGTGAGCCGAGATAGCCTAGCCTGGCCAAGGCGGTAGATTCGAAATCTACTGTCCTTTCGGACTCGGGAGTTCAAATCTCCCTCTCGGCGCTTTCTCTCGGGACGACGCGACCAGCGACGGGCAACATCGTTGCGCCCGAACGAGACGAACTACCCCATCGGACAGTTCGACGGGCGAAAGTCCACGATTTTTCGACATCCTTCCAGTTCTTACACTTTCCTCGGCGCGACGCTCGAAGTTCTCGGCCGCGGGGTCGATTCCGCCCGCCGGTGTCGAAGTTCTGCCGGAAATAAAAGGTATTATTTACGGCGCGCGACAAAATAGAGGGCATGGGAGACGACACTGTCCACAAGGGTCTCGAAGGCATTACTGTCGCCGAAACGCGACTTAGCAGCATCGACGGACAGAAGGGGCAACTCATCATCGGCGGGTTTCCGGTCGAGGAGCTGGCACCGAACGCGAGCTACGAGGAGACGCTGTATCTGCTCTACAACGACCGTCTGCCGACAGCCGACGAACTCGAATCGTTCGAGGACGAACTCAGCTCCCGACGCTCGATCCGCGACGAGACGATGGCGACGGTGAAGGCCGCCGCCGAGGCGGGCGCCGACTCGATGGACGCGCTCCGGATGGGCATCTCGGCCGCCAGCCTCGGCCGCGAGGACGGCGAGGAGGAGGACCCGACGCTCGACTCGCGGCTCGCGGTCGCCCAGATGCCCACCATCGTCGCCGCCTTCTGGCGCTACCGGAACGGCGAGGAACCCGTCGAACCCCGCGAGGACCTCTCGCACGCCGCCAACTTCCTCTACATGCTCAAGGGCGAGGAACCCGAATCCGACGAGGTCCGCGGCCTCCAGACCTACCTCAACGCGGTCGTCGACCACGGACTGAACGCCTCGACGTTCACGGCTCGGGTCATCGTCTCCACCGAGTCGGACGTCATCTCGGGAGTCACCGGCGCCGTCGGCGCGCTGAAGGGCCCGCTCCACGGCGGCGCCCCCGGCCCGGTCCTGGAGATGCTCCAGAACATCCACGAGTCCGGCGACCCCAGAGGGTACATCCGCGACACCCTCGAATCCGGCGACCGCCTGATGGGATTCGGCCACCGCGTCTACAAGGTTCGAGACCCGCGCGCGGCCGTCCTCTCCGACGCCGCCAGCGAGTTCTACCAGGAGAGCGGCAACAGCGACTTCTTCGACTCCGCGAAGGAAGCCGAGCAGGCCGGCGTCGACCTCCTCGAAGAGCACAAGCCCGGCCTCGACCTCAACACCAACGTCGAGTTCTACACCGCGGTCCTGCTCCACGGCATCGGCATTCCGCGCGAACTGTTCTCGTCCATCTTCGCCATCTCGCGCGTCGGCGGTTGGACCGCCCACGCCCTCGAACAACTCGAAGACAATCGCCTGATTCGCCCGCGGAGCAACTACGTCGGCGAGACGGGCCGCGAGTGGACGCCCATCGACCAGCGGTAGTCGCCGTTTCCGACCTCGAGCCTCCTTTTCCGCGTCGGTCGTTTCCGCGAACCGTCGTTTCCCGTCGCCAGCGGCCTCGCCGGTCGGCCGATTTCCTCGCTCCCCCTCGTCCCGACGTCCGTCGCGCGGTCGTGACGTGAGGGTGACCGCGGCGGTCGCGGTCGCGCGACCGCCGGGATTGGCCGTCAGGGTCAACAGTGGCCTCGCCTAAATTCGACACATGACCGAAGACTCCGCCGCGGTCGACTCGGCGACCGCGATAGAAACCGGCACGGTCGTGTACGACCCCGAAGGCAACGAACTCGGCGTCATCGCGGGGATGACCGACGAGGGCTTCGAGGTGGCGACCACCGAGGACATCGAACACGTCGACGAGGACGGCCGCGCCGAGGTCGGCAGTCCGGACGTCGAGAGCGAGCAGGCCGCCGAAACCAACGAGGAGAGCCTGCGAAACTCCGAGCAGGAGCACGACCCGGGCCAGCAGTTCGGCGAGGGCTACATCATGTGGCGCTGCGACGAGTGCGGGGAGATGGGCGAACTCGACGACGGCCTCCCGGAGGAGTGTCCGAACTGCGGCGACGAGAACGTCTACAAGTGGCGGGAGGACTGATACGATGAGCACAAACGCCGATTCGGACCCCGAACTCCGTCGCGCCGAAACCGACGACGCGGAGCGAGTCCGCGAACTCGTCGAGAGTTCGATGACCACGTCGTACGCGCTGAGCCCCCAGGACATCGAAACCATCCTCGACGCGGAGTTCGCGGCCGACGACCTCCGCGAGCGGTTCGAGGACGGCGACGTCATCGCGTTCGTCGCGGAACTCGACGGCGTCGTCGCGGGATACGCCCAGGCCACCGTCGATGGCGACGAGGGCGAGATTCGGTGGCTCCACGTCGACCCCGAACGCCGCGGCGCGGGCGTCGGCACCGCGCTGTTCGAGCGCCTCGAATCGGAGTTGAGCGACCGCGGCATCGAGGACCCCCAGGCCGTCGCGCTCGCCGCGAACACGGAGGAGGGCAGATTCTTCGAGCGGTTCGACTTCGCGCAGGTCGACGAACGCCAGACCGAAATCGGCGACCGCGACAGCGTCGAGTACGTGTACGCCGAAGGCGGCGATGCCGAGTCGGAATCCGCGACCGACGACGACGCGCAGGCGACCGAGGCCGGCGGAACCGAGGTCACCTTCGACGTCGACGAACTCCCCGACTCGGTTACGACCGAGGACGGCCAGGAGGTGTACCTCGACGAGGGCCTCATCGCTGGAAGCGAGGGACCATTCGTCCAGACGTTCGAGGATTCGGACCGTTCGGATAAGTACGGCTACTACTGCGCCAACTGCGGTTCGACGGACGTGACGATGGACAACATGGAGCGAATCAAGTGCGGCAACTGCGGCAACACGCACAAACCGGACGAGGACTACGACGCGTCGTACCTGTAACGGGAGCGGGCACTCGGTTTTCTCGTTCGAAACTGCTCGCGCCGGCGGGCGATTGCTCGAAGAACAATCGACGTGAGAGTCACCGGCGAACGGCCGACTCGCCGTCGACGACATCGCGTATCCACTCCGCGACGTCCTCGACGACGTAGTCCGCGACGTTCCCGCCGAAGTAAATGCTGCTCGGCGTCACCGGCGTGGGACCGTCCTGGAAGTAGTGACCGACGTTCTCGTAGAATTCGGTTCGGCTACCGTCCGGGAGGTCCGCGACCCGCCACTCCTCGAATCGCTGGCGAAGGGACTCGGAGAGTTCCGACTGCGTCTCCTCGTCGGTTCGTCCGGTCTTCAGGACGAACGCGGGAGCGTCGAGGTCGCCCGCGGTGGCGACCGGGTCGCAGTCGTGCTGGCTGAGGTGCCACGCGCCGGGCATGCCCAAGACGGTGTCGTCGGGGTCGATGTCGGCGTCGGCGATGCGCCGAAACGTCTCGCGTCGGGCCTCGAGTTCCGCCTCCTGTTCCGCGTCGAGGTCGCCGTCCGGTTCCATGCCGTACCGAAGCCACGTCAGGTCGTCGTCGGGGTCGACGATCGGGTCGGCCGGCGGGTCGAACATCACGACCCCCGCGGCGTCCCCGTACCGGTCGGCGATTCGAGGGGCGCACATTCCGCCCTGACTGTGCCCCGCGACGAACACGGCGTCGGCGTCCACCTCGTCGGCGGCGGCGAGTTCGGACGCCGCGACCACCGCGTCGTCGGTGACGACGGCGTCGAGCGTGTAGTCCTCGTCGGCCACTTCGTGTTCGTAGAGGCGCTTTTCGTACCTGAGCGAGGCGATTCCGTCGCTCGCGAGCCCCCACGCCAGGTCCTTGAGTATCTTCGTCGCACCGGCGGTGCCGTCGGGGTCGTGGATGCCGTGACCGTGAACCAGCACGACGCCCGGGAACGGTCCGTCGCCCTCGGGCACCGCGAGCACGCCGCCCAGGCTCACGTCCTCGGCGTCTATCGTCACCTCGCGCTCGGCGAACCTCTCGTGGTCGACGTAGTCGGGGACCTCGTACTCAGGGGAGAACGAGAGGCCGGCGACACCGCCCTCGTCGACGTCGACGGCGGCCGTCTCGCGACCGTTTGCGAACTCGAACTCGACCGCCACGTCACCGTCCTCGGAGACATCCCCAATTCCCTCGAAGTCGCCGTGCTGGCCGTAGAGGCCCCACCAGTACCGTTCGAGGGCGTCCTCGGCCGTGAGCGAGCCGTCCCGGAACTCGGCGGGGTACGACTCGGCGACGCGCTCGCGACCGTCCTCGGTGAGCAGTTCGGTCGCGTCGGCGAACGCCCGGTCGCCGAACCTCGCGGCGAACTCGCGGGCCGCGTCTTCGGACGGAGCACACTGGGTGTCATGAGTCGTCGGGGGTTCGCGGACCGTTCCCAAATAGATTGGAAGTTCGACACGTCTGCGGCGGGGAATTCCTAGAACAGTAGCATGAAGTTGTGGACCCCGAGGAAGCCGTACCACACGGCCGCCGAACTGTACGTGACGACTCGGAACGCCGGGGCGTAGGCGTCGGGTGCCCACGAGTCCGGCACCAGCGTCGAGACGAGTTCGCCGCTCTCGGCCAGGAGCGCCACCCCGACCACCGCGAGAACGACCGTAACGAGGACGCCGGTCACCATCCCCAGTTCCTGCATCAGCGTCCGGGTCAACCACATCGACTCGTAGACGTCGTCGCGGATGGACAGGACGGTAATCGTGCTCACGGCGTCGAGGGCCTTCCCGGCGACCAGCAGCGTGAGCAGCGCGAGGCGGTTCGACCCGAGGGCGTACCGACCGGTCCCGCCGACGTAGCTATCCGAGAGCGAGCTGTTCGACACGCACGGTGAGACGGGGTGACACGCCTTTGTTATAGGCTCGAAAAACAGATTATCGTCGGTACGACAGTCTGTTAGCGACCGAATAACGCGGCGTCAGGAGCAACCTGCCCGGCGGGTACCGGCGCCGATTCGGGTTATCTCCTCGTTTCGCCGGGCGTTCGGCGTCGTCGCCGCGACGAACGGGCCGAACGTGCGACCGGGTCAGTTGAGCCGCCAGATGCCGACGTTCAGGAGCGTCGCGAAACCGACCCACAGAGCGTAGGGAACCAGCAACGCGCCCGCCCGCCGGTCGACGCGGGCGAAGGCCGCGACGGTGGCGACGAGCACCGCCAGCAGCGCCAGGATGACAACGAGGCCACCGAGGATTTCGCGCGCGCCGAAGAACACCAGCGTCCACGCCGCGTTCAGCGCCAACTGGACGGCGAAGAGGACCAGCGCGGTCCGGCGCGCTCGGCTCTCGGCGCGCCGCCAGACGAGGTACAGCGCCACTCCCATCAGGAAGTACAGCGTCGTCCAGACCGGGCCGAACACCCAACTCGGCGGCGTGAACCACGGCTTGGCGAGCGTCGGATACCACGTCGCCACGTCCCGGGCGGTCAGCAGTGATGGGACGACGCCGGCGAGTTCACAGCAGACGATACAGCCGAGCAGGACGAGCCAGCGCGGTCCGTCGTCTCGCGGTTTCCGAACGCTGTCGAGGACACTCACGGAAGTACGGTCGGGCCGCGAGCGGATAAACGGTAGAGAAGGTAGCGACGGGACGGCCCACCGCCCGTGAGCGGGCAGCGGGCGGTCTACCGCCGACGACTAACTTGCGGACGACTGACTCGGCGCCGCCGAGTCAGTCGTCGGCGACGACCGGGTCGGAGTCGGCGGCCGCGAGCAGTCGGTCGAGCGCCTCGACCATCGCGGTGACGCTCGCGCGGGTGATGTCGCCGTCGCTCGACGCGGCGGTCACCGACCGGTCGCCGAGCGCCATCTCCACCTCGACGGTGACGACGGCGTCGGTGCCGCCGGTGATGGCGTCGACGTGGTACGATTCGAGGCGGGCGTCGGTCGCGCCGCCGAGCGCCTGGCGGACCGCCGCCACCGCGGCGTCGACCGGCCCGTCGCCGGTGCCGCTGGCGACCCGCTCTTCGCCGTCGACCGCGAGGCGGACCCCCGCCGTCGGCGTCCGGCCGCCGCTGGTCGCGGTGAGTTCGAGCAGTTCGACCCGGCGGTCGTTCTCGCGGGTCCGGCCCTGGACGTCCTCGGCCACCGCGAGCAGGTCGGCGTCGGTCACGCGCTTGCCGCCCTCGGCGAGTCGCTGGACGCGCTCGACGACCTCGCGGAGTTCGTCGTCGGTGACGTCCACGCCGTGTTCGTCGAGCGCGGCCTTCGCGCCCGCCCGGCCGGTGTGCTTGCCGAGGACGAGGCGTCGCTCCCGACCCACCTTCTCGGGCGGGTAGGGCTCGTACATCTCCTCGTCCTTGAGCGTGCCGTCGGTGTGGATGCCGCTCTCGTGGGCGAAGGCGTTCTCGCCGACCACTGCCTTGTTCGGCGCGAGCGGCACGTCGGTCGCGCGCGCCACCGTCTGGGCGAGGTCGTAGAGTTCGGTCGTCTCGACCGGGTCGACGCCGTAGCAGTGCGAGAGCGCGATGGCGACCTCTTCGAGCGCGACGTTGCCCGCGCGCTCGCCGACGCCGTTGACGGTGGCGTGGACGAGGTCGGCGCCCGCCCCGACGCTCACCAGCGCGTTGGTCACCGCGAGCCCCAGGTCGTCGTGGGTGTGGGTGCTCGTCGGGCCGAGTTCCGCCAGCCGCGAGACGGCCTCGCGGGTGTGCTCCGGCCCGGCGTGGCCGACCGTGTCGCAGTAGCAGAAGCGGTCGGCGCCGGCGTCGTGGGACGCCCGCGCGAGTCGTTCGAGGAAGTCGAGGTCGGCCCGCGAGCCGTCCTCGCCGAGCACCTCGACCCAGAGGCCGTGGTCGCGGGCGTACTCGACCAGGTCGACGGTGTTCTCGACCACCGCCGACCGGGAGGTGCCGACCTTGCCCTCGACGTGGCGGTCGCTGGCCGGGACGACGAGGCCGATGCCGTCGACGTCGCAGTCGAGCGCGAGGTCGACGTCCGACTCGACGCCGCGGGCGAAACTGGTGACCTTGGCGTCGAGGTCGAGGTCGGTCACGCGCCGGATGGCGTCGCGCTCGCCGTCGCCGGTGCAGGCGCTGCCGGCCTCGATCACCGAGACGCCCGCGCGGTCGAGCGCGGTCGCTACCTCGGCCTTCTCCTCGGGCGAGATGGAGACGCCGGGCGCCTGTTCGCCGTCGCGGAGCGTGGTGTCCAGAAGCTGTACGTCGCGGTCTTGGAGAGTGGGGTTATCGGGGGAGCCCCCGAATAAATCGGTCACGGGTCATGCGAAACCACGCCAGCACGTCTCGCCGGGACGGGGTTAAAAGGGTCTTTGTGACAGGCGGGTCTGTCGGACCCGGAAGGGGGTCACTCCACCCGGACTTCGTCGCCGACTTTCACGCCGTCCGCGCTCCCGGCCGGAAGTTCAATGAGCCGGTCGGCCTCCGCCTTCGCCATCCCGGTCCAGGGGGCCAGGCGCTCGACGCGCTGGACCTCCTCGTCGCAGAGCCACAGCACGTCGAGCGCGAACGGGACGAACACCATGTGGACGTCCCGACTGCCGACACCGTCGAACCGGAAGACCAGCGCGTAGTCGTCGGGAATCGAGCGCCTGAACATCAGCCCGCGGGCCTGCGAGAGGAACGAATCGGCGGTGTCCACGTCGGTCGCCAGCGTCTCCTCGAACTGCCCGTCGTCGTGTACGACTCGCACGGCCGCCAGTGTTCGCGGCGGTGACAAAAGCGTTTCCGTCGCCCCGGTTCGCCTCGCGCCGTCGCCCGTCGAACGCTCCGGGAGGGTCGAAACCGTGTCCGCACCGACGGGAATGGGGGCCATAACTCGGCTCGAATCGACCACGTGCGGTCGCTCGCTCGGATTTTCGGTCCGCGAGCGCACCGGGCCGAACGGCCGGCGTAACGGCGAAATACGGGCGGAAGACGGAACGGAGGCGCGGCGTTCGTGAGTGCTTGAACCGTGGGGACTGTTATCGGGCTGAACTGTAACGAATTGTTTACTCGGTAGTGAGTAAACTTTTTATGAACGGGTCCGCTACGATACGTCGATGAACGAAATCCCGCCCTACTCCCCCACCGCACAGGTGTTCGAACGATGATCTGGCAAGACGCCGTCTTCCTCTGTGGAAGCATCTTCTCGCTAATCGTCCTCGTCCCGACCCTCCGAGACTCGATGGCCAACGTTCCGCTCGGCACGGCCCTCCCCTCCGCCACCATCGGCTTCATCTACGGCACGGCCTTCCTCACGCTCGGCATGACGATGTCGGCGGTCGGGTCGATGCTCACAGGCATCATGTGGAGTCTCATCGCCGCACTCCGGTCGCCCCACCCGTACAACTTCGGGACCGATTCGGACGCTCCCGCCGACTCGAACGCCCCCGCCGATTCGAACGCGACGAACGCCGCCGCACCGAACGCCGACTGACTCCGCTTTCTCCGGACGAACTCCTCACGGCGACGAAATCGAACGGCTATCGGGCAACACTTTGGTAGCGATTCCGCTCGTACGGTCGTCGTATGACCGACTCCGACGGCGACCGACGTCCGGGCATTCCGTATCGGGTTCGGCAGGCGGTCGGCCCGTGGATAAATCGACTCGCCAGGTTGCTCGGCCAACCCGACTACCACGTCCGGCCGACCGAGTACGCCGGCACCGTCCGCTGTTCGCTCTCGGAACTCGAAGCGAAGCTACAGGACGCCGGGTTCTCGTGGGCGCCGTGCAGCCTCTACCACCGGACGCCGATGGACAACCGGCCCAGCGGGAGTTGGACGTACCGTCCCTCTACGCTGGCCGAACGACAACTCCGCGTCATCCTCTGCGCTCGGTCGTCCGGCACCGTCGACATCTACGCCCACACCGAGTACAACTGGCTCCGCCACCCCGTCGAACACGCGCGACGGGTCGGCATCGACCGGGCGGACGGGGCCAGACGGATGCGGCGATGGCTGGACGAACGCAGTTTCGACTACCGCAACGAACCGAAAATCCTCCGGAGGACACTCCACTTTCTCGAACGCGTGTCCGAGCGACTGTTCGGTCGCGGCGGCCGCGAACCGCCAGGAGTTTCGTCTCGCTGACCCCGGTCCGACGGCGCGACTCTAGACCGAGGGACCCACCGCGTCCAGACGACGCGACCCCCGACGCCGCTCCGTCGCCGTCCTCCGAAAAACCTATACTCCATCCTCGAAAGTCGGTGAACGAGATATACCCGGGGAGACGAGGACCATGAACGACGGCACGACCGACGACGGCACGATGTTCTTCGAGATGGCCCGCGAGTTCCCGGTGCGAACCGGCGTCTACACCTTCAGCCTGCCCGTGTTCGCGCTGTTACAGTTCCTCAACGGATTCGTTCACGAGGGGCCGCTCGCCTACATCGGCCTCTTCGGAGTGCTCGTGGTGGTGTTTTCGGTGATGCTGACCCGATACCACGTTTCCGTCTATCGGCGAGAGAAATTCGGCGAGTGGTAGCGCGGTTCGAACGACGACGCGACCGAGCGGGATTCGTGCGGGTTACGCTTCCCGCCCCAGTCGCTTGGCGTCCTGTTTCTGATCGTGGGCCGCGTAGGCGCTGAACGCGCCGATGGCCAGCGCGAGGAGGCCGACGACGATGTCGTTCCAGAACGCGAGCGCGTTCACCGCCTCGGTCGTTCCGCCGTCCCACCCGAACATGAACGGCGCCGCCACGAGCCACAGACCGGCCAGCGCGGCGATCGCCGCGGCAGCGACGCTTCCGACCTTGTCGCTTCCCCGACGGGAGTAGTTGTAACCGCCGACGACGAGCAGGAGCGCGCCGACGATGACGTCGTTCCAGAACTGCGACGCGACGATGTCGAACAGGAACGCTTCGAGGAGCATCCACACTCCGAGAAGCGCGATGATACCCGAGAGCCACTTTCCGCGTTCGTACGGGTTCGGGTCCATGTCGGCGTCCACGTCCCGTTCCATGTCGTACTCGGCGTCCGTGTCGCGGTTGCTCATTATCTCTCCCCCGAAGAGCCGTACGGACCTCAGCCAAAAGAGGCTGGTGGCCCGTAGAACGGTGATACGACCGTCGAGGCGGCCATTCTACTTAACTCCGTAGGACCACCAATGTCTCGAACGGGGGATTCACGATGGCACAACCGAGAATCACGAGCGACCGCGACGACATCGAGACGTGGGCCGACGAACACGACGCCGTACCCGTCCGCGAGGGCGGGGAGATACGGCTCGTCCGCGAGCGCGACGTGACGACCGACCACGAGCGCCTCGACTGGGACACGTTCCACCGCGAAGTCGACGATGAGGACCGCGTCGTCGCGTACTACGGCGAGACGGAGGACCGCGAACCGTTCGAGATGACCGACCGGAGCGCCGCGCTCGAACGCGTCGAATCCGACGACCTCGACCGCGAAGAGGCCGAACGGCAGCTGATAGAGGGCGAGACGATAACCGGCACCGTCACCGAGACGACGGTGATCGAAGAGACGATCGTCGAGGAGGCCACCGTCGAAAGCGAGGTCGTCGACCGCGAAACCGTCGAGCGAAACGTGGTCGACATCGAGTTGCTCGGTCGGGAGTGCCAGACGTGCGACGTCACCGCCGAGGACACGGACTTCGACTACGTGGGCGCGTACGGAACCGAGCGATTCCTCGCCGACGACGAGACGACCGGCCTCGCCGGAAACTACGACGAGCACCCGTTCGACGTCACCGTCGAAGTTCAGGAGGACTGGAAGGCCACCATCGAGCAACTCGACCGCTACACGGTCCGAACCGACGTCACCGACGTCAACGTCACCGGGACCGAAGAGGTCGAGGGCCGAGACGTCGACGTCGACATCGACGCCGACGCCGTCCACCGCCAACTGCTCTCGGGCGACGTCATCGACGTGGACGCCGACGTGAGCGAGGGCGAGGTCGTCGACACCGAGACGTACGACATCGAGAGCGAGTTCACGGGAGACGACACGCTCACCACGTACCTCACCGCCCGCCGGCTATCCGAGCGCGAGATAACCGAGCGAAGCCGTCTCACGACCGAAGTCGTCGACGGCGAACTCCTCGACCGCGAGACGACGAGCGAGCGGACCGTCGAATCCGGCCTGGTCGAGCGCGACGCCGCCGCGGTCGAGGCCGATACGGACCTCGAAACCGACGACGAGGAGGTGCGGTTCATGCCGACGGAAGACGACGAGGGCAAGCCGGTCGTCGACGCCAGCGGCGACAAAGTCGGCGAAGTGATGGACGTCAGCGACGGCGTCGCCTTCGTCGACCCGCACCCGAGCATCGCCGAGAAGATAATGTCGCGACTCGGCGCCGACGAGGACGACGAGTACTACCGACTCCGCGAGGACCGAATCACCCGCATCACCGACGACGAGGTCGTCGTGTCGACCGACGAGTTCGCCGAGGACGCGCGGTAGTTCCCGCGCTCGCCGACCGCGGCCGGAAGCCGACGGCCACTGCCGTACGTTTTTATCCGATGGCGACCGAGAGGGTGACGAACGCATGAAGGAGACGCCCTCCGGGACCTCCGTCGGCGTGGACGACCCCTACGCCCACGCGGGGGTCTGCGACCACCTCACCGACGAGGGCAAGTGTCGATACGCCTTCGAGCACCCCCAGCAGGACCCCGAGTTCGCCCGCGAGCGCCGCGAGGACGATCTGAACTGCCCGGCCGCCGACCCCGATTCGGACTGGAACTGGCAGGACTGTCCGCACTACCGGTGTCAGAACCGCGCCCGCGAGTGCGTCCGGTGCGGCCTCGAAGAGCGCCGGATGGCCCACTCCGACGAGCGGCCCCTGCTCGAAGAGCACCACCTCTCGTACGCGGGCGAGGGCGAAACCCTGAGCCACGAGATAACCGTCTTCCTCTGTCGGTGGTGCCACGCGAAGGTCCACAAGTCGTGGGCGCGCATCGACGACGACGTCGGCCCCGACCCGGAAGCCCTCGCCGAGAAGGAGGGCCGCCGGTCGCGCGAGCAGTCGGAGGCGACGTTCGAGTCGGCCGCCGAGCGCTACGACCTCGACCGCGGGGAGTAAGGCAACCGCCCTCGAACCGCCGGCCGCCCCACGACTTATTGCCGAGACTCCCGTGGAACCTGTGCCATGAACGACGAACGAGGTTCACTCGACAGGCGGGCGTTCCTCCAGCGCGCGACCGCTTCGGTCGGACTGTTCGGGGTCGGCTTCGGCGTCAATGACGCCGAAGCCGACGAGTTGGCCGACCCGAAACGGTCCGCGCCCGCCGACCGGTCGGCGGGTGCGGGCGCGCAGGGACAGGAGAACCCGGCGCTCGACTACTTCCAGATGATCGTGCCGGAGAACGAACTCCTCGAGGCCGACTACGCGAACCGAATCGTCGTCGCGGGCGAGGACCTCTCGCCGGGCCAGCGACCGCCGCCGGTCTGCTTCGCCGAGGATGCGCCGGAGACGTGGCGTCGCCAGGTAGCCGCCGTCGTCGACCCGACCGCCACCTCCGGGCTGTTCGGTCCGGAGGAGGAGATCGGCGGCATCGCCCAGACGTGGATGTACACCGAAAAGCGGGTCGAACCCGGAACCGCCTACCGCGTCTCCGGCGGTCGGGCCTGCGACGGTTACGTCCGACTGACCGTCCACCCGCTCCCGGTGGGGCTGAACGACTACTTCAGCCCGGAGGTGCTCGACCGACTCAACCGGACCGTCGCGAACGCGACCGACGGCAACGTGACCGTCGGGAACGGGACCGACGGTAGCATCACCATCGAGAACGCGGGCCGACCAGGCCTCGGAGGTGCGAGCGCGCCGGCCGACCCGAACTCCGACGGGTGAGAGCGGGCGGGCGACGAGCGACCGATTTTTATCACCGTACCGCCGACGGGACGTATGAGTTCGCCGAAGCGACCGTCGGTTGGCCACGTCCACGCCGCGGTTTCGGACGCCGACCGGTCGGTCGAGTTCTACGCCGCCGTCCTCGGACTCGACGTCCGGGAGCGGTACGACGGTTACGCCGCCCTGACGTGGGGCAGTCGCCACCACGACGTCGTCCTCCAGGAGGACGCCGAGGCGACCCCCTGCCGAATCGCGGTCGAAGTCCCCGACGCCGACGCGCTGGTGACAATCTACCGGGCGTGCGGCGAACGCGGCGTCGAGGCGGCGCCGGTCGACCATGGCATCAGCAAGGCGCTCTACTTCCCGGACCCCGACGGCAACGAACTGGAGGTGTACCTCGACGCCCGCGACAGCGACGACGGACTCGGCACGTACCTCGACGCCCTCGTCGGCGGCGACGAACCGCCGTTCGAGGCGCGCACCGAATCGTTCGACCCAGACTCGCTCGCGGGGTGACCGACGCGTCGGCGCGTCGGTCACCCCGCGAGCGAGTTCGGAACGCCGGCGTCCGGGCGACGATTCCTCGTCTTCGAACGCCTTTTGTAGGCTTACCGGCTACTTCTCGCCAATGACGCGCATCGTCGTGGTCGACAACCACGGGCAGTTCACCCACCTCGAACACCGAACCCTGCGGGACATGGGCGTCGACACCGACATCGTCGACAACACGACTCCCGCCGAAGAGTTAGACGCCGACGGCATCGTCCTCTCGGGCGGCCCCGACGTGGACGACATCGGCAACTGCGCCGACTACCTCGAACTCGACGTGCCGGTGTTCGGCATCTGTCTGGGCATGCAGGCCATCGCCCACGTCCTCGACGGCGAGGTCGGGTCGGGCGACTACGGCGGCTACGCCGACGTGACCGTCGAGATTCTCGACGACGAGGACCCATTGGTCGGCTCGCTCGCGCCCGAAACTCGGGTCTGGGCCAGCCACGCCGACGAGGTGAAGGAAGTTCCGTCGGGCTTCGAGCGCACCGCCGAGAGCGACATCTGCGGCGTCGAGGCGATGAGCGACCCCGACCGCGACCTCTACGGCGTCCAGTGGCACCCCGAGGTCGCCCACACCGAGCGCGGCGAAGAGGTCTTCGAGAACTTCGTCGAGGTCTGCGAGTAATCCCGGTCTCCCCATCCGGCGGTCTTCTCCTCCGAGGTTCCTGTCAGCCGGTACACTTTTTCCTCCGTCTCCGCGATACCGCATCCATGATAGTCGTCCACGCCGCCGTCCCGATAGTCCCCGACCGGCGCTCGGAAGCGCTCGAACTGATCGAGGACCTGGCCGACAGAAGCCGGGCGGAGTCGGGCGTCGTCGACTACCGCGCGACGACGGAGGTCGGTGACCCGAACGTCGTCCGGTTCTTCGAGCGCTACGAGGACGAGGCCGCGCTCGAAGCTCACCAGGCGTCCGAACACTACCGGGAGTGGGCCGAGGCGCTGCCGGACCTGCTCGACGGCGGCGTCGCCGACCTCGACGTCACCCAGTTCGTCGTCGAGGAGGCGTTCGACCCGAACGCCGACGTCGACCGCGAGTAGTCGAGCGTAACGTTTCCGGGTCGGGAGCGTCCCGACGTTCCCGCTCCCCGATGGCGAATCTCACCGACGGAGTGCGCGTTCGTTTGTCACGCCCGAAACCGAGTAGCATCTTTTATCCCTCCCCGTCGTGGTCTTTCGCTCATGACAGCGACGCAGGGCGACCTGGCGAGCCTGTCGCGGTACATCTTCCGCGCGCCGCGGTGGTACGCCAGCGTCGGATTCGCCCTCCTCATCGCCGCCGTCGCGGGGGTCGGTGCGTTCGACTCCCGCTTCGTGCTGGAGGACGCCTGGCAGGGCGTCTTCTTCATCGGCGTCCCCACCGTCGTCGCCAGCCTGCTGACCACGCCCGTCGACCGGTGGCTCGGCGGTCAACTCACCTACAACCGGTCGTCGCTGCTGGCGCTGACCTGCGAGGGTCTCATCGTCGCCATCATGACCGGCGCGGGAGCCATCGCGCTGGCCTCGGCCCGCCTCGGCCAGCAGTTCGTCTTCGACGCGCTCATCGTCGGCCTGGCGTCGGTGTTCGCGCTCCGCCTGCTGGTCGTGATGGCGGTTTCCCGGCGGTCACTGCTGATAGCGGCGGTGCCCGCCAGCATCCAGACCGGCACGGCCGCCCTGCTGTTTTTCATCTACAGCGGGACCATGCAGTACCTCGAAATCGGCGGCGGCCCGGTCGTCCGACTGTTCGTCGACCTCGTGTTGAACCGGGCCGACGAGGCCCCCTCGGAACTCGGCGCCATCGTCCCGGTCGACTTCGCCCTGCTGGCGGTGATGTGCGCCATCTACGGACTCGCGGTCTGGACGTTCGTCCGCTTCATCGACCGGCCGTGGAAGAAGGGTCTGGGCGTCAGCATGCTCGACTTCCTCCGGGGGTTCATCGGCCACATCGCCGAGGGCACCCGCGAACTCGAGGACTTCTTCGAGAAGATCGGCGAGGAGGCCGTGGTGCCCGTGACGGTCCTCTCCTTCGAACGTGAGGACGGCACCGAGAAGGCCCGGTTCGTCCTGCCGATGATTCACCCCGGTCCGATGGGCGAAATCGGCGGCGGCAACCTCCCGCGGCGGGTCGCCGCCGCGGCCGAGGGGCTGGCGTTCCCGCCCCACGCCACCGCGGGCCACGACTTCAACCTCGTCACCGAGCGCGAGGTCGACACCATCATCGAAACCGCCTGCGAGGCCTACGACCGCATCGAGTTCACCGACACCGCGACCCCGAGCGTCCGGGTCCAGGAGGGCGACGCGAAGATGCTCGGCCAGGCGTTCGGCGGCGACGCACTGCTGGTCGCGACCTACTCGCCGGAGTTCGCCGACGACGTCGAGTACGCCGTCGGCCTCTCGGCCGCGGCGGAAGCGCGTTCGGCGGGCGTCGAGGACGTGATGCTCGTCGACGCCCACAACTGCAACGACGGCCTGTCGGGGCCGGACCTCGGCCACGTCTACCCGGGCAGCGAGCGCTCGTTCGAGATGATGCAGGCCGCCGCCGGAGCGGGCGAGGCGCTGGCGGCCACCGACCAGGGACCGCTCCGGATGGGCGTCGCGTGGGACGAGACGGACTGGGACCCGGTCGACGGCATCGGCCCGCTCGGCGTCCGCGTGGCGGTGCTCGAAGCCGGCGGGACGACCACCACCTACGTACTGGTCGACGGTAACAACATGGAACCCGGCCTCCGCGACCGCATCGTCGCGGCGCTGCCGTCCGACGAGGCGGAGGTGATGACCACCGACACCCACATCGTCAACCAGGTCGAGGCGTCGAACCAGGTCGGCGAGGCCATCGACCACGACGAACTGCTCGACCTGATTCGACAACTCGCCGACGAGGCGGCGGCCGACCTCGAACCGGTCGCGGCCGGGATGGCGACCGAGCGCGCGGACGTCACGGTGTTCGGCAACGACCGCACCGAGACGCTGGCGAGCCACGCCAACGCGGTCATCGCGCTGGGCGGGGCGCTCGCGGCGGCGGTCGTGCTGGCCGCGATGGCGGTGAGCGTGCTCATCTTCTTCCTCGCGGCGTCGTGAGGAGTCCGGCGTTTTCACGGAGTTTTCGTGGAATCGCCATCCTCGGACGAGTCCGACGATTCGCTAACCGCAACGAGAGTCCGGACCGTGTCCACCTCGAAAGCCCCCGCCCGCTACGCTCCCGCGACTCGCTGCGCTCCTCGGTCGCGCCTTCGGCGCTCCCTGCGGTGCTTACGTCGTCGGGGTTCGCGTAGCGGGCGGCCCCTTTCAGTCCCGCCCTGCCGGTAGGTCAGTACACGCGTTACTGGCGGTTGGTCGGGAGCCGTCTCACTGGCAGTTGGATAATCGTCGCGTCACTGTCGGCTGGTCGGCAGGCGCGACCACGCAGTGGGTCGAGGCTTCCGACCGAGAAACGGTATTCCTTCGCGGCCGTCAGCCCCCGGGTTCGTAGTCGTCGCCGACGCGCACTTGAAGCGCGCTCGGCCGGACGTCGAGGGTCACGTCCTCGAACGTCCGAATCTCGCCGTCGAGGCTGAACGTCACCGGTTCGTCCTCCAGGCTGGCGAAGTCGATTCGCCGCGCCCGGAGTTCGGTGACGTGGTCGGCGTCCCAGTCGAGGAGTCGCTCCTCGATGACTTCGGCGATCGCGTTTCGGGCGGGAATCTCGTCGATGACGGTCACCTCTAGCAGGCCGTCCTCGGCGTCGCCCCGCCCGCCGGGCGTGGCGAACCCCCGGGCGTTCCCGACGAGGACCGCCACCGCCTCGCCCGACCACTCCCGGTCGACCGCGCCGACCTCGGCGTCGATTTCGACGCGGATGCCGTCGAACGACAGCGACTCCTCGACGGCGGTAACCACGAACGCCAGCGAGCCGAGTCGGTCCTTCAGACCGTGTGTCGCGGCCGCGCTGGTGTCCGCGGGCAGGCCCGCGATGGCCGACAGCACGAACGGTTCGTCCCCGGCGAAGCCGAGGTCGAGCCGTCGGAGTTCGCCGCGCTCGGCCACCTCGAACCCCTCGGCGATGCCATCGATGCCGAGGTCGTCCGCGAGGATGTTCGCGGTCCCCACCGGCACCACGCAGAGGGTCACCGAATCGAGGGCGTCGGCGGCGACGAGTCCCTCGACGACTTCGTGGATGGTCCCGTCGCCGCCGGCCACCGCCAGCAGGTCGACGCCGTCGGCGGCGGCCGCTTCGGCGAGTTCGGCCGCGTGGCCCGCTCGCTCGGTCTCGACGACCTCGAACCCGCGTTCGACGGCGCGCCGCCGGACCTCTTCGACGTGGTCGCCGCCGCCGCTGGTCGGGTTCATCACCAGTCGGCGCGAGGCGGTCGCGGATTCCCCGGTCTCCGCCGGTGGCCTGTCCATGGACCGTCTACGGGTCCGACGACCAAAAGTCGGGCGACGGGGTTGGAAAGCGAGCGGGGGACACGTCGGAATCGGCGCGACCGCGGTCGCCGAGTCCCGGGGCGACTGGGCGTCGGACGACCGACGATACGCCTTTATCCTACCTCCGGTCGTAGCTCCGGGAATCGGTGGGGGAGATGACCGAACACGACTTCGACGCGAACGCGCTCGCGTCCGCGATGGAGGGCCACCTCGTCACGCCTGACGACGGGGCCTACCGCCACGCGCGACGCGTCTGGAACGGCATGATAAACAGGTACCCGGCGGCCGTCGCCTACTGCGACGGCGTCGCCGACGTGCGGTCGGCGGTCCGGTTCGCCCGCGAGAACGGCCTGCCGGTCACAACGCGGGGCGGCGGCCACGGCGTCGCCGGCAACGCGGTCGCCGACGGCGCGCTGGTCGTCGACCTCTCGGCGATGGACGACGTGCGGGTCGACCCCGAGGAGCGGGTCGCCCGGGTCGGCGGCGGCGCCCAGTGGGGCGACGTGGACCGCGAGACGCAGCAGTTCGGCCTGGCGACCCCCGGCGGCGTCGTCTCGGACACCGGCGTCGCCGGCCTGACGCTCGGCGGCGGCTACGGCCACCTCCGCCGGGCGTACGGCCTCGCGTGCGACAACCTCCGGTCGGTCGACGTGGTGACCGCCGACGGGCGCCTCGTCACCGCGAGCGCCGACCGCCACCGGGACCTCTTCTGGGCGCTCCGGGGCGGCGGCGGTAACTTCGGCGTCGTCACGAGTTTCGAGTTCGACCTCCACCCGGTCGCCCCCGAAATCGAGACGCTGTTCGCGTGGTACCCCGGCGAGGCGGGCCGCGCGCCCTACGAGTTCTTCCGCGAGCGCGCCGCCGACGCGCCCCGCGAGGTGAGCGTCCTGCCGTTCTACGCCTGGGTGCCCGAGATTCCGGAGTTCCCGGAAGCGCACCGGGGCGACCCGGCCGTCGCGTTCATCGGCTGTTACGCCGGCGACCCCAACGAGGGCGAGGCGGCGCTCGCGCCGTACCGGGAGTTCGCCGACCCGCTGGTCGACATGAGCGGTCGGACGACCTACGTCGAACTACAGTCGATGCTCGACGCCGACTATCCCCACGGCCGGTACTACTACTGGAAGTCGCTGTACCTCGACGAACTCACCGACGACGTGCTCGACCTGGTGCTCGCGGCCGCCGACGACTGTCCCTCGAAGCTCACGACCATCGACCTCTGGCAGTTGGGCGGCGCCATCGCCGACGAACCCGAGGGCGGGTCGGCGTTCGCCTACCGCGACGCGCCGTACGGCCTGAACTTCGAGGCCAACTGGGACGACCCCCGCGAGAGCACGGCGAACGTCGAGTGGGCCCGCGAGTACGTCGCGAAGATCCGGGAACTCGACGTCGCCCGCGGCGAGTACGTGAACTTCCCGGGACTCCACGAGGACCCCGCCCAGACGTCGTTCGGCCACAACGTCGACCGACTCGAATCCCTCAAACGCGACTACGACCCCGAGAACATCTTCCGGGGGCACAAGAACATCCGGCCCGAGGCGTAGTCGTGACGCAACAACCGGCGTCGAGGTGGGTCACCTGACGGAGTCGCCACTGTCGAATCGTAGTTTTCGAAAGAAAGCACCGCAAGTACCCCTACCCGCGGTAATCCAAGCATTTCACGGGTGGGGGATATGCTTTGTGGTGTTCGAGCGAGCGAACGCGTCGCCGGCCGAGGGTCGGTGGCCGGGTTTCGGTGGTCGGCGGCCGACCGCCTCGGTCACCGCCCGAGGGTGCCGACGCGTTACGCCTCGGCCTCGGCGAACAGGTCGTCGACGGCCGACCGCGCGGCGAGCGCGGCGTCCTCGGCGACCTTCTCGGCCTTGGCCTGCTCGTCGGGGACGTTGAGGTAGACGTCGACGTCCAGCACGCCGTCCTCGAACGTCACCGTCACGTCGACGTCCTTGACGGTCGACTGTTTGAACCGCGAGAAGATGAGCCCCTCGGCGGCTTCGGCGGCCGTCCGAACGACCTCGTCGTCGCTCGGCGTCGGTTCGCTCTCCGTCGCGTCGTCGCCGGACATCTACGAACCGCCGGCGCCGCCGCCCATGCCGGGACCCTGGGGACCCTGCGGGCCGCCACCGCCGCCGCCGAGCATCTGCTGGAGTTCCTGCTGGAGGCTCTCGAACTGCTCCTGAACGCGGCCCTCCTGCTTCTCGAGGGTTTCGACGCGGATTTCGAGGCTGTCGACCTTCTCCTCGAGGTCGTCCTGGGCCTCGTCGTATTCGGTCTCCACGAGGAGTTCGCCGACCTCGCGGTACATCTGGGTGTCCTCGTCGATGGAGTCCATCTCCTCGAGGGCGTTCTGGGCCTCGGTGAGCTGAGTTTCGGCCTGGTTCTTCTGGACGGCGACCTGCTGGGCCGTCTCCTGAAGGTCCTGCAGTTCCTCGAGCTTCTCCTGGGCTTCCGGTGGCAGATTACCCTGCATACCTCGGACGAGGTGGTCCGGACAGAAAAAGCCCCGCTTTCAGTTTTCGGGGAGGTTCTCCTCCCTGACGTTCACTGTCCGGGCGATACAGACTCGTTGGCGGTCTTTGGACGTTTCGTGCGAACGACGGTGACTACGGTAGACCAGACCGCCTCGAAAGCCCCCCGCTTGATCGCCAACAACGACCGCAACGATAGCTAACGAGAACGCTTCGAAAGCCCCCGCCCGCTCGCGGTCGCTGGCCGGGATATTCGGCTCGCGCCTGCGGCGCTCGCCGAATAGTGGCCCGCCCAGGCGACTGAAGTGAACGCGAGCGGGCGGCCCCTTTCAGTCCCGCCCTGACGGTTGATTCGCTGAGCGCTTTCGGCGGGGTGGTCCATCACCTGTTTCGATGGTGAACGTTATGCGTGGCGCGCGCTGGCGTCTTCGGGAGCGCAGCGACCGAAGGCTCGTGGGAGCGAAGCTCCCACGGCGCGACCTCGTATCGCGCCTTCATGCGTGAGGTCTGCGCGAGCGAAGCGAGTGTAGGCTCAGAGGATGCGGTTTGTCCTCCGGTGGACGACTGAGCGCCGGCAGGCGCGAAGGAGTCGGCTGGGGCGGTGTGTGGTGCGGTCGCGGTGCTGTGGAGTGGATGAAAGGGGCCGTCCGCTCGCGCCCGAAGGGCGTGGTCGCCTCTGGCGGGCCACTATCTCGGGGCGGCGACGCCGCGTCGAGATATCCCGCGGAGCGACCGCGAGCGGGCGGGGGCTTTCGGAGTCATCACTACTTAAGCGGTTTCAGAGGGTTCGTGGCGAACGGACAGAAGCTTTCGAAGTGTTCACCGTCTCAGTCGCTGTTGGTGGCAGTCCAGAACGAACCGTCGAGAACGGAGACTGAACCTCGGCTACGAAGAGTCGTTCTAAACGGCGTCGCACACTTGCTCAGCTACAGAAATCAGCGACTGCCAGGTGTTCAACCCGGCACGGAGCGCCACGAGGTCGTCGGCGACGACCTCCACGACCACCGCCGCTCCGTCGCGAGAGACGGTCGTCGCCGAGCGCTCACCGTCGATTTCGCCGACCTCCTGGGAAACCGACCGGGCCACGACGCGGGCGCGCTCGGCAGAGGGGTACTCGTACCTGAGCGTCGCGTCGTGCGGCCGGGAAGGCATAGAATCGGTCAGTTGACGCCGACTTCCTTCACGTCGCGGCTACGTTCCTTGAGGAGCACGCGGTGGCCGCAGTACGGACAGCGGACGCCACCGTACTCGTCCAGTTCCACGTCGCGCTTGCACCGCGAACACTTGTAGCTCATTGCTTACTCGTCGTCTTCGTCCTCGGAGAGTGCGGCGCGGATGGAGCGCGTGACGGTGCGACCCGCGGGCGTCTCGGGGCGGTACGTACCGCCGGCGAACTTGTAGCTGCACTTGCCGCACTGCCAGATGCCGGTGCCCTGCCGGTCGACGGACGTGCTCCCGCACTCCGGACAGGTGTGGTCTGCGTTCTTGTCGCTCTCGATCTCGGCGACCCGCTTGCGGGCGACGCGGCCGTACCGCGCGCCGAAACGACCGGCGCTTCCGGTTCGGCTTCGAGTGTTCTCGGCCATAGTACTGCGAATTTGATTCGGCGCGCTGATAAAGGCTACGAGTCGGAACGCTCCGCCCCGGCGGTCCCGACCGTCGAACCGGGATTCGACGGTCGGGCGACGGTCGAGCGACGGTCGAGCGACGGACGGCCGATGACCGCGTCACTACCGGTTGAGATCCACGAAACGTGGCAGTCAGCGTGTACGAAACGTCCGCCGAATCGGATTCGACGTCGGAATCGGCGCTCGCTCGTTCGCCGCTACTCCTGGTCGGTCGGCGGGTTGAACAGCTCGTGGCCGATGACCACGAGCGAAACCACCATCCCCGCGATGGCCCCCGGCAACCCCGTGAGCTGGCCGAGGAGGTACCCACCACCCGAGAGCATCGGAATCGCCGCGAGGACCGCGTCGTAGTGACTGACCATGGCTAATTAGATATAATTACAGCCCCGCCCAAGAAGCTTGGGGCACCGCGAGAAGTCCCGACGGGACGCCGGAGTCCCGACACCGACACCGACACCGAAGTTTCGGGTGACCGTCGCCGACGGTCGCCCCGCCGAACGCACCGACCGCGACGACTCGCCCGACGTTGGTTCGCGAGGCCCAAAGCTACTCGGTGCGTAAACTCGTCGAACGGCCGGCTTTACTCGTCCGGGGCGAGTTAGGGGCCGGTTGCGACGGGGTGGACAGGACGACTAACCGGGGCAGAACGACTACGCGGACCCGTCCTGGAGGTCGGCCTCCGCGAGCGCCTCGTTGAGGTCGGCGCGGACGTGTTCGCCCGACTCGCGGTTCATCGCGGTCGTGACCACCCGGTTCTCCTGGACGCTCGACCCGTCGCGCAGGAGCATCCTGACGTTGCCGTTCTCGTCGGCCCGGGTCGCCTTCGCGCGCACGCCGGTCCGACTCCCCGACCCGCCGGCGTCGATGGGGCCGGGGATCACCTTCTTGACGTGCGGGTGGCCCGCCACGGTGTAGATTGCCCGCTGGCCCGCCCGGCCGCCGATGAGCGTCGAGTGGCTCCCGCCGATCTTCTCCGGCGGGGCGGCGTCGACGACCTCGAGCGCGCGGTCGCCCCGGCGGTCCCGCACCGCCCCTACGACGTCGTCGTCGGCTACGCGGTAGAAGGAGTACCGCACCTGTCCGCGGACCGCCCGGATTACTTCGCGGTCGCCCGCGGCGTACACCTCCTCGGGGCGCTTGCGCCGGACCTCGTCGGCGACCAGCCCCGCGAAGTTCCGGAGTTCGACGACCGACTCCTCGTCGCCGTCCTCGGGCGTGGTCGTCACGTCGGTCTCGCCGACCACCTCCTCGTCGTCGAGCATCGTGAGGTGCGCGCGCTCGCGCGCCAGTTCCAGCACCACGGCGTCGGCGTTTGGCGTCCGGCAGACCAGACAGTAGTCGCCCGGCCGTTCGAGGGGGGACGCGCACTGCCGACAGTCCATGGTCTGGGTTACCCGGGCGGGCGATTTAACCTCGGTGTTTCGGGCCGGCCTCTTTCGGGCGGAGCGTCGGCGGGACGGCACTCGGGAACGGGGTCGGCCGGCCGACGTTCGGGACCAGCGTCCACCGGAGGACCTTCCGGAATCGGCTCGGCCGCCGCGTCTGCCGGCCGGCGCTCCGGCACCGCCTCGACGGGGCGGTGTTCCGCGGGCGCCCGCGGGCGCTCTTCGGCCGGCGCGTACGACCCGAGTTCCACGAGGTTCCCGTCGGGGTCACGGACGTACACCGAGCGGAGCCAGCCCTGTGCCCCCGGACGCTCGACCGGTCCGGCGACCGTCGAGATGCCCCGTGTGGCGAGTCGGCGCTCGACCCGCTCGATGGGACCGTTCACCACGAAGCAGAAACTGGACGCCCCGGCCGTGGGTCGCGCGGCCGTCGGCTGGTTGTTCCGGCCCAGTTCCTGGAGCACGATGCGCTGGTCGCCCGCCCGCAGTGCGAGGCGACCCCTACCCCGTTCGACGGTGAGGCCGAGGTCGGAGTAGAACGCGACCGTCGCGTCCACGTCGGCGACCGTCAGCACGACGTGGTCGATGCTGCGTACCCGCACGGTCACGCGCTCGCCGTCTCGGCGAGTTCGGTCCCGCAGTTGTCACAGAAGTTCGCACCCGCCGGGACGTCGTGGCCGCACTCCGGGCAGGTCCGGACGCCCGGTGTCGCCGCGGGCAGTTGGGTGCCGCAGTTCTGGCAGTACTCGGCGTCGGCAGACACCGAGACGCCGCACTCCGGGCAGGTGCGCTCGTCGCGCAGGACCATCCGCTGGGAGTCGTTCAGGTACTTGTATCCGCCGTAGACGAGGTTCACGAGGCCGAACGACCACCACGCGGTGGCGACGGCCAGCAGGACGTGGAGTCCGAGGTCGCCGTAGTTCCGCTTGACCAAGACGACCCGCTCGGGGGTCTCGGACTCGATGCGCCAGCCGTCGGCGATGGCGTCGTCGATCCGTCGCTGGAGGTTTGCGCTCCTGTCGGTGACGTAGCTCATGTTTGCTCCCGGCGACAGTCGTACGGCCCGCGCGGGGATATGGCTTGAGGCTCAGAGTCCCACCCCGAAACGTCCGCCCGAGGCGGGCCGGGAGCGACCGGCGGCGACGACGTTTTCCAACAGTTTCCGACGACGGCCGGCCGACCTTAAGGCCGACCAGTCGAACGCCGAAACGGTCGGCTATCCGAGTTGCGCCCCGCATAACAAACTGCCCCCGCGTCGTCCCTCCGGTAACCAGGCCATCGGGCCGAGGGTCCTGTCATGTCGAAGATGAAACACCGCCAGCGGTACGTCGTCCGACCGTACGAACCAGCCGATCGGGACGGCGTCCGCGCGCTCCACCGGACCGTCTTCGACCAGCAGGCGAGCAGAGAGTGGTTCGACTGGAAGTACGTCGAGAACCCCGCCGCGGACGCCGCGGCGTTCGTCGCCGAGGCCGACGGCGAGATCGTCGGCGCCCGACCGTTCATGCCCTTCCGGATGGCCGGCGCAGGCGCCGAAACCGTGGCGTTCCAACCCGCCGACGCGATGGTCCACCCCGACCACCGCCGGCGGGGGCTGTTCACCCGGATGACCGAGCGGGCACTCGAACGCTACGCCGACGGCGATCCCGCGTTCTGCTTCAACTTTCCGAACGAGCGCGCGCTGGCGGGCAACCTCGAACTGGGCTGGGAGGTCGTCGACACCGTCCCCATCTCCTACCGCATCCAGAGCGCCGAGGGGTTCGTCGACGGGGAGGTCCAGCGCGCGCTCGCCGACGCGGTGGCGGGGACCTACTGTCGCGTCCGCGACCGACTCGCGCCCGCGCCGGACGCCTACGACGTGACGCGCCACGAGGAGATTCCGGCCGACCTGCTCGCGCGACTCTACGCGCGAAACCCGCCCGAGGAACTCCACGCCCTCCGCGACGAGGCGTTCTACCGGTGGCGGTTCCGGAACCCGCGGTGGCGCTACACCGCCTACACCGCGTCGCGCGGGGGTTCGACCGTCGCCGCGGTCGTGGTGGGCCGCCGGAACAAGTACGGCACCGACGTCGCGCGCCTCACCGACGTACTTCCGCTGGTCGACGGCGACGAGGAGGCGTTCGCCGCGCTCCTCGGTCGCGTGACGGACGAGTACGCCGACGCAGACGTGGTGGCCGCGACGGGGCGGGCCATCCCGGATTCGCTACTCCGGCGGTTCGGGTTCGTCTCGGACCACGAACTTCCGCTGTCGGCGGTGTCCGAGCAGTCGACGCTGGTCGCGCGGCCGCTCGGCGACGACGAGAGCGCGTCGTTCGGCCGACTGACGGCGCCGGAGAACTGGCGGCTGACGTTCGCCGAGCGCGACGCGAGTTGAGCGTCGCCCGACCGACCCGAAACTTGAAGAGACGGTACCGAAGTCGTCTCTACAAGTGAGCACCCATCGTGCGACAACTCCCCCGCGACCGCTCGGACGGCGCGCTCGGCGTCGCCCCCGCCCTCGTCCCGTTTCTCGGTACTGTCGGATTCGGATGGCCGGGGGTTCGTCGCTTGCTCCTGCTCGTCACGGCGGTTCTCGCGTTTCTGTTGGCACTCAAGGCGCTAGTCCTCTTCGTCTCGGTCGGCGTCCGTCTCCTCCGGTGAGAAAGCGGGTTTCAGGAGAACTGGAGGCCGACCCGGAGCAGGACGCCGTACACCGCAGTACCCGCACGGAAGAACGCCGCGAAGACGACCGCGAACAGCGCCGCGAGGCCGGCCGCGGTGACGGCCCCGGCCGCGTCGCCGCTGGCGGCCCCCGCTTCGACGGCGACCGTCGCCAGCGCCAGCAGACCGGCGACGCCGACGGCGACGTAGGCCCCCAGCGAGAAGCCGACGCTGAGGCGGCGGTCGAGGAAGGTCGCCGTCGCGGCGAGGTCCCGCGAGAGACCGCCGTAGAAGGCGACGAGCGCCACCACGACGAGCGCGTCGCCGACGAGCGACGAAGTCATGTCGGGGCGTGTGACAGCGACCACCATAAAGCGGTCGGAACGCTCGTCTGACGAACATTTATACCTGATACGGAAGGATACGTACGAATAATGGGAGATTCGGGCGGCCCCGCCGTCGGGTCACGGGCTCCGGAGTTCGAGGCGCCGCTGGCGCGACCGGACGGCACCGTCGGTTCGACGTCGCTGTCGTCGCTGCTGGGCGAACGAGCCGTGTTGCTGGTGTTCGAGCCGACCGACTTCGACCTGGAGACGTTCCCCGAGCGGAGCGCGGTCGCCGAGTACGACTGGTTCGCGGCCGACGACCGGGTGCAGGTCGTCGGCGTCAACCGGGCGCGACCCCGGACGAACCGGACGTTCGTCGACTACCTTGACGTGACCTTCCCGTTCTGCTCGGACCGCGATCTCTCGATAGCCAGGTCCTACGGCGTCACCTACCGGGCGCTGGGCGTCGCACTGCGAGCGCGGCGGGCCTGCTTCTTCGTCGACGCCGACGGCGTCGTCCGGTACCGCTGGGTGGCCGACCGTTCGTCGGACCAGGGCCGAAGTCGCCCGCAACTGCGCGACCTCTACGAGGCGGTGACCGACGCGCTCGGAACCAGGGAGCCGGAGACGTTCGGCCTCGCGTAGATGGCGCCGCCGCTGACCGCCGACGCGGCCGTCGTCTTCGCGCTGGTCGGCGTCGCCGTCGCGCTGTTCGTCACCGAGGCGATTCCGACCGACACCACCGCGCTGGCGGTGGTGGTCGGGTTGGCCGTGCTCGAACCCTGGACTCACGTCTCGGAGACCGAGGCCATCTCGGGCTTCTCGAACGCCGCGACGGTGACCATCGTGGCGATGTACATCCTGAGCGCGGGCGTCGAGCGGACCGGCGTGGTCGAGCGACTCGAAGTGCTGGTCGCGCGGTTCACGAACGGCGACCGCGACCGACTGCTGGCCGCGACGGTCGGAATCACGGGGCCGCTGGCGGGGTTCATCAACAACACGCCGGTGGTTGCGCTGTTCATCCCGATGGTGACCGACCTCACCGACCGGAGCCACACCTCGCCGTCCAAACTATTGATTCCGCTGTCGTACGCAGCGATGCTGGGTGGGACACTCACGCTCGTCGGCACCGCGACCAACATCCTCGCCAGCACCCTCGCCGCGAGCCTCGGGGTTCCGAACACGCCGTTCACGATGTTCCAGTTCACGCCGCTGGGCCTGCTGGTGCTGGTCGTCGGGTCGGCCTACCTGCTGACGGTCGGGCAGTGGCTGTTGCCCGCCCGAATCGCGCCACACGACCTCACCGAGGAGTTCGGACTGAAGGGGCGACTCGCGCGCGTGTACGTGCCGGCGGCCTCGCCGCTGGTCGGCGCGACGATAGCCGAGGCCCGCACTGACGGGGTGAAGATTCTGCAGGTGCTCCGGGGCGAGCAGGCGTTCGTCGCCTCCCGGACCGACCGCGAGATCGAGGCCGGCGACGTGCTGACGGTGCGGGCCGACGAGGACGAGGTTCGGTCGTTCGTCGCGACGGCGAACCTCCGGCGTCTCCCGCGCGCGGAGGTAACTGAGGCGGAGTTGGCGCTCGGCGGGGGCCGGGGGACGCTGGCGGAGATCGGCGTCGCCGCCGGTTCGACGCTCGCGGGCCAGAAGGTCGGCGAGACGAAACTGGGCGAGCGCTACGACGCGACCGTGCTCGCGGTCCGGCGCGGCGAGGAACTGCTGGTCGAGGACGTCTCGAACGTGGTGCTCGCCGAAGGGTACGGCCTGCTCGTTCACGCGACGGAGGTCGGCCTCGACCACCTCGAGGAGTCGGGCGACGCCAGGGTCACCGAGCGGGTGGGCGACGGCGCGAGCCTCGAACCCGAACCGCTCGACCGCCGGGCGGCCGCGCTGGCGGTCGGCATCGTCGCGGCAGTGGTTGGCGTCGCGGCCGCGGGTCTGGTCCCCATCGTCATCGCGGCGCTCGGCGGCGTAGTCGCGATGGTCGTCACAGGCGTGATTCGGCCCGCCGAGGCCTACGACGCAGTCAACTGGGAGGTCGTCTTCTTACTGGCGGGCGTCATCCCGCTGGGGCTGGCGATGCAGCAGACCGGCGTTTCTCGCTGGTTACGTCACCCTCGTCGCGGAGGCGATTCCCGTGCTGGTGACGGTGGCGCTGTTCTACCTCCTGACGGGGTTACTCGCGAACGTCATCACGCCGGTCGCGAGCGTCGCCCTCGTGTTGCCAATCGCGGTCGACGCCGCCGAGCGAATCAGCGCCAGCGAGTTCGCGTTCGCGCTCGCGGTGACGTTCGCGGCCTCGACGGCGTTCATGACCCCCGTCGGCTACCAGACCAACCTGATGGTCTACAGCCCCGGCGGCTACCGGTTCACCGACTACGTGAAGGTCGGCGCGCCGCTCCAGTTCCTGCTCGCGGTCGTGACGACGCTCGGCATCGCGGCCATCTGGGGCCTCGCGCCCTGAGTCTCGAGGAGTAACGTCGCGTGACGCTACCGCGAGTCGCAGGTCGCGGTCGCGACAGCGACTCGCGGCCGCCCGCCGCCGGCGGGCGGCCGTGACACCTATTGTCACCCGGCGCGTCGGACCCGTCGTATGCTCGTCCACCTCGAACAGTACGACCACGACGACGTCGACGACGCTGTTCGCTCCGAGGGCGACGTCGACCCGGACCGCGACCAGGAGGAGTACTTCGGTGACGACGACGTGGGTCCCGAGGAGTGGGACCGAGTGACCGAGGACGGCGAGACGCTCCTCCGGCGGAGCATCTCGAAGGACGGCGTGACGGCGGTGTCGGTCCCGCAGGAGGAGTCCGACGAGTCGCTCCCCGGCAAGACCATCCTGCTCCGCATCGAGGGCGGGGAGACGTACGTCGAGAACGCCGAAATCGTAGAAGTGCAGGACAGCGACCCGTAATCGACCGGGCGTGGGAAGGAGAGGGAGAACGCAGTTCGCGGTGCGACCGCGAACCGCGTCGTCGCCAGCGGGGACCGCTCGTCGGCCGTGGAGCGGTGCGGTCAGTCCGACTCGACGTCCTTGAACTCCGCTCCGCCGCACTGAGGACACGACGACGGCACGGCCTGTAGGGCTCCTTCGCGCTCGACGGCGGAGACGAAGTGGCCACACTGCCGGCACATCACCAGCGTCACACCTCGTCCACCCCGAGGAACGGTTCGACGTGCAGGAAGTTCTCTCCGGGTTCGACGGTTCGGGCGTCTCGGTCGTAGTCAAGGACGTCCGTAGCGTCGAGTTTCGGGAGGTGACAGTGCACCAGCGATATCTCGGCGCGCTCTCGGGCGTCGGTGCCTAGTCGCCCGGCGGTCGGAACCTCCGACCGGTCGCGGTCGGCGACGTGTTCGACGAGCGCGTCGAGGGAGGTCGGCGAAGGCCGGTCGGCGACGAAGGCGAGGAGCGACCGACGGCGGCGGTCCGCGAGCGCATCGAGGGCGGCGTCGATCGACGCCGAGTCGGTTCGGGTCCCCATCTCGAACTCCGTTTCCATCGTTCGTTTCGACGCATCGAACGGGGAAAAGCCCGGCCTCTAAGTAATTAGAGGACTCATAGATTCGGGGGCTTCTCGTTAGGAATATTCGCCGTGGCCGCGAGACAGAAGCGGATAATCGGCTTCGTTTCGGCGAACCGCGCGTTTCGTCGGGGCTCCCTCGTCGTCCGGCGGTTACGGAGGGCGGACGGTCCCAGTCGCCTCGTCTCGGTCGGCGCTTCCGGTGTAGTTTTCACGGGAGGGTGTGACGGGCCAGGCGTGACCGAGGAATACGATTCCGAGCGGTCGCTGCTCGACGTCGATTGGAGCGAGGCGCCGTCGGACGCCGAACTGGCGGCCGCCCGCACCGACACGACGTTGGAGGCGCCCGACCAGGACGCGGTGATTCCCGACGCCGCCCGCGAACTCGAAACCGTCATGGACGACGTACACGTCAACGGCGGGGCTCACCTCGGCGTCGTGCGGGTGCCGCCGAACGACGTGCTCGACTGGCACCTCTCACGGGGCGGGACGAACGCGTGGCTCCGCCACGACGTCCTCGCGTCGGCCGCGCTCGCCGACGCCCTCCCCGCGCTGGACCTGCCGCCGGACCGACACCCGCAGGATTGCGCCCACCTCGACTGGGAACGCTACCCGTCCTACACGCTCGACGGCTACCTCGCCCGACACCTCGTCGGGGGCGGCGCGTACTACAACTTCCTCGAACCGCCGTTCCACGACGTCGACGCGGAAATTCCCGGCTACGAGCACGTCCCGGAGTCGTACGGCGACCGGAGCGACGCGAAGCGACTCGGCGCGCGATTCGTCGACGCCGTCTTCGACGAACGCTACGGCGAGTTCTCCGCGTACGCGACGTTCGAACAGTGGTGCGACTGGTTCGAGGCGGTACCCGCGTGGGACGTTACGTACGTCTGCTTCGACCGGCGAACGCGGCTCGCGTGGGTGTTCGTCGTCACGGGAGCCGATTGACTGAGCACCGATCTACGGCTCTTGCCTCACCGATTCCACGGGGCGTCGTCCGGGTCCACAATGCGCTCGCGCTCCTCGATAGTGTCGAGTTTCGCCACGTCCTCGTCGTCGAGTTCGAGCGCCAGGCTGAGCCAGTTCTCCCGGAGGTGCTCCTCGCTGGTGGCCCGCGGAATGGCGGTCACGCCCTTCTCGCGGAGCCACGCGAGACTGACCTGCTCGGGCGTCGCGCCGTGCTTCCGGGCGACCTCCTGCAACTCGGTCACGTGTTCGACGTCACCGCGGGCGATGGGCGAGTAGGCCACCAACTCCACGTCCACGTCGTCCCGCGCACAGAACTCCCGGAGGTCCTTCTGGGGGAGCATCGGGTGCATCTCGACCTGATTGGCGAAGATGGGCTCTTCGGAAACCTCGATGGCCTCCTCCAGCAGGTCGACCGTGAAGTTGCTCACCCCGATGCGCTCGATGAGGCCCTCCTCGCGCAGGTCCGCGAAGGCGTCGAGCGTCTCGACCGGGTCGTACTCGCCGGTCGGCCAGTGGACGTACAGCAGGTCGACGTAGTCCATGTCGAGACGGTCGAGGCTCTCCTCGGCGCTGAGTCGGACGCCGTTCCGGTTGAGGTCGGCCGACGAGACCTTGGTCGCCACGAACAAATCCTCGCGGTCGACGCTCGCCGCTGCGACGGCATCGCCCACCGCCTCCTCGTTGTAGTACGCCTCGACCCGCTCGGCGGTGTCGACGTGCCGGTAGCCCATCCGGAGGGCCTGCCGGACGTTCTCGAGACACTCCTCGTAGTTCGCGTGGTGGTACGTCCCCACTCCGAGCATCGGCATTCCCCGGATCGTCGACGGCGAGTAGTCAGCCACGTCCGCGTCGTTGCCGGAGGTCGGCACGTCGACGGTATCGGTGTCGTCGGACCCTAGCGACCGGCCGACGCGCTCGGATTCCCGTTCGACCTGCTCTGCGACTCCCTCCACGGAACTGAGTCGGTCCGTCACCTCCTCCCGTTCGATGACCGCGGTCCCGTCGGATGTCGCCCGCTGGCGCACCTGCCGCAGGGCGCCGGTCAGTTCGCGCTGTACGCTCCCGGTCTCCCTGGCACTCGCTCCGCCGTCTCGACGTCTGGCGAGCAGGTAGCCTGCGATGAGCGCAAGTACGAACGGCGCACTCTCCCGCAGAAGATCGCCACGTCCACCTTGGCCGGGCCGCCGTCGGTCGTCGCTCTCGAGTTCCCTGCGAAGCATGGAACACTGGTTACACGGTCGCGCACTTTGGGCTTCTGGCAGTTTTCACGGAACTCATGCGACGGAGTCGTTCCGCGGTAAGGCCGCCCCGCCGACTCGAACAGGTGGAAGACGTTCGGGCTCGCTCCGTTCGTCGGTGAGTATCAGAGAAGTCCGCCTTCCCGATTTGAACGAAGTCAGACGTTCCTGCTCGCTCCGCTGTGCAGGCTGTGACTGACAGGCTCAAATCGGCTCGGGGTCGCTGAAGCACTCGGCTCGGCTCGATCGCTCCGCTCCCTCGCGTTGCGCCTGGATAATCAGTCCGCCCTCCCCGATTTGAACGGGGGGCAAGTCGATCTACAGTCGACTGCTCTACCAGTCTGAGCTAAGGGCGGATACAGTTTCACGTAGGGGCCGTCCCGGCCTTAAGGGTTATTATTCACCGACGGGAGTGGCATCGGGTCCCGTACTCCGGTGACGAAATCTGGGGTCTTGGTTCTCGTGCGTGCGACGACCGACTCGAAATAAAGAGCGCATTCGGGCCGCGAGTCACCGGCCCAGCACCGCCCCTCGGCCCGTACGCGACGCCGACCCCGACGCCGTCTTGCGTAAGTCGGCCGTCAGACACATCGGGAAGATTAAAATAGGATGGGCGTGCTACACTGGGACGAACAGCCACATGAGCAAGATTACCTTCCGCGCGGACGAGGACCTCGTCGAACGCATCGAGGCGCTCGACGCCTCGAAGAGCGAGGTCATGCGCGAGGCGCTCCGGGAGTATCTGGAGCGCGACTCGCGCGTCGCGTCCGACGAACGCGGGGCCGAACGCGACGGTGGCAGGCGTCGGACGGAGTTCGACGCCGGAGAGCGACAAGCGGTCCGTGACGAACCGATTCGCCGCGACCGCACCTCCCGCGCCCGAAGCGACAGCCTCGACGCCCTCCTCACCGAGCGCGTCGACGCGCTGGTCGCCGAACGACTGGCCGCTCGCGAGGCGCGCGCGCCTCGCGAGCGCGAACGTCAACAGGACGTAAACGTCAACGTCACGCTCGAAACCGACTCGCCGGTCGGGACCGCGAGCGCCGACGCGACCCGAACTGGCGCGGCGAACCCGTCCGACGCACCGTCCGACAGACAAGTGTCCGACGGTGCGTCGGACGGCCGGCGCGCCGCCGCGGGCGGCGCCGGCCGCGAGGAGAAGTCCTGCAACCAGTGCGGCGAGACGCTGGACGACGACCACGTTTACTGCCCGAACTGCGGAGAGAAGG
This sequence comes from Halorussus vallis, assembly GCF_024138165.1. NCBI lineage: Archaea > Methanobacteriati > Methanobacteriota > Halobacteria > Halobacteriales > Haladaptataceae > Halorussus > Halorussus vallis. Next base: position 3,106,682 of record NZ_CP100000.1, on the reverse strand, counting down.
CCGCGAACCGCCTGTTCTGCGAATGCGGCGACGAGATACGCTCCGACTGGGGATTCTGCCCGGGCTGCGGCCGGAGGACCCCGTCTGCCGACGTTCTCGACTCGCCGTAAGACGACGTTTTACGACCGCCGTTAACTATTTAAGTTTTGACTATGTGGATACGTTCGCGTAAGACGGTCGTCTTACACGAGTGGTGCGAGGTGGTCGGACCCGCCGCCTCGTGCACTCACTCGGCGTAAAACGGGCATCGCGGCGTCGCCGCGTACCGTCTTACTCCACAAGGGGAATATGAATATGGAGCGTGTGACACTACGCATTCCGAAACAGCAGATCGAGGAGGTCGAACAGATGGTCGAGACCGGGGAGTTCCCGAATCGCAGCGAGGCGATTCGGGCCGCCGTTCGCGACATGTTGAACGAACAGGAGGATACGACCGAGCAAACGACGAACAAGCGCTCGTGGGCGAAGGTGTAGACCATGCAGGATATCGTCCAGGACGCGCTGGAGAACGCCGAGGAAGAGAACCGCGAGATGGAGGAGGCCGCGACCAACGGTGACGAGTTCGGCGACCCCCGAATCGTCATCGTCGGCTGTGGCGGCGCGGGTAACAACACCGTCAACCGGCTGTACAACATCGGCGTCGACGGCGCGGACACCGTCGCCATCAACACCGACAAGCAGCACCTCAAGATGATCGAAGCCGACACGAAGATCCTGGTCGGCAAGTCCCTGACCAACGGACTCGGCGCGGGCGGCGACCCCTCGATGGGTGAACGCGCGACCGAGATGGCCCAGGGAACCATCAAAGAGGTACTGGGAGACGCAGACCTCGTGTTCGTTACCGCAGGCATGGGCGGCGGCACGGGGACCGGCAGCGCGCCGGTCGTCTCTAAAATCGCCAAAGAGCAGGGTGCCATCGTGGTGGGCATGGTCTCGACGCCGTTCAACGTCGAGCGCGCCCGCACGGTGAAGGCCGAGGAAGGACTGGAGAAGCTTCGCGGCGAGGCCGACTCCATCATCGTCCTCGACAACAACCGACTGCTGGACTACGTCCCGAACCTACCCATCGGCAAGGCGTTCTCGGTGATGGACCAGATCATCGCCGAAACCGTCAAGGGCATCTCGGAGACCATCACCCAGCCGTCGCTCATCAACCTCGACTACGCCGACATGACTTCCATCATGAACCAGGGCGGCGTCGCGGTGATGCTGGTCGGCGAGACCCAGGACAAGAACAAGACCGAGGAGGTCGTCCGGGACGCGATGAACCACCCGCTTCTGGACGTGGACTACCGCGGGGCGTCCGGCGGCCTCGTCCACATCACGGGTGGCCCGGACCTCACGCTCAAGGAGGCCGAGTCCATCGCGAGCAACATCACCGAACGCCTCGAAGCGAGCGCCAACGTCATCTGGGGCGCGCGCATCCAGGACAACTACAAGGGGAAGGTTCGCGTGATGGCCATCATGACCGGCGTCCAGAGCGCCCAGGTCCTCGGCCCGAGCACGCAGAAGCAGGCCGACAAGTCCCGTCAACAGATGGGCGACGTCGACACCAAGTCGTTCGACGCCAGCCACAACGTCCAGAACGACGGCGGCGTCTCCCAGTCCCCCTCCACCAGCGAGGCCGCCGGTCGCGGCGGCAGTTCGTGGGGCGCCCAGTCCGACGGCGGACAGGACGAACTCGAGAAGAACAACGGACTCGACGTCATCCGGTAGTTCGCCGACGTCGACGGAACTCCGTAATACGCCGTCTTCTTGCGTTTTCGAAATCTCTCCTCGCCAGCGGTCGCTCACGCGGCGTGGAGCGAGTCCAGCAGCGAGCACTTCCGACACCGGTCGCGAGTCGTCGACGCGCCGCATCGCTCGCATTCGCCGAGTTCCGTCTTCCCGCCGTCGCGCGCGCCGAACTCCTCGGCGGCCAGCGCCGCGAGTTCCTCGTAGCCGGCCATGATGGAGTGGCGCGTTCCCGGGTGGTTCTCCTCCAGTTGGTAGAGTAGCGACTGGATTTCGCCGCGGTAGGCCTCGCTCGCGTGCGGGCACTCGGTGATGTGGGCGGGAAGGTCGTTGAGGTGGGCGTACAGCGCGACCTCCTTTTCGGGCACGTCCCGGAGCGGTTTCGCGCGCGGGACGAAGTCCTCCTGCTCCTCGCGGGCGGGCGACGACCGCGACGACTCCGAGTCGTCGCGGTCGTCGCCGAACCGGCCGAGGCTGGCGTCGAAGTGCTTGGCGATCTGGGCGACGTCACCCTCGAGGAAGTTCATCAGGGCGGTTTCGGCCTCGTCGTCGAGATTGTGGCCGGTCAACAGTTTGTCGGCGCCGAACTCCTCGGCGTACCGCGAGAGCAGGTCCCGGCGGAACACCCCGCAGTAGGCGCAGGCGGCCATGTTCTCGGGGTCCTTCTCCACGACGTCGTCCATCCGAACGTCGAACTCCTCCTCGTAGGTGACGATCTCGTGGCGGATGCTCAACTCCTCGGCCAGTTCCTCGCAGGCGTCGACACTCTTGTCGCGGTAACCCTCGATACCCTCGTGGATCGTGAGCGCGACGAGTTCGATGCGGGGGTCCTGCTCGAAGGTCCGGTGGAGGATGTCGGTGAGGACGACGCTGTCCTTGCCACCCGACAGCCCCACGACCCACGTCTCGGGGTCCTCGGGCGTCGCGTCGTCGGGAACCAGGCCGTCTTCGCGGACCCGGCGGCGAACGCGCTTGTCCACGGAAGCCGTGAAGTGGTCCTCGCAGAGGTGCAGCCCCGAGTACGCGGCGTGCATGACCGCCTCGCGGTCGCACTTATCGCAGTCCATCGGCCGAAGGTTTCGTTTCCGGGTGTTTGACGGTTTCGCCTCGGGGGAGCGGGTCGCCGACGCTGCACTCGTAAACCAGATACTGCGATAGGAAATTATCTGAATCGAGACTTGTCACTCGCCGTCTGGTCGGCTGCGGAAGCGCGTGGAAGCGACGGAAACCGGAAATCCGCCGACTTTCGGCGCGGAAACTCGGCGGTCCGGCGTCGCGCTCGAACCGACCCGCCGAACGCCATAAGGTAGCACGGGACGTACTCGGCGCCATGCCCGTCTCAGGCTACGACCCGGACGACCTGGACGAGATGCTGGCCGAACGAATGGGAAACCGCGACCCCTCGAACTGGCTGACCGACGAGGAACTGCGCGAGTATGAGGAGGGCGCGAGCCTCCTGGACCTGCTGGACGAAACCGACATCCACGAACTCCTCGAGCGGAACGACGGTGACGCGACGAGCAACTGACCGGCCGATGGGTGTTCGGTGAGCGAGAATTGGGCCAAAGAACGATACGTGACGGCGGCGTAGCCGTGTGGACGACGCAGTTTCGAGCGGGGTGCGTCGACGCCGAACGCGAACCGCCCGGCGACCGAGCGGTCCCCGGGCGGTTCGCGCGGAGCGAGGCGTCGCTTCGCGGAAACTACCGCCGCAGGGGACGGTGAACCGATGCGAGCGCGAGCGCTGTACTTCACGGGACCGGGCGAACTCGAGGTCCGCGAGCGCGAGGTGTCCGAACCGGGCGAGGGCGAGGTCCGCGTGCGCGCGGAGTGCTCGATGGTCAGCCCCGGGACCGAACTGCTGGTCTACCGCGGGGAGGCGTCCGACGACCTGGCGGCCGACAGCCAACTCGACTCGCTGTCGGGGTCTCTGTCGTTTCCGCTCCGGTACGGCTACGCGGTCGTCGGCCGGGTGACCGCGACCGGACCCGGCGTCGACCCGTCGTGGGAGGACCGTCGGGTGCTCGCGTTCCACCCCCACGAGAGCCGCTTTTGCGCGCCCGTCGAGGAACTTCAGCCCGTGCCCGAGGACTGTCCGAGCGAGGCCGCCGCGTTCCTCCCGAACGTCGAGACGGCGGTCAACTTCCTCCACGACGGCGCGCCCGTCCTCGGCGAGCGCGCCGTCGTCTTCGGCCAGGGCGTCGTCGGCCTGCTGACGACCGCGCTGCTCTCGCGGTGTCCGCTGGACGGACTGGCGACCGTCGACCGCTACGATTCGCGGCGCGAACGGTCGGCCACTCTGGGCGCCGACGCGACGTTCGAACCCGGCGAGGGCGTGGCCGACAGACTCCGCGAGTGGGCCGACGGCGAGGAGGCAGAGGGCGCCGACCTCACCTACGAACTGTCGGGGAGTCCGGCCGCGCTCGACGCCGCCATCGACGCGACGGGCTACGATGGTCGGGTGCTCGTCGGGTCGTGGTACGGCTCCAAACTCGCGGAACTCCACCTCGGCGGACGATTCCACCGGAGTCGCGTGTCCGTCGAGAGTACGCAGGTAAGCACCGTCGCCCCTGAGCGCCGGGGCCGGTGGACGAAAGCGCGCCGCCTCGACGCCGCCTGGCGTCGTCTCCGAGAGATTCGCCCCGAGCGGTTCGTCACCCACGAGTTCGACCTCGGGGAGGCCGAGGAGGCGTACCGCGCGCTGGACGAGCGACCCGAGGAGACACTCGGCGTGCTGTTGACCTACTGAATCCGGGGCGGCACGTGAGAGCGACCACCGGTTCGCATTACGGGCGCGATGCCGTCCGCGCCCGGACGCAAAGCACCTGGGGCGACCGCGAGGCGTGCTCGTGTCGTTCGGGCGCGTACTCCCGGAAGGAGTCGCGAGGCTTCGGCTCCTCGAACGCTTCGAGTCGAAACCCGACCGCGACGAGCGGCGAAACGACGGCCCGCATCGGTCGGTAGTAGGTCGGAATCACCGCGCCCGGCCACGCCACGTCGATTCGCTGGACGTCGTAGTAGTTCTCGACGGCGTCCTTCCGCCGGAGGTACTTCGGGTGGACGACGGCGAACGCGAACGTTCCACGTTCGCCCAGCACGCGCCGGAACTCCGCAAAGACGGGCTTCCAGTCCTCGACGTGACCGAGCACGAGGTGGCTGAAGACCAGATCGAACGCCCCGTCGTCGAAGTCGAGCGAGTCGGTCAGGTCGGCGCGGCGGAACGTCGCGTTCGCCTCCTCGTCGAACCGGTCGCGGGCGGTTCGAATCGCCGCCTCGCTCGCGTCGAGTCCGACGACCGACGCGCCCCGGTCGAGGAACCACCCGACGTGGTCGCCCCGTCCGCACCCGGCGAGCAAGACGCGCCGGTCGTCGACCGCCGGGAGTACGTCGCGGGCCGCCGGCCAGGAATAGTGTCGCTGGAAGTGGCTGTCGCCCCACGGACTCGCGTCGGGGCCGAGTTCGTCGGCGGATTCGGCCAGCGCGTCGTAGCCCGCAGACGCCCCCGCGGACGCGTCTGCCGGTGCGTCTACCGGCGGTTCGGTTCCGGCGTTCTCGCTCTCGATTTCGCCACTCTCGCTCTCGTTCGGTTCGGACGCACGCTCTCGGCGGTCGGTCACGCGTGGACACCTCTGACGACCCACAGTACCGGAACCGGACTGATATACTTTCTACGGAACGCCGACCTAGCTTCAAGGACGTGGCCGTCGCTCCTCTAGGGGATGTACGCCGTCACGGTCGAACGCGCGTTCGTCGCACAGCACTATCTGACGGTGCCGGACCCCGGTCCGGAGGGCGAGTTGCACTCCCACGCCTACACCGCGAAGGTCCAGTTCTCGGGCGAGGAGCTGAACGAGTACGGCTACCTCGTGGACATCGACGACGCGACGGCGCTGCTGGAGTCGACGGTCGACCGCTACCGCGACGCGACGCTCAACGACCTGCCGGAGTTCGAGGGACGTAATCCCAGCCTGGAGCACTTCGCGCGGCTGTTCGGCGACCGACTCGCCGACGGCCTCGACGCTCCGGCGGTCGAGTCGCTCGCCGTGAAACTCCGCGAGGACGAGGCGGCGTGGGCGTCCCACGAGCGGGCGGTCTGAGCGACCGTGAACGTCGGCTTCGTCGTCTACGGCGACCTCCGGACGACCAGCGGCGGCTTCCTCTACGACCGAAAGCTGGTCGCCCACCTCCGGGCGGCGGGCGACGACGTGACCGTCGTCGAACTGCCGTGGCGAGCGCGCACGGGACCGCGCGCGCTCGCCGACAACCTCGACCCGCGAATCGCCGCGAAGCTTCGCGGCGACTTCGACGTGCTGGTGGAGGACGAACTCTGTCACGCCTCGCTGGTCGGACACAACCGCCGGGTCGAGACGCCGGTCGTCTCGGTCGTCCACCACCTCCGGGCGAGCGAACGCCAGTCTCCGATTCGAGGCAGGCTGGCCCGCGCGGTCGAGCGGCGCTACCTCCGGGGCGTCGACGCCGCGGTATACGCCAGCGAAACGACGCGTCGGGCCGCCGAGCTACTCGCCGGAAGCACGAAGAGAACTGAAGCGGGCGACGACCGACGGCCGTGGCCGTCGGTCGTCACCCGGCCCGCCGGCGACCGCTTCGACCCGCCCGCCGAACGCGTCTCCGCGGAACCGCCGGGCGAGGGCGAACCGCTCGAAGTCGTCTTCGTCGGCAACGTCGTCCCGCGGAAGGGCCTGCACGACCTGCTCGTCGGACTCGCCGACGTCACGGGCGACTGGCACCTGACGGTCGTCGGCGCGACGCCCGACGCCGCGTACGCCCGGCGGATTCTCGACCTGATTCGGGAACTCGGCGTCAAGGAGTCGGTGACGTTGTCGGGTCGACTCCCGGACGCGGCGCTCGCCGACCGGCTTTCCGCGAGTCACCTGCTGGCGGTGCCCTCCCGCTACGAGGGCTACGGCATCGTCTACCTGGAGGGAATGAGCTTCGGTCTGCCGGCGCTGGCGACGACCGCAGGCGGCGCGAGCGAGATAGTCACCGACGGCGAGAACGGCTTCCTGGTCCCGCCCGGCGACCCCGCCGCCATCGCGGCGGCGGTCGAGGAAGTCCGCGCGAACTCCGAGCGCTTGCGCGAGATGCGGCGGGCCGCCAGGCGGCGCTACGAGGCCCACCCGACCTGGGCCGAGTCGATGGCGAGCGTCCGGGCATTCCTGCTGGAAATCGTCGAGGGCAAGTCGGCGCCCGAGGCGGTCGCGCGGTGAGCGTCGTCGCTCGCGTCTCTTGCCGCGGCACGCGAAGACGAGGCGTCAGGTCGAACTGCGACAGAAGAGAGTCGAAGAGCGCCGTCAGTTCTCGACGGCGACCTGCTGCTGGTCGTACTTCTCTCGGAACTCCTGGAGGAGTTGGCCCATCTTGGCGTACCAGTCGTTGAGCATCCGCTGCATGTCGTCTGCGACCTCATCGGGGTCGGTCGGCCGGTAGACGTGGTAGTAGCCGCCCTGCTCGTAGTTGACCTGTTCCTTCTGGACGAATCCCGCCTGGAGGAGTCGCTGAATCGACCGGTAGGCCGTCGAGCGCTCGCGGTCGACGCGGTCCGCCACCTCGTCTATCGTCAGCGGCTCCGCGCTCTCGACCAGCACCTGGAAGCACTGTCGGTCGAGTTCCTTCAGGCCGTGGATGCACTCCAAGAGCCCCTCGCACTCCATGTCCTTCTGAAGGTACTCCGCCATCGATTCGGACATTGTATCTACCGCTCGTTAGGTACCACGCACGTAAAATGTTTTGCATACCTCGCACAACACTGCCGAGCGGCGACTCGACGGCACATCGGCAGCGAACGGGTCCGTCGCTCGCCGAGGCGGCCGCGCTCACGGTCGCGCTCGCGTTCGGCGTACAGTATTGCACTGTTCTTCCACGAAGAATCAGGATTAAGGACGTCGGCGTCGATAGACTCCGACGAAACGATGCCAGCCAAAGTGACTCCCGAGCGACTCGCCGACATGCTCGACGCCGGCGAGGACGTCCTGTTGCTCGACACTCGCGGCGACGAGAGCTTCGACGCGTGGCACATCCGCGGCGCGAAGCAGTTCGAGTTCAGTACCGACGACACGCTGACCGACGACCGGAAGGCCGAACTCGACGAACTCGTCGACGGTCACGAACGAATCGTCACCGTCTGCGCGAAGGGAATCTCCTCGAACCACTTCGCGGAGGAATTGGAGAAAGCGGGCTACGACGTGGCGGTCGTCACCGGCGGGATGGAAGCCTGGAACCAGGTGTACGAGACGGTCGAGGTTCCGACCGATGGAGACGCCGAGATCCTCCAGATCCAGCGCCGCGCGAAGGGCTGTCTGGGTTACGTGGTCGCCGACCCCGAAACCGGGGAGGCCGCGGTCGTCGACCCGACGCGCCACGTCGCGGAGTTCGAAGCCGCCGCCGACGAGCGCGACTGGGAGATAACCCGCGTCCTCGACACGCACATCCACGCCGACCACGTCTCGGGCGGGCGGAAGTTGGCCGAGCGACTCGGCGTCCCGTACCACTTGGGCGAGGCCGCCGAGGAACGCGAGGTGACCTACGAGTACGCGCCGCTCGCGCGGAACGAAGTGGTCGAAGTCGGCGACGTCGCCCTCAAGGCCGTGTTCGCGCCCGGCCACACCACCGAGTCGGTCAACTACCTCGTCGACGACGAGGCGATGCTGACCGCCGACACCCTCCACGTCGACTCGGTCGGCCGGACGGAATTGGAGTTCGGCGACGAGGACGCCGAGGAGGGTGCGCGCCAGCAGTACGAATCGCTCCACCGCACCCTGCTGGCCGAACCCGACAGCGTGGTCGTCCTGCCCGGCCACGTCAACGTCACCAGCGAGGGGGAGTTCGAACACGGCGCGCCGGGCGAACCCGTCACGACGACCATCGGCCACTCCCGAACCGAAGTGGACCTGCTCCAAGCCGACGAGGAGGCGTTCGTCGACCGACTCACCCGCGGCGACCACGAGAAACCGCCCAACTACGAGCAAGTCATCGCCGTGAACCGCGGAGAAGCGGAGGTGGAGGCCCAGGAGGCGACCGAGATGGAGATGGGGCCGAACCGCTGTTCGGCCTGAAACCGGTGACAACATCGTTTTCCCCGCGCGCGACCAAACGCCGCCAATGAGTTCAACACAGGGGATGAGTCGGGACGAGGCCGTCGAGCGCGCGGTCGAGGTCGTCGAAACCGTCGAGACGGAGACGATGCCCGTGCCGGTCCGCGAGGTGTGGGTGTACGGCGACGCGGCGCTCGGACTCGACCCGGTCGAACGCCTCAACGTCTACGTCACGAAGGACATCCTCCTCCGGGGCGACGACGCCGACCGCGCCGAGGAGTTCGAGCGGACCCACGGCGTCAAGGGCGTGGGCAAGACCGTCCGTGCCGAGTGGGCCGACGAGCACCCCGAATTCATCCGAGCGAACGACAACGGCCACGTCGCCCCGGAGAAGTGTCTGGCCGCACACCTCCTGAACGACGGCGAACCGATTCACCTGGAAGTCTGCAACTCCAGTTTCGAGGACAACGTGACCCAGCGACTCAAGGGCGCGATGGCGCGCAAGGCCTACGAGCAGATCCTCGACCCCCGTGGCGTCTGCCTCTGGGCCGAGGGCCAGCGGAGCGACGAGGCGATGCGAAAGCTCCGCGAGAGCGAACTGGCGTTCCCGACGCTCCCCGACGCCCTGGAGATGCTCGGCATGGAGGAGAACGCCGAGGAGGCCGCCGAGAGGGTCGAATCCTACCGGAAGCGCCAGGAGGGCGCGACGGTCCGCGGCGACGTGGTGTAGAGGGCGATGCTCAGGCAGTCCCCCAACGGGGACTGCCTGAACGCCCCCGACTCGACGCTGGCGAACAGACTGCGTGTTTTCGGTTCCGCGCGGGGGAGCGCAGTGCACCCGCCTCGACCGCCCGCGCGGCGACGTTCAGGTCACGCCGCTCGTTGGCCGCGGCTTCCTACTTGAACGTTCGGAGAAACTACCGACGGACGGTCGCTTCGAATTTGGTTGCTCGCGGCTTCGCCGCTTGCTTTCTCGTGGTTTTCCGACGGACAAAGCCGTCAGAAGACCACGCTATTCCTCGCGGGTCGTCGCTGTGCTCCTCCCCGCTCGTCTGTACGAGATTCTCGCTCACTACGTTCGCTCCAAATCTCACTGCTCGCGGCTTCGCCGCTCGCTACTTCGTCATTCGCCGGACGTGATGCGTCCGGCGAATGACGCTAGCCCTCGAAACCATCCTCGAACCGGAACGTCCCGTCGCGCTGGACGACCTCGCCGTCGACCTCGATGAACGACTCCTCGCTCATGTCGACGATCATGTCGAGGTGCGCCGCGCTCTCGTTGTACGGTCGGCCCTCGGGCACCGTCTCGCGGATGGCGTCGCCCACGGCGAGGTGGACGGTGTCGCCCATCTTCTCGTCGAACAGCATGTTGTACGTGAACCGGTCGATGTCGCGGTTCATCCCGATGCCGAGTTCGCCGAGTCGGCGCGCGCCATCGTCGGTGTCGAGCACCGATTCGAGGACGTCCTCGTTCTTCTCTGCCGAGAACGCGACCACCTCGCCGCCCTCGAATTCGAGGGACGCACCTTCGACCTCGCGACCCTGGTGGACCAGCGGTTTGTCGAACAGCACGGTCCCCTCCACGGAGTCGGGCACCGGCGCGGTGAACACCTCGCCGCCGGGTAGGTTCTTCTCGCCGTAATCGTTGACCGTCTTCATGCCGGCGACGCTCATCCGGAGGTCGGTGTCGTCGCCCGAGACGATGCGGACCTCGTCGGCCGGGTCGAGGACGTCGACCATCTGGGCCTGGAACTCCTTCTGGGCCTGCCAGTCCTTGTTCACCGCGTCGTAGACGAACTCCTCGTACTCGGCGGTGCTCATCTCGGCCTTCTGGGCGTCGCCGGGCGCGGGGAACTGCGTCCCGACCCACCGCTTCCCCATGCGCTCTTTGAGGACCGGCTCCTGCGCCCGCTGGTAGGCGACCATGGTTTCGGGCGGCACGTCGCTCGGTTCGGCGGTGTTCACCGAACCCTTGACGATGACGACCGCGTCGGTCTCCTCCATCTGGGCGAGGGAGTGGTCGTGGAGTTCGAGGTCCTCTGGGTCGCTCGCGCGGAGGTACGCCCGGTTGGCGCGGGTACTCCTCAGCGACACCGCGGGGTTCGCGCCGACCTCGCCGATGCGCTCGGCCACCGCGGCCGCGAGGTCCTCGGCGACCGGCGGGGCCTGGACGAGGACGTTGTCGCCGGGTTCGATCTTCGCGGAGTGGTCGACGATGACCTCTGCGTGCGTTCGGATTCGAGGGTCCATACCCGCCGTGTTGGCCGGCGGACCGGATAGCTCTTCTCAGACCGACCCGACCGTCACGTAGAAGGGGACGACCTCGGCCCGGCGGTAGTCGTCCTCGCGCATCTGCTCGACCGCCGACCGACCCATCTCGCGCCACTCGCTCCGGAGGCGGTCGTACTCCTCGGTCGTCAGGTTGCCGTCGAGCATCGTCGCGCGGTCGGCCGCCAGCCCCTCGCCGCTGGCCTTCCGGCGGACCGCCTCGAAGTCCCGGGGGTCGTAGGGCGGTTCGACCGTCCGGGTGTGGTAGTGCCGGCGGGTCGAGAGGTCCGAGAGGCCGGCCTCCTCGAACGCCGACCGGACGCCCTCGCCGCCGAGGGTCACGTCGGTTTCGACGCCCCGCAGGTACGCTCGCCGAGCGCGGGCCGCGAGGTCGCTCTCGGCCGAGACGGTCGACTCGACCGCCACCGCGGAGTTGTCGGGTTCGACGGCCGCGACGAGGTCCGAGGAGACTCGCCGGAACTCCCGAACCGCTCGCGCGGGGTCGGGGAGATTGATGAGCAGCGCCTGACAGACCACGAGGTCGAAGCTGTCGTCGGGGAACGGCAGGCGGTTGGCGTCGCCCGCGACGGCCTCGACCCCCGCCGCTTCGCGGGCGACCGCGAGCAGTTCGAGGTCGGCGTCGACCCCCACCACCTCGCCGGGGGTCTCGTCGGCCAGCACCCGGGCGAGTTCGCCGGTGCCACAGCCCACGTCGAGGACGCGCTCTCGCGAGCCGAGTTCGAGGTCCGCGAGCGCCTCGCGGTCCTCCCACATCCCGCGTCTGGTGTCGCGGAGGTAGTCGCTGGAGAACGTTCGCACGGCTGAGTCGTCCGACGCTACGAAGACCGGCCGGAAAAGTGGGACGGTTCGGGCGGCCGTCTCGCCGGAAAACCAACACTCATACGCCGGGGCCGACCTACCAGTACACAGTGTCGTCTCCACGTTCCGACTTTCTCTCGGGGGTTCGCGTCGCCGCGCCGATAACGCTCGGCGTCTTCCCGTTCGGAATGATCGCGGGCGTCGCCGCGGTCGGCGTCGGCATCCCGGCGGTCCAGACGCTCGCGATGTCGGTCGTCATCTTCGCAGGGGCCTCCCAACTCGCCGCCATAGAGCTCATCGGCCGGAACGCCCCCGCCGCGGTGGTCGTGCTGACGGTGCTGGTCATCAACCTCCGGCACGTGATGTACAGCGCCTCCCTCGCACCGCACTTCCGGCGCCAGTCGGCCCGCTGGAAGGGGCTGTTGGCGTACCTGCTGGTCGACCAAGTGTACGCGCTCTCGATACTGGAGTTCGAGAACGACGAGGAGACGAGCCGTCGGTGGTACTACCTCGGCGTGGCGACGCCGCTGTGGCTCACCTGGCAGACGGCGACCGTCGTCGGCATCATCTTCGGAGCGAGGACGCCCGAGGGCTGGCACCTCGAATTCGCGGTCCCGCTGGTCTTCCTCGCGGTGCTCGTTCCGGCGGTCACCGACCGCGCGACCGCCGCGGCCGCGCTGGTCGGGGGTGCGGTCGCGGTCGTCGCCGCCGGACTGCCGTACAATCTCGGACTGATCGTCGCGGCGGTCGTCGGCATCGGGGCCGGACTCGCCGTCGAACGAGCGACGGGCGTCTCGACCGACGGGGCGGCCGGGGAGGCCGAGTAGATGGCCCCGACGACCTTCGACGACGCGACGCTGTGGGTGGTCATCCTCGCCGCGGGGGTCGTAACCTACGCACTTCGGCTGTCGTTTATCGCACTGTTCGGCCGCCTCGACGACGTGCCCGAGAGCGTCGAGCGCGCGCTCCGGTTCGTCCCCGCGGCGGTGCTGTCGGCGCTCGTCGTCCCCCAGTTGGTCGTCGCCGACGGCGCGGTGTCGCTCTCGCCGACGAACCCGCGGCTCCTCGCCGGCGCGCTCGCGGCGGCGGTCGCGTGGCGAACCGAGAACATCCTGGCGACGCTGGTCGTCGGGATGGGCGCGATGCTGCTTCTGAGCGCCGCGCTCGGGTGAGTCGGCCTCAGCGGCGGTTTCGCAGGGTCGTGCCGACCGCGACGGCAACTGCGAGCAGTGCGAACGCGAGCGCGACCGGACTGCTCGTCCCGTCTCCGAATCGCCAGCCGAAGGCGACGTAGCCGACCAGTCCGACGACGAACGCGAGGACGCCGACGGCTCGGACGACGTTCGATTCGAATCGCATGCAGGTACTTCTCCTCACACCCGCAAAACCGTTCGGTCGGGGCCTCCGGCCCCAAAGTCCAAGCACGGCCCCGCCGACTCGCCCGTAAGGACGGACACCATGACACGAAACGCCGCGCGCACTCGAGGTACCGCGAACGGGGGACGCCGACGATGACCGCGGAATCGGGGAACACCGCGACCGCCGAGTCGCCGAACGTGGCGAGGGAAGCCAGCCGCTCAACCGCCGGGCGGAACGCAGGCCGCAAAGGGCGGGTCGCGACCGCCGCACTCGGCGCAACGCTCGCGGTGCTCGGACTCAGGCGGCGCACGCTCGGCGGAATCGCGGCGTCGGTCGCCGGGGGATGGCTGGTCTACCGGTCGCTCGCCGGAGGCGACTCTGGCGCCGACGAACGAGGCGGGTCCGGCGCCACGACGGGCGCGACGACGGTCGAGCGGACGGTCACCGTCGGCGAGTCGGCCGACGAACTCTACGAGTTCTGGCGCGACCCCGAGAACGCGGCCGACGTCTGGGGTCACTTCGCGGAGGTGACCTCGGTCGGCGAGGACCGCCAGCGCTGGCGCGCCGAGTTGCCGTTCGGGCGCACCGCGACGTGGGAGACTCGAATCGTCGAGGACCGATCCGGCGAGTTCCTGCGCTGGGAGTCGGCGCCGGACGCCAGGCTCTCCGCCGAGGGGTCGGTGGCGTTCCGCCCGGCGCCGGGCAACCGCGGAACCGAGGTCACGCTCCGCGTGCGCTTCGACCCGCCCGGCGGGTCGGTCGGCCACGCGGTCGCGGAGCGACTCGGCGTCGTCTCCAGCGCGGTCGTGGGCACCGCGCTCCAGCGGTTCAAGAGCCTCGCCGAGACGGGCGAGTACCCGACGACCGAGCGCAACCCGTCGGCCCGCGGGAATGGCGACGTGATATGAGCGCGCTCGGCGGACGCGAGACGACCGTCTCCATGGGACAATCGTTCGTTCGGAAGTAGTCCGCCCGCCGTTGCGAGATTCGTCGCGACGGCGAGCCGTCGCGACGAATCTCGCTACTCGCGGCTTACGCCGCTCGTTTCTTCGAGCCCCGCCTCGCTCGCGCTCGGCGTGTCTCGCTACTCTCGCAGTTCCTTCACGCGCTGGATGTTCCAGGCGAACCCGCGGCCGTCCTCGTTGGGCGTTTCGAGCGCCAGCGGGACGTCGGCGAGGTCGGGGTGGTTGATGAACGCCCGCATGCCCTCCTCGCCGATGAGGCCCTCGCCGATGTGGGCGTGCTCGTCCTTGTTCGTGCCGCAGTCGTGCTTGGAGTCGTTGAGGTGGACGTACTGGAGGTGTTCCAGTCCGACCACGTCGTCGAACTCCGCGACGGTTTCCTCGACGCCCTCCTCGGTGGAGAGGTCGTAGCCCGCGGCGAAGGCGTGGGCGGTGTCGAGACAGACGTCGAGGTCCTGCTCGGAGCGGGCCAGCACCTCGGCGAGGTGCTCGAAGTCACCGCCGAGTTTCGTGCCCGACCCGGCGTCGCTCTCGATGAGCACGGTGACGCCGTCGGGAACGTCGAGTTCGTCGAGCGCGCTCGCGGCGTTGTCGAGGCCGTTGTCGAGGCCCGCGCCGGTGTGCGCGCCGAGGTGGACGTTGACGTAGGGGACGCCGAGTTTGTCGGCGGCGTCGACCTCCTTCTGCATGCTGTCGATGGACTTCTCGCGGAGGTCGTCCTTGGGCGTACAGAGGTTCACGAGGTACGACGAGTGGATGACCCACGGCCCGACGTCGTGCTCGGCCGAGAGCGACCGGAACTGCTCGGCCTCGTCGTCGTCGATGTTGGGGTCCTGCCAGACCTGTGGGGAGTGGGTGAAGATCTGTCCGCAGTTGCCGCCGTCCTCGACCTGGCTCGTCACGGCGTTGTAGACGCCGCCAGCGATGGATTCGTGTGCGCCGACTCTCATGTAACGGGAGGTAGTTATCGCCCCCTCAAAGGTACTTCGAACCGGCGCGGGCCGACCCGAACCTCGCCCGCTACGCGGCGTTCGACTCCCGAAACCCGTCGACAGGGAGACGTTCGCCTTCGAGTAGCAGTCCTTATCGCGTCCGGGATGCGACATCCGAGGATGCGAACAGTCTCCGTCACGGACGCCGAGTCGTTCGTCAGCGCGGCCGACGCGTTCCGGCCGCTCTCGGACGCGCTCGGGACGACCGACGTCGCCGTCAACTACTACGAACTCGACCCGGGCGACGGCCTCGGATTCTGCTACCACCGCCACCACGAGCAGGAGGAGGTGTTCTACGTCCAGTCGGGGAACGTGACGTTCCGGACGGAGAACGGCGACGTCGCCGTCGAAGCGGGCGAACTCGTCCGGTTCGGTCCCGGAGAGTTCCAGCGCGGGACGAACCGTAGCGACCCGGAGAGCGGCGAAGAAGCCGGCGAGCGCGCGGTCGTGTTGGCACTCGGCGCACCGCGCGTCGAGGACGAGCGAGTCGACCTCCGGCGGAAGTGCCCCGAGTGCGAAGACGAGACGCCCCAGCGGATGGGGAGCGACGACGACGCGATAGTGGCGACCTGCGCCGACTGTGGTACTCAGACCGGCCGCTTCACGGAGTGAGTCGGCTAATCGAGAAGAAAGCGTTCGTGGCCCGTACCGGTTCAGGCCGTCGGGTCTTCGCGGTCCCGGACCCACGATTCACTCTCGTATTTCCGTTCTGCGCGCTCGCGTGCGCGCGACAGTTCCTCGTCGGTCCACCCGCCCTCGTCGGCGTTGGCCCACTCGCGCAGGGCCGCCTCGACGGCTTCGACCGCCTCCTCGCGGGTCGCGCCCGACTCCTCGGCGATGGTCGTCACGCGCTCGCGGAACTCGGCGGGCGCGGTGTTGGGGTCGGCGAACACCCCGAGGTGGCGGTCGGCGTCGAGGTCGAACTTCAGCGAGCCGTGCTGGATGACCGCGTCCTTCCGGCGGTACTGGGCGTTGCCGCTTATCTTCCGTCCGTCCTCGCCCGCGACCACGTCGTGGGCCGGGTGTAACTCCCGGAGGTAGCACGCCGGCTGGTGGATCGCGGGCTGTTTCTCCGCGGTGAATCGGGCGTCGATTCCCAGTCGTTCGAAGGCGTCGAAGACGGGCGCACAGAGCAGTTCGTAGGTGTCCATCAGATCGCCCGGCAGTTCGTCGGCGGGCGCCACGATGGAGTAGGAGATGTCGCCGTAGTTATCGTGGTAGATGCCGCCGCCGCCCGTCGGTCGCCGGGTGACGGTGATGCCCTCGCGCTCGCAGAAGTCCCACGCGACCGAGTCGGGGTCCTGCCGGTAGCCCAGCGAGAGCGTGCTCGGGTCCCACCGGTAGACCCGGACTGTCCGCGGGCCGCCCCCGGCGGCGGTTTCGGCGGCGATCTCGTCCAGCGCCATGTTGAGCGGTCCGTCCCACGACTCCTCGCGCACGACCCGCCACTCGCGGTCGGCCAGCGCCATGCGAGGCGATTCGCGCGAAGCGACCTTGTGGGTTGCGGAGCGAATCGGGAAAGGGTTAAGTGCTTTAGGCCCACCTAAACCTAGTAGATGAGCCGGAACCCATTCACCGGAAAGCGCACCAGGCGGAGCGAGACGTGGGCGTACGTCTGTTGTGGGTTGTTCGGGGAGAGCGAGACTCCGGAGGAGTCTCGTAGAACGAGCGGTGGTAGCCGCGAGTAGTGAGAACCGGACGAGGGCGCAGACCGAGTCCGGCTCTCGACCAGCGAGCGGGGAGGAGTGAAACGACGACCCGCGAGGAGCGAGACGCGCTAACCTGTCGGTTCACGCGTCTCGGAGAGCGAGCGGCGGTAGCCGCGAGCAGAACGATACTCCGAAGGAGTCTCGCTAATCGAACGCGAGAGCCGTGAGCAAAGCCGAGCGGCGAGAGTCGGACGAGAACCTGCACACGCCCGACTCTCGAAGTAACGAGCGCGAACCGGCGGCACCGAAAACCGCAGCCCGATCGCTTCTCCCGGCCGCCGGAGCCACCACGGATTTGACTTCGCACGCCGTCACACGGCCCGGGGAAAACGATGGCTTCTATCCGGACTTCCGCGTTCACGCACGGCGAATCGATCACCGAGAAGTACACCTGCGAGGGCGAGGACGTCTCGCCGGAGTTGACCGTCGCCGACGTGCCCGACGACGCCGCGGCGCTGGCGGTGGTCGTCGACGACCCCGACGCGCCCGCCGGGACGTTCACCCACTGGTTGCTGTGGAACGTCCCGGCCGACACCGTGGAAATCGGCGAGGGCGTCCCGCGGATGGAGGAGGTGCCGGACCTCGGCGGGGCCAGGCAGGGAGAGAACGACTTCGGCGACGTGGGCTATCGCGGCCCGTGCCCGCCGGAGGGCGACGACCCCCACGAGTTCCGGTTCACGCTCCACGTGCTGGACGAGGAACTGGACGTCGACGCGGGCGTCCCTCGGACGGAACTTCAGGACGAACTCGACGCCGCGACGCGCGAAACCGACCAGTTCACCGCGACGTTCGGTCGGTGAGCGCCGACCCGAACCGGCCGAGGCGTCTCGTCGGTCGGTCGACGCCGCCGCGGCGGCGTCGACCGACCGACTTACGGCGCGGTTCTCGAAGAACGTAATATGAGCGAGTCTCGCACGCCCGCTATCTTCGCGCCCCTCCTGGCGGCGACGATATGGGGCGGCATGTACGTCGCCTCCAAGTGGGGCTTCGGACTGATTCCGCCGGTCACGCTCGCTTTCCTCCGCGTGGTGCTCGGTGCGGGGACGCTGCTCCTGGCGGTTAGACTCACCCGGCCGGAGCGGTCGTTCTCGCGGAGGGAGTGGCGACGGCTGGGGACCCTCGGCCTGCTGGTCGGACTCACGATGGTGACCCAGTTTCTGGGGACCGACTACACTACCGCGAGTCAGGGGTCGCTGTTGACCGTGCTGACGCCCGTGTTCACGCTCGCGTTCGGCGCTTCGTTCCTCGGCGAGCGGTTGACCCGGCGGCGACTCGGCGGCATGGCGCTGGCGGCCGCGGGGACGATGGTCGTCCTCGGGAGCCGGTACGAACTCGGGTCGCTCGGCCGGGAGAACGCCGCCGGCGTGGCCCTGCTGGTCGTTGCCAGCGCCGGGTGGGCGGCATACACCGTCGTCGGGACGCCGCTGGTCAGGCGCTACTCCGCGCTCGAAGTCGCCACCTACTCGACGGCGCTCTCGGTGCCGATGGTCGGCGTCCTGGTCCCGCTCGAACTCGGTCGGGCAGGAACGTCGGTCGCGGCGATGGTCCGGAGTCTCGGCCCGCTGGCAGTCGCCACGGTGCTGTATCTGGGCGTCGCCAGCACCGCGCTGGCGTGGTACCTCTGGTACAGCGGCGTCGAGCGCGCCGACGCGAGCGCGGTCGCGGTGGCGTTCTTCGCCCAACCGCTGGTCGGGTCGGCGCTCGGGGCCGCACTGCTGGGCGAGGCGCTCGGACCGGGCTTTCTCCTTGGCGGACTCGTCCTGGCGGTCGGCGTCTACGTCGTCGACAGCGACGCATCGGCGTCGCCGGATGACGCGGACGTCGACGGGCACGGATTCGAATCGTGACCGAACGACGAGAGAAGAAATGCTACTGACGACTAAGACAAAGGTGGTCGGTACCGTTTATGTACTTGTATTCCGTCTTACCTCTCGTGAGCCGTTTTATTCGCGTCCCGCGTTCTGGTCCCGATTGGGGAGCGTTTATGCTGGCACTCATGGCGTTCGTAGCGATCGCTCGTTTCGTATTTCTGGACTCTTCACCGACCGAAGCACTCGGTTTAGGAATTTATCAAGGAGGCTTATACGCCATTTCGATTATGATTCTTTATACGCTCGCGCGAGGAGTCCAAGCGATAGTATCTGACCAGTAGACCTCCCTTCTCGAACAGCTTCGTCGAATCCGCAGAGGATGGCGGGGTTTATCGTTCTGCACAAGGCGCCCTCTTCCGCTTCAGCGGAATCCGCTCACTGTGGCAGCACACGTGCCGTCTGACTAACCGTCCGAAATATCCTCGGCGTGCCATCCTTCGAAACTGTGGTCCGGCCATCCACCCCTCATTTAGTATCGCGAAATAGAATCCATCCAAGAGTCACCGCCGCCCTCAAAGAACCGGCGGCACTCGTCGTTCGTCGTACCGACTGGGCGTCTCGCCGCGGTTTTCGGTGAAAAAGACGATTTCTGAACCGCCGGCGTCAGTTCGACCCGCCCTGGTTCTGCCCCTTGTTCACCGTCACCTCGTTGAACATCTGCCTGCTCGTGCCGGCCGCGCCGAACTTCGGAATCTGGGCGTAGTCGTACCAGAACCGCTGTTCGAGCTGGTGGTAGACGTTGAGCAGCGCCACGTCGGCCCAGTTGGCCATCTCCATCTTGAGGTAGGCCTGGTTTCGCTTCTTTTTGGCCTGCTCGGTCGGCGCGGTGTTGTTCTTGACCGTCTGCCACGCCTGCTTGGCCTGCTTGGCCGGTTTCGTCCCCGACCAGTTGAGGTAGACGAGCGGCGCGGGCTGGGAGGTGTCGGTGTTCGGCGGGTACAGCAGTTGCAGGAAGTTGTCCGGCGCGGGCCAGTCCATCACCCAGCCGAGCGAGAAGGCTTCGAGGTTGCCGTTCCGGCCGCGCTTGAGCAGCGTCGAGAACGGCGCCGTCTCGACCGTCATGTCGATGTAGGCGCTGGCGAGTTTGTCGCGCAGGAGTTTCCCGACGTCGGGCCAGGTGCTGGAGGCCTGGTAGACCGTGAACGTGAACTTATAGCGGTTGTTCGGCCCGTAGCCGGCCTCCTTCATCACCTGGCGGGCCTTCTGGAGGTCGGTTTCCCCGTAGCTGTAGGGGTAGTTCTGCTTGGCGTGCTTCTTGTAGGCGTCCGGCCCGCCCGGGAAGATGGCCGGCGGTGTGAAGTGGTACGCCGGTCGGCCGCGGCCCTTGAACACCTGCTCGACCAACTGGGGCTTGTTCATCGCGTACGCCATCGCCTTCCGGGCGGGTTCCTCGACGGCGTTGGTGTTGAACCCGACGTAGTAGGTGTCGATGGTCGAGACGCCGAGGTAGTTGACCGTCTCGCCGTTCCGCAGCGGCCCGTACGTGCCGACCTGTCGCCCTAGTTTGTCGGTCTTCTTGACGTTGAGTTTGCTCTGGTTGTACTTCGAGGTCGGGAGGGAGAACGCGTCGGCGTTCTTGTTCATCGCGTAGTTGTACCGCGCGTTCGAGTCCGACATTATCTGCCAGTGGACCTGCTCGACGTTCGCCTTCCGACCGTGGTAGTCGTCGAACCGCGTCACCACCGCCTCGGTGCTCGACTCCCACTTCTCGAACTCGAACGGGCCGGCCCCGACGGGCGCGCTGGTGGAGAACTCCTGGTAGCTGAGCTGACCGCTCGCGCCTTTGATGTCGCCGACGATGTTCTTCGGGACCGCCGCGAACGACGTGTACGCCAGCATCTCCAGCGTGGCGTGGAACGGCTTGGACAGTTCCATCTCCAGGGTGTACTTGTCCGGCGCGCGGACCGCGAGCGAGTTGGGCTGGTAGTTGCCCTTGGCGTCGGTCGAGTGTTTCACCCCGATGGAGTCGAGGATGAAGTACGACCGACGCGAGTTCTTCGACTGGGCGAGGCGCTCGAAGGAGTAGACGAAGTCCTGGGCGGTGAGTTCCTTGCCGTTGTGGAACTTCACGCCCTGTTTGAGGTCGAACGTGTAGGTCTTGTAGTCCTTCGAGACCTTGTAGTTCTTCGCCAGCAGTTTCTCGACGGCGGTTTCGCCGTTCGGATAGTTCATCAGCGCGTCGAACACCTGCTGGATGACCTCACCCGAGGCGGTGTCGGTCGCCTTGATGGGGTCGAGCGTGCTCATCGTGGAGTTGATGAGCGAGAAGGTGCCGCCCTGGCCACCCTGCCCGCTTTGGCCGGTTCCCGTACCCTGGTTGCCGCCCCCGCCGTCCTGTGCGCCCGCCGTCCCGGCGAGGCCACCCAATGCGACAGCCGATGCCGTGTTCCCGGTCGCTTTCAGAAACGACCGACGAGTCGTGTCAGATTCCGCCATTGCGCGCCGAACCACGGTAGCACACCACATTTATCTCCGTGTCGGTGAACGGAAACAAGCGGTTTAGTCCAATCCGTCGAGCCTACAGTTTTTCCGGAGGAAAAGGTACGAAAGGGGATACGCCGAACGTGGCGGCTCGCGAACAGTCCGGGTGCGAATCGAACGCGCCCCAGTTCCGGTCACGACTTCGAGACGCTCGCACCGCCGACCAGCGCGCCGTCGACCACCTTCTTCTGGGCCTTCCGGAGGTGGTGGTGGAACGTCGGCGGCGACACCTCCATCGAATCGGCGAGGTCCTCGGCGGTGCTGGTCCGCGGCCAGTCGAAGTACCCGCCGAAGAACGCCGCCTCCATCGTCGCTCGCTGGCGCTCGGTCAGTCTGTCCACCAGCGTCTCCCGGCGGTCATCGCCCGAGGACCGACTCGTCTGTCGCTGGGCGACGAAGTCGATGTCGGGGTAGGCGTCCTCTATCGCGTCCAGTATCGTCCGGACCTCCACCCGGGGCGGCACCGTCACCGTCATCCGGTAGTCGCCGTCGGCGATGACCGCCTCCGCGACCCGGCCGCCGTGGTTCGCCAGCACCGAGATGGCCGGCGGTTCCGACAGTCGGAGTTCGAACCGGCGCTCGTCGCCCGCCTCGTCGAGGAACGCGAGCGACTCGAAGTGCGGGAACGCCTTGACGACCGCCCGTAACGTCTCGACGCCGTCGTCAGTCACGGTTCCGTACTCCAAGTAGGTGTCGCCGTCGACCGGCACCGTCCGCTCGAACCGAATCTCGCCGTCGGTCGGTGTCTCGTCCCCGAGGACGTCGCGGAGGCGGAAATCGAGTTCGACCCGTTCGTCGCTCAACAGCGCCTGTTTGCGTTCGAGCGCGTTGATGGCGTGGCCGACCACGTCGCCGAGGCGCGAGAGGATCGTCCGCTCGTCGTCGTCGAACGCGCCGCGCCTGGCCGAGTAGACGTTCAGGACGCCGTATAGCGTCCCCTCGTAGGTGATGGGAACCGCGACCGAGGCGCGGAAGCCGTGCTCGCGGGCGTGGTCGCGCCACTCCGCGTAGTTCGGGTCCTCGAAGGCGTCGCGGGTGACCTGCGCTCGCTGGGTGAGCACCGCCCGTCCGGTCGGTCCGAGTTCCTCGACGCCGTCGTCGAGAGGAATCGAGATGTCCTCCAGATACCCCTCGACGCCCGACTCCGTCCGGAGGGTCACCCGCTCGCGCTCCAGGTCGGCCGCGCCCACCCAGGCGAACTCGTAGGACTCGGCGGCCGCCAGTCGCTCGCAGACCAGCGACTCGATCTCGTCGCGACTGGACTGCTGGAGGACCGCGTGGGTGATGTCCTGAACGAGCGAGTTGAGGTCGTCGAGCGCGGCCAACTGCTCGCGCTGGCGCTTCAGTTCGCGCTCGCGGCGCTTGCGCTCGGTGATGTCTCGGACGATGCCGCACCGGCCCCACCGCTCGCCGTCGTAGGGATAGGGGCCGAATCGGCTCTCGACGGGGACGGCGCTTCCGTCCCTCGCCCGCAGGTCGAACTCCAGTCGCGCCCCCTCGCGGTCGCCCTCCCATACGTCGGCGGCGAGTCGGCCCGCGGCCGACGAGACGTCGGCGTCGTGGACGACCGCCGCGGGCCGGCCCAGCAGTTCCTCGCGCTCCCAGCCGACCATCTCCAGGAAGGCGTCGTTCGCCATCGCGAAGTCGCCGTCCGGGTCGAGCGCGTAGACGCCGTCCCAACTCGACTCCACGATGGTTTCGTAGCGTTCGAGGTGTCGCTCGCGCTCCTTTCGCGCGGTCACGTCCCTGACGACGCCGACGCGGACCTCGTCGGTCCCGTCCTCGGTCGGCAGGAGCGAGAACGTCGCCTCGGCCGTGATGGTCTCGCCGTCGGCCCGGCGGAGGTCGGCCTCCATCGTCGTTCGTTCCCCGCCGGCCCGCATCTCGCGTTCGCCGTCGCGGGCGGCCGCGACGGTCCGATCGTCGACCACGAGCGAGACGTGCGCGCCCAGCAGTTCCTCGCGGTCGTAGCCCGTGATTTCGCAGTAGGCGTCGTTGACCGTGACGAACTCCTGGTCGTCGTCGACCACGTAGACGCCGTCGTCTATCGTCTCCAGTATCGTCTCGTAGCGTTCGAGGCGTCGCTCGCGCTCCTTGCGCGCGGTCACGTCGGTGAAGACGCCCTCGATGGCCCTCGCATTGCCGGACTCGTCGGTCACCGCGCGACACTGCGAGCGAATCCACCGGCGTTCGCCGTCGCGGGTGCGGATGCGGTAGGTGCCGCGATAGACGCCGTCGAACTCGAGTTGGTCGGCGACCGCCCGACGGACGGGTTCGCGGTCGTCGGGGTGCATCAGGTCCTCCCACTGGACCTCGCCGTCGGTCAGTTCGGCCGCCGTGTAGCCCGTGAGCGCCTCGACGTCCTCGCTGAGGAACTCCATCGGCCACGGACTCTCGGGGGCGCCGCGGTAGACCACGCCGGGGACGTTGCGGACCAGCGCCCGGTAGCGCCGCTCGTTCTCCTGGAGTCTGCGCTCGCGCCGGCGGCGCTCGGTCACGTCCTGGAAGTAGACCGAAATCCCCGACTCCGAGGGGTAGGCGTTGACTCGGAACCACCGCTCGGGGTCGGCGGCGTACACCTCGTAGGCGACCGACTCCTGGGTCCGGAGAGCCTCGTGGAGTCGGTCGTGGGAGTCCGACTCGCGGGCCGCGGGGAACGCCTCCCAAAAGTTCCGGCCGAGCAGTTCCGACTCCGACCGCCGGATGAGGTCCTCGGCTCGGTCGTTGACGTAGGTGAACCGCCACTCGTCGTCGAGCGCGAACATGGCGTCCGAAACCCTGCCCAGCACCTCGCCGAGTTCGGCCCGCAGGTCGTCGCGCTGGCGGGCGAGTTCCCGCTCGTGGTCGTCGAGCGGGGTGCCGGTCCGGGTTCCGTCGCCGGGTTCTCCCCGAATCGCGGCGACGAAGCCCGCGAGTTCGGCGTCGGTTCGGACCGGGGCGAGTCGGAGTGCACAGTCGCGGCGCTCGCCCGCGGGCGTCTCGACCGCGACCGAGAGCGAAGGCGAGGGTGAGGGTGAGGGCGAGAGCGAGGAGGAGGGCGCCGAACCGCCGTCTCCGGGTTCCGCGGGCGGCGGCGCGAGCGCGCCGCCGTCCGCGTCGGCCGAGAGTTCGGCGAAGCGGTCGCTGACCGCCTCGCGGTCGGCGGGCGCGAGCAGTCCCTCCAGCGCCTCGCCGACCAGCGCGGTGCGCGGGCGGCCGACGACGCGCGCCGCGTCGTCGTCGGCCGCGACGACCGTGCCGACGGGGTCGAGTTCGAGGACGCCGTCGCCGGTCGCCCGCGCCAGCGCGCCCGACCACCCGGCGCCCGCGAGCGCCGACCCGCCCTCCGCTTCGGGGGTGCCTCCGGTGTCCATGTTACACAGTTAGAGTCGCCCGGCCGAGATAAATCCGCGGTGTGAAACGTGAATGACGGATAGTTCTCGCGCGGACCGACCTTCGGAACGTCGACGCGCCGGCGGTGCGCCGACGGGGTACCGGTGCGAACTGATTGGTCAGTCGTCCCCGGTCGCCCGCTCCTCGTCGTCGGCCCGGTTCTCCCGGAGCGCTTCGGCGCGGGCGAGGATGCGGTCGTCGTCGACGTGGTCGAGGAGTCGTTCCTGGCCCCGCTCGGCCCGGCGTTCGACCTCCTCCTCGGAGACGTACGTCTCGAACTTCCGGTCGAGTTCCCGTTCGCGGAGTTCGACGAGGCGGTCCTCGTCGACGTCGCAGTCGTCGGGAATCTGGGCGTCGAACCACTCTCGCCACCGGTCGGGGTCGGCCCACTCGCCGGTCAGTTCGGCATCGCTCCGGACCCAGTCCCAGTGGTCGGCGAGCGCGTCGGGGAACCCCCGGTCCCGTCGCACGTCGGCGATGATCGTCCGGGCGACGCGCGCGCCCTGACCGGCGGACATGATCGCCTGGGCCTCCGCGTCGCCGACCGGCGCCGCGACGTACACCCCGTCTATGGGCGTCGTCCCGTCCTCGTTCGGGAACTCGCGGTCGAAGTGCTCGTGTTCCTCGCCGCCGTGGTCGTGGGTCACGAACATCGCGTCCTCGTCGCCCAGCGGCCGGAGGAAGTCGGCGTCGTACCGCGCGGCCGCGACGACGCGTTCGGCCGTGACCGACTCGCCGTCCTGGGTTTCGACGCGGAAGCCGCCGTCCTCGCGGTCGACCGCCTCGACCATGTCCGCGACGAGTTCGCACCCGGCCTCCTCGGCGTGGTCGTGCATCAGGCCGTACAGCGTCTCGATATCGATGCCCGCGGGGAAGCCGAGGTAGTTCTCGAGATACGCACAGCGCCGGAGCGAGGAGTTGCCGCGGTCGAAGACGACGGTGTCGAGGCCGTACCGCGCGGTGAACACGCCCGCAGAACAACCCGCGGGGCCGCCCCCGACGACGACGACGTCGTAGTCAAACTCGCCGCTCTCACCGGTCGCGTCGGCGGCGCTCATCGGCGGACCGCTCCGTCGGTTGCGGTCGCACCGATTCGCCGACGGCCGGAGCGTTGTTCGTCCACTCTCGTCGGCGGTTCGTACCGTCGCAGTTCGCCACTCATGGGTTTTAGGCTCGCCTAAAAAGATAAAACCGTTTCGATTGTTGAGCCGGACGAGATTGCGCCGTAACCCCGCGACGAGTCGAGTTACAGGCGAACTCGTCGCTCGTTCGCCGGCTCTCGTCGTCGTCCGCTGACCTGTCAATGTGCGTTTTCGTATATCGTCATTTGATTTATCGGGGTGGCGGACGGGTCACCGACGACGCTCGGCCGTCCGGTTCGAAGCGCTCGGAGGTGACCGAGAGCCGCGGTCGGACGTGACGCGGGGCTTTTACCCGCGGGCCGACTACGGCCACGCGATGGTTCAGAACGTCGCGGGCCTGCTGGCCGAGCTGGAGCCCGAGGATTTCCACCTCCTCTCGGGCGTCGAGCAGGGGATGCGCTTCAGCGAGTGGGTCGCCCGCGAGAAGATTCCGGAGTTCTCGCGGCTGACCGCCGAGGAGGTCGACTACCGCATCGACCGGTGTCTCGACCGCGAACTGATCGAGCGCAACACCATCCAGTACGAGGGCTACCAGCTGAAGTTCGAGGGCTACGACGCGCTGGCGCTCCACACCTTCGCCGAGCGGGGCACCCTGGAGGGGTTCGGCGCGCCGCTGGGCGTCGGCAAGGAGAGCGACGTCTACGAGGTCCAGTCGTACAAGCCGCTGGCGCTGAAGTACCACCGCGAGGGTTACACCAACTTCCGTGAGGTCATGCGCGAACGCGACTACACCTCCGACCGCGAGCACGTCTCGTGGCTCTACACCGCCCGGAAGGCCGCCGAGCGCGAGTACGACGCCCTGGAGACGCTGTACCCCGACGTCCGGGTGCCCCGGCCGGTCGACCACAACCGCCACGCCATCGTGATGGAGAAGATAGACGGCGTCGAACTCTCGCGGACCAGGCTCGAAGAGGGGCAGGTCGTCGGCGTCCTCGACCTGATCCTCTCGGAGATGGGCGACGCCTACGAGGCAGGCTTCGTCCACGCCGACATGAGCGAGTACAACGTCTTCGTCAACAGCGAAGGCATCACCATCTTCGACTGGCCCCAGGCGGTGCCGACCGACCACGAAAATAGCGAGGAGTTACTCGAACGCGACGTCGAAAACGTGGTGAGCTACTTCCGGCGGAAGTACCCGCGGCTGGTTCCGGACGACCCGGACTGCGCGTCACTGGCGGCCGCGCTCGCGGACGGGTCGTTCACGACCGTCCGCGAGCACTCACAGCACGAGTGAAACCACCGCGAGCACCAGGAACGCGATCACCAGCCACTTGGCGATGTCCATCGACAGGCCGGCGACGCCACCGGCCCCGAGCGCGCCCGCGATGATGGCGAGGACGAAGAACGCGATGGCGAGTTCGAGGATCGCCATGCTATCGCCCTCCCGCGAACCGCGAGTCGGTTTCGCGCTGACTGACTGCCGGCCGGTCTGACTTGGCGTACGGCATAGTTCAGATACACGGCGTCCCGATTCTTTACTATTCGGGGGGTAACGGACCCCGCGCTGGAATAACGTGACCTTAGTTTCGCCGCCGACGGTTACGTTTTCCGGCCGGTTCCGCGGAACGCGCGAGCGGACCGTTGCAGACCGTTTCACGCCGGGTATCGGTCCCCATCGCGAGAGCGCGCCGAGGCAGACGACGAAGACGCAGAGAGCGGTGAGGACGGTTCGGCGACGGTCGTAGAATCGAGCGGCGACGGCCGACGGGAACACGGTCGCGACGCGATGGCCGAATCGAGGACGGACCGAAGACGAAGCCCTTAAAGGCGAACGACGAGAAATTCGGGTAACTCGCTGGCGAACGGGCACCAGCGGGCACCTGCGCGCCCCGGGAGCGGTCGACGACCGCCCCCGGGGCCGCAGGACGGAATGTGGCCTGTGAGGTGCTTCGCGCCTCGAAACGTCGCGGGGTCACCCGCGGAGGCAGGCTGAACCACCCAACGCCCGTGGTGATACACCATGGCAAAAAGCTTCTATTCCCACATCAAGGACGCGTGGAAGAACCCGAAGGACGGCGACCTCGCCGAACTTCAGTGGCAGCGAAAGCAAGAGTGGCGCAAGCAGGGCGCCATCGAGCGCATCGAGCGACCGACCCGCCTCGACAAGGCCCGCGAACTCGGCTACAAGGCCAAGCAGGGCGTCGTCGTGGCCCGCGCGAGCGTCCGCAAGGGCTCGGCCCGCAAGCAGCGGTTCAAGGCCGGCCGGCGCTCGAAGCGGACCGGCGTCAACCGCGTCTACCGGCGCAAGAACGTCCAGCGCATCGCCGAGGAGCGCGTCAGCCGGAAGTTCCGCAACCTGCGCGTGCTCAACTCCTACTGGGTCGGCGAGGACGGTAGCCAGAAGTGGTTCGAAGTGATTCTGCTCGACCCCGAGCACCCCGCCATCCAGAACGACGACGACCTCAACTGGATCTGCGACGACGCCCACCAGGGTCGCGCGTTCCGCGGACTGACGGGCGCGGGCAAGGACAACCGCGGCCTCCGCAACAGGGGCACGGGCGCCGAACACGTCCGACCGAGCAACAACGGCGGCCAGGGTCGCGCGAAGTAACCGACCGGCCGACGCCGCGATTCCGATTCGATTTTTCGACGCGATGGATACGAGCCGACAGCGGCGCAATTAGACCCGTTCGGCGGGTCGTACAACGCGAAAGAGTGGTAAACCTAATCGGTCGAGAGTCCGTGACCGCGGCCCACATTAACGGGGGTACGGGACGTAGCCGAGACGATGGTCGACCCGAGCGAACTGACCGAGACGCTGCGAACGTCGGTCGGCGACGACCTCCGCATGGTGGGCGTCTACTCCGAGCACGACTTCGACCACCTCTACCTCCGCGACGAACTCGCCGACCGCTACGAGCCAGCCGACCTCGATACGCTCCGGCGAGAGATAATCGTGCTCGCGCTCGGGCGGGAGAAGGTCGAGGACGTGACGAGCGCCGGGCCGCTCCGTCGAATCGTCTACGAAACCGAAGACGCGTTCGCGGTGCAGGTCCCGTTCGACGGCCACGACGGCGTTTTCGTCAGCATCGACGCGGACGCGCGGTCGAAACTGTTCGACGTGGCCGACGCCGTCGAGACGTGGACGGACGGCGAGTGAACTGACGACACGCTCTGGTCCGGAGCGGCGGTCAGGCCACCGCCAGCGCGACGGCCGAGACGCCGACCAGCGCGACGTGAAACGCCATGTGGGCGACCATCGCGGCCTCCAAACTCCTTCGCCAGTAGAGCCAGCCGAAGCCGACGCCCGCGACCGCGTTGAGGCCGACGGTGCGGACCACGAGCGCCGGCGTCGGTTCGACGACGGTCGCCAGCGCGGGCAGGTGACCGACCCCGAACAGGACCGCCGAAGCGACGATGGCGACCCACGCGGTCGAGGACGCCAGCGTCGCGCGACGCTCGCCCGCGACCCGCGACCGCACCGAGTGGACGACCCACGCGAAGAGGGTCAACAGCCCCCAGCGGAGGAGCAACTCCTCGGTGATGCCGCCGTAGAGGAGTCGAACCGAGAGACTGGACAGCAGGCCGGCGAGCGTGGTCGTCTGGGGCGTGGGCGTGACCGCCGCGAGGTCCTCGGCGACCAGCGGTGCGAACGCGACGTCGAGGGCGACGACGGCGAGGTAGGCCGCGGCGCCGACGGCCGCGGCGGTCGTCACCTCCGGCCGGAGCGCTCCGAGTACCGGCGGCCCACCCCGAACTCGCTCGTCGACGTGCGAGCGCAGGCCGACCCGCGGCGCGAGCGCGAGGCCGACGCCGACCGAAATCGCGAGCAGAATCGCGGGTTGAATCATCACGAGCGCGGCGAGCGCGGGGCCGGACACCTCCGGCAGGCCGGGGACGCCGCCCTCGCCCGTCGCGGTCGAGATTCCGACCGCGAGGACGCCGAGCATCCCGAGCGCGAACAGCGCGGCGAACCGCTTGACGAACGAGGCGTCGCCCGCCGTCTCGGCGGTCGTCGCAGTGTCGTCGGTCTGATGCATACGGTTTCGTCCGAGGGTTCGAGCCCTGAAAACTGCGTCGGTCGATCGAGGGGGCGAAACCAGACCGACCAACCGCCGGAAACGCTCGGTGAGTCGAACAACCGGAAGCGCTCGGTGAATCGACCGGCGGGCGGGACTGAAAGGGGCCGGCCGCTACGCGAACCCCGGCGAAGCAAGCACTGGAAGAAGCGAACGCAGTGAGCGACTGAAGCGCGCAGCGAGCCGCGGGAGTGTAGCGGGCGGGGGCTTTCGATGCAGTCGTCATCTAGATGTCGACTTTCCGTGCGAGTGGGCAGTGGGTTCCGGGAACGTCACGGTCACTGCGATTCGGACGACCAAACGTGAATTTTCGAGGCCGCGGATTTATACCCGAAAGCGCCCAACCCACGAGCATGAGTCTCTCGCTCGACGCGACGCAACTCGACCGGTACTCGCGTCACATCATCATGGACGAGGTGGGACCCGAGGGCCAGTCGGCACTGCTCGACGCCGCGGTGCTCGTGGTCGGCGCCGGCGGACTGGGCGCGCCCGTAATCGAGTACCTGGCGGCGGCGGGCGTCGGCACGCTGGGCGTCGCCGACGACGACGACGTGGAGTTGAGCAACCTCCAGCGCCAGGTCATCCACGGCGACGACGACGTGGGACGCCCGAAGGTCGAGTCGGCCGCCGACTTCGTCGCCGACCTCAACCCCGACCTCGAAGTCCGGACCCACGAGGTCCGAGTCGACCCCGAGAACGTCGAGGACCTCATCGCCGACTACGACTTCGTGGTCGACGCCACCGACAACTTCCGGACCAGGTACCTGATAAACGACGCCTGCACGCTGTCGGGGACGCCGTTCTCCCACGGCGCCATCTACAAGTTCGAGGGGCAAGTAACGACGTTCACGACCGAAGGGCCGTGCTACCGGTGTCTGTTCCCCGAGGCGCCGCCCCAGGGGATGGTCCCCGACTGTGCGAGCACGGGTGTCCTCGGCGTCCTGCCGGGCACCGTCGGGTGCATCCAGGCGACCGAGACGGTGAAGTACCTGCTCGACGCGGGCGAACTGCTCGACGGCCGGATGCTGTTCTACGACGCGATGGACATGAGCTTCGAGGAACTGGAGTACAGGCCCAACCCCGACTGTCCGGTGTGCGGCGACGAACCCATCGAGTCGCTGGCCGACGTCGAGTACGCCGAGGAGTCCTGTCCGGTGCGGGCCGACTGAGGCCGCGCCTCTACAGCGACACCGCCGACCCAGTCTCGACGCTCTCGTACACCGCCTCGATGGCTTCGACGTCTATGAGTCCGTGTTCGCCGTCCGGGTAGATTTCCCCGCCGGTCCGGACCTGGTGGGCGAAGTAGTCGAACTCCTCGCGCATCTGGTCGCGCTCCGGATAGTCGATTTCGACCTGCCGTCCTCCGACCGCGAGTTCGAATCCGTGGTGGGCCCCGCCCATGAACGCGGGGTCGACCGACACCTCGCCGTCGGTACCGACCACCTGGAGGTGCCCCGAGTGGGCGGCGTTCTGGCTGGCCGAGAACGCCGCCAGCGTGCCGTCCTCGAACCGGACCTGGAACGTCGCGCGCTCGTCGGGCACCGACTCGAAGCCCGCCGACGGCGACTCGGCGAACGCCGACACCGCCGCGGGCTCCGAATTGAGGACGAACCGGGCGGTGTTGAGCGGGTAGACTCCGAGGTCCGTGACCGAAGTTCCGCCGCCCGCGAGGTCGGGGTCGAGGCGCCACTGGTCGGGGTTCGGCATCATCTCCAGCAGGCGCTGGGACATGTGACCGTGGACGACGACCGGGTCGCCGACGGCGCCGGCCCGGACCAGTTCGCGCGCCCGGCGGACCGCGGGTTCGGTCTGCATCCGGTAGGCGACCATCAGCGGGACGCCGGCGTCCGCACAGGCGTCGACCATCCGGTGGGCACGCTCGGCGGTCGCCTCCATCGGCTTCTCGCAGAGGACCGCCTTGCCGAACTCGGCGGCCGACTCGGCGAACGGGAGGTGTCTCGCGTTCGGCGTGCAGACGTAGACCGCGTCGTAGGCGTCGGTCGCGGTGCCGCCGCGGAGCTGGTCGTAGGTGAGCGCGCGCTCGACCGACTCGGTTTCGTCGGCGACGTCCTCGGCTTTCTCGGCGTCGCCGCTGACCACGACCGTCGTCTCGCAGAACTCGGAGTCGGCGACCGCGGGGATGGCTCGCTCTCGGGTCCACCACCCGAGGCCGACCATCGCGACCCGGAGCGGTTCGAGGTCGGTCTCGGTCCGCCAGTCGCGGCGGTCGAAGTCGGCGAGCGCGCCGTCGAGGTCGAGGTCCATACCGGGCGGTCGACGCCGAGTCGAACGTAGCTTTCGGCGGGACGGTCACCCGGCGGGCCACCGACAGTCCATGCTGGACGTCTGCTCGGTGACGAGGTGGAGCGACCGGGCGCGTACATCGCCGAATTGGTCTGCGGCGCGAACGACGGTATCCTGACGACGGTCGCGGTCGTGGCCGGCGTCGCCGTCCGACCGGTACCGCCCCGTTCGAAACCGGAAGACCTCGCTTTGAATGACGGGTTTTTCCCTCTCAGGACCTAACGAAGAGATATGAGCACGATCAGCGAAGACGAACTCACCGTCTTCTCGGACTACGTCTGCCCGTTCTGCTACCTCGGGAAAGCGGCCATGGAGGAGTACCTCGAAGAAGCCGAGGACCCGCCGGAGGTCGAGTGGCACGTCTTCGACCTCCGGGGGTACAAGCGCCACCCCGACGGGAGCATCGACCACGACGTCGAGGACGGCAAGGACGACGACTACTTCGCGCAGGTCCGCGACAACGTCGAACGCCTCAAAGACGAGTACGACGTCGAGATGACCCTGGACTACTCGCTCGAGGTCGACTCCTGGGACGCCCAGAAGGTTTCGCTGTACGTCAAACAGGCCTACGACGAGGAGACGTTCGAGGAGTTCCACGAGCGGACCTTCAAGGCGCTCTGGCGGGACGGACGGGACATCGGCGACCCCGACGTCATCGCGGACATCGCAGAATCCGTCGGCGTCCCCGAAGAGGAGGTCCGCGACGCCATCGACGACGACGGAC
The DNA here is from genome assembly GCF_024138165.1 of Halorussus vallis. Classification (NCBI taxonomy): domain Archaea; kingdom Methanobacteriati; phylum Methanobacteriota; class Halobacteria; order Halobacteriales; family Haladaptataceae; genus Halorussus; species Halorussus vallis. Next base: position 3,073,874 of record NZ_CP100000.1, on the reverse strand, counting down.
TCGAAGCCGAACTGAAACGGCGCTTCGAGGAGGCCCAGGAGATGGGCGTCTCGGGCATCCCGACGTTCGCCTACGACGGCCACGCCGCTCGCGGCGCGATTCCGCCTCACCAGTTCGAGCGACTCGTCGAGGGCACGTAGCGGAGTCGGCGGACGACGGGCGAGTTCCGAGGCGACCAGGTCGAGTCGGCTATTCGACAGGATTCGTGGCGGAAATCGCCACCGATTTTAATTCAATCCTCCGGGCGCCCCCTTTTAAAGCACCGATACATATCAAGTCCCCCTCCGTCTGTATTTTCAATGGACGAAGACCCGTCAAAGGACAGAAACACCTGCGACGCGAGTCGGGCGACGGAGAGTCGCTCGGGGACGCTCCGCTCGGACGACCCGGCGGAAACCATCCTGGAACTGAACGAGGTGTTCGCAGCGATCAGTCACCCGCGCCGTCGCTATCTGCTGTACACGCTCATCAACGGGAGTTGCGATGAGACGCTCGCCGAACTGGCGACCAAGATAGCCGCGTGGGAACGAGACGAACCGCTCGCCGACGTGTCGGACGAGGACCGCAGGGACGTCCAGGTGTCGCTCTATCACTCGCACGTGCCGAAACTCGCAGACCTCGGTATACTCACCTACGAACGAAGTGACGACATCATCGTACGCGCGGAGAACACCGCCCAGGTGCAGGCCGTCCTCGACGGTGCGGGGGCAGAAGTCGACGCCCGGCAGGAAGACCACGCGCGAAACAGGAGGCAGGATGAGTAAAGCGAACGGCGACCCGACCGACGAGAAAATCAACGTCGACGAGTCGGAGTGGCGACAGGTGAACCAGATCCACTACGGCCGCGAGAGCGACCACGAACTGAGCACGGTGCTGGTCTTCGCCATCGCGGAGGCCAAGGACGTGGACCCCCTCGACTACGGGGCGATGCCGCCGCTCTACGACTCCATCGACGTTGAGTCGGTCGAAGAGATGTTCTTCGGCCCGTCGGGAGCGGACACGGAGCGCGAGGAGGAGGGCACCGTATCGTTCCACTTCGACGATCACAAGGTCGCAGTCTACAGCGACGGGTGGATACGCATCTACGAACCCGCCGGGTTCGATGGCAGGGCGGACTCCGCGGACAACTCCGAGTAGACCAGCGAACCCAAAGCACCGCCCCGAGACACTTCACCGACGACGCCGTACGGAGTCCCATGCCACGACTGTCGACGGGGTGGAAGGAGCGAATCGCGCTCGTCGGACTCGCGGGGGTCGGCCTCCTCGCCGTTCGACGGACGCTTCGAGAACGAACCGACCGACAGGCCACTGACCCGGCGGGCGCGCCCGCGGGGTCGGCGGCTCGAAGCGACGAACCCACCGTCGAGGCCGCCGAACCGCCGGCGCCCGATTGGGCCTACGACGTACTCAACCCGGTGATGGAGCGACTGCTCCGGTCGCCGCTCCACGGTCTCGTCAGCGACTCGGTCGCGCTCATCACCTTCACCGGCCGAAAGACCGGCGCAGAGTACACCACGCCGGTCGGCTACCTCGAAGAGGACGGCCGAGTCGTCGTGTTCACCCACAGCGACTGGTGGAAGAACCTCCGGGGCGGTCGGCCGGTCCGACTCCGCATCCGGGGCGAGGAGCGCGAGGGAGTCGCCGAACCGACCAACGACCCCGCGGAGGTGGCCGACCACGTCGAGCGCTACCTCGAACGCGAGGGCGTGGGGAACGCCCGCCGACTCGGCCTGCGAATCGAGGGCGAGGGGATGCCGGACAGGCCGGCGCTCGAAGACGCGCTTGCCGGGACCGTCGCCATCGAAGTCGAACTGGAGGGAGAAGCCGTCCGGCGGGCGTGAGACGATTCGAATCGTGACGGTCCGAGCCGAAACGGGCCGAACCGAAACGGGCCGAACCGCGACGGCCGGTCGGCGTCGGCACGCCGACGCCGACCGGCCGAGGAGATTCGCGTTCGTCGGTCGTCGTCCCGCCGGCCGCGTCGTATCAGTCGCCGCTCCGGCCGCGGCCCTCGACGAACGCCACGACCGCTTCGGTCCCCTGGAACCCCTCGGCGAGTCGGTCGACGAGTTCGCCGTCCTCGAACAGCAGGAGGGTCGGGACGCTCCGGACGTCGTACGCCTCGACCAGCGGCGGGTCGTCGCGGGGGTTCATCGTCCCGACGGCGACGTCGGTCGCGCGGGCGACGTTGCCCAGGACGGGTTGGATGGCCTGGCAGAGCGAACAGCCCTGAGTGTGGAACTCTACGAGCGCGCGGTCGTGAGCGGCGATGAACTCGTCGAGTTCGTCGGCGTCGGCGAGGTCGACCGGTTTCTCGGGCGTCTCGGCCGCCTCGACAGCCTCGGCCGTCTCCGTCGTAGCTGGGTCGGTCACGGTCGGAGGTAGTCGCGCGAGCGGTTTAGGCGTCTCGGCGGCAATCCGCCGAGCAATCCGGCCCACGTCACCGGAGCTTTCGTGCGGTGAGAGACGCCACGACGACTGCGGCCGCGGCCCCGACGGCGAATCCGACCTTCGATTCGAGGAGGAGCGCCATCGGAAACGAGACGCCGACGAACGTCAACACGAGTGCGACGACGACCCTGAACTTCAGGTCGAGAACCGCGATTTCCTCGAAGATTCCCATGAAACGAACGCCCAACGGAGAGGCGATAAGTTTTGGGACGTTCCGGACCGCCCCTCCGAGTCGAACGAGCGGTCGCGTCGCGTTCGAGCATCGCGTCACGTCCACGTTCGCCCCTCGAAATTCGGGGGACGGAGTCGGCGCCGACCCCGTCATCACTTTCGCCACGCTACCGAGGGGTATATCGGTCCCCGTCCCCTGACTCCCTCGCATGGACGCGGCGCTGGGGCCACCCGAGAAGATGGCCGAGAGCGACGACGAACTGACGCCGATGCTGAGTCAGTACTTCGACCTCTGCTCGCGGTACGACGACTCGCTCGTCCTCTTCCAGGTGGGGGACTTCTACGAAACCTTCTGCGAGGCGGCCGAGGCCACCGCCCGCCTGCTCGAAATCACGCTGACCAAGCGCGAGGACTCGACCGGCACCTACCCGATGGCGGGCATCCCCGTCGACAACGCCGAGTCGTACATCGAGACGCTACTGGACGCCGGCTACCGGGTCGCGGTCGCCGACCAGGTCCAGGACCCCGAGGAGGCGACCGGCGTGGTCGAACGCGCCGTGACGCGCATCGTCACGCCCGGCACGCTCACCGAGGACGAACTGCTCGACACCGACGACAACAACTTCGTGGCGTGTCTCACCTCGGGCGAACGCTACGGCCTCGCGCTCCTGGACGTCTCGACCGGCGATTTCTACGCAACCAGCGCCCGGCGCGAGGACGCCGTCGAGGACGAGATCAGTCGGTTCGCGCCCGCAGAGGCCGTCGTCGAACCGGGCGTCTCGACCGACTTCTTCGCGGCCGACTGCATGGTTTCGCCCTACGACCCGGGCGCGTTCGAGGCCGAGTCGGCCCGCGAGCGCGTCGAGTCGTACTTCGGGCCGCCCGAGAGCCTGCTCGCGGAGGATTGCGAGATTCGGGCCTGCGGCGCCCTGCTGGCGTACGCCGAGTACACCCGCGGCGGCAAGGACGACGAACTCGACTACCTCAACCACCTCACCCGCTACGAACCCCGCGAGTACATGCTGCTGGACGCGGTGGCGCTCGACAGCCTCGAACTGTTCGAGCGCCGGGGCGTCCGCGGCGACCCCGACGCGACCCTGCTGGGCGTGCTCGACGAGACGTCCTGCGCGCTCGGGAGTCGGAAGCTCAAGGACTGGCTCCGGCGACCCCTGCTGGACGAGGCCCGCATCGAGGCCCGCCTCGACGCCGTCGAGGAGTGGACCGAGAGCGTCCGGGCCCGCGAGGAGGCCCGGACGCTCCTGCGAGACGTCTACGACATCGAGCGACTCATCGCCCGCATCTCGCGCGGCCGGGCCAACGCCCGCGACCTGCGGTCGCTCAAAGACACCCTCGACGTGGTGCCCGAACTCAAGGCCGCGATGGCCGACCTCGACTCCGAGAAACTGTCGGCGCTCCGGGACGGCCTGGACGAACTCGCCGACGTCCGGGACCTGATCGACCGCGCTATCCAGGAGAACCCCGACCGCGAGATAACCGAGGGCGGTGTCATCGCCGAAGGCTACGACGACGAACTCGACGCGCTCCGGGCGACCGAGCGCGAGGGGAAGGCGTGGATCGACGACCTCCAGGCCAAAGAGCGCGAGCGCACTGGCGTCGGCTCGCTGAAGGTCGGCCACAACGCGGTCCACGGCTACTACATCGAGGTGACGAACCCGAACCTCGACTCGGTGCCGGACGACTACGAGCGCCGCCAGACGCTCAAGAACTCCGAGCGGTTCTACACGCCCGAACTCAAGGAGCGCGAGGACGAGATTCTCCGGGCCGAGAATCGGGCCGACGACCTCGAACACGAACTGTTCCGGGAGGTTCGCTCGACGGTCGCCGCCGAGTCCGAGCGCGTCCAGGCGCTGGCCGACGCGCTGGCGGAACTCGACGTCCTCGCCGCGCTCGGCGAGGTGGCGGCCAAGCACGATTACGGTCGCCCCGACATCGGCGGCGAGGGCATCAGCGTCGAGCGCGGCCGCCACCCCGTGGTCGAGCGCACCGAGGAGTCGTTCGTCCCCAACGACGTCACGCTCGGTTCCGACGACCGCTTCGCGGTCATCACCGGCCCGAACATGTCGGGCAAGTCGACGTACATGCGCCAGGTCGCCCTGATAACCGTGCTCGCCCAGACCGGGAGCTTCGTCCCGGCGGCCAGCGCGAGCGTCACCCCGGTCGACCGGGTGTTCACCCGGGTGGGCGCGAGCGACGACATCGCCGGCGGGCGCTCGACGTTCATGGTCGAGATGACCGAACTGGCTTCCATCCTCCGGAGCGCCACCGAGGACTCGCTGGTCTTGCTCGACGAGGTGGGTCGGGGCACCAGCACCACCGACGGGTTGGCCATCGCGCGGGCCGTCACCGAACACGTCCACGACGAGATCGGCGCCATGACGCTGTTCGCGACCCACCACCACGAACTCACCGAGACGGCCGCCGACCTGCCGCGTGCGTTCAACCTCCACTTCGCGGCCGACCAGACCGACGAGGAGGTCGTCTTCGACCACGACGTGCGCCCCGGCGCGGCCACCGCCTCCTACGGCGTCCAGGTCGCCCGGGAGGCGGGCGTCCCCGACGAGGTGGTAGAGCGCTCGAAGGAACTGCTGGCCGCCGAGCGCGCGGAACGCGACGACGAGGCGGCCGAGAACGCCGCCGACGCCGCCGGCGCGAGCGCCGAGGCCGACTCGGCCCCGCGACTGACGGCCGACGGTGAGGGACCGAGTGACGGCGAGGAACCGTCGTCCGGCTCCACGCCCCGGGCGAGCGCCGACGCCGCGGCGTCGGCGCTCGCCGACCGCCTCCGTGAGGTGGACGTGGCGACGATGACGCCGCTGGAGGCGATGAACGAACTCGCCGAGCTCAAGCGCGAAGTCGAGTGACCCGACGACAGTCGGGTCACTCGACTTCGTAGCCGGCGGGTCGGTCGCGGTCCTCTCGAAACGGCCGCGACGCTCAGCTTCTCGCGATGCGGGGCGCGACCAGGTACTCCGCCGAACCCGCGCCGTCGGCGAATTCGTAGCCGACTTCGACCGGCTGTTCGGTGCCGAGTCGGAGGTCTAGCTCGCCGTCCCGGGGCATCGCCCGGTTGATGGCCGCCAGGTAGTCGAGCGAGTACAGCGAGTGGGCCGGTCCCGGCGCGAATTCGAGGAGTTCGTCGGCCGACAGCGCGAGCGAGACGTCGTCGGTGTCACCTTCGGCCTCGACGTAGAACACCTCCTCGTCGGCGTCGATGCCGAGCGCGAGGTGGCCCGACACCATGTCGGCCGCCTTCACCGCGCGTTCGAAGTCGCCGGCGGCCACGCGCACCTCGCCGGTGAACTCGAAGCCCCCGTCGGGGCGGTCTGGCGGCGACCGGATAGTTTCGGGGTCCAGCACCCCGAGCGTGTATTCGAGTTCGTCCATGCGGACGTCGAGCGTTCGCGTCTCTGCGTCCAGGGCGAACCGGACGGGGCGTCCCCGGTCGGCCATCCGCACGACGTCGCGGAGTCGCGAGAGGTTCACGCCGACGTGCCCGTCGACGGCTTCGAACGAGTCGAACGCGGCGGCGTCGAGCGCGATTTCGACCGACGCCACCGTCGCGGCGTCCATGGCCGACAGTCGGAGTCCGCCCTCGTCGAAGCGAACGTGACACTCCTCGAACAGCGCGTGGGCGAGTTCGACGGTCGTCTGAATCGTCTCGGCGTCCACGATGGTGCGGAGCGGGCAGTTCGGTGAGTCGTCGGTTCCGGAGTTTGAGTCGAGTTTGGCCATGGATGCTCGCTAGTCGTATCGGAAAGATGTCCTATAAGCGTTCCGTCGAAATTAGAGAAGATAATCGGAATTCGAGTATCTATATAACCCTCTAATTCGTACCATAATCAGAATCCGATTATGTCCGGGGAAGACCGAGAACGCGGCATCCTGAGTCGAGCAGACAGAACGTACCTCCGCGGCGAAACCGACTTCGCGTCGGTCCAGTCGGAGCGAAACGCCCGCGCGCGGATCCGCGACCGCATCTACGAGTCGATGTTCGACTTCGAACTGCTCGTCGAACACCTCTCGGAGCGGGACCGCGAACTCGTCTTCGGCAAGCGGTTCGAGCGCGTCGACGGCGTCGAGGCGTTCGACGCGCTCGTGTCGGCCGTCGCCTTCCTCTACCGGGCGGTCGACGACACCGGACTCGACTTCGAGACTGTGCTGGCGGAGGGCGTCAACGTGGCCGAGGCGAGCGAGGAACGGGCCGCGACCGTCCGACTCGACCTGACGTTCCAGTCGCTCACCGCCGAGCAACTCGTGTCGAAACTGGAGCGCGGCGAGACGCTGTCGCTCACCGAGATCGCGTACCTGCACGAGAGCGACGAGGTCCGAGCCGACGAACTCGCCCGGTATTTCCGGGACGACGAGTCGTCGGCGGAGATCGACGACGGCAGAATCCAGTCGAAGGTGACCAACTTCTGAACCGGAGACGGGACCGGCGTGCGGCGTCGTTCGCAAGAGATTTATCGCACCTCGGAGACGACCGGTACGATGTCCGCTGACCTCTCTCCCACACGTCGGTTGCTGTTCGCGGCGGTCGCGGTGCTGTCGCTGGCCGCGACCCCGGCGCTGGCGGTCCAGCAAACGTCGACGCCGACGCCGACCGCCGGCATCGAAGCCTCGCAGGTCGACGCCGCGTTCCCCCAGGATTTCAGCCTCACGTTCCTGGTCGTCGCGCTGACGATGACCGTCGGCCTCGTGCTGGTCGTCCGCCGCGCCCAGTCCTGAACGACTACTCCGGCGGCGAGAGCGCGACGAACTCAAGTCCCTTCTCGGTGAGCAGGTCGCGCGCCCGGTCGGTGACCGACGGCGCGACCAGGATGCCCCGAATCTCGGCGTCGGCGTGGAGGTCGCGGGCCAGCGCTTCGACGTATCGCGAAAGCTGGCCGACCGCGTCCGGGCCGACCCGCTTGCGCTTGAGTTCGACGACGACGGTCGCGCCGTTGTGGTCGCGGCCGTAGATGTCGACCGCGCCCGCGGGCGTCTCGCGCTCGGTGGCGAGCGGCTTGAACCCCGCCTCCACCAGGTCGGGGTCGTCCAGCAGTCGCCGGCGGAGGTCCTCCTCGGTCCCCGAGAGCGCGAGGTCCTCGGGGTCGCTCACGTCGTAGGTCGACACCTGCCGGACCGACTCGAAGGACACCACCAGTCGCTCTTCGGGCGCGGAACGAGTGCTCTCGACGACGAGGTCGCCCTCGGCGACCGCGGCGCTCCGGGTCGACCCCGGCGGCTGCCAGTTCACCGGCTGTTGGCCCTCGTCGGTGTGGACCAGCACCGTCCCATCGGGTTTGAGCACGACCAGGCGGTCGCCGGGACCGAGCGTGCTCGACGCCCGGCCCTCGTAGTCGACCGAACATCGGCCGAAGACGGTTATCAGGTCGCCGCGGTCGATGGCCGCGGCCACCCGCTCGCGCGCCTGCTCGGGCGTCGGGTCGCGGAGGGCGACCGTCGTGCCGTCTGCGGTTGTCACTGCCGGACGTAGACGGCGAGCGCACTAAAATCCGTCACTCGCGTGCCGACGCGCCACGGCGCGTCGGCACGCGAGGCGGTCTGAATTCGGCGGTCACTCCGGCCGTATCACCTCCCGGTCGTCGTCCCACGCCGCGACCCGTTCGGCGAGGTACTCGACTGCATCCGCCCGGGAGAGCCACCCACGGTCGACGGCGTCGCCGACGACCGCTTTCGTCCCGCGGACCCAGCCCCGGAGGTAGTCGTCGACGCCGCCGGGATTCCGGACGTGTGCGGCGACCAGCGCGCCGTGACCGACCGTCTCGCTCCGCTCGACGGTTTCGGCGTCGAGTTCGAACCCGAACCACAGGACGTGGAACGGCGTCGCGGCGAACTCGCGGTCGACGCGGAAGAACGCTTCGTGGTGGAGGAAGTCGACGTGTTCGGCGACGATTTCGTCGAGCGAGAGGCCCGACGCGACGGGCTCCGGGTCCACGGCGGCCGCCGCGTCGCCGGCGAAGGGCGTCTCGGCCGTGATGCGGCGCGCGAGCGAGAAGTCGGCACCGCCCCAGCGCGAGCGGTGGAGGTCGTACGTGCCGTCGTCGCGCTCGTAGGCGAGGAGTGCGCGGTGTGCCATCCGCGACGAGTTGGTCCCGTCTTCGGAGAAAAACGTTCGGACCATCGAACGCCGTCGGGGCTATCGCGTCCGGCGCTCGCGGTCGATTCCACGGCCCGGAGTTCGAGCGCTGGCAGGTCGCGCCGGTGCTCGAGGTCACGAAGAAGGCCTTCGGCGTCGGTTGGCGCGACTCCCTCGCGGCCGACTACTCTACCGTGATAAATGAACTGTTGCGATATTAAATGCGGGATCGGCGACCGCTCGCGGTTCCGGAGGACGGTACGCGCTCGGCCCCGCTTTTGTGTCAGACAGGGTCGACGTGATCGAGCGCAGAATCGGAGAACGAGACACGAACGAGTCGTTCGAGAACTCCTGCGGAATTGTACTATTTTCCCAATTTCGGGATGCAGCGCGGAGAGGAACTCTGTCCGGTTGGTCGGGGACGGGTCCCGACAACGCTTTTCCGGCCGAACGACGACACGAAACGCGTGCCAGGGAAAATTACGGATGTGATGGACGACGAAGTATGGGGTCGCCACTCAAACCCGAAGAGCGGATGGAGTCGATTCTTTGCGGGGCCGGTGCTCGTCCTCGCGCTGTGTTACCGCAAGTGGTCGCTGGTGATTCTCACCGCGCTGTTCGTGCTGGTCAATCCGGTGCTGTTCCCCGAACCCGACGAGGAGTTGGACGACTGGATGTACAAGGTCGTGAAGGCAGAAGAGCGGTGGACCGCCGACGGTAATCGCCTCGTCGGCCTCGGATACCCGCAGGTCGTGAACACGCTGAGTATTCCGGTGATGCTGTGGGCGCTGTACGCCGCCTACGAGCGAAAACCGATTTCGTCGGTGTCTCTCGCGCTCGCTTCGCAGGGGCTGAACCAGTGGTGCATGAAGGAAATCGTCGAACACTACGAGGAGATCGATTCGAACTGAACACCGCCGCGCCGGTTATGACAGGTCGCACGTTCGAGCGCTCAGACCATCTATCGCCGGTCCAAGACGTCGCGTCGAATCGTCGACCGAGGTCCGTCCGTAGCCGAACTCACGAGAACGAATCGCCGTCGCCCGCCGGGGCGGCGAGGTACGCCGACCCCCACTCGGCCATCTCGGCGATGACCGATTCGAGCGACTCCCCCCGTTCGGTCAGCGAGTACGACACCCGGACCGGTTTCTCGCTCACGATGTCGCGGTTGACCAACCCCTTCTCCTCCAGGTCCTCCAAACTGTCCGAGAGGACCTTGCTGGAGATGCCGTCGACGTCGGCTTCGAGTTCGTTGAACCCCATCGGCCCGCCGTCGAGCAGGCGGTGGACGACGACCGGGTGCCACTTCTTGCCGATGACCGTCGCGGTCGCGGTGACCGGACACCAGTCCTCGCCGGCGCACCACACCGCGAGCGGGTCGTCCGCGTCGCTCTCGGATTCCTCGTTCGTCTCGCTCATGGGCGGGACCACGGGGGCGAGTCGGATATAGTTACCTCTTGAAATCGGGTTACCGTCGGTAAGGCGGTGGCGCGAGCGGAGTCGACGCTCGCAACGCTCTCGCGCTTCCGACGACTGGCACGTGGCGGTCGTCAGAAGCGCGCGGAATCACCACCGATTTGTTTCGCCCGGTAATACTGCCGGCAATGACCGACCTCGGCAAAGTCGACCGGGCGTTCTTCGACGAACACATCTACCCCAACCTCGGCGCCGACCGCGACGACGTGACGCTCGGACCGCGCCACGGCGTCGACTTCGGCGCGGTCGAGGTCGGCGGTCGAACGGTCGTCCTCGCCAGCGACCCGCTCTCGCTCACCCCGGCGCTGGGTTTCGAGCGCGCGGCGTGGTTCGCCTTCCACGTCGCGCTCTCGGACGCCGCGGTGTCGGGCATCCCGCCCTCGCACCTGACCGTCTCGTTCACCCTCCCGCCGGAGATGACCGACGAGCAGTTCCGGACGGTCTGGGAGACGTTCGACCGCGAGGCCCGCGAGTTCGGCGTGAGCATCGTGACGGGCCACACCGCCCGCTACGGCGGGTGTTCGTACCCGTGGGTCGGGGGCGCGACGACGCTCGCGGTTGGCGACCCCGACGACCTCGTGCGTCCGGACGGCGCGCGCCCGGGCGACCGACTGCTCGTGACGAAGGGACCGGCCATCGAGGCCGCGGGGTTCATGGTGACGCTGTTCGAGGAGGCCGTCGACTTACCCGAGGGTACCATCGCGGCGGCCAAGGAGCGCTTCTACGACATGAGTCCGGTCCGGGACGCCCTGACCGCGGCGGCCGCCGGGCCGGTCACCGCGATGCACGACGCCACCGAGGGCGGCGTACGGGGCGCGCTGGTCGAACTCGCCCAGGCGGGCGGCGTCAGAATCGACGTCGACTCGTCGGCGGTGCCGTTCCTCCCCGGCGTCCGGGAGGCCTGCGAGTTCTTCGACATCGACCCCTGGATGTCGACCAGCGAGGGGACCCTGCTGGTGACGGTCCGGCCCGAAGGCGCCGACGACGTGCTCGCGGCGCTCGACGATGAGGGCATCCCCGCCGCGGAAGTCGGCGAGGTGTCGGCGGGCGAGGGCGCGTTCGTCGACGGCGAAGAGGTCGCGCATCCCGAAGTCGACCCCTCGTGGGCGGTCTTCGAGGAGTACGCCGAGAAGGTCGGTCTGGAGTGACCGAGCAATCTGTCGCTCGGCGGGGTCGGCGATGCGAGAGTCGGACTCGACCGTCGGTCAGGTGCTCGGCAGGGAGGCGGCGATATCCCGGCCTTTGAGCCAGAACTCGACCGCGGCGAGCAGGCCGTACGCGACGAGGTAGACCGGCACGAAGACGAACACGAAGAGGAAGCCGGGAGCGTCGCCCTCCCCGCTCCCGAACGGCGGGACGTAGACGAGCGCGTGCCAGAACAGCAGGACGCCCGCGAGGAGGACGCCCGGGCTTCGAAGTTCGTACCGTAACCAGAGCGACACCGGCACCCCGACGGTGCCGAACGCCAGGAACGAGTAGAGCACGAGCGCGTGCCAGAGCGTCCCGGAGACGGTGACGTCGGTCGCGGGATGGGCGGCGTAACCCAACGTGACGCAGGTGTAGAGGACGCTGAAACCGGCACCGACCGCCAGCGACCGCCGACTCCGCGCCGACGGTCGGAGTCGCCTCCGGAGAGATGCCATATCGCCCCCGACGGTTGGAGTTTTGATACGTCTATCGGTGGAGTTCGCCGGCACGCGGTGCGGCGGCAAGGGAACGTCGCGCGGCCATCAAAACAGGGGTCCGATTACGCGCCCGCCTTCTCGAGGGCGTCTTCGAGTTCGTCGCGCTGGGTGACGCCGACGAACCGCTCGACCACGCCGTCGTCGTTCTCGACCACGATGGTCGGAATCGAGCGGACCTGGTACTCGTTGGCCACGTCCTGGTGCTCGTCCACGTCCACCTTCTCGAAGTCGACCTCGCCCCAGTCCTCCTCCATCTCTTCGAGGATGGGGTCCTGGGTCTTGCACGGTCCACACCAATCCGCGTAGAAGTCCTTCAGCGTGACAGTCATGCGTTCTCTTCGAACGTTCCGCCGCCGTTCGCATAAGGGTTTCCCACTCCCGTTACGTTGCCGGAATCGGAACCCGGACCGGCCGGCCGTCTCGGCCGCGAGACGCTCCGAAAGGTTTAGGCGAGGGGCGGTCGGACCAACGGAACATGAGCAGCAGTGACTCCGGCGGACTGATGTCCAGCGCCGGACTCGTCCGGTACTTCGACGCAGAGGACCGCAACGCGATTCGACTCGACCCCAAGACCATCGTCGCGTTCGGCGTCCTCTTCGGCGTGTTCATCAAAGTGCTGAACATCCTCGCGCTGTAGTTCGTCGGCCACCGACGGACGGGTTTCGACGATCTCCGGTTTCGGTCGGGAGCACCTTCTACATCTCCGACGAGGAACGTCCTCTACGCCTCCGACGAGAACCGTCTTTCACCTCCCGGTCGCTCGACCGCGGCCGCCAGCACTTTCGGCGTCCGGGTCGGCGTATCGCCATGCGACTCCCGCTCCTCGGTGATTCGACCGACACCGCCGCAACCGACCGCGGTCGCGCGACCGACCGGGACCGGGCCGACGAGCGCACGACGCGGGCCGAGCGCCGTCGACGGCGCTCGGCCCGCGTCGTCGAAGGCGCGAAGGGCGGCCTCGTCGCGACGCTGGTGATGACCGCCTATCGGCTTCCCATCTCGCACGCGCTCCCACCGACCGCGGTGTTCTGGTCGAAGTTCGTCGCCGGCGGCGACCCGAACGACCACCCGGTGGCCGCCATCGTCCTCCATCTACTCTACGGACTCGGCGCCGGCGTCGCCTTCGGCGCGCTCGTTCCGACCGGTTCCGGTTCGACGGCGTCGACGCCGCAGTTGTCCTCGTCGGCCGCGGAGGCGGACGAGGACGACCGCGAGGCCCGCCGGGAGGCGGCCGGCCTGCTCGCGGGCACCGTCTACGGACTCGTCCTCTCGGTGTTCGGCGAGCGCGTCGTGCTCGAACGCGTCCTCGGAATGAGCCTCGACGCCGACGACCGACTGGTCTTCCACGTCGGCCACGCCATCTACGGCCTGACGCTCGGAACGTGGATGGGTTCGCGCGTGGACGACCGGTAGATGCGGTCTTCGCCGAGTGCGGCGTGGAGTAACGTCGACCGAGACGACGTGGAACCCCTCGTGCCGAGACGCGCCCTTTTTCTCGCCCCGACCACAACTCCCGGCAATGACCCTACAAGCGGGTGTCGTCGCCGTCCAGGGCGACGTGAGCGAACACGCCGACGCGATTCGCCGGGCCGCCGACCGCCACGGCCGGGAGGTCGAGGTCGCCGAGATCCGGACCGCCGGAACCGTCCCCGACTGCGACCTGCTGTCGCTGCCGGGCGGCGAATCGACCGCCATCTCGCGGCTCCTCCGCTCGGAGGGCATCGCCGAGGAGATCGTCGCCCACGTCGAGGCCGGCAAGCCCGTGCTGGCGACCTGCGCGGGCCTCATCGTCGCCGCCGACGATGCGGGCGACGACCGCGTCGAGAACCTCGGGGTGGCGGACGTGACCGTCGAGCGCAACGCCTTCGGCCGCCAGAAGGACAGTTTCGAGGCGCCGCTCGACGTCGAGGGCCTCGACGCGCCGTTCCCGGCGGTGTTCATCCGCGCGCCGCTCATCGCAGACGCCGGCGGGGACGCCGAGGTGCTGGCGTCGTGGGACGGCAACCCGGTCGCGGTCCGGGACGGCCCGGTCGTCGGCACCTCCTTCCACCCCGAACTGACCGCCGACTCGCGAATCCACGGCCTGGCGTTCTTCGAGAACGAGTCGGCCGGCGAACCGGCCGGCGACCTCGCGGCGTCGGAGTAGGTCGGTTTCGCGCGGGCGGACGATTCTCGGTAGGGCAGATTTTTCTTTCTGGCACCCCTCGGTCCGGGCATGGACGCCGAAATCGACGCGGTGCGCGTGGCCATGACCGGCGACGGACCGGTCCCGGTGGTCGTACTCGCATCGGACGACGAGGAGGACGTGCTCCCCATCTTCATCGGCTTCGAGGAGGCGATCAGCATCGCCCGGGGGATGGAAGCCGAGGACATCGGTCGCCCGCTGACCCACGACCTCGCCCTCGACATCATGGAGGAACTCGGCGGGCGAATCACGCGCGTGGTCGTCTCCGCGCTGGAGGACAACACCTACATCGCCGACCTCCACCTCGACACGGCCCGCGGCGACACGGTCGTCGACGCCCGACCGAGCGACTCGCTGGCGATGGCGGCCCGGACGAACGCACCCATCGAGGTCGAAGCCGAGGTGTTCGAGTCCGGCGGCCGCGACCGCGAGGAGTTCGACGAACTCCAGGACATCCGCGAAGTCGCCGAACTGGGACCATGAGCGGGGACCAGGCCGAGGGGGCCGCGGAGTCGAGTGAGGGCGGCGAATCGACCGGCGAGATTCTGGACGAACTGTTCGCGGTCGTCGAGGACCGCAAGGAGACCCTCCCGGAGGATTCGTACACCGCCTCGCTGTTCACCCACGAGAAGGGCGAGAACGCCGTCCTGGAGAAGTTGGGCGAGGAAACCACGGAGCTGATTCTGGCGGCGAAGGACGACGACCGCGAGGAGATCGCCCACGAGGGCGCCGACATCGTCTACCACCTGCTGGTGCTGCTGTCGATGAAGGGGATGGACATGGGGGACCTGCGCGCGGAACTCCGGGAACGTCGGTGAGTCGTCGGTTTTCGCCCGGTTTCTACTTTCGTCTGATGTAGCCGCAGTGCGACGAACTGCAACCGCAGACCGCTACTCGCACGATGACGATGAGTGACCGCACCGCGACCGCAATCCACAGCCCTCCCCAGCCGACTCGGTCGCGCCTGCCGGCGCTCGGTCATCCACCGGAGGACAAACCGCGTCCTCCGAGCCTGCACTCGCTTCGCTCGCGCAGACCTCGCGCGACGTTGGCGTGAGTTGAACTCACGCCAGCGCGCGCCGCGGCGGCTGTGACGGTGCGCGATACCGACCTTCGGCGTGGCGCGCGCGGTCGCACCCCTTGCGGGTGCGACAATCTCGCGCGAGGGACGACTGAGAGAACGCCGTAGGCGTGAACGAAGGAGTCGGCTGGGGAGGCGTGTGGTCGTCGCGGTGCGGTCACTCAGTTGTATCGTGCGAGCAGGACGCCTCGGTCGAAAAATTACTCCGATGGGTACGAGTGGGTGGCTCCCTTCGACTGGTCGCCCTTTTCTGGTATGGCTTCAGGTGTTCCCGCACCGACCGACTACTCGACCTTCTCGAAGCGGTGCAGAACGACCTCGCTCTCGTCGTTCCACTCGAAGTCCTCGTGGGCGCGGTCCAGCATCTCGCGGTACTGGGCCAGGTCGCGCATCCCCTCTGCGCGGGCGTCCTCGTCGGTCAGGTCGCCCAGCGTCCGCTCTTGGACCTCGACGACCTCGAACTCCTCGCCATCCACCTCGAAGCGGTCGCCAGCCTCGGCGTACTGCCGGCCGCGGTGAATCTGGGTCACGTCGCCCGCGCTGGCACCGTCTCGCATGCGCTCGTTCGGCAGGAGCGTCTCGGCGTCTGGGTCTGCCATGCGAATCAGTTCGCGGGCGACCCGGAAAGGGATTCGGCTTCGAGTTCCCGCAGGCGGGCGATGCGGTCGCCCGTCGGCGGGTGGGTCGGGAAGTCGGTCGCGTCGTTGGCCTCCTCGATGGCGGCGGCGGTGGCGTCGGTCGCGGCCGCGTCGAACTGCTCCAGGGCGGTTGGCTCGCGGTGTTCGGCGGCGACGGCGAAGCCGGTGTACTCGCTCGGGTCGAAGTCGTCGTCGGACTCCGGAACCGGCACGACGTAGAAGCCCGCCCGAACCGCCTCGCGCGCCCGGCGGTCGGTCTCGGGGTGTTCGCGGGCCGCGCGGTCGAGCGTCGCGAGCGCCGAGGCGACCGCGGCCGGCGAACCGGTGATGGCGGCCGCACCGCGGTCTGCGGCGTACTCGCGGTGCTGGGAGAGGAGTCGGGACAGCCCGCGACCGACCCACCAGAACCCCCACGCGACGGGCCGCACCGCGACCGCGTAGAACAGCCAGAGGAACGACGAAATAGGATTTCCGTAGAGGAACCGTTTCGCCGGGGATTCCCGTCGCCGGGGAGCCGTCTCGGGGTCGTCCGACGCCGGCCGCTCGAACGTCTCCAGCAGCCACCGGCCGACGATTTCGACCAGCGACGCGGCGGTCACGACCGCCGCGTCGCGATTTCTGACGTGGGCGAGTTCGTGGGCCAGCACCGCGTCGAGCTGTTCGTCGTCGAGCGCGTCGACGAGCCCGGTCGAAACGACGACGGTCGCGTTGCCCGGCAGGACGCCGGTCGTGTACGCCTTCGGCGTCTCGGTTTCGACCGTCCGGAGTTTCGGCGACGGGAGGTCGGCGGTCTGGGCGAGGCGGGCGAGCCGCGTTCGGAGTTCGGCGGGCGCGTCGTCGGACGACCGGAGGTCGGTGTCCTCGCCGGTGAGTTTCTCGCTCACCAGGAGTTCCGAAACCACCGCGGCGACGAACAGTACCGCGAGGAGTCCGGCACCGAGTCGGTCGCCGACGACCACGGGCGCGTCGCCGCCGAGCAGGAACGCCGAGAACGCGACGAACGCGTCGGTCAGCACCCAGTGCATGGCGACGGCGAATGCGCCCAGGAGCGCCGCGAGCGCGAACAACACCGCGGCCATCCGCGCGCGGAGTTCCCAGTCGGTCTCCCACTGCATCGTCCACGAATGGTTACCGATTCGATAAGAATGTTCGGGAGGCGCCGCCCGGCGTGACGTCCGAAGTGCTCGAAGCCCTCGAAGCGCTACTCCTCGGCGATCCAGCCGCCGATCGCGCCGGCGAGTGCGCTCTCGAGGCCGAGGATCAGCGCGAGTACGGCGCCGAAGACGAAGATACCCCCGCCGAGCAGCGGCCCCAGCGGCCCCATTCCGACCGCGCCGATGGCGCTGATCGCGACGCCCACGACGACGGCGAGGACGACACCGCCGATGGAGCCGGCCAGCAGGCCGTGCCAGGCGCCCCGGCCGGCCCCGCCAGCGGCCATGTACCCCGCGATGAAGCCGCCGAGCAGTCCGGCGGTTAACTGGCCGAGGCCGGGAATCACGAGTCCGATGACGCCGGCGACGACCGAGACGACGAACCCCACCATCACGGCGTACCAGTTTGTCATACACCGGTATACGGCGGCGACGGAGTTAAAGCGTCTGGGGGACGAGGAGTCCGGTCCGTCCTCGCGCCGTCTCCTCGCTATTCGCTCTCCGACTTCGCTCTGCCGTCGCCTCACTCGAACTTCACGCCCACGTCGTGCATCCCCTCGTTCGCCATCGCGATGTTGATGAGTAGCGGCGTGAGGCTCTCGACCTCGGCGGCGTTGGCCGCGCCGCCGGCCGGGAGCGCCCGGAGGCCCTCTATCTCCTCGGCGATCGCGACCACGTGGCCGACCGCGTCCTCGTCGTCGCCCACCACGAGGGTGTCCAGGTCGAGTTCCACGTCGAGGTTCGCGAGTCGGTCGGCCGCGAGGTTGTGGAACGCCCCGACGACCGGCACACCGTCGGGCGCGGTGTCCGCGACCAGTTCGGTGACGCTCCCGACCTTCGGCGGCTTGTAGTGGAACCCCTCGTCGTCACGCTTCATCCCGACCGCGGGGGTCACCAGCGCGTCGCAATCCCCGATTCGGTCGGCGACTGCCTCGACGGTGTCCCGGACGTGGTAGGCCGGCACCGCCAGCACCACGATATCGGCCCGGTCGGCCGCCATCTCGTTGGCGAACCCCTTGACCGTCGTCTCGACGCCGACGCTGTCCAGTTCGGTCTCGTACTCCTCGGCCTTCCCGCGGGCCTTCTCGGGGTCGCGCGACCCGACGAGAATCTCGTGGTCGGTGTCGCGTGCCCACCGCAGCGCCAGCCCCTGGCCGATGTCGCCCGTCCCGCCGAGCAGTGCGATTCGCATACTCCACCTGCGGCCGGGGCCGGATTAAACGTTCCTCACTCCGGCAACGCCTTCGGGTGTTCGAAATCGGCTTCGCAGCCAGCATTTAGAGACGAGGTAGGGTTCCTGTGACCGCCTCGAAAGTCGCTACTCGTTCATCACGAGCAACCGCAATCGAGACAGCAACCGCTTCGAAAGCCCCCGCCCGCTCTCCAACGACGACCGCAACGACAGCTAACAGGACCACTTCGAAAGCCCCCGCCCGCTCGCGGTCGCTGTGAGACATATTCGACTCGCGGCTTCGCCGCTCGCCGAATAGGGGTCCCACAGGCGACCATGTAAACGCGAGCGGGCGGCCCCTTTCAGTCCCACCCACGGCGGTTGGTTCACAGAGCGCTTCCGGAAACCTGTGTCACCCTGCGCCTCCGGTGGTCGGTGTCGTCTGGCGCTTCCGGACTCGAAAACCGACGTTCGCTCACACGACGCGGCGACGAATCGCCTCGTACCCGCCGCCGTAGCCGACCCAGTTGCCGACCAGCAGTGCGGCCACGACCGCGGCGGTCCGCCCCGCGGCCGCCGCGGTCGTCCCCGGTGCGGTCGCCGACTCGACCAGCGAGATGGTGGCCGTCGCCGCGGCGACGGCCACCATCACGAACAGCGTGAATCGGCCCGCGACCGGGCCGTCGTCTGCTCGCTGGTGGCGGGCGACGAACCAGTAGGCGACCGGGAGCGCGACGACCAGCGACGCCGCGGCGGCGGGCCAGAATCGCGTCGGATTCGGCGCGAGGACGGACCCGAGCATGACCGCGAGGAAGCCTCCGAGGGCGAGGGTCCATCCGACGCGTTCGACCGCGCGCCAGTTGGTGCTCACGCTCCTGCCCCATCGCGGAGTCGGCCGAGGCCGCCGAGATACGCCAGCCAACCGCCGAGCGCGAGGCCCGCGAGCGCGAACGCGGCGCGGGCGAACGCGAGCGCGGCCCCGTCCGGGACGGGAACGAGTCGGTTCCCTCTCGCCAGCGCACCTATTAGACAGACGACGAAGATAGCGTGCTGGCCGACCGTCGCCCGCGAGAGTTCGGGTTCGAACCGGTAGGCGAACGGGAGCGCGACGACGACCAATGGGGCGGAGTAGAACAACTGGGTGAAGGCGTCGGGCGGCGAAAGATGCGTGCCGAGGAGGAACCCGACGAACAGCGCCGCGATGACCGCGGAGGGGAGTCTGGACCAATCCATGTCGATGGACTCACACTACTGGGCTAAAAACCGAACGGTCGCGTCGGGGGAGACGAGTCCGGCCGTTCAGTTCGACGCGACCGACGGGACGCGGTCGACCGCGTCGAGGAGGCGCGCGGCGTCGGCGACGTTCGCACCCGAGGAAACCGTCTCGCCGTCGGGACCGCGGTCGACAACGTCGGACTCCGCGAGCTTCGGGACGTGCTGGTGGTGGAGCGACGCCTGGACGCGCTCGACCTCACTTGGTGACGCCGAGTCGACGATCCCGTCGGACTCGCGCTTGGCGATGTCGGCCGCCAGTTGGGGCAACCCGGTCGGTCCGTCGGCACCTCGAACGTGTTCGAGGACCCGACGGCGACGCTCGTTGGCGAGCAATTCGAAGAGATCGTCGAGAGCGAGTTCGGACCGAGCGGTGTGAACCATTCTCTATCGGGCGTAAGAGTTAAGGACGGAACGGCGGTTCGCTTGTCGAGACAGGCCATTTTTAGGCGCCGTCGAGGAGGTCCGGGAGGTCGTTGACGGAGTCGACGACCGCGGCGGCGCCCGCCTCCTCGTACTTCCGGCGGCCTTCCTCGCCGGTCAACCCGCCCGTCAGCACGCCAACGCCGTAGTAGTCGCGGTCGGGGTCCTCGGCGGCAGCGTTCGTGGCGGTGCGCACGTCGTCGAGCGTGTCGCCGACGAACACCACCGAGTCGGCGTCGAACCGCTCGGCGAGTGTCGTCAGTGCGTGGGGATGGGGCTTGCCCTCCTCCCAGTCGTCCATCGTGAACCGCCGGTCTTCGGGCACGTCGAGGTCGGCCCGGCGTTGGGCGATGTCGGCCTCCGCAGCGGGGCGGCCGGTGACCACGCCGAGGGGGTAGTCGGCCAGTGCGTCGAGGGTCGCGGGGTCGAGGAGCACCGGTTCGTCGTGGACGAACCCCGGCGCGTCGATGTCGGCCTCCTCGCCCTCTAGTTCGGCGTAGAGGTCGGCCCCGAGGTACAACTGCTGGAACACCGCCCGGTGGCGTTCGGGGTCCCACTCCTCTCGGATTCGGTCGTTCGCCTCGGCGGAGACGGCGTCCTCGACGACCGCCTCGGCGGCGTCGAGACCGTCGGCGCTCTCAGCGCCGGTCTGCCGGCGGCGCTCGGCGATTCGGTCGGCGAACTCCGCGACGTCGGCGTCGAATCCCTCGCGTTTCGCGAGGACGAACAGCGCGACGGCGTCGGTCAACTCCCAGTCGTTGTTGAAGCCGCCGGCGTCCTTGAACCGCTGTATCGCCGGCTTCTCGATGGTGTCGCCGTGGACCCGCTCGACGGTTTCGACGATGGCCCGCCGGTAGGAGTCGGCTACGTCGACGACCACGCCGTCGATGTCCAACACGACCGCGTCTGCGTGCATGCGCGGGAGTAGTCAATCGGGGAGTAAGGGTCTTCCGTCATCGGAGACGAAACGGAACCGAAACCCCGGTAACCCCCGGCACCGTTGGCCCCGACATGGACCGCGCCGAGTTGCAGGAACGCTACAGCGCCGAGGAGTACTACTGGGGCACCGAACCGAACGACCTCGCGGCGACGGCGGTCGAGTACGTCGAAGCGACCCGCGAAGCGTCCACGGCGACCGGCGCGTCCGACGCGCCGGTCGCCGTGGACGTGGGTGCGGGCGAAGGCCGGGACGCCGTCTACTTGGCCGAAGAGGGGTTCCGGACCTACGCCGTCGACCCGGTTCCCGCGGGCCTGGAGAAGGCCGAACGCCTGGCCGACGAGCGCGGGGTCGAAGTCGAGACGCGCCGCGGCGACGTCAACGACCTCGAACTCCCCGAGCGCGTCGACCTGTTCTACTCCATCGGGACGCTCCAGTACCTCCGCCCCGAGAACCGCGAGGCGCAGTTCCGCCGGTTCCGCGAGGCGACCCGCGAAGACCGCGTGCACGCCGTCTTCGCGTTCGTCGACCACCCCGAGGTGGCGACCGCGCCCGACTGGGGAGACAACGAACACTTCTACGCACAGGGCGAACTGCGGGGCTACTACGATGACTGGGATATTCTGGAGGAAGACGCCTTCGTGTTCGACGACGACTCCAACGGCGAACCCCACCGCCACGCCGCGGAGGTCGTCGTCGCGCGGAAGCCCTGACGGTCGAACTCGTTCCCCGGCTATTCGCCGGACTGGCGGGCGCCCTTCACCTGCGCGACGTGGCTGAGCGTGACCAGACCGAGTCCGCCGACGAGGTTGCCCGCCGTGACGACGGCGGTCGTGACGGCCAGCGCGCCGAGGCCGATGTTGGCGCCGAGGAAGAGGCCGAAGAGGACGTGGAGTATCGTGACGATGACGTGGTCGAAGGGGCCGAGCGTCAGCAGGACGCCGACGACGTACGAGACGGTGATTCGGCTTCCGACGCTGTCGACGGCCTCCAGCATGAACGAGAGCAGGGAGACGAGCGCGCCGCCGGTGATTCCCTTCACGAACTCGGGGAGCGCCCGCCGGTGGACGATCTCCTCGGCGGTCCGGGTCAGCACGTGGACCGCGCCGGGGGTGAGCGCGCCCTCCACGGACAGCAGGTAGACGAAGAGGCCACCGCCGACGAGGTTGAGCGCGAACGTGACGACCCACAGGCGAATCAGCGAACCGACCATCCAGGTGTCGTCGGCGTCGACCGCCTTCGCCGTCGGGTCGAAGAAGTTCTCGTTGAACAGTTCCGTCCGACCGACGACGAGGAACACGAGCGCGACGCCGAACGCGAGCGCGCCGGCGACCTTGGCGATTTCGCCGAACCGCGGTTCGAACGCGCCCTCGACGATGCCGAGGGCGATCATCCCGAACACGACGGTGAACCCCGCGATGAAACTGGTCGAGACGAGTTCGAGCATCGACTGGTCGAGGCGGCGCTCGCCTTCCTCGACCGCACGCTGAAAGATCTCTGACGGGTCTGGAGCGACGGACACGTTGGATAGTCACTCTCGTCGCTGTTAAGCGTCGTGGCGGGTGCTGAGGCCCCGCAGGGCCTCGTCGCGGCAAGACGGACCGAAGCTGTCGGGAACCGACGACGTCCGGGGGGTTTTACGGCCGGGCGACGTATCGACTCGAGTGAATTCCAACGAGGTCCGTCGACGGTGGGCAGAGCGGTCGGGCGAGTACTCGCCCGACTACTACGCCTACTACGGGCCGGACGAGACGAGCGAGTCGGTCGGCGCGCGAATCGACGACGCGGTGGAGCGGGACGCCGCGGTCCTCGAACTGGGGTGCAGTTCGGGACGCCACCTGGCGCACCTCCGAGAGCGCGGCTACGACGACCTCCACGGCATCGAGATCAACGACGAGGCGTTCGAGGTGATGGCCGAGGAGTACCCCGACCTCGCCGAGACGGGCACGTTCTACGCCGCCGCCATCGAGGACGTGGTCGGCGAGTTCGCCGACGACCGGTTCGACGCGGTGTTCTCGGTCGAGACGCTCCAGCACCTCCACCCCGACGATGCGTGGGTGTTCGACGAACTGGCTCGCATCACCGAGAGCCTACTCGTGACGGTCGAGAACGAGGGCGAAAGCGGAGAAGGCGAAGCGGCTTCGGCCGACGGGGACGACCCCGCGGTGAACTACGTCAACGACGAGTTCCCGCTGTACTACCGCGACTGGAACCGGGTGTTCACCGAGCGAGGTTTCGCGGAGGTGCACGCCGAGGCGGGCGACCGCGACACGCTCCGGGCGTTTCGGCCCGAACGGGACTGATTCCACTGACGCTCGCCTGCTAGCACTTATCCCCGCAGGACCCCTCTCGGTAACCGAACCCATGGGACTGTTCAGCGACCTTGGCCGGAACGTCGAGAAGTTCAAGCAGGCCGCCGAGAAGGCGGCGGCCGAGTCGGCGACGAGCGAAGACTCCGACTACGAGTGTCGGAACTGCGGCGAGCGGTACCGGACCGACCGCGAGGAGTGCCTCGAGTGCGGGGGCACCGAGATGGTTCCGCACGAGGAGTGAGCGCGCGGACGAGCCGAATCCGACCTACTCCCGAACCCGGTAGAGGGTTTCGCCGGGGAGCGTCTCGCGTTCGACCGGAATCACCGGCTGGTCGCCGCCCAGCGTCGTGAACAGCAGGGCCGCGTCCGCCCGGCGCGCGCAGTCGCGCGCCGGGCGGTGGAGTTCGGGGGGCAGGTTGAGCGCGTAGACGGCGTCGGCGTCGGCGTACACCTCGGGGTCGGGGTCGGTCACGTCGTCCGCGACGAACGCGACGCCCGCGGGGACTTCCCGGGGGTGGACGTCGGTCGCAGTCACCGACTGCCCGGCGTCCGCAAGCGCGGCCGCCACGTCGGTCCGGTTACCGATTCCCACCTCGACGAGGGTTTCGAACGCCGAGAGGCGGTCGGCGAGGGCGTCGCGGGTTGGCGGTCTCACGGCGGGAAGTTTATGGGTGGGTCACTCATAGTGTTTCCCATGCTCGTCGACGTTGTCCCCGTGGGGGACGTTACGGCGCAGGTCAAGCGCCAGGCCTCGGCCGCACTCCGTGCGGTCTACGACTGCGATGTTTCTATCCACGAGTCCCAGCCGGTCCCCGCGGGGGCGCACGACGAAAAGCGCGACCAGTACCGGGCCGAAGAGTTCATCGAACTCGCCAGTCGGCTCGGCTCCGGCGAGAAGAACATCGCCATCACTCCCAAGGACCTGTTCTACCGCCGCCGAAACTACGTGTTCGGCCTCGCCTACCTCGACGGCAACGGCAGCGTCATCTCGACCTACCGGCTCCAGACCTCCAGCGACGGCGGCTTCTCGAACCGGAGTGCAAGCGACATCTTCTCCGACCGCGTCCGCAAGGAGGTCGTCCACGAGATCGGCCACACGATGGGGCTGGAACACTGCGACAACAAGCGGTGCGTGATGAACTTCTCGCCGACCGTCCGAGAAGTCGACGTGAAAGAAGAGAACCTCTGCGGGTCCTGCCAGCGCACGGTGCTGTAGTCGGTCACCTTCTCTCGAACGCGGATTCCGAACTCGACGCTTGACGCTTCGACGCCAGCGGCGCGTCGACCCGGGCGACGGACTACCGCCGCCATAGCACGCCTTCTATCGCGGCACCGAACAGCGAGAGGAGGCCGAACGTGAGCGGGAACAGTTGTTCGCCGAAACCGACGGGGAGGACGTACTTCGCCATCGAGACGGCGTACTCGGCGTAGCCTTCGACTACCGACCCCTCCTCGACGCCGTCGGAGAGGTTCGCTTCGGGCGCGGTCGGTCGGTCGCTGCTGCCCTCCGCGCGGGCGTCGGCGCTCCACTCGGCCGGGAGTCGGTCGGCCTCGTAGGGGAGGCCGCCAGTTTCGACCGCCCAGACGACCTCGCCGCGCTCGTTCACCTCGACCACGCGGTCGTTGTACGAGTCGGCGACGAGCGTGTGGCCGTTGGGCAGGCGGTCCGCGTCTCTGGGCCAGTCGAGAGTGGCGCTGCCGCCGAACTCCCAGACGATGTCGCCCGAGCGGTTCAGTTCGACCACGCGGTCGTTCTCGCTGTCGGCCACGAGGAGGTGGCCGTCGGCGAGTCGGTCGGGGTTGTGCTGTTCGTGGAGGACGTCGCCGCGCTCGGCGTAACTGTTCGGGCCGACCACCGGACGAACCGAGACGAACCCGTTCCGGACCCGGAGTTCGGCCACGGTGTCGAAGTTCCGGAGGCTGATCTGGAAGACCCCCGGCCGGATTCGGTCCACGTCGTTGACGTGGGTCCAGTCGCCCTCCGGACCCAGTTTCGCCGGACGCTCGTAGGCGTCCGTGGCGTTCCACTCCCAGACGACCTCCTTCTGGCGGTTCACCGCGAACACGCGGTCGTTTCCCATGTCGACCATCACCCAGCGGTCTTCGCCGTTTACCGTGTAGTGGTCGGCGTCGTGGAGTTCGTGTTCGTGGAGTTTCACGTCGTACCACGCGTACTCCCAGACGGTTTCCTTGCTGGACTTGTCGACGATTCGCAGGCTGTTTCGCACGCAGTTCTCGAACCCATCGTTCCGGAAGCGGGCGGGACACTTCCGGTCGGGAATCTCGTTGGCGGTCGACAACTGGATGCGGTCGGGGGCGAGCGCCTCGGCGTCGAAGACGTCGTCGGGTTTCGCGTACTCCCAGGCGATCTCACCGTCGGGGGTGACCTCGACGGCCCGTCCCTCGTGGTGGTAGCCCTGGAGGGCGACGAGCGTGTTCGACTCTGGGGCGTCGGTCGAGACGGTCACGCGGGGATGGGAGGGCGCGGCGAGCACGCCGACCGACGCCACCGCGAGCGAGAGCAGCGCCAGGCAGGCGAACGCCTTCGCCCGGCGCTCGTGGCCGGTGCCGAACCAGGAGGGGAGGTCCGATGTCACTGGTGGCGGGTAAGACCGCTCGGAAGAAAGTGGTTCGGTTCCGGACCGGCGACCCTCGGCCATCCGGACTCCACGCGCTCGGGGGCGAATCCCCGAGCGCGACCTCATCGCCGTGTCGCCAACAGCGCCGCCGCGACGAGTGCAACTGCGGTCGCGCCGACGCCGAACCCGGGGACGAAACTGGTGGTTCCGTCGGCGTCCGCGGACGTCTCGCTCGGGGTCGTCTCGTCCGACGCGTTCGCCGTCGTCTCGGTCGCGGCGGTCGTCGCGCCCGCCCCGGAGTCGGTCGACGCGGTCGGGGTCGGAGTCGCCGTCGCCGTCTCGGTCGTCGTCACTGGCCCGGCCGCCGAGAGTCGCACGGTCTTCGTGACGTTCCGACCCGCCACGACGAACGGTTCGTCCGTCGCGGCGTCGAACGCGCCGTCGCCGTTCGCGTCGTCGTAGAAGGTAATCGTGGCGTTCTGGGCGGCGTCGGTTCGCGAGAGCGAGACACGGTGCCACTCGCTCTCGTAGGGCGGTTCACCCTCGATGGGGTCCGAGACGCCCAGGACGGCGCCCGTCTCGTTTCGCACCACGAGGAAGCCGGTTTCGTCGGCCGGCAGGTAGTGCTGGACCGAGACGGTTCCGGGCGTGTTACCGGTCACGACCATCGCGATTCGGGGGACGTGGTCCCGAATCGCCAGTTCGGCGGTCGCGGTCGCGCCCGACTTGTCGGGTGCGACCGCGACGGTGACCGCGTGGTCGCCGGCTTTCGGCGGGTTCCGGACGCCTTCGACCGCGACGACCAGTTCGTCGCCGGCCGAGAGGTCGTACTTCCCGCTCGCCTCGACGGTCAGCGTCGACCCGCTCGCGTCGACGTTCGTCACCGAGTCGGTGAACTCGGCGTCGGTGCCAAACCCGTCGCCGTCGCCGTGCCGGTCGACGCCGACGCGAACGTCGGCGGCCGAGACGCCGCCGAGGCCGACGTTCGCCTCGTAGGCGAGTTCGACGCCCGTGAACGAGACGTTCGTCGAGACGGGGACGGCGAACCGGTGGGTCGCCGTGGCGTTCGGACTGCTCGGACTCGCGACGGCCTCCGCATCGTTCGGCGCACGCAGGGCGAGGGCTGAGACGCTCGCGCTCGCGGGCGCCGCGGCGCCCGCGAGCGCGCCGGCGCCGACGAACGGGACGACCGCCGACGCGACCAGCACCGCGACGAGCAACAGCGCGTGGAGTCGGACGAGTGTTCGTTTCATCTACCCCGGAGTAGCCGCCGAAATTCCATTACTATGAACGGTCTAAGCGCTCGGCGGGGTCCGGAGGAACGTCGGTTTCGAGGCCTAGAGAGGCCCTAAATCGTCCCGTCGGCCGTGGGTATTCGAAGCGCGACGCAGAAAAGTGACCGGAAGGGTGGCGCAGAAGACGGTGGGTGCGCGCCCGGAGGAGATTGTGAGAGTCCTCACCGAGTTACGGCCGACGGGACGGCTCAGGGCGCGTAGTAGTACTCGCCTTCCTTCTTCTGCTGGCGGTCGAGTTGACTGCCGGGCTTGTTGATGCGGGGCCGGCCGACGTTCTCGTCGCGCCGGAAGGTGATGTCGAGGTTCGACAGGAAGTCGTTCATCCCCTCGCGCATCCCCTTCGGCTTGGTCGCGTGACCGCTGACCGCGGGTTCGCCGTCGAAGACCATCAGGCGGTCGGCCAGCAGGTCGATCATGTAGATGTCGTGGTCGATGACCAGCACGGTGGCGTCGCGCTGTTCGGCGAACCGGCGGATGGCGCGGGTCGCCCGGACCCGCTGTTCGACGTCGAGGTACGCCGAGGGTTCGTCGAGCAGGTAGAGGTCGGCGGTCTTCGACAGGCAGGCCGCGATGGCGACCCGCTGGCGCTCGCCGCCCGAGAGGTCGGTGAGGTTCTGCTCCATGATGCGTTCGAGTTGGAGCGGTTGGGCGATCTCGGTGTCCCAGTACGACGAGCCGACCTTGTCGGTGATGGACTGGAGGAACACGTCGGTCCGCATCGGCTGGTCGATCTCGATGTACTGGGGCTTGTAAGCGATGTCGAGGCGGAAGTCGAGTTCCCCCTCGTCGGGTTCGAGTCGGCCGGCGAGCAGTTTCGCGAATGTCGACTTCCCGATGCCGTTCGGGCCGACGATGCCCAGCACCTCGTTCTCGCGGATCTGGCCGCCCTCGACTTCGAGGCTGAACTCGCCCTCGCCGTAGGACTTGGCGATGTCGGGGTACTCGACCAGGGTGTCGGCACGGGTGACCTCCCGCGGGGCGTGCTCCTCGAATTCGATGGCCTGGGGCCGGATGCGCATGTTCTCGTTGTTCAGGTAACCTTCGAGGTACTCGTTGATGCCGTTGCGCACCGACTTCGGCGACGTGATGACGCCGTACGCGCCGGGTTCACCGTACGCGACGTGGAGGTTGTCGGCGACGAGGTCGAGGATGGCCAGGTCGTGTTCGACCACCAGCATCGACTTGCCGTGCTCCTCGGCCATCTCCTGGATGAGGCGGGCGGCCGCGACCCGCTGGCTGATGTCGAGGTACGGCGTGATCTCGTCGACGAAGTAGAACTCGGCGTCGCGGGCGAGACACGCCACCAGCGCCACGCGCTGGAGTTCGCCGCCCGAGAGGCTGTCGATGTCCTGGTCCATCACGTGCTCGATTTCGAGGCGTTCGAGCAGGTCGTCGAGCACGCCCCGCTCGTCTGTGTTCTCCAGCAGTTGGGCGGTCGACCCGCCGAACTGGTCGGGAATCTTGTCGACGTACTGGGGCTTGCGGGCGACGCTCACGTCGCCGTCCTTCACCGCCGCGAGGTAGTCCTGGAGTTCAGTTCCGCGGTAAGTGTCGAGCACCTCCTCCCATCCCGGCGGGTCCTCGTAGCGGCCGAGGTTCGGCGCGAGTTCGCCGGCCAGCACCTTGACCGCGGTGGTCTTCCCGATGCCGTTCGGTCCGAGGATGCCGGTGACCTGGCCCTCCAGCGGGACCGGCAGGCCGTACAGCGAGAAGGCGTTCTCGCCGTAGCGGTGGGCCGGTTCGTCCTGGAGTTCCTGGGGGAGGTTGATGATCTCGATGGCGTCGAACGGACACTTCTCGACGCAGATGCCGCAGGTTTCGCCCAGGCAGATCTCCTCGCTGATCTGTATCTGGTCGGGTTTGCCGTCGTCGGCGTCCTCGCCCCGGAGCGTGATGCACTCCTTGCCCGTCCGGTTGGGCGGGCAGTAGTTCTTGCACTCGTAGCTGCAGCGCTCGGGCTGGCACCGCTCGAGGTCCACGACGGCGATACTGTCTTCTGCCATGATTACAGGGTGACGCCGTTGGTCAGCAGGATGGTCCACGTGACGAACCACATGGAGAACGTCATGAAGAGGACGTAGAGGTAATCCTTGGTCGAGAAGTCGTTCACGTCGATTCCGAGCACCTGCATCACGGGCAGTTGCGCGAGGGTGAACCCACCCACCACGCCCAGTGCGAGCTGGTCTTTCGCCGCCAGCCCGACGAGCGCGGACGAGGCGAGCGCCGCGGCGACCCCCGCCAGCGTCGCGACGGCCGTGACCGTCACGCCCCGCATGTGGGACTTCCGTCGCTCGGACACCGATTTCGTAGCCATGGGTACTGCTCAGGGACCCTACTTCAAAAATGCCCCGACCTCAACCTCCACCTTTTCCTGCGGTCGAACTCGCGGCAGGGCCGCGAGTTCTCCCTGGGAAAATCTGGACCAAAACCGCGGCGTCACCACCTACCGTCGCGGCCGAGGCGGCTTCGCCGCCTCGCCGCTCCGTCGGTGGTTCCTTGGGCCGCTCGCTCACTCCGTTCGCTCGCGGAAAGAGACGGAGTGCCACCGCACGAGGTCGGTCGAGCGAAACGGGAGATGGAGACGGGCAAACGATTCGGGTTACGAACGAGGATACTTGAAACAGCCTCCAGTTTCGGCAAACGATACTTCCCCCGGCGGTGAGTATAGCGGTAGCGCCGCGAACGAGCGATGCGCGGCCGGTGACGGCCGCGTGTTCGAGCGAGCGGACGCGGCACGGACTGATGCGGAGCCGGAGGCTCCGTAGAAGGAGTACCGCGGTTTTGGTCCAGATTTTCCCAGGGAGAACTCGCGGCCCTGCCGCGAGTTCGACCGCAGGAAAAGGTGGTTTTATAGCGATGGGATGTTTCGAAACGTAATGATGGTGTCTCAGTCTGAGCGAGAGGATTTGGACGACCTGCCGCCGAGTGCGAAACTCGTTTTCAAGGTACTCGAATACAACGGCTCGCTCACCCAGAAACAGATAGTCGAGGAGTCGATGCTGTCGGCCCGGACCGTTCGGTACGCCCTCGAACGGTTGGAGGACCTCGGCGTGGTCGAGGAGGACGTCTACTTCGCCGACGCCCGCCAGAATCTCTACGAGATAGACGTCCCGATAGACGCGGACGCCGAGTGCGCCGACGCGCAGAAGTGCGCCGAGTGAGCGGTCCGATTCTTCTCCGATGACCGCTCGAACCGGAAGGTGACAGCGGCGTGCAGGACGGTATCCCACGCTCTACCCGTTCGACTGGCTCGTCGACGTCGTGCTGGTCTGCAACGGCGCGGGCGCCGGATAGTACGCCTGGACCCAGTGCGCGACGCCCCGGAGGTGCTTCGACTTCAACCTGCGCCCCGTCTATCGACCGTTCGCTGAGTCCTCGCCGTCGACCGTCTCCGCTTTCGACTCTCCGTCCCGAGACAGGTGACACGCGACGGTTTTCGCCCCCGATTCGTGTGTTTCCGGACGTTCCTGCACGCAGACCGTCGGAAACGCCTCGCGCAGTCGCGCGACCGCCGACTCCGTCTCACCGTCGACGGCCGCCACGACGGCGTCGGCGAGCGCGCGGTCGGCGGCGGCGGCGTCGAGGTCCTCGGGCAGGTCGTAGGCGTCGCGGACGGCCTCTCGGAGTCGCGCCGGCGAGACTTCGCCGTCTACAGAAACGTCGTCCCCCGGCGCACCGTCGACCAGTCGCTCGCGCACCGATTCGAGACCGAAGGTCCCGTCCTCGAGCGCCACGCGGAACGCGAATATCGACCGCCACTCCGACCGGGAGACGTCGAGGTCGGCCGGCGGAATCACCGCCGGACACCGGGTGTGGAATCGACATCCCGCGGGCGGGTCGGCCGGGTCGGGAACCTCGCCGGACAGCCCCGAAGTCTCCCATCCGTCGCGAGGGTCGGGTTCCGGAATCGCCGCGAGGAGGCCGCGGGTGTAGGGGTGTCCGGGGTCGTCGAAGAGGGCGGTCGTCGGCCCGCGTTCGACGATTTCGCCCAGATACATCACCGCCACGCGGTCGCAGAGCTGTCGAACGACGCTCATGTCGTGGCTGATGAGCAGGATGGCGAGGTCGAACGCGTCCTGGAGTTCCCCGACGAGCGCCAGGATTTCGGCCTGGACCGACACGTCGAGCGCCGACACGGGTTCGTCCAGCACGAGCACGTCCGGGTTCAGCGACAGCGCTCGGGCGAGGGCGGCCCGCTGTTTCTGTCCGCCGGAGAGTTGATGGGGGTAGCTGTCGGCGTCGTCGGTCGAGAGTCCGACCAGTCCCAGTAGCGAGTCGACGCGGGCCGACAGGCGCTCGTCGTCGGTGAGGCCGTGGGCGACCATCGGTTCGGCGACCGACTCGCCGACCGTCATCCGCGGGTCGAAACTGGAGGTGGGGTCCTGGAACACCATCTGGACCCGCCTGCGGAACCGCTTTCGCTCGTCGCTCGGGAGGTCGGTCGCGTCGCGGCCGTCGAACTCGACCGTCCCCGCGGTCGGCGATTCGAGCGAAACCACCGTCCGGGCCACCGTCGACTTGCCACAGCCTGACTCGCCGACCAGGCCGAGCGTCTCGCCGGGGCGCAGGTCGAAGTCGATACCGTCGACGGCGCGGACGCGGCCGACCTCGCGGCGGAGCAGTCCCTTCGTGAGGGGGAAGTGCTTCTTCAGGCCGCGGACCGACAGCAGCGCGTCCTCGCCCGCGCGGGTTTCCTCGGGCGAGCGGGTCGCGTCGCTCATCCTCGTTCCTCCTCGTCGGGCGTCGAGTCGTCCGGCGGTGCTGAGACGGCGTCCGCTCCGCGATCCAGCGCGGCGGGGTCGCGGTCACCGTCGTAGTAGACGCACGCCGCGACGTGGTCGGCCGAAGCCGAGGTCTCGGCTTCGGCTGACGTGACGGGTTCCGCGTCGTCCCCCGGCACCGACGCTTCCGGAGGTTGGTCGCCCGACCGACAGTCGGCGACCGCGTGGGGGCACCGCGGGTGGAACCGACAGCCTGCGGGCGGGTCGGTCGGGTCGGGGAACGACCCCGGTATCGGTCGGGGGGCACGGTCGCGTCGCGGGAGGCAGTCGAGCAGTGCGCGAGTGTAGGGGTGGGCCGGGTCGTCGAAGATCGCCTCGACGCCGCCCCGTTCCATCACCTTCCCCGCGTAGAGGACCACCACTCGGTCGGCGACCTGCGCGACCACGCCGAGGTCGTGGGTGACGAACACGACGGCCATCTCGCGCTCTCGCTGTATCTCCCCGAGGAGGCGGAGAATCTCGGCCTGGGTGGTCACGTCGAGGGCGGTCGTGGGTTCGTCCGCGACCAGCAGGTTCGGGTCGGCCGCCAGCGCCGCGGCGATGACGACCCGCTGTTTCATCCCGCCCGAGAACTCGTGGGGGTACTCGTCGACGCGCTCGGCGGGGTCGGGAATCCCGACGCGGTCAAGCAGTCGAATCGACCGACTCCGGGCCGCCGACTTCGAGACGTCGCGGTGTATCAGAATCGCCTCCATCAACTGCTCGCCGACGGTGTACACCGGGTCGAGCGCGCCCTGCGGGTTCTGAAAGACGTAGGCGATGCGGTCGCCTCGGACCGCACGGAGTCGCCGGTCGAACGCCGACAGCAGGTCCCGGCCGTCGAACCGGACCTCGCCGTCGAGTTCGGCCGGCGGCGTCGGCACGAGGCGGGTGAGCGACTCGCAGGCGACGGTCTTGCCCGACCCGCTCTCGCCGACCAGACAGAGCGTCTCGCCCGGGTCGACCCGGAAGTCCACGCCGTCCAGCGCCCGGACGACACCGCGGTCGGTGCGGAACCGCACTCGGAGGTCCGAAACCGAGAGGAGCGCCGACATCAGACCTCACCCCGCGGGTCGAAGGCGTCCCGAAGCGCGTCGCCGACGACGGCGAACGCGATGATCGTAACCGCCAGTACGACGACCGGGAGCACCCATATCCACCAGACCTCCAGCGCGGGGTTCCCGAACGCGCCGTCGAAGCCGTCGGCGATGGTTTCGCCGAACGACTGGTACCGGCGGCCGACGTCGCCGAGGCCGAGGAACGTGACCCCCGTCTCGATGAGCACCAACTGGGGTATCTTCTGCGTCGCGCCCACGAGCACCGCGTTCGAGACGTTCGGGAGCAGGTGTCGCCGGAGGACGGTCGTCCGACTCACGCCCGCGCTCTCGGCCACCTCGACGTACTGCTCCTCGCGGCGTCGGAGCACCTCGCTCCGGACCAGGCGGGCGACGCTCCCCCAGTTCAGCAGGCCGAACACCGCGACGAGCAGGAAGAGGCTCTTGCCGAAGACGAAGACGAGGACGAGGTAGACGACGAACGCCGGGACCGCCTGCTGGACGTCGACGTAGCGCATCAGCGCGGTGTCGAGGCGTCCGCCGACGTATCCCGAGACGATGCCGACGGTCGTCGCGACCGGAATCATGAACGCGGTGGCGACGACCGCGACCTGCAGGCTCACGCGCATCCCCGCAATCAGCAGGACGAGCACGTTCTCGCCGAGTTTGGTCGTCCCGAGCGGATACCGCAGCGTGCCGACGCAGATCGGGTTTATCCCGGTGCCGGTGACGGGACCGACGCAGTTGATGGCGATGGTGCCGTACGAAACGGTGAAGAACGCCGGCGGCTGAAATCCGACGCCGGGGTTCACCTTCGGGCGGCCGAAGACGACCGGCCCGACCAGCGCGAGGACGACGAACGCGACCAGGTAGCCGAGACTCGCGACGGCGAGCCGATTCCGCCGGAACCGTCGCCAGTAGCGGCGGGCGCGCTCGGGGTTCGCGACCAGCGGCGGAAGGCCGAGGAACGCGAGCACGACGAGGCTCACCCGGAACGCCCACGTCAACAGCGACGGCGACCACGGCAGGAAGAGGTCGGTCCCGTGGACCTGCGAGTACCGGTAGAGCGCGGCCACGACGGCCAGCGCGCCGAAGAGACCGACGAGCCGTCGGGGAACCGACCGGCCGGTGTCGAGTCGGTCCCAGTCGACCCACTCGATGGGTTCCCGGTCGGGAGACGGGTCGGCATCTGCGGCCATTCGTTCGGACACCCCGTTTCGGAGCGGGCGGTCGCCGAGCGCGACGACGGCGATATGGCAGATACATTACTACTCTCGTTCATAAACTCTTTGTATCAGTTCGTTCACTTTTCCACCGAGGAGAGACTCCAGACGATGGCGCTGTGGAAGCACGTCACCAAGCGAGTACTGTTCGCGGTGTTCGCCGTCTACCTCGTGATATCGGTCACGTTCGCGTTCGTCGCGCTGACCGCCGACCCGAACGTGGGGCTGGTCGCCTATCAGGCGGGCCACTCCCCGGAGGCTCAGCGGGCCAACGCGTCCGAACGCGCCGAAATCGTGCAGAACGCCATCAGCGCATACAAGGAGAAACGGAACCTCGACGAACCGGTCACCGAACGGTACCTCCGGTGGCTGGTCGACATCACGACGCTCGACTGGGGCCGGTCGTACAGCCAGAACGCTCCGGTCACGGCCGTCCTCGGTCGGGCGCTTCCCGCCACGCTGGCGTACCTCGTCCCCGCGATGGTGTTCGCGCTGGTCGGCGGGGTCGGACTCGGGGTGTACGCGGCGCTGAACCCCGGAAGCGCCTTCGAACGGGTCGCGAGCGGCGGGGCCTACCTCGGCTACGGGATTCCGAACTACTGGCTCGCGAAGGTCGCCCTCCTGTTCGGTCTCGGCGCGTTCGGCGAGGGTTTCTTCGGCGAAGGGACGGTTTCGCACGTCGTCCTCCCGGCCGTCATCCTCGGCGTCAGCCTCCTCGCCGGCCAACTCCGGTACGCCCGGGCCGAGTCCCGCGAGTACGTCAACACCGAGTTCCTCAAACTGGTGCGCGCGAAGGGCGCGTCGAACTGGGTGGTGGGCCGCCACGTCGTCAAGAACGCCGCGCTCCCGCTCCTCTCGCTGTTCTTCGCCGACCTGCTCGGCGTGCTCGTGGTGAGCGTCTTCATCCTCGAACACGTCTTTTCGATTCCCGGCATCGGCACGGTCGGACTCGCGGCCATCGAACAGCGCGACGTCCCGCTCATCCTCGGCGTGACGATGGTCGTCGCGTTCGCGGGCATCGTGGGGAACCTCGTCCAGGACCTCGCGTACCTCGCGGTCGACCCGCGGGTCGGGTCGGAGTGAAGAAACCGACGGCGGGAAGGAGATCTCTCAGGTCCCGACCACGGTGATGGCGCGCTCGCGGTCGATGGCCCGCTCCAGTTCCTCGGCGATGGCGCTCCCTCGCGAAACCTGGATGTCGCCGCCCCGTCCCACCGTCGCGGTGAACAGGTACTCGCCGTCGGCCTGCACCTCGACCGTCTCGCCGGCGTGGCCCTCGGTGGGGATGACGATGTGCCGGGAGGTGACCTCGGGCGTCACGACGTTGCCCTGCTGGGTCCCGCCGCCGCTCGCGCCGGTCGCGGACATCGACTGGGGCTTCTCGCTCTGGGTCCGGACGTCGATGTCGATGCCGAGGCGGCTCTCAATGTCGTCGATGCGGCCGCCGCCCTTCCCGATGACGTAGGAGATGTCGTCGTCGCTGACGTACACCGTTGCGCGGTTCTGGCCCTGGACGTCGACGTCGACGGGACCGCGGGCGACCGACTGAATCTCGCGCTCTATCTCCTGGCGGGCGAGTCGCGAGACGCCGCTCTCCTCCTGTTCGCCCTCCGTGAGCGGGACGGTGACGACCTGGCGGTTGAAGGTGTAGATCTCGTACTCCGGTTTGCCCGTCTCGAAGTCCTCGATCATGATGACCGGGCGGGCGAGGTCCTCCTCCATCAGCCCCTCGGGCACCTTGACCTGGGTCGAGACGTCGTAGACCTTCTCGACCTTCCCGGCCTCGATGTAGACGACGGTGTCGACGATCTGGGGGATCATGCCGAGTTCGACCCGGCCGATGAGTCGCTGGAGCGCGTCGATGGCACGGGTGGCGTGGACGACCCCGACCATGCCGACGCCCGCCAGGCGCATGTCGGCGAACACCTCGAAGTCGTCGGTCTTGCGGACCTCGTCGTAGATGGTGTAGTCGGGCCGGACCATCAGCAGCGAGTCGGCGGTCTTCTCCATCTGGCCGCCGAGTTCGGTGTACTGGGTGATGTTGGGACCGACCTGGAGGTCGCGGGGCTTCTCCATCGTCTTGACCGCGAAGTCGTTGTCGCTGAGGAACTCCGCGACCGCCTGCGCGAAGGTCGACTTCCCCGCGCCGGGCGACCCGGCGATGAGGACGCCGCGCTGGTGTTCGAGCAGTCGGTCCTTGAGTTCGTCGGCGAACTCGTAGTCCTCGATGTCGGTCTTGACGATGGGCCGGACCGCGGTGATCTCCCAGGCGTCGGCGAACGGCGGTTCGGCGACCGCGATGCGGTAGTCGCGGTACTGGACGATGGTCATCCCCTCCTCGGAGAGTTCGACGAACCCCTCGTTGCTCCGCTTGGCGACCTGGATGATCTCCTGGGCGTACTCCTTGAGGTCCTCCTCGGTCGATATTTCGTCGCGAATCTTCTCGTAGTGCATCTCGCCTATCTCGCCGCGCTTGGCCATCGGCTCGACGCCGACCCGGAGGTGGACGCTCATCGTCGTCTCGTCGAAGAAGTCCTCGATGGCGAGGCGCTCGTCCTCCTGTTCGCGGGTCTTGGGCGCGATGTACTCGACGTCGAGGCCCTTGGCCTGAGCCACCTCGGCCTGGACGCTGTCGCTGGTGACGAAGGTGGCGTCGTGCTCGTCGGCGAGTTCGCGGATGAGCGCGTCTATCTCGCCCTCGTGGGCCGCGCCGGTCTGCTCGGGTGCAGGGCGCTCGCCGACGTACTCCAGGTCGATGGTCCCCTCGTCGGCCAGGTCGGCGAGCCGCTGGAGTTCGGAGAGGCCGTTCCAGCCGCTCTCCTGGCCGCGGTTGGCCTGTCCTTCGAGTTCGGCGACGACGGCCTCCGGAATGTACACCGTCGCGCCCTCGAACTCGCCGTCTCGGACGCGCTCGGATACGCGACCGTCGACGACGACGCTCGTGTCCGGTAACACGTTCATGGCCATTTATTCGGGCGGCGCGTTGATAAGGCTACGCTTCGAGCCGCGGGTTCGCGCCGGAGAAGCGGGCTGTGGGACTCGTTCTCGTCCGGCGGTTTTCGTAGGCTCGAATCGGCGGTCGTCCGCTGCGAACGCTCAATTCGTCCTTGCGTATTCGGCGCGCGCTGGCGTGACCTCGTGTCTCGCCAATTCGCGCGAGGGATGAGCGAGTGAGCGGAGCGAACGAGCGAATCGGTTGGGGAGGCGTGTGGCCGTCGCGGTTGCGGTGCGGGTACTCATTTGAGTCGTGTTAGTCCCCGATAATAGCGTCTTTGACGACTCTCACGCTCCGACGGGGAAATCTGGCCGTCGGTCGTCTACTTACATCCACGAACGAGTACCGACATCGAACAAACAGCATCCGTCGCCGTCACATTCGCCCCACCACCGGAGCCGAACCGCACGAACGGCGGCCACAAAGTCGAAGCGAGAAGAACGGTCCGACCCCGACTCGCCCGCCCTCCCGGCAACAAGGTTCAATCGGTTCGGCGACCTATCTCGAGTATGGGTGTCCTCACGTCGCTGGCGGACGACTACGGGACCGTCGCGAGTTGGGTGCTGGTAGGCCTGCTCGCACTGTCGATTCCCGCGAACGCCGCCTACGGCGACCTCATCTGGACCGCGTTCCTGCTGGCCGACCTCGCGATACTCGTCCTGCCGGCGGTCGTCTCGCGGGACGCCTCGATGACGCTCCCGCCGGTCGTGGTCGCGCTGGCGGTGCTCCCGGCGCTGACGCGGTCGTTCGGCCCGGCGTGGACGACCGACTGGGCGCTCTACGTCGCGGTAGCCGCGGTGTCGCTGGCCGCCGTCGTCGACCTCTCGCTGTTCACCGAGGTCGAGATGGCGCCGTGGTTCGCCGACGTGACGGTCGTGTTGACCACGATGGCGGCCATC
This sequence comes from Halorussus vallis, assembly GCF_024138165.1. Lineage (NCBI taxonomy): Archaea > Methanobacteriati > Methanobacteriota > Halobacteria > Halobacteriales > Haladaptataceae > Halorussus > Halorussus vallis. The sequence continues at coordinate 3,036,012 of NZ_CP100000.1, read as the reverse complement.
GGCGTCTGGGCCATCCTCCAGTTCTACTCCGACCGGTACCTCGGGACGAACCTCATCGGGTCGCTGAACGCGGTGATGTGGGAGTTCATCCGGGCGACCGTCGCCGGCGTCGTCGCGGCCGGGTTCTTCGAGGTGTACTTCTACTACCGCGCGCCGGCCGGGAAGACGGGGCCGGAGGTGCTCGGCGACGGAGGTGACGGCGCGTGACCCCCGCGAGCGCCGACGGGCGGCGGGCCGACGGCGACGAACGCGGGGACGACGACGAACGTAGAGTCGACGACGAACGCGAGGACGACGGCGGACTCCTGAGCGAGGACCGCGAGCGGTGGCTCGTCCGCCTGTTCCAACTGGGCCTGCTCGCCATCGCGGCCTACGGCCTCTACCGGGGCCGGACCGGCGTCGTGGTCAACGGCCTCGTCGGGTTGGGAGTGACGCTGATTCCGGCGGTGCTCCGGCGGGACTTCGGCGTCTCGCTGGCGGTCGACCACCTGCTGTGGCTCTCGGTCGCGGTGTTCCTCCACGCGGTCGGCGTGCTCGGGCCGTACCAGCACATTCCGTGGTACGACTCCGTCACCCACGCGCTCTCGGCGGCCATCGTCGCCGGCGCGGGCTACGCCACCGTGAAGGCGGTCGACCGCAACTCCGACCGCACCAACCTGCCTCCGGCGGCCGAATCGGCGTTCGTCGTCGTCTTCGTGCTGGCGTTCGGCGTGTTCTGGGAGATACTCGAGTTCGTCCCGAGCTTACTCGGCATGAAGGGCGTGCTGATCCAGTACGGCCTCGACGACACGGTCCACGACCTCGTGTTCGACCTCGCCGGCGGTCTGCTGGTCGCGGGGTGGGACTCGGCCCGACCCGAGGAGGCGGCCGACGAGGCGACCGAGGCGATGGAGAGGTGACCGCGACGGACGACCGATTTATCCGCGCCCGTCCCGTACGGCGGTCCATGCGTCACGAGCACCTCCTGGTCACGGTCGAGGCCGACACCAAGGCCGACATCGAAGCCGACCTCGACGGCGGCGAGACGGTCGAGGCGTGGATCGCCGACGCGATAGAAACCAAACTCGACGCCGCGGAGCGCGAGGAGGAGAACGCAGCGGGGGAGACGGAGGCCGTAGACCGAACCGACCGGACCGACCGCGAAGAGCGGGACGAGCGCCGACGGTCCGACGACGGCGAGCGGTGGGTCGACGGACGGACCTCCCGCGACGGCGGAACCGACGGGTTCGACGATTACGGCGACGGAAACGACGGCTACGGCGACGACGACTACGACGAGGGGTTCCAGTACGTCGACGACTGTTCTATCTGAGTTCGTCGGGCAGTTCCCCGTGCGCGGAGACGAGTCCGATTTGGCGGAGCAGACCGAACGTGTCCGGTTGCAGCCACCGCTCGACGGTCTTCCCGTCCTCGACTCGGGTGAAGACCGCGTCGTTCGCCTCGAAGGACCGGCCGGTGACTATCTCCTCGGGGACTCGGCGGGCAATGCGTTCGTTCTCCGTCGTGGCGTCGGTCATGCGTTCTCCTCCGAGGTCGAGTCCGGACGTCGCGGTGGCGCGTCCGGAGTTCGGCCCGACGGAGAAACACGCTCCCAACTCTCTTGTAGACTCGCCCCCGCGACGACCGTCGTCTCTACCTCCCCGAACTACTCCGACCACGTCACGTTCCGGGTAAGCACGAACACCAAGAGTGCCACCAGCAGTTGCCCCGTAAGGGCCTCGACTCCCGCGATGGCCCGCGCGACCGTCCCAACCGGTTGAATGTCGCCGTAGCCCAGCGTCGCGAAGGTGACGGTGCTGAAGTAGAGACTCTTGAAGAGGACGAGTCCCAGGTACCAGCCGGGCGCCGTGTCGGGATTCTCGATGGTGTAGGTGATGACCCGCTGGTCGGCCGCCTCCTGGATGCCGCCGGTCAGCGGGTACAGCACCGCACAGACGAGGATGACCATCGCGGAGGTGGTGACGACCTGCCACGGACTGCTCCCGTAGCCCGTGGTCCACCGCCAGCCCTCCTCGCCGACCGCACGGACGTACGACCCCGACTCCCAGGCGAGGCGCCGACGCAGGTCCTTCTGGCGGAGGTAGTACCGCTGGGCGACCCGCGTCAGGCCGTTGTCCTCCGCGAGTTGCTGGAGCGTTCGGTAGGTCCAGCGGGCGGCCTCGAAGCGCTCGATTCGCTCCTCGGAGTCGGTTCGCTCGCCGAGTTCGGCCTCGTAGACCACGCGTTTCCCGAACAGCGTCGACTCGTCGACTCGGACGTTGGCGAAGACGGCGTAGTGCAACCGCGCGTCCTCCAGGTTCGAGGCCCGGAGGTCGGTGCGGTCGAACTCGGCGTGTTCGAGGTTCGCGCCGGTGAACCGGGCGCGCTGGGCGTCGACGCCCTCGAATCGCGCGTGTCGGAGGTCGGAGCCACTGAAGTCGACGTCCTGGAAGTTGCAGTCGACGAACTGGGCGTCGACGAGCGTTCGGCCCGCGAACCACGTCGTGTCAGACAGTTCCACGTCGGTCAGCGTGAGGCCGTCCAGGCGCTGGCCGAGCGTCGGCGTGGCCGCCTCCAGCGCCGCGGTCGGTTTCTGCGGTACGTTGGCGTGCCAGATGCACCGCTCGGTATCCTCCCAGGTCGGCCGCCAACAGCAGACGCCTCCGAGGTCCGACAGGGTCGCCGCCTCGTAGGTGTATCCGCACCGCTCGTCGAACATAGCCCGCTTAGGACGTCGAAGGGCTTGCCGCTTGGGGCGGAGTGGTCCGGGTGTGGCGGGAGCCAACGACCGACAGCCGTCGCGGCCGGTGACGACCGCCGACGGACGGAACGGGCCGCGAACCGACAGTCAGTACAGCCAATACACCTTTTCACCCGCGCGGCGTGCGGTGTGACGTGACCGACCTCGAAGCCGTCCACGAGGAGATTCGGGAGATTCGGGAGGAAGCAGAACGCGACGTTCGCGAGCCGCTGGTGTCCATCGAGCGGGTGCTCTCGGAGATGCAGGCCGACGACGCCCCGCCGAAGGCCGACCGACTCGAAGAGGTCCGGGCCGAACTCGACAGGCTGGAGAGCGAAACCACCGGCGAAACCTCGGCGCGCTTGAGCCGGGTGCGCGAGGCGGTCCGGGACTACCAGCGAGAAGAGGCCTGAACGCAAACGGTTTCGGAGTATGAGTAGTGAGTTACAGCGAACGTAACAGAACTTCGTCGAATGAGGTCGAAGTAACGGTAGCGAGGACTAGCACGACTCCAGTGAGTAACCTCACCGCAACCGCCACCGCAGACCACACGCCTCCCCAACCGATTCTTTCGTGCCCCTACGGGGCACTCGGTCATCCCTCGCGCAACGAAGGCGCGACTCCAAACTGCCGGAAGACAACCCGCGTCTTCCGAGGTCACCCTCGCTTCGCTCGCGTGACCGCGAAGTCGCGCCAGCGCGCGCCGTGACCAGAGATGGTAGTTCGTGAATCTCTACGTCCGACGTGGCGCGCGCGGTCGCGCCCTCGTGGCGCGACCATTCCGCGCGAGGGATGACCGAGTGAGCGACTGTTAGGAGCGAACGAGGGAGTCGGCTGGGGAGGCGTGTGGCTGTCGCAATGCGGTTGCGGTGCAGGTACTCATTTGCATCGCGAGTAGCTAGCGTCTCGTCTTCCATTCGACGTGCTTTGGCTCGTGCAAAGTTGACAACACTCGTCGCATCGTCGAATCGACCGGCTCCAGCGTCGACGAACACCCACCCTAGCCACCATCGATTTGAAATCTCCGCACGCCCTCAACAGAGACATGAGCGCACGCGAGGTCGAGGACCTCACCCGCGAACTCGTCTCGATACCGAGCCACGAGGACGAAACCGCGGCGGGCGACCGCATCGAGTCGTGGCTCCGGGCCGAAACCGACGCCGAGGTGACCCGCGACGACGCCGGGAACGTCATCGCGCGACGGGGAGGCGGAGCGGGCGAAGTCGACCGTCCCGCCCGTCGCTCGCTCGCGCTCGTGGGCCACCACGACGTGGTGCCGCCCGCGGCGTCCCAGACGACCGACGACGGCGGCTACGTCGTCGAGGAGCGCGACGGCCGGCTCTACGGCCGGGGCACCGCCGACATGAAAGGCTCCGTGGCGGCGGCGATGCTGGCGTTTCGGGACAGCGAGGTCCACCGGACCTCGGGAAGTCGGACGCAGTCCGACGACGCCGACCTCGCCGGTTCGGAGTGCGAACTCGTCTTCGCCAGTTTCGTCGGCGAGGAAATCGGCGGCGTGGGCGCCCGGGCCGCCATCGACGAGGGGTTCGCGCCCGACCATGCCGTGGTCGCCGAGGGGTCGACGAACTACTCGAAGCCGGGCGTGACCGACGTGGTGGTCGCCCACAAGGGCCGCCGGGGGAGCACCGTCACCGCTCGCGGGGCCGCGGCCCACGCCAGCGAACCAGAGTCGGGCGACAACGCCATCTACCGGGCCTGCGACGCCGTCGATTTGATTCGGGACCTAGAGTTCCCCGCGGTCAAGGTGTTCGGCGAGCGACTCCGGGGGAGCGTCGCCGCGACCGAAATCGACGGCGGGAGCGCCTGGAACGTGATCCCCGAAACCTGCGAGGTGACCGTCGACGAGCGGACCGTCCCCGGCGAGCGCGCCGCGCTGGAGCGCGTCGAGGAGATAGCGGGCGTCGAGTGGGCCGTCGACCAGGACCTCCCGCCGATGCGCTGCGACGACGAGGCGTTCGCCGAGACGGTGCTGGCGGCCGCGAGGGACGCCCATGCGGAGCGGGCGGCGGGTGCGGACCCGGACGCCGAGTCGGCGTCCGGGTCGCCGATGCCCGAACTCGTCACGAAACCCCACGCGACCGACGCCGGGTGGTTGGCGCAGGCCGGGACGACCTGCGTCGTCTGCGGGGCCTCCGAACCGGGCGAAGCGCACACCAAGGACGAGAGCGTGAGCCTCGACGTGCTGGAGCGGTGCTACGAGATATACCGCGGGACCGCGGAGCGGTTCGTCCAGGACTGAACGTCGCCGTTCCGAGCGGTCGCCGAGCGCGAGCGGTCGCCGTGCGCGGACGACCACCGGACGCGAGCGACCGCCGGTCGATGCGCGTATTTCGTTCCGAAACCCTCGCTTTGATAACGGTTGACACCTTAGCTGGCCTCGATGGCAAGCGAAGCCGCCGCGGACGAGGCGTCAGACGCGTACGAGGCGTTCGTGCAGAAGGTGCAGCGACTCTCGAACATCGCCCAGGCCGGGGGCGTGCTCGGGTGGGACCAGGAGGTCATGATGCCCGAGGGCGGCACGCCCGCCCGGTCCCAACAGCGCTCGACGCTCTCGACGCTGAGCCACGAACTGCTCACGTCCGACGAGATGGCCGACCTGCTCGACGAACTCGAAGCCGAGGACCTGGACGCCGAGCGCGAGGCGGTCGTCCGCGAGATTCGCCGCAAGCACGACCGGGCGGCGAAGGTGCCCGAGGAGCTCGTGAAGGAAATCTCGGAGGTCTCCTCGGAGGCGATGCCGGTCTGGAAGGAGGCCCGCGAGGAGGACGACTTCGAGACGTTCGCGCCCACGCTCGAGAAGTTGGTCGAACTCAAGCGCGAGTACGCCGAGCACATCGACCCCGACCGCGACCCCTACGAGGTGCTGTTCGAGGACTACGAGCCGTACCTCGGCATCGAGAAGGCCGAGGAAGTGCTCCAACGGCTCCGCGACGAACTCGTCCCGCTGGTCGAGGCGGTCCGGGAGTCGGACGCCGACCTCGCCACCGACACCTTCGAAGGCGAGTACGACGTCGACACCCAGGAGGAACTGGCCCGCGACGTGCTCGACACGCTGGGCTACGACTGGGACCACGGCCGCCTCGACACTGCGCCCCACCCGTTCTCGACTGGCAACCAGTTCGACGCCCGGGTCACCACGCGGTTCAACGAGGAGGACCCGCTGGGCGCGCTGATGAGCACCATCCACGAGTTCGGCCACGCGACCTACACGCTCGGCCTGCCCCGCGAGGACTACGGCACGCCGCTGGGCGAGTCCCGCGACATGACCGTCCACGAGTCCCAGTCGCGCCTCTGGGAGAACCACGTCGGGCGCTCGGCGCCATTCTGGGAGCGGTTCCTGCCGACGATGCGCGAGCGGTTCCCCGAAAAGCTCGAGGACGCCTCGGTCGAGGACGTCTACGAGGCCGCCAACCAGGTGTACGAGGACAATCTGATTCGGGTCGAGGCGGACGAACTCACCTACCACATGCACATCGTGGTCCGGTTCGAAATCGAGCGCGACCTCATCCGGGGCGACCTCGACGTCGAGGACGTGCCGGAGGTCTGGAACGACAAGTACGAAGAGTACCTCGGCGTGCGCCCCGACACCGACGCCGACGGCTGTCTGCAGGACATCCACTGGAGCCACGGCGACTTCGGCTACTTCCCGACCTACTCGCTGGGGAGCGTGCTGGCCGCACAGCTCTACGACAGCATCCAGGACGACGTCGAGGACATCGACGAGAAGATCGCCGAGGGCGACTTCGAACCGCTCCACGACTGGCTGACCGAGAACGTCCACCGGCACGGCAGTCGGTACACCACCGACGACCTCATCGAGCGGGCGACCGGCGAGGAGTACACCGCCGACCACTTCCTCGACTACGCGAAGGCCAAGTACGGCGACCTGTACGAACTCGACGAGTACCAGTAAGCAGAGTAATTCCGCCGAGCCGACCGTGCTCGATCGACTCGCGGTTTTTCTATCGTTTTTCGGCGGGGAGAAGCTCTCTCGTCCGGCTATCTTCCTCCGGGAGACAGCTACCGTACCTGTCTCGATTCTGTCTTCTCGCAATAACCGTTATTGAGAAGGATGTAGTGCATCGCCTATGGTCAAGCCCTCTACCCGGCGCCGGTTCCTCACCGCGGGCGTCGCGGGGAGTCTCGCGTCGATAGCCGGGTGTTCCGCCATCGCGCCGAACTCGCAGACGACCAGTTCGAGCGAACCGACGTCGCCGGCGGGAACGACCGTCCAGTACGACCTCGGCTCCGCCGACTACGCACAGAACCTCGGCGTCGTCGACGTCCGGGGCGCCATCTACCTACCCGCGCGGGCGTTCAACTTCTACCAGCAGTGGGCGAACTACGACCGCAAGGTGATAGAGCGCGACCTCGGCTACGCGACGAAGGTGAACCTCAACGCCATCCGGACGTGGTCTAGCTTCGAACTCTGGCACGAGGACCCCCAGAAGCTCGAAAAGCGCCTCGACCACTTCCTCTCGGCCGCCGAGGAGCGCGGGCTGAAGGTGCTGATGGGTCTGTTCGACTTCGCGGGCGCCGAACCGACGAAGAAGCGCCTGCACAACACGAACCCGCAGACGGCGACGGGGGTCCGGTCGCCCTCCTCGAAGGTCATGCGACGGAAGTCGCGGTGGGGCGAACCCCGGAAGTACGTGAAGTGGTTCATGGAGCGGTACGGCGACGACGACCGCCTGCTGGCCATCGAGGCGATGAACGAACCCGGATGGCGGGGCTACGTGATGAACTTCGCCAAGAGCATGTTCCGGACGATGAAGCAGATGAAGGGGTCGGTGCCGCTGACGGTGGGGTCGACCAGCATGGCCAACAACGCCGACTACCTCGACTGGGGTTGCGACGCGCTCCAGTTCCACTACAACTTCGCGGAGAACCGCGAGGTCTACCGGGAGATGCTCCAATCCAACAAGAACGTCGCCGACGAACTCGACGTTCCGGTGTACCTCTCGGAGTGGCAGCGCATCCGGTCTGCGACCGGGTTCAACTCCGAACCCCCCGGGCACCAGAAGGTGCCCAACTACGCGTCGGTCGCGCCGCTGATACACCAGGCCGGGTTCGGCAACTTCTTCTGGTCGCTGATGCTCCAGCCGGCGTTCGTGCCCGCCCAGCGCAAGTTCGGTATCCTGAACGGCCTTTTCCACGAGGACGGCGCGGTGTGGAGTCTGCGCGACGCCAAGGCCATCATGGCGATGTCGGGCGAGGTCGACGTCAGCGGCCTCGAAGAGCGCCAGCAGTGGCCCCAGTGGGCGTCGGGGGTCAAGAACAGAACCTGAGCGGTCGCCGAACGCAGGACGTTACTGGATTTCCCGGTCGGCGGGCGGCGTCGCCGCCCGCCGACCGAAGCGAGGAGAGACGAGCGCCGACCGAGCGTCGGACCGGCCTATCTGCCTTCGAGCGCGACCCTGACCCGACGGGCCGTCTCGCGGTCGGCGGTCGCGAGGACGAACTCCCCATTCCAGTCGCCCTCGCGGATGGCCGCGGCCAGACTCGGGCCGAGGTGCGCCGAGTGGACCAGGTTGCCGTCGAAGTACGTCCGAATCTCGTGGTCGTCCCGGTTTTCGAGCGCGCCGACCGATTCGAGGCCCGACCGGAACTTGGCGGTCCCCTCGTCGGTCAGCGTCATCGGTACGTGATAGTCGCCCTGTCTCGACTGCCGGACGTCGCCGACCGTGGCGACGTCCGCGCCGGTCGCGAGTTCGACTTCCCCGCCGTCGCCGTCGGTAATCACGATTCGGAACTCGCCGGTGGCGCTCGTCGTTGCGGTGGCGCCGGTCGTCTCGGTGGTGGTTTCGTCGGTCGTCTCGTCGGTTCCGTCGTTCGCGTTCTCGGCGGCGACCGCGCTCCGCATCCGGACGCAACCCGCGCCGCCGGTCAGCGCGAGACAGCCGACCGCGAGGACTCGTCTTCTGGAGGGCATGCGAAAGTGTTGAATTACCACCATCTTAAGCGTTCGGAGGTGCGCGCGGGACGCCGGGAACCCCGCGGCCCTCGCCGCGACCCGCACGTTGATACGCCGGCGAGGTAACGCGACGGTATGGCAGACGCCTACGACGACCTCCTCGACCGCTACGAGCGACTCAGCTACCTGCAGGACGGCGCCGGCGTCCTCTACTGGGATCAGCAGGTGGCGATGCCCGAGGGCGGCACGCCCGCCCGGTCCGAGCAGTTGGCCACGCTGTCGAGCCTCGGCCACGAGCAGTTGACCGACGACGAAACCGGCCGCCTGCTCGACGCCGCCGAGGCCGAGGACCCGGACGACGAGCGGGCGGCGGTCCTCCGGGAGATCCGCCGCGAGTACGACCGCGCGACCGACGTGCCGGGCGACCTGGTCGCGGAACTCGCGCGCCTCCAGTCGGAAGCCCAGGACGACTGGCGGGAGGCGAAGGCCAACGACGACTTCGGGGCGTTCGAACCGACCCTCGAACGGCTGGTCGACCTCCACGTCGAGCGCGTCGAACACATCGACGACTCCCGGGACCCCTACGAGGTGATGTTCGAGGACAGCGAGCCGTCCCTCGAACTCTCGACGGTCGAGCGCATCTTCGAGGAGTTGAAGGAGGGACTGGTCCCGCTCATCGAGGAGATCTCGGCGGCCGACGAGATTCCGGAAGTCTTCTCGGGGCGCTTCGACGCCGAGCGCCAGCGCGATCTCTCGGAGGACGCCCTGGACCTGCTGGGCTACGACTGGGACCGCGGCCGCCTCGACACCGCGCCCCACCCGTTCATGTCGGGCACCCAGTTCGACGCCCGCATCACGACGCGGTTCAACGAGGACGACCCCGTCGACGCGCTGACCGCGACCATCCACGAGTTCGGCCACGCGGCCTACGGGCTCGGCCTCCGACGGGACACTTACGGATCGCCACTCGGCAAACCCCGGTCGTCGGGCGTCCACGAGTCCCAGTCGCGCTTCTGGGAGAACCACGTCGGTCGGACCCGGGAGTTCTGGGAGCTGTTCCTGCCGACGTTCCGCGAGCACTTCCCCGAGAAACTGGAAGGCGTCACCCCCGAGGAGGCCTACCGGGCCGCCAACCGGGTGCGCGACGACAACCTGATTCGGGTCGAGGCCGACGAACTCACCTACCACATGCACATCATCCTGCGCTCGGAGATAGAGCGGGAGTTCGTCTCGGGCGACCTCGCGATTTCGGAGATACCGAGCGCGTGGAACGACAAGATGGAGCGGTACCTCGGAGTCCGCCCCGACACCGACAGCGCGGGCTGTCTCCAGGACATCCACTGGACCAGCGGTTTCGCGCGCTTCCAGAACTACACGGTCGGCAGCGTGCTGGCCGCACAGCTCTGGGCGACCATCGAGGAGGAACTCGACGACCCGCGGGGGCTGATTCGGGACGGCGACTTCGCGCCCATTCGGGAGTGGCTGACCGAGCACGTCCACCGGCCGGGCCGGCGGTACGAAACCGACGAACTGATTCGGCGGGCGACCGGCGAGGACCTCACCGCCGACTACTTCCTCGACTACGCCGAGGAGAAGTTCGGGGAGATATACGGGCTGTAGGCGGCGAGTGAGGGGAATTATTGGAGGTTACCCTTCTATCGGTTACGACGTGACGATGACTGCCTCGAAAGCCCCCGCCTTCTCGACTCCCGCGGCTCGCTGCGCGCCTCGGTCACTCACTACGTTCGTTCCCTGTGGTGCTTGACATCGCCGGGGTTCGTCGAGAAGGCGGCCCCTTTCAGTCCCGCCCGCCGGTTAGTCGGGCGGGCGCTTCTCGTGGAAGGTGCACCGACCGTTTTGCGGTGGAACGCGTCACCGTACGTTTTCCGTGAAGGGTTCGCCGAGCGTCTTCCGACGACCGACTTGTAAGCGTGAGAATTATTTCGTCGGCGTTCGACTCGGGACGTATGCCCTCCAGACGCTCCTCCCCCTTTGCTTCTGACTCCGCAGTCTCCCGGCGCGCGGTGGTCGCCGCGCTCGGCGCGGCGACCACCGCGCTCTCGGGATGTTCGGCGATAGCCGACGACGTGTCGGTATCCGGCCCCGACGACCCGCCCAAGCCCGGCGTCGACGACCTTCCAGAGCCCGGCGAGCACGTCTACGGCGCCGACGGCGAGTGGTCGAGTTTCGGCTGTAACGCCAGCAACACCCGCACCGTCGCCGACGGGAAAGCGCCGGTCGACGGCGTGACCGAGCGCTGGCGCGCCGAGGTTTCGGGGTTCACCCGGCGAGAGCCGGTCGTCTCCGGCGGTCGGGTGTACCAGCCGGTGGGCGACCGACTGGACGTGTACGCCGCCGCCGACGGGACGAAACTGTGGTCGAAGGAGCAGGTGCACGAACCCCCGCTCGTCCGCGGCGAGACGGCGTACGTCGGCGTGAGGAATCGCCTGCTCGCGCTCGACCCGAAGACCGGCGAGGCGAAGTGGGAGCGGACCTTCGGCCGGAACGCGTCGGTGAAGTCGCCGTCGACGTACGGCGGCGACTGGCTCTACGTTCCGGTCGACGAGACGGTACACCGGATCGACCCCAAGACGGGCGAAACCGACTGGTCGCGCCGGCTGTTCGGCGAACTCCTCGGTTCGCCCGCAATTTTCATGGGTCACTACGTCGCACTCGCGACGAAGGCCGGTAAGCTCTACCTGCTCGGCCCGGACGGCACCGGCGCGGCCGAGTGGAACCTCGACTCAACGCCGCGAGTGCCGCCGACCGTCGACGCCGACCGCGTCTACGTCAGTTGCCTCGACGGGAACATCTACGGCTTCCTCCCGAGGAACGAATCGAACGGGAAGACGGACTGGCAGGTCCAAATCGGCTGGGCCGACGGGGGACTCGCGGTCCAGAAGTACGTCTACGCGGCGGGGACCAGCGGTCTGCACGCCATCGACCCCCGGAAGGGCGAGCGCGTCTGGAAGCAGGACGTCGGCGACTGGAACCTGACCGCGCCGGCGCTCGGCCGGGACACGCTGTTCGTCGGCGGCGACAAACTGTACGCCTTCGACCCGACGCCGGGGTCGAATCCGCTGACGCCCGGACCTGCCAAGCGGTTCGAGAAGTCCTTCCACGGCCGGGTCGGTCCCGGTCCGGTGCTGGACGACGGCACTCTCTACGTGGTCGCCCAGACCGGCGAGTCGGCCTATCACCTCTTCGCACTGGAGTGAGTCGAGCGACCGCCAAGCGGACCTCGCCGACGGCCCGCGATTCAGTCGTCCTCGGTTCTGAGGACCACGGTGCCCGCCGCGAGGTCGCCCAGTCGCCGCCGGCGCTCCGTGAGCGCGATGCTGACGAAGCCGGCGAGATAGCCCGCCGGGAGCCAGTCGACGAACCGGAACAGCGTCCGAATCGTCGCGGCGCGGACGGTGCAACGACCGCCGTCGGTCGTCGCGACGCGGACGCCGACGGCCGCCTTGCCGACGGTCCGACCGAGGACTCCTTCGAGCAGGACGTGGTAGAGGTTGGCGACGACGAGTCCGAGGACGCCGACGAGTAGCGACCGCTCGCGCCGCGTGCGTCCGAGGCGGGGCGCGGCGGCGACCACGCCACCGCCGACGACGAGCACGTCGAGGAGGTACGCGCCGACGCGCCGGCGGACGGTCGCGAGTTCGATGTCGTCCGAGCGTGTCGACCGTCTCATCGTCGGGCCGACGCGGGCCGGACGGATGTATCTACTCGCCGAGGCCACAACGGCTTTCCCCCGACGGAGCGTCGCCCGTACCGAATCGACGCATCGCGCCGGAACCGAAACCGACGTTCCTCGATGACCGATACCGATGGTCGTTCCGCTCCACATGGGCTGGCGTCACGTCCTGTTCGCCAACTGGTCGATGGACCCGAGCATCGTCGCTCCGCACGTGCCGGACGCTGTGACCCTCGACACCTACGACGGTCGGGCGTGGCTGTCGGTACTCCCGTTCGTCAACGTCGACGTGCGCCCGTACTGGCTCCCGGCCGGGAACGGCGTCAGGGTGCCGGAGGTGAACCTCCGGACCTACGTCACCGTCGAGGGACGGCCGGCCATCTACTTCTTCAACCTCGATGCGGGCGACCCGTTCACCGTGCTCGGGGCGCGGCTGACCCACTTCCTACCGTACTACTTCGCCGAGATGGACGTCGACGCCGAAACTGACAATGATGGCGCCGACGGCGACCAAGTTCGCTTCGAGAGCAGGCGTCGCCACCCCGGCGACCGGCCCGCCCATTTCGCCGCGACGTACGGCCCCGACGGCGAGCGGTTTCTGGCCGAACGCGGTTCGCTGGCGGCGTTCCTCACGGAACGCCACCGCCTCTACACCGAGTCGCCCGACGGGACGCTCCGGTACGCCGACGCCCACCATAGGCGCTGGCCGCTCCACCCCGCGGCGGTCTCCGTCGAGGAGAACACCCTCTTCCGGGCGAACGCGTTCGAGACGCCCGACGCCGACCCGGTCTGTTACTACAGTCCGGGCGTCGAGACGGTCGTCTCCCGGAATCGGCGCGCGGAGTGAACCTCGGGTCGGGGTGGCCGGGGGAGTCGACAGGTCGACTCCCCCGACCGACGAGTTCCGCGAGTGGGTCCGGCGAGGTGGGCCGACGGCTTTCCGGGGCCGTCGGCCCACCCGTGCCCGGCGTCCCCGCGGATAGTCAGAACAGCGGTTAGGCCGCACCTACTCGACTCGATAGGTAGTGGTTTCCGAGAAATCAGCCGTTTCGAGAGGTCTACAGGCGGGATGTTCGACCGACACGGTTATATGAGTGGTTTGCATTAGCATACCATGTATGGCGACCGCACCAACCGGAGACGACGACCTCTTCGACGAGTTCCTGTCCGACCGCGGCCACGAAACCGAAGTCGTAGGTTGGGAGCAGGACTACAACAAGAAGCGGTGTCCGGAGTGCAGCGGACTCCACGATACGTCCGCGACCGAATGCACAGTCTGCGGCTGGCAACCGGAAGCGTAGCCCGAACGGTCCCCTCTTTTATAGCGCGGTGATGACGCCCGCGCCGACGACGACCAGCGCCGCGCCCGCGACGACCCCGCGCGTGACCCGCTCCAAGCCCCGGAGGAACGCCGCCGCGAACACCGTCGTGAACAGCGGCGCGGTCCCCGCCAGCGGGTCGACCAGCGCGACCGACCCCCGGTCCAGCGCCTCGAACAGCGAGAGGAGCGCGAACGCGGTCAGCGTCCCGCTGAGCGCGAAGAAGCCGTAGGTCCGTTTCGGCGCGTCGAGAACGTCTCGGCGGTTCTTCGCCAGCGCGTAGCCGACCAGGCCGACCAGCGCCGCCGTCTCGTTGACCGTCACAGCCTGGAGCGTGGAGGCGTCGGTGGTGGTCAGCCCGAACCGCCGGACGACGTTGCCCACCGCGAACGCGCAGGCGGCCGCGAGCGGGAAGAGCAGTTCTCGGGGTTCCCACCCCGAGACGTCGCCGCCCTTCGCCAGCGCCAGCACGACCAGGCCGCCGACCAGCACGAGCACGCCGACCACCGTCGCGGTCGTCACCGACTCGCCCAGCAAGACCGCCGCGAGCGCGGTGGCGAACAGCGGCCGGGTGCTGACGCCCGCGCTGTTGACGCTCGCGCCGACCCTGTCGACGCCGGTGAACGTCGCGAGGCGGCCGAGCGACGTGCCGACCAGCCCCGCGAACGCGAACAGACCGAGCGTCGACGGCGACAGTCCGGCGAGCGGGTTCGCGCCGTGGAGCGCGAACAGCGCGACCCAGTAGAGCGTGCTGTCGACCACGACGACCACCAGCGACGCCTGGAGTGACGAACCGCCGGCGGCCATGCCGCGCTTGGAGACGATGGGACTCGCCCCCCAGAGCACCGCCGGAATCAGCGCCAGCGCGAGGACGTCGAGCGGAACCGAGGATTGCGGAGCGAAACCGAGGCGGGTCCCGAACGCGAGCGGCGAGAGCGCGAGCGAGAGGGCCATCGTCCGTACTCGGGACCTCCGGACGTTTCAGTCGCGCGGCCGGGGCAAGCGCGTCGGGTTCCGCGCGGCAATTGGGGGCGACGCAGTTGCACACGGCACTTGCGGGCGACGCGACCGCGTCGCCCGCAGATGCCTCGTATTTCAGGCGGACCCGACAGCCTTGCTCGCCGTCGTCATTTTCAGCTATCAGATACCTTCTCTCGAAACCGTCTCCCTCAGTCGACTTCGTTCCGGTCCGGTCGTCGAGACGTTCGTGGCGTGTCGACAGAAATATAGTGTAAGATTCCAGTATCTCCACGAGAGAAATGCCAGAGTGTCAGAACTGCGGCTCCTTCGTGACCCGTGCGTACGCGCGAGTGTTCACCCCGAGAGGCATCGAGAACCCGCGAGTGTGTCCCGAGTGCGAGGACAAGATACGGGACGGGAGCGACATCCGCAAGGCCCGGTCGCCGCGCAACAACTCGTAGTACGCTCCGCGAGGCGTTTTCTCCCCGATTCGGTCACCCGAGAATCGGCGACCGTCGGCCCGCCGTCCGGCGGCTTGCGCCCCGAAAATCCCGCGCTCGGTCCCGAGACGAATTCACATCCCTTTATGGGGGCCGGGCCCATGGCATTGCTGTAATGAGCCAAGACGCGACGGACGAACAAGTCACCCGCCTCTTCGGTGGTCCCGGGAGCGGGAAGACGACCGAACTTCTGGACCGCGTCGAAGCCCTCCTCGACCAGGAGGGCGTCGGCGTCAACGACATTCTGCTGGTTTCGTACACCCGTGCGGCCGCCAACGAGGTCCGCGAGCGACTCGCCGAGCGACGAGGGCTGAACCCCCGGTCGCTCCAGGGGTCGGTCTGTACGATGCACGCGAAGGCCTACGAACTGCTCGACCTCTCGCGAAACGACGTGGTGGGCGAGTCCGACAAGAAGGAGTTTTGTGAGGACTTCGGCCTCGAGTTCGAGGACGAGTACAGCGGCGCGGGCCGCCGGACCGCCCGCTCGACCACGCTCGGCAACAAGATAATCGCCACCAGCCAGTGGCTCCAGCGGACCCGCCGCGACGTCGCCGACTGGTACGACGTCCCCTTCCAGTGGAACGACGAGGAGGTCCGCCTGCCGCCGGACATCGACGAGAACGCCCAGGAGGGCAACAAGTACACCCCGACGTGGCCGAGTTCCGACGACCGCTTCGACGTGCCCGAGGCCATCCGGGCCTGGCGCAAGTACAAGGGCGACAACGACCTCGTGGGCTTCGCCGACATGCTCGAACGGGTCAAGCAGCGATCGCTGCTGCCGAACGTCGACTACCTCGTCATCGACGAGTTCCAGGACATCACCGGCCTCCAGTACGACGTCTACGAGGAGTGGAAGCCCCACATGAAGAAGGTCCTCATCGCGGGCGACGACGACCAGGTCGTCTACGCCTGGCAGGGCGCCGACCCCGAACTCCTGCTTGAGGAGGGCGGCGACGACGTCATCCTCGACACCTCCCACCGTCTCCCGTCGGAGATTCTGAAGGTTGTCCAGCACGAGGTCCGCCACATCGACAAGCGCCAGGAGAAGAACCTCTCGCCCCGCAAGGAGGGCGGGTCCGTCGAACAGGTCGACGGTCCCTCGATGCTCGACCTGGTCCGGAACGTCCGCTACACCGTCGAGGAGCACGACGGCACGCTGATGATCCTGTTCCGGGCACGCTACCAGATGTTCCGGTTCATCGACGAGTTCATCGACGAGGGCATCCCCTTCCGGTGTCTGACCGACCAGCGGATGTGGACCGACCGCCTCGAACAGTACGTCCGGGCGGTCGAGCAGATGGACGAAGACGAACCCATCACGGGCCTGCAGGCCCGCCGCCTCGCCGACATGCTCCAGGAGTCGGCGTTCGGCACGAACGACCGCGACGAACTCTTCGACGCCATCGACGAGCGCAAGGAGGAGGCGGGCGTCGACGACCTCGCCGAGATCGAGGTCGAACCCGAGTTCGTCACCGACCACGCGCCGTTCATGCCCGGCCCGGCCTCGGCCGCCGACATGGTCCGGAAGGTCACCAGTTTCCAGAAGAACTCGATGCGGGCGTACTTCCAGAACGAGCAGTACCACGGCATGCCCGTCGACCGGGTCCGCATCGGCACCATCCACTCCGCGAAGGGTCGTGAGGCCGACCACGTGTTCGTCGCCACCGACCTCACCGAGAAAGTGGTCGAGCAGATGGCCGCGACGGTCGACCCCGACGAGGTGCCCGACGACATCGAATTCACCTCCAAGACCGACCCCGTGCCGACGCTGACCGACAACGAGCGCCGGGTGTTCTACGTCGGGATGTCGCGGGCCCGCGAGCGCCTCGTCATCATGGAGGACCTCGTGAGCGGCGCGCCGACGCTCCCCATCGACGTGCTGCTCTACAACGAGCAGAACGGCAAGGGCGTCGAGGACGTGCTGGAGACGGTCGAGGGTAAGCCGGCCCAGTAGACCACCGAACTTTTTCGGCAGCCCAGCGGCCGGCGGGTCGAACCGCATCCGACCGTCAACATCGAACCACGGCGCGGCGGGTCGCGCCCACACGGGCGCGACCCGCCGCCGTCGCCGACCATCGGGGCGCGCCGACCCATATTGCCGGAATACGCATCGTTAACCTGTCACGAAGAGCGGGGGCGACGTATGTCAACGGCGAGTATTCGCGGCACGGTCGCGGGGATGGGCCGGCAGGCGAACCCGGCCTTCGCGGCGGCGGTCGTCTGCATCCCGCTGGCCGCGCTCGGCTACGCGGTGACGGTCGCATCGGTACAGCAACACACCTACGTCCACGTGATGGCGGGCGTCCTCTGGACGGGCATCGACCTGTTCATGGGCGCGGTGCTCGGTCCGGTCATCGGCGGCCTCGACGATGAGGAGAGCGCCGCGGTGTTCCGGCGACTCACGCCCAAGACGGCGTTCCTCCTGCCCTCGCTCGCGGTGGTCACCATCGGCGGCGGCATCACGCTCGCCCAGCGACTCGGCCTATTCCCGCACGCCGAACCGTGGCTGGCGCTGTTCACCGCCGCGAACCTGATTCCCGTGTTGCTGCTGCTGGGTTGGCGACTTGACGCGTGGCGCGACCGGCGCTGGCAGGTCCCCTTCGTCCTGGCGACGGTCGGGTCGCTGGCCTGGGTCGCGCTCACTATCGGGGAGTTCCGGATGACCGAGCCGACGGTGGCCGTCGCGCTGGGCATCGTCACGCTGCTGTCGGTCCAAGGGTTCGGCTTCCTCATGCCCGGCGAGATTCGGATGTACCGCGAGATGCGCTCTCCGCGACCCGACGCGTCGGTCATCGCGGCCATCGGGCGCCAGAACGCCATGCTCGGAGGCGTCCAGGGAGTCCTCCAGTTGGTCCTGATTCTGGACATGGTGTACCTGCGCTACGGCGGATTCCCGTTCTGAGAGCAGGAAGAGACGACTTTCCGCGGAATTACGACCCGACGGCGACCGCGCTCGTCACTCCTCGTCGTCGGGGGTCTTGGCCACCTTGCCGACCGTCTTCTCGGCCAGGCTGGCCGGAACGTCGGTCGGCGTCGTCAGATACTCCTCCAGGGCGACCATCAGGACCGCGACCCCGAGGAACGCGCCGCCGACGACCGTCTCGCCCGCCAGCAGTTTGTTCACGCCCAGTAGCCCCACCGGGAGGGCGAACACGAGCGTCGCCGCCAGTTGAATCGTGCCGATGATGCCCGGTTTGCTCATCGACTCCCTCTATCCGCCCCCGGACCAAAAACCCGGCGAGCGAACGCGAGCGGCGAGCCCAGACGGACACCCCCGAAACCGGAGTCCGCAACCCTTTTCAGTCGACCGGACCCACAGATATGATATGTTTACCGGAATCGTTGAGGAGGTCGGCGAGGTGCGCGAGGTCGCCGACGCCGAGGACGGGCGGCGGGTGACCGTCGCCGGCGATGAGGTCGCGGCCGACCTCGAACGCGGGCAGAGCGTCAGCGTCAGCGGCGTCTGTCTCACCGTCGAGGAGCACGGTCCGGGCTGGTTCGAGGTGTTCCTCGCGAGCGAGACGGTCGCGAAGACCTACCTCGGCGGAATCGAGGCGGGCGACGAGGTGAACCTCGAACGCGCGATGGCCGCCGACGGCCGCTTCGACGGCCACCTCGTCCAGGGTCACGTCGACACGACCACCGAGGTCGTGGATGTCCGGGAGGTCGGCGAGGACTGGACCTACGAGTTCGCCATCCCCGAGGGCTACGGCCAGTACGTCGTCAACAAGGGGTCGGTCGCGCTCGACGGCATCAGCCTCACGGTCGCCGAGCGAGGCGAAGACACCTTCACGGTCGCCATCATCCCGGAGACGCGCGCGGTGACGAACTTCTCGGAGAAGGAACCGGGCGACCCGGTCCACCTCGAAGTCGACGCGATAGCCAAGTACGCGGAGCGACTGCTGGAGGAGTCGGGCGCCGGGGTGTAGGAAACGGACGGAGGCGTGTAGGAAACGGACGGTGGAAGACGAAAACGTAGCGTCGGACCGACTCAGTCCCAGTCGTCGAACCGGTCGCGGCGGGATTCGGTCGCGCGGTCGTCGGACGCCTCGGAGTCGTCGACGGTCCGGGCGTTCTCGGGTGACTCGGCCGACTCGAAGCCGTGGGGCGCGTCGACCCGCTCGGTCGCAGAGTCGTCGGCGTCGGGGAACCGCTCGGAGTCCTCGAACGTGACGCTCTCGCTCATGTTGACCTGCTTGTAGGCCTTCTTGTACTTCGAAATCTTGCGGTAGAGCAGGTAGCCGAACACGCCGTCGTAGACGAGGATGAAGGCGATGAACGCCACGCCGGGCGCGACCGCGACGTCGAAGGCGGCCTCCAGGACGGCCAGCGCCGGGGTGAGGTAGGTGACCGCGGTGTTGTACGTCGCGTGGATGAACGCCGCGATGAGCAGGCCCTTCACCGCGATGGGACCGGCGTTCTCGCGGTT
Source organism: Halorussus vallis (assembly GCF_024138165.1). Classification (NCBI taxonomy): domain Archaea; kingdom Methanobacteriati; phylum Methanobacteriota; class Halobacteria; order Halobacteriales; family Haladaptataceae; genus Halorussus; species Halorussus vallis. The sequence continues at coordinate 3,016,456 of NZ_CP100000.1, read as the reverse complement.
GAACTTCGCCAGTCCGAGGTAGTAGCCCGCGAACGCCGAGTAGATGACGTGACCCGGGCCGGCCAGCAGGCGCACGGCGGCGGTCTGGCCCGCGGTGATGACCGCCTGCGAGCCGACGGTGGCGGTGTCGCTCAGCCCCTGGGTGATGTAGATGGCGTTCTCGATGGTGGCGAAGCCCAGCCCCGCCATCGCGCCGTACACCGCGCCGTCGATGACCGCGTCGAAGCGGTCGCTCCGGAAGGCGTAGAGTCGAACCGCGAGCCACTTGACCGTCTCCTCGACCGGCGCCACGACGAAGTAGAAGAACAGCGCCATCCCGACCAGCGGAATCGCCGTCACCGCGCCGGCGAGGGTGTTGATGATCGCCGCGAACCCGGCGAACAGCACGCCGAGGACGAACGTCCCGACCAACAGCGTGAGCGGTTCGTTCGTCGTCACGTCGGCGTACCAGATGTAGGCGGCCAGCGCGAACGCCGGGACGACCGACAGGAGGACGAACGCTCCGATTATCGGGCGACTGAACGCGACAGCCAGGCCGGTCAGCGCGACCTGGGCGAGGAGGATGAGGACCGCGAGCACGATGACGATGGCCCGCGCGGAGATCTGGACGCCCCGGTAGACGCGGCTCGCGAATCCGTCCAGCCGACTTCTGCGCTCCCACGTCGCGATATCGTAGAGGTCGGCCGAGTCCGTCGCTCCTTCCTCGACCGGGTCGCGTTCCCGTTCCATCAGGTACCAGTAAGGACCGCTCCGATAATTATCTGACCCCCGGCGGGACCTATGACACCTTAATCGTGATTATATACCATAAACACTCGTAGGGGCGACTTTATCAACGAGAAACTGCCTCAGATTGGGATAACGATGCAGTACCGAAGCCAGAGCAGGGGGATGCTGTACTCGGCGCCGCCGACAGGCGACCGAGAGGAGAAACGAACACCGAACGAAGCGACAGCCGAAGCCGACGAGGCCGACGAGACGGCCGAACCGGAACTGCTCGGCACGACCGACGCCAACTGGACCGGCCAGGTCCCCGCCGACGACTGACCCGGACTCGTCGCCCGAACCGAACGAGACGGACGCCCCGCCCCGCTTTTTCGCGCGTCGCCCGGACCGGTAGCCGCGCCCGCGTCCCGCGACGGACCCGCCCGACCCCGCGACCCCGAACCGCCAGACCGAAGGTGACAGTCGCCGAGCGTTCGGACATGAGTCTCGACCCTCGCACCCGACGTGCGCTCCGCGAGGCGGGCGTCGACGAGGAAACCCTGCGGGAGGCCCTCGACGCGGCCGCCGACGCGGCCGACCGCGACGCCGACCGACTCGAGTCGTTCTTCGAGGAGCACGACGTCGTCTACTCCGACATGGATTTGACGCACAGCGCCGACGAGTATCCCGAACACGCCGTCGAGTACGCCGACCTGTTCACCCACAGCGAGGACGTCCGGGGGTGGCTCCGCTTCGACACCTGGGGCGTCTACGTCGAGGGCGGCCGACCGTTGGACGACGGGACGGTCGAACTCACCCTCGGTCCGACCGTCCACGACCGGGTGCGCTTCGCGAGCGCCCGCGAGGAGCTATGAGCGACGCCGGTCCCCGCGTCCGCGTTCGGGGCATCTACACCACCGCCTTGACCGAGCGATTCTGCGAAGATTTCCGGGTGGTACAGGCCTCGCCGCCCATCCGACGGCGCTTCGACGCCGAGTTCCCCGAACGGGAGTACGACGCGACCGTCGAGACGACCGACGACAGACAGGGCGTCGGGATCTCCGGGGCGACCGAGGCGGTCGAGCGCGTCGCCGACGAACTGGCCGACATCGGCCGGGACACCTTCCGATGGGCCGACCCGGCCCCGCGCGGCGCGGTGTTCGACGCCGAGATAACCGAGACGCTGGGCGGCGGCGCGGTGGTCGACCTCGGCGACCGCGAAGGCTACCTCTCGTTCGGAAAGGTCGACCGGCGGGTCCACGAGGGCGACCGCGTGCGCGTGCAGGTCCACGACCCCGCGCCGCCGTGGGTGAGCGGGCGGCCCTCGCTCGGCACCGACGTCCAGGCGTTCGGCGGGGTCGTCAGCCTCTCGAAGGGCATCGACCGCGTCGTCGCCGCCGGCGACGACGCGACCCGCACGGAACTGGCCCGGACCACCGAGATGCTCCCGACCAAGGCGCCCGACGGGTGGGGCATCCGCTGGGAGCGTGCCGCCGCGGAGGCGAGCGTCGACGCGATGGACGGCGCGCTCTCGCGGGCCGCCGAGACGGCCGCCGAAATCGACGCCGCGCTGGCGGACGCGCCGGCGTCGCCCGAAGACGCGTCTTCGGGCGACCTGCCCCGCCGCCTCGTCGCGCCCGAAGCGACCGACTGGTGCTGGTTCGGCCGCGAGTCGAGGTTCGAACTCGACGCGCTCCGCCGGGAATTGACGACGACCATGCCCGGCCACCACCGCGTGAAGGCCGCCCGGAGTTCCGCGAGCACGGCCGTCGACTTCGTCGAGGACCTCTGCGACCTGAGCGGCGACTTCCCGACCGGCGCGGTGCTCCGGCAGTTCGGCCCCGAGGAGGGCCGGAAGCTGAAGATCGTCCACGGCAAGCCCGACGGCCGGTGCTTCGCGCTCGGCCGCGGCGAGGTCACCGCCTTCGACCCCGAGGCGGGGAAGGCGACGGTCCGCCGCGAGATGAGCGGCGGCGGCACCTACGACGCGCTCGGCACCCGACGCGAGTCGGGCGACGTGGCGATCACGAAGTTCCGCGAGGGCCGGTGGTGGTACCCCACGGCCTACCGGAGCGCCGACGGCGAGTCGAAGGGGACCTACGTCAACGTCTGCACGCCCGTCGAGTTGTTCCCCGACGCGGCGCGCTACGTCGACCTCCACGTCGACGTGGTGCGCCACCCCGACGGCACCGTCGAGCGGGTCGACGACGACGAACTCGACGACGCGGTGGCGACCGGCGACGTCTCCGAACCGCTGGCAGAGCAGGCCCGGAGCGTCGCCGCGAGCGTCGAGAACGCTCTACAGTAGCGCGAGTGCCCGAAAGCTTATGCCGGCGGTCGAACAGCCCTCGAGACGTGGGAGAGAAACTCCTCCCCGACAGCGCGTACCGATATATGCTCCTCGGTGCGCTCCTCGCGGCCGGAGCACCGTGGCTCCTCGAACACGTTTGAGACGTACCGCGGTGACGGGTCCGCCGCGCCGCGAACGACCGTCTCGGCCGAGTGTCACGACACCGAGGCCGACTCCCCCGATTTTTCGCCGGTTGCGTTGTCCCCAATTGCGATAATCAAGCAAGGAGCACATCAGCGCGCCGAAGGCGCGCGCACCAGCAGTCCGAAGATGCAAGAGAGCCGAGTCGCCGCGGCGACTCGGCTCTCTCGCGTGTCCCTTTTTGGTCCAGCTTTTTGCAAGGAGCGGTCGCCGAGCAGGCCAGAGGCCTGCTCGGCGACCCGACGCAGTAAAAAGGTGGGCTAGAAGAAATCGCTGTTCGGCGACCCCTCGCCGCGGCCCCCGCGGCCGCCCTCGTTGCGGTCGATGCCCATGACGCTCTCGGGTTGGTCGATGTCCCAGTCGCCCGTGCCGTCGTCGGCGACTCGCACCGTCACGTCCTCGACCTCCTCGAAGTCCTTCACGAGGTCGAGTTTGATGTTCTGGGCGGTCCGGGGGCTGATGGCGCAACCGGAGCACGCCCCGCCGAGTTCCACGACGACCTCGCCGGTGTCGGGGTCGGCCTTCTGGACGGCGCTCTCGCCGCCGTGCATGCTGATGATGGGCATCTGGCCGGTGAGCCAGCGCTCGACCCGGGCCTGCAGGGAGTCGTCGGATTCGCTCATTGGGAGTGGCTAGGGGCCTCGGGATGGTAGGACTTTGGGTTTTTCTCGGCCGAGACGGAGGCGTGAGCGTGTATCGTCGGGGTTTTCTGCACGATTCCTCATTACGGACGAGCGCGAACGCTGTGGTTCCGTGAACGGGCTCGTGTTCGACGACTTGCACGATGGCTGAAAGAGACTGCACCGCGACCGCGGCCGCCAACCGCACCGCAGACCGCCACTCGCACGAACCAAGTGAAACAGCACCGCCACCGCCACACGCCTCCCCAGCCGATTCCCTCAGTCGCTTCGCTCCTTCGGTCATCCCTCGCACGGAGAAGGCGCGACACGAGGTCGCGCCAGCGCGCGCCAATCGGTAGGACGGTCTGCCGAAACCCGGTTCAAGTCCGCCGAAGCGTCACTTCCGGAACTTCCGCCACGCGCCCGCGCCCAGAAGCGCCGCGAGCGTCGCCGGAATCCCGAACCCGGGAACGCCGCCCGAACCGCCGGAACTCTCGGTAGTAGCCCGGGTCGTGGTCTGGTCGTCCGAGAGCGCCACCTTCGTCGTGGCCGACCCGCTCGAGGCGTTCGACCCGGTGCCGGTTCCGTTCCCGGTTCCCGTCGTCGTCAGCGGCGGAGCGTCCTTCTGCTGGCCGGCGTGGTTCGGAAAGACGTAGAGGCCGCCCCGGCCGTTGTTCCGCCGGCCGTAGCTACTGGCGATGAAGAACCGCGGCTTGACCCGCTTGGCCGTCCAGAACGACGCCTCCTGGGGCTGGCGCCACCACGTCAACCGCTTCGGATTCGCCGGGTCGCTGATGTCGTGTACCTTCACGCCGCCCTGGTACCACGAGGTGAACAGGCGCTCGCCGACGATGTCGAAGTTGTGCGAGGTGGTCCAGGTTCCGCCTATCTGGGGGTCGGGCGACGGCGGCGCGTCGATGGTCGAGAGCTTCTTCGGGTTCTTCGGGTTCGAGACGTCCCAGAGGTCCAGCCCGCCTGGGCCGCCCTTCCCCTCGGCCTCCCAAGCCTCCTTGTTGACCCCCACCAGGCTTCCGTCGTCGTTGGGCATCGCGTAGTGGGCGTTGCCCGGCGGCCGGAGGACGTGGGCCCGGACCGCGTCCTTGGGTACCGAGAGCAGTTCGTCGATGGGTCGGCCCCCGAGGCGAGTGACGTACGTCGGGTTCTTCGGGTCGCTCACGTCGAGGATGTACGTCCCGGCGTCCCAGTGGGCGAGGTAGGCCCGGCCGCCGCCGACCCACACGTCGTGGATGGTTCGGATGCCCGAGGGTACCTTCCCCCACCGTTTGTCGCGGCTGAGCAGCGACCAGCGCGCGATCTCGGTCGGGTCGTCGCCGCTCACGTCGACGATGACCAGCGGGTTCGCGTTCTTCGTCCCGCCGTTGGGGCGCGAACTGGCGTGGTTGCCGGTGAGGTAGACCTTCTTGTCCCGGATGAAGCAGTTGTGGATGGGGTAGGTCGTCTCGTGGAAGCCGACCCGCTTCGGGTTCTTCGGGTCGCTCACGTCGAACAGTGCGAACCCCTGCAGAACGTCGCCCTGAATCGGGTTCGCCGGGCCGGCCGCCACGAGGCGGTCGCCCTCGACCTTCACGTCGTAGATGTCCCGGAGCGGGCCGGTTTCGCGCTCGCCCATGATGCCGGTCCGCTCGGCGACGACCTGCGGTTCGCTCGGAATCGCGAGGTCGACGACGGCGAACCCGTCGGTCGTGGCGACGTAGGCGTAGCCGCCCTTCGGGTCGGGGACCGCCTCCTTGGCGTTGGCGATGTCGACGCTTCCGAGCGGTCGGTACGGGCCGGCGTGGCCCGCGGCGGTTTCGATTCCGGCGGAAGCGACCACGGTCGCTCCGGCGACACCCCCTAGAAACTCGCGCCGGTGCATGGACGCTACGACGGTTCGGAGACTGATAAATGGGTTGGCGTCGGCAGGATGCGAACGGTTCGGAAGCTGTCGCCGAAGGCGCAGGTCCGGCCCCGGCGAGAGGCGGTCCCGGGTCGCCGAGCACTATCTGGCGAGGCGCGAGCGGTCGCCGGTCCCCTCGGTCAGCGCGCTGGCGATGGCGCCCTCCAGCACCACGTCGTCGCCGAGCGTCGTCAGTTGGACGTCCGGGACGTTGTTGAACACCTGCTGTTGGAGGCGTTCGCGGACGGGGTCGACGACGAGTTCCTCGTTGTTCAGCGCGACCGCGCCGCCGATGTAGATGACCAGCGGCGCGTAGGCCTGGACGATGTTGGTCACGCCGAGGGTGTTCCAGTGGACCAGTTGTTCGACCACGTGGTCGGCGAACTCGTCCTCGCCCGCGTGGGAGAAGACGTCCACCGCGTCGAAGTCGGGGTCGTCGAGCGGGAGTTCGGTGTCGAGGCCCGGGTCGTCCTCGGCGAGGAGTTTCGCGTACTTCGGGATGTTGTTGCCCGAGCAGTACGCCTCCCAGTGGCCCTCGCGGCCGCACCCGCAGGTGCGCCGGCCGTGTGGGTCGACGACCATGTGGCCGACCTCGCCCGCGTTGCCGTCCCACCCCGCCAGCACCTCGCCATCGACGCAGACGCCCGCGCCGATGCCCGACGAGATGGTGAGATACACCATGTCGTCGGGGTTACGGTCGCTGTTGAAGCGCTCGCCGATGACGCCGGCGACCGTGTCGTTGTGGAGGTAGACGCGGTCGGAGTCGATGAGTTCGCCGACGGGCCCCGTCAGCGGGATGCGGTCCACGGTGTCGGGGAGGTTCGCCGGGTTGTCGATTGCACCCGCCGCCAGGTCGAGCGGGCCGATGGAGCCGATGCCGGCCGCTCGAATTCGCGTGGGGTCGACGTCGGCGTCGGCGCTCGCCTCGCGGAGGCACTCCAGCACGGCCTCCGTGACCGCGATGCCGGTCGGCCCCTGCGGCGTGTTCATCCGGTGGACGCTCACGACGTCCCCCTGGTCGTCGGCGACCGCCGCTCGCACGTTCGTCGCGCCGAGGTCAACGCCCGCGTAGTACGCCATTCACGCCGGGGATGATGCTCCCTGCGCACTTAACTACAAGCATTTACTCGGCGACGAGTATGGTACCGAAAGGCACGGAGATGACGGTCGAAAGAGGAGTCGCGGTCGTCGTCGGAAATCGACGGTCGGCGGCCCGCGACTCAGTCGCTCCGGACGAACGTCACCGGGCAGGGCGCCGATAGCATCACTTCCTGGGCGGTGCTACCGAAGACGGCCTTGCCGGTGGGCGAGCGTGTGCGTCCGCCGACGAGCACGCGGTCGGCCGAAACGTCGTTGGCGATGTCGACGATGCTCTGGCCGTGGGGGCCGACCGCGCCGCGGACTCGGTAGTCGACGCCCGCCGACGAGAGCGCGTTGGTCAGTTCCTTGATGGTGGCGTGGCGGGCGGCCACCTCGTCTGGGTCAATCTCGCCGGTCGGGTCGTACGCGAGGCGGTCGACCACGTCGTCGAACTCGTCCTGCGTGAACACGTGGGCCAGTACGACCGTCGCCCCCGACGGTCCGGCCACGTCGATGGCGGCCTTCGCGAGCGCGTCCGTGCGCTCGGCGTCGCCGGGCCCGACCGCGAGCAGTATCGTATCCAGAGCCATACAGGAAGGTTTTCGGCCGGGATATTAAGCGTGTGGGGCCGTTTACTCTCCGCCGAAGAAACGCCGTCATCAACAGCCTTGTGCCCGCGGGTCGAACGTCCGGACGTGATACGACCCGACCTCGACGAACGAGTGGCGCTGGTGACCGGGAGCGCGAAGGGCGTCGGCCGCGAGTTGCTGTTCTCGCTCGCCGAGCGCGGCGCGAGCGTGGCGGTCCACTACCGGTCGAGCGCCGACGCCGCCAAATCGGTCGCCGAGGCGGCTCGCGAGCGCGGCGCGCCTGCGGCCGCGACCGTGCAGGGGGACGTGACCGACCCCGACGACGTGGACGCGATGTTCGACGCGGTGGAGGACGAACTGGGCACCGTCGACGTGCTGGTGAACAACGTCGGCCCGTTCGCGCCCCGCCACTGGGAGGAGATTCCCTACGAGCAGTGGAACACCGTCATCCAGGCGAACGTCAACGGCACCTACCTCTGTTGCAAGCGCGCCCTGCCGGGGATGCGCGACCAGGAGTGGGGCCGCATCGTCAACGTCGGCTACGCCAGTTCCGAGAAGGGCCTCGTCAACCCGAAGAACGCGCCGTACTTCATCGCGAAGGCGGGCGTGCTGATGTTCACCCGGATGCTGGCCAACGACACCCAGCACGACGGAATCACCGTGAACGCCGTCTCGCCCTACGTGGTGGAGAACTCAGACGAGTTCCCCGACGACCTTCCGCGGGGTCGACCGGCCGGCTTCGGCGACGTCGAGCAGGCGATGCTGTTCTTCCTGGACGACGAAAGCGGCTACATCAGCGGCGAGAACATCGAGATAGACGGCGGGTGGCTTCCCGAGACGGTGTGAGCGCAGGAGCCGACGCTACATCGCGCTCGCGACGACGCCTTCGAGAACTCCGACGCCGAACCAGAGCACGAGCGCGGCTATCGCGAGGACGAACAACACGGGGACCTGTTTGGCCGTCGAGAGGTCGCTCCACTCGTCGGCACCGAGCGCCCTCGTCATCGGCGGTTCCAGCGCGGCGCCGAGCAGTCCGATGCCGAGGAAGGTTCCGATTCCCGCGATTCGGGTGAGGAGTCCGAGATTCGGCTGTCCGAGCATCGGTGCGACCACGACCAGTACGATTCCGGCGGCGAAACGCTGCGTCGACGACACGTCGGAGACGTCCATGCGACCGCTGTTCTGACGAAGTAGTTAAAAGTTCTCCGGATGTACCTGTCCGCTGACGGACTCGAATTCCGGTGGTCGTTCGGACGCGTTGGAGCGAGGGACGCCACCGCGGCGTCGAGTCACGACCCCTTCAGCATCTTCTTCAGATGCTCGACCGAGAAGAACGAGGTCGGCTTGTCCATGTGGACGCCGATCTCGCCCGAGAACGCCCCGAGGCCGACCTTCTGAACCGGTTCGGGTAGCGAGTAGGCCTTCCGAATCCAGTGACCGAGTTCGATCTCGGTGCGCAGGTCGTCGCGCCACGCCCGTTCGTAGTCTCCCAAGGTCGCGGGGTCGTCGGGGTCTATCTCGCGGGCGGCGTGGTCGGCGGCGGTCATCCCGTAGAGGATGCCGCCGCCGGTGAACGGCTTGGTCTGGGCGGCCGCGTCGCCCAGCAGGAACCCCCGCCGACTCGTCACCGAGTCGGCGGGTCCGACCGGAATCATCCCGGCGCAGAAGTGGCTGGTTTCGACGTCGTAACCCGCGGTGAACTCGTCGAAGAGGTCCTTCGCGGAGGGGTCCGACCCCGGCGGCGCGGCGAGGCCGTACTCGACGCCCGAGTCGCCCCGGGGGATGCGCCAGGCGAAGAAGCGCGGCGCCGTGAGGTGGACGTCGACGAAGTCGCCGGGGTCGTCCTCCTCGGAGAACGCCAGCACGCCCTGGAGTTTCTCGCCCGGTTCGGGCAGGCCGAGTTCGGACCGGACGCGGGATACGGGACCGTCGCAACCCGCGACCATCCTCGCCTCGAACGTCTCGGTGCCGTCGGGGCCGGTCGCGGTGACCTCGACCCAGTCGGGGTACTCCTCGACCGCGGAGACGCTGTGGTTCTCCCGGAGGTCGGCGCCCGCCTCGCGGGCGGCCTCGGCGAGGCATCTGTCGAGGCCGACCCGGTCGATGACGTTCGAGACGACCTCGCGCTTGTAGAAGGGGTAGTCGTCGCTCCCCGGACCGCCGACGTGGAAGCGCGCGCCGTACACCTCGTTCTGGAGGAGGTCCTCGCGAGCGCCCGCGGGCGTGAACTGCCAGAGGTCGGTGCTGACGTGGCCCGAACACGCGAGGGGTCTGCCGACCTCGCCCCGTTCGAGCGCGAGCACGTCGTAGCCCGCCGCCGCGGCGCGCCGCGAGAAACGCGACCCCGCCGGACCCGCACCCACCACGACGAAATCGTACATCGATGGGTCGTATGACCCTGGCGCCCAAGTATGCACCGCTCTCGGGCGGTCGATTACGCCGGACGCCGCCGTCCGGTCGTCAGAAGCGGTCGCCCGGTCGCGAGCCGATCGTCGCTATCGCGACGACCCGCACGCCCGATAAATTCGGCCTTTCGATTCGGTTAGCTCCCCATTACTTCCTCGCCCGAGCGGTCACTCCTCGACCGTGGGCGGACGTTCCCGCCGAGTGCCTCGCCGTCGTTGCAGGTAGTGCGCAAGCGCGGAGAGCGCGAAGGCCGCCACGATGAGGACGCCCCAGATTTCGTCCGGAATCGCCGTAAACGGCGGTAGGTCGAGGAAGTCTCCGAGCACGAGAACCGCACTCACGACCGCCAACGCGAGGTAGTACCGTATCCACGGAAAATCGTTCTGCGGACGTAAGTACCCCTCGAGCTGGGCCGCGTTTCCCGAAAGCTCGACGACCCCCCGATTCTGGTTGTACTCGACGATTCCCGCATCGGCGAGCTTCGGAAGGTGCGTCTGGTACAACGAGGTGTAGACCGATTTGCGCTCGTTGGCCGACAGCCCCTCCACCGTCGTGTCGTTCTCCCACGCCGCCACCTGCTCTGCGAGTTCGCTCAGCTCGACCGGCCGGTCCTGCTGCTTGAGGTAATGCAGCGTGTACCGTCGTCGCCGGTTTTTAAGCACGTCGAAGATTAGATCTTCGGACAGTGTTTCCTGCTCCGGTGTGTTGTCAGCCGAGCTCATACTACCGAAATCGCTCAATCACTTGTCGTTCTAACGCCGCCGCCACCCGTCTCGACACGGTAAGCCAATTTCTCCCGGACCACACTTTGTTATCCAGTACTTAGCCGGCGACAATTGTAATGAATTCTACAATTATTTGAGGTAATGGAACAATTACCGGAGTTAGTCCGAACGTACTAGAATTCCGACCGGCGAAAAGCTCGGAATTTTAATCGTCCGTCGCCGGCGCGACCTTCCTGTCGGCTCGCGGCCCCTCGAGGTCGACCGCCGGGAGCATGTCGCGGAGGTACCGTCCCGTGTGGGACTCCTCGTTGCGGGCGACCTCCTCAGGCGTACCCTGAGCGACGACCTCGCCGCCGTTCTCGCCGCCTTCGGGTCCGAGGTCGAGGACGTTGTCGGCGTTCTTCACGAGGTCGAGTTCGTGTTCGATGACGACGACGGTGTTGCCCTGGTCGGTGAGCCGCTGGAGCACCTCGATGAGCTTTCGCTCGTCGGCGCTGTGGAGGCCGGTCGTCGGTTCGTCGAGCAGGTAGAGCGTGTCGCCGGTGTCCTTCTTGCCGAGTTCCTCGGCGAGTTTCACCCGCTGGGCCTCCCCGCCCGACAGCGTCGTGGAGGGCTGGCCGAGGTTCATGTAGTCGAGGCCGACGTCCTTCAGGAGTTTCAGCCGGCGGGCGATGCGCTGGTCGTGCTCGAAGAAGTCGTAGGCTTCCTCGACCGACATGTCGAGCACGTCGGCGATGGTCGCGTCCTTGTAGGTCACGTCCAGCGTCTCGTCGTTGTAGCGCGCCCCGCCGCACTCTTCGCAGGGGACGTAGACGTCCGAGAGGAAGTTCATCTCGATCTTCACGGTGCCCTGCCCGCCGCACTCCTCGCAGCGACCGCCCTTGACGTTGAACGAGAACCGACCCCGCTCGTAGCCCCGCTGTTTGGCGAGTTTGGTCTCGGCGAACAGTTCGCGGATGTAGTCGAAGACGCCGGTGTAGGTCGCGGGGTTCGACCGCGGGGTGCGGCCGATGGGCGACTGGTCGATGAGCCTGACCTTCTCGACGTTCTCGATGCCCTCGATGGAATCGTGGTCGCCGGGGTCGACGCTGGTGTTGTCGTTCATCTCCCGGGCGAGTCCCTTGTAGAGCACGTCGTGCATCAGGGTCGACTTGCCCGACCCCGAGACGCCCGTGATGGCGGTGAACTGGCCGACCGGGATGTCGACGTCGAGGTCATTCAGGTTGTGCTGGCGGGCGCCCTTCACGGTGATGTGCTCGTCGCTGTCGCGGCGCTCCTCGGGGACGGGAATCTCCTTGCGACCCGCGAGGTAGTCGCCCGTCAGCGACTCCTCGCAGTCCTTTATCTCCTCGGTGGTCCCCTGGACGACGACCTCGCCGCCGCGCTTGCCCGGCCCGGGACCCATGTCGATGACGTTGTCGGCCTGCCGCATCGTCTCCTCGTCGTGTTCTACCACGAGGAGCGTGTTCCCCAGGTCGCGGAGTTCCTTGAGCGTGTTGAGCAGGCGGTCGTTGTCGCGCTGGTGGAGGCCGATGGACGGTTCGTCGAGCACGTAGAGCACGCCGACGAGGCCCGACCCGATCTGCGTGGCGAGTCGGATGCGCTGGCTCTCGCCGCCCGAGAGCGTCGACGCCTCGCGGTCGAGGGTGAGGTACTCCAGGCCCACTTCCTTCATGAAGCCCAGCCTGGCGCGAATCTCCTTGAAAATCTCCTCGGCGATGTGGGTTTCGCGCTCGTTCAGCGTCGCCTCAAGTCCCTCGAAGTGCTCCAGGGCGTCGCCGATGGACAGTTCGTTGACCTCGGCGATGGAGGTGCCGTCGACGTACACCGACCGGCTCTGGGCGTTCAGCCGGGTGCCCTCGCAGACCGGACACTCGGTCACCGCCATGAAGTCCTCGATGTGCTCGCGGGTGCTGTCGGAGTCGGTTTCGAGGTAGCGCCGTTCGAGGTTCGGGACGACGCCCTCGAAGCGCTCGTCCTTCTCGCGGATGCCGTTGCGGGTCCGCCACTCGAAGTGCACTTTCTTGTCGGTGCCCCAGACGAACGCCTCCTTGACGTCGTCGTCGAGGTCCTCGAACGGCGTGTCGACGCTGACGCCGAAGTGGTCCGCCACGTTGTCTATCTGGCGCTGGTAGTACGTGCGGTTGTAGCTCCAGGGCTCGAAGACGTGCTTGAGCGGCTTGCTCTCGTCGACGACCACGAGGTCCTCGTCGACCTCCTTGGTTTCGCCGATACCCTCACACTCCGGGCAGGCGCCGTGGGGACTGTTGAACGAGAAACTCCGGGTTTCTATCTCCCGGAAGTCGATACCACAGTGGGTGCAGGCGAGGTCCTCGGAGAACTCCACCACGAGGCGGTCGTCGTCCTCGCCGGCGAGGTCGCCGGTCGAACGCGCGGTCGCGCCGCCGATGTCGGCGTCGGCGGGCGGGTCGGGCAGGATCACCTTCAGCGCGCCGTCGGCCTCCTCCAAAGCCGTCTCGACGCTGTCGGTGATGCGCGAGCGGGCCTCGGGCGAAACCTTCACCCGGTCGACGATGACGTCGACGTCGTGGTCGTAGTTCTTGTCGAGTTCGGGGCGGTCCATCGTGAGGTCGAACTCCTCGCCGTCGACCTCGACCCGGCCGTAGCCGTCGGAGACGAGGTCGTCGAAGAGGTCCTCGAACGCGCCCTTCTGGTCGCGCACGACCGGCGCGGCGATCTTCGCCCGGGTACCCTCCGGGAGTTCGAGCACCCGGCGAACCATGTTCTGGGCGCTCTGCTCGCCGACCTCCTGGCCGCACTCGGGACAGTGGGGCGTCCCGATGCGCGCGTACAGCAGGCGGAAGTAGTCGTGGAGTTCGGTGACGGTACCGACCGTCGAACGGGGGTTGTTGGCCGCGTTCTTCTGGTCGATGGAGATGGCCGGCGAGAGGCCCTCGACGTTCTCGACCTTCGGCTTGTCCATCTGCCCGAGGAAGTTGCGGGCGTAGGCCGACAGGCTCTCGATGTAGCGGCGCTGGCCTTCGGCGTAGACGGTGTCGAACGCGAGCGAGGACTTCCCCGACCCCGACAGCCCCGTCACCACGTTGAACTGCTCGCGTGGGATGGAGATGTCGAGGTCCTTCAGATTGTGTTCTTCGGCCCCCCGGACGTCGATGTAGTCCTTGCTCATTCTGACGGTGGTAGGGACCTGGGGTGTGAAACGCTGTCGGTTCGGTCCGAAACCGAAGTGAAAGTGAAGGGCGCCTCACAGCACGCCGGACGGGATGCCGGTCGCCGGGGGACGCCGGCGTCCCCCGGCGACCGAACTCAGGCCTCGGCCGCCACTTGTTCGCCGGCGAACACCTCGATGATGTCGGGGGCGAACCCGCGCTTGGAGAACAGCGTCACGAGGTCGCCGGCTTCGATGGCCGTGTCGCCCTGCGGGAGCAACACCGACCGGTCGCGTTCGATGGCGACGACGAGCACGTCGTCCGGGAGCACGCCCTCTTCGTTGGCGGTCGCGAGCGTCCGGCCCGCGACCGTCCCCGACTCGGCGACCGTTATCTCGAATATCTCGGCGCCGTCGGCGAGGTGCATGAAGTCCTTGATGGAGGGCCGCTGGACCGCCCGGTAGAGGTACTCGGCGATGAGGCTCTCGGGGTTTTCCAAGACGTTGACGCCCAGTTGCCGGAACAGGCCCATGTGTTCGGGGTCGTGGACGACCGACACCTGCGAGGGAATCTCCAGTTCCTGGGCCAGCAACATCACCATCACGTTGGTCGCGTCGGAGTCGGTGGTGCTGATGATGGCGTCGGCGCGGCGAGCGCCGGCCTCTTCGAGCGTGTCCATCGTCGTCGCGTCGGCGTTCAACACCATGCAGTCGAACTCCCGGGCCGTCTGGCCGGCCACGGTTTCGTCGCGCTCGATGACGACGACGTCGTGTTGCTCCCGGGTCGTGAGTTCGAGGAGCTGCGAACCGATGTCACCCGCGCCGACGATGATGAGATACATACCTATGTAGGCATGGAAAACGCATTCAAGTATAGTATTTTCGAATCCGAAATCATATGTGGTTCGGGGACAAAAGGACGGGCATGCCGACCGACTTCGACGACGCGGACCGGTCGGCCGGGACTCGCCCGCCAAATCTTCCGGCCGACCTCGCCGACCGACTCGACGAACTCGACGCGTCCCAGCTCGAAGCCGTCGCCGACTACGCCCGGTCGTCGCTCCCGTCGCCCCCGACGCCGGCCGAATTGGTCGAGGCGCGCCCGGGCGAGGAGATCGTCGAGATACGCGAACGCGACGGCTTCACCGAGGTCGTCAAGCGCCAGCCGTGCGCAGAGGGCTGTCCGGAGTGTCCCCACGGCCCGTACCTCCACGAAGTGTGGATTCGGCCGCTCTTCGACGGGGTGGATTCGTCGTCGCTTCACTGGGAGTTTCTCGGCCGCGTGTACACGAACGACGCCGGCGGCGAGGCTTCCGAGAGCTGACCGAGAGGCGATCACTTCGCGTCTGTCACTTCGCGTCGTTTCTCGACCGTCCGTCGCTCGACCGCTCCGGGACGTCGGCGTCGAGTTCGAAGGTCCGCTTTCTGACGGTGCCGCAGCTCGGACAGAGGTGGCGATACAGGACGTGGTCGCCGCTCGTCGCCGCCTTCCAGTGGCCGCCCTCGTCTTCGTACCCGCAGTCGGGACAGACTAGGTCCTCGTCGTCGAAGTGCGAGGTCAACCGCTCGAACGGGGTCGAACCGCCGTCGTCGTGCGACATATCAACACGTGAATTCGCGGGAGATTATAAATATGCCGCTATATATTTACGTATAGTGAATCTACCCCAGACGATTTTCCCCTTTCGAAAATCCAATCGTTTTACTGACTATATCGGTGGGCGTCGGGCGATTTCTCGGGGACGACGTGCGGTCCCGACTGCCTGGATTTTTATGAATACCGAGCTAAGAGCCGAGTATGAGCTATCGCATCGACGAGATCGACAAGCGAATTCTGTATCATCTCGTCGCCGACGCGCGGAACACGACGGCCCCGACCATCGCCGAGGAGGTCGACGTCACCCCGGCCACGATTCGGCACCGAATCCGCCAGATGGAGGAGGAGGGCATCATCGAGGGGTACCACGCCGACATCGACTACGAGCAGACCGACAGCCGCGTCGTCAACCAGTTCACCTGCACCGCGCCGGTGGCAGACCGCCACCGACTCGCCCAGGAGGTACTCGAGATTTCGGGCGTGGTGAACGTCCGGGAACTGATGTCCGGCCGCGAGAACGTCATCGTCACGGCGGTCGGAACCGACACCGACGACATCACGCGGGTCACCCAGGAGCTGTCGAGCCGCGGTCTGGAACTCGAACGCGAGGACATCGTCCGGGACGAACTGTTCCACCCCTACCATCCGTTCAGCCCCGACAAAGACCGGCCGCGCCCGTCGCTGGCCGACGTCCAGAGCCTCGCGGGCGGCGCGGAGGTCATCGAGTTCACCGTCTCCGAGGAGGCCGCCATCACCGGCAAGACCCTCAAGGAGGCCAACGACTCGGGCATCCTCGACGACGAGACGCTGGTCATCAGCATCGAGCGCGGCGACGAGATACTCACGCCGAAGGGCGACACGCTCGTCGAGGCGGGCGACGTCATCACCCTGTTCTCGCCGGAGGCGCTGTCGGATGCGACCGTCACCGCCTTCGAAACCGGCGCGCCCGAGTGAACCGTACTCGGTGAACCGCGGCCAGGGTAGGTCGGCGGGACGCGGCCGGCCGCGTCCCGCCGACCCGCCTTTCCGATTCGCCACCCTCCGGCCCGTCACTTTCCGCCGTACCGCTTTTCCGCCCAGTCGTCGTACCAGTCGCCATGAACGACGAGCGGGCGTTTCTCGCCGTCCTCGTGGGGGTCGCGCTGTTCGTGTCGTGGCTCGTCGTCCGGCCCTTCTTCACCTACGTCGCGCTCGCGGTGCTGATCGCGTACGCGCTCTACCCCGCCCAGCGTCGGCTCGCGCCGCGAATCGGCCGACGGAAGTCGGCCGTGTTCCTGATGGTCGCGGCCACGGTCCTGTTCGTGCTGCCGCTGGCGCTGCTGCTCCGGGTGGTAGTCACGCAGGCGCTCGCCGCGATAGAGAGCCTCGAAGTCGACGAACTCGGCGCGGAGCTGGAGTCGCTGCGCCGGTTCGTCATCGAGACGTTCGGGGTCGACCCGCTGGAGTACGTCGACCAGGGGCTCCAGGAGCTGGCCAGCGTCGTCCAGTCGGGTGTCGGTCGGATCCTCCAGGAGGCCTCCGGGCTGGTCGGCGGCGTCTCGAAGGTCTTCATCGGGTTCACGATCTTCGGCTTCGTGCTCTACTACCTGCTCGTCGGCGGCGAGCGGTCGGTGGCGTGGTTCCGCCAGGTGACGCCGCTGCCCCGAAACGTACAGGAGGAACTGATCGCCGACCTCGACCGCCTCACCTACGCGGTGCTGATCACGACGTTCGTCATCGCCGTGGTCCAGGCGGTGCTCACGGGGCTCGCGCTGGCCGTGCTGGGCTTCTCGAACGTCGTGTTCTGGACGGTCGTATCGGTGGTGCTGGGCGTGCTCCCGTTCGTCGGGTCGATGTTCATCTGGGGTCCCGCGGGGTTCTACCTGCTGGCGACCGGCAGGCCGGTCGCCGGCACGGCGCTGCTCGTCTACGGGTTCGGGCTGGTGAACCTCTCGGACAACTACCTCCGCCCGGTGCTCGGCGGCCGGAGCGCGAACCTCAACCCCGCCATCCTCATCCTCGGCATCTTCGGCGGCCTCGCGGTGTTCGGGGTCATGGGTATCTTCGTCGGCCCCATCGTCCTCGGGTTCACGAAGACGCTCGTCACCGTGGCGGCCCGCGAGTACGCCAGCGAGTGACCGCGGCCGGCCGAGGGCTTTCGGAAGCGTCGGCATCGTCGAAACGCCCGCCCGCTCGCCTCGGTGAGTTACCGACCTCCCGTTACAGCTAGTGTTCGACTACGCGGCGTTACTTCTGCACGTACCACGATACGCCGACAAAGATGAGCGCCGTCGGTAGGACTGCGTAACCGAAGAACGCAATCGTCACATTCGGGCTTAGGAACAGGTACGTGACGACGATTCCGAGAAGCGCCGAACAAAGTAGGAGGAGCGCATCGAGTCGACGGCGAACGGCATCGGACATGCTTCGAGGGTGGAAGAGACACGTGATGAAATTGACGGATAGAACCACCGATTTCGTATCGCGAACCGAGCGGCCTCGGAGTGCTGGTTCCCGATGGAGAGCGGAAACTGCTCACCTCGCCCGATGACGGAGTCGAATCGCTTCGACCGAACGACATCGACCGTTACACGGCGCGAAAGTATATAACCCGAAACGAACAACCGGCGACCGTGACCGACGACTCCCTCTCGACCATCGACCTCACGGACGACGAGTACGAGGTCGTCCAGTCGCTCGTTCGGAACAAGTACAAGGCCTACGACGGCGACGGGAACCTCGTCCTCCAGGGCCGCCAGAAGCGGTTCAAACTCAAGGAGGAGTTCCCGTTCGCCGACGCGAACGGCGACCCCGCGTTCACCGTGAAGGCCAGCGGCGTCCTCGATGTCGCGGGCAACTACACGCTGATCGACGAGGGGACCGGCGAACCGGCGGTCGTGCTCGACCGCAACTTCACCCTGCTCCACGACAAGTGGACGCTCCGGGACCCCGACTCCGGCACGGTGTACGCCGAGATCGCCTCGAAGAGCAAACTGGTTTCGCTGCTGCGCCACGTCAGCGAACTCTTCGACCTGTTGCCCCACTCCTACGTGATAACGGTCGACGGCCGGCAGGTGGGAACCATCGACGGGCAGTTCTCGCTCCGGGACACCTACGTCGTCCGACTGGCCGACGAACTGGACGTCGGGAGGGAGGCCGTGGTCGCGGCCGCGATGGTCGTCGACGCCATCGAGGACAACTGAGCCGTAAGTCCGCACTTCGGCGGTCACGACCGCCGAAGTGCGGGCCCGCAGGTCAGTAGGTCGGCAGTCGCGCCGAGCGGTCGCTCCCCTCGACGAACGGGAGCGGTTCGACTTCGGCGGGAACCTCCTCGCCGCCGACGCGGACCGTCAGCGGCGCGTCGTCCCCCTCGCCGTCGCTTCCCGCTCCCTGGTCGGCGCGCTCGCCGACTTCGAAGTCCACGAACGCAAAGGCGACGGGTTCGTCGAGCGAGGGACTCTCGGCCGCGCGGGTGACCTCGCCGACCGCCTCGTCGTCCACGAAGACGGCCGCGTCGGACTCGGGGAGCGCCTCGGTGCGCAGACCGACCAGGCGCTCGCTCGGCCGGCCGCGGTTCTCGACGCGGGAGACGACCTCCTGGCCGACGTAACAGCCTTTCTCGAAGTCCAGCGCGTTGCGGAGTCCGAGCGCGTTCGGAATCCGGCCCGCGAGTTCGGCGTCGAACAGCGGCGTCCCGGCTTCGAGGGTGAGCGTCTCCCAGGTGTCGCGGCCGAACGGCGCGGCGTTCAGTCCGTGGTTGAGCAGGGTGTCGAAGACGCGCTCGGCGTTGCTCGTCTCGCCGGTCTCGGTTTCGGTCGTTCCGGTCGTACAGACCACCTCGTACCCCTCCTCGCCGGCCGGCGCGTCGGTTTGAATCACGGTGACGCCGATTTCGGCCATCCGGCCGCGCTCGAAGGTGAGGTGGCCGTCGGGCGCGCCGGCGGCGTTGAGCACGCTGGCTATCTTCTCGGTCGACTTCGGGCCGTGGACGCCGAAGACGGCGAAGTCGTCGCTCGCGGCGTCGATTTCGACGTCCTGGACGAACACCTTCTCGCGCCACTCCGCGGCGAGGTCCTCGGCGCGGCCGGGCGGGACGAACAGCAGGAGTTGCTCGCCGGCGTTGTAGACGTACATGTCCAACTCGACCCGGCCCTGCGGGTCGAGCAGGAGGGCGTAGGTCCCTTCGCCGTCGGTCGCGGGGACGGCGTTCGAGACGACGTTGTCGACGTACTCCACTCGGTCGTCGCCGCGGACGACCATCACGCCGTAGGGCATCTCGGTGACGCCAACCACGTTCCGGACCGCGCGGTGGGTCCGCTCCGGGCGTCCGTAGTGGGCGGGGATTCGGCGGCCGCCGACCTCGGTCCACGTCGCGCCGAGGTCCGACTGCTGGTCCTCGATGACGGTCATGTCGCGTTATTGGTGGCCGAGCGGGATTAAACGGTTGGAATCGCTCTATAGAATTTCGGTGGTCAAGAGTCGTGGTGCTATGCGACCAGAAACAGTGTGACTGCGACCGCGACGCGACCGTAGACCAGCCCAATTCCGAGAACTACCGTAACGCGACGACAACGAAACCGCAAGCTAACACGGTCCAAATGAGTACCGCACCGCAACCACACGCCTCCCCAGCCGATTCCCTCACTCGCTGACGCTCGTTCGCTCATCCCTCGCGCGGTTCGGCGCGGCATGAAGCCGCGCCGTGGGAGCTTCGCTCCCACGGGCCCCCGTTCGCTTCGCTCACGAGGACGCCGGCGCGCGCCGTTACCAAAAATTAGGTTCGCGCATCTTCACATCCGGCACGGCGCGCGCGGTCGCGCCCTCGTGGCGCGACCATCTCGCGCGAGGGACGACTGAGCGCCCGGAGGGCGCGACGGAGTCGGCTGGGGAGGTGCGTGGTCTGCGGTTGCGGTGCGGCGGCGCGGTACTCAGTTGTATCGTGCGAGTGGCGGTCGCAGTTGCAGTAGCGGTCCCGATTGCAGTGACAGTCGCGGTTTTAGCGAATCGCTCCGAAAGAGAACGTTCCCGTCGAGGGAGAAACGAAAGACCACCCGCTCAAAGCGGCAGGCGTTCGATGATGCGGTCGACGAACGAGGGCTCTTCGGGTTCCTCGTCGGGGTCGGGGACGACGCGGTCGTCGGGAGTGATGAGGGTCCGCTGGTCCTTGCTGTTGGCGTGGATGAGGCCGTCGTCCTTGAGACCGCCGAGCGCGGTTTCGAGTTCGTCGATGTCGGCGTCGACCTGGGACCGAATCTCGAAGACGGTCATCCCTTCCTCGCCCCGGTCGACGAGGGCGTCCAGCACCGCAACCTCGACCGTCTCGCGGTCCCGGTACTCCCGCTTTGCCTTCATACGTGGCAGTATGTCGGGCGGGTTCTTACGCTTATCCCCGCCCCGAAGGCGGGGGTATTAAGCCGCGAAGCGCCCCACGTAGAGGTATGAAGGTAAAGTCTCGCCACCACCTCCGGAGCGACGAGGTGCGCGAAATCGAGGAGGCGCTCGACGAGGGCCTCGGCGTCGAACTGGACGCCGACACCTACGAACTGGTCGAACTGGAGGACTCGGAGTTCGACCTCGTGCTGGTGAACGGCGACCCGGCGGTCCTCTACGTGGACGACGAACCGTTCCTGACCGTCAGCGGCGCGAACGACTACTCGCCCCAGACCCACGTCGTCACCGTCGACGCGGGCGCGGTGTCGTTCGTCAGCGACGGCGCCGACGTGATGCGACCCGGCATCACGGAAGCCGACGAGGACATCGAAGCCGGCGACCTGGTC
Source organism: Halorussus vallis (assembly GCF_024138165.1). Lineage (NCBI taxonomy): Archaea > Methanobacteriati > Methanobacteriota > Halobacteria > Halobacteriales > Haladaptataceae > Halorussus > Halorussus vallis. Next base: position 2,995,459 of record NZ_CP100000.1, on the reverse strand, counting down.
GCCATCGCCGAGGAGTCCCACGGCAAGGTGCTTGCCATCGGCCGCGCGAAGACGTCAGGCGACGACATGGTGGGCAGCGAGGGGAAGGTCGTCGAGTCGCTCCACCACGTCGGCGACGAACTCTACCAGTTCGTGGTCTGAGCTCCGTCACTTCTCGATTTCTCGCCCGGTCCGGAGAAACCGACCGAGCGCCGCGACGCCCGCGCCGAGCAGCAGCGCCGGGCCGACCGGCACGACCGCCTCGTCGCCCACCGCGACGCCGAGGCCGAGCGAGACGAGGGCCCCGACCGGCAGCGCGCCCGCGAGCGAGACGGCCGCGACGCGGGGCGGCACCTCGCCCTGGAGGAGCCCGACGCCGAACGCCGCCGCGCCGAGCAACGCGAGGAGGTACGCGAACGCCGAAACCTCCCACCCCACGAGCGAGAGCGTCCAGCCTTCGGGCCCCGCGACGGCGCCGAGCGCGGATGCAGCCGTTCCGACGGTCGCGCCCGCGAGGCCGACGAGGAGGGCGACGAATCCGACCGCGGCGAGGCGGTTCCACCGCGGCTCAGTTCGGGCGCGATACGCCGCGACGGCGACCGTCGCGAGCAGGAGCGCCAGCGGCGTGAGCGCGTCGAGGACAGCGTACGAGCGGGTCGTCGGTGTGAACACGTTCGCGCCGGCGGCGTACGAAACCGCCGCCAGAAGCGCCCAGCCGACGCCGCCGACGAGTCCGGCCGTCCCGGCCAGGCGGACCCGCCGCGTCGTCCAGAACGAGGGCGCGGCGACCGATTCGCGGGTCACTCCTCGGCGTCCGCGCGAGGGTCGTCGACGCCGGCGGACTCGCCGGCGTCGACCGACTCGACTTCCGACCCCTCGCCGTCGACCGCGTCCAGGTCGTCGTCCTCGTAGACGTCGCCGTAGCGTTCGACCGCCGCCTCGAAGCCCTCCTTCGCCAGTTCGTAGGTTTCCCGGAGGTCCGCTATCGGCGTCTCGGTCGCGTCGACCCGGAGGTCGTTGTAGTACGGCTCCATCTCGCGGTCCTCGGTGGTCGCCACCAGCAGGGCCGCGCTCTGGACCCGGAGGTCCTCGCGTTTGTCGCCGCCCTCGGCGTGGCCCGCTTCGAGCGCGTCGACGAGTCGCTCGGCGAGCGGTGCGTCCGCGTCGTCGGCGGGCGCGCCGGAGTCCGGCGCGCCCGCGGCGTAGGTGTCGGCGGTCGCCTCGACGACCGACTCGCCGACGAGGAGGTTGCCCGCGACGGTGAACGTCTCGCGCTCCTCGTGGCCGTACCAGTCCATGCACTCCTCGCCGGAGAACGCGAAGGTCCCTTCGGCGTCGACGCCGTGGAGTTGGCGCTGGGGCGCGCCGTCGTCGGCGTTCAGCAGGGCTTCGAGGGCGTCCTCGATGGCGAGGCCGTCCTCCAGGTACTCGATGCCCTTCCGGCCGAGTTCGACGTTGGTGAGACTCTGGGTCGCTATCGCGCCGCGCTCGCCGACGTGGGGACAGAGCGTCCCGACGCCCGGCAGGCGGGTGGTCACCGCCACGCCGAAGCGCGTCTGGTCGTCGCCGTTCTCGTCCTCGTACTCCTCGCGGACGCAGATGCTAAAGGTCACGCCCGAACGCACGCCTCGCGCCGAGAAAAAGGTCGGTCTTCCGGCCCGTCTGACGTAAGAACTATACTGCTACACCGGGGCCATGTGTCTATGGGCTTTATGAGCAAAATCCTCGGCGAGCGGGACTCCAACACCGCCGAGGACTACGTCGAACTCAACCTCGACGACTTCGACACGGCGGCCGACGGCGCTGCGATGCAGGTCCACATCGCCGAGATCAAAGGACAACAGGACATGATCGCCATCAAGGACGCCGTCTACGACGGCGACCTCGTGGTCGCCGACATCACGCGCCTGCGAACCGAGGACACCACCGTCGAGCGCATCACCAACGAACTCCAGCAGGTCGCCCGCGAGGTCGACGGCGACATCGTCCAGAAGGGCGACGACCAGATCATCGTCACGCCGACCGGCGTCGGCGTGAGCCGCGAGAAACTCGGGCGCTGAGCGGCCGACCGTTCCGTCTCTTCTTTCGGTCCCGTCGAAATCCCTCGACTGCGACGGCAGTCGAAACGGCGAACGCGCGCGAGAGTCGTATACGCCTCACCGACCACAGGGCTATCCGGTTGGAGAGCCTACGTTCGAGGATGGCAGACGACAAGCGGGGCCGAGACAAGCAAGCCCACGACGCCGAGCGGCGCCGACAGGAGCGCGCCATCGCCGACGAACTGGAACGCGGGGACGAGACGGAACCGCCGGTCGAAGCGGCCGAACTCGCCGACTTCGAGGCGGAACTCGATTCGCTGGCGTTTCCGGCGACGGGAACCGAGGTCGTCGAGGCGGTCGGCGACAGCGAGGTCGAATCGGTCGACGGGAGTTACACCGTCGAGGAACTCGTCCCGGACACGGACGAGGAGACGTTCGACTCTCCCGCTGCCGTCCGATTGCGGGTACAGCGGCCGACGATCGCCGCGGCCATGAAGCGAATCGTGGAAGCGAGCGAGACGCTCCAGGACGCCGATCTCCGCGGGTCGCAGCGCGAGGCCTACGAGAAGACGCTCCGAGAACTCGAATCGATCGACGCCGACGACGACGACGAGGGGATTCAGGTCGTCACGGACTGGGTCGTCGAACGAATTCGCGACAAGGAGAAGCTCCCGGGGTCCCGGGACGTCCGCCGGCGAGCGGCGGAGTTCTGTCGGGCGAACGGGTACCAGGTCCGGAACGACGAGTGGCTCGGCATCTAGGCCGACGCTCGATCACTCCACGCACAGGTACATCCCCTTCGAGTCCGGCGCGGTGTCCTCGAATCCGAATCGCTCGTAGAAGCCGTCGACGTCGGCGATGAGGCTCACGTAGGCTGACTCGGGCGCGTTCTCCTCGACGTACTCCATCAGGACCTCCACGACCCGCGAACCGAGGCCCCGTCCCTGGTGGTCGGGGTGGACCGCGATGTCCACGAGCTGGTAGAAACAGCCGTCGTCGCCGACGAGGCGGCCCATGCCCACCGGCGGGTCGGTCGGGTCGCCCGCGCCGTCCGCTTCGCGGACCGTCACGCCGTATATCGTGTTCGGGAGGCCGCGACGAGCGGCCGTCTCGGTTCGCTCGCCCATCCCGGCCGCCGCGCGGAGCGCGACGTACTCGGCGGGCGTCGGCAGGTCGTCTGCGAGTCGATAGTGCATCTGCGACGGTAGCCGTCGCTGGGAGTTAGCGGTGTCCATTTCCGCGTCGAGAAAACGTGGGGAGTCCGCAGATACCGGGGACGGGCGGCGCTCTGCGGCGAGCGAAACGGACGCGAGTTACGAGACGCCGTCGGGCTTGTCGGCGTCGTCCTCGACCTGTCGCTTCATCGAGTCCCGGCGGGCCTTCGCGTCCCGGCCGGTGGCTTCGAGCAGGAAATTGTTCTTCTTGCTGACGGCGTCGGCGGCGGCGTCGGCGTTGCCCTCGGCGATGACGTCCTCGGCGGGTCGCTCCTCGAAGTGGACCGCGAGTTTGTCCTTCTTACCGCTGTACTGGGCGGCGCCGGCGATGATCTTGTCGAAGACGGGGTTGTCCGGGTCTTCGACCACGTAGAGTTCGTGGCCGTCGTGCTCCTCGGTACCCGAGACTTCGCCGAAGTAATCCTCGATCTTCGCCTTCATGTCGGGGATGCGATCCTCGAGATGCTCGCCGCGGCGCATTTTGTACTCTTTCATGGTAATCTGCCTGTTGGTGAGGATGATGTATACCCTTTTCGCGTCGGTCCTACTCTTGAATCGTCCGTTTTACCTCGGGTGAGCGCCATTCTCACTCCCGGGCGATGTAGCCCTTTCGGCACTCCGGGCAGATGTCGCCCGCGCGCATCGACGACCCGGAGACGGGTGCGCTGTGGCCGCAGTTCGGGCAGACGAACTCGGCGTCCGGTTCGGCCTCCTCGGAGGGGCCGTCGGGGGCCGGGACGCTCCCGCTGGAGGTGAACCCCGTCGAGAGTTCGGGTCGGGAGCGCCGGGCGGTCGACGACCCACCGGTCGACCCGTCGCGGGCCGCCAGGGTGTCGCCCTCGGCGTTGACGAACTCGACCTCCTCGTTCTCGTCGACCTCGGGAGCCGATTCGGGCTGGAGGCCGCCGCCGAACTCCACGTCGGCGCTCGCGCCGTCGCCGACCTCTGCGTCGAAGCCCTCGTCCTCCTGGCCGACGTCGGGCCACGGGGTCGGGCCGTCGCCGTCGACCTCCGCGGGGTGGGTCGAGTCGGCCTCGGGCCACTCGCCCGGTTGACGGTCGTCGTCGCCGCCGGCGTCGCTCCCGTCGTCCTCATCGTCGCCGTCGTCGTCCAGGATGATAGCGTCGTCCTCCTCGGCCGATTGTGGGCGCTCGAACTCGTCGTCGACCGACGGCGCGGTCGCTTCCGTGACGTCGGTCGCGCTGCCGGTTCCGCCGACGCCGCCGGAGGCGACGCCGGACTGGCCCGTGCCGGAGGCCGCTCCGCCACCAGCCGCTCCGGCGGGTTCCGGTTCGGTGTCGGGCGCCTCGATGGCCGTGACCTCCTTGTTCTCGGTGACGATGCGCCGTTCGCCACAGCGCTCGCACTCCTGGAACTCGCGCACTGTGACGACGACTTCGGTTCCCTCTTCCTCCCGTTCGCGCTCGATTTCGGCCTCCCCGTAGGTGTGACCGAGGAGCGAACACCTGAAACTCATCGTGCTGTTCCTTACGGTCATAGGTGGTAAAGCCTGTGTTTCGGCGTATGACGGGTGGCAGACGATATTTCCAAAATGTGAAAGTAAGACTCATCTATGGTAAGATTAGAATCATAGCATATATGTTGACGTACGAGGATCTCGAGATCATATTCCTCGGAATTGCGGTGCTAACACCGAGCCTGAGACGGATATTTTTCCACGAACTAGACCCAATCCCGTTGAGAATTCCAAATATCAATATAGGAAGAGTGGGAGAAGTCATTCTACGAGTCATTCACGGGATTGTTTCTACTTCTTCATTCTTTGTAGCGATTATATTAGGTGCGATTGTAGGATCTTACTTACTAATCGTACCACTTCCAGTAAATAAGCCATCTCCACTTTTGATAGCTGCAAGGTCAATTGCGGCCATAGCGACCGCGTATTCTGTCTGTGAGATAGTGGAGTCTCTGTTAGGTGGTGCCTCTCTACGGATTCAAAACGCAATAAACAACATGGGAAAACCAGGAGAGTTCTACAATCCTAACAGACCATTCAATTTCTGGACTAACATTGTAATCGCAATAATAGCAAGTTCAATGCTAGCAGTGTACGTTACGGAAGAAGTCCGTCTGGGTGTTCACTCAATGCAGTCGGTAGCGTTTTCGATCGTTTATATGACATTCGGGACGATATTCATGCTCTTAACGATGGAAAGAGACTGGTACCAATCAGAGCTCTCCGATTTCAAAGGCAAGGAGTAACTCCCTACTACCCGTCGAGGGCGTGGAGTCGCCGGAGTCGGTCCTTCCCCTCGGCGGTCAGTTGGTAGCGGCCGGAGCCGACGGGGCGGATGAACCCCTTCCGCTGGAGGTCGTAGCAGTGGCGGTCTATCGTCACCGGGCCGGCGTCGAGTTCGTCCTCCAGCGACCCGACATGGGACGTGTTCTGTCGCTCGATGGTCTGCAGGATGGTTCGTTCGGCGGCACACCAGTTCCCGTTCGCGCGGGAGGTCATTCGGATTGGCACCCCGTTCGTCCGAAGGTCGTCGCGCCGTAAAGTTCGAACTAGGAGGGCTATGAGCCGGTACTGAGCTGTAGGAAGCGATATACTCATCGCAAAAGTCGAAGCCAGGCGGGGCGGTGTTGTGTCTCCAGATAGTTCTACCGCGAGCGAACGAAGTGAGCGAGCGGGCCAAGGAACCCCCGAAGAAGCGCCCGAAGGGCGCTTCAGAGGCGGTGACGCCGTGCTTTTTCCCCAAGTTTTTGCCAGTGAAGCACACCCGCGAGCCGACGGCTCGCGGGTGTGCTGAACGCAGCAAAAAGTGGAATGGACTCGCTGGGATTTGAACCCAGGGCCTCTTCCTTGCGAAGGAAGCGATCTACCGCTGATCTACGAGCCCGCAAGCGCAACTGTTCGTAGCGCCCGCACTTATTAGAAGCTTATGTTTCGGGGCGGGCGCGCAAGAGGTGAACACGGCCCGCGAGTGCGCCCAGCACGAAACCGGTGAAGTGCGCGACCAGCGCGACGCCCGGGGCGGCCGTCAGCAGCGTCAGGCCGAACGCGACGACCAGGAGCAACGCCGCCTTCGCTCGGCCGCCCAGCGGAAGTCGCTGGAGGACCGCACCGGTCACTGCGTTGCCAGCGAGCAGGTAGCCGAGCAGGCCGAACACCGCGCCGCTCGCGCCGAGGACCGCCGGAGTGGGGCCGACGATGCCCGAGACGGCGATCTGTGCGAGCCCCGCGAGCATCCCAACGACGGCGAAGAACCCGTGGAATCGCCACGTGGTGGTGACCCGCTCGACGGCGAAACCCACGAGCAGGAGGACGACGGCGTTCGACAGCAAGTGGCCGATACCGGCGTGAGCGTAGACGCTGACCAGCAGGGTCCACGGCCGCACCGACACCGGCGGCGCGAGCGCGAACAGGCCGACCGCGAGTCGCGGCGCGACCAGTCGGAATAGCGACTGGACCGCGAACACGACGGCGAATATCGCCAGCGTCTGGAGGGTCGGACTGCCCGAACGCCGGGGCCTGCGCTTCGACGGACTCGGCCGACCGCGGCTCACGGCGTCTGCCCTCCCGGTTCGCGCCGGAGCGTTCGCCGGACGCGGCGAACCGCGCGAAACTGTTCGTTCACGGACGACGATTGGCTAGGAGACGACAAAAAGACAGGGGCGAGAGAACGGACGAGCGTGGGAGTTCGGCGAGGGGGAAGACAGCGACGGGAAGCGTCGCGAAAAGAGCCGGGCGAAGACGGACGGTTGGCGTCTGCGCGCACGTGTGCGTGGCTCTGGAGAGTGAAATAGGGAGAAGGTAGTCCGCCGGCTGGCGGCGGGCGTACAGCGGCCGCGACTCGACGCCGGCCGCGGTGGCCGGCGTCGAGTCGGACCGATGTCCTCGAACTGTCAGCGGGGGTACCCGCTCAGTCCTCGAGGACGATTTCGATGCTGACGTCGTTCGGTACCTGAATCCGCATCAGCTGGCGGAGCGCGCGTTCGTCGGCGTCGATGTCGATGAGACGCTTGTGGACGCGCATCTCCCAGTGTTCCCACGTCGCGGTCCCCTCACCGTCGGGGGACTTGCGGGTGGGAATTTCCAGCGTCTTCGTCGGCAGCGGGATGGGTCCCGAGAGCGAAACGCCGGTCTTGTTGGCGATTTCGCGGACATCGTCGCAGATGTCGTCCAGGTCTTCGGGACTGGTGCCCGCCAGTCGCACACGTGCTTGCTGCATGTGTTACGGCTCGTTGACGCTGAGGACCTTGCCGGCCGCGATGGTCTGACCCATGTCGCGGATGGCGAAGCTGCCGAGCTCCGGAATCTCGCTCGACGGCTCGATGCTGAGCGGCTTCTGGGGTCGGACCGTGACGACGGCGGCGTCGCCCGACTGGATGAAGTCGGGGTTCTCCTCGGCGACCTCGCCGCTCGCGGGGTCCATCTTCTTGTCGATGGATTCGATCGTACACGCGACCTGTGCCGTGTGGGCGTGGAAGACCGGCGTGTAGCCGTCGGTGATGACCGACGGGTGCTGCATAACGACGATCTGGGCCTGGAACGTCTCGGCGACGCTCGGCGGGTCGTCGGCGGGGCCACAGACGTCGCCGCGGCGGATGTCGTCCTTGCCGACGCCCCGGACGTTGAACCCGACGTTGTCACCGGGTTCGGCCTGCGGGACCTCCTCGTGGTGCATCTCGACGGACTTGACCTCGCCGCCCGAGTTGCTGGGCTGGAACGAGACGTTGTCGCCGGACTTCAGCAGACCGGTCTCGACGCGGCCGACCGCGACGGTGCCGATACCCGAGATGGTGTAGACGTCCTGAATCGGGATGCGCAGGTCGGCGTCCGTCGGCGGCTCGGGGGCGTCGAGGTTGTTGAGCGCCTCGAGCAGGATCTCGCCGTCGTACCAGTCCGTGTTCTCGGACTCTTCGGCGATGTTGTCGCCCTCGAACGCCGAGATCGGGATGAAGCTCGCGTCCTCGGTGTTGAACTGGACCTGCTTGAGGAGCTGGGTGACCTCGTCGACGACCGACTTGTAGTCGTCCTCGCTGTAGTCGACGACGTCCATCTTGTTGATGCCCACGATGAGCTCGTTGATGCCGAGCGTGCGGGCGAGGAAGACGTGCTCCTGTGTCTGGGGCGCGACGCCGTCGTCGGCGGCGACCACGAGCACGGCGTTGTCGGCCTGGGACGCGCCCGTGATCATGTTCTTCACGAAGTCGCGGTGGCCGGGACAGTCGACGATGGTGAAGTAGTAGTCGTCGGTGTCGAACTCCTGGTGGGCGATGTCGATGGTGACACCGCGCTCTCGCTCTTCGGCGAGGTTGTCCATGACGTAGGCGAACTCGAAGCCGCCCTTGCCCTTCTCCTCGGCCTCTTCCTTGTGCTGTTCGATGACGTGCTCGGGTACGCTCCCCGTCTCGTAGAGGAGTCGTCCGACCAGCGTGCTCTTTCCGTGGTCAACGTGGCCGATGATGGCCAGGTTCTGGTGCGGTTTGTCTTCGCTCATGGTTGGTATCTCACGCGCAGACGCGCTCTGTCGGTATCTTTTGGCAGAAGCAGTTAAAACCATTTCGATACGCTACGACCCCCACCCCGACGCCGTCCGGCGGTTTGTGTTGGCTCCTAGCACGCCAACGGGTTGCACGCGAGACAGGTTCGCTCGCCGGTCGCACCGGAGACGTCCCGACGGCAGACCGCCACGACCGGTCGGCTCACTCCAGCAGGTTCACGTCGGCGAGCACCGCGCTGGCGGTTTCGGGACCACCGGCGCCGCGGCCACTGAGGTTCAGTCGACCGGCGTTCTCGGTGTCGAGTTGGACGATATTCCGGGTGCCCGAGACGGCGAGCGTCCCGTTCTGGGGGACGAGTCGCGGGGCGACCCGGACGCCGTCGGGGGTCGCCTCGCCGATGAGTCGAACCGTCCGACCGTCCTCGGCCGCGAGTTCGAGCGCGGTGCCCGGCAGGTCGGCGATGCCCTCGACCTCGGCGTCGTCGAGCGAGTACTCCCGGTCGCCGAGGACGTTGGCGAGGATGGCGCACTTCAGCGCCGCGTCGGTGCCGTTGACGTCGAACGCGGGGTCGGCCTCCGCCACGCCGAGGTCCTGGGCCTCCGCGAGGACGTGCTCGTAGTCCAGTCCTTCGGCCGCCATCCGCGAGAGGATGAAGTTCGCGGTGCCGTTGAGCACGCCGCGGGCCGCGGTGACGGTCTCGGGACCGTAGCTCTCGATGGTCGAGAGCACCGGAATCGCCCCGCCCACCGTGGCCTCGAAGCGGACCGTCCCCTCGCTGTCGGCTTCGAGCGCGCGCACGTCGGCGTAGCGCTCGGCGACCGGCCCCTTGTTCGCCAACACGACGTGGCGGTCGCGTTCCAGGGCCGCCCGGACGTGGCCGAAGCCTGGTTCGGCGTCGCCCAGCGTCGTCGGCGTCGCCTCGACCAGCGCGTCGTACTCGGCGTCGAGGGCGTCCTCTGGCGACTTCGACCCGACCGCCTCGCCGGCGTCCTTCCGGGAGAGCGCGGCCGCCACGTCGATACCGTCGGACTCGACCGCCGCGGCGGTCGAGTCGGCCAGCGCGGCCACGGTGTGTCCGTAGTCGCCCGCCAGTTCCGCGACCGACCGGCCGACCGCGCCCGCGCCGAGGATGGCCAACTTCACGCCGACCCCTCCGCGTCGAGCGGCGCGACCACGCGCAGGTCCTTCTCGGCCGCCACGTCCCGCACCGCGTCGAGGACCGCACCAGTGCGGCCGGTTTCGGCCGCGAGCCTGAGCCGAGCGCTGGCCACCTCGTCGGTTCCCTGGGTGGCCGACAGCGAGACGTCCTCGACCGCCGCGCCGGCGTCGTCCTGAATCCGCGAGAGGGTCCCGGAGAGGTCGGTTTCGATGAGGTGGCCGACCAGCAACACGGTGACCTCCTCGCCGTAGCGCTCGGCGCCGGACTGGATGACGTTGACCCCCGCGTCCCGGAGCGCCGAGACGATGACGTCGAAGCGCTCGGGCGGACACTCGAAGTCGACTTCGACCGGGATGTGGCCCCGGGGTGTCAGCGAGCCTCGCTCGTGGAAGACCGAGAGGAGATTGCCGCGGTTGGCCGCGATGGGTTCGAGCGCCCGGAGGAGTTCCCCGGGTTCGTCTACCAGTTCGAGCCGAACGGTGTGGGCCTGCATGCCCGACCCGTCCGTTCGCTCGGCGTCGTCGCTCATGGTACGTCTCTCACGCGCGGGCGGGCATAAGGCTTCAGGCGGTCGCAAATAGTGCAGGTGTGATCAGAATGGTCAATATAGCAACGTTTAACCGTGTCAGAGGACGGAGTAAAACCAACATGGATACGAAACGGGAGGAAGGCTCCGCGTCCGACGCGGCGTCGGTCGACTACGCGTTCCTGCGCGAGGACTGGAGTTCGAAGTGGGCGTCGACCCGGAACCTCGTCGCTATGCTCTTCACGATGACCGTGTTCAACGCGCCGGGGCTGTTCTGGCTCTACTCGCTCGTCGAGCAACTCAGGACGAGCGACGCGGCGTACTGGTTCGCGCCGACCCCCTCGAATCAGACGAGTATCGTCGCCCAGAACGCCGGGGCAATCGTCCTCTCGGTCCTCTGGTTCGGCATCGTCTTCGCCATGTTCGGACGACCGCTCCTCGAAACCGTCCGGGAGTTCCGCCGGTAGGTCGAGCGGCGAAACCCTCGAAACGAGCGTCGAACGCCGGGGGACGGTGCGAAACGGTCAGGAACGTCGGGAGTAGACGCAACCATCCGAAACGTGGTGTGTGGTACCGATTCTCTTAGTCGGCGTATAATAATAGGCGGTCGAATCGTCGGCCCAGGTATGAGTGCGTCAGACCACGTGACCGAACGCAAGCGCCTCGCGGAGAACGAACACGTCTGCGCCTTCTGCCAGACGGTCTTCGACGTGAGCGAGACGACCGACTGCCCGCTGTGCGACGCCGAAGTCGTCGTCCGCGGAGCACGGTAGTCTGTTTTTTCCGGTACCGGTCGGCGCTCGCCGACCACATTCCGAATCCGAAACCGCGCGACGAACAGCCGACCGGCCGAGCGGTACGCGCAAGGTCGGGCGAACGATCTTCCGAACTCTCCGTATCGGACGACACGCGACGCAGTTCTGCGCGTAGCGCGTGCCGACGCAGAAGCGATTTTACGATACCCGTGAACCGTCTGTGCAAGCGGTGTCTCCGAACGTCTCATCGGAACCGACAACTCCGCGGCGAGCGGGACGCTCTTCCGACGGCGCTCGTCGATGCCGTCGCGACCGGACGCGGCGTCGACGAGGACGAACTCCGTGCCGCGACGGGGCAGGCTCACGCAGGCGGAGAACGCCGACGGGCTCGGAATCGCGAAGAATACGATCGAGGTGCACTGCCACCGCATCGACGCCAAGGTCACCGACGCCAAACGACTCCTGGAACTCGTCGAGGGGGCGGAAACCGGCGCGAACTGACCGCGACGCATCGCTCGCGGTCGAGTCGAGCCGGGCGGGACGAGCGGTCGAGGCGACCGCCGGTCGCGTCGCGGGCCGGGTTCCGGACTCCCGGAACCCGGCCCGCCTCGGCGATGTCGTGAAACCGTCGGTTCTGGATGCGGTTCCGGCGGGCGGTTCGGCCGAGGACTCGACGCGTCGAGTCCTCGGCCGAACCGCCCGAGAAGCGGCGGAAGGCCGTCAGTCGTCGGCGGGAGGCCGGGTCACGTTCTCGGGGTACTCGCCGCTCGCGGACACCATCGCCCAGACGCCCGCGGTGATGCCGACCCAGAGCAGGGTGACGAACCCGACCCACAGGAGGGTGACGATTGGGAGCATTGTCCGGGACCGGGTGGAAGTATGTTAACAAGTGCCTTCATTATGTGCCTCCTAGTCGCCGGTCAACCCCGACCTGAAACCGTGTGCAACGGTCGGCGGAATCCGGCGAGAGTCGAGCGAGAGCGGCTCTCGGTCGGCCCGAGCGAAAACAGAAGGGGAAGACGCGCTTGCGAGGACGCCGCTGACCGAACTCGTCGAAAGCGGTAGCGAGACGAAAACGAGAGAAGAACGGCGAGACGGACGCGGACTTAGAAGTAGTCCACGTGCTGGGGCAGTTCCAGCTTCATGCCCTTGCGCTCGCGAATCTCCATGATGGTCTCCTCCTGGAGGTTGTCGGCCATCACGCGGAATCCGGCGTTCTCGGTGTTCCACGACGCGCGACCCTCGGTCGCGCTCCGGATGTCCGAGGAGAAGCCGATCATCTCGTCGACGGGCGCGATACCCTCGACGACCATGAGGTCACCCTCCTGGTACATGTCGTCGACGCGGCCGCGGCGACCCTGAATCTCGCCGGAGGCCGAGCCCATGTACTCGTTGGGGACGTCGATGCGGACGTCCTGAATCGGTTCGAGGAGTCGAACCTTACCCGCGACGAGCGTGTTGTGGACCGCCGCGCGGACCGCAGGGATGACCTGCGCGGGACCGCGGTGGATGGTGTCCTCGTGGAGCTTTGCGTCCTGGAGTCGCAGGAGCGTCCCCTGGACGGGTTCGCCGGCGAGCGGGCCGTTGTCGAGCGCCTCTTCGAGACCCTCGATGACGAGTTCCATCGTCTCGTTCAGGTGCTGGATACCCTTCGTGTCGTCGATGAGGACGTTGGTCCCGTGGATGTGCTCGACGTTCTGGGACGTGTCCTTGTCCATGCCGGCTTCCTGGAGGACTTCACGGCGCTCCTGCTCGGGCATGTCCATCGAGACGTCGCCGAGCTTGACCTTCTCGACGATGGCCTGGTCGAGCGGTTCGGCCTTGATGTAGAACCGGTTGTGGCGGTTCGGCGAGATGCCCTCGATGGTGTCGGTGGCCTGCTGGATGGCCTCGCGGAACACGACGATGGGTTCGCCGGTGTTGACCGGGATGCCCTGGTTGCGCTCGATGCGCTGGGTGATGACCTCCAGATGGAGTTCACCCTGTCCGGAGATGAGGTGCTCGCCGGTGTCCTCGTTGATCTCGATCTGGATGGTGGGGTCCTCCTTGCTGACCTGCCGGAGCGTCTCGATGAGCTTCGGGAGGTCGTCCATGCTCTTGGCCTCGACGGACTTCGTGATGACCGGCTCGGAGATGTGTTCGATGGACTCGAACGGCGTCATCTCGACGCTGGAGACGGTCGAACCCGCGATGGCGTCCTTGAGACCGGTGACCGCCGCGATGTTACCCGCGGGGACGCGGTCGACTTCCTCGCGCTCGCCACCCATGTAGATGCCGACGCTCTGGACGCGGTTCGTCCCGGCGGTGCCCGAGACGTAGAGGTCCTGGCCCTTCTCCAGTGTGCCGGAGAAGACGCGGCCCGCGGCGATCTCGCCCGCGTGGGGGTCGATGCCGATGTCGGTGACCATCAGGACGACCTCGCCGTCGGGGTCGACCAGCCGCATCTGCTCGGCGAGTTCGGACTCGTCGTCGCCGCGCCAGACGCGCGGGATACGACGGGGCTGGGCCTCGATGGGGTCCGGGAAGTGCTCACAGACCATGTCGAGGATGACGTCCGACAGCGGCGTCTGCTCGTGGAGCTCCTGGCGCTTGTCGTTGCGCTCGAGCTCCATGATGTCGCCGAAGTCCATCCCGGTGCGCTGCATCGACGGCATCGAGACGCCCCACTTGTAGAGGGCCGACCCGAAGCCGACCGTCCCCTCTTCGACGGAGACGGTCCAGTCGTCGACGTCGTCCATCTCGTCGGTCATGCCGCGGATGAGCTCGTTGACGTCGTCGATGACGTTGAGCAGGCGGCGCTGCATCTCCTCGGGGCCCTCCTGGAGCTCCGAGATGAGGCGGTCGACCTTGTTGATGAACAGCGTCGGCTTGACGCCCTCGCGGAGCGCCTGCCGGAGCACCGTCTCGGTCTGGGGCATCGCGCCCTCGACAGCGTCGACGACCACGAGCGCGCCGTCGACGGCGCGCATCGCGCGGGTCACATCGCCCCCGAAGTCGACGTGGCCCGGCGTGTCGATGAGGTTGATGAGGTGGTCCTCACCCTCGTACTCGTGGGTCATCGAGACGTTCGCGGCGTCGATGGTGATGCCGCGTTCCTGCTCGTCCTCCTCGGTGTCCATCATCAGCTGGGTCGCCTCGCCCTGGTCGGCGATCATGCCCGCGCCGGCGAGGAGATTGTCCGTCAGCGTCGTCTTACCGTGGTCGACGTGTGCGGCGATGGCGATGTTCCGGATGTTCTCCGGCTTGTCCATCAGTCGCTCGCACTGTTCGACGATCTTCTTTCGTCTTCCCATTGTGGATGTTCTACCTGTACGAAGTTGAAAAGCGTAGTGTTTCGCGTTCACCGAAACCCGGGTGAACGGCCGCCATACCCTGGGAAACGGTCACAATCAACACAAGAGTCTTATTCGTGCGAACCTTGCGGTACGAACGCATGGACGTTCGCGTTCACGGCCCCGGTCGCGCCGCACCGTTCCTCCGCGCCCGCGACCTCTTCGAAACCGAACACGACCTCGAGCGACCCGTCCACGTCCACGTCCGGGAGAACCCCGACGAGCGGACGTGGACCGCCCACCCGGACGGCGAGCACGTCCTGAACATCTCTCGACAGGCGGCCACGAGCGCGATGGCCCGGGAACTCGCGCTCCACGAGTTCGCCCACATGGCCCGCCACGAGCAGGCCCATCCCTCCCACACCCAGTCGATGGAGGAGGCGCTGTTCCTCGCGCTGACCGGCAAATCGGTCGAGCGCCGCCGGCTCACCCACTGCTATCAGATCGCCAACCACATGAAGGACATCTACGCCGACGACATCACGCTGCGGGTCGGCCCGACCGACAAACTGGTCGCGTTCCTCGAATCCGAACTGGCGGCCGCGGTGGCCGACCGACCCGCCCGCGCTCAGGACGGCCAGCGACTCACCAGCACGGCCGACCCCGAAATCACGGTGGTCAACGCGGCGTTCGCGCTGGCGCTGGTCGAACGCCACGACCTCGTCGACCCCGACCACCGCCTCTACGACCTCGCCCATGCCGCCGCTAACGACGCACCCGGCGTGAGCCTCGCCGACTTCAAGCACCGCTTCAAGTCGCTCGGGCCGGACCCCGACGAGAGCGAGTACCGCAAGGCGCTCGTCGGAGCGACCAGAGCGTACGCGATAGGAAACGGCGAGACGGCGGCCGACTGATTTCCGACACGGCGCGCGCTGGCGCGGTCGATGGCGGTTTCGGCCGCGCCCATGCACGCGAGGGAGTCGGCTGGGGAAGCGTGTGGCGGTGCGGTCTGCGGTTGGTGGGACTTTCGGAGTGGTCACGTTCAGTGTCGTTGCTGTCGTTCCTGATGAAGTGGTAGACGCTCTCGAATCGTCCCTCTCAATGGCCGTTGCGATGATTCGAAGCAGGCGACGCGAACTCCTCATCCCCGACCGTACCACACCCACCTTTTACTCGCCGGAAGACGAACCTCTGCTCGCATGTCCTACACCAAAGTCGATTCACAGGACGTCGAACCGGTCGGAGAGGGTCTGCGGTTCCTGCGCGACCCCCTCGACTGCGAGAACCTCGGCGTATCCATCCTCGACGTCGACCCCGGCTGGACCGGCAAGGAGCACGACCACGCCGAGGACGGCCAGGAGGAGGTGTACGTCCTACTCGAAGGCGAAGCCACCGTCACGGTCGAGGGCGAGGACGTGGAACTGTCGGCGGGCGAGGCGCTCCGGATTCCCGCCGACGCGACCCGCCAGATTCACAACGGCGACACCGAGAGCAGGTTCGTCCTCGCCGGCGCTTCGGGCGAGTAGTCGGGGCCCGACGGTGCGAGCGGACGACCGGGACGAACCTATTTGTAAGTTCGAGAACTACTCGCGCACATGGCGACCGCCTCGACCCCCGCCGAGCGAGCGACGCCCCGCGAGCGCGACGCCGGCGTCGCGCTCGCCGTCCTGCTTTCGACCTACGCGCTCGGAAACGTCGGCTTCCCGCCGGGCTACTTCCTGATAGCGAGTTTCGATATCGTCCAGAACCCGCTCTGGCCGGGGCTCGGCGGCACCGCGTTCGAAATCGCCGTCTTCTGCTACTGTTGCATCCTCGCCATCGTCGGGGCGGTGGTCACCTCGCGCGTGCGAGTTCGCGTCCGCGAGCCGTCAAGGGGAGCAGAACCGACCGAGCGATGGTGGGCGGGCGGCGTCGCCGGCGCGTGCTT
The DNA here is from genome assembly GCF_024138165.1 of Halorussus vallis. NCBI lineage: Archaea > Methanobacteriati > Methanobacteriota > Halobacteria > Halobacteriales > Haladaptataceae > Halorussus > Halorussus vallis. The sequence goes on along the minus strand of NZ_CP100000.1, from coordinate 2,979,119 downwards.
CGTCCTCGGACTGCTCGCGTTCGGCTTCGCGCTGTTCGTCGCGCTCGCCGGGGCCGTCACCCCCGCACTCATCGGCGGCGGGACGGCCGCGGCGCTGGTCGGCGTCGGGTGGTACGTCCTGCGGCGATAACGAGCACCGTCGCTCGCGGAAGCTACGGCCGTCGCTGGCGGAAATTCGAGAACGGGAGAGAAGAAACCGAGATTAGCGAGCCGCGGCCGCGACGCGCTCTTTCTCTTCCTTCTGGTTGATGGCGTAGGTCTGGACGTCGTAGTTGGCCGCGCCGATGAGCTGGGAGGCCAGCGCCTCCGAGGCGTCGGTCGGCGTCTTGAACGAGTCGGCGTAGACGCCCTCGGCGATGAACTTCAGCGACTGGTCGACCCCGCGCTGGGGTGCGACGTCGACCGCCTTGGGGACCGAGATGCCACCGTACTTCAGCCGGACGGTTTCCTCGCGCGGGGCGGCGTTCTCGACGGCCTCCACGAGCACCTGGACCGGGTTCTCCTCGGTCTGGTCGTGGATGTCCTCGAACGCGTCCCGGACGATCTGGAGCGTCTGCTGTTTCTTGCCGGTGTTCTCCTCGGTCTGCATGAGGCGATTGACGAGGCGCTCGACGATGGAGATCTCGCTCTTCTTGAACTGCTTGCCGGCGTGGCGACCCATCGTGTGGGCGACCGGCGTCACCGTGATGTAGCGCTCGGTCGAGGGGTTGTTGTACTCGATGTTGGTGATGTCCCACACGCCGAACAGGTCGGCGGCCGCGCTGCTCTCTTCGTCGGTACCCGCGGGCTTGTCGGGTTCGGGTTGGTCTTCGGCCGCCATGGTTATCGCACCGGTTTCTCCGCGTTACCGCGAACGAGTTCCTTCAGGCTCACGCCGTTGACCTTCTCGACCTTGTAGTTGACGCCGGAGAGGTCGCCCATCGCGCGACCCTTCGCGCCGCCGATGCCGGCGATGGTGACCTCGTCGTGTTCGTCGATGAACGAGATGGCGCCGTCACCGGGACAGAACGCGGTGACCTGCTTGCCGTTCTTGATTAGCTGGACCCGGACGCACTTCCGAATCGCCGAGTTGGGCTGTTTCGCCTCGACGCCCACTTTCTCCAGCACGATGCCTCGGCCCTGCGGCGCGCCTTCGAGGGGGTCGGACTTCTCCCCGAGACCGCGCTCGCGTCGGGCGTAATCGGAGTCGGACCACCGGTGGTTCTGGCGGTCCTTCTTCAGCTTCCGAGCTGCGTACTTGCCGTTCGCCATTATGCTCGTGGATTTCCGTTGGAGACACTTAAGCCTCCCTCTTTGCGGACGGAGTTACGGCTGTAGGTCGCTCTAGCGGGGTCGATTAACCGATTTGAGGCCGTCTCAGCGAATCGAATCGAAGCGTTCTGCGGGACGCTTAGGTTCGGTTCTTCGAGGAGAGTCGGTGGTTGGGTGTAAGAACTGTGTTATTGTGGGATACTATCTCAGGGACTCGCGCGACCTCTCGACGGTGGCTGCTGCTCGTGTGAACCGGAGCGCAGATGACGACCTCGACCGAGACGACCGACAGCAACTGCGACCGCTACTTGCACGATGCAAGTGAGTACCGCACCGCCCCGCGACAGCCACACGCCTCCCCAGCCGACTCCCTCACTCGCGCCGTCGGCGCTCGTTCAGTCATCCCTCGCGCGCATGGTCGCGACCCCAAACCGCGGCGTCGCGCCAGCGCGCGCCGCGTCGAAGGTGAAGATTCGAAAAGAGGATTCGGTAGTCCGGTCGGCGCTCTCGGTCAGTTCCCGCCTTGGAGCGAGAACACCCCGATGGTGTTCCCGTTCCGGTACGTCCGGAGGCCGCCGCCGCCGGCCTGCACCGCGACGTACTGCTTCTGGGTGCCGGGGTCGTACCAACTCATCGGCGAGGCGTTCACCGAGGCGTCGAACTTGTGGTTCCAGAGCCGGTCGCCGTTCTCGGAGTCGAACGCCATGAACTGCCCGTTGCCCTTTCCGACGAAGGTCAGTCCGGTGGCCGTGCTCATCGACCCGCCCATCGAGAACTGCCGCCACCGCTTTTGCCACTGGACCTCGCCGCTGACCGGGTCGACGGCCGAGAAGACGGCGCGGTTCCGGTCCCACTCCTCGGGCGGCGGTCCGGGGTCCTCCATCTCCGGGTAGACGGTGAACCCGCCGCCGAGGTACGTCGAGGGGTACTCCCACTGCGGGTTGGGGTCCCACTGGAACTTGCTCGGGTAGTTCATCGCCTTGATGTGGACGTTGCCCGTCACCCGACTGTAGGACATCGGGTTCCACTCCGACCCGCCGTCGGCCGACGGCATCACCCACGGCGAGTCCTCGTAGGTCTGCTGGGGCAGGTACCACATGTTGAGGTGCTGGCAGAACTCCTGGCTGCGCTCGTAGAGTTTGCCGTTACCAGCGTCGAGCAGGTAGTTCCACCCGGTCTTGCCGGGGTGGCTGACGACCTTGCGGTTCTGGCCGTCCACCTCGGTTTCGAACAGCACCGGCGGCGTCGAGGCGTCCCAGTCCCACCAGTCGTGGGGCACCTCCTGGAAGTACCACCTCACGTCGCCGGAGTTGGTGTCGAGCGCGACCACCGAGTCGGAGTAGGGGTTCAGCCCCGGGCGGACGATGCCGTTGACGTCCGGGCCGGGGTTGCCGACGTTGGCGTACAGCGTGTCGGTGTCGGGGTCGACGGTCACCGTCATCCAGTTGGTCGCCGCGCCGTTGCGCCACGAGTCGCCGACCCACTGCTCCTTCGGGAGCATCGAGGTCACCCACTCGCGCTCGCCGGTCTGGGCGTCGATGGACTCGATGAACCCCTGGACGCCGTACTCGCCGCCGGCGCTCCCGTTGAGGATGCTCCCCTTGTAGACGACCGGAGCCCACGTCGCGGAGTAGCCCCGGGCGGTGGGCGCGGAGCTATAGAGCCACTTCTGCTCGCCGGTGTATCGGTTGATGGCGACCACGTTGGCGTCGAGGGTCGTCATGTAGAGCGTGTCGCCCAGCACGGCGACCCCGCGGTTGTTCGACCCGCAGCAGTAGATGGCCGGCTTGCGCTCGCCACCCTGCTCGGACGGGGCGTACCGGTAAGTCCAGATGATGTCGCCGGTCCGGGCGTTGACCGCCCGGACCACGTCCGGCCCGTTCGTCTGGTACATGATGGGCGGGTCGGAAGGAACGACGACCGGCGTTCCCTCCAGTTTCCCGCGCTCGACGTCGGTTTCGACGCCGATGGTGTACTCCAGCGAGAGGTTCGAGACGTTCTCGGGCGTGATGACGTCGGCGGTCGTGAACCGCTGCTGGTGATAGCCGCCGCCGTACATCAGCCAGCTCTGGGGGTTCTCGCCCGAGTCCAGCAGCATCTGCTGGGTGACGTTCAGCCGCGGAATCCGCTGGCCGTCCTGGCGGATGGTCGTCGGGCCGTCCGCCAGGTACTCGACCGTCGTCCCGTCCTCGGTCCGCGTGACGCGGGCGTGGTCCTGCGGTTCGTCGGTGCTCATCTGGCGACACCTCCCCTCGGAGCACGCTCCTCGTCGGTTATCCTGAACAGGTCGGCCTCGATGTCCTCTTGGCCCAGTATCGACACCGCGCTCCCGGCCGCGAGCGCGGCGGTCAACTGGCCGTCAGAGAGCATCCCCGACCCCGAATCGGCCACGTTCCGAACGCCCTCGACGAGGAGGTACGTCCCCGCGAGCATCCGCTTGACGTCGCGGAGGCCGCGTTCGAGCATCTCGTCGGTCAGCAGCACCTCGCGCTGCCAGAGGTGCTGGTCGAGTCCGTCGATCCAGAGCAGCGACCCGCCGACCGCCCGCTGGTGGAGCGGGGCGACGTCCCCGGGGTCGTAGTCGTCCGGGTTCGCCGGCAGGGCCTCGGTCGAAACCCAGTTGGCAAGCCGCTCGTTGCGGTTGACCACGTCGACGACGAGGGCCGTCCGCTCGCGCTCGTCGAGTCCCGCCGTCGCCAGCGACCCGACCAGCGGTTCGGAGCGGATCAGTTCGGTCGTCGTCGCCCGGACGTGGTCGGCCGTGAACTCCGGCAGGTGCTGCTCGGCCGCCTCGAACAGGCCGACTGATTCGAGGTGTTCGTAGGCGTCCCACGCCGGTTCGGTCAGCGCGGCGTAGTCGGACGTCGGCTCGTCGGGAAAGCCGGCCTCCCGGAGCGCCGGCAGTTCCGCCACGGCCGACTCGATGCCGCCGAGCGCGGTCCCCAGCCGGTCGGGGTCGAGTTCGCCGGTCAGGTCCCCGCGGATGGCCTGACCCATCGTCGCGAGTTCCTCGCTGCCCTCCGCGCCGACCGCCTCGCGGACGTCGGCGAGCGAGAACTCGCTCGCGACCCCCACGCTGCCGGCCACGCCGAGTATCTTCAGGAAGTTACGTCTGTCTCGTTCGTCCACCGTCGGGACGGCGTCGACGCCGTCTGTGCGTTCGTTTGACATCCCCATTCCCAACGGAGAGTCGGTAGTGGTCGATATTTAGCTTCGGCTCGCGGCCAGTGGCAGTCCGCGTAAAATTACGAAGCGAACGCGTCGAACTGAGTGCGAGTTAGGCCTCGTGTAGAGCGTCGATTTTTACAACCCCTTCGTTAACGAGAAGCCTGCTTCGTCTTCTCCAGTAATAGTTATCACGACATCTTTCTTCTCGGTTCGAGAAATCGGATACCGTTTCTGACTCCGTTCCCCGGACGCAAAGATTATTTCGATGGCGTATCGACCGGGTGAAGGGAAGGATTTATCGAAGTTTCTCGTCTGACTTGGACCCAGTATCAAATGTTCAGAGAGGACAGAATCCCCAGAACTGATAGAATATACGACGAAATCGAACGACTGAGCCGTAGAAGTGTTATTTATTATTCTTACGAATCCTAGCGAATCGTCATTGAGAACAGGACCGCTACAGCCAGCAATCGATCCGAGGAGAGTACAGAGAATTGAACGACGGGACAGGGTGGAGGTATCAGACATATTCTAGCCTTACTCCCTCCCAAATATAACTCCTCGCAACGAACGAGATTGATTTCGACGGACGGTGTGGACCGTCTGGCACCTCGTTAGGTGCGTCGGCCGGTGATGTCGGTCGTGGCCGCTCGGGCTAGCACTCGTCACGCCGCCCCCCGTTTCCGCATCGACGACCGAATCGCAACTCGACCTTCGCGGCCCACGCGACCGAAGCGGAACGTAATCCGACTCGAAAACGCCCGAATAAAAACGATTCCTACGTCAACTGGATGTCGTCGATGTCGAAGTGACGCTTGGCCAACTGGCGCGCCACCGCGATGTTGCGCCCGCCCTCGCCGATGGCGACGCCGGTGTCGGCCGAGTCGACCTCGGCGTAGGCGACCGTGTCGTCGTTCTCGCTGATGGTGACGTTGTACACCGCCGCGGGCGCGAGCGCGTTGGCGACGAACCCCTCGGCGGTGTCGTCGTTCTCGACCAGCGTGACCGGCTTGCCCAGTTGGTCCTCGACCTGCCGGACCGTCTCGCCGCCCGAGCCGATGGCCTTGCCCATCTCGTCGGCCTTCACCAGGAAGACGACCCGTTCCTCGCCGTCGTCGTCCTCGCCGCCGTCCTCAACGACGACGCAGTCGCGGGCGGTCGCGCCCGTTTCGTCCTCGAAGAGCGCGATATACTGGCGGGCCGTGTCCGAGAGCGTGACGCGCATGTGCGGATTAGTCCGACGCCTCCGGTTCGGCGTCGCCGGTCATCGACCCCATCCGGAGGTCGACGTCGCCCGTTCCGAGCTTGATCGGCTTGCCGACGATGACGTTCTCGGTCACGCCGTTGAGGTCGTCGACCTCGCCGTGGATGGCGGCGTCGAGCAGGTGGTTGACCGTCACCTCGAACGCCGCCCGCGCCAGCACCGACTCCTTGCTGCCCGAGATACCGTGGCGGCCGATGGACTCGATGGTGCCGCGGTTGGTCATGATGTCGGCGACCAGCATCAGGTGCCGGACGTTCACGTCGTCGAGGCCCTGCTCTTCGAGGGTGTCCATCGTCTCCTCGATGATGGCCTCGCGGGCCGCCTCAATGCCGAGGTTCTTGCGAATCTCGTGGATGTTGTTACACGTCGTCCGGGAGGCGTCGACGCCCTCTATCTCCATGGCGTCGCCGAACGCCGACCCCTCGGTGTAGAGGACGAACTCCTCGCCGTCGTCGAGTTGCTCCTTGCGGATGACGACCCGGGTGACGTCCTCGATGCCCTTGAAGACGATCTCGCGGAGCTGTTCGACCAGCTGCAGGAGTTCGCGGTAGCTGGGCTGTTCGGGGCCGAACTCGATGACGGTGCCCTGCTGGTTCGTCTGGACGCCGAGTTCGTCCTCGATGATCTCGGCGACCTCCTCGGGCGTGATCATCCGCTCTTCGAGGGTGTCCTCGTTCAGGTTGATCGAGACGATCATGTCGGCGACGTTCGTCGAGATGTCGCCAAGCGCGAGGATCTTCGTCGCCTCGATCTGCCAGACGACCTCGTGGGCCTTCTCGCGGTCGGTGGCGTACTCGTCCTCGAGGTGGACGGTCATCATCGGCGTGTCCGGCGTCTTCCGGGCGTCCACGAGTTCGATGAGTCGCGGCAGCCCCTGGGTCACGTCGATCTCGGCCACGCCCGCGTAGTGGAACGTGTTCATCGTCATCTGGGTCCCGGGCTCCCCGATGGACTGGGCCGAGACGGTCCCGACGGGGTCGAGCGGGTCGACGCGGGTGTCGAGGTACCGGGTTTCGACCGCGCGGGCGATCTGGTCGGCCTGCTCGACGGTGACGCCGTCGCGGGCCTCGACGGTGCTGTACACCTCGTCTTTCAGCCGTCGCGGGAGGTCGGTGTCCTCCACGACGGCCTCGATGTCCTCGGATACGTCGTAGTCTGTCATGGTTTGGGTGAGATGGGTGTTGGTGTGGCGTCAGTCGTCGCTCTGGGCCTGTCGAGCGTCGACGTGCTCCGAGAGGTTCGTCGGCGGGAGCGCCTCGCCGAGGAACTCCTCCTTGCGGTCGTCGTCGCCGAACTCTTGGTCGAGGACGCGGTCGGCGATCTGGTCGACGTCGATGTTGTTGTCCTCGTTCGAGGAAACCATCACCGGACTGGTGCCGTCCTCGCCGAACTCAAACTGGACGATGGTGTCGGAGGTGTCCCGAACCGTGCCGTCGTACTGGGTTTCCAGTTCCGACAGCGCGTTGATGAGCCGGCGCTGGAGGTAGCCGGACTTGGAGGTCCGGACCGCCGTGTCGACCAGCCCCTCGCGGCCGCCCATCGCGTGGAAGAAGAACTCCCGGGGGTTGAGCCCGCCGGTGTAGGAGTGTTCCACGAAGCCGTGGGCCTCCGCCGAGAGGTCGTCGGGCTTGTAGTGGCTCAGCGTGCGGTCCTCGTAGCCGCGGTTGATGCGCTCGCCCCGAACCGCCTGCTGGCCGACGCAGCCGGCCATCTGGGTGAGGTTGAGCATCGAACCGCGGGCGCCCGACTCGGCCATGACCACGGCCGGGTTGTCGTCGGCGAAGTGGTCCTCGGCGATGTCACCCGCGGAGTCGCGGGCCTTCCCGAGCGTCTGCATGATCTTCATCTCCAGCGTCTCGTCGACCGTGCGGCCGGGCAGCGACTCGAGGTCGCCGTTCTCGTAGGTTTCGATGAGTTCCTCGACGCGGTCGTAGGCGTTGTCGATGGCCTCGTCGATGCGCTCCTGGGCCTCGACCGGGATGGACTCGTCGTCGATACCGATGGAGAACCCGAAGTGCATGATCGAGCGCATCGCCAGCGCCGCGACCTCGTTGATGAAGATGCGGGCGCGGGTGTTGCCGTACACCTTACAGATGGTGTCGACGATGTCGCCGCCGAACTCGCCGACCTCGTCCTCGGCGACCGTCCCTTCGATCAGCTGGCCGTCCTCGATGACGACCGGTTCGCCGACCGTGCCGGTGAACTCCATGTTGAGGTCGCTCGGCAGCAGCTCCGAGAAGATGTCCCGACCGGTCCAGTACGGCTCGCCCTCGTCGTCGGTGCCCGAGGGGTCGGGCAGTTCGTCGATGCGGGTCGCCCGCAGCAGGTCGAGCGCCTGCGTCTCGTTGAAGTGCGGATTCTCGTTGGTGAGCAGGTACGTCCCGGAGATGTGGTCCTGGATGGCGCCGATGATGTTCTCGCCGAAGCGCGGGCTGAGAATCTGCTCCTGGACGCGCATCAGCACGCGAGCTTCCGCGCGGGCCTCCTCGTTCTGGAGCGCGTGCATGTTCATCTCGTCGCCGTCGAAGTCGGCGTTGTACGGCGGACAGACGACGGTGTTGAGTCGGAACGTCTTGTACGGCATCACCACGACCTCGTGGGCCATGATGGACATCCGGTGGAGCGACGGCTGGCGGTTGAAGATGACGATGTCGCCGTCGACGAGGTGGCGATTGACCTCCCACCCGGCCTCGACCTTCGTCGAGAGTTCCTCGCAGTTCTTCTCGGTCACCTTCAGCCGGCGGCCGTCGGGGCGCTTGACGTAGTTGGCGCCCGGGTGGCCCTCGGGGCCGTTGGCGACGTACCGGCGGGCGTTCTCCTTGTTGCGCTCGGTGACGTTCATCGTCTGGGTCATCTCGCGGGCGACCCGTTCGGGAACGCCGACCTCGTTGAGGCTGAGCGTCGGGTCGGGCGAGATGACGGTCCGGGCCGAGAAGTTCACGCGCTTGCCCGAGAGGCTCCCGCGGAACCGGCCTTCCTTGCCCTTCAGGCGCTGGCTCAGGGTCTTGAGCGGGCGCCCCGAGCGGTGGCGGGCCGGCGGCGTGCCCGAGATCTCGTTGTCCATGAACGTGGTGACGTGGTACTGGAGCAGTTCCCAGAGGTCCTCGATGATGAGTTGGGGCGCGCCGGCCTCGCGGTTCTCCATGAACCGCTGGTTGATGCGGATGATGTCGACCAGTTTGTGGGTGAGGTCGTCCTCGCTCCGCTGGCCGTTGTCCAGCGTGATGGAGGGTCGGGCCGTCACCGGCGGCACCGGTAGGACGGTCAGAATCATCCACTCGGGTCGCGAGCGGTCGGGGTTGATGCCGAGCGTCGCGATGTCCGCGTCCGGGATGTCCTCGAACCAGTCGCGGATGTCGCTGGGCATCAGCTTGTTCATGTCCTCCTCGGTGAGGTCGATGGAGAGGGCCTTCTCGATGGCCTTCCGGTCGGCCTCGCGGGGACGGAACTCCCCGGACATGATGTCGTTGACCCGCGAGAGGTCGATGTCGGTCTGGTCGGCGAGTTCCTGTGGCGCCATCGGTTCGCGCTCCTCGTCCTCCTCGCCGTCCTCGTTCTTGCCCTGCATCGCCACCGCGATCTTCTCGGAGTACTCGCTGGTGAGGACCTGCTGGACCTCGTAGTAGGTCGTGGGCTTCTCGTGGTTGATGTCGTACTGGATCTCGCCGCAGTACGGACACCGGTCCTTCTTTCGGGCCTCGCGGATGGCGGCCTTCGTGACGTCGTTCAGGTCCTGGCCGAGTTCGCGGGTCCGGGTGAGTTGGGACTCGTAATTCTCCATCTCCTCCTCGGTCAGCAGGAGCCGCGAGCAGTTCCGGCAGGTCCCCCGGAGCAGTCGGCGGATGAGCTTCGTGAACCCGACGTGGATGACGGGCGCGGCCAGTTCGATGTGGCCGAAGTGGCCGTTACAGGACCCCGAGTGCTTGCCGCAGGTCTTGCACTCCAGACCGGGGTCGATGACGCCCAGTCGGGGGTCCATCAGCCCCATGTCGATGGGGAAGCCGTCGTCGTCGTAGGTGTCGGCGGTGATGATCTTGGTCGCCGACATCTCGCGGTACTCCTCGGGGTCCATCAGCCCGAAGCTGATTTCGCCGATCTCCTTGGGTGTTTGTCCGGTCGACATTGTTAGACTGCGTCCTCCAGTTCGAGTCGCGGGGCGATGCCGAGCGCCTTCATCTCGTCGAGCAGGAGCTTGAAGGCGTAGGACATCTCTATCTCGTGGATGTCGGTTTCTTCCTCGCAGTTCGGGCAGTAGACGCGGTTCTGCTCGACGTTCTCGACCGCGCTCATGCCGCACTGTCCGCAGACGTAGATCCACTCGCGGTCGGACTCGTCGAGCAGGCGCTCCTTGAGCGTGAGCGCCGCGCCGTGTCCGATGAGCACGTCGCGTTCCATCTCGCCGACCCGCAGACCACCCTCGCGGGCGCGGCCCTCGGTGGGCTGGCGGGTCAGCACCTGCACCGGCCCGCGCGAGCGGGCGTGCAGCTTGTTCGAAACCATGTGGTAGAGCTTCTGGTAGAAAATCGTCCCGATGAAGATCTCGGCCTCGATCTTCTCGCCGGTGACGCCAGAGTACATGGTCTCCTTGCCCGAGGACTCGTAGCCGCGCTCCTCCAGCGCGTTACGGAGTTCGTCCTCGTTCTCGCCGGTGAAGGCGGTACCGTCGACGCGCCGACCCTCGAAGGCGCCGACCTTCCCGCCGATCATCTCCAGCACGTGGCCGACCGTCATCCGCGACGGCAGCGCGTGGGGATTGACGATGAGGTCCGGCACGACGCCGTCCTGGGTGAACGGCATGTCCTCCTGGGGCGCGATGTGGCCGACGACGCCCTTCTGTCCGTGCCGGGACGCGAACTTGTCGCCGAGTTCCGGGATGCGCTCGTCGCGCACCGACACCTTCGAGAGCTTCGAGCCGTCCTCGCCCTCCATCAGGGTGACGGTGTCGACGACGCCGGACTCGCCCGAACGCATCGTGACGGAGGTTTCCCGGCGCTTCTGCGGGGAGAGGCCGCCCATGTCGTCGGGTTCTTCGAGGAACCGGGGCGGGCTGGTCTTGCCCAGCAGGACGGAGTTCTCGTCGACGTCGGTTTCGGGGTTGACCAGGCCGTCCTCGTCTAGGTGGTTGTACGCGTCCTCGCCGCGCGCGCCGCGCACGTCGTCGGACGGAATCTCGAAGCGGTCCTCTTGGCCGCCCGGATACCGGCGCTCCTCGCCCTCGTAGGTCCGGAAGAAGTGCGAGCGGGCGAGCGCGCGGTCCACGGAGCCGCCGTTGAGCACGAGCGCGTCCTCGATGTTGAACCCCTCGTAGCTCATTACGGCGACGACGAAGTTCTGCGCGGCCGGCCGCTCGTCGTAGCCGATCTGCTCGGTGGTCTGTGTCTTGACCATCGAGAGCTGGGGGTAGTGCAGCAGGTGCTGGCGGGTGTCGGGCCGGATGCGGTAGTTCGCGGCGGGCAGGCCCAGCGACTGCTTGATCATCCCCGACCCCATCGTAATCCGGGGCGAGGCGTTGTGTTCGGGGTACGGAATCATCCCCGCGCCGATGCCGAAGATGAGCTGCGGGTCGACTTCGAGGTGGGTGTGGTCTTCGTTCAGGTCGTCGCGGTCGACCGCGACGTAGATGTCCTCTTCCTCCTCGGCGTCGATGAACTCGACCTTGCCGCGCTCGACGAGGTCCTCGAAGTCCAGGTCGCCGTTCTTGAGCGCCTCGACCTCCTCCTCGGTGATGAGCGCCTCGCCCTCCTCGACCACCAGCAGCGGTCGGCGGGCACGGCCGGCGTCGGCGTTGATGATGACCTCGGCGGTGCGCTCCTTGACCGAGACGTTGACCATCTCGCTGACGTCGCCGCGTCGGCGGGCGTGTCGGACTTGTTCTGCGAGCTGTTCGGGGTCGGGATGCGTCCCGACCAGGCTACCGTTGACGTACACTTTGGCTTCTCGTCCCTGACTCATGGCTAGTCGTCCGCACTCGCTGTGGTGTTGACGCCTTCGATGCCGGGGATGCCCTCGACACCCATCGACGCCAGTTCCTTCTTCAGCCCCTGTTCGTCCTCGATGTTCTGTGAGAGCTCCATCGCCTGCGCGAAGTTCTTCACCAGCCCACAGTTCGGCCCCTCCGGGGTTTCGGAGGGACAGATGCGACCCCACTGGGTCGCGTGGAGGTCCCGGGCCTCGAAGTGAGGCTGGCTCCGCGAGAGGGGACTCCGCAGGCGGCGCAGGTGCGACAGCACGCCCATGAAGTCGGTCCGGTCGACCAGCTGGGAGACTCCCGAGCGGCCGCCGACCCAGTTACCCGTCGCGATGGGGTGTTCGAGCCGTTCAGTCAGCACGTCCGAGCGCACCACGGTGTTGACCGAGAGCTGTCGGTTGCGCATGTTGGCGCGTTCGAGCTGGTACTTCACGTCCCGGGCCAGTTTGTTCAGCGCGGTCCGGAACAGGTCCTTCATCAGGTCGCCGCTGACCTTCAGGCGCTTGTTGGCGTAGTGGTCCTTGTCGTCGGGTTCGCGCCGCTGGAGCGCGAGTTCGAAGCAGGCCTCGGCCATCCGGCAGAGGTAGTACGCCTTGTTGATGCGCACGTCCTCCTCCTCGACGCCCTCCTCGTGGAGGTGGGGTAGGAGGTAGCGGTCGATGACGTAGTTGGCGCGCTTGAGCTGGTAGTTCTTGCCCTGGCCGGAGGCGACCCGCTTGCCGAGCGATTCGATGGCCTCCTCCTCGGTCTGGACGTCGGCGGCCTCCAGGTTCTCGAGCATGAACTTCACGATCTCGGGGTCGTCGGAGACGCGGTGGACGATCTCCTCGTCGGACTCTAGGCCGAGCGCCCGGACGAGCGTGACGAAGTTGACGCTGCCCGAGACGGAGGGGAACGACACTTCGAGCAGACCGTCGCGGGTCCGCTCGACCAGCACGAGCGCCCGGTACCCCCGGCGCTGGCTGAACGTCTTGGCGACCTGAATCTCGTCGCCGTACTTGGTGTCGTACTCCGCGAGGATCTTGTTTGGCGCGAGGTCCTCGCTCGTCATCAGCACCCGCTCGGAGCCGTTGACGATGAAGTAGCCGCCGGGGTCGGCGGGGTCCTCGCCGATGTCGATGAGCTCCTCGTCCGAGAAGCCCGCGATGTTACACTTCTCGGAGCCGACCATGATGGGCATCCGGCCTACCTTGGTCTCCGTGGAGTCCACCACGCGCTCGTCCTCGCCCTCGCCCTTGACGATGCTCATCTCCATGAACACCGGCGCGGCGTAGGTGATGTTGCGCAGGCGGGCCTCCTGGGGGTAGAGCAGTTCCTCGCTCCCGTCGGCCTCCCGCACGCGTGGGGTCACGACGCGAATGTCGCCGAGTTCGACGTGGACGGGTTCCTCGTCTTCCTTGTCGCCGATGTCGGTGTCGATGGTCCCCTTCTCGCTCACGACCTCCTGCATCCCGCGCAGGAGGAAGCTGTTGAACGAGCGGTAGTGGTGTTCTGCGAGCCGTTCCTTCGAGAAGTACTCTCGTGAAATCGCGCGTCGGTCTTCCCGGTTCATTTTATTCTACGACGAGTCGGTATACGGTCGCGGTGTCGGTCGTTCGCGAGTCTCGCACGATCTTGATGACGTCGCCGATCTCGGCGTCGTCGGGCAACGCCGGGTCGGTGCGCTTTATCTTGGGTAGGTCGGTCGGTTTGATGTCGTACTCCTCCAAAACACCGTCTAACTCCTCGTCGTCGACGATGCTGTGGTCCGGAACCATGTTGTGTTGGCTTACGTCTACCATGTGTGGGGTGGTCTCTGCGCAGATGGAGAAATGGCTGTCACGAGATACTACAGGGTATTACTCGCGGAGTTCATTTAAGACTTGCTAAGTGCGCCGCAGACCGTCGTCTACCGGACCCCACTCGCGCCGGAGTACCCGACCGCGGGGAGGATGCCCACTGGTGGCACAGTCTCTATCTGGGTATATATCGTTTGCGGCGGTCACGAACGGGCCGCGGCCCCATCCCGAGGCGGTTCCGCACCTCGGTTTCGTTTGAGAAGCCTTAAGTTCGACCGGGGACAACGCTGAGACGCGTTCGAAAGCCCGGGTGGTGTAGTGGCCCATCATACAACCCTGTCACGGTTGTGACGCGGGTTCAAATCCCGCCTCGGGCGTTCCTTTCGATTTCAACTTCCGAACGAGGAGCGAAGCTTCGAGCGAGTGTCGGAATCCAAGGTTATCCTTGGACCAAATTGGGCCTCGTCCTAGACGCCTTCTGTTGACGTAGTTTCCGAATAGTAGAACGACACCACCACCGTACAGACGTGAGTCGTCTACGACGAGGGCGACTATTTATCACGGAGAAAGAGCCGAAAAGGGGGAGATGACGAACTCGAAGCACACTGGAGACGAAACGGAGGCGAAGGCGATTTACGAACTCCTTTCGGCAGGATACAGTGTCTCAGTTCCATTCGGGGACAACGACAGGTACGACCTTGTCGTTGACGACGACGGTCACTTACTCCGAATTCAGTGTAAGACCGCGTGGAAGAACAAGGCGAATACGATGCGGTTCAACACACACTCACAGACGACCAGAGAAGGGGAGTATCACGAGAGTACGTACCTCGGGGAAGTCGACGCCTTCTTCGTCCGATATCCGGGAAACGGGAAGATGTACTGGATCGGCATCGACGACGCGACCGAACAGAAGATGGAACTCCGCTTCGACGCCGAAATACCCCACCCTTCCATCAACTGGGCGACGGAGTACGAGTTCACCGGGGAGATCCCGTATTAGACCCACGCCATCAGCTACCAATGGTGGACGAAACCGACACTGCTTAATAAGGGCGGGGAATACGTAGAGATGCGTTCGAAAGCCCGGGTGGTGTAGTGGCCCATCATACAACCCTGTCACGGTTGTGACGCGGGTTCAAATCCCGCCTCGGGCGCTTTCTGCAACGAACTAACCGGCGAGCGAGCAGCTTCATCGAATATCTGTCGAAGACTCATCGAGGGACAGCGTTCTCGAGTTCGAGTCACGTCCGACGTTCGTCCGGTTTCTCGTACCCGCGCCCCAAGGAGTAACTCCGAGGGAACCGTCCGTCGAATCGTGACCGAAACCGATTCGAACGCCGACGAGAACGAGGCGTTTCTGGACGAGGAACTGGTTCCGGCGCTCGTGCTCGTCGGCGTCGTCCTGTTCCTCGTCCCCGAACCCGTCACGTCGGCCCTCGGCATCGCTCTCGTCGGTGTCGGCGTCGCGCTGTGGGTGTGGGACCTCGTGCGGTGACCCGACGGCGGTCACCCCAACAGCGCCGCCGCCCAACCGCCGACGGTGACGCCGACCAGCGCGCCGACCAGGTTCACAACCGCGTTTCCGGCGGCGAGTCGCCGCTCGCCGTCTTCGAACAACAGCACCGTCTCGACCGCGAAGCTAGAGAACGTGGTGAACGCCCCGCAAAAGCCGGTGCCGAACAGCGCCAGCAGGGCCGCGCCGTCGGCGAATCCGACCGTCAGCACGCCCAGTGCGACGCTCCCGAGGACGTTCACGACCAGCGTGTCCCAGCGTTCGCCGGGGAGCCACAGACCGACCGCGTACCGCGACAGCGCACCGAGAACGCCGCCGACGCCAACCAGAACGAACGCGTTCACTCCGGCCCCTCCGTCTCAGCGGAGCGACCCGCGAGCGAGCGGACGACCGACCGGCCCGCGAGCACCGCCGCGAAGCCGAGCGCGTAGTTCGCGCCGACGTTCGCCGCCGCCAGCGTGGGCGACAGCGACGCGGTCTGGACCGCGAAGGTGCTGTAGGTCGTGAACGACGAGAGGAAACCCGTGGCGACGACGAGGCGGGCTTCCCGGCCGAGGTGGCCGACGAGGCGGGTTTCGTAGATGACCACCCCGAGCGCGAAGCTCCCTGCGACGTTCGCCGCGAGGGTCCCCCACGGGAATCCGCCGGGGAGCGCGAGCGCGACGGCATGACGGCAGACGGCGCCGGCGAACCCGCCGGCCGCGACGAGCAGCGCGGGCTTCAGCCGCGAGAGGTGGGACGGGTCGCCGGCGGCCGAATCGGTCGCCGGCGACCCGCTTCGCTCGGTCCCGGCCGTCGCCGACTCGTCGCCCGCCGACCGCGCGTTCGTCTCCGACATCGTTTCGTCGTCGACCACCGCCGCGGGCGAGATACCGCTTTCGAAGCTACTCCGGTTCGCATTCCGCACCTCGCGGGTCACGTGCGCCTCGCGCGCCTCCCGCGTCGCGTGCGACGCGGGAGGCGCGCGGGCTCTCGCCGCCGTGGGGCGTCTCCCGTTCCCTGATTCGGACGGCATGGACGCTCTCGGTCGCGTCGTCGACCACCACCGCGTCGCCGGGTCGCTCGGGGAGCCGTTCGGCCAGCGGCGAGGAGACGTAGGTGGGTCGCGCCGCCGCGAGCGCGTCCAGGTCGGCCCGCGAGGTGAGCCGATGGGCGACGAGCAGGTCGGCCTGCGAGACGGCGACCGGGGGAAGCGCGCCGGGACGTTGGGTGGCGGCGACGAAACTCGCGCCCGGTTGGCGGCCGCGGGTCAGGAGCGTCCGGAGAGCGGGACCGGCCACCCCGTCGAAGAAGGCGTGGGCCTCGTCGACGAGCAGCCACGGCAGTCGGTCGAGGTCCTCGCGCTCGGAACGCGAACCGCGTCCCGCACACCGGTCGTACAGCCCGCTCGCGACGGCTCGGACGACGGCGTTGGCGGCTTCGGACGGGAGCGCGGACAGGTCGAGGACGGTCGCGGCCGAGTCGAGGAGGTCGCCCGCCGCGAGGCCGCCGGCGTCGAAGACGCCCCATGACGCCGCGAGCGCGAGGTGGTTGGACGCCGCCCGGCGTGCCGGACGGACCGCCTCGGCGTCGGCGACGTACTCGGTCATGCCGGCGAGGGAGTCACGCTCGGCCGCGGCGCGCCACACGAGCGTCCCCGCGGCCGAGTCGGGGGCGAGGCCAAGCAGGTCACACCACGCTCGGGGTGCGAGTGCATCTGCACTCACACGCGGGCGCGTGACGATGGAAACGTCTCCCTCACCGAGGTCGGCCAGCGACCCGAAGACGCCCATCGGGTCGGCGACGACCGGCGCGACCCCGCCAGTTCGGGCGAGTTCCTCCGCGAGAACGCCGAGCGTGTAGGACTTACCGTAGCCGCGTTTGCCGACGACTAGACCGGCGTGCGGCCGGTTCATGTCGACGCGCACGGTCGCGCCGGGGCTCCCGTCGCGGGCGCGGTACGCCCCGAGGTGGCCCGTAGCCTCGTCTCGTTCCGCGGTCGCGTCGCCGTCGTCCGCGCGCTTCCGTCCGAGGACTTCAGTCACGGCCGAGGTTGGTCCCGGCTTCGCACTTGAACCTTCGCGCGAGGGTTTACATCGGAGGACGGGACCAGAGCGGGGTATGCGTTCGTCACGTTCGCTCCGGCGGCGGTTTCGGTCGGACAGTCGCGGCATCGAAGGCCTTCCGATTCGCCTGGTCATCGCCCTCGTCGTGGGAGTCGCCAGCCTCTCGGTGATGATGAACATGCTGTCGGGACTCAACGGTCTGACCGTCACCGAACTCGACGCGCGCCCGGCCCCGGACGTCATCTCCCCCGACGAGAAGACCCTCGAAATCGAGGTCGTCGACCCCGACGGCAACCCCGTCTCCGACGCGACGGTGGTTGTGCGCGGAGAGACGGCCAGCATCGACGGCGTGCGGACGGCCGAGACGGGAGACGACGGCGTCGCGGAGGTGACCCTGGACCCGACGCTCGGCGCGAACCAGCGGGAGGGAACGCTCGAAATCGGCATCAAGCCGCCCGCGGGAAGTCAGTACGCCGACGAGCGGGAGAACACCGCGATATTGGTCGTAGAAGAGTGACGACTGGCGAAATCGGTCAGCGGTAGCCGTCCCAGTCGATCCACTCCTGCTCCCAGCCGGTGCGGCGTTCGGCGGCGCGCTGGGCGCGCTCGCGGTCCTCGCGCACCGTCCGGTTTCGCTCGATGGCGCCGGCCTGCTCGCCCTCCACGAGGAGCGGTTCGAACGCGACGGTGCCCAGCGGCTGGGCGTGATTGCGCTCGCCCGCCAGCGTGGCGGCCGCGTCGTCGCCGTCGACGACCGTCAGCGTTTGATTGCTGACGCCCAGCGGGATGACGAGTCGACCGTCGGACGCGAGCTGTTCGAGTAGCGCCCGCGGCGGTTCGATCGCTGCGGCCTCGACGAGGATGCGGTCGAACGGCGCGTACTCCGGCAGACCGTCTGCGCCGTCGCGGCAGTCGACGAACACGCCGTCGTAGCCCGCCGAGGCGAGGTTCTCGCGGGCGTCGTACACCACGTGGCGGGTGATGTCGACCGCGTGGACGTTCCGCTCCCCGACGATTTCGGCGAGCACGGCGGCGGTGTAGCCGACGCCCGCGCCGACGACCAGCACCGAGTTCTCGGACTCGACTTCCAGGGCTTCGAGCAGGCGGGCGACGTTGCTCGGCGAGAGGACGCGCGTCCCCCGGTGTTCGTACGACCGGTCGGCGTACGCCTGCCGCTCGTCGCCGTCGCCGACGAACTCCTGTCGGGGAACCGCTCGCATCGCCGCGCTGACGGCGTCGCTGCGCACGACCCGCTTCGAGTCGTGCTCCAGGCTGTCGACCATGTCGTCGCGCAATACCACGGGGTCCATACCCCGACCGTAGAGCCAGAGCGACTTCAATCGCGCGGCCGGAATCCGGTGACGGCCTGCCGGTCGGTGCCGGGAACGTCGCCGACCTCGACGTCTTCGAAGCCGGCTGCGGTGAGCCACTCCCGGAACTCGGCTTCGGTGTAGGTGTCGCCGCGCTCGGTGTTCGCGAGCATGTGGGCCGCGAACAGCGCGGCGTCCGGGGACCGACTACGCACCCGGTCGAGGACGACGACCGCGCCGCCGGGTTCGAGCGCGTCGAAGGCGTTTTCGAACAGTCGGCGGTTCTCCTCGGGGCCGAGTCCGTGGGCGACCCGCGAGCAGAAGACGACGTCGAAGCCGCCGGGTAACTCCTCGGTCGCGTCGCCCGCCACGAGGTCGACCGGTTCGCGTTCGAGCGACGGCCGCGCGACGTCGAGCACCTCGGGTCGGTCGAGAAGGGTCACGTCGAACCCGCGGCGAGCGAACTCCTTCGCGTGGAGGCCGGGGCCGCCCCCGACGTCGAGGACGCGCTCGGCGTCCGGGTTGGCGTGGACGGCCGCGGTGACGCCGGCCCGGACCGTCGTCTCGTCGGTGGCCGCCATCGCGCCGACGAAGTTGACCGTCCAGTCCTCGGGCGGGTCGGGCGGGTCGCCGGTCCGCATCGTCTCGGGGAGTTCGAGCCAGCGGTCGACGCAGTCGAGCGCGTGGGGCGTCCGGCCGACGGAGTGGACGTCGGCCTTGGCGACGAACCCGAGGCCGCGGTTCGTAATCTCGTAGCCGTCGCCGACTCGCTCCAGGTAGCCGAGTTCGACCATCGCGTCGAGCGTGATACGGGCGGCGCGCTCGGTGACGCCCGTCTCGTCGGCGACTTCGGTCGGCGTTCCGGCGCGCGTCGTCACCGCGTCGAGGACGCCCGTCTCGCGGGCGGCCCGGAGTAGCAGGGCTTCCCGGTAGTCCATGTCGGTCGGTAGCGTCGGCGCCGGCTTAATCCTCCTGCATCGGCACGAACCGGACCCGCCCGCGCGTGTCGCGGTCGAGTCCGCCGTCGGCGCGTCGGCGGGCAAAGACGAGTCGCTGGTTGGCGGTGCCAACGGGTGCGAGCAGTCGGCCCTCGGGTCGGACCTGCTCGACCACCGCGTCCGGCAACTCCGCGGCGGCGCAGGTCAGGTAGGCCGCGTCGTACGGCGCGCGCTCGGGCCAGCCCTCGTGGCCGTCGCCGACGCGGACCGAGATGCCGCCGTAGCCCAGGCGGTCTAGTCGCTCGCGGGCCTCCCGCGCCAGCGACTCGTGGTACTCGACGCTGGCGACGTTCTCCGGGCCGACGACCTCGGCCGTGACGGCGGCGTGGTAGCCGCAGCCGGTGCCGATTTCGAGTACCGACTCGCCGGGTTCGAGGGCCAGGTCGTCGACCATCACCGCTACCATGTGGGGCGCGCTGATGGTCTGGCCGTCGCCGATGGGCAGCGGCGTGTCCTCGTAGGCCCGGTCGCGGCGGTTCGGCGGGACGAACTCGTGGCGCGGTACCGCCCGCATCGCGTCGAGTGTCCGCTCGTCGAGGTCCTCGCGGCTCGCGAGGACCTCGACGAGTCGGTCGCGGGCCGCTGCGTACTCGCCACGGTCGTCGCGGTTGCCCCGGCCGCGGTCGTCTCGTTCGCCCCCGTCGGTCGCGTGGTCCCACCCCCGCGTCACGCTAAATCACCACGCCGACCAGGCCGAGGACGTCTGGTCGTCGCCGTACAGCCGTTTGATGTCCTTGGCGAGCGCGGTGTCGCCCTCCTCGCGAAGCGGGTTGAAGTCGTAGCCGTGGGCGTCCTCGCGCACCGCGATGGACTTGACGCGGAACTCCTCGTTGCCGAACTCCTCGACCTTCCCGACCTCGAACTCGCGGTCGCCGGGCACGTCGATCTTGACGCTGGTCGAGTCGTCGTGGCTCCCGTCGTTAGGGTTGATGGTGACGTTGACGCGGACGTTGTCGACCGCGCGGGTCCAGAACGCCTCGACGTCCTCGACTTTCGCCTCGTCGGTCCGGCGCTCCTCGCCGAGTTGGAGGTCGGTGATTCGCACGACCATGATGGCCTCGGGCGTTTCGAGGACGAACTCCTCGCCGACCGCGACGGTCTCCTGCGGCGGGGCGTCGACGGTGGCCGAAAACGACTCTCCCTCCTGGGAGACGATGACGTCGCGCTCGACCTCCTCGTCTTCGTCGGGCGTGACCTTGTGGACGTGACTGCACTCGGTACAGCGGACGGTGGCGCGTCCGCCGCCGGTCGTCAGCACCTCGTGGACCGTCGCCTCGTCGGGCGAACACGACGGACAGGCGACCGGGACGCGTTCTGCTGTCTCGCTCATATATCGGTGGCTACGTGTTCGGAGCGTAAAAACGCGTGGAGTTCCGCGGGCCGCGAACGCCGATGCGGGCGCATTTCCGCGGGAACGACTCGGCGCCGCCGAGTCGTTCCCCAGAGTCGACGGTCACTCGCCGGGAGTGCCGATCACTTCCCCGGGGGCGGTCGTCCGCCAAGAGTACCGGTCACTCCTCCGACGCGACGGTCATCGTCGCCTCGTAGGCCTGCCCGTCGAACCGGAACCGGCGGCGCTTCCTGTCGTAACCGACGACCCGTGACGCGGCGTTCCGGGTCGTCTTCACGACCACCGTCTCGACGCCGGACTCGAATAACGCGAGCGCGTCGCGGAGCGCGCTGAACCGGCGTTGCATCACCTGCTCGGCGACGAGTCGGTCGTCGGCGTTCGCCGCCCTGGTCACCGTCAGGGTCGCGGGTCGCCACTCGTGCTCGGGGTCCGGCGCGTTCACCGTCACGGTATCGCCGTCGCGCGAGGACTCGACGCCCGGCGTCGGTTCGACGGCGACCGACGGCCCCGTCAGTTCGAACAGGGCGGCGTGGGAGTGCTTCCCGCGGGACATGCCGACCTCGAAGGCGTACCGGCCGCCGCCGAGGAAGCCGACCGTGTTTCCGTCGTCGACGTCGACCGCCTCGCTCCCGAAGGCGTAGAGCGTCCAGTCCTCGGTGTCGCCCGGCGGCACCGAGGACATCGGGGCCGGCCACCCCCACGGCGCGACGTGGAACCACTCGCCGTCGTGGAGTTTGTACAGGACCCAGTGGTAGGGATTCCCGGTTACGGGTTCGTCGGCGCGGTTGCGGAGCGTGAAGTCGATGCGCTCGGGGAGGCGCCCGCGCTCGGCGCTCGGTTCGAGGTAGACCGGCGTCTCGGGGCCCGCATCGTGGTACCACCGCGTCCCGGCCTCCATCCCCTCCGAGAGCGCGGGCGGCGACGCGCCTTCGAACCGCGATTCGGTTTCGGGACCGGGCGCGCTCGTCGTCCAGGCCGTAATCGTCACCGACGAATCGTCGTAGCCGCGGAACTCGTAGGACCCGGTCGGACGACCTTCGCCCTCGGCCTGACCGAGCAGGACGTACTCGCCCTCGACGGTTTCGCCGGGTGCGAGGCGGACGGTCGGCGGTAGTTGCGGGGCGACGGTGCGGTCGGCGAGTCGCCAGTAGCCCGCCGGCCCGCGCCGGTAGTTCGGTTCCTCGTTGACCAGTTCGTGGTTCTCGGTCGGGACGAGGTACCAGTTCGAGCGGTAGGTGAGGCCCCGACGGTCGCGGAGTCGGGCGTCGTTGACCTCGGCGAACGGCGGCGTCTCGTTCAGCCTGAAGGTGTTGTCGTAGTCGTTCTCGTTGGTCAGCGTCGCCCGGACTTGCGCCGGGCGGTCGGGGGTCGCCGTCGCCGCGAACGCGACCGAAACCGACGCGCCGTCGTCCGAGCGGTAGGAGGTGGGGTTCAGCGCGAGCGTCCGGTCGCCGGTTTCGAGTTCGACCACGCTCGCCCGGGGCGGCCACTCCGAGTCGCCGTCGGCCGCGGTCGTCTCAGGGTCGTCCGTCGTCTCGGCCGAGTCGGGGTCGGTCGTCGCGGCCGCCTTCGTCGTCTTCCGAGACGTCGTCGCGGTCCGGGTCGTTCCGCCGGACTCCTCGGCCAGTCTGCCGGAACACCCGGCCAGGGCCGTCGCCCCGGCGAGCGAGGAGAGTGAAGCGAGGAGGCGTCGTCGTCGCATGTCGGCGACGATTCGCCGCGGGGGTAAAAGTCTTCAGGAGAGTGAAACAAACGTTTCAGCGTTCGGCGGCGTCGCGGTTCGACTCGAACTCGAAGTACAACTCGTAGTGGTTAGCACAGCCGGGGTTGAACGCAACCCCGCAGTCGGGACACGCGTGGTCGCCGTCGACGAACTCCCTGGCGGTCAGCGTCGACCCGCAGACGCCGCACAGCGCCGCGTCGGTCGAACCGTCGACCGGCAGTCGCTCGGCGTCGTGGTCCGCGAGCGCCTCGTGACACCGGAAACACGGCCAGTAGGCGTCACAGCAGGCGAACCGGAGCGCGACCACGTCGCGCTCCGAATCGTAGTGGGCGCACCGGGTTTCGGGGTCGACGGAGACGCCGCGGACGGTGTGGCCGCCGACTTCGTGCTCGGCCGCCCCGCGGTCCGAGTCCATCGTTCAGGGTCGCGGCAGGTCGACTTCCTCTCCGTCGGCGTAGACGGTCGGCTCCCGGAGGATGCCGTCGAGGTGGATGGGCGCGTCGGTGTCGCCGCCGATGCCCGCGTCGTCGCCGATGGCGACGTGGACCGTGCCGCCGGCCTTCTCGTCGAGCAGGACCGACCCGACGAGTTCCGTGACCGCGACGTTGGTGCCGATGCCGAGTTCAGCGAGGTTGTACGCGGCGTCGCCGACCTCCTCGCTCGCGGTTTCGACCTGCTCGCGGACGTCGTCGTCCGAGATCCGGGTGACGTAGCCGTCCTCGACCTCGAACTCGAGTTCCTGTCCCTCGTCGAGCAGACCGTAGGGCATCATCGTCCCGTCGACGACGTAGGTGCCGGTCGCGGTTTCCGGGCTGACGAACACCTCGCCCGCGGGGAGGTTCGAGAAGTCGCCGGCGTCGTGGACGATGCCGGTGTCGGCGAGCCACTCCCGTGAACCCGGCCGGAAGGTGATGTCGGTGCCCTGGGGCGAGGTGACCCGAACCTCCTCGGCGTCAGCGACCTGTTCGAGCACGTCGTCGCAGTGGCGGGCGATGGCGTCGTAGTCGGCGTCGAGCCCCGTGGTGAACACCTCCTCGGTGATGCCGGGGAGCGTCGCGCCGCGCGCGCCGGCGTCGTTGGCCTTCCCCCGGGCGCGGGTGTGGCTCAAACTCTTGGTCGTGGGTGCGAGGAATACGTCGGCGGCGGCCATCGCGGCCGCCACGGGTTCGGGCGGTTCCTCGCCGTGCTGGACGCCCGGCGGGTACCGGAGGAGGGTGGCGTCGTCGGTCACCTGGCTCGCCACCTCGTAGAGCGCCTCGCCGATGGGCAGACGCCTGTCGTCGGTGACGATGCAGCACGACTCGGTCTCCTCGAGGGCCAGACACTGCTCGATGGCGGTTTCAGCCGCGTCTCGCAGGCTCATGTCCGAGGCGTCGTCCGGCGGGCGGTTAGGTGTTCCCTTCCCGGGCGAATCGCCGTCCCGTTCGCGCACCGACTTACTCGGTGGAGAGTTACTTTTCGGCGCCCCAGCCCCGAAACCATTATGCGCGAGAGCGTCCGATTTTCGGGTACATGGTACGCGTCGGTATCAACGGATACGGAACCATCGGCAAGCGCGTCGCGGACGCCGTCCGCGCACAGGACGACATGGAGGTCGTCGGCGTCGCCAAGACGCGCCCGAACTTCGAGGCCGAGCGGGCCGTCGAGAAGGACTATCCCCTCTACGCCGCCGTCGAAGAGCGCGTCGAACTGTTCGACGACGCGGGCATCGAACTCGCCGGCATGGTCGAGGAACTGGTCGAGGAGAGCGACGTCGTCGTCGACGCCTGCCCCTCCGGCATCGGCGAGCAGAACGCCGAGATGTACGAGGAGTACGACACGCCGGCGCTCTATCAGGGCGGCGAGTCGGCCGACTTCGTCGACACCAGTTTCAACGCCCGCTCGAACTACTCCGACGCCAACGGGGCCGACCACGTCCGGGTCGTCTCCTGCAACACGACCGGACTCTCGCGACTCGTTGCGCCGCTCCGCGAGGAGTACGGCGTCGAGAAGGTCCGGGCGACGCTGGTCCGGCGGGGCGGCGACCCCGCCCAGACCGGCCGCGGTCCCATCAACGACATCGTGCCGAACCCGGTGACGCTCCCCTCCCACCACGGGCCGGACGTCAACACAATCTTCCCGGACCTCGACATCGACACGCTCGGCCTGAAGGTGCCGGCGACGCTGATGCACATGCACAGCGTCAACGTCACCCTCGGCGAGGAAGCCGACGCCGACGAGGTCCGCGAACTGCTCGAAGGCGAGTCGCGCATCTTCGTCATCCCCGACCACTACGACATCGACGGCGCGGGCAAGTTGAAGGAGTACGCCCAGGACGCAGGTCGCCCGCGCGGGGACATCTGGGAGAACTGCGTCTGGGGCGAGTCGGTCACCACCGAGGGCGACGACCTCTACCTCTTCCAGGCCATCCACCAGGAGAGCGACGTGGTGCCCGAGAACGTCGACGCGATTCGGGCGGTCACCAACAGCGCCGACGCCGCAGCGAGCGTCGAGAAGACGAACGCCGCGCTCGGCATGGGCATCTGAACGGCCGAGCGACGGAATTCCGTCGGACGTAAAACGGCGAACGCAGGACGGCGAACGCAGAACGGCCGAGGGCGTCGGTCAGCAACCGACGCCCTCGGCCGGCGCGAGAACGGAGGCGGTTTCAGGGCGATGCGAGCGCGGGTCGATTATCGAGTAATCGGCATCGATGGGTCCTCCGTCGCGGTTCTTCTCGCGCCTCCCCCACAATTCCGGTACCTCAGTATTCAGGTTTCGACGACCCGCTCGCCGCCGTCCAAAACCTTTTCTCCGTCTACTCCCTACCTCGTGTCATGCGACGAGACGACCGCGACGACCCCTTCGACGACCTCTTCCGCGAGATAGAGCGCATGATGAACGAGATGATGGGCGAGAACGTCGACATGCACGTCGAGCGCGGGACCGGCGGCGACGCCGGGTTCGGCGCCGAAACCCACGTCGACATCCACGAGGACGACGAGTCGGTCCGCGTCATCGCCGACCTCCCCGGCGTCGAGAAGGACGACATCGACCTCCAGTGCGACGGCGAGGTGCTGACCATCAGCGCGGCCAGCGACCACCGCGAGTACGACGAGAAGGTCCGACTGCCCGCCCGCGTCGACGAACACTCCGCGTCGGCGACCTACAACAACGGCGTCCTCGAGGTCACGTTCGAGAAGTCGGAGGATTCGGCCGACATCGACGTCCAGTAGCGCGCTCGCAGGGGTTCGCTCTGCGCCGTTTCTTCCTTCGGTCCGGTCGTTTCTCGCGGTCGAGACGCGTTCTTCGCGGTCGTCACGACTCCGCCGTCTTCCGAATCAGCCCCGCGAGTCGGTCGTAGAAGCCGTCGTCGTACTTGGTCGCCGCGTCGACGGTCGGGCGGGCGTTGGTCTCGTTGACGACCGCCCGGTCGCCCGAAACCAGCAGGTCGACGCCGAGGTACCGGATGTCGAGTACCTCGGCGGTGCGCTCGGCGAGGTCCCGGAGGTCCGCGGGGAGGTCGACGCCGGTCGCCTCGGCGCCGCGGTGGACGTTGTGCTTCCAGCGGCCCGCGTCCGACGATTCCGGGAGTCGGCGCTCGACGCCCCCGACGCACTCGTCGTCGACCACCATCGCGCGGTAGTCGACCGCGTCGGGGACGAACTCCTGGACGAGGAACGATTTGTCGCCGGTCGCCCGGTAGTCGTGGACCAAATCGAGGTAGTCGGTCACGCCCAGGAAGGAGTCGGCGTCGCCGACCTTCGCGACGCCGGCCCCGCGCGTGGTCGAGTTGGGCTTGACGACGACCGGCGGGTCGAGGCGCTCGAACGCCGCGAGCAGGTCGGCCTCGTCGGCGGGGTTCGAGACGAAGACCGTCTCGGGCACCGGCACGTCGGCCCGCGACAGCGCCGAAATCACCCCGGCCTTGTTCCGCGAGGTGAGCACCGCCTCGCGGTCGTTGACCCACGGCACGTCGAGCATCGTCTCCAGCACGCCGCCCTCCATCGCCCGCGAGGGGTAGACGAAGCCCGCGTCGAAGTCGTCGGGGCTCCAGGGCGGGTCCGACAGCGGAAACGTCGTCGCCTCGCAGGGGACGTGTCGGACGCGAATCCCGCGCTCGGCGAGGGGGTCGCGCACGCGCTCGAAGGTCTCCTCTCGGTAGGCGACCGCGAGGTCCAGCATACGCTACCGGTGGCAGTGCGTGGGTAAAAAGGTGGGTTTCGCGGGCGGCAATGCGGTCGCGGCTACTCGGTGAGTTCGACGATTCGGCCGTCGGGGTCCCGGAAGTAGGCCGACCGTCCCCAGTCGTAGTCGGCGGGTTCACGGTAGACGGTGAGGTCGCTCCCGCTCCCCGAGACGCGAGCGAACGCCTCGTCGACGTCGTCGACCGCGAACGCGTAGTGGTCCTCGCACGGCAGGTCGCCCTCCTGAGGTTCGTACGTCTCGTGGACGAGCACCCTGACGCCCTCGACGTCGAACAGCGCCATCGACTCCCGCCGAACCACCGGTTCGCCGACGAGGCGCTCGTAGAACGCCGCCGTCGTCGCCACCTCGTCCGAGAATATCGCCACCTCGCGCAGTTCCATACCCCGACTTATCATAGCTCGACAAATTACTTTTGGTGGATACGAGAACCGAACGCGACCGCTAGCGCCAGCCAGCAAACCGTCGCGGGCGCGATACCGAACTTCCCGCGTTGCAGCGAGCCTTCGGCTTCTGCGTGAGCGAAGCGAACGCAGGCTCGTCGGAGCTTCGCTCCGACGGTGCGCGCACCAGAAGTCGAAGATGCGCCGAGGCCGAGTCGCCGCGGCGACTCGGCCTCGGCGCGTGTCCTTTTTTGGTCCAGATTTTTTCGAGGAGCGGTAGCTGGCGTGCCGTGAAGCGGCACGTCAGCTACCCGACGAAGAAAAAAGGTGGGAACAAAAGGTGGGTTTCAGGAGATCAGGAGCTCTTCGCCGCGCTCGACCTTCACGCGGCACGGCGGCGAGATCTTGTTGTAGGCGCGGCGGAACGCGTCCTTGACGACGGGCGCGTCCTCGGGCTGGCACCACGCGGTGAAGATGCGGTCGTTGCGCGGGATGCGCGCGGCGGTGCCGACGACCTTACCGAAGGCCTGTCGCATTCCGTCGGAGACACGGTCCGCACCCGCGCCGGTCGCCTGCTTGTTCTCCCGGATGACGTGGTGGGGGAACTTGCGGAGAATCATCTTGTAGTTCTCCTGGCCGAGTTCCTTGAGCAGGTAGCGGTTGGCCGACAGGCGCGAGGCTTCGAGCGCGCCGTGGCGGAGCTGGCACTCCTCCTCGGTGACGAGACTGATCTGGACGGGGTAGTCGTCCTCGTCGGTTTCGACGCTGCCCATCTTGTGCTGTGCGATCTTCGAACCGGGGATGCCGGTGATGTACTCGCGTCGCGTGTACGCCGGCTTACTGATTTCCCGGTACATCGAGGCGGGTTTGTCGGACATGGTTATTACTGGTGTCTGAGGGTCACTTCGCGGATAAACCCTTCGAAGCGAGGGCAACGATGGCCCTCACACACACGGTCGGGATCGCCGAGTCGCCCGGGACCACCGATTCCGTCCGAGGTTACCGGTCGTCGCGGTCGGCCGGGGATTCGACGTATTCGAAGCCGTCGGCGTCCCCGCTCCCGTCGCCACCGTCTCGCGGAGCCGCATCCTGAACCCCGCCGTCGCCCCGCACGGGCCGCGACGCCTCTCGCTCGACGGTGTCGTCGACGGCCACGTCGAACTCGCCCAGTAGCGCCCGGAGGCGCTCGGCCCGGTCGGCCACGTCGGCGACGTCGTCGGAGACGGCCGCCAGCGCGGTGGTCTGCTGTTCGGCCGCGCTCGCAGCCTCGTCGGCCTCCGCGGCGGTCTGCTCGCCGATGGACGCGACCTCCTCGACCATCGCCACCACCTCGCCGGCCGACTCGGCCTGGGACTCGGTGGCGTCGCTTATCTCCTGGAGGCCGTCGTTGGTGCGCTCGACCGCGGCCGCGACGTCGTCGAGCGCCTCCAGGGCGGCCTCGACCGTCTCGGCGCCCTCCGAGACTCCCTCGCGAGTCTCTCGAATCTCCGAGACGGTGGTTTCGGTCCGGTCGCGCACCCGGTCGATAGACGCCTCGATGTCGTCGGTCGCCTCGCGGGTCCGGTCGGCGAGGCTCTTGACTTCCTCGGCGACCACCGCGAAGCCCTCGCCGCCCGCGTCGGCCCGGGCGGCCTCGATGTTGGCGTTGAGCGCCAGCATGTTGGTCTGCTCGGCGATGTCGGAGATGAGGTCGACGACTTCCTCGATGTCGGCCATCTCGTCGTCGAGGCGCTCGACCGTCTCGACGGTGGCGTCGACGTTCGATTCGATGGCGTCGAGTTCCGCCAGCGCCCGGGTCGCCGACTCGCGGCCCGCGTCGCCGGTTTCGGCGGCGGCGTCGGCCTGGCCGGCCACCTCGTCGGTCGCCGAGGATATCTCCTCGACGGTCGCCGAGAGGTCGTTCATCTCGGCGGCCGCCTCCCGGAGGCGGCGGTCCTGGGCGTCTGCGCCGTCCGAAATCTCGCGGACCGACTCGCTGACCTCGGTGCCGGCGCCCTCGACCTCGGCGGTGCGGTCGGTCAGGCGCTCGCTGGCGGCGGCCGCGTCCTCGCCGAACGACCGGACGTGGAGGATGGTCGCCTCCCACTCGTCGAGCATCTCGTTGAACGACCCGGCGACCTCGGCCATCGCGTCGCTCTCGGTTTCCTCGTCGAGTCGCCGGGTGAGGTCGCCCTCGGCGCACTCGGCCATCGCGTCGCCGTACTCGGCGGCGGTCGCTTCGAGTCGGTCGTTCATCCGGTCCGCGCGCTCGCGGGCGCGCTCGGCCTCGCGGCGCTCGCGTTCGGCCTCCTCGCGGGCGGATTCGGCGGAGTCCTGGGCCGACTCGGCCGCCCGTATCTGCTCGCGGATGGAGGCTCGCATCCCGTCGAAGGCGCCGTAGAGCCGGCCGAGTTCGTCCTCGCGGGTCGTCTCCAGTTCCACGTCGAGGTCGCCGTCCTCCATGGCTCCGGCCTTCGCCGCCAGAGTCCGGAGCGCGCGGGCGGTCCGGCGGCCGAACGCGGTCGCCACGACGCCGAGGACGAGGACGGCGGTCAGCACCGTCGAGAGCAGACTCGTCGCGACCGCGTCGCGCATCGCGTAGGCGCTCGCCTTCGGCGCGTAGGTGACGACCACCCAGTTCGACCCGTCGACCGGCGCGTACGCCGCGACCGTTCGCTCGCCCGAGACGAATCCGGTGCGGTCGCTCTCGGCGCCGTCGGCGACGACCGCCGACTCGTTGATGCCCGCCGCGCCCCCGCCGGAGTCGCCGGTCGCGCTCCCGTCGCCCGACCCGCCTTCGTCGCCGGACGCGCTGTCGAGGATGGTCCGACCGTCCTCGTTCAGGACCTTCGTGTACCCGCCCGCGACGGTCTGGTGGAGGCTGTCGGCCCGACCGGCCAGCGTCGCGGTCACGACGACGGCGTGGTCGTCGTTGCCGGGGACGGCGCTGACGAACGCGACGACCGTCTCGTCGCCCGCGACGCTCTCGTAGGGCGTGGAGACGAGGACGTTGCTGGTGTCGCCGAGCCAGTAGCCCAGCGAGTCGTCGGCCCACGAGACGTTCGCCGTCCGGAGGTCGGTGCCCGCGGTCCCGTTGGCGGAACTGGCGACGACCGTCAGCGAGTCGACGTTCACGAAGTGCATCGCCACCACCTCGTCGGGGTAGCTCTCTTCTTTCGCCCGGAGGTACTGGTCGACCGCGGTCGCGTTCGTCGAGTGGAACGCCTCGGCGTCCGACAGCGTCCGGGTCTGCAGACGCACGTTCGAGAGCCACTCCTGGAGGCCGTCGGCCTGCAACTCGGCGGTCGAGACGAGTTGGTCGCGGGCCTGCCGTTCGACGGTGTCCTTCGCGGAGACGTAGTTGTACGCGCCGACCCCGCTCGTGACTATCATGATGAGCAGGACGGCGGCGAAGAACTTCGCCGCGAAGCGCGTTCGAACCGCGGTCGGCACGAGCGCCGCGGCCGCCGACCGGAGCCGATTCGAGATGTCACTCATTGGCACGGAGGATACGGTCGGACGGGTTAAACGTTCCCCAATTTGACCCGACACGCCCGTGATACGTTCGAGGCCCGTGCGGTCGAGTGCGACGGGGCCGAGAAGCGCGACGGACGGTCGGCCAGGTCGAATCGACGGCCTCAGATGGAAATCGGGAGGCGCGCTCGCACGCCGTCGGGCAGTCGCTCGACCAGCGACTCGCCCGCGTCGACGAGGGGTTTGCGGAGCGCGACGTAGCCGACCGAGACGCCGAGCAACGCGAGCGCGACGAACTGCGAGAGGCGGTCGTAGGCCGCGGCCGGAACCGCGAGCGCGGCCGCGAGCAGGAGGTCCTCGGGCGCGCCGTCGTAGCGAATCAACCGCCGGGGGTGAATCCATCGACCTCGGAAGTGGTCGTACACCGCGCGCTCGGAGGTGGCTTCCCACGGCCGAAGTTCGAGGCCGCCGCCCAGCGCGTCGCTGGCGGCGTGGGCCGCGGCCGCCGCGAGGAAGGCCGCGGCGGCGACAGTGAGCGTCGTCGGCGCGAGTGCGGCGAGCGCGACCGCTGGTAGCGCCGCGAACGCGTTGTAGACCGGGAAGTGGAGCGTCTTACGGTGGACGCCCGGCAGCGGCAGGTCGAGGTCGGGAAACAGGCCGCCGGCCGCACCCGCGGCTATCGCGACGGGCGCGAACTCGGGGGCGACGAACAGCGCGACCGCCCCCAACAGCATGCCGAACAGGGCGTGGGTGGTCGCCATCATGCGTTCTGGTCGTCGAACCGTAGGGACGCGTCGAATATAGGGCTGACGCGCCGCGATAACGCGTCCCGTCCGAGCAGGGGTCGGAGCGGAGAGTCCGGAGCGGAGGTCAGGGCCGACCGAACCGCCGGCGGCGACGGACGTACCCGCCGGCCGCTCCCGCGACCGACCCGCCGACCGCCAGCGGGACCGCCACCACCAGCGCGAGCGCGACCGTCAGCCCCATCCCCGGGACGAACACCGCCGCGACGAGCGTCGAATCGCCGGCCCGGACGACGGCGAAGAGGCCGCCGTCGGTCAGCAGGCGGAACACCGTCGGCACGACGAAGAAGAGGTAGCTTACCACGAACCCCGCGGTCGCACCCGCGCGTTCGCCGGACGACCGCACGAATCCGGCGAGGAACGCGCCGGGAAACGACGAGACGAACAGGACGACCGATTCGAGCGTCGCGGACGGTTCCGAGAGTCCCGCGAGGCGAGCCACCGCCGCCGCGACGACCACCGCCGCGACGGAAGCTGTCAGACCGCCGAGTAACGAACCGCGTTCGAACACACCCTCGATTCGGACCGACGGGAGATAACTAAACGGTGCATAAACGCGAGGTAGCGGTCGGTCGGACGGCCGTTCGCGGGGACTAAAACGGTCGCGGAACGACGGCGGCGGTGCTCGAGGAAGAGGTTGGACGGGAGTCGCTCGGGCAGAGTTATCAGTCGAAGGTCACCAGAATCAGCGTCGACAGCACGGCCCCCTCGACGAACCCCGCGCCGTGGGCGAAGATGTTCGTGAACGTCCCGTCAGCGAGGGGATTGGCCGGGAACAGGCCGTACACCAGCCAGACCAGTAGCGCGAGCACGAGCGAGACGAACGTCAGGTCGAGGCCGACCCGCCGGAAGTGCGCGCCGGGGAGCGACCGACCGCGGGCCTGGAACGCGATGCCCGTGACCGACAGCAGGAGGCCGCCAACCACCGCAAGGCCTTCGAGCACCGCGACGCGGTCGGCGTATATCCAGAGCAGTTCGCCGAGCAACAGCAGGACGGCGAACTGGCCGACGAAGAAGGCGGTCGCGCGGGAGTAGACGGTCCGGAGTTGGACCGCGAGCGCGGCCAGCAGGAAGCCGCCGAAGCCCGCGACGACGCCCGAGAAGCCCCTCGAGACGGGCGATGCGCCGGGATAGCGCGCCTCCAGCAGGGCGTAGCTCGTGAGGTTCACCGCGACGGGGAGGACGACGAGGAAGGCGGGGACGGTCCGGCGGAACCACGACCGGCGGTCGGCGTGGAGGCAGACGAGGTAGGTGACGACCGACAGCGAGACGAACCCCGCGACGTTGTTCAGCAGGTGGGCGCGGCCCGCGTGGACGTAGGCGGCCGTGAGCAGCGAGGCGGGGGCGAACGCGGAGTGGTCGAACGCGAGGCGGTCCTGGACCGCCCCGGGGACCGCGAAGTGGACCGCGACGAGGAGGACGCTCACCGCCGCCACGACCGCGAGGTCGGCGGCGACCGACGACCGCGAGTACCCCAGAAGATCGCTCATCGCTTCGAGGTAGGCGGGCGGTCCTCAAAAGACTCGCCCCCGGGAGCGGGGCGGTTCCGTCTCGTCGAACCCCCGAACGAGGAACGGTTACGGGAGTCGCCCGAACGCACCCCGCGTCGGTCGCGCGACGGGAGCGATCATCGACCGACGAACCGTCTGTAGAGCGTCGTCCGGAGTCCGTACGCCAGATGCCCGGCGGTTACGAGCGCCAGTACGACCGATACGAGGGGCAAGGCGAACGCCGGGACGAAACCGAACGGAGAAACGCCGACCGCACCGAGTGCGACCGTCGCGAGCGTCGTCGCCAGACTGAACCCGAGAACGGACACGAGAAAGGCGGCGACGAACTCCGCGGAGCGGTCCCCGCCGCCCCGGGAGTCGGTGAGCACGTAGCCAGCGCACGCACCGAGACACACGACCGCGACGATTCCCGGCCCGCCGTCGAGGCTGTAACTGTCCCGCGTCGCCGCGAGGTATCTCCCGTAAGCGACGAAACCGATGACCCCGAGCGCCAGTCCGACGAGAGCGCCCTTCACTGCGCCGAGCAGTCGACTTCGATGGCGACGATACCGCGCCGCATCGACTCGATAGGCGAGCAGGTACGAGCCACCGGCGACGAGGACTGCGACGAGGGTCGGGAGGACGAAAAACGGCACCGTGAACAGTCGCTCTCCGAGTAACCACTGGAACGCCATCGTCGGGACGATGGCGAGCGCCCATCCGACGAGGAGCGACCCGACGAACACCGCACGGTTGCGGTGGGCCGAATCCGACGTCGCCGCGCGGCCGCTGGACACCCAGCGGTATCCTCCGATTCCGCCGACGAGGAGACCCAGCGGGACGGCGAACTGGACCGACGTCACCCACCGAGGTGGCAAGAACGCGTCGGTCGTCGCGCGGTAGTAGTTTCGGAAGAGTCGACCGAGCGTATCGAGGAGGAACGCCTGGACTAACCCCCACTGGAGGGCCGCGAGGAGTGCCCGTTTCTTCGTGGAGGGAGCGTCGGAGGGCGGCATAGTTCGGGGTTCTCCACCCCGTAGTTAAACCCCTGCGGATGACGGCTCGCCGTCAGAACTGCCGCGTACGGTACCGTCGAATCGCTCGCCCGCAGAACCGCTTGCCAGAACGACTATTGAGCGCGCGACCGGACGCCACGTATGGTCGAGAACCAGAGCGACACCTTCGACATCGGCGGCGAGGAGACGGTCCACCGCCTCGGGTACGGGGCGATGCGACTCACCGGCGAGGACATCGTCGGCCGGCCGGACGACGAGGAGGCGGCCCGCGACGTGCTCCGGCGGGCGGTCGAACTCGACGTGGACTTCGTCGACACCGCCGACTCCTACGGGCCGGGGGTCAGCGAGCGCATCATCGGCGAGACGCTCAACGCCGACGACGCCGTGGTTGCGACGAAGGCGGGCCTGCTCCGCAACCGGAGCGGCGACTGGATTCCCCACGGAGGCCCCGACTACGTCCGCAACCAGGTGCTCTGTAGCCTCGACCGTCTGGGCGTCGACAGCATCGACCTCTACCAGCTTCACACGCCCGACGTCGACGCACCGCTAGCGGACGTGATGGCGACGTTCGGCGAACTCAAGGACGAGGGACTGGTCGACCACGTGGGCGTGAGCAACGTCGACGTCGACGAACTCGACGAGGCTCGCGACGAGGTGGAAGTCGCGACGGTCCAGAACGAGTACAACGTCGGCAACCGCGAGCACGAGGACGTCCTGGAGGCCTGCGAGGACGCCGGTATCGGGTTCATCCCCTACTTCCCCATCGGGGGCGGCGACCTCGGCGAAACGGGCGAGGTGCTCGAAGACGTGGCGGAGAACCACGACGCGAGCGCCCGGCAGGTCGCGCTAGCGTGGCTCCTCCAGCACTCGCCGGTGACGCTACCGATTCCCGGCACCTCCAGCGTCGACCACCTCGAAGAGAACGTCGGGGCTTCGGAACTCGAACTGTCCGAGGACGAGATGAACCGGTTTAGTGAGTAGCGATGCGCGCACGAGGGCGAAGCCCGAGTGCGGGCATCGAAGGGACGAGCGGCGAAATCGAAAGCGGGGGCAACGGTTAACCGGACCGGCCGCCACGGAGCAGGGGAGGATTCGAAGAATGGGGGACTCGGAGACGCGGTTTCCGACGGTGACGGGACAGAATCTGGAGGCCGAGGAGTTGCGGCTACCCGCCGACTTCGAGGGCGAGTTGAACCTCGCCCTGCTGGCGTTCGAGCGCCGCCAGCGGCCGATGGTCGAGACGTGGCTCCCGTTCGCCGCCGAACTCGACGGTCGATTCGGCTGTTTCGAGTACTACGAACTGCCGACCATCGCGCAGTGGTACTCGCCGGTTCGGGGCGTCGTCGCCCGCCGGATGCGGGCGGGCATCCCCGACCGCGAAACCCGCCAGCGGACCGTGACGCTCTATCTGGACACCCAGTCGTTCCGGGACGAACTCGACCTGCCGACCGACGAAACCGTCTACGCCCTGCTGGTCGACGCGGCGGGCGAGGTGGTCTGGCAGGCGCCCGGCCCGCTCACCGAGGAGAAGGCCCGCGACGTCGAACGAATCGTCGCGGAAACCGCCGTGGTGTAGGTGGGTAGATGCCACCGTTCCGGCGGTCGATGGCGATTCGGCGGCGCGGTCGCGCCGCCGAATCGCCGGATACCGACCCAACTCAGTTCCCGCCGGTCGACCGGACGAACACCAGCGGGTCGCGGGTCTGGAGCCAGACGGTGCCCGACCCCGAGAACCGGGTCACGTAGCCCTCGCCGCCGAGTAGCGCCGACTTGATGGAGCCGTCTCGCTCGCGGGAGAGGTCCAGGCCGTCGGTCCAGGCGACGAGGTGGTCCTCGTCGACGATGACCGGGTCGTCGGCCGAAATCTCGCGCTCGACCACCGCGCCGTAGGCCGAGAGGAAGGCGGTGCCGTCGCCCTCCATGGCGAGGACGGTGAGTTCGCCCGACGAGAAGAAGTTCCGCGACTCGTTCATCGCGGTCGACTTCTCGACGCCCTCGGTCCACGCGAGCGGCGACCCGGACTGGACCTTGATGCGGCCCGTCTCCGTGAGGTCGATGGGCGTCACGTCGCCCGGCGCGTCGGGCGCGAGCAGGACGTGGCCGCCGTCCGCTTCGGCGACGAACGCGTTGGAGGTCATCTCGCGCTCGTCGGAGATGGCCCGCGAGAGCATCCCGGTGACTCCCTCGCCGCCCGCGATTTCGGTGTCGGCGGTGACGGTCGCGCTCCGGGAAACCATCGCGCCGGGTTTGGCGTCGATTCGCTCGTCCTCGTCCAGCGTCACGTCCAGGACGGCGTTGCTCGGGCGCTTGCGGATGTCGTAGCGCATGCCAATCCGTCGGTCGGCATCCCACATAAAGTCTCAGTTACGTGACTGGCCCGCCGGACCGGACGGTCACGGGTTAGGTCGACTTCGGCCACAGCCGCGGCTCGCTGGCGCGAATAAAGGAAAATCGGGGTCGTTCGTACTGAAAGTCCGAACCGACTTAGAGGCGCTCGACGTTGGTCGCGCGCGGGCCCTTGGGGGCCTGCTCGATGTCGAATTCGATCTCCTGTCCCTCTTCGAGGTCAGGGCCGCCAACGTCCTCCATGTGGAAGAAAACGTCCTCGTCCGCGTCCTCAGTCTCGATGAAACCGTAGCCGCCAGTGTCGTTGAAGAAGTCGACCTTACCTTTCGCCATTGCATCTAACGAGAGTGGCGGCTGACGGATAAGACTTCCGAGTGACCGATTAGCACGGAACCGAAGACGTGGCGGGAAAACGGGAGGTGCCGGCCCCGAACCCGAGTCAGGTGGGCCGACCCGGTCCGGGCGGAGCGGACTCTACCGAGACGAATTCGAGACGGAGAGGCCCGAACCGGGCTACGCCTTACACGTAACGCAGAGTCCCTATCCCATTCGACCGCCTACGTGGAGGCGAATGGAGAACGAGCGTGGCGTGGACGCCAAC
Organism: Halorussus vallis; assembly: GCF_024138165.1. Classification (NCBI taxonomy): domain Archaea; kingdom Methanobacteriati; phylum Methanobacteriota; class Halobacteria; order Halobacteriales; family Haladaptataceae; genus Halorussus; species Halorussus vallis. The sequence goes on along the minus strand of NZ_CP100000.1, from coordinate 2,942,470 downwards.
TCGGTCGAACTCACGTTCGAGACGACGGACCAGAGTAGCTTCTTCGTCGAGGCGTCCGAGCGCGCGACGTGCGATGTCGTCGGCGAGGAGGTGATTCGGCGGGCCGACGGCCGACTCCTCGAGTTCCTTCGGATTCGGGACGCCGACCCTGCCGAGATAGCGGCGGTGGCGGCCGACTCGTCGACCGTCGAGCGAGGCCGGACGGTCCGTCGCGACGGCGACGAGTTCCTCTACAAGGTCGTGGTTTCGTCCGACTGCGTGGCCACGACGCTGGCCGACGCCGAGGCGGTCCTGAAACGCGCCGACGCCACCGACGGCGTCGGTACCGTGGTGGTCGGCGTCCCGCCGACCACCGACGTCCGAACCGTCGTGGAGGCGTTCGTCGACGCCCACGACGCGAGGCTGACGGCCAAGCGGAGCGGGACGGCCCTCCTGTCGTCGCCCGACCGCGGGATGGCGCTCCCCGAAACGCTGACCGAAAAACAACGTCGCGCCGTCAAGACCGCGTTCGCGGAGGGCTACCTCTCGTGGCCGCGGACCAGCACGGCCGAGGAGTGTGCGGCCTCGCTCGGCGTCTCTCAGCCGACGTTCAGCCAGCACCTCTATCTCGGACTCGAGAAGATCCTGACCCGATTCTTCGAATCGTAGCGCCGTCTCACCGACCTATCGTGATAGGCGATGCGCTCAGGGACGCCGCCTCCGTATCACGGACGTCGGAAAGACGGCTCCTCGCGGTCGACCCCCGAGAGAGTCCTCGTCCAACTATGACAGGCACGATAGATTCAGAGCCGACTAGCGACGCCGAACCTGTGGTATTGTCTCGGGACGAACGAACGGACGCGGAGGCCAGCCAGCGCGTCGTGACGGCGGTGGCGGCGGCGACCGAGAAGGACGTCGGGGAACTCGAACCGCTCTACTACTCCGTCGACCCCGACGCGCTCAACGACCTCTTCGCCGCCTCGCGCGGCGACCTCGTGGTCGAGTTCACCTACGAGGGGATGGACGTCACGGTCGGACCGGACGGCGCGGTCACGGTCACCGACTAGGACGACCGACGCTGGACGCTCGCGAAGAGGGTCGTTTCTCCGCGCGTCGGACGGTCGTCGCCTATTTTCGACCATTCCGACCGTTTTTGGCCGTCTCGATAGTCTTCGGCCGGGCTGGCCACTCTCGGCCGTCCCGACCACTTTCGACCGCCGTCGCTCCGCGTTTCGCGTGCCGCCAGCCGAATCGTCGAACGATTCGGGCGAATTCAGTACAACAGGCTCCGAACCGCCGACCGGTGGGACTCGGGGACGTCGGCGGCGATGGCCTCGGGGTCGGTTTCGCCGTCGACGTTCACCAGGTACGCGCGGCCGGACGCGTCGCCGTAGACCTGCTGGAAGTCGTAGACGAAGCCGTACGTCGCCGTCGAGTCCGGCACCTCGTCCGAATCGCGGAGGAACTCGACCTGCCGGTGGACGTTGAACTCCACCAGTTGGTTCACGACCGCCTCGTCGGACGTGTCGGCGTCCACCTCGTCGCTCGCCAGTCCCGCCTCGACGACGGGAACGAGCGACTCGACCCACTTCTCGATGCCGGCGTGTTCGAGAGTTTCGCCCTTCGTGACGGCCCCGTAGGCGGCGGTGACGGCGCCGCATCCGGTGTGGCCGACGACCGCGATCGTCTCGGTTCCGGCGTGGGCGATGGGGTAGAGCAGGTTGCCGTTGACGACCCGCTCGCCGTCGTAGTCGTCCCACGCCTGGTTGCCGACGTTGCTCGGCGTGAACAGCCAGCCGGGTTCGGTGACGTTCCACATCCCCTCTTGGGAAACCCGCGAGTCCGAACAACAGATGGAGACGACCGGCGGGCGCTGGCCGTCCTGGACGTCGGCGAAGTGGTCGTCGGCGAGCGATTCGACGTGGGCCTGGTTGCCCGAGAGCAGTTCGAATAGCGTCGAGTCGGACATACGCGGAACGTCGCGCCGACGGACAATAAACGCCGACGGAATCGGTCGGCGACGGAGTCGTCCCGACCGACCGCGGTCACTCCGGCGATTCGAGCGCGTCGACGAGCAGGCGGATGTCGGACACCGCCGACTCGACCAGTTTCGCACCCTTCCGTCGCGTCGCGACGGTCGGATCACCGATGTTGCCGGTCGGCGTCAGCGCTTCCATGTCGCCCGCGCTGAGCGCCCATCCGACCTTGTTCTCGCCGAGCGCGTCGTAATCGGTCAGCGGCAACGACTCCTCGGGCGGTGGGACGTCCTTCGCCCGGTCCATGTCGACCATGTCCGGGAACAGTTCGAGCATGATACTCGTCTCGAACTCCGACGCGTGAAACGACACGTCCCCGGTGCGGATCTCCGCGGCGACGTCGGCGAACAGTTCGACCAGTGGGACGTGGAACGCCTCTACGTCGAGTTCGTTTCGCAGTCGCCGGACGACGATTTCGAGTTCGGGGTCCTGTGCGAGGTAGTGGCCGTTGAGCAGGAGGACGTGTTCGATTCCCCACTCGGTCGCGGACTCACAGATGTCGAAGACGTATCGCTGGAACGTCTCCGTCGAGACGGTGAACGTTCCCGGCTTGAACGTGTGGTGGGGGCTCACGCCGTACCAGATTGGGGGTGCGAGCAGGGCCGGACTCTTTGCGGCGACCCGCTCACCGATGGCCTCGGGCATGTAGACGTCCACACCCAGGGGAAGATGGTGGCCGTGCTGTTCGGTGCTCCCGACCGGGACCAACAGCGTCCTGGTTTCGGCCAGCGCGTCCTCTAGCTCCTGCCACGTCATCTCTGCGACGCGGTACCCCGTCGTCTCGGCCGTCTCGGTCATGTCCTCGCGTTGTATCTGCGGTCACATAGTACCGACTCCGGGTTCGACCGGTGACGTACTCGTTCGCTTCGGGCCGGCGCGTCGGCGACTGCCGACGCGCCGGCCAGAAACGCTCACTCCAGGTGCGGGACGACCTCGTCGCGGACGTACTCCAGGAAGTCCCCGACGTCGAAGTCGCTAGGCCGGTACACCTCGACGTAGCCGCTCCGGGCGGCGGTCAGTTTCAACGGGCGGTCGCGGTAGGTCCCCTCGATGCCGAGTTGGTTCAACCGCGCGCGACCGAGGACGCCGCCGAACTCCTCGTCGGCCAGCAGGTCCTCACCGTGGAGCACGCCGTTCTCGGCGTTGCCGTCCTCGCCGTAGAAACCGGCCTTCCAGGCGGTCGCGCCGGCCTGGGCGTCGAGGAACGCGTTCAGGTCGAGAGTCGCGCGCTCGACCGACGTCGCGGTGTCGAGGCCGACCATCTCGAAGGCGAACGCGCCCGCACCGCTCTCGGCGACGACGAACTCGCCGGGCACGCCCGCGAGTTCGGTCGCGCGGGTCTCGGTCCGGGTCGTCTCCTCGAACGCGACCGCCCCGGAGTCTATCCGGGCCGCCTCGCCGTCGACGAGTCGCTCGGCCGCGGCCCGGCCCTCGAACGCGACGGTGCCGTCCGACAGCGAGAACACCCGGCCCACGTCGAGTCTGCGCGCGAGTTCGCGGTCGCCCTCGACGACCGCGTCCGAAAACGAACCGACGACGTCGAAGTCACCGTCGACGACGCCGATGACGCCTGCTTTCATGTACGCGCCGGTTCCGAGCGCCGGTAGTTAACGCTTCCCGAATCGTCTCCGCGGGCGAGGCTAGCGGAGCGTCTCCTCGGCCTGTTAATCTCGCGTCACGGCGCGCTGGCCGTCGCTCTCGGTGAGTAGCGTCGCGTTAAAATGTTGTAGTAATAGACGTCTCGTCCGTCACCCCGAAGGGTGAAGCGCTAGCTTACAGACGGGTGACGTTGGTTGCGCGCGGGCCCTTGGGGGCCTGCTCGATGTCGAATTCGATCTCCGTTCCCTCTTCGAGGTCCGGCCCGCCAACGTCCTCCATGTGGAAGAATACGTCGTCGTCCGCGTCCTCAGTCTCGATGAAACCGTAGCCGCCAGTGTCGTTGAAGAAATCAACGTTTCCTTTCGCCATTGCATCTAAACACAGTGCCAGTACACGGATAAGACTTGTGATATACGTGGTGTCACAGAGGTAATTTTTGGATATTTTTCTCCGAAACTCCTCGTTCGGTGGGTGAATGAAAACGTACAGTCGCGCGAGCGTCGAATCGTCGCCGGATTCGACACCTTTGGGCGTCGTTCCGGTGGATTCGACAGTTCTCGTCCGGGCGGAGCGTCGGGGCGCCGTCGGGCGAAACCGGGGATTCCCAGCCGGGTCGTCAAGGCCGCCCGGTCGTCGTTCTGAGTCGCTCAGTCGTCGGCGACCGGCGATTCTGGGCGGAACTCCCGGCTGATGGCCTTCCACTTGCCGGTCGAGAACCGGCGGTAGTTGATGGCGGCGGGGACCGTCGTCTCCGCGAGGAACGACAGGTAGAGTCCCGCGATGCCGAACGCGGTGGTCGCGCCGAGGTAGGCGACCGGAATCGCACAGAGGAACATCCCGATGGCCTGGCTGTAGAACGGCCAGCGCGTGTCGCCGCTGGCGTCGAGCGGGCCGGCGGCCGCCGCCTTGACGCCCTGAGCGACGGTGGCGACGCACGCTGCGTAGACGAGCGCCACCGCCACGGGCACCGAGGGATCTGCGGCGTCCTTGACGAACGAGAGGACGATGGGTTCGGCCAGCGCGGCCACGATGACGGCGGCGACGACGTACGTCGCCACCGAGAAGGCGACGATGTCGCGGGCGTAGGACTCGGCGGTGAGTTCGTCGCCGTCGCCGAGCGCCTGGCCGACGAGGCTGCTGGATGCCAGTCCGAAGCCCCAGCCTGGGGTGTTCATCAGCCCCCAGATGCGCCGGGAGATGACGTAGGCGGCGACCACGCTCGGCCCGAACAGGCCGACGATGGCCAGCATCGGGAACTTCGCGACGGTCCACACCAGGTTGCGGCCGACGACCGGCAGGCCGATTCGCACCAGGTCGCGCATCGTCTCGACGTCGACGTACGAGGACAGCGGACTGATCTGCACGGGGAGCGCGCCGACCACGGGGAGTCGACCCGCGACGAGTCCGGCGGCGAACGCGACGGTCACGAAGACGTTGGCCAGCACCGTCCCGAACGCCGCGCCCGCGACGCCCATGCCGAGGCCGAAGATGAACGCGCCGCTCAGCACGATGTTCGATATCGCGCCGCCGGACCGGACGAGCATCGGCGTCCACGCGTCGTCGGCGCCGATGTAGATGCGACTCCCGATGAGGTTCAGCCCCGCGAAGGGGACGCCGAGCGCCAGGATTCGGAGGTAGGTTGCGCCCAGCCGAATCACCTCGCCGTCGTCGGTCATCACGCCGACGAGGTCGGCCGGAAACAGCCAGAAGACGGCCGCGACGGGGAGGGTCACCGCGACGACGAGCGCGACGCTCGACCGCACCGCCACGCCGAGTTCGTCGAACGCCTCCGCGCCGAACCGCTGGGAGACGAGCGCGATGGTGCCGCCGGCGATGCCCCCGCCGAGCGAAAACGCGACGCCCCAGTACGGCGTCGCGAACCCGACGCCCGCGATGGCCACCGGGCCGACGGCGATGCCGACGAACGCCACGTCGACGGCGTTCTTCGACATCCGCGCGAGGCCGGTGACGATGCGCGGCCACGCGAGGTCAGTGGTCCGGCGGACGTGTTTCGGTTCGACGAGGCCGACGCGGGCGAGCGCGAGGCCGATGAGGAGGATGAGCAGGCGGACGGGGTTCGGGAAGCGAGGCACTACGAGTGGGTATTTCGAATCGAAACTAAAGTCCTTTACGTATCGGCGAACGGAGACGTCCAGGGTCGAATCGCGCCCGAAACCGCGGGACGGGGTCGGCGCGGAGGGCAATCGGTCATCGCTGGCACCGAGGTTCGAATACCGCGGCGGCCCTACCGACGAACGATGGCGAACGAGCGAGACACCTACGAGTGCGGGACGTGCGGTACCGTCGCGGCGTTCGAGGACGCGCGCCGGACGCAGACGATGGGGAACCTCGACCCGGCCAAGTGGCAGACGCTCTGCTGTCCAAACTGCGGAAACCGGTTGAAGACGGTGTTCGTCGGAAACGAGTAGGGCGGTGAACCGGCGAGGGCGACGAACCGGGTCGTGGGTCGGCGACTCTCAAGTCGCCGACCCGCGAACCGTACAGGGCTACGAGTCGTTCGACCGCCCGCCGCGTCCGGCGCGCTCTATCGGGTAGCGCCTGCCGTCGGCGAGTTCCTCGAACGCCTCGTCGGCGACCGACTCGACCTCCCCGAGCAGTCCCTCCTCGAACTCGGCGACGACCTGGTAGGTTAGCTTCCCGTCGGCGGTCACGCCCGCCGGGAGAACGTCGTCCTCGAGTCGGTCGGCGATGTCGCCGTGTTCCCCGCGGAGATTCTCCTCGGCGGCGTCGAAGTGCTCCATCGCCCTGCCGACCGCGTGGTGGAACTCCACGAGCGCCCCGTGAGCGCGATAGAACTGCTCTAACCCCCGTTCGACCTCCTCGACCGCGACTCGCTCCTCCTCGGTCAACTCGTCGAACGCCTTCGCTTCGGAATCGCTCATGCGTTCGGTACTCTGGTCCGACAGTTAGACGTTACCGCCGTCGACCGGCGGGGTATCAATTTTGATAACAACGTGTTTGATGTAAAAGTATAAACGAAGTGACCTGGCACCTCGGCGTACAAATGGAGAAGTTTCCGTCACCGGACATGGACGCGTACGCGGGAGTGTTAGACCGTCGGTTCGAAGCGCTCCTCATCGACGCGTTGCTCGTAAGCGTCGTCGTCGGGATTCTCGGATACGTCGCAGGACTCCTGCTGGTCGGCGGGACGGTCGGAGCCCTCGGGGGGACCCTCCTCGCGCTCCAGTTCGGCGCCCCGCTCGGCCTCGTCGCGTACCAGGCCGCCTTCGAGGGGTACTACGGTCAGACGATCGGGAAGCACTACCGGGGAATCGTCGTCGTGAAAGCCGACGGTTCGCACATCACGTGGGGCGCGGCGGCCGTCAGGAACGTCCTCCGCTTCGTGGACGCGCTCCCCCTCTTCTACCTCGTCGGCATCGTCGCCGCGTCCGTGACGGACGGCAACCAGCGCGTCGGGGACATCGCCGGCGACACGGTCGTCGTCCACACGTAGGACCCGTAGGACCGCCGACTCCGCCGTCGGTCGCCGAGACGCCTAGTCGTTCGGATACGCCTGCTCGAACGGTCGGGGCGGCAACAGCAGGTCGTCGAGTTCGGGCATGTGCTTGACGTTGTAGATGACCTTCAGTTCGGCCGTGATGGGCATCCCGTTGCACGACAGCCGAAAGCCCCGGTCCATCAGGTCCGCGGGGAGCACGTGGCTGGCCGGCATCGACAGTTCGCCGTCCCGGAGGATGATGGCACAGTTCGCGCACGCGCCGCCGCGGCAGGCGAACGGCCAGGCGTAGCCGCGGTCCTCGGCGGCTTCGAGCAGCGACTCGCCGGGTTCGACCTCGAATCGCCCGTAGTCGATTTCGCCGAGGTCGGCGTCGGCCGCCTTCCGGAAGAGTCCGTCGTCGGCGGCGTCCCAGCCAAAGTCGGCGAGCACGTCGTAGTTGAGGTAGGTGACCTCGGAGGTGACCCGCTCGCGGGAAACCTCGCGGTCCGGTTCCGACCCCGGGCGGGCGGCGCGCTCGCGGTCCGAGCGCTTCCGGTCCGTCTGCGCTTCGGTCGACGACGGCCGGCCAGGACCCTCGCCGGCCTCGGCGTCGTCGCCGGTCAGTTCCGGCGTCTCCTCGTAGCCCGCTTTGATTTTCTCGTAGGCCTCCCGGACCGCGATGAACTCCTCGACCGACCCGCCCCGGTCGGGGTGGGCGCGTTTGACCCGTTCCCTGTACGCCTCCTCGATTCGTTCCTCGTCGGCCTCGGCGTCGATGCCCAACACCTCGAACGGGGACTCCATCAACACCTGCTAGCGAAAACGCAAGGAAAAGTCTTCTCTCGGGGTCGGCGTCAGGTTCGGCGGCGGGGTATTGGGCGAGTGGCGAGACGAAATTGACGCCGTTGGCACGGACAACAGGGAGTGCCAACGTTCTTTACCGGCTACCGGAACGTACGCGTATGACCATACAGCCTGAATCCGGGGAACTACTCGTCGGGTCGTATTTACGATTGGTCGCGGGTTGCGACCTGGTGACCTACAACCAGCACTCGCCCGAGGAAGGTGAGCAGATGGAGATAGACGTGATCGGCGTGAAGACCCAGAAAAGCGGCGAGCGAATCGTCTACACCTGCGAGGTGGTGACGCACCTAAACGGCCTGCACTACTCCGGAACGCCGAGCGACGACAGATGGGACCAATACGGCAACGAGGACTACCAGCACACATTGGACCGACTGTGGCGAAAGTTCACCTCCGACAGTGAGCACGTGCGGGAGTTGTTCGACTCCGCCGACTCCTACGTCTTCCAACTCTGGAGTCCCATTGTCCCCGGGCGGTCCGACGAGGAGTATCTCCTGGGCGGACTGTCGAAGTTGGCCCGCGACTTCGAGGAGGAAACTGACAGCGAATTGGAGTTGGTCATCAACGAGCGGTACACCAAGCGGGTAGACGCGCTCAGGGCAGTCGCAGCCGAAACCGAGAAAGACTACGGCGAACTGGGGTTCCGTATCCTGCAGATCCTTGAACACCTCCGATAGGTGCACGTTCGAGCATGTACTCCCAGATGAGCGGAGCGACGGGTTTCCGCACACCGTCGCCACGTTCCGTCTCGTCGGGGATGAAATACAAGGGCACACGGCCCGATTTCGACGTATGGAGCTGAGGAAAACCCTCGAATCGAGCGAGAGTCCGGAAATCGACGCGGCCAGTGGCCTCCGCGGGCGAGTCGCCCGGGGCCTCCTCGCCGTCGTTCTGGCGGTCCTCGCGGTCAGTTCGCTCCGCAAGGGCAAGCGATTGCGCGGGGTGCTCGCCGGCGCGGGCGCAATCGCGCTCGGGGCCGGTGCTAGAAACGAGTCCGGCGGCGTAGGGAAAGCGCTCGACATCGACACCGAAACCGCGACCCAGGAAGTGAAGGAGACGCTCGGCGTCGACACGAGCGAGAAGGGCGGACTGCGCTGTGCCATCTGCGGCGAGCCGATTCGGTCGGGCGAGCGCCGAGGACCGGACGAGAACGGCGACATCGTCCACGACGCCTGCAAGGAAGCGGCCCAGTAGTTGGAAGCAGTCCGATCAGGTTTCCGCTGAACCGCCGGCCAGACGCCGAGAACGTGTCTCTACGGCCAGCGGATGGACCGACAAGTACACCGTTGGCCGCGGTTCGGGCGGGAGGAACCCGTACGCGTCCCAGCAATTCAGTCCGATATCCGGCGCCGCTCCCGCAAACATCATCGTCGAGCGCGTACGGTAGGATTATCTGCCGCCGTCGACGAGTACTGGCGATATCGATGGATTCCACTACGTCGAACCGTCGGGTCGTCGAAGCGTACGCGTCGGCGTACCCGGAGCCGATACGTGTGAGCGAGGGCGACGAACTCACCATCGAAGAGCGTGCGACGAAATGGGACGGGTGGTCGTGGTGTATCGACGGCTCCGGGCGAGAGGGCTGGATACCGGACGCGTACGTCGAGCGCCGGGACGGACGGTGGGTCAGTCTCGAAGACTACGTGGCGAGAGAACTCACCGTCGAACGCGGAGAGACGCTCACGTCTCGCACCGCGATCGCCGGCTGGGAGTGGTGCGAGAAGTCGACCGGCGAGACAGGTTGGGTGCCGTCGGAGAACCTGCGTCCGGTTTCGGGTCGTGAGCTGTGAGGAGTCGCTTCGCTCCCTCGGTCGTTCGCAGGAAAGTACCGCCGCCCCCGATTTCGACCGAAACCGCGGGTTCGCACTCGCCGCGGTCCTCCGCATCGGTACCGACGGTCCAATAGTTCCAAACAGGTGATATTATGGTGGTGGTCGGCTTCCCTGCCAGTTACGAGAGATGAATCCCCGACTCGACGGTCCGGTCGAAGCGGTCGTGAGGCGGTACTATCGACTCGCCGAAGTCGTCTACCTCGCAGGGTTCGGACTCTGCATCGGAGCGGGCGCGTACGGTTTCCGGTCGGAGGACCCCGCGACCAGCGTGGCCGCAGGCCTGGGGTTGCTTCTCGTCGCCATCGTCGGGTTCGTTCCCCTGTTCGACCTGCGCACCGAGGGCGTGCTCGAAACGAGCAAGTCCCCGGAAACCGTCCGCGCGGAGTTCGAAAACGCGGTCAACCCGATGACCGCGTTCGCGTTCGGCTGGGCCGACGAGATTCGCAAATGCGAGGCGGACGACGGGAGCGCCGACGTCGTTCTCGAAGGCACGTTCCTGAGGCTGTTCGCTCACGAGTATCGGCTCCACGTGAGTCGCGACGGCGAGAGCGCGATTCTGATACGCTTCGGGGACGACGCCCTCGACGGGACGGTAGAACTATCGATACGGCCGAGCGAGGCGGGAACGCGGGTCGAGACGACGAGCTACGACGAGCGAGAGCGAGTGACGGGACTCCTGTTCTCGGTGCTCAACGCCAGGTACGAGCGTCGGGTGTTGGAGCACTTCGGATATCGAAACGTCGAGCGTTCGACGAGCGTCGGTCTGCGGTTTCGATGACGGTTGGGTGACGAAACCGTTCTGTTCCTCTCGTCCGGCAGAACGGTCCTCGTCGAACCGGTGAGACGGGTTCGCTACGCTCTCACGTGGCGTCGGCAGAAAGTATGCCGCCTCCCCGATTTGAACGGAGAAAGACGTTCCGGGCGTGCGGCGTGAAGAGCCGTTCCGGGACTGCGACTTCCAGGCTCAAATCGGGTCGGGTGACAGACCTTCCGCTCGGCGAAATAGCGTCGCGGAAAAGGTATGCCGCCTCCCGGATTTGAACCGGGGACAGCTCATTTGCAAGAAAGTGCTCTCCCGGTCTTTTTGGGCAATCCCGATTTAGAACTTCATCAAGGGGTTCGATAGTATTCACCTGCTCGGAGACGGCGGAGAATGGCTCCTCCTGAACTCTTATTGAATCAGAACGGCATTCATCCATATCGAGAACCACCCTCTTCTACGGGCTCTCCGTGCCTTCTACAGCAGGACGGTTCTATACCTCATGGCTCTAATTACTACCAGTAATTTGAAGGCTAAGAAAGTCATATACTCGACATGACCTCCGGACTTCAACCAATTTCGCCGGCAGAAGCGAAGGAGATGTATCTTAACGCGCGAAAGAACGAGGTCTCACAGTCAACGCTTGACGGATATCACTACCGACTCAAACATTTCATCCGGTGGTGTCAGGGGTTTGAGGGAATTGAGAACATGAATAACCTCTCTGGACGCAAGCTCCAGAAGTTCAAAACATGGCGTCGGGATGACGGTGATTTGAAACCAATTACGCTTGAGGGCCAACTTGATGCGCTTCGAGTCTTCATTCGGTGGTGTGAATCTATCGACGCAGTCGAACAGGGGCTTCACGAGAAGTTCGAGGCCCTTATGCCGACACTCAGTAAGAATGACGAACAGAGCGAAACTATTCTCAATGCAGGCGATGCCGAGGCTCTTCTTGAATATCTTAGGAAGTTCGAGTACGCTTCTCGCTCTCACGTTATCTTAGAAATTCTTTGGCACACGGGGATACGTCTTGGCGCTCTCTACTCCCTTGATATCGATGATTATGACGGGGAGGCTGAACGCTTGGCACTTCACCACCGTCCAAAAACAGGGACACCCCTGAAGAACGGAAAAGAAGGAGAAAGAATGGTTGCGCTGAATGCCGAGGTCTGTCGGGCTATCGAAGACTGGGATGAGAATCATCGCCATGATGTGGAGGATGACTATGGGCGCAAACCACTCCTAACAAGCCGGAATGGGCGGATGAATCGGTCAAGCATACGGGATGCCGTCTACATGGTCACTCGTCCCTGCTACTACGGGGATGAATGCCCGAAGGGACGTGAACCAGATGACTGTGAGGCCGGGAAGTATCCCGGCTATTGCAAATGCCCGGTCAACGTTTCACCGCATGCGATTCGACGCGGTTCGATTACTCATTTTCTTACTGAGGACGTGCCTGAGAAAGTTGTCAGCGACCGAATGAATGTTGGGCAAGATGTTTTGGATAAGCACTACGACAAACGAGATGAGGAGGTGAAAGTCGAACAGCGACGGGGCTACCTCGACAACATCTAATCGGTTGCCGGTGCCGGAGCCGCCTCCTCCGGTTCTTCTTCGTCTTCGTGAACCATTCCATCGGTGACAGTCGAGAGGATATCCCGAACGCGCTGAGCCTGGTCCGCTAAGTCAAGGTCGGCAGGATACGAGAAGGTGTAACGACCGTTTCGGTTGGCCTCTCGGATTTGTCCTTCCGAGTCCTTCATACGGATGTACTTTACCTCGGAGAGGCGAGCGAACCCGTCGATGATACCAGGGCCACTGAGATTGTTGTCCTGTGAACCGGTGCTGAACACCGCGCTCGAACGGCATTTTCACCAGCACGGTCCACATGGTCTGCGATATCCTCTTCGACAGAGGTTTCTTCAGAGTCGCGTTCACCGATGTCTTCTAACTTTAGACCACGAACTCGGAACGACTGTTCGTAGAACTCTCTCATTTGTTCCCGAGTAAATCGATTATACTGGTCGCATTGGAAGTCGATTCCGAACTCATCCGAGTCCTCACCAATCAGATAGTCAATTGCATCCTTATCGTACACGCCAGACGTCGTCTCGAAGGCGTATGACCCGTCGCGGGTCAAGAGAAATCGCATAATCCTTGCAATGTGACTGTCACCGATAGTCACCTCGTTGCCATCTATCTCTTTTCGCTCTTCGGTAACTTCCTTTACAAAGCGAATGAAGATATAGTCATCACCGACTACGTATTCGTCAGAATCAGTGCGAAGTTGGACACCGCGTTGGTCGCCAGTCGGGCCGAAAATTCCATTCCCTTCTACCACCTCAGCGATTGCATCCATAGATGGAATCCCCTCATCAGCCTCTAACTCCCCGAATCTGAACTTTGCCTTCGGCATACTCACTTCAAACGGTTGTGGATGTAAATACTTTATCCATTTTCCTACAAACAGAGTATTTTAGACCAGAATGAAGCCTTAGCTCACCGGAGAACAAGTAGGTGGTGTTCTCCTCTAATTGATTAAGTTGACTGGGATTACATCGGGTCAATCCTCAAGCCGCTCAGGACCCGCCTCCACGCCGGAGACTCACTCTGGGTCTTCTCTCCTCGATTGGACTAAGCCGGTTAAATGGATTAGTTCGTTTCTCTATCTGATACCGATACTACCTAGAAAAATATTTGTCATCCCAATTTGAATAGCAAATTGACTGATGGGCATTGAGAAAGTGAAAAAAGAAGGGCTAGCTGGTATCGTCATGAGGCTCTGGGAAGAGAGAGGTTATCAAACTAAAATCTCCAAGCAAGGTTCTGAAACCTTTGTTCTCGCAAAGAAGGACAGACAAAACTCAAAAAAGGAGTTAGTCTGGGTCAGGACAAAGATTGTCTCTGCTGAGGGATTAAAGACCCTTTCTAAGATGGCGAAGAGAAAAGGATTCAACGCCGCGTATTGCGTTTCTACTGGCGGCTTTGAGGATAAAGCTATTCAAATTGCTAAGGAAACAGGAGTGAAATGCGTAAATGAAAGTCGTCTCCGAACATTTCTTCAGAAGCACGGACTTCAGAATTTAGTCCACAAGACAACGTCATCTGAGGCCATTTTTGATAATGGATTTGACTCGGATTCATCCGAAACAGCAAAAGAAAGAGTAGCTGAGGAGACTCCCGAAGATAATGAACAATCTGATTCAAGAAGAGACTTTCTTAGAAAGCCACTAAAATACGGAGCCGTAGGGTTAACGGCTGTCGCTGCTCTGGGGGCTCTTTCAAGCAATTCAAATAATGAAGACGGCTTTCAAATTCGGAAGCAGTGGTCATTTGAAACCAATCATGATATTGTAGCATCCCCTGTTGTTTCTGAAGATTATATTTATATCGGAAGCAAAGATGGCAGAGTTTATTCTATCAATAGACATAATGGAGAGAAGAAATGGGAATTTGATACAGAAGAACCTATTGAAACGTCTCTCGGAATTAGAAAAGATACTATATATGTGAACACAGGTGGCTTAAATGTTTACGCGCTAAATGCTAATAACGGCAAGAAACGTTGGTCTTTCAAAACGAACGGGTATGGAGGGACAGCTCCGGTAGTCCATAAAGACGCAATTTACGTAGGGAGCATTGGTGATACAATGTATGCATTAAATGCAGAAAATGGGAGAAAGAGATGGAGTTATAAAGCTAAAGGCGGAATTATTTCAACACCTATTGTGAAAAATGGGGTTATTTACTTCGGAAGTTTAGGCGATACATTCTATGCCGTTGATACAAAAGACGGAAGTGAGAAGTGGCAATTTAAAGTTTATGACCAAGTTCAATGCTCTCCTGCAGTAACTGAGAGTACCGTGTACTTTGGGACTACGTCTGATAAATTCTATGCAGTTAATTCAGAGAATGGTACCCAGAGGTGGCGTACAAGCTTAAAAAATGGAGTTTATAATAATTTGATAACCGTTGTTGATGATACCATACTTGTTCCTAGTAGTTGGTCGCTCTTTGCCCTGAATGCAAATGATGGAAGTGAAAAATGGAAGTTCCAGTCTACTGGAAGCGTTTCAGGTGCCGTAGTATCTAAAAACAGACTCTATCTCGGCAGTCATAACGGTAATGTTCACGTCATTGACGCTCAAGCCGGAAACAGAATGAGAGAGTATGCAATAGGTGGTTCTGTTGAAGCAGCACCAATTGTCAGAGAGAATTTCATTTACGTTGGAAGTACTGGCGATTCTCTGTATTCATTGGAAGAATACAAGGAATAAATCAGAATTAGACATCAATTGTAGAAATGAATGGAGGATGAGACCCACTACGACTTAGCGACCATCAAAACACCGTCTCCTCACTCATTTCTATTCTTCGGCCCCAGATTCAGTCCTATGCTGATTCCCAATGAACACCGAGGAGAACATCAACTCACTAACAGAATTGGTTAGGAAGCAATCTCCGGCAGTCTCAGCGGCCAGGAATTCACCGTGCTTCCTCAAGAGAAGCAATTGATTGGCACCAATTTCGAATGTGCTAACGCCTGCCATGACAATGGACTCAAATACCCCGAAGCTTCCCCAATAAGAATTTATAGAGATTTTTCGTGGTGATTGATTCTATTACCATGGTTATATATCCCACACGTAAATATTTGCGCCGTGGCGTCCTATCCCTTCATGCTTTTTAACAATATTATCATCCTCAAAATCTCTCAAAATCTTCGTTATAGTTCGTTTCGAGCAGCCAACTTCTTTTTCCAGTAATTCTTTCTTCGCCCCGTTTTGACCTCGCTCCTGCAATATCTGACTCACCTGACGCCTGTTCTCGCTATTAAAGGGTTGAACGTCGACATGAGAATCAGGGGTCAACCAATTCGGAAGAGCGAGAGTATTGAGATAGACTGTTGCTTCAGCATCCCCTCGACCGAATCGAAGAATCGCTTGCAGGACTTGATGATGAGAGAAGTGACGGTATATCTTATTACCAAGTTCGCCAAAACTCTTCTTTGTCCCTCTCCCCTCCGGTTCTATTCCTTCTCCGAAATACGCGGCCCACTTTTGGAGGATAGCCCTTCTAGGATGAGGAGAACCGGAAATAACGCCTAATGGTTCATTGGCGAAATCATTTGAGCTGTGTATTTCTGCAAAGTTCTTAGTGCGTTGGTTCTGTTCTACAATCCCATTTTTCTCATACTTCTTTAGCGCCTTCTTTGGAGTGATTAAAGCGGGACTCTGCCCTTCTTCGACCTCAATCTTCATAAATAAGCCAGCGTCCCTATTAGCGGCGATATTCCCACCGGAGTAGGGCTTGGTTCCTTGGCCTGCTTGTTTGATGGTCACTCCCATTGCATCCTTGATATATGAATCTTTGTCAGCATCGTCAAGAATTGTCCAGATATCTAACTCCTCATCCGTCACTAATTCCCAAAGTTCGGTTGTGGGAGTGCCATCAAGACAAACAAGGCCGAGAGCAGAAGAAAAATCAGGTGGCGTGAGAACTGTCATCCACCCTTCCTTTCGATTATGAACTGCAATACGCTTACGCTCGATACCATAATCCTCGAACTTCTCAGTTCCTGTCGCTTCAAATCCATTCCCGAGATTCTTCATTCTGAGCAAGGCGAAACAAAGGAAAGGTGCTAACGTGTGATATCGATTGTACTCCTCTTTATTAAGAACAGAAGTAACGTCTTCATCTGCTCCATAATTAAAAAACCAAGATAAGGCCTTTTGAGTTTCGTCAGTTCCATCTCTTGTCTCTATTAGGTCGGTGAATTCATCGTAAGGCAAACCTTCTTTCTCCTCCAAGAATTGTGATATGGTCTTAGAAACCTGACTAAATTCGGTCTCAAAAGCATCCCCGGGGAACTCATCCATAACGACGACTCGATTTTCGAGAATCGACTCGATATAGGCATGTTTATAGTTGCCAATGATGACCTGAGCAGATTCAGAATCGAGGTCTGACCGCATCTCCAGATACTTGCAGTCCGGAGAACAAGGGAGATTCAGTTCCGAATGAATTCTTTTTGCGCTCACCCCCAACTGATAGAGTTCTTTTGCCTTCTTTTCCACCTGGCTTCCTTCGTCGCCTCTAAAGGAAGGGCAATCCCGATGTGGACTAGGTACTTGCTTCGGTGAAAGACCAAGTTCCTTGCAAATACTGATTGCTTGGTCATAGAGGTCGTTACGGGCGGTCAGATACGTAATCGGAGTATCAGTCTGTTTAGCGACTTTGAAAGTTGATGTGGTCTTGCCACTGTTTGGTGGTGAGTCAATTAAAACCGACTTCTTAGAACTGAGAGCATATTCAATTCGCTCTTCAGTCTCGTCTCGAATCGTTTCCATTTGGATGTCGCCATCCGTCTTGAGCGGTTCCTCAACAGATTTATTTGGTCGATTAGTGTTCTTGTTCATGTTCATTCCGTTCCTTCTCAAGCGTTCACTTATACTGCGAAGCAGTTGTGCAATTCATTGTGATTAGAGGCCAGTTTCTCTCGAAAAAACTGGCTTGATGCGTCTCACTCAACTCGGTTCTGAACCGTGCTCCAAGACCCAATTGAATGAGTCAGAAAGATATACAAAATCCCCATCAAACTCCAGAAAACCGTCGAAAACGGCTTTCTTGATTAGTTGCTTTGCTTTCGCCCGAGAAACATCTTCCCTAGAAGCAATGCGCTTCTGGAGGTCGTATTTTAGCGCAGTCGTCTCATCGCCGTCCGGCTGTTTGAGATACTGTTCGAGTGGGATGGTCTCCCAATTCACGTAATCGGATTTCTTTTTCATCATTGCATATTCTTTGTTGTCGGATGTATCTGAGCCCTCGATTCATTTCTTTTCTACCTGAACTCCACTACGTACGTCCAGATAATAAAACCCCTATTTTCGGATGTGTTAACTATAATAATTCATAACAGCACCATAGAATCCGGCCGTTTAAAGTATATAAAGAGGACGTCCAAGCCTGCTCCAAAGAAATCGCTTTGAATACAATGCCAGAACCATAGGTCCCTTCTATCTCGATAGGAACGCCATAGAACTAAATTTCAAAGGTTGTCGTTTATCGCGTCGATTGCTCGGGTGCGGAGCCCTTCAACGGACTCAGTCATCTCCTCCGTGGCTTCCTCATTTTCCTCTCCTGAGGATTGCTGACCAGTCATCCCTCTATGAGCCATTAGAGCAGTATAGAATTGAGAAATCTTTTGAGCTTCTTCGTTGGATAGTTGTCCTATTTCCTGTGTGTTAGACTCGTAGACAGGTGACGGAAAGACCTCGCTCAAATCATCATAAGCGGTGAGGTCACCAGGGTCATCCATATCCAGCGCCATTTGACTCTGGATTTCACTTCGGAGTGCGAGTCGAAGGTTCTTTCTTGAGCGTCGTCTGTTCCACCAGCCTAACCCTATCTGAGTCAAAGCGCCGACCATAGCACCGAAGAAAGTCGCCGCCGCCAATAGAAGCGTCCCCGTTTCTATCGTCGTACCTGCCTGTACTGCTGTCGAATTAGCGGGCATTGTTATCAGAATTAGGTGAGCTACCTAATAATCTACGAGAGGGAGACGAGCCCCAAGGTTCACTAAGTGCGATGAGAGAGCGATTCAGTAGCAACCAATCGTCTTCTGCTCGACAGTTCTGGAATTGCTTGGAGGAGCGAAGGTAGCCATTTATCGATATGAGGTAATACCGAGCATCCGGGGAAGTCTATATGTTCAGCAAGAATTAAACAAACATCTCACAGAGAATATTGCATGACCGCTCTTAGTGATGCTGTTGAGGAGGAACTCGACCGACTTGAGGAAGATGCAGAAGAAATAGAAGACCTGTATACGGAATTTTTTAATCGGATAGAAACCCATTCGTCCGGTAGTTCTGGTAGCATGGTAACGATACCCGGCGTATTTTGGGATACGCCATCTGATGAATTGGAGGAACTTCAGCGAGAGGCGCTTCGGAATTACGAAGTCTGGTATAACTCCGCCACACCTCTGATTGCAGAATACCTTCCGAATCGCCAAGACGACTTCGAAGAGCACTATAGGGAATTCAAAGAGAGGCTACAGCTTGACAAAAAGGCACGTTCAAATATTCAGAAAGTGCTGAATGCTCAAAATTCTGATTTTGATTCTCAACAGAGTATTCTCCGTTCCATCCCATCAAAGGTTCGAATTGAGGAGGTAAGAGTTCGACGACAGATTTCCGAGGAAGTGTCTCAAGATGAGTTAGAGACTGCGAGAAGGCTATTTGATGATGAAGTCCGCGCTAGTGGAGTCGTTGCAGGGGTTGCATTAGAAAGATACCTTTTGATGAAGTGCAAAAATGCCAGTTCAGAAATCAACTACAACTACAACGACGGAATTTCGACTTTGGCTCAGAAGCTATTCGAGGCGGACGAGATTGACTCTACGCCTGAAAAGCATCTTCAGCACTTAGCAGATATTCGAGCTGATTGCGCTCATGCGAACGAAGAAGACCCTGAATCCGAGGATGTCAAGCGTCTCTTAGAGGACACTGATGACTATGTCCGTGGTAGAAAGATATAGCCAAGTTGAGAATCTGTCATAGGACTCGGGATTCTAAAACTCAGTGAGCGGCGCGAGATGCCAATTCAGGGACTCACTGACCTTTCTCAGTCCTCTGGCAGAAATCGCTCTCACGGCAATCTTGAGCCGCTGATAAGATTCTGACCGAGAGGCAAGGTCATGAATTCGCTTTCTCCGAGTTTCGAGAGTGGCGAGTGAGTACGAGTAACTACAAGGGCTTCACGAGTCAAATGTAGGATGGAGTGCCCGAAGGCGTCGGGGCGCGAGTGAAATCATAGTCAAATCTAATCGGGCTATGCGCGAGAGAATCGCCGGAAAGCGGCGCTCTCTGTCGAATATTGTCCGAGTAGAAAGGCCATGCCGCCTCCCCGATTTGAACGGGGGACAGCTCGATCTTCAGTCGAGTGCTCTCCCAGTCTGAGCTAAGGCGGCGCATTCGCAACGAGGCGCATGACGGAGAAAAGAGTTTCGAAACACGGCGACGGCGTCGGCCAAAGAACTTTGATCCGGGCCAACGTATCCCACGAACGTCATGGGCGACCCCGCGTGCTACCTGGAGTTCTGTTCGGAGTGCGACGCCCAGGTGACCATCGCCGACGAGGAGTGCCCCGACTGCGGGGCCGACCTGGAGTAGCTCAGGCGACCTTCCGGCGCTTCGAGAACTTCGTCGTGCCGACGTCGGACCGGATGACGGTGACGATGGTCACGTAGCCGCCGTTGGACTTTATCTTCATCGCGCCGGAGAAGCCCACCTTCACGCGCTTGGTCGTAGTGTGGGTGTCCTTGCCCGCGAGCGTGCCGACGGTTTCCTCGCCCGACCACAGTAGGTCGTCGTCGGCGTACACCTTCGTCTCAACGCGGACGTCGTGGCGGTCGGCCTCGCGGCGGTTCTTCAGCGTGGCCGTCACGTCCCGACAGGTGCTGCCGCACTTCTCGACCGACGTGATTCGGAGCCGGAAGGCCGACCCGGCGTCCTTCGCGCCGCCCGAACCGTCGGCGTCGCCCGTGGCGTCGGCCTGTCGGTCGCCGGACCCGTCGGACCCGCCCGAGTCACTTCCGCCCGCGTCGGCGCCGTCCTCGCCCGCACCACCGGGCGTGGTCGTCGCGTTCGCGTCCGCCGCGTCGGTCGCGTCCGACGCCTGCCCGCCGAGCGGATTCCCGCCGACGAACAGCGCGGTCGCCCCCGCGACCGCCACCAGGACCACCAGTGCGGTCACCCCGACCGCCCGTTTCACGTTACCACCCGCTCTCGATTCGCGTGCCAGCGCATCGGGCGGGCGTTTCCGCCGCCCCTATATAGTTCTGGTGGCCGCGGCGCGCCGGCCGGGGTCGAGGCGGTCGGCGGTTCCGCCGACCGTCCGGCGGGGCTGTCGGAGTCTTAATCTCCCTCCGGCGTCACTGCTCACGCAATGGATTCGACGGGGCCTTCGGGCGAGCGTCTCCGCGAGACGCTCGCCGTCTTCGAGGAGTCGCCCTCGCCGGGCGTTCCGCTGACGGCCGGCGAAGTCGCCGACGCGCTCGGTCGCTCATCCTCCGAGACTCGTCGGCGACTAGAAGTACTGGTCGAGCGCGGCGAACTCGACGCCAAGGCGGTCGGCGAGTCCGAGCGAGTGTGGTGGCGGCCCCGGGACGCCGAGGCCGACCCCGAGTCGCTCGACGCCCGGTCCGCGGACGACCACCCGGAGTCGCCCACCGAGCGCGACCAGCAGTTCCGGTCGCTGGTGGAGGCGGTCGACGACTACGCCATCTTCATGCTCGACACGGAGGGACGCGTCGCCAGCTGGAACGAGGGCGCGCAGGCCATCAAGGGCTACGAACCCGAGGAGATACTCGGCGAGCACGTCTCGACGTTCTATACCGACGAGGACCGCGAAGCCGGCGTCCCCGACCGTAACCTCCGGGGAGCCGTCGAAGGAACCGTCGAGGACGAGGGGTGGCGCGTGCGGGCCGACGGGTCGCGATTCTGGGCCGACGTGACCCTCTCGCCCGTCCGCGACGCCGACGGCGCTCTCGAAGGGTACGCGAAGGTGACCCGCGACATGACCGAGGCGAAGTACGTCGAGGCCGAGCGCACCCTACTGTACTCGACCACCCGCGCCATTGCGGCGGCCGAGACGTTCGAGGACGGCCTGCGGGCCGCCCTCGAACACGTGTGCGAGGCGACCGACTGGCAGTACGGCGAGGCCTGGATGCCCGACGGCGACGAACTCCAACGGGCGTCGGCCGACTACGCCGCCACCGACGACCTCCGGACGTTCGCGGCGCTCTCGCGGGACTACCGCTTCGAGCGCGGCCAGGGACTGCCGGGCCGGACGTGGGCGTCGGGCGAGACGGAGTGGATGTTCGACGCCGCGAACGCCCCGAAGTCGCACTCGACCCGGGTGAACGAGGCCAGCGAGTACGGCATCCGGGCGGCGCTCGGCGTGCCGGTGACGACCGACGACGAGGTGGTCGCGGTCCTGCTGTTCGCCATGACCGACGCCCGGGAAACCGACGACCGACTCGTCGCGCTCGTCGAGGGCGTCGGCGCCGAACTCGGCGACCTGGTGGTCCGCCGCCAGACCGAGGCCGCGCTCGCCCGCGAGAAGGAACTCACCGACAGGATACTCGAGACGAGTCCGACCGGCATCGCCGTCTTCGACGCCGACGGCCGGTTGACGATGGCCAACGAGCGGAGCGTCGAGATGCTCGGCCTGACCGAGGACGAGCGCGAGGGGTACGTCGTCGGCGAGCGCGAACTCCTCGACCCCGACGGCGAACCGCTCCCGCGGGAGTCCAACCCGGTCGTCGAGGCGCTCGAATCCGGCCGACCAGTGTACGACCGAAAGCTCCGAATCGAGACGCCCGACGGCCGGACCCGGTGGGTCTCGGTCAACGCCGCGCCGCTCGGCGACGGCGGCGACGACGCGTCCGCCGTCGTCGCCACGGTTTCCGACGTGACCCGACTCGAAGAGCAGGCCCGCCAGCTACAGCGCGAGCGCGACGAACTCAAAGACGAACTGGAAGGCGTGTTCCAGCGGGTCGACGACGCCGTCTACGCGCTCGACGACGAGTGGCGATTCACCTACGTCAACGAGCGCGCCGAGCGACTGCTCGACCGCACGGAGGCCGACCTGCTGGGTCGGACCATCTGGGACGTCTTCCCCGAGGCGGAGGGTTCGGAGGGCCACCGGGCCGGCGAGCGGGCCCGCGAAACCCTCGAACCGGTCACCTACGAGGAGTACTACGCGCCGCTCGAATCCTGATTCGAGGTCCACGTCTACCCCTCCGAGACGGGGTTGTCGGTGTACTTCCGGGACGTGACCGAGCGCAAGCGCCGCGAGGAGGAACTGAAGCGCCAGAACGAGCGCCTCGAATCGTTCGCGAGCATGCTCGCCCACGAACTCCGCAATCCGCTCTCTATCGCCCAGATATACCTCCAGACCGCCAGGACCGGCGACGAGAACGCGGCCGGGGAGGTCGAAACCGCACTCGACCGCATCGAGGAGATGATCGACGTCCTGCTGGTGATGACCCGCGGCGGCGACTCGGTGGTCGAACCCGAACCGGTCGATCTGGCGGACCTCGCCGCCGACGTGTGGGCGAACGTCGGGACCGACGACGCCGACCTCGAAATCGAGACGGACCTCGTGGTGAACGTCGAACCGCACCACCTCCGGAACCTGCTGGAGAACCTCTTTTCGAACTCGGTCGAACACGGCGCCGCTGGAAACGCGCCCGACGCCGACGGCAGGCGCACGACCGTCCGCGTCGGCGCGCTCGGCACGGCGTCCGGCGACGTGTCGCCGGACGCCGTGCCGGGAGGGTTCTACGTCGAGGACGACGGACCGGGCATCCCCGAGGCTGAGCGAGCGACCGTCTTCGACGCGGGCTACACGACCGCGGCCGACGGCATCGGCCTCGGACTGACGTTCGTCGCCCAACTGGCCGAGGCGTACGGCTGGGAGCGGACGGTCACCGAGAGCGAGACGGGCGGCGCGCGCTTCGAGTTCCGGACGAACGTCGAGACGGCGGAGTAGAAGGCGAGTCCGCGTTCGCGTCGCCCGGCGGGCGACGCGAACGCGGAGTTCCTTCGAACGCGCAGGGCCTTCGAACGGGGCGAATCCTCAAAAGGGAGCGAGTGCTACCGACTCGTAGGCGAATGTCCGAGACGCTCGAACTCCCGAACAGCGACGTCGTGACCCCCGACGACGTGTTCCTCTACAACGAGTACCCCTACCGCGTCTCGTTCGTCGACGACGAGACGTACGAGTTCGAACTCTCGCCGCTCTACTGGGGCGGCGGCGAGATGGACGTCCCGTTCCGCGACCGGGACGCCCTCTACGAGCAGTGGGGCGAGGGGTCGCGGGGTGTGCTGACGCCGAACGAGTGGGAGCAGTGGCTCCGGGAGGCCCGCCGCGACGACCGCTTCGGCGACGACGAACTCGACGCCCTCGCCCGCGAACTCCCGACCGAGGACGGTTTCGTGGCCCGCATCCGACGCACGCTCGGGTTCTGACCCCGGCCGCGGGCCGGAGCGGAGCGACCGCGACGGTGGCCCGAACGGCCACAGTGACTACCCGTCTCAATCGCGTACGGTTCCGCATGGTCGAAGAAGATCTCGGCGAGGCGACTATCGTCTACGACGACCCCGACGAGGGGACCATCGAGGAGACGGTCCCGAACGAACACGTCGCCTACTTCCAGGACCACTGGATAATCAAGACGGGCGAGGACGACCGGGGCCGCGACACGGTCCGGCGGGTTCCGCTCCAGCGCGTCCACTACGTCGAGCGGACGGTCGAGGAGTTCGAACAGGAGGTTTCCACCCTCCGCGACCAGGTCCAGTCGGTCGCCGACGACCTCCGGACCAAACTCATGGGCGGCGGCGAGCGCGAGTCCGGCCAGAGCGAGGCGCTCCGCATCGACGTCGAGAGTGGGGAGAAGGACGAGGACGCCGACGGCGAAGATAGGTCGGCATAACGGGACGAGGGCAGAAGAGGGCCCGAGACGGCGCGGTCGGTTACTCGTCCGCTTGGTACCCGTCGAACCACGACTCGACCGTCTGGGCGACGGCACCGGTCGTGCTTCCGAGGTTGAGAATCTGGTAGCCGGCCTCGACCTTCTCGTTCACGTCGTCCATCCCAAAGCCGAGTCCCCCGACGGGCACGTCGGCGTCGAGGCTGGCCTCGCGTATCTCCTCGACGGCGTCCTGGACGTCGGAGTGGGTCGGTTCGCCGGGGTGGCCGAGCGATACCGCCAAATCCAGCGGGCCGACGAAGACGAAGCCGAGTTCGGGCACGTCGAGAATCTCGTCGAGGTTCTCGACCGCAGTTTGGCTCTCTATCGTCGCACCGACCAGCGTCTCCTCGTCCTCGGTCGCGACGTAGTCGTCGGCCTGCCCCCAGCGACTCGCCCGCGGGTTGGCGAACCCTCGGTCGCCAGGACCGCCGTCGTACCGGAACCGCGAGGCCCGGACCGCCCGCCGGGCGTCCTCGGCCGTCTCGACCCGCGAGACGAACGCGTTCCGGACCCCGGCGTCGAGGGCCTTCCGCACCAGCGCGGGGTCGGCTTCGGGCAACCGGACCAGCAGTTCCGTCTCGGTCCCGTCGGCCGCCCGGAGCAGGTCGTCGAGTCGCTCGCCGTCCCAAGGACTCGGCCCGGCGTGCTCCAAATCGAGCCAGACGAAGTCGAGTCCGAGTTCGGCGTAGAACTCCACGAGCGTCGGACTGTAGGTGTTGTCGAGGACGCCGAGCGCCGCGTCCCCGTCTTCGAGCGTGCGCCGCAGTTCGTTGGTCCGCGATGATTCCGTCATGCGACGGAGCGACGGCAGGTAGTTCAATAAGTCTGCTCCCGGGCGACGGCACGGGGCGCTCCCCCGTCGCCGAGAACCGGGGCGTTCACTCCTCGTCGAGAATCGTCTCCGCGAGCGCCGGCACGAACGTCCCGATGTCGGTGACCATCCCGATGGCCTGGGCGCTCCCGCGGTCGAGCAGTTGGGTCACGGTGGCGGGGTTGATGTCGACGCAGACGACCCGGGTGGTCGAGGGCAGGCAGTTGCCGACCGCGACCGAGTGGAGCAGCGTCGAGAGCATCAGCACCATGTCGGCCTCGCGGGCCTGCTCGCGGATGGCGTTCTGAGCCTCGACGGCGTCGGTGATGGTGTCGGGCAACGGACCGTCGTCGCGGATGGACCCCGCGAGCACGAAGGGGACGTCGTTGGTGACGCACTCGTACATCACGCCGTCTTCGACCAGTCCCTGCTCGACGGCCTCCGCGATGCCGCCCGCCCGGACCACCTCGCTGATGGTGTAGATGTGGTGCTTGTGGCCCTTCCGGGGGTTCTCGAGCGTCTCGACGTCCATCCCGAGCGAGGTGCCGTAGCTGGCGTGTTCGAGGTCGTGGACCGCGAAGCCGTTGCCCGCCGACAGCATGTCGACGTACCCTTCGCGGACGAGGCGGGCCAGCGCATCGCCCGCGCCCGAGTGAATCAGCGCCGGGCCGGCGACCGCGAGAATCGACCCGCCCTCCTCCTCGGTCGCCTCGATGGCGTCGGCGACTTCGCGGATGAGCGACTCGGAGGGGCGCTCGGAGGAGACGCCGCCCTGCATGAAGCCGAACGGGCCGCTCGACCCCCGGGGGCGCTCGGGCGGGTCGACCCGGACGCCGGCCTCGTCGGTGACCACGAGGTCGCCGCCCTCGATGGCGTTCAGGACCTTGGTGTGCGCGCGCGCGCCGCCCGCGGCGTCTGGGTCGACCACGACGGCGCAGTCCATCTCGATGTTCTCGACGGGGAGCCACTCGCCGTCGTAGCGCACCTCGGTCGGGTGGTTCGTCGTGGAGTAGAAGCCGTGGGGGACCACCCGGTCTTCCGGCGCGGGCTTCAGCGTGGCGTCCGGCGGGTCGGGCAGCGACGCGCCGTTCTGGTGGAGTTCGTGGAGAATCTCGCGGAGTTTTTCCTCGTCGTCGGCCTCGACGGTCATCCGGCAGTAGGACTCCTCGTCCTTGTGCTTCCCGACGTCGAAGACCTCCACGTCGAAGTCGCCGTCGAGTTCCATCACCACGCCGAAACACCGCTGCATCATCCCCGAGTCGATGATGTGCCCTTCGAGTTCGACCGTCTGCGCGGCAGTCATACTTCGTCAAAGAGTCGGCTCTCACATCAGCGTTCCCACGCGGGGCGGGTCGCGCTCGGAGTGGAGGCGAATCAGTCGGACTCGTACCCCACCGATTCCTGCCCGACGAGCAGCCCCTCTTCGGCGTCGGCGCGGTCGGCGACCGCGTCGGGGAGCCAGGTCCGGAAGTCGACCGACTCGCTGCCGATGACCGCGAATCCGGCGAAGATGGTGAGGAAGCCGACGACCGCGAGCGCCGAAACCGTCTCGCCGAGCAGCGCCCACCCGCCGAGGGTCGTCACGACCGGGACGACGTAGAAGACCAGGTTCGCCCGAATCGCGCCGGTCGCGTCGAGGAGGCCGAAGTAGGCGATGTACGCCATCGCGCCGGCGAACAGGCCGACGTACGCGAGCGCCGCCAGCGCTTTCGGCGTCCAGGTGATCGCCGCGACCGACTCGCCCGCAGAGATGCTCAACAGGTGGCAGAGGAGCGCGCCGAAGGGGAGGCCCCAGGCGGTTCGGACCGTGCTCGACAGCGTGCCGTCGGCCCGTCGGATGAGGACGCTCCCGAGCGCGCCGGCCACCGCGCCGGCGAACAGGACGGCCTTGTGGGCCGCGTCGCCGCCCAGCAGGTTCGCGGGGTCGAGGCCGACCACGAGGGCGACGCCGACGAGACCCAGCGCCATCCCGACCCCGCCGCGGGACGAGAGGCGTTCGTCCGAGAGCAGGACCGCGGCGAACACCGGCGTGAGGATGGGGTTGAGGCTGAAGACGATGGAGGCGACGGCGCTGGTGACGTGCTGCTGGCCGACGAACAGGAGCGCGTTCGAGAGGCCGACCGAGAGCAGGCCGGTCGCGAGGATGCCGACGGCGTCGTCCCGGGTCCGCGGGAGCAGTTCGTCTCGCGACGCGGTCAGGACCGCGAATCCGGCGAGCGCGACGGCCGCGACGTCGAAGCGCAGCGCGACGAACAGCAGGGGCGGGAAGTAGGCGAGGCCGGCCTTCGCGGCGACGAACGTGCCGCCGAAGAGGACGGCCGCGGCGACGAAGGCGACGAGAGTGCGGCGTTCGACCACGATTACGGCCTCACCTCGTCGGGTCGTTCGGCGAGCGGTGCGACGGAGAGAAGAACGTCGAGCGTACGAATCATCTTACTCGGTACTAGGGGCGCCGGGCTTAAGGTTCTGTTCGGAAATATTTTCGCGGTAAGAAACCATGCGGTACCCCGAGAGTCGTTCGCGGCGCGAAACGATTTCACGGTGCGAAAACGGTTTACCGCGACGGGTCCCAGACGAAGTATGGAGCCCGCGCTGGCGGAGATAGAGTTTCTCGCGCTCTCGTCGAACCGGGTCGAAGTGCTCGGACTCCTCGCCGACGACCGCCGCTCCCGGAGCGACCTCGCGGAGGCCACCGGCGCGTCGCAGGCGACGCTCGGCCGAATCCTGCACGACTTCGAGGAGCGGTCGTGGATTCGGCGCGAGGAGGGCGAGTACGTCGCGACGGCGACCGGGCGACTCGTCGCGAAGGGGTTCGGCGACCTGCTCGAAATCCTCGAAACCGAGGGAAAGCTCCGGGGCGTCGTGCGGTACCTCCCGACCCACGCGATGGACTTCGACCTCCGGCGACTCGCCGACGCGACGGTCACCCATCCGAGCCAGACGAGGCCGAACGCGCCGGTCCAGCGCGTCCTCGGCCTGCTCGAAGACGCCGACGAAGTCCGGGTGTTCTCCCACGCGTTCAACGAACAGAGCCTCACGGTAATCCAGCGGCGGGTGGCCGCCGGCGACCAGACGTTCCGGGGCGTCTTCTCGCGGACCGCCATCGACGCGCTGGCCGACGACTCCGGCCTCCGTGAGCGACTCGCCGCGCTCCTCGACGCCGAGGGCGCGGCGGTCAGGGTCCACGAGGAGGGCGTCCCGCTCGCGGTGACGGTGGCCGACGACGCGGTCCATCTCTTGCTTCGCGACGAGAACGGCGTCCTCCGGGCGTCGGTCGACACCGACGACCGGGCGGTCCGGTCGTGGGCCCAGGACACCTTCGACCACTACTGGCGGACGGCCGCGCCGCTGGACGCCGAGGAATTCTCTCCCTGAGTCGGAGGCTCGGCGCAGGTCGCCGGACTCCGGCGACCTGCGCCGAGACCCCTCGCTTCGCTCGACCGACTTCCGCTACCCCAGTAGCCTTCCGACCCGAGCACGTGGGTCGGTCCATGCCCGAAACGGACCGGACCAACCGGAAGTTCCTGCTCGCCGAGCGACCCGACGGACGACCCGACTCCGAGACGTTCGAACTGGTCGAGGAGGACGCGCCGGAACCCGGCCCCGGTGAGGTGCTCGTCCGCACCCTCTACCTCTCGGTCGACCCCTACATGCGGGGTCGGATGGACGCCGGCGAGTCCTACGCCGAACCGTGGACCGTCGGCGAACCGCTCCGGGGCGGCGTCGTCGGCGAAGTCGTCGAATCGAACGGGACCGACTTCGAGGCCGGCGACGTGGTGACCGGCGACCTCCAGTGGGCCGACTACGCCACCGCTCGCGCCGGACGACTCCGGTCGGTCGACCCCGAACGGGGACCGATTTCGACCGCGCTGGGCGTCCTCGGCATGCCGGGCCGGACCGCCTACTTCGGCACGCGCGAGGTCGCCCAACCGAAGGCCGGCGACACGTTCGTCGTCACCGGCGCGGCCGGCGCGGTCGGGTCGGTCGCGGGCCAGATAGCGCGGCTCTCGGGCGCCCGGACGGTCGGGTTCGCCGGGTCCGACGAGAAGGTCGCGTTCCTCGAAGACGAACTCGGTTTCGACGTCGGCATCAACTACGCCGAAACCGACGACTACCGGTCGGCGCTCGACTCGGCCGCTCCGGACGGCGTCGACTGCTACTTCGACAACGTCGGCGGTCCCATCACCGACGCCGTCTTCTCGAAACTGAACGTCGACGCTCGCGTGGCAATCTGCGGCCAGATATCGCTGTACAACGCCCAGGAGGTGCCCACGGGACCGCGAAAGCTCCCGACGCTCATCGAGAAGCGGGCGCGGGTCGAGGGCTTCCTCGTTTCGGACTTCGCACCGCGGTTCGAGGAGGCGACCCGGAAACTCGGCGAGTGGGTCGCCGACGACGAGGTTCGGTACCGCGAGACGGTCACAGAAGGCCTGGAGAACGCCCCGAACGCGTTCCTGGGCCTGTTCGAGGGCGAGAACATCGGAAAGCAACTCGTGAAGGTCGGCGAGCGCGGGGAGTGAGAACCCGGTTCCGGCGACCGAAGACCGGCGGCCGGGCGGCGACCCCGCGGGGTCGCCGCCCGGCCGACAACTGATTCTGCCGCCTGAGAGTCAGTGAAGCGCGTCGTGGAGGTCCCCGGCCACGTTCGAGAGCATCTCGTGACCTCCGGTGACATCCATCGGTTCCTGGACCATGTTGACGACGCCGTGGATGAGGTCGTCGTACTCGCGGTGGATGACCGCGACGCCGTCGGCTTCGAGGGTTTCGGCGTACGCCCGGCCCTCGTCGCGGAGCGGGTCGAACCCACAGGTGACGACCGTGGCTGGCGGGAGGTCGGCGTGGCTCTCGGCCTCGATGGGCGCGAGGTAGGGATTGGGCATATGCGCCCACGAGGGGACGTAGTGGTCGCCGAAGTAGGCCATCTCGTCGGCGCTGAGGAAGTAGCCCTCGGCGTTCTCCTCGCGCGAGGGGTAGTCGCCCTCACCGAAGTCGACCGCGGGGTAGAACAGCGCCTGATAGGCGAGGTCGGGACCGCCGCGCTCGCGGGCGGCGAGCGCGACCACGGCGGCCAGATTCCCGCCCGCGGAGTCGCCCGCGACGGCGATTCGTTCCGCATCGCCGTCGATTTCGGCGGCGTGCTCGGCGATCCACTCGGTCGCGGCGTAGGCGTCCTCGACCGCCGCCGGGAAGGGGTGTTCGGGCGCGAGTCGGTAGTCGACCGACACCACCACGGCCTCGACGGCGTTCGTGAGGATGCGACACGGCGCGTCGTGACCGTCGAGGTCCCCCAGTACGAACCCGCCGCCGTGGAAGAAGACGACCACTGGGTGCGGGCCGTCGCCCTCGGGTCGGTAGACCCGCACGGGAATCTCGCCCGCCGGACCGGGAATCGTGCGGTCCTCGACCGCGCCGACCTCCTCGACCGGTTCCGCGCCAGCGAACGTCCCGTCCACCACCTCGCGGGCCTCCCGGGGTTCGAGGTCGCTGACCTTCGGTGCTCCCATCGCCTCGAGCGCGTCGAGGACGGCGCGCACGTCGTCGCTCGGTCGGTCTGCCATGGCCGGTGGTATGGTGTCAACTGATAAAAGTGTGGAGGAGGCGGCGAACCGGGAGTTCGAAACCCGTGACTGTGACTCCGTCGCCCCGGTAGCGTCACTCCGTCGCGTCGTCCAGCGCGAACGAGCCGTACTCTATCTCGCCCGACCGCTCGTATCGGAGCATCTGGACCCCCGTACTCGACGTCTCCGCCTCGGTCAGTTCGAGCGCCGCGGGGACGGTCCCGTCTCCGAACAGCCGCTTTCCGTCCCCGAGTACCAGGGGGAATATCCAGAGCCAGAACTCGTCGACGAGGTCGTTCGCGAGCAGCGTCTGGATCAGGCCCTGGCTGCCCTGCACCAGAATCGTGTCGCCTCGGTCCTCCTTGAGGTCCGCGACGCTCTCGGCGACGTCCCCCGAGAGGAGCGAGGAGTTGTTCCACGTCACGTCGTCGAGCGTCCGGGAGGCGACGTACTTGGGCATGCTGTTCAGCTTCGTCGCCACAGGGTCGTCCGGGTCGTCGACGTTCGGCCAGTGGGCGGCGAAGATTTCGTACGTCTTCCGGCCGAGCAACAGCGCGTCGACGTCGGCGAACTGCTCGTCGATGACCTCGCCCATCCGCTCGTCCCAGTAGTTCACCGACCAGCCGCCGTGTTCGAACCCGCCCTCCCGGTCCTCCTCGGGACCGCCCGGTGCCTGCATCACCCCGTCGAGCGTCAGGAACGTCCCCACCACGAGCCTCCCGGTCGTTTCGTCCGCGTCGGTTTCGCTCATCGTCGGCAATCGTATCGCCGCATTCGGGCATGGCTGTTCCGGCCGAACGAGGTTGCGAGCGGCGGACACGCACTGCTGTCTCGTAGAACTCGTCGTATTGCGCCGTCAGAAGCGGGTCCGGCGAAACTGACCCAGGCTAGGACTCGTAGACGAAGCGCTCGACTACCGCATCCGCCTCGCAGGTCGTCCCGCGCCCGGTCGCATACGGGCCGATGACGACGCCCGTGAACCCGCCCGTCACCTCCGTGGCCAGGTAGCGCGTCGAGGCGTCGGCCACTTGCTCGCCGTCCACGAGGAACCGGTACGTCCTAGCGTCGGCTTCGACGGCGAGGTCCGCCGTCGCGCCGACAGCCGTTCGGGCGATCACGTCCGTGGCGTCGCCGATACTGAGGCGCACGAGGGCCTCCCGGCGGCCGTCGCTGCGCGTCACGCCGACCTGGTAGTGGTGGTCCTCGTCCACCAACAGCGCGAGGCCAGCTTCCTCGCCGTCAGAGGGGTCGAACGCGAGCGTCATCTCGGCACGGCACTCGAAGGCGGTCTGTCGCCGCCCGACGAACGTGGCACCCGGCTCGTCGAGAGCCTGTGGACCGCCGCGGAGTTCGAGCCCCTCGCCGTCCGTCCCGTAGCGCTCGCGGTCGGGATGGCGGCGGAACTGCCACTCGACGCCGAGTCCGTCCTCGAACGTCGTGTCAGTTCGCTGGACGGCCGTCGACTCGGTGTTTCTCTCTCCGGGGAGCGGCCCCTCCATCTCGGTCGTGAGCGGCTCGCCGCCGTTTACGACGGGCCAGCCGTCCCCCCACGTGACGGGTGCGAGGAACGTTTCGCGGCCGAGGTGGTGGTAGCGCGGCCACGTGCCGTGCTGGCGGATACCGAGACAGACGAGCCACCAGTTCCCGTTCCCGTCCTCCACGAAGTCGGCGTGTCCGACGGCCTGGATTTCGTCGCGCGGGCGACCCCAGTGGGTGAGGACGGGATTGTCGGGATGGCCCTCGTACGGGCCGGTCGGATCGTCGGCGCGCGCCGCCACGACCATGTGCCCGGCGTGAGTCCCTCCTTCGGCGAGTATCAGGTGATAGGTGCCGTCGCGCTCGTAGATGTGGGGCGCCTCTGCGTAGGGGTCGCGGAAGCCGGTCCAGATCGCGTGTGACTCGCCGAGTTCGCCCGTCTCCACGTCGAGTTCGGCCTGTTCGATCGGGGCTTCGGGGTCGGTGGAGTGATAGGAGAAATAGCAGGTACCGTCCTCGAAAAAGAGGTCCGGGTCGATGCCCGGGGCGTATACCCGCGTCGGGTCGGACCACTCGCCGGCCGGGTCGTCTGCGGTGACGAAGAAGTGGCCGTCGCCGCTGACGTTCGTGGTGACGAGGTAGTAGGTGCCGTCGTGGTAGCGAAGCGTCGGCGCGAAGACGCCTCCCGACGCGCCGGCGTTATCGACGGTGAGCTGGGATTTCCGGGTGAGCGCGTGGCCGATAGGCTTCCAGTCGGCGAGGTTCTCGCTCCGGTAGAGCGGAACGCCCGGAACGTATTCGAAGGAGCTGACGGCGAGGTAGAACGCGTCCTCGCCCCGGCAAATCGTCGGGTCGGGGTGGAAGCCCGGAAGAACGGGATTCTCGTAGCGCATGGCCGTACCGTTCCGCGAGAGTCATTTCACTCTATCGTTCAGACGGGTCTTTCTCGCACGTTTTCGGGCGGTCGCACTCCGCTATCGTGCTCGGAAGGTCGTGCCGTGCCCGAGCCCGTACGGGAACGCGAACTCGACATCTGTACGTTTTTCCAGGCCCCGGGGTCGAAGTCCGGACCGTCAGCATACTGATTGCGAAGTGAGCAGGTAGAATCGATGAATTCGGGCGGATTCTCACCGGAGCGAGACGTTCCGGGATGCTCGCTTTGCTGCGCTTCCGGGCGTGTGACTGGCAGGGTTCGAACCGCCGGACCGTCCGCTCCTCACTTCGTTCGTCGCAGGATGGGTCCGGGCGGATTCGAACCACCGACCTCAGCCTTGTAAAGGCCGCGTCATAACCGACTAGACCACGGACCCGATACCGGGAAGGAATCGCTCGCCGAAAATAACGTTTGTCTTTCGAACCGGCTTCCGTAACCCCTACCACACGTCCCACCCGAGAGGTCCCGTATGGACGAACGAGTCGAGGCGCTGGCCGAGCAAGACGGCTGGCAGGCCGAGGGGTTCGCGGCGCGGGTCCACTACCAAGGCGGCGACGACTACTACAGCATCGAGTTCTACGCGCCCAGCGAGTGCGTCGTCTACTGGAAGGTGAAAGGCGACGGCGAGGTCGCGGTGCCGGTCGGCCGGAACACGGTGCCCGACCCTCTGCGCCAGCGCATCCGCCAGGATTTGGCCGAGGCGGACGTGGACCCCGAAATCGAGGAGCGGACGCTGTAGCGGCGCGTCCAACCCCTCCTTGGCAGACACTCGCAAACGACCGTCAGCGCTAAGGGTACCGTTTCCTTATCCTATGAACCCGATGCACGCCCGCAGGTGCGACCATTTCGATTCGAAGGAAACACTTTCAAGAGCCCAACCTTTCCTGAGTGATAATGGGAATCACTGACGAAGACGACGACCCGTTCGAAGAACAGCGAGAGCAGGCCGAGAACCCCATGAAACGGCTGTTCTTCGAGTACGGGTCCGAGAACCGATTCGCGTTCGTCGTCGGGGTCCTGTCGAGTTTCTTCGCCCGGATTCTCAATCTCCTGCCGCCCATCATCCTCGGCGTCGCCATCGACGCCTTCTTCTCGCCGGGCAGCACGATTCCGTACCCCGAGGCGCTCGCCGGACAGATACCCGGGATGACCTCGCAACTGGCGGCCGACATCGTCCCGGCGACCCAGGAGGCGCAGTTCTGGTTCTCGGTCGTGGTCATCGCCTGCGCGTTCGGGTTCGGCGCGGCGTTCCACTGGGGTCGCAACTGGGGTTGGAACTCCTTCGCCCAGAACATCCAGCACGAGATCCGGACCGACACCTACGACAAGATGCAGCGCCTCGACATGGACTTCTTCGCCGACAAGCAGACCGGCGAGATGATGTCGGTCCTCTCGAACGACGTCAACCGCCTGGAGCGGTTCCTCAACGACGGGATGAACTCGGCGTTCCGTCTGGGCGTGATGGTCGCGGCCATCGCGGCGGTGCTGTTCGCCATCAACTGGCAACTCGCGCTCGTGGCGATGGTGCCGGTGCCGCTCATCGCGGTGTTCACCTACAAGTTCGTCCAGACCATCCAGCCCAAGTACGCCGAGGTGCGCTCGTCGGTCGGCAAGGTCAACTCCCGCCTGGAGAACAACCTCGGGGGCATCCAGGTCATCAAGACGTCCAACACCGAGCCCTACGAGTCCGACCGCGTCGAGGACGTCTCGAACGACTACTTCGGCGCGAACTGGGACGCCATCATCACTCGCATCAAGTTCTTCCCGTCGCTCCAGATTCTCTCCGGACTCGGCTTCGCGCTGACGTTCGTGGTCGGCGGCCTCTGGGTGTTCAACGGACAAGGTCCGTGGCTGTTCAGCGGCGACCTCTCGCGCGGCGAGTTCGTCACGTTCATCATGCTGACCCAGCGGTTCATCTGGCCGATGGCGCAGTTCGGCTCCATCATCAACATGTACCAGCGCGCCTACGCCTCCAGCGCCCGTATCTTCGGGCTGATGGACGAGCCGAGCCGAATCCGCGAGGAACCCGACGCCGAGGACCTCGTGGTCGAGGAGGGCGAGGTCGTCTACGAAGACGTGACCTTCGGCTACGACGAGGAGGAAACCATCGTCGAGGACGTCTCCTTCGAGGTCGAGGGCGGCGACACCCTCGCGCTGGTCGGCCCGACCGGCGCGGGCAAGTCGACGGTCCTCAAACTCCTGCTCCGGATGTACGACGTCAACGAGGGCGCCATCCGCATCGACGGCACCGACCTCCGGGACGTGAGCCTGCCGAGCATCCGGCAGAACGTGGGCTACGTCTCCCAGAACACGTTCCTGTTCTACGGGACGGTCGCCGAGAACATCGCCTACGGCACCTTCGACGCCGACCGCGAGGAGGTAATCGAGGCGGCGAAGGCCGCCGAGGCCCACGACTTCATCCAGAATCTCCCGGAGGGCTACGACACCGAGGTCGGCGAGCGCGGCGTGAAACTCTCCGGCGGTCAGCGCCAGCGCATCTCCATCGCCCGCGCGGTGCTCAAGGACCCCGAAATCCTGATCCTGGACGAGGCGACCAGCGACGTCGACACCGAGACGGAGATGCTCATCCAGCGCAGTCTGAACGAACTCACAGAGGACCGCACGACGTTCGCCATCGCCCACCGCCTCTCGACCATCAAGGACGCCGACCAGATCGTCGTCCTCGAAGGCGGCCGCATCGTCGAGCGCGGCACCCACGACGACCTGCTTGCCGAGGATGGCCTCTACGCCCACCTCTGGGGCGTCCAGGCCGGCGAAATCGACGAACTCCCCCAGGAGTTCATCGAGCGCGCGGCCAGGCGGACCGCCCGGACCGAAACCACCGACTGAGGCTCGAAAGCGCCGAAACACCGTTCGACACCTCCGGTCGGTCGAGGGTTTCGACGCGACGGTTGCGGGACGTGCTACAGCAGGTTCATCTCTTTGAACGTAACCCCTTCCTCGGTCAACTCCGCGACCAAGGACTCGGTCCCGTCTGCGACCTCCCACTCGTACTCCTTCGGACCGAAATCGTCGGCGGCGACGGACACGGAGTACGTCTCCCCTCGCTCCGCTTCGAAGACGTTGTGCAACTCGTCCCGCGGGACCACGACGGTACCACCGACCGGCGAGTCCTCAACGTCGAACGTGAACCGTCCGACGTCGAGCGTGGCGTTGTGTAACGAGAGCCAGCGGCGCCTTCTACCTTGACCGGGAGCCATGAACGAAAGGTCGCCTCCGTCGGTATTAAACGTACCAACGGACGCCCCGACGAATCTCGGGATACCCCGACGAATCCGGCAGGTTCGACGGGTCCGACGGGTGCGACGAATCGGCCGAGCGACTACCGACCGCGGCGGAACCCGCCACCGCTCTTGTCGCGCTGGAGGTCTCGCTGGCGCTCCCACTGGCGGTCCGTCTCCTGCTCGTAGCGGCGTTGAGAGCGCTGGCGGCGAATCGACCCCCGCCACCGGACCGTCTCCCGGGGACCGCCGTAGCGCTCCGGCCGGGAGTCGGCCCCCTGCTCGTCCGCTCGGTCGCCCTCCTCGGTCGGCCGAGAGGGTTCTCGAATCGGACGGGTCCGCTTGGCCGGTTCGCCGACCGTCCGGTCGGGACGTTCCGCCTCGCTCCGGCCGGAGCCCGGCGGGCCGCCGGACTCCGGTGGTCGACGCGATTCCGGTGGCCGACTCGACTCCGGCGGCTGAGCCGACTCCGAGGGCCGACCCGAACCGGCGGTCGGTCCGGACGCCGTCGGTCGGCCCGATTCGGCGGACGGCCGACCGCCCCGCTCGGCGGGTTGCTGGCCACCCTGTTCGGCCTGTGGCCGGCCGCCCTGCTGTGCAGGCGGTTGACCGCCTCGCTGTGCCGGCGGCCGGCTACCGGTCCCGTTCGGTGGCCGAGAGCCGTACCGGTGCTGGCTCGGTTGCGGCTCTTCGCGCCGAGAGCCGTACCGGCGCGGGCCGCCGGTCGGCGTCTCGCTCCCCGCGTTCCACTCCTGCTGACGGGACCCGGGCGGTGCCGACCGACCCGAGTTCGGGTCGGTCGGCGCTCGGTCGGCGCTCGGGGCGCCGGCCTCCGAACGACCCGACGGCGGGCCGCCAGCCGTCGATTCCCGGCCGCCGTTGTCGTAGGTGTCGACCGACTCCCGGTCGGACGACGCGCCGAACCGTCGCGGTCGGCGCGGTCGCTCCGAGTCGCCCGACGCTCGCTCCTCGTCGCGTTCGCTGTCGGCGTCGTCTGTCGCCATGTCGGTACGGAGATTGGCCGATTCGGCCGATAAACTGAACCGACCGTTCAGACGGTTCGTCGCGTTTCGCCGACTCTTTCCCGGATTCAACGGCGCGTTACGCCGGTTCGGACGGCCGAGCGCGCCGCTCGCGAGCGGCGCGCTCGGCCGCTCCAGCGGTCCGCGCCGGTCGCCGACGATTGCCGCCGACCGGCGCGCCCGACCGGAGTCGACGCCTCACGCGCCGACCGGCAGACGGTCGGAGTCGGCGTGGAGGAACTCCACGCCGTAGGTGGCGAGCCACGACAGCATCTCCCGGACGGCCTCGGGGTCGCTCACTCGGTAGGGCGCGTCGGTCGGCGGGTGGTCGCCGACCTTGATGCCGACGCCCTCGTCGGCGAGGACGCGGAACGCCGCCTCGTCGGTGGTGTCGTCGCCGAGGTATATCGGGAACCACCGCTCGCCGTCGGGGACGAGTTCGTCGTAGAGCCACCGGACGGCCTCGCCCTTGTCCCACTCGACCCGCGGCCGGAGTTCGAGCACGTCCTTGCCGGTCGTCAGCCGCACGTCGTCGTGGGCGGCCACCAGTTCCTCCACGAGGTTCTCGACGGTGGGGACGAGGTCGTCCGCCACCAGTCGGGTGTGGACCGTCGCGGTGACGCCCTTATGCTCGACGAACGCGCCGTCGATGTCGGCGAGTTCCCGGGCCAGGACGTCGCAAATCTCGTCGATGGTGTCCTCGGCCTCGCGGGCCTCGGGGTGGATCTCGGTTTCGCCGCCGGCCCGGAGTTCGAGGCCGTGGTTGCCCGCGTACGAGAGGCCGGGGATGTCGACCCGCTCGCGCAGGTCCGACAGGCCCCGACCGCTGACGACGGCGACCTCCACGTCGTCGATGGTCGTGAGCCGTTCGACCGCCGTCCGGGTCGGGTCGGGCAGCGACGCCTCGTCCGGGCGGCGCTCGATGCTCGCCAGCGTCCCGTCGAAGTCGAGCAACACGAGCAGGCCGTCGCGGGCCGCGAGTTTCTCCACGAGTGCGTGGAGGTTCTCGCGCAACAGCGGCGGCACGTCGTCGGAAATCGCTGGTTCGTCGTCCGGTTCTCCGGAAGTCGAGTCGGTCGGAGTCGACTGCTGGTGTCCGGTCATCGTCGGATTCGGAGTTCGTGTAGGTTAGTGGGGTTCGTCGGGGTGGTCGTCGAACCGGGACTGCCGCTCTCTCAGCGGTTGAGGGGGCGCTCGCCGGTCGGTCTGGCGTCGGGTCGGCGGGGGCCGCGCCCTCGCTCGACCGCCGCGACCGTCTCGAACTGGGCTTCGAGCCACGCGTAGACGTCCTCGGCGTGGACCGCCCGCTGAAGGTCGGCCATCCGTCGGTGGCGCTCGCCCTCGGGCATCTCCAGCGAGTCGGCGACGGCGTCGGCGAACGCCGTCTCGTCGAAGGGGTGGACGAGCACGGACTCGTCGCCGAGTTGCTCGCTCGCGCCCGCGAGTTCGCTCAGTATCAGCACGCCGGGGTCGCCGGTCTGGGCGGCGACGTACTCCTTGGCGACCAGGTTCATGCCGTCGCGAACCGGCGTGACGAGCGCGAGGTCGGACTCCCGGTAGAGGGCGGCCAGCCCCGCCTCGGGCACGTAGTCGGTCAGCGAGACGACCGGCGTCCAGTCGTCGGTGGCGAACCGGTCGTTGATCCGCTCGATGGCGTCGGCCACCCGGTCCTGAAGTTGGCTGTACTCGTCGATGTTGCTCCGACTCTCGGTCCCCTTCTGGACGTAGGTGAACCGACCGCGCCACTCGGGGTACTCCGCCCAGAGGCGTTCGAGCGCGGCGAGTCGGCGCTCGATGCCCTTGGTGTAGTCGAGGCGCTCGACGCCGATGGCGAGGCGGGTGTCGTCGGTGACGCCGTACTCCTCGCGGAACTTCTCCCAGTAGTCGTCGGCGGCCGGGTCGGTCGAGAGTTCGGCGTAGCGGGCCGCGTCGATGCCCAGGGGGAACGACCGGACGTAGGTGCGCCGGCCGCGGTAGGAGATGCTCCGGGACCCTCTGTCGACGGTCGCGTCGGTCGCGTGCTCGACGCAGTCGAGGAAGTTGCGGGCGTACGACTCGGTGTGGAAGCCGACGACGTCGTTGGCCAGCAGACCGTCGAGCAGTCGTTCGTACTGCGGGCAGGCGTGGAACGTGTCCCACGACGGCCACGGGATGTGCCAGAAGTGCGCGAGGAACGCCTCCGGGCGCTCCTCGCGGACGAGTCGGGGCGCGAGTCCGAGATGGTAGTCCTGGAACCAGACGACGCCGTCTTCGGGAACCTCCTCGACGACAGCCTCGGCGAAGTCGACGTTCGTCTCACGGTACTGGCGCCAGAACTCCGGCTCCGGTTCCATCTTGGCGGTGTCGTAGTGGCACACCGGCCAGAGCACCTGGTTGCTGTATCCGCGGTAGTAGCCTTCGACCTGCTCGTCGTCGAGCCAGACCCGTCGGAGGTCGTAGGACGGGTCTTCGGGCGGCACGGCCACGCGGTCGTTCTCGTCGACGACCTCTTGGTCGGCGTCGCCGTCGCCCCACGCGACCCACGTCCCCTCGACGGCCTGCATCACCGGGTCGAGCGCGGCGGTCAACCCACCCGCGGGGCGGTCGACGGAAACCTCCCCGTCCTCGCGGCAGTGGCTGTACGGTTCGCGGTTCGAAACCACGACGAGTTCCCGACCGTCGAGTACGGCTTCGACGGTCGCCGCTGCGGATTCGGCGGTTGCCCCTGTAGTGTCTGTGTTCATTCTGTAGTAGTTCTCCCACGCCGACCCGCGACGGACCGCGGCCCGGCGTCGGTTCTCGCTGTTATCGGTTACGTAGTCAGCGTGATAACGTAGTCGTCCGTTCAGGATCGTTTAGCCGACGGAACGGTTCCGTCCTGCGTTTAGGGGGTCTTTGTCCCGGGGTAATCGGCCCTTACGTCGAACGAGTCGAAGAGCGAAACGTTCCGCGCATATGCGCGGAGAGACGCCCGACGTGCCGGGGACAGTGAGCGAACGCTGAGGGGGTGGCGTGCGGACACGGCGGCGAAGACGAGGCGGCCGGGTACCGACCGACACTGGAACTCCGCGCCGAACCGTCGCCGCACGGGGAGAGCGCACGCAACAACGGCATGAACCGGGTGAACGGTCGGTAATCCGTCGTGTCCGAGGAGCACGCGGTTTCGGTTAAACGGGGCGTAAACGCGGGACGGAACCCGGCGACCGGGGCAAGCGTTAATCCTCGCCGGGGGGTACCGTGACTCATGTGCCAGGAGGGCGGTCGATGCGTGTCGCGGTAGTGGGCGGCGGAATCGTGGGGCTGGCGAGCGCGTACTTCCTCGCCGACCGGGGCGCCGACGTGACCGTCTTCGAGAAGGGGTCGCTGGGCGGCGGGAGCACCGAGCGGTCGGCCGGCGGCATCCGCTCGCAGTTCTCGACGCCGGTCAACGTCGACCTCTCGCGGGCGAGCGTGGCGGTCTGGGAGCGCTTCGAGGAGCGGTTCGGCACGAGCATCGAGTACCGGCGACCGGGCTACCTCTTCGTCGCCCGCGACCCCGAAACCGCCGAGGCCTTCGAGGCGAACGTGGCGATGCAGAACGACCGCGGGGTGCCGAGCGAACTCCTCTCGCCCGAAGAGGCCCGCGAACACTGCCCGGAACTCCGGGCCGAGGCGTTCGTCGCCACGACGTACTCACCGACCGACGGCTTCGCCGACCCGCACCTCGCCCTCCAGGGGTTCGCCGAGGCCGCCCGCGAGGCCGGTGCCGAGATTCGAACGAAGACCCCCGTGACCGGGATACGGCGAGACGGCGACGGCGCGGTCGTCGGCGTGACGGCGGGCGGCGACCGCCTCGAAACCGACTTCGTGGTCAACGCCGCCGGACCGTGGGCACGGCGGGTCGCCGAGTCGGCGGGCGTCGAGATTCCCGTCGCGCCGCGACGCAGGCAGATGCTCGTCGCCGACCCCGAGACGCCTCTCCCGGAGGACGTGCCGCTGACTATCGACCTCGACACGGGGTCGTACTTCCGGCCCGAGCGCGAGGGCGCGGCGCTGGTCGGCGGCCACTTCTCGAGCGAGGAGGAAGACGCCGACCGGAACCCCGACGCCTTCGAGCGCAAACTGGACCTCGACTGGGCGGCCGAGGCCGTCGAGCGGGCGGGCGACTGCGCGACCTACTTCGGCCCCGAAACCCGGATTCGGCGCGGGTGGGCCGGCCTCTACGCGGTGACGCCTGACCACCACCCGATTCTCGAAGAGACGGTGCCGGGGTTCGTGCAGGCCGTGGGGTTCTCGGGCCACGGCTTCCAGCACGCGCCCGCGACGGGGCGGATAGTGGCCGAACTGGTGCTGGACGGCGAGGCGTCGCTGGTCGACGTCTCGGGGCTGGGAAGCGAGCGCTTCGAGGACGACGACCTGCTGGAAGAGCGGAACGTGGCGTGACTGCAAACGGACCCGAGCGGTGACTGCCGGTCACTCGTCGCTCGCCGTCTCCTTCGGAAGGTTTCGCCACTCGTAGGTCAGCGTGAGGCTCCAGTGGACCTCGTCGATGGCCGTCCAGTAGATGGCCTCCCGAAACCCTTCGCCGCAGTGAACCTTCGAATCGGCGTTACAGTGAACGTTCGACCACCGACACCCCGGTAACTGAGGTTCCGACCGGCCCTGTAGTATGGAAATCGCTCGTTCCCATTTCTCCCGGGGCACCGAGTATCGACCTATCCCGTCGTAGTTCCGAATGTGCCCCCGAATCCAGTCCGGAACCACGGCCGCTTCGAGTTCGTCCCGGACTTTCAAGCCGGGCACGATTTCGAGTTCGAACTGCTCCTCCCGCCGTTCGGTGCAGGGCGGGAGGTCGTCGGGGGCGTCCGGTGACAACCAGCGCTTTTGGTACGTAGCGGTGACCGGATACGCCTCGCCTTCGAACTCGGTGAAATATCGGAGGTGTCTAAAGTATCGGCCCCTGAACTGCGGTCCGTCGCGACAGTCTGCTCGCCGATTGTCGCCGCAAGAGACGTTCTCCTCGTTGCAGGTCGGCAACCGACCAGGGCCGTCGACCGTCTCGCCCTCTAACCGGCTAACGCCGTCGAAGAACTCCGATTCGGCCACCCATCCGATCGGTCGGTGGTCGCGTATCGCCTCTCGAATCGCCGTCGGACAGCGCTCGAACGGAACCGTCGCGTCCCACTCCTCGTACTGTCTCAGTTCTTCGTCGTTCGCCCGACGGCCAGCACCGAACTCGTACGTCTCGCGAACCGTCGGAAACGGGATTCGACGACCCGCCCACGAGTCGGCGTTCGGCACCAGCGAGAGGTCCGGATTCGGGCCCTCGTCGGACCCGTTCGCGAGCGGGCGAGGTGGATGCGGTTGGATCGCGACGCGGTGTTTGCATTTCAGTCGTTCGAACACACGGTCATCCGGTGGAAGCGGGGTGTCGAGTTCCCTTCGGCGGAGCGTCTCCCAGACGTGACCGCTTCGTTCGGCGGCCCGACCGTCCCCGTCGAAGTAGCCGAGGTATCCGCACACCTGCGCACCCGTAACGACGAAGGTACACTCAGTGGACGAGGTGCTGGCGTCCGCGGCCGCCGCGGTGACGACAAGAGGGAAACTCGCGGAGCGGAACGTTCGGCGTTTGGTCGTTCCGGGGTCGAATTCGCCGAAAGAAACCCGGACGGTCTCGTTGCCAACCGGGTCGTAGCCCAGAAACGTGACGTCGTCGTACGACGCTCCGTACTCGTTCGCGTCCTCCTCGTCCCACGGGCGAGGAGGAGTCCGGACCTCAGCGCGACCGACGTATCCGTCGCCGGATCGCTCTATCTCGACGACGTCCACCCGTAGCTGAACGTCGAAGTTCACGCCGGGACACGTGCAACCCGCGAGCGAACCGACGCCGGCGCCGGCGATGCCCGCGAGGAGTCGTCGACGCGTCGTGGAGGGCTTTCTCACAACCTCGCGAAGTGACCGAGATAGTATAAGCTTTGGCGCACGTTCGTCGGTGACGCCGGCGCTACCGAACGAGCGACTGGGTCGAGGCGGCCAATCGAAACGGTATCCGATCAGCACCCGATAGAATGTCGGTAGGCTACCGTCATCGGACCGCTCGTCGACCGGTTTTCGGATACTCCACTATCGGCCCCCAATTACGTCGGCTGATACCCATAGTCGTACATTTATATCCGTGGGACGCTCAAAGACGGAACATGCCCCACGACGACGCTCAGTTCGGCGAGTTCGGCGGCCGCCACGTCCCCGAACCCCTCGAAGAACCCCTCGAAGGGCTCGCGCGGGCGTTCGACGAGATTCACGACACCGACGCCTTCCGGGAGCGGTTCCGGGGCCTCCTACGGGACTTCGCGGGTCGCCCGACCCCGGTGTTCCACGCCGAGCGACTCTCCGAGGAGTACGGCGCTCAGATCTACCTCAAGCGCGAGGACCTGCTCCACGGCGGCGCCCACAAGATAAACAACTGCCTCGGCCAGGGACTGCTGGCCGAGGAGGCCGGCAAGACCCGCCTCATCGCCGAAACCGGGGCGGGCCAGCACGGCGTCGCCACCGCGATGGTCGGGGCGCTCCTCGACCTGGACACCGAGATTTACATGGGCGAGAAGGACGCCCGCCGCCAGGAGATGAACGTCTTCCGGATGCGCCTGCTGGGCGCGGAGGTCAACGAGGTCACCCGCGGCGGTTCGGGCCTCGCCGACGCCGTCGACGCCGCCCTCGAAGACTTCGCGGGGAACGTCGAGGACACCCACTACCTCGTGGGGTCGGCCGTCGGCCCGGACCCGTTCCCGCGGATGGTCCGGGAGTTCCAGTCGGTCATCGGCCGAGAGGCCCGCGACCAGATTCGCGAGCAGGCCGGCAAACTCCCCGACGCCGCCGTCGCCTGCGTCGGCGGCGGGTCGAACGCCATCGGACTGTTCCACGCGTTCCGCGACGACGACGTCGACTTCTACGGCGCGGAGGGCGGCGGCGAGGGTGAGGGGTCGGGTAGGCACGCCGCGCCGCTCTCGGAGGGCGAGGACGGCGTGATGCACGGGATGAAGACCCGGACGCTGAACGAGGACACCGAGGTCCACTCGGTGTCGGCGGGCCTCGACTACCCCGCGGTCGGGCCGGAACACGCCATGTTCCGGGCCGTGGGGC
This sequence comes from Halorussus vallis, assembly GCF_024138165.1. Taxonomy (NCBI): domain Archaea; kingdom Methanobacteriati; phylum Methanobacteriota; class Halobacteria; order Halobacteriales; family Haladaptataceae; genus Halorussus; species Halorussus vallis. Next base: position 2,898,250 of record NZ_CP100000.1, on the reverse strand, counting down.
GCTGCGACTACCGGGCAGTCGACGATGACGCCGCGCTGGCGGCGTTCCGCGAACTGAGCGAACTCGAAGGCGTCATCCCCGCGCTGGAGTCGAGCCACGCCGTCGCGCTCGCGAAGGAGGTCGCCGCCGGGATGGACAAGGACGACGTGGTTCTGGTCAACCTCAGCGGCCGGGGCGACAAGGACATGGAGCAGGCCGCGGAGATGTTCGACCTCGGGTAGTCGGTCGCGAAAATCCGGCTCGGACGGTCGAGTCGTCCCCTCAGTCGGCGACGGTCCGCGAGTCGGCGTCCGATTCGTCCCCGCCGAGCGCCGCCCGAACTTCGGGAGTCAGGCGGTTGACGACCGCCCGACCGTCGCGTTCGCGCTCGACCAGTCCCGCCGCTTCGAGACGCGAGAGGTGGTGGGACACCGTGCTCGGGTCCTTCCGGAGGTCGTCGGCCAGGCGACCGCCGTGGGAGGGGCCGAGACGGGCGAGCGCCCGGAGGACCGGCGCGGTGCCCTCGTCTTCGAGCGCCGCGGCGAGTTCCGCGTCGTCGACGTCCGCGGGATAGAACCGGCGTTTTCCCCGGACCTTGGCGCCCGTCACGAACCCCTCCGATTCGAGGACGTCGAGGTGGTGACGCGCGGTCGAAAGCGACACGTCGGCGCGCTCCGAAATCGCGGAGAGGTACGTTCCGGGCGAGCGTTCGACGGTCTCGTAGAGCGCGGCCCGAGTCTCGTTTTCGAGCGGGTCGGAGTCGTCGTGTCGGCTGTACCGGAACGGCGCGACCAGTCGCCGGAACCGGCCGAACCCGGCGCGAGCGGCCTCGACCGCGGGACGTGCGCCCGACGTCGCCCCCGAGACGGTTCCGACGCCGTCGGAGAGGTACGCGGTCAGCGCGGCCGCCCCGAGCGCGCCGACGCCGACCGCACCGCCCGTCCGCGGGGAGATGGCCGGAATCGGCGTCCCGTCGCCGTCGGCCGCCTCGCGCTCGGCCGAGCGCGGGGCGGCCGGTTCGTCGGGCCTATCTGCAACTACACCCGCGTCGACTCCGGCGCTCACAGTGTGGTCCGCCGAGTCCTGGTTCCCGGCGTCGCTCCCTTCGGACCCGGCGGTTTCGGCGCCTCGTTCGTCTTCGCCCGCCGCGTCGGTGGCGAGACGGTCGCCGAGGGTGACCGTCTCGCCACCGACGGGAGTCGACCCGTCGAGGTTCCCGCTGTCGAGGTTCCCGCTGTCGAACTCCCCACCGTCGAGTCGACCGGCAAGGAGGTTCGTCCCGGCGGTGAGGTCGGCGTCGGCGGACCCGGACGATTCGGTCGACAGGGTACTCGGTCCGGTCGGGGTCGAGAGCGACGGGTCGGCGAGAGTCGAGTTCGTCGAGTCCGCGAGCGAGGAGGTCGAGGGCAGCGTCGTCTCGGTGTCGTTCGTAGGTGAGGAGAGAACCGTCGTGGTCGCGTCGAGGACGGTCGTGTCGGAAACGGTCGTCTCCGAAACCGTCGTATCGAGGACCGTCGTCTCCGAAGTCGGCGTTTCCGTCCCCGGCGAGAGCGATGGCTCGGCGGTCGTCGTGCCGAGTAGCGTCGTCGCGTCGTCGGTCGCGTCGACGTCGACTGAATCGTTCGACCGGACGCCGGTCGCGTCGAGGCGTTCCGGTGCGTTCGGCGCGGCCGCCGCCAGCGCGGACCAGACCGCGACGAGGAGGACGACCGCCAGCGCGACTCGCATGGTACATCGTGCCATCACACCAACCGTTCGGTACCACGCGGGGAACGACCAAAAATAGTAGGGTAGCTGTCGGTACTGTTGTGGAAAGTTCCGTTGAGTCAAGACGTTTGGACGGTTTTGCCAAAAGCCATTTTCCCAGTATCTAGATTGTAATAGTACGGTGTTACGAACCAACACATGACAGGGGACGACCGGACCAACGACGGCGAAGCCGACGACGAGAAAGCGAACTACGACGGCGTCACCCGGCGTACGTTTCTGCAGGCGAGCGGAACCGCGAGCGCGGCGAGTCTGCTCGGACTCGGGGTCGGGCGAGGCGCGGCGGCCGGCGACGCGTTCGACGGCCGGTTCCGGAACTGGCGGGCGCGGGAGGCCCAGCACGCCTGGGACCGCGGCTATCGGGGGCGCCCCGACCGGACGCTCGCGCTGACCGACAGCGGACAGGACGTGCGCCACCCCGACCTCGGGCCGTGGAACGGCGTCCGGGCGTTCGTCGAGGACGGCCAGGTGAAACTGACCAAGCCCGACGAGAACGACGTCACCCGGACGAAGACCGGCGACACGGAATCGTTCTCGGGCACCATGGGGCCGGGAACCTTCGCCACCGGCGAGGAGACGTACCACGAGTTCACCGCACCTTCGGGCGTCGAGGAACTCGACGCCGAACTGTCGTGGTCGCCGAACGTCGACGCGTCGAACGACCTGGAGTTCCGACTGGACGAGCGCGTCGACGGGCGATGGGAGACGGCCGCCCGGGCCGCGACGGCCAGCATGCCCGAGAAACTCTCCGCACCGGTCGAAGCCGGGCGGACGTACCGGTTCGCGGTCGAGGCGTACATCAACACGACGACGAACTACGAGATTTCGGGCACTTACTACGAGATCGAGGGGACGGTGAAGACCTACGACCCGAGCGTCGTCTTCGAGGGAACCGGCGACGAACCGACGCCCGACACCCCCAAGGCGGTCGGCTGGTACGACCCGAATTCCCGCTACGGCCTGCGGAAGCGACCGCGCGACCCCGACGGCCACGGGAGCCACTGCTCGTCCATCATGGCCGGGACGGGTCGGGCGAGCGCCGTCGACTCCGACAGCGTCCAATCGGACGCGCCGCGGTCGGCGCTGTCGGCGGTGACGGGTAACTACCTGAGCTACGAGGTCGAGGCGGAGGCGGGAACGGGCGTCTTCGGGTCGGCCTACGGCGACCTCATCGAGATGCGTATCGAGGGACCAGACGGCCGGACCCTCGACAGTTCGACCGCGACCAGCGACGCCAGCGAGTGGGACAACAACGTGGTGGAGGCGCCCGCCGAGCGGTCGGGGACCTACACCGTCTACGTCCAGACCGCGGAGGGCGAGAAGGCGACGGCGGCCTACGTCGAGACGGTCACCGTCGGCGCGTTCCGCGACCCGGACGAGACGGTCGCCGACCGCAGTGCGGGCGGCGAGGTCGGCCTCCACACCGGACTCGCACCCGACCAGAGCATCGTGTGCCTGCAGGGGCTCTCGGCGCCGACCGAGGACCTCGGTCGGCACGCCCAGGAGTTCGCCGACCTCTTCGAGATGCGGACGGTCAACATGTCGTGGGGCTACGTCGGCGGCCTGCCCCTGGGCGCTGCCGCAGGCACCCTCGACCGGATTCCGGGCGTCATCAAGGACATCGCCGAGGCCGGCATCCTGACCTGCGCCGCGGCGGGCAACGCCGCGACGCCGGCGAACGGTAACGGCTCGCCGGCGGTCGCCGACGAGGCCGTCTCCGTGGTGGCGACCGGCCCACTCGACGGTATCTCGGGCTACTCCTCGGGCGGCATCGGGGCGGTAGACGAGGACGAGGGGGGCGCGTACATGAAACCCGACGTCACCGCGCCGGGCGGCACGCTGACCGACCTCGCCAACGCCGCGAAGGCCGGGCAGGCCGACACTCCCGAGGACGAACAGCCGGCGATTCGGGACTACACCGGCAAGGCCGGCACCTCGATGGCCTCGCCCTACGCCACGGGCGTCTCCGGACTGGTCGCTCAGGCCATGGAGGAGGACGCCCCCGACGCCATCGCGCTGCCTGCGCCCGACGACTCGAAGTTCGGCGACGTGATGCGGCTGAAGCAGGTGCTGCTCGCCACCGCGACCGAAACCGCGCTCACCGCCGCGCCGTACCACCGCGCGAAGGCCCCGACCTACGACTTCGGCGGCCGCGACCCCTTCGAGGGCTACGGCCGGGTGAACCCCGGGCCGGCCATCGACGCCGTGACGCGCGAACTCGCGCCCGGAGCCACCACCGGCGAGGAGGTCGGCCTGAACGTCCCCGACGACGAGCGGGCCGCCGCGGGCTACCTCGACGCGGGCGCGGGCACCTACGAGGTTTCGGTCACCTTCAGCCACCTCTCGGGCGGCGACAAGGGCGCGGCCGAAGGCTCGCCCCACGTCGACCTGTTCGTCTACGACGCCGAGAACCCCGCGAAGAACGGCGAGCCGAACGTCGTGGCCCGGGCCCAGGGCCTACAGGGCGACGCTTCGGCGACGTTCACCACCGACGGCGGCGTCCACTACGTCGTCGCGAAGCTGGTGAACGTGCCGGGCGTCGTCAACGGCGACGACGTTCAGGTCCACTTCGACCTCTCGACCGCCACCGTCCAGGGGTTCACGGCGTCGGGGACGCGGAGCGACGACGGCGACGCCTTCACCGGCGGCCAGACCGACCAGGTCGATGTCTCGGTCACCGCCAGCGAGTCGGTGCGGGTCCGCGACGCGGTGCCGCCGGAGTGGGACGTCCTCGAAAGCTACAGCGAAGACGTCGAGCGCGTCGAGCAGGCGGGCGACGTCCAGTACGTCTACCTCGGTGAGGCGAGCGACGTATCGGCGACTTACTTTGCGGAGGCGCCGGCTTCGACCGAACAGAGCAACGCCTACAGCTTCGGCCCGGTGCAGGTTTCGACCGACGGAGAGACGTGGGTCCAGCTCTCGGGCACCAGCGACACGAACGTCGTCGCCGGGACCGACACGGAAACCTGAGACGTCCGTCACCCCCTCCATCCCCTTGTGTTTCCCCTTCCCCGTCCGTGCGAAACGCACTCCAAAACGCGACCGCTGCGACGGCGTCGGACGACCGCAACGACGTCCGGACGACAGCGACGACAGACCGAACGACAGCCATGACAGACCGAAACGACTCCCCCGATAGTACCGACATCACCCGCCGGGACTTCGCCCGGCTCACCGCTGCCACCGCCGGCGCGCTCTCGCTGCCGGGCGCGGCCGGCGCGAAGACGAAACTCGCGTCGAGCAAGATGACGAAACGCTACGAGTTCGTGGTCAACCACACCGCCGACGACCACGCGGCGGCGACCCTGATACGGTTCGCCGACGAAACCGGATTCGCGGAACTCGACGCGCTCGGCGTCGACTACCGGAGCACGACCGCCTCCGGCAAGCCCCACGCCCACGCGAAACTCACGACCGGGGAGGTCGGCGACGTGCTCGACCTCGCGGTCGCCGAGCGACTGAGCCACTCGCCGGGGTCGAACCCGTTCTGGCGGCTGGGACTGTACCCCGACGGCGTCTTCCCCGAACCCCGACGGAGCACGGGCTTCATCGACTACGAGCAGATGGTCGACGGGATGAAGCACCTCGAATCCCAGCACCCCGACCGGCTCAAGTTCTACTCCATCGGCGAGAGCCCCGGCCACTACAACTACGTCACCGGCGAGGACGACCCGAAGGACATCTACGTCGCCGAACTGACCAACGACGTGAACGACGAGGCCGCCTTCCGCGAGAAGCAGAAGGTGATGTTCAGCCTCTCGCTCCACGGACTCGAACGGGCGGGCGCCGAAGCGGGCTCGCGGTTCGTCGAGGACGTGCTGACCGGTGAGGACGGCGAGATAGCCGACCTGCTCGACGACCTCGTCGTCGTGTTCGTCTACGCGAACGCCGACGGCTGGGTCGCCAAGCACCCCCAGTACGAGAGCGGGTGGCAGCTCATGGGTCCGGACGGCGGCGCGCCCGTCGTGCCGTTCTACGAGCGCGGCAACGACGGCGTGTTCGACACCAACCGCCAGGCGCCCTCCGTGGGTTGGATCGACCCCGGCCACTACCCGGCCGAACCGCTCGGCGCGAACCTCGCCGACGACGAACCCGGCGTGGACTCCGACGTCCCCGACTACGCGAGCGAGCGGGTGCCTGACCTGCTCGCCATCGCCGAGCACTTCCGGGGCTACGAGAACCTCGAATACGGCGTCGACCTCCACGGCGCGCTCACCTCCTCGAAGTTCGTGCTGGGCCTTATCAGCCAGGACCAGTTCGACCACGGCCAACTCCACGAACTCTACGAGTTCAACCGCAGCATCGACGCCACCCTGGAGGACGCGCTGTCGAAGTGGACCACGCTCGCGGACGCCCAGCGGACGCTGACGGGCGAGCTCAACCCGAAGGCGCTGGGCTTCGAGACGCTTCCCGAGGAGGCGTTCGACTACGCGGGCATCTGGGACACCATCGGCTACACCGTCTCGGGCGGCTGGCTCGACTGGATGGCTCAGCCCGAGGAACTCGGCGGCCTCGACATGACGACGATGGACTTCGAGATGGCCTACTCCCACATGGTGGGGTCGAACGTCTACGACCCCGAACTCGTGAACATGCAGGTGGTGGGCTACGACACCGCCATCAAGACCGTCGCGCGGTACGCGACCGAGAACACGACCGCCGAGATAGAAACCGACGGGCGCTCGACCGCGTACGTCGCGACCGACTCGCTCACCCGGTCGTCGTCGGACCTCTCGTTCGTCGAGAATCCGGGCACCGGGTTCGTCGAGATGGACGCGGGCGAGCAGTTCTCGGGCACCATCGGTCCCGGTACGCCCGCGACGCCCGCGACGAAGCGCCACGAGTTCACCGTCGACGCCGACGCCGACAGGGTCGAGGCGACGCTGTCGTGGACGCCGCCGGGCCAGGACCTGGAGTTCCACCTCGAAGACGCCGACGGCGACCGCGTCGCCACCTCGGCGACGGCCGACAACCCCGAGACGCTAAGCGCGGGCGTGACGGCCGGCGAGACGTACGCGTTCGTGGTCGAGACGTACGTCAACGCGGCGGCCGACTACACGGTCGACGCGACGTACTACGACTACCGCGAGAAGTCCACTTCGCGGGACACCACCGAGCAGTCGGCGACGCTCGGTCCGGGCGAGGTGACGGAGCTCTACCGGAGCGTCCGCGAGGAGGTCGACAGCCTCTCGGTGGCGGTCCACTCCCAGCCGAATACGCTCCACGCGTTCAAACTGAAGAATCCGAACGGAAACGTCGTCAGGCGCCACGACCCGACCGACGGCGAGGGCGGCACGAACGGCGTCGTCGGGACGCCCGAGTGGACGGTCGACGACCCCGAACCGGGCGAGTGGACCGTCGAGGCGACCAGCCTGATGGACGCGAAGGACGGCGCGGTCGCGGTCCGGTTCGGTACGCTCCAGAGCGACGAGCGCAACCCCGACCCGAAGGCGGCGCTGGGCTACGAACAGCGCTCCTACGAGGTGTCGCCGTTCGCGTACTTCGAGGACTACGCGGCGTACGCCGACGCGCCGATAGACGCGCTCACCGTGGCCGACGTGAAGGCGGGCGCGGCCGCCGACTACGACAACCTCGTGGTCATCCACGACGACGCCGTCAGCGACGCCGACTACGTCGACGCGGTCGACTCGTTCGTCGCCGACGGTGGCAACCTCGTGCTGACCGACTCGGGGCTTCGACTGCTCGGGCCGATAGACAACGAGTTCGCCGCGGGCATCGACCACGGGCACGTGACCGAGGACACCTTCTACATCGCCAACGTCGAGCAGAAGTATCCCGGCCACGAACTGATGGAGGGCACCCGGCCCATCCAGCGTGAGCTCTGGAAGATAACGCCGCTCGGCTACTCGACCAGCGACCAGGCGCCGATGACCCTCGTGGACCACGACGCCTTCGACGCGGCGGGCGGCACCGTCGCGGGCGAGACCGCCGGGAAGGTCAGCGTCGGGTCGCTGACGGCGGGCCGCGACGACGGGACGGGCGTCCACGTCGTCGGCAGCCTCCTCCCGCCGGCCTACCAGGGCAACCTCCACCCGTTCGGCCTGCTCGACTACACGGTCGCCTTCTTCGGCCACACCCTGCTGACGAACGCGCTGGGCTACCAGCAGAACCGCTACGTGAACGGCGACCTCGTGGGGACGTTCGGCGACGCGGGGTCGTTCGACGTGGCCCCGTCGGTGACCGCGACTCGCTCGGACGACGGCGACCTGTTCACCGCCGGGCAGACGAATCGGGTCGAGATATCGGTCGCGGGCAACGCGGAGGCGCTCGTCCGCGACCGCCTGCCCGCCGAGTGGTCGGTCGCGGGCGGCGACCCTCGGACGGTGTACACCGACGGCGACGTCAGGTACGTGGAGTTCGAGAACCCGGTCGAGGACGGCGCTCGGACGTACTTCGCGGAGGCGCCGACCTCGCTGACGGGGACGAACTCCTACGAGTTCGGTCCCGTCGAGTACAGTCTCGACGGGGGCGACAACTGGGTCGAGATTCCGGCGACGACGGACCGAAACAACGTGCTGGCGGCCGACACGGGGCTGTGACTCCCCGAACGAGAGTCATCGACGGCGGTCGGCGGTGACGGGCGGCGCTCTCGGCTCCAAACCTCAGTCCTCGTCGCTGTCCGCGTCGGCGTCGCTACTACTGAAGACGAGCGTCTCCTTGATGAGCGAGTCGCACCCGCGGCGGAGTCGCTGGGAGACGGAGTTCGAGGAGATGCCGAAGTAGTCGGCGAGTTCGGCGACCGAGACCTCCCGCGGGATGCGGTAGTAGCCCTCCTCCTGCGCCTTGACGAGCGTCTCGCGCTGCTCTTCGGTCAGACCGTAGGTCGCCTGTCGGGGGTCCTCCGGTCGGCTCAACTGCTGGAGTTCGAACCGGACGCCCTTCTCGTCGAAGTGCTCGCTGAACCCTTCGACCTGCGACTGCTCGGTGAACCGAATCTCGAAGTACCACGAACCGCCGGCCGCCGAGGCCTCCAGCACGGTGCCGTGCTGGTCGACGATCTCGTCGACGAGTTCGGCGACCGTCTCGACCCAGCGAATCTCGTAGAGGCGCGTGTCGTCGAAGGCGTCGATGACCGACCACCCGACCGCCGTCGGGTCCTCGTCCACCGCCGCCTCGAACGCGTCGAAGTCGCCCCCGGAGGTCCAGACGAACGGGAGGACCCACTCTCGGCTGTGGGTCGCGATTCGCTCGGCCTCGATCCGCATCTCCGGAACGCGCTCCATCGTCCACGAGAGCGCGATGGCGTCGGCCGGGACGGAGAAGTTGGCTACGATACTCACTCCAGAGAGTACCACCTCGCGGACTAAAAAGGGACGGACGGTGAACGCGGAAAGCGCGCTCGCGAACGCGGGCATTCGCCCGCGTTCGCGGGAACTATCGTCGTCGTCCGGTCCGCCGTCGTCTAACTCGCTTCCATCGTCCGTCCGGAGTCGCTAGCCCGTCATCGGTCTGCCGTCGCGGCGCGTCCCCGCTCAGTACTCGACGAGCGTCACGTCGCCGAACGTCGCGAGGTTCCCGTTGGCCGCCCGCTGGACCGACCGGTAGGCGTTCGTGAAGCCCGCCCCGACGTTCCACGGGGTGTAGCCCGACCGGGCGTCCTCGGCCTCGGCCGCGACGGTGTTGAGCAGGTCCATCGGCGCGACGTCGCCCGAGTTGTTCTGCCGGTAGGCGTCGACGACCAGCGTCGCGATGCCGGTGGTGACCGGCGAGGACATGCTGGTCCCGCTGATGGTCGCGTAGTAGAGTCGACCGTCCTGGGCGCTCTCGGCCTGGAGGGCGTCGGTCGGCGACATCGTGGACACGATGCGGTTGCCGGGCGCGCCGACCCCGGGCCGGTAGACGCCGTAGGGGCGCGAGGGCGTCCCGTCGGCGTAGTAGGTTTCGAGGTTGCTCAGGCCGGTTTGGCGGTCCCAATTGTCGAGTTGGGCGTCGCCGCCCTGCTTGCGCCCGCGCGACGAGAAGTTCGTGACCGCCCGGTTGTCCTTGGTCGCGGCGACGCCGAGCACCTGGGGCGCCTTGGCGTACTGGTTGAGCGTGTTGGTCTGCGGGCCGCTGTTGCCGGCCGAGAACATCGACAGCAGTCCGGCGCGGTAGGCGTTCCACGTCGCGACGTTGAGCGCGTCGTCGGGGTTGAAGTCGTTGCCGTTCGACGACCCGTAGGAGTTGTTGACCAGTTTCACGTCGGTCGCGCCGCTCTGCACCCGCGAGAGCAGGTGGTCGTAGGCCGCCGTCGCCTTCAGGATGGAGATGCCCGCGCCCGCGGCGTACACCGTCAGGTCGGCATTCGGGGCCATCCCCTTGAACTGGCCGCCGCTCTGCGTCCCGTCGCCCGCGATGGTCCCGCTGACGTGGGTGCCGTGGCCGATGGTGTCGGTGTCGGCCGACCCGGCGCGAATCCACAGCGTCGGACTGCCGAGCGGGTTGCCGGCCCACTGCCAGTTGGCGACCAGACTCGACTGCAGGTCGGGGTGGTCGCCGTCGACGCCGGAGTCGATGACGGCGACGTGGACGCCGTCGCCGGCGTACCCGAGGTCGTTCTGGACCTTGTCGACCTCGGTGACCGCCCGGGCGTCGTCGTTGTGGTAGTCGAGTTCGACGTTCTTCTGGACGTACCGGACGCCGTCCCAGTCGGCGACCTGCCGGACCTGGTCGCTGTACAGTTTGACGTAGGCGACGGGGAGCGTCTCGAACTCGTAGAACCCCTCCGCGAGGTCCAGCGTATCCAGTCGATTCACGTCGGCGGCCGGGTCGAACACGACGAGCACGTCGTGCAGGACTCCCGAGGTCAATACGAGCGCGTCGTCGACGATGGACCCGTCGCCGTCGGCGGCCTCGGCGGCCGACGCGCCGGCGAACGGTAACGTCGCGGCGACGCCCGCGGCTCCGGTCGTCTTCAGGAAACTACGCCGGTCGAAGTTGGGAAGGTTCGGCATGCGAAAGAAAGTACGAAGTTTTCCCACTAAACGTTGTCTGTAAAAAGTATTCAATTAACGTTTCAACAGGTGTAGTTCGCATCGCTACGAGGGAATAGAAGTGCAACAAAGAGAGAAATCACCCGGACACTCACGGAGTCCGCGGCGTCGGCCGGTTCACCGGCCGACGCCGCGACTCGTCTCGGTCGCTACTCGACGTTCTCGCCCTGGTACGACCCGTCGTAGGTGTCGTCGTGGTCGGCCGCCGCGAGGACGAGTTGGGCGATTTGCGCCCCGCGTTCGATCTCGATGTCGTGGTGGACTTCGAGCAGGCCCTCGCCCTTGCCCGTGTAGCCGGCGTCCCAGACCGCAGTATCGAGCATGCAGGAGTTGCGCAGCAGCGACGACCGGGGGTAGATGTAGCCGACGTGGCCGTCGGGAATCGAGACGGTTTCGGCGTACCGGACGACGTACCCGCCCTCGGTCAGGTAGTACGCCTCGGGGGCGTCGTCGGCGACCTGCTCGGTTTCGAGTTCCCGGCGGTCGCCGATTTCCTTGCCGTCGAGGCCGATGCGACCGGGTTCGCGCTGTTCGTACACCGCTTCGAGGGTGAGGTCGACGCCGTTCGGCTGGACCTGCTCGTCGGTTATCGGGTCGACGTGGTCGGCGACGTACGTTCCGCTCTCGAACATGCGCGGGAGATTTCGCCCGGAGCGTAAATCGGTGCCGGAGTCGGTCGGGCGTGCGACCCGCCGACGGTCGCCGGGAGGGTCGGCCCTCGGCGCATCCGCCGCGCCGGGTGACCACCGGGTCCCGTCGGGGTCCGGGCCACGACTCCGACTCTTCGTTTCGGGAGTTTCGGTCGGTCCGATTACCGTTTCAACCGACTATCCGCCGGTCGCGCTATCGGTTCGGTCAACTTTTGCCGGCCGAGGGTCGAAAACCGCCTCACCGGGGAGCGCAAACGCGCGGGATTTATAACTCCGGAGAGACGATGTTCGGACGATATGGGACAGACGCTAACGGAGAAAATCCTGGAGGACCACCTCGTCGAGGGCGAACTCGAAACCGGTGAAGAGATCGGTATCGAGATCGACCAGGTGCTCGCCCAGGACACGACGGGAACGCTCGTCTGGCTACAGTTCGAGGCGCTCGAGATGGACGAGGTCCAGACCGAACTGGCGGCGCAGTACTGCGACCACCAGACCTACCAGTTCGACTTCAAGAACACCGACGACCACCGCTTCCTCCGCAGTGCGGCGGGTACCTACGGCGCGCACTTCTCGCGCCCCGGCAACGGTATCTGTCACAACGTCCACAAGGAGAACTTCGCCGCGCCCGGCAAGACGATGCTCGGGTCGGACTCCCACACGCCGACCCCCGGCGGACTCGGCGAACTCGCCATCGGGTCGGGCGGTCTCGACGTGGCGGTCGCCATGGGCGGCGGCCCCTACTACATCGAGATGCCCGAGGTCGTCAACGTTCGCCTCGAAGGCGAACTCTCCGAGTGGTCGACCGCGAAGGACGTCATCCTCGAGATGCTCCGCCGTCTCTCCGTGAAGGGCGGCGTCGGCAAGATCTTCGAGTACACCGGCCCGGGCGTCGAGACGCTGTCGGTCCCCGAGCGGACGACCATCACCAACATGGGTACGGAGCTCGGCGCGACCTCCTCGATCTTCCCGACCGACGAGAACACCCAGGAGTGGCTCGAGAGCCTCGGCCGCGGCGACGACTACGAAGAGGTCGTCCCGGACGACGACGCCGACTACGACGACCAGATCACCATCGACCTCTCGGAGATCGAACCGCTCATCGCGAAGCCGTCGATGCCCGACAACGTCGTCCCCGTCCGCGAAGTCACGGGCGAGTCGGTCGACCAGGTCATGATCGGTTCCTGTACCAACGGCGGCTACGAGGACATCCTGCCCGGCGCGAAGATGCTGGAGGGCCGCGAGATCAACAAGACGACCGAGATGATCGTCGCGCCCGGTAGCAAGCAGGCCTCCGAGATGCTCGCCCGCGAGGGCTGGACGGCCGAGATGATGGCGGCCGGCGTCAACTTCTCCGAGGCGACCTGCGGGGCCTGCATCGGCATCGGTCACGTGCCGGCCAGCGACTCCGTGTCGCTCCGGACGTTCAACCGCAACTTCGAGGGTCGCTCGGGCATCGAGGACGACTCGGTCTACCTCTGCTCGCCGGAGGTCGCCACCGCGGCGGCCATCAAGGGCGAGATCGTCGACCCGCGGGACCTCTCCGACGAACTCGGCGACCTCGAGGACCCCGGCTTCGAACTCCCCGAGGAGTACTACGGCTCGAAGGCCGACCTCATCAGCCCCGACGAGGCGCCCGACGACGACCTCATCAAGGGCCCGAACATCGGCGACGTGCCGCTGAAGGACGAACTGGAAGCCGAACTGGCCGGTCCCGCCCTCCTGAAGATGGAGGACAACATCACGACCGACCACATCATCCCGGCGACCAGCGACATCCTGAAGTTCCGCTCGAACATCCCGAAGCTCTCGGAGTTCACGCTCTCGCGGGTCGACGACAGCTTCGCCCAGCGCGCGATGGACTCGGACGGCGGCTTCCTCGTCGCCGGCGAGAACTACGGTCAGGGTAGCTCGCGCGAGCACGCCGCCCTGTGCCCGATGTACCTCGGCGTCGAGGGCGTCCTCGCCCAGAGCTTCGCCCGCATCCACAAGGCGAACCTGTTCAACTTCGGCCTCATCCCGCTCGAAATCGACGAGGACGACTACGAGAAGATCGAGCAGGGCGACGACATCGAGATCGTCGACGACGTCTCCGAGGCGGTCCGCTCCGGCCAGGATGAGTTCACGGTCCGAGTCAACGACGACTGGGAACTCACCGCCCACCTCGACGCCTCCGAACGCGAGCGCCAGATTCTCGCCGACGGCGGCAAGCTCTCGCACACGAAGAAGCGGGCCGAAGGCGGCAGCTCCGGCGCGACGCCCGCCGACGACTGAGCAAACTCTCTTTCCCGTATTTTTTACGCTCCGTTAGCGACCGCCCTCGAACGGACCGGTCGGTCGGCGGTGCGCGCACCGCCGATTAGACGAATAAGAGATTGCGCTTCAGGGCCTAAAACGCCCGAATTCACCATCCCGGCGAAAGGTTTATTACTACAGCCAGTGAATTATTACGTGTAAGAAGATATTGAAACTAAATCGGCGGCTTTTTCTATCAATTCCTCGTAGTTATCGCTCCGGCGTTCGAAAGCTTGGAGTTCGGACCCGCCACCGAAGCGCGGGCGAGCGCCGACGACACCACCCATGCCAGACGAAACTGCACCAACCGTCGACGCCGTACCGACCCTCACCGACCCCGAATCGCTGCGCGACCGCGGCGACGTCGAGTTCCTCGAACGCACGAAGGTCCACGACGACGCCGACCACTGCGCGATGAGCGCCGACGGTCGGGCAGTGGTCGGCGTCACCGACGACGACGGCGACGCTCTCGTCATCGTGAACGAAGAGCGGGACTTCGCAATGCTCCCCAACGGCACGGTCGAGTCCGGCGACGACTGGGCGGCGGTTGCCCGCGAACAGGTCGAACACCTGACCGGCCTGTCCATCGAAATCGACGGTATCGAACGTGTGCGGAAGGTCGAGCATGTCGTAGACGGTGACGACGAACCCCACACGACCAGCTATCAGGTCGTCTTCGCCGCGTCGCCCGCGACCGACGACCGCACCATCTCACATGGATGCGACTGGCGCGGGGAGTGGTGCGACGCGTTCCCCGAGGGCGTCGCCGACGAAGGGCCGGCTCAAGACGACGTCCGGTTGTTCCTCGACTAACGACGGCCTTCACCGAAATGCTATTTCTGCCGCGGCGTCGGGGCGCGCATCTCGGCTTCCGACGAGCGCATCAGCAGTCCCGCCGCGAGCGAACGCAGTGAGCGAGCGGGCCGAGGAACCCTCGAAGAAGCGGCCGAAGGCCGCTTCCGAGGAGGGTGACGAAGGCTTTTGGTCCAGATTTTGCCAGCGAAGCGACTCGGAAGCCGCAGGCTTCCGAGTCGCTGAGCGCACCGAAAGACATCGCTTCGCTCGTCTTTCGAGCCTTTGCTCGCTACGCTCGCAAAGACAGCAAAAGGTGGAGTATGAAGGTAGTTTGGAAAGGTGGGGGTGGGTGGGGAGATTTTCGGGAGCTTGCACCTCCGGCCGGAGAGTGCGCTTCGTTGTACTCAATCATCCTATTAAAAAATTTCGCGTCCGGTCGGGCATGAGACTCTTAAGGGTCGGGGCGCAACTGACGGGCAGTGACAATCTCTCCCGCGGACGAGGAACGCCCCGTTCGCGTCCGGCAGGCCGTGCAGGCGGACCTGCTGGCGGTCCTGCGCATCGAACGAGCGTCGTTCGAGCAGCCCTGGCCGTTCTCGGCGTTCGAGCGGTTCCTGGGCGAACCGGGGTTTCTGGTGGCCGACGAGGGGAGCGCCGGCCGCCGGTCGCCGACCAACGCGGCCGGCGGCGCCCTCCAGACGGGGAGCGTCGTCGGTTACGTCGTCGCGAACCTCGTGGCGAACCACGGCCGACCGCTGGGCCACGTCAAGGACATCGCCGTCCACCCAGACCGGCGCGGCGACGGCGTCGGCGCGACGCTGCTCGAACACGCGCTGTCGGTGCTCGAAGCCGGCGGCGCCCGGAGCGTCAAGTTGGAGGTCCGCGCGAGCAACCAGCCCGCGCTGTCGCTGTACTACGAGTACGGCTTCGAGTACCTCCGCACGGTGCCCCGATACTACGACGACGGCGAGGACGCCCTGATTCTGGTTGTGGACCTGGACGCCGAGGAGTGGAGTCCGGACTCCGAGTCCCAATAGGCCCGCCGAGCGACGGAGTAGCGTGGCGCTTTTCGGTTCGGGCGACCAACCCCCGGACATGGGATACGCCTGTCCGGTCTGCGAGACGCCCCAGTCCGACGCCGAGCACCTCGCCAACCACCTCGCGTTCACCGCGATGCTCGGCGACGACGACCACGAGGCGTGGCTCGACGAACACGCGCCGAACTGGGACGAGGCGGGCGCGGCCGAACTCGCCGCCCGCGTCGAGGAGTACGCCAAGGAGGTCGGCTTCCCGCAGGTGTTCGACGATACGACCCACGACCACTCTCACGCCCGCCGCGACGACGAACCCCGGCCGGGCGACCTGTTCGAGGACGAACTCGAACGCGCGAACGCGCATGGCCGCGGGTCGATGGCCAGCGGCCTCGGCGACACCGCGGGGGCGCGAGGCGGTGCGGGCGGCGGCGAGGCGCTCGAACCCGAGGCCCAGGAGGTCCTGCGGGAAGCCCGGGAGATGACCCGCGAGATGCGCGAGCGACGCGAGGACGCCGACGAGGACGACGACGACGGGACCGAAGGCGAAACGGAGTAGTCCCGGGGGTTCGAACCGCCGGACATGGACACCCACGGTTTCCTCGCGCCAGATGACGAGGCGGCCGCGCGCAGGCTCTTCGAGTCGGTCGGACCCGCGGCCCAGACGGTGGTCAAGGAGACGGCGAAGGCGATGGCGTTCGACCGCGAGGAGTACGGCGAGCGCGTGACCGGCGACGTGGTCGAAACCGCCCGCGACGCCCTCTTCGCGTCGCTGTTGGCGGTCCAAACTGGCACCCGGGAGGAGTACGAGGCGTGGCTGGCCGACCGCGACCGGGAGGTGGTCGAACGCGGGAACCCGAACGTCGAGAACGTCGCGTGGCACGACGCGTTCGACGAGACGGTGGTGGCCGCGACATTCCAGAACGAACCCGACGCCGCAGTGGCGACCCTGCGGCGGCAGGCGTTCGGGTCGGTCTACCGCGAGGTCCTGTAGTCCTGGTTCGACTCGGTCCCACCGCTCCCGTCGCTCCGCTTACGGAGCAAACAAGTACCCGGGCCACACAACGTCGAACATGGTGAACATCATCCAGAACTTCGTGGACATGGCGACCTACATCACCGACGCGGCCCTGTCGTTCCCGAGTTCGTTCATCCTCGTGCTCTCGGGATTCCTGCTGATCACCTTCTCGGTGCTGGTGTTCGGCTACCTGACGCTGGGCGCGATCGTCGACTTGTTCATCCCCGACTCGCTCGGTCGACGGCCGCCCCAGCAAGGCTGACCGCCGTCTCGGGGTCCGGCCCGAGCGGCGACCCGACGACGAAGCTATCGGCGTACTCTAACACTCCGGCTATCTTCTCGGCCGCCGTCTCCACCGTCCCGGCGACGCAGAAGGCGTCTATCATCTCGGGAGTCACCGCCTCGAACGCCGCCGAGAACTCGCCGGCTTCGACCTTCTCGCCGACCGCCTCCGCCCGCTCGCGGTCGATGCCGTGGCGCTCTAGCACCGGCGGGGCCGCCCCGCCCGCGATGAACGCGACCGGCGGCCGGGCGGCCTCGCGGGCGGCGTCCTCGTCCTCCGCGACGCTGACGCTGGCGTAGGCCGCGAAGTCGAACTCGCCCCGAGAGTCGGGGCGCTCCGCGAGGCCCCGCTCGACCTGCTCGTCGGCCCACGCGAAGTCGTCGGGGTGCGAGGCGTTGACCAGCACGCCGTCGGCGTGCTTGGCCGCCATCCGTATCATGTGTGGCCCCTGCGCGCCGACGTACACCGGCGGGGTTTCGACCTCGTAGTTCAGGGCGGCGTCGGCCGCGCGGAAGGTTCCGTCGTGGTCGACCCGGTCGCCCGCCCAGAGCTTCTGGCTCACTTTCATCGTCTCCAGCACTCGCCGGAGCGGTTTCTCGCGCTCGACACCGAGGTTCCGGAGCGTCGAGCGGTCGCCCGCGCCGAGGCCGCAGACCGCCCGGCCGCCGCTGGCCTCCTGGAGCGTCGCGACTCGGGAGGCCAGCGACACCGGGTGGGACTCGTAGGGGTTGACGACGCCGGGGCCGACCCGAATCTCGTCGGTCGCCGCGGCGACCCGCGAGAGCACCGCGAACGGGTCGCGGTTGTTGTAGTGGGAACTCGCGAAGAGCGTGTCGAACCCCTCGTCCTCGGCGAGGCGGCCGAGTTCGACGAGGTCAGCCATCGGGTGCTCGGGCGTGAGTTCAATCCCGCGCAAACTCCCACCCCCTGAGCGCCTGGCGCACGAAGTCGCCCTCGACGTCCCGGAAGAGGTTCTCCGACCCCCCGTGGTCGCCGAAGTTCCAGTCGCGGACGACAGCGACCGGCAGGCCGTCGTCGCCCTCGCCGGTCACCAGGTTGGCCGCCGAGGCGATCTCGTCGACGACCGACTCGACGGTGACCTCGAGTTCGTGGCCGTCGCGGTCGGTTTCCCCCCGCCAGTCCCGCGAGGCCGGAATGCCGTCCCAGCCGATGGCGACCCCGCGCTGGCCGTGGCGGAACGGCCGCCCGCAGGTGTCGGTAACGACCACCGCGCAGTCGGCCGAGAGGTTCTCGCGGATGCGGGCGGCGCTCTCGCTCGGGCGCTCGGGGAGGAGGAGCAGGTCGGCTCCGCCGTCGCCGACGTTCGAGCGGTCGATGCCCGCGTTCACGCCGATGTGGCCGAACCGCGTCGCCGTCAGCAGGAACGGGGCCTCCACGATTATCTCGGTACTCTCTTCGAGGACCGCCTGGGCGAACCGGGGGTCCTTCTCGTCGCCCGAGATTCCTTCGAGGCGCGCGGCTATCTCCTTCGCCCGCGGACTCGCCGAGAAGTCGGCGAGTTCGAACAGCCGTCCCTCGACCTTCGAGACGACGGTGCTGGCGACCGCCACCACGTCGTCGTCCCGGAGGTCGGCCCGCGTCTCTATCAGCGCCGCGAGGTCGTCGCCCGGCCGGACCTCCGGCAGGTCCGGCACTGCGAACACTTCCATGCGGCGAGGTTGGCGCGTGGCGTACAAAAACCCGCGCGAAACGGGCAAGCGATACTGGTAGCGACGCGGGGTGGCCGGGACGCGACGACCGGTCGTCGCGTCCCGGCCGTTCGCGGCGACTCCCCCCGCGCCTCAAACCTCGACGACCGCGTCCTCGACGTACAACTCCACCGTCACATCGCCGTCGAGAATCTCGACGGTCATCATCGTCTCGCGCTCGGCCGGCGACGCCCCGGTGGCGCTCCCGGGGTTGAGCAGGCGGATGCCCTCGACGTCCTCGTCGACCACTTCGTGGGTGTGGCCGGCGACCGCGATGGCCGGGCCGTCGACCTCCTCGGAGACGACCCGGGCGACGCCCTCGCGGTAGCTCTCGTCGCCCTCGGTTCGGTGGCCGTGGGTGACGACGAAGGTGGTTCCGGCCGCGTCGAGCACCGCGACCGGCGGGAGGTCCAGCGCCACCGGGTCCATGTTTCCCCGGACCGCCGTGAGGTCGGCGGCGAGTTCGTCGACCCGGTCGTAGGCGGCTTCGTCGTCGAAGTCGCCGGCGTGGATCACGCGGTCGGCCGCCTCGATTCGGTCCTCGACCCAGTCGGGAATCCCCTCGGCGCGCGAGGGGACGTGGGTGTCGCTGACGATTGCGATCGTGACGTCGGCCATATCCGGGGTTCGGTACCGAGCGGGAAAAGCGTGGAGGCGGTCGGTTGGCGGTCGCCCGCGACGGGCGAACCGGGTCGCGACGCTCGGCGGGCGCCGACGGGCACGGCGCTTTTCATGGAGGAGATTGTGGTACGCGTGAGCGGGGTGCAAACAGTGTTACCGGGAGATAGCGAACTGATGGTGGTACCGTTACTCGTCGTACTCGTCACGTCGAGCGTCGCGGGGGCGACGGTCGTCGGGCACGCGAATCGGGAGTTGGGAGACACGGCGACGCCGTCGGCGGCCGACGGCGTCGCCGCCGAGGCCGAAGCGGACGCGCCGGCCGAGTCGCCAGCGCGCGCGAGCGGTTTCGCGCGTGCGCAGGACGGCGGTGAGACGGGCGACGAAGCAACCGGTCTGGCGTGCGGCGGGTCGGTCCCTGCCGACCTGGCCGACCCCCAGTCCGACGTGAAGGGCTGGGAGAACGGCTACTGGTACAACGAATCAATCGATATCAGCCAGTCCGACGGCGTCCAGAAGGCCGAGCGCGAGCGACTCGTCTCGCGCACGATGGCGCGGGTCGAGGCGGTCCGGTGCATCGAGTTCAACCGGTCGGTTCCGGTGAGCGTGGTGAGCAGACAGCAGTTCGCCAACCGGCAGGCCCGCCAGAACGCCTCGCCGGGTCTGCGGGCGTTCGACAACGCGAAGTTCGAGGCGCTGTTCCTGGTCAACGAGTCGGCCGACTCCATCGCGGTCCAGAACCGCAACAGGGGGAGCAACGTCCTCGGGTTCTACAGCCCGCGGGCCGACCGAATCGTGGTCATCGCCGAGAACGCGAAGTCGCTCCGCATCGACGAACTGACGCTGGCCCACGAACTGATGCACGCCTGGCAGGACCAGCAGTACAACCTCACCGGCGACCCGTTCGGCGCGAAGCTCCGCGACCAGGTGAACGCCCGCAACGGCTTGATAGAGGGCGACGCGAGCTACACCGAACGGCTCTACGAGCGCCAGTGCAAGCAGGGGACGTGGGACTGCCTCCAGCGGCCCAGCGACCAGCGCGCGCAGACCAACCTCGCCAACATGGGCATCTACCTGCTCAAGTACCAGCCCTACAGCGACGGCCCGGCGTTCGTCCGACTGGTCCAGAACGTCGGCGGCTGGGACGCGGTGAACGCGCTGTACGAGAATCCGCCGGCCAGCACCGAGCAGGTCATCCACCCCGAGCGGTACGAGGCCGACCCGCCGACGAACGTGACGCTGGCCGACCAGACGGGCGGCGACTGGAGTCGGGTGCGGGCGCCGAACCGACCGGGCTACGGGAGCCTGGGCGAGGCCGGACTGATGGCCATGTTCATCTACCCCTACTACCACAGCGGGGGCCAGTCGCGGGTCATCCCGCCGAGCCAGTGGTTCAACCGGAACGAGTCGGGCGAGATCAAGACGTTCGACCCGCTCGACTACAAGTCCCAGTACACGACCGGCTGGGACGGCGACCGGCTCCACGTCTACCGGAACGGGTCGGGCGAACTCGGTTACGTCTGGAAACTGGCGTGGGACTCGCCCCAGGACGCCCGGCAGTTCGTCGCGGGGTACCGGAAGGTTCTGCGGTACTGGGGCGCCGAACAGGTCGGTGAGAACACGTGGCGCATCGCCGACAGCGGCTTCGCCGACGCGTTCCACGTCGCCGTCGAGGGGAACGTCGTCACCATCACGAACGCGCCGACGGTCGACCAACTCTCGGCGGTTCGGTCCAGCGTGACGGTCGACGCCGAGACGGACGGTGCGAACGCCACCGCGACCGGCGGCAACGCGACGGCGACCGAAACTGGCGAAACCGCCGCGGGGGCGTCCGAAACCACCGAAGCCGGCGGCCCCGCCGACAGCGCGACGGTGAACGTGACGGTCGGGAACGAAACCGCGAGCCCGGCGACCGGAAACGAGACGACGACCGCCGCGATGGCGACCCCGTAAGGGCAATCGTCGCGAGCGCCGGGCGTTCGACGCCGGCGGGAGCGGCGCGGAACTGGCTCGCGCCCGACCGGTCGCCGAACGCCCACTACAGCTAAGCGAATCCGGACCTACCCCGACGTGGGGATGGGAGAATGACACTAAATACGCTCGAGGACCTGTTCGACCACCAGCTTCAGGCCGCGTACACCGTGGAGAATCGACTCGTCGACACGCTCTCGGAGATGGCCAGCCAGGTCGACGACGAGGAACTGGCCGACGGGTTCGGCCAGCACGAGGGTGAAACCATGCGCCACGTCGAACGCGTCGAGGAGGTGTTCGAGGCGCGGGGGCTCACGCCCGAGGAGACGGAGGTGCCGCTGTTCGACGGCCTGATGGAGGAGAAGCAGATGTTCGACGAGCAGCTGGGCGAGGAGGGACTCCGCGACGTGTTCTACGCCCAGGCGGGCATGAAGACCGAGCGCATCGAACTCACGATGTACGAGGGCCTGCTGATGCTCGCCGACCAACTCGACCTCGGCGACGAGGTGACCGACCCGCTGGAGGAGAACCGCGACGAAGAGGAGAAGACGCTGAAGAAGCTCAAGGGGATGGCGACGGGGTCGACGCTGCTAGGCGACGGACTGCTGTAGTCCCCCGGACTCAAGCCGCCGGCCGCCGAACCCCGGCGTATGGACGAAACCCACGTCGTCACCTGTTTTCTACGTAATCGCGGCGAAGTCCTGCTGTTGCGCCGGTCCGAGGAGGTCGGCTCCTACGCCGGACTGTGGGGCGGCGTCGCCGGCCACGCCGAGGGAAACCCCGACGTGGCCGCCCGCGAGGAGATAGCCGAGGAAACCGGACTGCTCGACGCCTGCACGCTCGCCCGGGAAGGAGTCACCTTCGAGTTCGCGGACGAGGACCTCGGAACGCGCTGGGTGGTCCACCCTTATCTCTTCGACTGTGAGCGCCGTGACGCCGAGGTCGACTGGGAGACGGCCGAGTTCGAGTGGGTCCACCCGACCGAAATCCTGCGCCGCGAGAGCGTTCCACAGCTCTGGACATCCTACTCGCGGGTCGCTCCCAGCGTCTCGCAGGTCGCCGAAGATACGGAACACGGCTCGGCGTACCTCTCGGTGCGGGCGCTGGAAGTCCTGCGCGACCGGGCGGGGAGCTTTGCGGTTCAAGGCTCCGGCGGCTGGTCCCCGCTCGTCGCACTCGCCGATGCGCTCCGCGAGGCCCGCCCGAGCATGGCCGCGCTGGGCAACCGCGTCGACCGGGCGATGGCCGAGGCCAGCGAGCGACGAATCCCCGAGGCGGTCGAGCGGGCGGCCCGCGAGGGCATCGAGCGCGCCTACCGCGCCGACGAGGCGGCCGCCGAGAACGCGGCCGCCGAGATTCGCGGGGAGACGGTGCTGACGCTCTCGCGGTCCGGAACCGTCCTCGACGCGCTCGGCGGCGCCGAGCACGTCTTCGTCGCCGAGTCGCGGCCGGCGCGGGAGGGCGTCGGGGTGGCCGAGGAACTGGCCAGAGAGTGTCGGGTGACCATCCACACCGACGCCGCCGTGGCGCACGTGCTGGCGACCGAGGACGTGGACGCCGTCGTGGTCGGCGCGGACGCCGTACTTCCGGACGGACGGGTCGTCAACAAGACCGGCACGCGCGCGGCGGCGAGCGCCGCCGCGCGCGAGGGCGTCCCGGTCTACGCCGTGGCGGCCGCCGACAAGATTCGGACCGACGGCGCGGTCCACCTCGAAGCCGGCGACCCCGAGGCGGTGTACGACGGGGACGCGGCGGTCGAGGTGTTGAACCCGACGTTCGACGCGACGCCCGCCGACCTCGTCTCGGGCGTGATTACGGAGCGCGGCGTGCTCGACGAGGAGGAGATTTCCGCGGTGGTTTCGGAACTCAGAGGACTCTCGGGGTGGCGCGAGGACGGGGAGGGTGGTGAAGCCAAAAGCGAAGGTGAGGAGGAGGACAGCGAGGACGAAGAGGACGAGCAGGAGGCGTAGACGGGGTCGCCGACGCCGAGTACCGACACGCAAGAGCCAAAAACGCGCCCTCCCTATCACCACCGGGCGGCAGTGACGAGGGTTACCCCCACCGAGCCCCTTGTGACGAGGCATTTCACCCGAGCCGCCCTTCCGAGACGCTCGGTCCGCGACGCGATTACCACCTCCCGAAGATTCAACCCGGTAGCGGCGCATCCCTCCGACATGCACATCGACCGTCTCGGCGTCCACGAGTCCGTCGACGCCGTCTTTCCTCCGGAAGAACTCGCCGAAGTACTCTCCGACCTCGACTGCGAAGTCGGCGTCGTCGGCGACGACCCCGCAGAACTCTCGGCTTGCGACGCGGTGGTCACGTTCGGCCCGAACGACGCCTACCTCGACGCAGACCTCGTCTGGATTCACTCCATCCAGGCGGGCTACGACCACTTCCCACTCGAGGAGTTCGAATCGCGGGGCGTCGTCTTCACCAACAGCACCGGCATCCACGACACCAGCGTCGGCGAGTTCGCGGTGGGGCTGATGCTCACCTTCGCCCGCAGACTCCACGACTACGTCCGGTCCCAGGAGCGCCGCGAGTGGGCCCACCCCGAGTGGCACGAACCGTTCACCCTGCAGGGCGAGCGCCTCTGCGTCGTCGGCCTCGGCACCCTCGGCCGCGGCATCGCCGAGCGGGCCGACGCGCTCGGCATGGACGTCGTCGGGGTCCGGCGCTCGGGCGAGCCGACCCCGCACACCAGCGAGGTGTACACCCCCGACGACCTCCACGAGGCCATCGAGGACGCCGCGTTCGTCGCGCTGGCGGTGCCGCTGAACGACGCGACTGAGGGGCTGTTCGGGACCGCCGAGTTCGCGGCGATGCGTGAGGACGCCTACCTGCTCAACGTCGCCCGCGGTCCGGTGGTCGTAGAGTCCGAACTCGTCGAGGCGCTCCGCGAGGGCGAACTCGGGGGTGCGGGCCTCGACGTGTTCGAGGAAGAACCGCTCCCCGAGGATTCGCCGCTGTGGGAGATGGACGAGGTCATCGTCACGCCCCACCGGGCCGCCGCCGAACGGGACTACCACCGGCACATCGCGGAGTTGGTCCGGGAGAACGTCGAGCGTGGGGAGAGGGGCGAGGAGTTCGTCAATCGAATCGCGTAAAACTCAATCTGCCGAAACCGATTCCTTGGTTACAGCCACCCAAGCCCGGCGTTTCGTTTTTCGAGGTGCTCCTCACCTATGTCTACGTTCGAAGGGAGTTCGATTCGTGTCCCCTGTCGTTCGACAATGCTCTCCCGAAGAAACGGATGTTCGGGATTGAACGACGGGTCCACACGTAGCCGATAATCCGCGTCGAGGGTGAACAGCCCGGCATCGAACGCCCGGTGATGGAGTGAATTCAAGACCAGCGCGTTTTTCGGGTCTTCGGCACGTTCGGGATGTTCGCTTCGAGGGAGGACGTGTGCCAGGTCGAGAAGCGATGGATGCCCAATCCCCGTCATCGCGCACTGATTTTTGTAACGGTCAAACACTTCGGTCCGGAACTGCGGACTGACCGTTACTTCCTCCCGTTCGTATCGCCGGCGGCGACCCCCGGCATTCACGGCCTCACCCGTCGGCCACTGTTCGACCTCTCCCGTCTTCACCCAGGTTTTCCAAACTTCCGGCGCTCGTTCGTCGCTGTCCGCTCTCACTCGGTTGTGCATCCACGTCGGGGAAACGGTATCGGTGTTAAGAATCGTAAGGTGAAACAGGTAGTTCGGGACGTGATTTCCGGCCGCGTCTGCGTATTGGTCGACTTCTATGTGATCCGGCACGCAAAGACCGCAGAACTGGACGACACCCGACCGCGGTTTCCGGAATACAAGTATCGGCGGAACGCGGTCACGGTTACCTCTCGCAGCCTGGTCAAACGCTCGCTTCACTTTCTCGTTCTGCTGAGACTCATCATACGGGTTCCCCTTCTTTGCGTCGCCCCAGTAATCGATGTGCCCCAGTGAGACGGCCAGCACGTCCTGCCACGGGTCTTCGTATTGCGAAACGCCCGTGTCGTTAGAGACGATGACAATGGCCGCAGGGTCATCGGTCACTTGAGAACTTAAATCCCGAATTCCGCCGGTGTTCTTGATTCCGGTCTTTAGCGGACCGCGAATCAGACGGAGAAACTCATCTTCGGGGTTCTTCGGGCTTCCTTTATCCACATACTCGTCACCGATACGAAACACGGAGTCCATGAGTCAGCCAGGAGTAGCCACTGTAATGAACCCCGGCGGAAACCGCCGACCGTTCGTCCGAATCTGGCTTCGATACTAACCCGATAGCTCTACTCCGGACGCATCCCCGCGTGCTCGTCCAACTCCCGCACCCGGCGCATCCGCGCCCGGATATCGTCGGGCGCGCTCGGCACGTCCTCGGTTTCGACGTCGTCTAGTTCGCCCGGCGGGAGCGGGAACGTCCGGAGGTCCTTGTGGAGCGCGATGCCGGCGTACGCCCCATCGCCGAGCGCGATAGGCGTCTGGTTCTGACCGTGGGTCAGGTCGCCGACCGCGTACGCGCCCTCGACGCTGGTTTCGCGGCGGTCGTTCACGGCGATCGAGCCGTCCTCGTTGCGCTCGCAGCCGAGTCGGTCGGCGAGTTCGGCGTTGTACTCTTGGCCGTACATGGCGAAGCCCCCGGCGTACTCGCGACTGCGTCCGTCGGCGAACTCCAGGCCGCCAAGCCACGGCGGTTCGTCGGGGTCGGTGCGCTCGTCCTCGCCCTCGCGTTCGGGGAACGCGTGGTCGACGCGGTCCTCGACCACGTCCACGGGGTGGGCGCGGACCTGCTCGTCGACGGCGTCGCTCCACGTCGGTTCCTCGTCGTTTGTCAGGAGGTCGACGTCGTCGGTGAAGTTGAGCAGGACCATCGCAGCGTGGGCCGCGTGGTCGTCGTGGCCGAGAACGAAGACGGGCGCGTCGCCCAGCGTGTAGGCGTCGCAGTGGAGACAGTAGTGGAGGCCGCGGCCGGTGAACCGGCGGAGTCCGGGGACCCGCGGCGGTTCGTCGGTGAACCCCGTGGCGAAGACCACGCGGTCGGCCAGCAGGTCGGCGCGCTCGGCTGTAATCTGGAATTGAGCGTCGGCGTCGGAGTCCGCTCGCTCCTCGACCGAGCGCACGTCGTCCTCGTAGTAGTCCGCGCCGTACTCGACCAGTTGTTCGATGCCCAGTTCGGTCACCCCGCGGCCGGTGGCGTCCTCCGAAACCGCCAGCAGGTTGTGGACGGCCGCGACGGACTCGTATCGGCCGCCCTCGCGGTTCACCAGCGCGGTCCGGTGGCCGAGCCGCGTCGCGTAGAGCGCGGTCGTCAGCCCCGCAGGTCCCCCGCCCACGACGACGACCTCGTACGTCGGAGTTCGACTCATCAGGTCCGGTTCGGGAGCGGGACAGTTCCGACTTGGGGCCGGACTCGAATCGACGGAGAAGGGGTCGAATCGTCGGGCGTTCAGTCGGGTCGGTACTCCGAGCATAGCCGCACTTCCTCGTCGGTCACCTCGGCGATGGCGTCGTTGCGGAGCGGGTAGGTGTCGTGTTCGTCGGCGCCCCAGTCGAGTTTCGACTTCACCGCGCCGATGTCGTTTGCGGGGTCGACGTAGGCGGTGCCGTCCTGGACCGAATCGACGATTCCGATGTCGTTGCCCGCACCGTCGACCACGCGCTTCGCTACCTCGTCGTTGGTAAGATCTGGCATGGGTGAGCGGGACGATGGTGACGCCCGTAGGTCTGCTGGCCACGGGCGGAGGCGGTAGCGGCGGCGGCGGTGGCCGAGACGGAAGCGGTGGCGGAGGCGGTAGCTCTAGGTGATTCCACCGCGAGCGAACGAAGTGAGCGAGCGGGCCGAGGAACCGTCGAAGAAGCGGCCGCAGGCCGCTTCAGAGGAGGTGACGCCGTGCTTTTGGTCCAGATTTTGCCAGGGAGGAAACGGCGCGAAGCGCCGTTTCCGACCGCAGCAAAAGGTGGTTTAGAAGAACTTGAACAGGTCGTCGCGCTTCTGCTCGTGGAGGTGGTGGCGGACCGCCTCGGTGAAGGCGTCGATGTTCCCTCGCTTTGCCGAGATGGGCGCGATGGTGTCCTGCCACTGCTTCCACGGCGGGTGCAGACCCAGGCGCTCGCAGAGTTCGTTCAGGCGCTCGTCCTCGTCGTCGACCTTGTCCATCTTGTTGACCGCGACGACGACCGGGATGCCCACGTCACGCAGGAAGTAGAACATCTCGACGTCGTAGGGAATCTCGTCCTCGCCAGAGTGGCGGTCGATGATGTCGACGACACTCTTGCCGTCGACGACGAGCACGCCCACGAGAATCTTCTCCGCGTTGTCCTCGACGTAGCGGACGATGTCGGTCTTGATCTGCTCGCGACGCTCCTCGGGGACGCCGGACATGAACCCGAAGCCGGGCAGGTCGGTCAGCACGAAGTCCTCGCTCGCCCAGTCGTAGTGGTTCGGCGACCGCGTGACGCCGGGCTTGCTCCCGGTGTCGAAGGTGTGGCCCGTCAGCTCTCGCATCAGGGTAGACTTGCCGACGTTCGACCGGCCGACGAAGACTACCTCGGCGTCCCGGTCCGGTCGGTTCTCGAACATGGTCGGGGTTGGCGTCGCGGCGGTTTAACGGGTGTGGTTTCGGGCGATACGGGATTCGGTGTTCGAGAGGACGGAAGCAGTGTGGGCGCCAGGGCGACAATCACGGTGACCTATCCGGACGATTGGTGACCGCTACCCTGGCAATTTTACTGGAATCGTAACCGCGACAGTACCGCCACTGCAACCGCAGCACCGACCGCCGCCGTGACCACAACGCGGACCGCCACTCACACGATGACGATGAGTACCCGCACCGCACCGCGACAGCCACACGCCTCCCCAGCCGATTCGCTCACTGCGTTCGCTCATCCCTCGCACGTGAGGGCGCGACTCCAAACGGCGGAGTCGCGCCAGCACGCGCCGAGACGCCGGACAGAGTTCGGAACGATCGCCAGCGTGCGGGGGCTTTCGAGGCGTTCGTCGGTATCGTTGCCGCGTTTCGGTTCTCGTTCGTCGCGGTGTTTCGTAGGCAACGAAGGAACGCCATCCGTCGACCGACTCCGTTACGCGAACGGCCCGCTCTCGCGCCCTCATCCGACTCGTTCCGAGCCTATTGCCACCCCACTTATAATCCTCGCGCACACCACTTCGAGTGTATGCGGTTAGTGCAGGTGTCGATACCGGCGGGCAAGCGCCAGACGGTAGTCGACGTGCTCGAAGACGAGGGAGTCGATTACATGTTGAGCGACGAGACGAGCGGTCGGGAGTACACCGCCATCGCCCACTTCCCGCTGCCGACCAACGCCGTCCAGCCGATTATCGACAAACTCCAGGACGCCGGCCTCGGCGACGAGGCCCACATGGTCATTATCGACGCCGAGACGGACACCTCCCGGCGGTACGAGGAACTGGAGAAGCGTTTCGCCGAGGAGAACGGCGACACCGAGCGCATCGCCCGCGAGGAACTCCGGACGCAGGCTAACGAGATGTCGCCGGAGTTCCCGACGTTCGTGGCGATGACCGTCATCAGCGCGGTGGTGGCGACCGCCGGCATGCTGCTGGACTCGCCGGCGGTCGTGGTCGGGTCGATGGTCATCGCGCCGCTCATCGGCCCCGCGATGGGCGCGAGCGTCGGCACCGTCATCGGCGACACGAAACTATTCCGCGAGGGCGTGAAACTCCAGTTCGTCGGCGGCGCGGGCGCCATCCTCAGCGCGACCCTGTTCGCGCTGCTGGTCCGGTACGGCTACCTCTTCCCGCCGCAGACGAACGTGACCGCCATCGGGCAAGTGAGCGGTCGGCTCACCCCCGACTTCCTCTCGCTGGTCGTCGCGCTCGGAGCGGGCGCGGCCGGGGTGTTGAGCATGGCGTCCGGCGTCTCGGTGGCGCTGGTCGGCGTGATGATCGCCGCGGCGCTGGTGCCGCCCGCGGCGGCGGTCGGCATCGCCATCGCGTGGTGGAAGCCGATGGCGGCGCTGAGTTCGGGCGTGCTCGTGCTGGTCAACATCCTCTCCATCAACCTCTCGGGTCTGATCGTCCTCTGGTACCTGGGCTACCGCCCGAAGACGTGGTTCGAACTGGACGAGACGCGCGCGACGCTGTTCAAGCGAATCGGAGTCTTGATGGTGGCGCTCGCGGTGCTGTCGGTGTTCCTCGGCGGCGTCACCTACACGACCATCCAGACCGCGACGTTCCACGAGGACGCGGAACAGGAGATAAACGCGGTGCTCGAGTCGCCGCAGTACACCGATGCCGAACTGCTGAACGTGGAGTTCCAGGACGGCGGGCAACTCCCGTTCGACCGCTCGGACCGGGTCGTCGTCACCGTCGGCCACCCGCCGGGCGAACAGTACCCGCAGTTGGCCGAGCGCCTGAGCAGGCGCGTCAACGGCGACAACGCCCACCGCGTCGCCGTCCAGGTTCGGTACGTCGAAGTCGAGACGGTCGAGGCCTGACGGCGATTCGCGGCCCACGACCACGACCCGTGAACCGCCAACCGCGACCCACGACCTGCGTAACCGCGAACCGCGAATCGGCGTCTCGACCCCCTAGATTGGTGAAACGGTCGTTTGACTCATACAGAGATATATCACGGAGGCGGTCGTACCGACGTTGCGATGCACAGGGGAGTACTCTCGACACTGGCAGTCGCGTTGCTTCTGGTCACCGCCGGGTGCGCCGGAAGCCTCGACCCGACCGCGACTGCGAACGCACAGGAACAGAACGCCACCGCCGACGGCCAGACCATCAGCGTCTCCGCGAGCGGACAGGCGGAGGCCGAACCGAACCAGGCGATACTGCGGGTGTCGGTCGTCGCCGAGGGTGACGACGTCAACGCGATTCGCCAGCAACTCGCGGAGAACGTTTCGCAGTTGCGCGCGGCGCTGGAGAACGCCAGCGTCTCCGACGACCAGATTCGGACGGTCGCCTACAACATCGACCAGCGCTACTACACGACGACCGAGAAACCCGGACGGCAACCGGAGTTCCGCGGCGTCCACGCCTTCGAAATCACGCTCTCGAACGTCGACCGAGTGGGTCGCATCATCGACGTGGCGGTCTCGAACGGCGCCAACCGCGTCGACGGCGTCGAACTCACGCTCTCCGAGGAGCGCCGCCGCGAAGTGCGCGCCGACGCGCTCCGCGACGCGATGAACAACGCCCGCGGGAACGCCGACGTGCTCGCCCAGAGCGCGAACCTCTCGGTAACCGGCGTCCACAGCGTCTCGACCGGCGACGTGAGCTTCAGCCCGGTTCGGGCGACCGTCACCGAGTCCGGTGCCGCGAGCGACGCCGGGACGAACATCGAGTCCGGCCCGGTGACGGTCTCCGCCCAGGTACAGGTCGTCTACAACGCGACCAGCGCGTAATCGGACTTCGGCTAGAGAACACGCGGAACGACACGCCTCTTCTTTCTTGGAACTACGCGAACAGGGTGTTCTGCTCAGACTTCGTAGTTGACGATGTTTGAACGACGAGGCGTTCTGCTCGTACTCTGCAACGAACGGAG
This sequence comes from Halorussus vallis, assembly GCF_024138165.1. Taxonomy (NCBI): domain Archaea; kingdom Methanobacteriati; phylum Methanobacteriota; class Halobacteria; order Halobacteriales; family Haladaptataceae; genus Halorussus; species Halorussus vallis. Next base: position 2,867,628 of record NZ_CP100000.1, on the reverse strand, counting down.
TTATACGAAGGAAGCGGTCTGCTCGCACGGTGGAATTGACGGTGTGTAGTCGGACGAAACACGATGCCTTGTCGAACGAAGCGTCCTGCTTACACGATTCACGTGAGTATCCGCACCGCAACCGCCACACGCCTCCCCAGCCGATTCGCTCACTGCGTTCGCTCATCCCTCGCGCGAAATTGGTGCGACACGAGGTCGCACCAGCGCGCGCCGTGACCTAAAGCCAGTTTCGCGTATCGCCACAGCCGCTGTGGCGCGCGCGGTCGGCTCCTTGTGAGCCAACCATCTCGCGCGAGGGACGACTGAGCGCCCGCAGGGTGCGAAGGAGTCGGCTGGGGAGGCGTGTGGCGGTTGCGGTGCGGCTACTCAATTGTATCGTGCGAATGGCGGTCGCCGTCGCGGTTGCGGTGTGATGCGAGACTCAGTTGCGTCGTGCGAGTGCGGTCGCGATCACTGTCGTACTCGTGCTGGCTGTCGCAGTTCCGGTCACCGTTCGAGAGCCAACACACCCGCGAACTCACGCCGTCGCCCGCTGGCGTTCGACGAACTGGATTTCGACCCGCACGCGCTGGCCGAGTCGGTCGGCGAGGCTGTCTGCGACCTCCTCCGCCAGCCGCGGGTACGGGACGTTCGAGGGGCGACTCACGACGACCGTCACCTCCTGGGCGGGGTCGAACAGCCCGCGGTCGTTGTACTCCGTCTCGACGCTCGACAGTTCGAGTTCGGCGTACTGGTCCTGGGCGAGCACGTCCTGGACCTGGCGGTTGGCGGCGTTCTCGAACGCCATCTGTTGGGCCATGGCGACGCCCGCGCCCGCGGTGACGGCGAGCACCAGACCGGCGGCGACGACCTTTCGCGCCAGGCTCATGCGGTCGCGCCCGTCGTCGGGGACGTCGCGACTCTGGTAGCCCAACAGGCGGAGGGTGACGATGCCCATGAGGTTGATGGCGAGCGCGTTGACCACCAGCAGGCTGAGCGCGCCGAGCGCGACCACGGGGCGACCGGCCGCGAGGCCGATGCCGACCGCGGCGGCCGCCGGAACGATGGCGGCGGCGATCATCACGCCGACTAGCGAGACGGGGAGCGCGGTCGCGAGGCCGAACGCGCCGGCCGACCCCGCCGCGATCGCCACCGCGAGCGAGAGCAGGCCCGGCGAGGCGCGCTTGCCGATCTGGGAGACGGTCGTCACGTCGAGGGCCGGCGGGACGAACGCCGCCGCCTGGAGGACTCCCCCGAACACCAGCGCGCCGACGATTGCGAGCGCGAGGCCGTAGGCCTGCGAGGCGAGGCCGTCGAACGCCATCTTCCGGTCGCCGAGGACCGCGCCGACGCTGGCGGTGAGCGCCGACCCGACCTGCGGGGCGATGACCATCGACCCGACGACGATGGCCGGCGAGTCAAGCAGGAGGCCGGCGGTCGCGACCAGCGCCGACAGCAGGGTCATCGCGTAGTAGGTCAGCGGGTCGGGCGTCATGTCCATCGCCTTCGCCCGTATCTCCTCGTGGGCGATTCGGTCGTCCTCCTCGCCGCCCGCGACGAACCGGTCTTCGAGTTCCGAGAAGTTCCGGGTCCGGGCCGACTCCGCGCTGGCGACCACCGTGTAGCGGTCGTCCTCCAGACCGGCCTCCCGGAGGTTCGACAACACCCCCTCGACCGCCTGGGTCGGCAGCGGGAACCGGACCACCGAGGCGGCCTCCCGGCCGCTCTCCTCGGCGGTGAGCACGTAGTCGATGTTCTCCTCGTCCAGCACCGTCAGCACGCCGTCTCGTCGCTCGTCCGGCACGAGAACTTCGATGAGCCGCATCTGGCCCGTTCCACTCACTCTGCGGTGATGGTTCTTGTGACCGACCTCGACTCCGTCCCCCGACTCGACTGCTCGCCCCGCCGGCCAGACGCCTTTTAGCCCGCCACGTCGTGGTGATTTCGTGCGCCTCGTTCACGTTCTCGTACCCGACGAGCATCGCGGCCCGGTGATTCGGGCGCTGGTCGACCGCGACATCGAGTACGTCGTCCTCGAAGACAGCGACGAGGAAGTGCTGCTGGAGTTTCCGATTCCGGCCGACGCCTCCGGGGAGATACTCGGCGCACTCGACGATGCCGGCCTCGGCGAAGACGCCTACACGGTCGTCGGGAGCGTCGAAACCGCCTCGACGCCGACCATCGAGGAGCTGATGAACCGGTACGCCGGCACCTACGACCCGCTTCCGGTGCCGGAGCTCCGGTCGAAGGCCCGCGACTTAAGCCGCGACCCGATGGCCTACGTCGGGATGGTGTTCCTGTCGGCGGTCATCGCCGCCGCCGGGTTACTGGTGGGGTCGCCGGCCGTCGTCGTCGGGTCGATGGTCATCGCGCCGTTCGTCGGCCCCGTGCTCACGACGAGCGTCGGCCTCGTCTCCGGCGACGACGAGATGTTCCGCGACAGCCTCGTGTTCCAGGCCGGAGGGCTCGCCGTCGCCGTGCTCGCCGCGGGGCTGTTCGGCGCGCTGGTGAGGGCGCTGTACGTCGTCCCGCCGACGCTCGAAATCGAAGCCATCGACTTGGTCGCCAGTCGGGCCGCGCCGAACTTCCTGACGGTCGCGGTCGGCGCGGCCGCGGGGTCGGCCGCGGCCTTCGGGCTGACGACGAAGGGACCGACCGCGCTCATCGGCGTGATGATCGCCGCGGCGCTGGTGCCCGCGGCGGCGGTCGTCGGCCTCGCGCTGGTCTGGGGGCGCCCGGTCGTCGCGGCCGGGTCGCTGGTCACCGTCACCGTCACCTTCGTCGCCATCAACTTCGCGGTGTACCTCACCCTGCTGGCGCTCGGGTACTCCTCGGGCGGCATCTCGCTGCCGTCGCCCGATGGACCGGTCCAGGCCGCCACGGTGGCGGCGGCGACCCTCGTGGTCGTCGCCGCGACCGGCGGCGCGATATACGGGACGTACATGCAGGTGACGTTCGAGCGCGGCACGAATCAGGCCATCCAGGACGTGCTCGACGAACCGCGGTACTCGGAACTCGGCCTCGCGTCGGTCAGCATCGGCTACACCGGGTCGCTCGTCGGCAAGGGGTCCCCGACCGTCACGGTGGCCGTCCGCCGGAGCGCCGACCGGAACTACCCGAACCTCGCGCAGGCGCTTCGCCGGCGCATCGCCGCCGAAACCGGGCGCCGGCCCACGGTCCAGGTCCGGTTCGTCGACTTCCAGCGGGCGACCGGCGGGAGCTCTCAGCGAGCGGGCCTCTCGTCGACGACCCGCCTCGAAGCACCGCCGCTCGGAACGGCGCCTTTCGAAACGGAAGCGTTCGAATCGGCGCGTCTCGAATCGACGACTCCCGACGCTCCGCCGGTCGGCTCCCCAAGCCGACCGGCCGCGTCGGCGTGACGGCGTGATTGCCGGCCGCGTCGGCGCGACGGCCTGACTGTTCCTCACGTCACGAGAAACGGTCGTCCCGGAGCGCTCCGCCGCGGGGGAAAATCGAGCCGAGTTCGGCGTTACCGCTCGCGGTCTTCGAAGGGGAGTTCGGGTTCGTACCCGGTCGCGTCGACCGCGGCGTCAAGCACCTCGTCGACGCCTTCGCCGTTCTCGACGCTCATGTAGGCGTCGGCCTCGACATCTTCCGAGAGGTCGGCCTTGTTGCAGACGGTGAGCACCGTCGCGTCGGCGAACTGCTCGGCCAGCGAGTCTCGGAGTTCGAGTTGAGCGTCGAGGGGGTAGCCGCAGTAGCCGGAGGCGTCGACGACGAAGACGATGGCGTCGGCGAGGTGGGTCAGCGCCGAGACGGCCTGGCTCTCGATGGCGTTGCGCTCGTCGGCCGGGCGGTCGAGCAGGCCGGGCGTGTCGACGATCTGGTAGCGGATGTGGTCCTTCTCGAAGTGGCCGACTCGGACGCCCTTGGTCGTGAAGGGGTACTCGGCGATTTCGTTGCGGGCGTTGGTGACCGCGTTGACGAACGACGACTTGCCGACGTTCGGGTAGCCCGCGACCACGATGGTGGGTTCGTCAGGGTCGATGTCCGGGAGGTTCCGGAGGTCGTTTCGGGCCTGTCCGACCTGCGCGAGGTCGTCTTCGACCTCCTCGACGATGTCCGCGAGGCGGGCGAACGCCTGCTTGCGGACCTTCCGGTCGAAGTCGACGTCGCCGGTGAGTTTGCCCTGGTACCCGCGGCCGATCTCCTTGGTCTTCCTGCTGGCCCACTGGATTTCGGAGAGGCTCTTGCGGAGTTCGTCAACGTCCACGATGGCGTCGGCGAGTTCGTAGTAGAAGGGGTCGACCTCCCGGAAGTCGGGCCACTCGGTGGCGACGTTGCCGAGGTTGTCGCTCAGGATGTTGGAGGCGGTCTGGAGCATCGACTGCTGGGCCTGCGAGCCCTGCTGGGCCCGGCCCGCCCGCGCCGCCCGCGAGAACGCCTTATCGATGAGTTCCTCCGACGTCGGCGTCGTCGGAAGAGATTCGAAAATCATGGACGTACGTAGCTCTCGCGGGCTTAAAAGAGCGTCCATACGCGCGGGAGCGGGTGGCAGGCGGTAGCATCGGGGGGTCGTGTAGTGAGTTGGACGGGAGTCGAGTGGCTAGTTACTCCCGACACAGTTGAAACTTCGAAACCGCAACAGCTACTACAATTACGCCGCAGACCGCCACTCGCACGATACAACTGAGTACCGCACCGCCACCGCACAGCACCGCGCCCCGTACCTCCACGCTCGGGGTCTTCGACCCCTCACGCATCCCTGGGTCGGTGGCACTGGCCGAAACGGGAGGCGAAATCACCAGACCCGACACCGAGCACAGGTTGCGCGCCGCGAAGCGGCGCGGGGAGGAGTGGGGGATTCCTGGAGGATGAAGGGCGACCGAGGCCGACCGAAGGGAGGCCGAGGGAGGGCTTCTTCACTCACTGGTGTCGGGAGTAGCTAGCTCCGTCTCGACGTATCGCTGAGTTTCGCTGACTTCTACGGAATCCGCAGTCACGCGAATCGACACGGAATCCTCCCGCTTTCACGGGTCCGTCGGGTCGTCTATCCAGTTGTAACACCGGAATGCCTCGGCATCGGCGTCCGAATCCAGCATCTCGACCGGCACGAACCCCTTGCCGCCGCGCGCGCCCACCTTCTCGCCGTCGGGGTCGTCGGCGACGAACATCGACTTCGCGCGCATCTTCACGGTCACCTCGAACTCGCCGACGCAGTTCTCGTCGGGGTCGAAGCGCATCGCCATCCCCTCGGGGGCGACCCCGAGCGTGACGTACCCGTCGGGCGACTGGACCGCGATATCGTGGCTGGCGAGACCGCCGGCGAGGTCCGAGAGCCACGCCCGGAGTTCTTCGCGGTCGAGGTCGGCGTGCAGGTCGAAGCCGCCGCGGTCGTCGACGTCGCCCGACTCGAAGACGAACTCGGGGTACTGGAGGTCCTCGGGCGGGAGTCCGTGGTCGTGGTCGTCCTGTCCGCCGTCTCCCTCGTCGCTCTCGTGGGCGTCGTCCCCGCCTCCGGACTCGTCTTCCGCAGAGTCCGCACCGCCGGTTCCGCCGTGGTCGCTCATACCCCCACGCGCTCGCTTCGACCCCATCATCCTTGCGGGTCCGGACCGAACGCGAGGTATGGACGACGCCGAGGACTCCGAAGACGACGACCTCCGCGAACTCGTCGACGACCTGCACGCCCACCTCGAAGCGACCGCGGAGTTGCCGGTCGAGACGCGCGCGAGCCGGTGGCTCGGCGAGGCCGAGGCGGTCTGCGCCGACGCCGTCGGCCCGGGAGTCCCCGAGTCCGTAATCGAGAAACGCGTCGAACAGGTCCGGATGTTACTGTCGAACGTCGACGAAACCGGAAACGCCGCGGCCGACGAACGCGTCGGCGCGGCCCGGCAACTGCTCGCAGAAATCGACTCGCGGCTCTAGGCCTGCATCATCTGGCGGCAGGACTCGGCGCACCGCTCGACGACCTCGGCGCAGGTCTGGCAGTGGTCGGCGTCGTGGCGGCGACACTCCTCGGCGCACTCCTCGCAGGCCCCGGCGCAGGCCTCCGCGAGTTCGTCGCTGTAGTTGGAGTTGCGCGCCATGAATCGAGCGTGCTCGCTGGCGAGGTCGGCGACGTCCCGGCAGAGTCGGATACACCGGGCCATGTCCATGTCCTCGTCGAGACACTGGTCGGCGCACCACTCGCAGGCCTGGACGGCCTCGAAGCAGTTGTCCATGCACTCGCGCTGCTCGTCGCTGAGGTCGAGTTCTTGCAGTGCCATAGCATCGGAAAGACGCCAGCCAGCGCCTTAGGGCCAGTGGCTAAAAATCCAAGGCGAGCGCGTCGGTGCGGCGGGGTCGGTGGGGGCGAATCACGGCGGGGTCGGTGGGCGCGGGCGACGGCCGAGTCGGGCGGCGCGAGAGGTCCTCAGGCGCCCATCTCGGTGCCCATCTTCGCGGGGTTCATCATTCCCTCCTTGACGCCGAAGCGGATGAGCAGGAGGTTGACGGGGTAGGCCGCGAGCAGTCCCATCGTCAGCGAGAAGACCAGCGAGGTCCAGAACAGCACCTCGCCCATCGTCGCCTCGGCCGCCAGCCAGACGTCGATGCTGATAGCGACGATCTCCATCACGGTGATGGAGGCGGTCTCCGAGTAGAGGGCGTCCTTCAGCGCCTCGCCGAGGCCGACGCCCTCCTGGAGCAGCGGCCCGACCGTCAGCGCGTAGCCGAGGAGGTACGCCAGCGCGAAGGTCAGGAGGATGGTCCCCGTGGTCTTGAACGCGAGCAGGCCGGCCGCGATGGAGACGCCCAGCACCTCGCCGGTGCCGCATCCCGAGTAACAGTGGCTCACCGACCGGAACCCCTTGCGCCACAGCGAGTCGTGGTCGATCTGGGTCCGGCCCGAGTACCAGTACCCCAGCAGGCCGAACGGCCCGGAGTACAGCACCGTGAAACCCCAGACGAACTTCATGAGGCTCTTCAGCTCGCCGTTGTTCGCCCGGAGGTCCCAGACAAGGACCGCGAGCGACGCCGCGACCAGCACACCCCACGCGGTGAGGTACGCGGGGTTCGTCAGCACGCTCTGTAGCGCGGCCTTGATGCTCATGCGGGAACGTACGGCTCGATGCCTTACCGGGGTTACGGCTAAATTCGGGAACTCGTCGGCGACGTCGGTTCGGTTTTCTAAACCTCGATGGAACTCGACCCGGGGTATCGAAGGGGAAACGCGGAAAAGGGACGACCGCCAAGTAAGCGACATGGCGAGAACCATAACCGTCGAAGGCATGAGCTGCGGTGGCTGCGAGGAAACCGTCGAGAACGCGCTGCGCGACGTGCCCGGCGTGACCGACGCGACGGCGAACAACGAGACGAACTCGGTGAACGTCGAGGGCGACGCCAGCGACGAGGACATCTCCGCGGCCGTCGAGGACGCGGGTTACAAGGCGAAGGTCTGAGGCGGCACGCGTTCTGATTTTCCACGCCGTTCGCGACGCTCGACGGCCGAGTGGCGACGCTCGGCGTGTCGACTCACGGAACCCGAAAACCGAACGACCGCCGCGGGAGAAGGTGAACCAGCCGACGAGAACGCTCGGTGTAACAACCGACCGGCGGGACTGAAAGGGGCCGCGCGCTGGCGGGCTGCAGGCACCTGGTCGCTTCCGACGGGCCACTATTCGACGCTCACCACTGGCGAGCGTCGAATATCCCGCGGAGCGACCGCCGGCGAGCGGGGGCTTTCGAGGCAGTCTTCTTCGTGTCGCTGGGGTTCGCGGCGAGCGACGAACCGCTTTCAGCGCACACGGCAACACGTCCGACGTCCAACATTGGCCGTTCACTTTCACCGCGAACCCGCATCGCTTTTGTCGCGGACGGCCCTGTCACCGAGTATGATTTCGCCGCGCGCTCACCCGCGGAGGCGGTCGCCGTGACGGCCGCCGACGGGGGCATCGTCGGGGAGTTCCTCTCGCTCAAGGAGGAGACCGACGCCGACTACCTCGTGATGCAGGTCGGAGACTTCTACGAGTTCTTCGGCGAGGACGCCGAGGAGGTCTCAGAGATACTGGACCTCAACGTCTCCCAGAAGTCGAGCCACGGGTCGAGCTATCCGATGGCGGGCGTCCCCGTCGACAAGCTCACGCCCCACCTCAAGGGCCTGGTCGAGCGGGGCTACCGGGTCGCCATCGCCGACCAGCACGAAACCGAAGACGGCCACGAGCGCGAGATAACGCGGGTGGTGACCCCAGGCACCCTGCTGGAAACCACCGACGCCGACGCGCGCTACATCGCCGCGGTCGTCCGGGTCGCCCCCGACCGCTACGGCCTGGCGTTCGCCGACGTGACGACCGGTCGGTTCCTCGTGACCGACGTCTCGGGGACCGACGCCGAGAGCGCGACGGCGAGGGCGTTCACGGAACTGTACCGCTTCGACCCTGCCGAAGTCCTGCCCGGCCCGGAGGTCCGCAACGACGACGCGTTCCTCGACGGGGTGCGCGAGCGCACCGACGCCGTCCTCTCGATTCACCGCGCCGACGCCTTCGCGCCCGGTCGGGCGACCCACGTCACGCGCGAGCAGTTCGGCGCGGAGGCCCTCGACAGCGTCGGCCTCGACGGGAAGGACGAACCCGCGGTACGGGCCGCCGGGGCGTTGCTGTCGTACGTCGAGGAAACCGGCACGGCCGTCCTGTCCTCGATGACCCGCCTGCGGACCTACGCGGGCGACGACCACGTGGAACTCGACGCGACCACCCAGCGCAACCTCGAACTCGCCGAGACGATGCACGGCGACCCCGAGGGGTCGCTGTTCGCGACCGTCGACCACACGACGACGAGTCCGGGCAAACGCCTGCTGAAAGAGTGGCTCCAGCGACCCCGCCGGGACCCCGCGACGCTCCGGGAGCGACAGGACGCGGTGGCGGCGTTCGCCAACGCCGCGCTCGCCCGCGAGGGCGTCCGGGAGGCGCTGTCGGGCGGCTACGACCTCGAACGACTGGCGAGCAAGGCGGCCCACGGGAGCGCCGACGCCCGCGACCTCCAGCGCGTCCGCGAGACGCTGGCGCTGCTCCCCGACGTCGCCGACGCCATCGCTGGCGACCCCGGACTATCGGCGTCGCCGCTCGCGGACATCGTCGGGCGTCCCGACCGCGAGCGGGCGGCCGAACTGCGCGAGACGCTGGAGGACGCCCTCGTCGCGGACCCGCCGGGGACCGTCACGGAGGGCGGGTTGTTCCGGCGGGGCTACGACGACGAACTCGACGACCTCATCGACGGCCACGAGGAGGCCGAGGAGTGGATAGACACCCTCGACGCCCGCGAGAAGCGCGCCCACGGCATCGCCCACCTCCAGGTCGACCGCAACAAGACCGACGGCTACTACATCCAGGTCGGCAAATCCGAGACCGACAAGGTGCCCGACCGCTACGACCGGGTCAAGAGCCTGAAGAACTCCGAGCGCTACACCACCGACGAACTCGCCGAGCGCGAGCGCGAGATACTGCGACTGGAGGAGCGCCGGGGCGACCTGGAGTACGAACTGTTCGAGGAGTTGCGCTGGGAGGTCGCCGCGAGCGCCGACCTCCTGCAGGCGGTCGGGCGGGCGCTCGCGGAGGTCGACGCGCTGGCGAGCCTCGCGGTCCACGCCGTCGAGAACGACTGGACCCGCCCCGAGTTGCGTGAGTCGGGCGGCCTCGACATCGAGGCGGGCCGCCACCCCGTCGTCGAGCAGACCACCGAGTTCGTCCCGAACGGCGTGCGCCTGACCGACGACCGGCGGTTCCTCGTCGTCACCGGCCCGAACATGTCGGGCAAGTCGACGTACATGCGCCAGGTCGCCCTGATAACCCTGCTCGCGCAGGTCGGAAGCTTCGTCCCCGCCGAGTCGGCCGCAGTGGGTCTTGTCGACGGCATCTACACCCGGGTCGGCGCGCTCGACGAACTCGCCCAGGGCCGGTCGACGTTCATGGTCGAGATGCAGGAGTTGAGCAACATCCTCCACTCCGCCAGCGAGGACTCGCTCGTGATTCTGGACGAGGTGGGCCGGGGCACCGCGACCTACGACGGCATCTCCATCGCCTGGGCCGCCACCGAGTACCTGCACAACGAAGTCCGCGCCCGGACCCTGTTCGCGACCCACTACCACGAACTCACGACGCTCGCCGACCACCTCGACCGGGTGGCGAACGTCCACGTCGCGGCCGACGAGTCCGACGGCGACGTCACCTTCCTCCGGACCGTCGAGGAGGGACCGACCGACCGCTCGTACGGCATCCACGTCGCCGACCTCGCGGGCGTGCCCGCGCCGGTCGTGGAGCGCTCCCGGGACGTGCTGGCTCGACTCCGGGCCGACGAGGCCATCGAGACGAAGGGCGCGAGCGGCGGCGGGACGAAGCAGGTCGTCTTCGACGTGGGGAGCGGCCAGATGAAGAACGTGGGCGCCGACGGCGGTGCAGTGGCCGACAGCGCGGCGGACGAGCGCGAGGCCGACGAAGCGCGGGAACTCGACCGCGAGAGCCTTGGCGACCCCGACTCGACGGCCGGGTCTGGCGCGCCGGACCCGACCGCCGAGTCGGTGCTGGACGAACTCGGCGACGTGGAACTGAGCGACACCTCGCCCATCGAGTTGATGAACCGCGTCCAGGAATGGCAGCGGCGCCTGGAGGAGTGACGGCGAGGGCCGCGGACCGCCGCGGGCGCGGCGGTCCGCGGACGGACGGGCGGTTTTTCGGCCGGCGACGGCCTCGTGCGACGAAATCCCGGGCGACGACACCTCACGCGACGACGGCCCTCGGCCGCCGGCCGAGGGTCGTCGTCGCCCGTTCACCACCGAGGGCCGTCGCCCCGCTCGCCGCCGAGAGCGGGCGAACGTTTTTGACCCGTTTTCACCAAGTGGGGACGAATGGGCGAGCGAAACGAGGACGGGCGGCCCCCCGAGCGCGAGGCGGTCCGGGAGCGGGAGTGGGTCGAACCGCCGGCGTCGTTCGCCGCCTCGGCGAACGTCACCGCGGCCGACCGCGACGCGTTCCGCGAGGCGGGTTGGCCGGGATGCTGGGAGCGCGCCGCCGCGCTCCTCGACTGGGAGCGACCCTACGACGCGGTGTACGACGACGAGGACACCATCCGGTGGTTCCCCGGCGGGCGGCTGAACGCCTCGTACAACTGCGTCGACCGGCACGTCGAGGCCGGCCGGGGCGAGGAGGCGGCCATCGCCTGGGAGGGCCAACTCGGCGAGAACCGAACCCTGAGCTACCGAGAACTGTACGAGGAGGTGAACGCGTTCGCGGCGGCCCTGCGGGAACTAGGCGTCGAGGAGGGCGACGTGGTCACGCTCTACCTCCCGATGATTCCCGAACTCCCGGTCGCCATGCTGGCGTGTGCGCGCATCGGCGCGCCTCACAGCGTGGTCTTCGCGGGCTTCTCGGCCGACGCACTCGCCACTCGGCTGGACGGGGCCGACTCGGAGTACCTCGTCACCTGCGACGGCTACTACCGGCGCGGGACCGCCCTCGACCTCTCCCACCGGGCCGACAACGCCTGCCTGTCGGTCGACCACGATGTCGAGCAGATCGTCGTCGACCGACTCGGCGACGCCGCGTCGGGCGACCGGCGCTCCTACGGTGACATGGTCGACGCCCACGCGGGCGCGGAGGTGGACCCGGTCGACCGCGGCGCGACAGACCTGCTGTTTCTCATCTACACCTCGGGGACGACCGGCGAACCGACGCTCGTCCGCCACGCCACCGGCGGCTACCTCGCCCACGTCTCCTGGACCGCCCGCGCGGTGCTCGACCTCGGCCCCGACGACACCCACTGGTGTTCGGCCGACGTGGGCTGGATCACCGGCCACTCCTACGCCGTCTACGGCCCGCTGGCGCTCGGGGCGACCACCGTCCTCTACGAGGGGACGCCAGACCACCCCGAGAACGACCGGCTCTGGCGGATCATCGAACGCAACCGCGTCGACGTCTTCTACACCTCGCCGGCGTCCATCCGGGCGTTCGTCAAGTGGGGACCCGAACACCCAGAGCGCCACGACCTGTCGAGTCTCCGGTTGCTCGGCACCGTCGGCGAGCCGATAGACGAGACCGCGTGGCACTGGTACCGCGACCACGTCGGCGGCGGCGAGTGCCCGGTGGTCGACACGTGGTGGCAGACCGAAACCGGCGGCATCGTCATCTCGACGCTCCCCGGCGTCGACCGGATGCGGCCCGGCGCGGTCGGGCGAGCCCTGCCGGGCATCGAGGCGGCGGTCGTCGACGCGACCGGCGAGCGAGTCGCCGACGGGGAGGCGGGCAGACTCGTCCTCACCCGACCCTGGCCGGGGATGGCCCGGTCGCTGTGCGAGGGGACCGACTGGGCTGAGCGCCGGACCCCGAGAATCGACGGCGAGTGGCGCTACGACACCGGCGACAACGCCGTCCGGGACGAGGACGGCTACCTCCACCTGCTCGGCCGGGCCGACGACGTGATCACCGTCTCCAGCCGTCGGCTCAGTACCGCCGAGATCGAGTCGGCGGTCGTCGGCGTCGAGGGGGTCGCCGAGGCCGCCGTGGTCGTCGGGTCGGACGCCGCCGAGGACTCCCGGATTCACGCGTTCGTCAGCCCCGAGTCGAACGTCGCCGGCGACGAGGCGCTCGAAGCCGCCGTCCGGTCGGCGGTCGAGTCGGCCATCGGTTCCGTCGCGGTGCCCGATGTCGTCACGTTCGCCCCCTCGTTGCCGAAGACCCGGTCGGGGAAGGTCGTCCGGCGGTACCTCGCGGCCATCGCGAGCGGCGACGACCTCGGCGACACGAGCGCGCTCCAGAACCCGGAGGTCGTCGGCGAACTGGAGTCGCTGCTCGACGAGTAGGTTTCGCCTCTCTCGAAGAAGGCGAAAGACGTTCCAGGAAACCGAAACGAGCGCCGCCGCCGAGCGCGTCTCTCCCGCCGATGGCGGCCGGGAACGCCCGTCGCCGCGCGGCCGGGGAAGTTTTATTCGTGTTCTCGAAGAAAGGCGAAACGAGATGGCGGGTGACGCCGACTACCTGACGACGGCTCAGTACGAGCGCCTGCGTCGGCGGACCGACACCTACCGCGAGGACCTCGTGGTGGCGCTGGCGGGGCAGGTCGGCCTCCGGCCCTCGGAACTCACCCGCGTCCGGCCCGTCGACCTCCGCGAGTACGGCCGCGGCCGCGACGGCGAGACGCACTTCCTCCTCGACGTGCCCGAGGGCGACGGCGAGTCCCGGACGGCCTACGTCCCGCACGAGGTCGCCCACGACCTCCGGAAGTACGCCAACGCCAACGACGTGGACGCCCGCGAACCCGTCGTCGACGTCTCGGCCCGCCGGGTCCAGATGCTGGTCGCCGACGTCGCCGACCGGACGGACGACCTCCGCGACGTGACGTGTCGCGACCTCCGCCAGCACTTCGCGCACCGACTCCTCCGCGAGGAGTCGGTCGACCCGCGGGTGGTCCGGGCCGTCGGCGGGTGGGCGAGCCTTGAGAGCCTCTCGCCGTACCTCGACGCGCCGACCGCGGACGAAGTCGTCGCCGCCTTCGCCGACGAGTCGCGGAAACCGCGACCGGGCAGTCCGCCCGGCCCGGCCGGCCGCGATTCCAGCCGCCGGCCGTTTCGACCGGTCGACGCGCGGAGCGACGACCGATTCGCGTGCCTGACGTCGCTCGGCGAGGCGCTCGCCGGCGCATCGACGACCGAGGAGGCCGAGGAAGCCGCCTGCGAGCGCCTCGCCGATGTCTACCGCGGCGTCTGGGTCTGCGACGAACGCGGCGAAGTCCGAGCCAGCACCGCACCGCCGGGGACCGACGAGGCCGTTGCGGCCGCGGTCGCAGACGCCGCGAGCGCGGCCGACTGGCCACCGTCGTCCGACGACGGCGGCCAGTCGGCCGTGACCGTGGTGGACGAGATTCGCGTCGCCGGACCGCTAGCTGGCTGTCCGTTCGCCGTCGCGCCGCTCCGGTCGAGCGACGCCGCCCGAGGTCTGCTCTGCGTCGCCGCCGACGCGTTCGCGGCCGGCGACCGGGCGTTGCTCGCCGACGCCGGTCGGCGCGTAGGCCGGACGCTCACGGCCATCGAGCGGAAGCGCCTGCTGCTCTCGGACACCGGCGTGGAACTCTCGCTCCGGACCGCCGACGAGGGCGCGTTCCTCGCGGCCGCCTCGGCCGACCTCGGCTGTGCGTTCGAACTCGAAGGAGTCGTCCCGGTGGAGGACCACTCGCTACTGTACTTCGTGACGGCCCGGGGGTCCGCCGTGAGCGACGTTCTCGAACGAGTGAGCGCCGCCGGTCCGGTCGACGACGCCCGCCTCGTCCGCGACTACGGCGACGACGCGCTGTTCGAGTTCGCCGTCTCGGGCGAGTCGATCGCGACGGTCGTGGTCGAGCGCGGCGGGACGGTCCGCGGGTTGTCGGCCGAGGACGGCGTCGCCGACGTCACCGGCGTCTTCTCCCGGCGCGTCGACGTCCGGCGGGTCGTCGAGGCCGTCGAGGACCGATTCCCCGAAACCCGCCTGCGCTCGAAGCGCGAGATCGAGACGCCGGTTCCGAGCGCGGCCAGCGTCCGGCGGACGGCCCGCGACAGCCTGACCGAGCGCCAGCGGACGGTGCTCCGGGCCGCCTACCTCGCGGGCTACTTCGAGTGGCCCCGCGGGAGCACGGCCGAGGAACTCGCGGCTTCGATGGACGTCTCGTCGCCGACGCTCCACAACCACCTCCGGAAGGCCGAACAGAAGGTGCTCGACGCGGTGTTCGACGACGCCGACGCGTCCGACGCGGCCGGGGGACACTAGCTGTTTACCCACGGTCGCAAGAATTGCGGGCGGTCGTCGGCCCGGCGCGCGCCGGGCCGACGACCGGCGGACCGAATCCCCGGCGTGTCGGTGTGCTTGCCGGTGATTAGCGGGGCGTAGCATAGTTAGTTCCATCCTTTATGTGGTGAATCGACGGTTGTGAACATAGCTCATGAAGAAAGAGGATAGTCGGGGCGCGGGACCCGGACCCTCGGCGCGGCGCGCCGAGGGTCCGGACCGGCGTCCCGAACGTCCGACTCGGTGAGCCAGGGCGATTCGCGGCGGGGAGGTCGCCGACGCGGCGACCTCCCCGCCGCCCGCGGATTCTCGCGAACCGCGACGAACGACGACACTCACGCGAACGACGAAACCCGCACGAACCACGACACCCATTCATGACAGATAACGACTCGCACGAACCGACCGACAACGCTCGAATCGAGACGGACGGCGCGGGGGTCGCGACGGCGCGCGACCACCGCGACGCCGACTACCTCGAAGAGGAGGTCAACCTGCTCAACCCGAGCACGCCGTTCATGCGCGACCACCTCCGACTCATCTGGACTAGCTTCGCGGTCTGGGCGGTCATCGTCTTCGGACCGGTGACGCTGACGGCGCTCGCGCCGGCGGTCATGACGTCCGAGATGCCGGTCATCGGCTTCCCGCTGCACTACTTCCTGGTCGGCATCGGCGCGCCGGCCGGCGCGTTGCTCCTGTCGGTGTGGTACGCCCGCAAGCGCGACCGCCTCGACGAGAAGTACGGCATCGACCACGCCGCCGGGACGACCGCCGGCGCGGGCGGCGGCGAGGACGCCGCCGCGACCGACGGAGGTGTGCGCGAATGACGACCGGCGCGGCGAGCGCGGTCGTACTCCAGGCCGGCCTCCTGCCGGAGGGGCTGAACGTCTCGTTCAAGCTCCTGCCGGCCATCCTCGTCTCGGCGATGCTGCTGCTGTTCCTCGTCATCGGCTTCGTGTTCAAGGTCGCCGACACCGAGGGCATGTGGGTCGCCGGCCGCTCCATCGGGAACGTCGAGAACGGCCTGGCCATCGGGGCCAACTGGATGTCCGCGGCCTCCTACCTCGGGATGGCGGCGCTCATCGCGCTCTCGGGGTTCTACGGCCTAGCGTTCGTCGTCGGCTGGTCGACGGGCTACTTCATCCTGCTCATCTTCCTGGCCGCCCAGATGCGGCGGTTCGGCAAGTACACCGCGCCCGACTTCGTCGGCGACCGGTACGACTCCGACAGCGCCCGGGCCATCGCGGCCATCACGACGTTCCTCATCGGGTTCGTCTACGCCATCGGCCAGGCCCGCGGCATGGGGCTGGTCGGCCTGTACATCTTCGGCGACATCGGCATCCCCGGGATGAGCGGCTATCAGTCGATGGTCATCCTGATGATGACGATAACGGTGGGCTATCTCACCCTCTCCGGGATGCTGGGCGCGACCAAGAACATGGCCGTCCAGTACGTCATCCTCATCGTCGCGTTCCTCGCCGGCCTCTACGCGGTCGGCCTCTCGCAGGGGTACTCGACGATACTCCCGCAGATCGAGTACGGCACGATGATCAGCACGCTCGGGTCGGAGTTCAGCGAACCGTTCGTCGGCGGTAGCTACTACCTCTGGATCGCGACGGCGTTCTCGCTGGTCGTCGGGACCTGCGGACTCCCCCACGTGCTGGTGCGGTTCTACACGGTCGAGAGCGAGCGGACCGCCCGCTGGTCGACCGTCTGGGGCCTGTTCTTCATCTGCCTGCTGTACCTCTCCGCGCCCGCGTTCGCGGCGTTCGGCACCGACCTCTACGCGAAGAACATCGGGCCGGTGTACGGCGACCCCGGCATGACGAGCGCGGCGGGCGACGTCATCGTCGTGCTCGCGACCCAACTGGCGGGGATGCCCCAGTGGTTCGTTGGCTTCGTCGCCGCGGGCGGCATCGCCGCGGCCATCGCGACCACCGCCGGCCTGTTCATCGCCGGGTCGTCGGCCATCTCCCACGACATCTACGCCAACATCATCAACGAGGACGCGACCCAGCGCCAGCAGGTGCTGGTCGGCCGCGGGAGCATCGTCGCGCTCGGGGTCATCACCACCCTCGCGGCGCTCAACCCGGCGGCGCCCATCGCCGCGCTGGTCTCCTACGCGTTCTCGCTGGCCGGTGCGGTGCTGTTCCCGATGTTCTTCCTCGGCCTCTGGTGGGAGAACACCAACCGCCAGGGCGCGCTGGCCGGCATGACGACCGGACTGGTCATCTGGCTCATTCCGATGATAAACGAGGTCCTGCCGACGTACATCGGCAACGGCGAGCCCTACTCGGCGGCGCTCGCCCAGTGGCTGCCCGCCATCGGGTCGGCGCTGGTCGCGGTTCCGGTCGTGTTCGCGGTCACCATCGGCGTCTCGCTGGTCACCGACGAACCCGACGAGCGCATCAAGCGCATCGTCCGGCAGTGTCACAGCCCCGAACCGATGGCCCAGCAGCAGGCCGCCGAGGACGTCGTCGCCACCGACGGCACGGCGGTCAGCACCGACGGCGGCGAACCGCAGGCCGACGACTGAACGATGGACGTGAACGTCATCGCCGCGATTCGGAACCACGTCGACGAACACCGGTCGGGCATGGCCGTCGACCTCGCGTTCGCGGTCGTCTGGGTCGCGGTCGTCTCGGCGCTGTTCGAGTTCCTCGGCGCGCCGACGTGGGCGATCCACCTCGCGCTGTTCGGCGGCGTCGTCGCCTACTTCGGCTTCTTCGCGTCGCTGAAGTCGGTCCGCGGCGGCGAGTAGTTCGAACTCTTTTCGGGACGAAATCGACCGGGCCGCCGCGGCGCGCCGCGGCGGCCCGGCCGGACGCGAAGTCGCCGCCGTCGGACGCGACAGACGGGTGAGAAGACTTATTCCGTCACCGTTCCGGGGTTGCACCACGGTCCCCCAATGTCAGTAATAGAGATAGATAACCTCACCAAACGGTTCGAGGGCGTCACGGCCGTCGACGGCCTCTCGCTCTCGGTCGAGGAGGGCGAGGTGTTCGGCTTCCTTGGCCCGAACGGCGCGGGCAAGTCCACGACCATCAACGCGATGCTCGACTTCACGAAACCGACCGCCGGGTCGGTCTCCGTGTTCGGTCACGACGCCCACCGCGACTCGGTCGCCATCCGGCGACGGGCCGGCCTCCTGCTGGAGGGGTACGGCGCGTACCCCCGACTCACCGGCCGCGAGCACGTCGAGCACGCCATCGCCACGAAGGACGCCGACGACGACCCCGACGAACTCCTCGAACGCGTCGGCCTGTCCGACGCGGCCCACCGCCGCGCCGGCGGCTACTCGAAGGGGATGCGTCAGCGGATGGCGCTGGCGGTGGCGCTGGTCGGCGACCCCGACCTGCTCGTCTTCGACGAACCCTCGACCGGCCTCGACCCCAACGGGGCCAGGACCCTCCGGGAGGTCGTCCAGTCGGAGGCCGACCGCGGCGCGACCGTCTTCTTCTCCAGCCACATCCTCGAACAGGTCGACGCGGTCGCCGACCGCATCGGCATTTTGCTCGACGGGTCGCTGGCGGCGGTCGGCGGCGTCGAGGAACTCCGCCGGGAACTCGGCGCGGGCACGACGCTCTCGGTGTGGGTGTCGGCGGTCTCGGACCCACTGCTGGCGGACCTGCGCGAACTGGACGGCGTCCGCGAGGTCACGCCGCGTCACGGCCAGATCGAAATCGCCTGCGACGGCGACGGCGAGACGAAGCTCCGGGCGCTGAACGCGGTGGCCGAGGCGGGCGTGTTCGATAACTTCGAGGTCCGCGACGCCTCGCTGTCGGACGTCTTCTCGAAGTACACGGAGGGTCGGGCGTGAGCCGAACCGACGTGTTCCGCCGGGACCTCCGGAGCGTCTACCGCTCGCGGACCGGAACCGCGGTCAGCGCCATCGTCGCGCTCGCCACCGTGGTCGCGGCGGGCCTGTTCGCGCTCTCGTCGGACGTGACGGCGCTCGCGGGCGTCGGCGCGCTGCTCACCGTGGGCGCCATCGTCGCGCTCGTCTTCCTGGGCAACCCGAAGCAGATCGCCGGCGTGGTCGTGGCGTTCACCGTGCTCGCGGTCGCGCTGACGCTCGCGCTGTCCGACCCCCAGTCGGCGCGCTACCGGCCGCCGATGGCGCTGGCGGTGGTCACCGTCGGGTCGGCGCTGTCGTTCCTGCTCCCGCTGGTCTGTCTGGTCGGAAGCTACGCCGCGCTGGTCGGCGAGTCCGAGACGGGGAGCGTCCGGTTCCTGCTCGGCCTGCCGAACTCCCGGGACGACGCCTACCTCGGTAAGTACCGCTCGCGGGCGACCATCGTGGTCGTCCCGCTGGTCGTCTGTCTGGCGCTCACGGGCGTCATCGTCGCGGCCACCTTCCGGGACGGCTCGTTCCTCGGGATGATGGGGCTGACGCTCGTCTCGATTCCTTACGCGCTGTTGTTCGTCGGCATCGGCCTCTCGGCGTCGGCGTACTCCGACACCTCCAACCGGGCGGTCGCGGTCGCCCTCGCGGCGTTCGTCGCGCTCAGGGTCGGCTGGCCCGGCCTCCAGTTCGTGCTCTTGCAGGGCGTCCGGGACCGGTTCTCCCGGCCGGAGTGGTACTACTGGATCGGTCGGATCAACCCCATCAACGCCTACGTGAAGCTTACGACGCTGTTCGCGGACGTCGGCGGCGGCCACCCGCTCATCTCGACGCCCTACGAACCGATTTCGTCGGTGGCGCTCGGCTACCCGTTCGCGGCCGTCGTGCTACTGGTGTGGACCGCGCTCGCGCCGCTGGCCGGTCTGCTCTACTTCCGGAAGCGCGACCTGCTGTAGGCCGGTCGCGTCTCGTTCTCTCCCGACCCGGCGCCAACGGTGGATTGATGGACACCTGTTTCGTGGGTGGTTCCATGAGCAGGCGGTCACCCGAGGGGGCGTGCTGTCGATGACGACCGAGAGCGACCGAATCACGAAACTCGACGACGACACCGTGCGCAAGATAGCCGCGGGCGAGGTCGTCGAGCGGCCCGCCTCGGTCGTGAAGGAACTGGTCGAGAACAGCCTCGACGCCGACGCCGACCGCATCGACGTGGCCGTCGAGGCGGGCGGCACCGAGCGAATCGCCGTGAGCGACGACGGCGTCGGGATGAGCGAGGCCGACGTCCGGGCCGCGGTGCGCGAACACACCACGTCCAAGATAGCCGACGTCGACGACCTCGAAGCCGGCGTCGCCACGCTCGGCTTCCGGGGCGAGGCGCTCCACACCATCGGCGCCGTCTCCCGGACCACGGTCACCACGAAGCCCCGAGACGCAGACGGGAACGGGGGAGCCGACGACCGCGCGACCGAACTCCGCCTCGAAGGCGGCGAGGTCGCGTCGGTCGGCCCGGCGGGCCGACCGGCCGGCACGACGGTCGAGGTCGCGGACCTCTTCTACAACACCCCCGCGCGCCGGAAGTACCTCAAGACGACCGCGACCGAGTTCTCGCGCGTCAACGCGGCCGTGACGCGCTACGCGCTGGCCAACCCCGACGTGGCGGTGTCGCTGACCCACGACGACCGAGAGGTGTTCGCCACCGACGGCCGGGGCGACCTCCGAGCGGCGATGCTGTCGGTGTACGGCCGCGAGGTGGCGACGTCGATGATCGAAGTGGAGGGAGGCGCGTCCGGGGGCGAAATCGGCGTCACGGGCCACGTCAGCGACCCTGAGACGACCCGGGCCAGCCACGAATACGTCTCGACCTACGTCAACGGCCGGTACGTGCGCTCGGCCGCGCTCCGGGAGGCGCTGCTCGACGCCTACGGCGGCCAGCTATCGACCGAACGCTACCCCTTCGCGGTGCTGTTCGTCGACGTGCCGGCCGGTTCGGTCGACGTCAACGTCCACCCCAGAAAGATGGAGGTCCGGTTCGGCGACGAGTCGGCGGTCCGCGAGGCGGTTGAAACCGCCGTCTCGGATGCGCTGCTCGACCACGGCCTCGTGCGCTCGAGCGCGCCTCGCGGGCGCTCCGCGCCCGACGAGGCGCGCGTGGAACCGGCGTCGGACGTCGGCGCGCGCGATTCGGACGGCCCGGACGCGAGCGAGCAGACCGAGTTGACGCCGGACGCGGACGCCCCCGACCGGAGCGAGCAGTCGACGCTCGACGCGAACGAGGGTGCCGCCGCAGCGGGAGACGAAACCGCGGTGAGCGACGCCGAGACGAGTGGAGAGGCGGCGAGTACCGAGGCGACGACCACCGGGTCGCGAGCGACGAGCACCCCGTCACGGACGACGACTGCAAACGCGAGAACCCCGCAGACGGAAACCGACCGCGAGTCGACGACGACCTCGGCGAATCGCCCGAAGGTGAAGGACGGACGCGAGTCGACGACTCGAACCGCGGACGCCGAGGCGGCGACGGAGCGCGATCACGACGCCGCCTCGGCGGCGGCGGGAACCGACGAACCCGCGGCCGACACTTCGGAGCGGGATTCGGCGACCGGCGCCGACACGGCCCGGAAGTTCGACGCGCCGACCGAAACCGCGACGCTCTCCGGCGAGGCGACCGAAACCCCCGAGTTCGAGACGCTCCCCCGGATGCGCATCCTCGGGCAGTTGCGCGACACCTACTTGGTCGCCGAGACGCCCGACGGCCTCGTGCTGGTCGACCAGCACGCCGCCGACGAGCGGGTCAACTACGAGCGACTCGCGGCGGCGTTCGCCGACGACACGACCACCCAGATGCTCGCCCAACCGGTCGACCTCGAACTCACCGCGGGCGAGGCGGCCGTCTTCGACGAGTACCGCGAGGCGCTCGAGACGCTGGGATTCAGGGCGGAGCGGGCCGGACAACGCGAAGTGACGGTCCGGACCGTTCCGACAGTGCTCGACGCGACGCTCGACCCCGAACTGCTCCGGGACGCACTGGGCGAGTTCGTCTCGACCGACCCCGACTCACGCGGCGGGACGGTCGAGGCGGTGGCCGACGACCTGCTGGCCGACCTCGCGTGCTACCCCTCCATCACGGGCAACACGTCGCTCCGGGAGGGGTCGGTGGTCGAACTGCTCGCGGCGCTCGACGACTGCGAGAACCCCTACGCCTGCCCCCACGGCCGGCCCGTGCTGGTGGAGTTCGGCGAGCGCGAGATAGAGGACCGCTTCGAGCGCGACTACCCGGGTCACGCCGGACGGCGCGCCGAGGAATAGCGACCCTATTCTACCCCATCACCGCGGCTTCGAGCGCCGGCAGTACCTCGGTGACGTCCTCGCGGAAGACGTAGTCGGCCCGCGAGTCGTGGGGCGTCTCGTCGAGGTTCACCAGTATCACCGTCGCGCCGGTGCGGGCCGCGCGCGCCGGAAGCGACGCGGCGGGTTGGACCGTGAGCGACGACCCCGCGACCAGGAAGACGTCGCTCTCCTCCGCGAGGTCCTCCGCCCGAGAGAGTTCGGCCACCGGGAGGCGCTCGCCGAACAGCACGGCGTCGGGTTCGAGGACGCCGCCGCACTCCGAACACAGCGGCGGGAGTTCGCCGTCCTGCGCCCGATTCCGGACCGCCTCGGCCGGCACCGTTCGGTCGCACCGCCGGCAGGACGCCCGGGTCCCGTTTCCGTGGAGTTCCACGACGTCCCCGGTGTCGGCGTCGCCGTGGAGGCCGTCGATGTTCTGGGTGATGACGGCGTCGAGGTGGCCGGACCGCGCGAGCGACGCGAGCGCGTCGTGGGCGGCGTTCGGCGCGACGTCGGCGTCGAGCAGGTCGGCCCGAAGTTCCAGCCAGTCCTCCCAGAACGGTCCGGGTTCGGCGCGGAGTCGGCGCACGTCGAAAGCGTCGGGGTCGTACTCGTTCCAGACGCCGTTTTCGCCGCGGAACGGCGGGATTCCGGACGGGACGCTCACGCCGGCCCCGGTGAGCGCGGCCGCAGCGTCCGCCTCGCGGAGCGCCCGGGCCGCATCGTCGAGTTCGTCCATACCGAGGAGTAACGCCGCGGGAGACAAAAACCGTCGCCCTGATGCGATTGCGTTTTCCGGACGGGTGCGCTCGGTAACACGAACTACCGGGAACGCTCGACGGACCAAACCGCCGGAAGCGCTCAGCCAGACAGTCCACCGCTGGTGGGACTGAAAGGGGCCGGCCGCTCGCGCCCGAAGGGCGTGGTCGTCTCAGCGACCCCTATGCGTGGCGCGGCGAAGCCGCGCCGCGGATATGTCGCTGAGCGACCGCGAGCGGGCGGGGGCTTTCGAGACGTTCGGAGTCGTGCTCGACTTGGCATCGTCACCGAGTCACCGGCCGGTGGCTTTTGAAGCGGTCACCTTTCTTGGCGTTACCTTATCCAGAACCCGCCGAGTATCCGCTACCGAGTAAATTATAGCCCGCGGGCGCGACGCCCGAGACATGACCGACATCGTGACGTTCGGGGAGACGATGCTCCGACTCTCTCCGCCGAACGGCGAGCGACTGGAGACGACCGACGAACTGGAGTTCCGGGCGGCGGGCGCGGAGAGCAACGTCGCGGTCGCGGCCGCCAGACTCGGCGCCGACGCGACGTGGCTGTCGAAGCTTCCGGACTCGCCGTTGGGTCGGCGGGTCGTCGCGGGCCTGCGCCGCCACGGCGTCGCGACCGACGTGGTGTGGAGCGACGAGGGCCGCCAGGGCACCTACTACCTCGAACACGGCGGCGCGCCGCGGGGGACGAACGTCATCTACGACCGGACCGGCGCGGCGGTCACGACCGCCGAGTTCGGCGAGTTGCCGGTCGAGCGCGTCCGCGACGCCGACTTCTTCTACACCTGCGGCATCACGCCCGCGCTCTCGGACACCCTCGAAGCGACCACGGCCGACCTGCTGGCGGCGGCCCGGGAGGCCGGGACGACCACCGCGTTCGACGTGAACTATCGCTCGAAGCTCTGGAGCCCCGAAGAGGCCCGCGAGGTCCTCGAATCGCTGTTCGCCGACATCGACGTGCTGGTCACGGCCGAGCGCGACGCCCGCGAGGTGCTGGCGCGCGAGGGCGACGCCGAGGAGATCGCGACGGAACTCGCCGAGGAGTTCGACTTCGAGACGGTCGTCGTCACCCGGGGCGAGGACGGAGCGCTGGCCCGCAACGACGGCCGAACCTACGAGCAGGGCGCGTTCGAAACCGAGACGCTCGACCCCATCGGCACCGGCGACGCCTTCGTCGGGGCCTACCTCGTCCGGCGGCACGCGGGCGACGACGTCCCCGCCGCGCTCGAATACGCCGCGGCGACCGCGGCACTCAAGCGGACGATTCCGGGCGACGTGGCGGTCGTCACCCCCGAGGAGGTCGAGCGCGTCGTCTCCGAGGCGGGCGGCGAAATCTCGCGGTAGGTCCCGGTCCCGCTCGCGATGGGCGGATCTGGGCATCGACTTCCGTTTTCGACCGTCGAAGCCCCTCAATTAGTTCACGTTTTTGGGACGAAGCCAGAAGACGTATTACGGCGTTACGACTCACGCCCGACCGTCATGAGACGAATCGCAATCTCCCTCGCGATGCTCGTCCTGGTTTCGGGCATCGCCCCCGCGGCGGTCGGACAGGCGTCCGGAACGGCGTACGCCGGAACGCACGTCTCGTTCGACACGTCCGCGCACGCCGTGACCGACTACGCGGTCCACGGCGAGACGATGATCGACTCCGTGAAACTCCGGTCGGCCGAATCCGCCGAGGGCGGCGGCCTCCTCGGCGGGACCGGCGCCTCGCTGTCGGCCGTGACCAGCATCCAGGCGGGCGGCGTCCAGATCGGCGCGACGTCCGAGACGCAGGCGAAGATCGCGACCGAGAGCGGCGCCGAAGTGATCGCCCACGACAACGCCCGCGGCGTCCTCGTCGTCCAGGGCGACCGCGGCGGCCAGGTGGTCCTCGCGAACCTCTCGGCAGGCGCGAACGCCACCGCCGAGGGCGACTCGCAGGTGTCGGTCACCACCGCCAACGGTACCGAGGGCACCTTCCTCGTCGTCGGCCAGGGGAACGTCACGGTCAACGACGACGGGAACGTCAGCGCTCGCCTCGGCCAAGACGGCCGCCTCGTCTTCCGGGCGTACCCGGACGGCAAGGACGACGCCGACGAGAAGCAGGAGCGACTCATCGCCGACGGCAAGGCGAGAGCCGAGGCCTACGTGATGGCCGAGAGCGGCGAAGTGGTCGTCGACACCGTGAGCTACGGCCGGAACACGACCATCCAGACGAAGCAGACCGCAGAAGGCAACGTCTCGTTCGCGGTGAACCGGACGACCCACGAGGGGACCGTCATCGTCGCCAGCGTCTCCGAGAAGGCGCTGAACACCACCGAGGGCGTCGACGTCCGGGTCAACGGCGAGGCCGCGGTGAAGGCCGCGACCTACACGCAACTGGAGAGCGCCATCGGGAGCGACCGCTCGCGCTACCTGGTGTCGTCGTCGGGCGACGCGAGCGCGAACGCCAGCGCCGACGTGCTGGTCGCGGTGAACCACTTCTCCGAGCGCACCGTCTCGCTCCGGTCGGAGGCCGACCCCGCGCCGCAGACGACCGCGGCGGGGACCACGAACGGTTCCAGCAACGGGGCCGGAACCACCGACGGCGGGTCGGGCGACCCGACGCTGACCGACGACGACGAGAACACCGGGAACATCCCCGGATTCGGCGTGACCGCCTCGGTCGCGGCGCTGGTCGCGGCGGTCCTGCTCACCCGCCTGCGGTAACTTCTCCTCCCTGTCTTCGACGTTCCTCGCATCCGAATTTTTTGGGCGACTCCCCCGGCCGACCGACTCCGAGAGTCGGTCGGCCGCCGGAAGCGCTCGGTGACACCTCCGACGGAAGCGCTCGGTGAATCAACCGGCAGGTGGGACTGAAAGGGGCCGGCCGCTCGCGTTCACTTCAGTCGTCTCAGCGACCCCTATCTGGCGAGCGCCGAAGGCGCGAGCCGGATATGTCGCTGAGCGACCGCGAGCGGGCGGGGGCTTTCGAGGTGTTCTCC
Organism: Halorussus vallis; assembly: GCF_024138165.1. Classification (NCBI taxonomy): domain Archaea; kingdom Methanobacteriati; phylum Methanobacteriota; class Halobacteria; order Halobacteriales; family Haladaptataceae; genus Halorussus; species Halorussus vallis. The sequence continues at coordinate 2,841,992 of NZ_CP100000.1, read as the reverse complement.
GTTGCTGTCGTTTCCGTCGGAAGGGGGCTTTCGAGGCGGTCACTGTTCCGTTACCCATCGTGATTCGTGGCGAGGGGCGAATCGATAAATGCCGTCGCCGTAATGGAGTATCTATGACCACACACGTCGTCATCGTCGGGGCCTACGGGAGCGCCGGGGTCGCGGTCGCCCGGACGCTGGCCGACGCCGAGGACGTGAGACTCACGCTCATCGACGACGGCGAACCTGGGGGCGGCCTCTGCATCCTCCGCGGGTGCATGCCGTCGAAGGAGGTGCTGTCGGCGGCCGAACACCGCTTCCAGGCGCGTCACGACGACCGCCTGGAGGGCGCGCCGGAGGTCGACCTGGAAGCAGTCGTCGCGACCAAGGAGCGCCACGTCGAGAACTTCGCCGAGCACCGCCGGGCGGCGGTCCGGGACCTCGCGGCGCGCGAGAACGTCGAGTTCGTCCACCGACGGGCGCGGTTCGTCGACGACCGCACCGTCGCGGTCGGCGACCGGGAAATCGAGGCCGACTACGTCGTCGTCGCCACGGGGTCGACCGTCAACGTCCCGGACCTCCCCGGCCTCGACGAGGTCGACTACTCGACCAGCGCCGACGTGCTCGACGCGACCGAGTTCCCCGACTCGGGCGTCGTGATGGGGTTCGGCTACGTCGGCCTCGAACTGGTGCCGTACCTCAGCGAGGCCGCCGGGATGGACCTCACCGTCATCGAACACGACGACTACCCGCTGGACGAGGCCGACGAACCGTTCCGGAAGCGATTGCTGGAACTCTACCGGGAGGAGTTCGGCGTGACCGTCCTCACCGACACCGTCGAGCGGTCGGTCGAACCGCTCGGCGGGGGCGACGGCGGGGTCGGCCTCCGCGTCGAGCGCGACGGAGAGAGTTGGACGGTCGAGGCCGACGAACTGTTCCTGTTCACGGGACGGCGGCCCGCCGTCGACGACATCGGACTGGAGCACACGGCGCTCGACCCAGGTCACGGCTGGGTCCGGGACACGATGCAGGCCCGCGACCACGACCGCGTCTTCGTCGTCGGCGACGCCAACGGTCACGAGCCGATTCTGCACGTCGCCAAGGAACAGGGGGCCCTGGCGGCCGAGAACGTGCTGGCCCACCGCGAGGGTGAGGACCTCCGGCCGTACCGCAACGTCCACCACCACGTCGTCTTCTCCGGGGTGAGCGTCTACCCCTTCGCCCGGGTCGGCGTCTCGGAGGAGGCGGTGGCGGCGGAGGACCGCGACTACGTCGCGGTCACGCGCCCGGCCGGCGAGGACGGCGTGTTCACCACCAAGGCGGTGCCCGAGGGGCTGGCGAAACTGGTGGTCGACGCCGACGACGGGACGGTGCTGGGCTACCAGGGCCTGCACTACCACGCCGATGCGATGGCCAAGACGATGCAGGTGATCGTCGAGAACGAGATGGACGTCCGCGAGGTGCCCGACCGGGCGTACCATCCGACGACGCCGGAGATTCTCGACGGCCTGTTCCGGCAGGCGAAGGCGGAGTTGGACGAGCGAGCGTAGCGCGGGCGGCGACCCCGATTCAGACGTACTCGTCGGGGTCGGCCTCGAACGCCTCGCGGTGTTCCTCGCCGCAGAACTCGTAGGTTTCGCCCTCGTACTCGACCTGCGCGGGCGAGAAGCTCTCGTCGCGGTAGTCGGTTTCCTCGGGGCTAGTCGTCTCCACGTCCATGCCGCAGACGGGACACTCCGCCATCGTCGGCAGTTCGGCCGCCAACGCGGAAAGGATTGGGGCCAGCGGCGGGAAGGAAGGAAGGAGTCGCGGGGGTCGCGCCGACGCGTCGGCGCGATTCCCACGACGGATGCGAAGTTCGACCTTCGGCGAGGCGATAGCAGACCGACCAGCCGGCCGAATGCGCCCGGTGGGTTTTCTGCCGAAAACGCTCGGCGACGCCTTCCACCGAGGGCGGGACTGAAAGGGGCCGCCCGCTCGCGTCCGAAGGACGTGGTCGTCTGGTCGGGCCACTATTCGGGGAAGGCCGCAGGCCCGACCCGAATATCCCGGCCAGCGACCGCGAGCGGGCGGGGGCTTTCGAGGCGGTCACGTTGTCCGTCGGTACTGTCCTCGATATTACTGCTGACGAGCGGGCGGGGGCTTTCGAAGCGTTCTCACCGACAGCTTCTCCGACATCCGAGCGGGGGCTTTCGAGGCGTTCTTCCCCACTCTCGTTGCCGGCGAATAGGGAGCCCCGCAGTCGCCACTCCCCCGGTTCCGGCCGCAATCTATACACGTCCGACCGTCGAACTATCGACGATGGCGATTCTAGAGATAAATCTCGAGAAACCCGCGCTGGTCGAGGAGTACCAGTTCGCGGATGCCGAGACTCGAACCGGAACGCAGCGCAGCGACGGAAAATCCAGCTCCGGCGGCGGAAAGGGCAAACTGCTCGGCCTGCTCATCGCGCTGGCCGGCGTCGGCGTGCTGGTCTGGAAGCTCAAATCTAGCGGCGGGAGCGACGGACCCGAGTTCGGCGAGGAAGCCGACTTCGAGGCGGAGGTCGAAACCGAATTCGACACGGGGTCCGGCGGCGCGAAGGGGAAGGTCGCCGGCGCGCTCGGACTGGTCGTCGCGCTCGTCAGCCTCGTGGCCGCGGTGCGTCGCCGCGGAAAGTAGGCCGCCCGGCGAGTACCGCCGCCCGTTTTTTCGAGTCGCGTTCGAAACCCGAGAGTCGTTCTCGAGTCGCGTCGAGTCGAATCGTCCACGGAGCACCGTTCGACCGGCGTCGCGGAGGACCGTCGGTCGTGCTTCGACGCGACGGACGCGTCAACGACCGAGCAGTGTGGCGTTTCGAACAAGTCGTCGCTCGGTGCGGTGCTTCGGCGCCCGAGACAGCAGCGGTCAGCGCGAGTTGCGATGAGCGCGAAATCCTCCGTCCGTCGGCACGAAAGTTTAAATGTGATGTCTGAGTCATCTCGGAAATACGAGACCGCCATGCCGACCGAGCCCGGAACCTACGACCTGCGAGATTTGCGCCGCATCGCCGACCCGAACCGGGAGACGCCGGCGGAGTTCGAGGACGGAATCGACCTCCCCGCGTCGCCCCAGGAGGTCCTGAGACACACCCAGCGCGACGAACTGGTCCGCCTCCAGTCCCAACTCGCCGCCTCGGGCGGCCTGCCCGAGAAGCCGTATCTCGACGGACTACCCGACAGCTACGGCACGGAGGTCGTCGTCTTCGAGTGGCTCGACTTCCTCATCAACAAGGCGGGCTTCGAGAAGACCGGCAACGCGCTGTCGTACTACGAGGAGGTCGGCTGGATCACCGAGCGAACTCGCCAGGGCCTCCGGGAGTACATGCGCGGCTTCTCTGAGGTCGAGAGCTTCGACCCCGACCAGCCGGGTCCCGCCGACCTGGACGCCGACGACCACGTGCTGAGTCTGGTCTACATCGCGCGTCTCTCCTCCGTCTGAGCGGTCGTTCACCCACCGGCGCGGTCGCCCGACGCTCGGCGGTTCGGGCGCGTCGTTCGGCTTTCTCGGTCCCGAGCGGTCGTCCGTCTCTTCTCGGTCCGGCGTGTCGCTCCACGTCGTTCTCGACACCGCCGTGCGCGCGTTTCGTCTCCCGGGCGAGTCCGACGTGGTGGCCCGATTCTCGACCGAAACCGGCGTTTCGACCAGCGGCGATGGCTGAGCTATTTACCGGGTTCGGTGCGGTGGTCGACGCCATCGTCACGGCCGACATCGGCGGGCGTCGAGTTCTCGGAGTCCGACGACACCCGACCGCCTCTCAGGTCGATTTGCTCCCGCGTGCGTTCCACGCCAGTCTGAGGCCGGCCGTCAGAACCAGTAGGACGACGACGTGGTACGCGACGTCCGGGGCGGTGCGAGGACCGACGCCGACGAGTATCGCCACGACACCGGCGAGCGTCCCGACCAGTGCGAGCGCCTGGACGCCCGCGGCGAGCGAGAATGTCGAGCGCGGGCGAGCCCAGGTCAGCGCCAGGCCACCTACCAGCACGGCGCCGATCACCGTCTCGGCGAGCATCGCTTCGTCGTGTTCGTATCCGCCGACGAGCACGCCCGCGTGGAACGCGGCGGCGAGGAAGAACGACGCGGCCTCCGCCGCCAGCAACGCCCGTATCCTCCAGAGCGTCGGAGACGCATCTGGCTCGTCGCGGCGGTCAGGCGGTCGAACCGCGTCGGACGTCGACGATTCGTCGGACCGAACGGCGGGAGAGTCGTCCATCGTATCCACGGGAAGCAGTCGGAGCGGCCAGACCGTTGAAATTCGCTCGAACATGTTCGCGGCCGAGCGGATAAGAGCGGCTCGCGCCTAGGAGACATATGCCCTTGGCAAGAGTGAAGTTTAAACCGCCGGTGACGCAGGCCGGCGGTCCGTTCCGGCACTCGCGGAACCATCCCGACGACAACCTCCGGATCCTGAGTGCCCTCCCGACCGAGCGGGGACTGCTCGTCGTACTGCAGGCGACCACGTCGGACCCCCAGGCGGTCGTTCACCTGTTCGACGACGCCCCCGTCGACCTCTACACGGAGGTGTTGCACGCCGACGAGCAGACGGTATTGCTCCAGTTCGAGCTGCCGTTCGTCCCGGCCCCGTACCACGCCGTCTTCGCCTCGAAGAACCTGCCGCAGTTCCCCTACACCGTCGAGGACGGCTGGATGGTCTGCGAACTCACCACCTCCCACGAGCGGCTGTCGGAGTTCCGTGACGAACTCGAATCCAGCAGCTTCGCGTTCGAAGTCGAGTGGGTCAGGCAGTCGGTCGAACCGGTCGAACTCCTGACCGACCGTCAGCGTCAGTTCGTGCTGGCCGCCATCGAAGGCGGGTACTACGACACCCCGAGAGGGTGTTCGCTCACCGACCTCGCGGACGAACTCGGCGTCAGCAAGTCGACGGTGAGCGTCGTCCTCCACCGCGCCGAAGAGACGATAGTCAAGGAGTTCTTCGCCGAGTCGACCGAGTAGTCCGGGCGCGAGACACCGACTGGGCGGGTGTGCAACATGTTCGAGCGAATCTAGAGGGGTCGGGGGCACCTCCGCTAGGTCGATGACACCGAAGTCGTGTCCGATTCGATCGAAGTCCCGTGCAGAGTGCGCTCGAACGAAACCGAACCCCGACCGCGACCGACCCGCAAGGCGAGGACCGCCTCGCTTCGTCGTCTTCGGCCTCGGCGTCGCCCTCGGCCTCTTCGCGGCCCGCAGGGGACGGTCCGGCACCGAGACGGAGTAGTCCGGGTCGCGAAATCGAGACGCGGCGTCGAAGTTCTCGACGCCGCGTCGTTCCGCTGGCCCGAAAGTGGTCGCGGAGTTCTATCGAACGAGAAGCCGAATGCGGCGTCGACGACTCGTCCCGTCAGATCCAACCGCCGACGAGCAACAGTGCGAGGGCGACGGCCGCCGCCGCAGAGAACGCCGTCGAGGCGCCGCGAGCCGAGCGCTCGGCGCCGACCGACTCGACGTCGGCGGTTAGGCGCCGACTCGCAACGTTGGTCAGAGCCGAGAGCACGACCCAGAGACCGACCATCGTCAGCACGAGTTGGCCTCGCGTGGTCTTCAGCAGTGAGTCGGAGATGAACGTCAGACTCGCCATGTATCCGCCCGTCACGAGCATGACGAGCGGGGCCACCTGCGAGAATCGGGCGAACCGCTCCGTCAGTCCGACGAGCGCGCTCGAACCGAGTCGACCGTCGCGCGCCGCCGGAACGACGAGCGCGGCCATGAATACGGTCCACCCGGCCCACACGCCGGCGACTAACAGGTGCAACGCGTCGAACAGTCTGTACGTGGTTACCATCGTGGTCGCAACGAGGTGGCGGTTCGCCGTGGGTGTTCACTCGAACATGTTCGAGCCGTACCCGTCCCGGGTCGGCGAAGGGAAAAGGGGCGTAGCTACGTACGAGACGTCGTCTACCACCGAGAATAATCTGAAGGATGGGCCCTGACGGATTCGAACCATCGACCACTCGGTGTCCCATGACGCCGGAAATGTAATCCGGTTGTCAGTATGAGCCGAGCGCTCTAACCAGACTGAGCTAAGGGCCCTTCTATCCGTATTTCTCGCGCGACGCTCTTTAAGCTTACCGGATAGCGTCTGGCGGTTACTCCCGAAGCCGTAGCGAAACGACGGTGGAAGCGTGTGCGCTGTCGGGCGGTTATCGATCGGAAGACCGCGAAAACGTAGCGCCGCCGCCAGGGCTCGAACCTGGGACAACCTGGGTAACAACCAGGTGCTCTACCAACTGAGCTACGGCGGCTTTCGAACGCATTTCCAGATAGCGTGAGTACTCTGATAGACCTTTCGTTTTCGCACGACGGGAGTGATGCGCTGGCACACGTTCGCGGGTCGACCGGCGGGTCCCGCCGGTCGACCCGCGAAGCCGTGTCGGCCGCGTCGAGAGACGACACGTTTTCACTCGCGGGCCGAGAATCCACCGCCAATGACCGGCGAGGACGAGGATTCGGACGGGCGCGAGGGGACGGGCGAGCGCGAGGCGTTCGATGCGGTGACCGCCGCGGTGGGCGAGCGAATCGCCCCCGACGCCGCCGAGCGCGAGCGGATGCGCGAGGCGGTCGAGACGCTCCGCGGCCGGGCTGAGGACGCCATCGCCGACCTGCCGGTTGCGGCCGACGTGGTCCAGGTCGGCAGCACCGCCCGCGGGACCTGGATCGCCGGCGACCGCGACATCGACCTGTTCGTGCGCTTTCCCGCCGACCTCGAACGCGACCGCCTGGAGTCCTACGGACTCGAAGTCGGCCACGCCGTCCTCCCGGAGGGCCGCGAGGAGTTCGCCGAACACCCCTACGTCACCGGCGAACACGACGGCTTCGACGTGGACTTAGTGCCCTGCTACCGCCTCGACTCGGCGACAGAGATTCAGTCGGCGGTCGACCGCACCCCCTTCCACACCGAGTACCTGGCCGAGCGACTCGACGACGAACTCGCGGGCGAGGTTCGACTGTTCAAGCAGTTCCTCAAGGGCGTCGGCGCCTACGGTAGCGACCTCCGGACGCGAGGGTTCTCAGGCTACCTGACCGAACTGCTCGTGCTCGAACACGGCGGTTTCCGCGAGACGGTCGCGGCCGCGGCCGACTGGCAGCCGCCGGTCCGGTTCGACCCCGAGGACCACGGAATCGCCGAGTTCGACGACCAACTGGTGCTGATCGACCCGACCGACCCCGAGCGGAACGTCGCCGCGGTGCTGTCGGCCGACAACGTCGCGCGACTCCAGCACTACGCCCGCGACCTGCTCGAATCGCCCCGCGAAGAGCTGTTCTTCCTCGACCCGACCGAACCGCTCTCGGCCGAGGCGGTCCGCGAGCACGTCCAGCGCCGGGGCACGACGCCAGTGGCGGTGCGCTTCAACGCCCCGGACGTCGTCGAGGACCAGCTCTACCCCCAGCTCCGCAAGTCGCTCTCGGGCGTCCGGGACGAACTCGACCGCCGGGGGTTCGACCCGCTCCGGACCGCCGCGTTCGCCGACGAGTCGGCGGTCTTGCTGGTGGAACTCGAAGTCCCCGAGCGGCCGAGGGTGGAGCGCCACGAGGGGCCGCCGGTCGCCGTCCGCCCGCACGCGACGGGGTTCTTCGAGAAGTACGCCGACGACGAGGACGCCTACGGCCCGTTCGTCGACGGCGACCGCTACGTCGTCGAGCGAGAGCGGGAGTTCGTCGCCGCCCGCGAATTCCTGGAGAGCGAGGCGCTGCTGGACGTGGCGCTCGGCGTCCGGGTGGCCTCGGCGCTGAAGCACGACTACGACGTGCTGGTCGGCGAGGAAATCGCGACGCTGGCCGGCGAGTTCGGGACGGAACTGGCGGCGTACTTCGACCCGCGGCCGTGACGGTCGGTCGCGAGCGAGGCGCGGCGGCGCGCCGCCGCACCTCGCTCACGACCGCGCGACTCCCGGGTTCGACGGCCGACCGACTCGGCCCACTCCGCCACGCTTACGACGGGGGCATGCGTAGCGGTGGCCGTGCCAGAAGACGCCTCGCTCGATTCGTTCCTCCCGTCGGCCGAGGACGAAGACGGGAACGAAGACGACTCCGCGTCGGCGGCGTCCGTCGCGACGGACGCCGCCGACGCGGAGGGGACGGACGCCGAAGCGGGCGGGACCGTCGCCCCCAACGAAACCGACACCGCCGCGTCCGGCGAGACGGACACGGCGGAACTCAACGGCGAAACCGACGCCGAATCCGGCCCGGAAGACGGCGACGTCGAATCCGACGCGACCGACGGTGACGTCGAAACCGCCCCAAGCGACGCCTCGGACGGGACCGAGGCGTCGGCGGTCGAACCGGCGGTTTCAACCTACGGGTGGTCGCCCGCGGGCGGCGAGTGCGCCGCCTGCGGCGAAGCGGTCGAGCGGCGGTGGCGCGCCGACGGCGAGCGCGAGGGCGACCTCGTGTGCGAAGACTGCAAAGACTGGTGATTCTACCGGGAGCGCCGCGGGCCGGAGCATCGCCGACCGGCGAGGCGTGGCGCGTCGGTTCGACGCGGTGAGTCGGCGATAGCTCGACCCAACGCGCCGGTTTCGACGCGCACAACGCGTTTTCGAGGAGCGCGGTCGGAACCCCTCGTTCCGTCTGCGAGAAAACTGCGACAAAAGTTACAAGGGAGGGATAACTACGTACGGGCAACAGGCGTACCGACGGCGGTCGCGGTCGGCGCGGGTCGACCGTCGCCGCTCTCGCCCTCCAGCGCCACTCACGATACATGACGGAAGCCAATCCGAACGCGAAACCCCAGCCGCGTCGAACGGGAGCGTCGCCCGAACCCTTGTCGGTCGAAGAGGCCTCCGACCTCGCCTCGCGGGTCGTCGAGAACGTCGAACGGGTCATCGTCGGCCACCACGAGGCCACCGAACACATCGTCACCGCCATCCTGGCGCGCGGCCACCTCCTGCTGGAGGACGTGCCGGGGGTCGGCAAGACGATGCTCGCCCGCGCGCTCGCGAAGTCGGTCGACTGCACGTTCACCCGGGTCCAGTTCACCCCCGACCTGATGCCGACCGACGTGACCGGCGTCAACGTCTTCAACGAGCAGACCCGCGAGTTCGAGTTCCAGCCCGGCCCCATCTTCGGCAACGTCGTCCTCGCGGACGAGATCAACCGCGCGCCGCCGAAGACCCAGTCGGCGCTCCTGGAGGCGATGGAGGAGGCCACGGTCACCGTCGACGGCCAGACCCGCGAACTCGACCAGCCGTTCACCGTCATCGCCACCCAGAACGACGTCGAGGGCGACCGGACCTACGAACTCCCAATCGCCGAGATCGATCGCTTCTCCAAACAGCTCTCGCTTGGCTACCCCAGCCCGGAGGACGAGGCGGAGGTGCTCCGGCGCGTGGTGGGTCGCCACCCCATCGACGAACTCGAACCGGTGACGACCGCCGAGGACCTGCGGCGCGCCCGCGCAACCGTCTCCGAGGTCACCGCCGAGGCGGCCGTCCGAGAGTACGTCACCCGACTGGCGAACTACACCCGCGACCGGGCCGACCTCGGGGTCAGCCCGCGGGGGTCCATCGCCTTGCTCCGGGCCGCCCAGGCCCGCGCGGTGTTCGACGGCCGGGACTACGTCGTCCCCGACGACGTGCAGGCGGAGGCCGAAACCGTCCTCGGCCACCGGGTCCGGACCGGCGCGGAGACCGGCGGCCGCTCGGGTCGGGGCCTGATTCGGGAAGCGCTCGACGCCGTGCCGGTGGAGTGAGATGCTGACGCGACGCGGCTGGGCGCTCGTCGCGGTCGTGGTCGCCGCCGTGGCGATGGCCGCCCGGTTCAGCCCGCGGGCGTTGAACGCCGTCGTCGGTCCGGCGGTGGTCGCGCTGGTCGCTGCGGCCGTCCAGATGCGACGCGCCGCCCAGCCAGACCTGAAGCTCCGAGTGCCCGAGTACGGCTTCGCGGGCGAAACCGCGACCGTCTCGCTCGACTTCGACGCGCCGACGCCGCTCTCTGCGGTCGTGGCACTCGACGCCGCCGACGGCCTCGACGCGTCCGACGACCGGGTCGAGACGACCGTCGACTCGGGGACCGTCACCTTCGACGTGGACCTGCGCGAGCGCGGGGTCGGCCGAGTCGGGCCGGTCGAGGTCGTCGCCCAGGACGTGTTCGGCCTCTGGAAGCGGACCTACCGCTACCCCGTCGAGCGCGAGGTCGTCGTCTTCCCGCGGATTCGGCGACTCCGGGACGCCGGCGACCTCGCCGCGCTCCACCGGGAGTTCGGCCTGAACGGCCGCGAGCGCTTCGACCAGTTGCGCGAGTACGAGCGTGGCGACCCGCTCCGGGACGTCCACTGGAAGTCGAGCGCCAAGCGCCCCGACGCCGACCTCGTGGTGATGGAGTTCGAGGCCGACGAGGAGCGCCAGCGAATCGAACTCCTCGCGGAGGCCGACGAGGGCCGGGCCGACGACGTGGCCGAGGCGGCCGCGAGCGTCGCGACCTACCTGCTGGAGGCCGACCTCGCGGTCGGCCTGACGGTGCCCGGCGGCCGGGTCGAACCCGGCGCCGGCGACGAACATCTGACCGAGTTGCTGAGCGCGCTGGCTCGAACGTCGGCCGGAACCGTGGCGGGCGACCGGCGCGAGGACGCCGACGTGGTCGTCGCGGGGCCGAAGGACTCCGAGGAGGTCCGCGTCACCGTCGGCGAGCGGACCGTCACCTTCGGGCAGTTGTCCGGCGACGCCGACGCGACGCCGGGCGCGACCGCGGGCGACTCTGCAGAGTCCCCCGTAGCCGCAGGGAGCGGGGCCTGGGAGTCGGTCGCGACGGACGGCGGAGGTGACCGCCGATGAGCGCGCCGACCGAAACCGGCCGCGACTTCGAACTCGGCGGCGTGGCGGTGCCGTACCACTGGCTGGCGGTCGCCGCGACGCTCGTGCTGATGGCGACCTACGGGAGCATCCTCTACCACGTCACCGACATCGTGGGCGGGACCGCGACCCTGCTGGCGCTGGTCGCGGCGACGCTGGTCGCGGGGGCGCTGGTGGCGCGTCACCTCAAGGCCTACCAGGCCGGCCTGCTGGCGCTGGCGCTGCTTGCGGTCGGGCTCGTCGCCTACTACCTGGCGGTGCCCAGCGCCTACCTCGTCGCGCTCTCGACCGGGAAACTGCTGAGCGACAACCTCGCGCTACTGAGCGGGCTGTCGGTCCTCCGGATGACCGAGGTCGGCGCGTGGGCGCTCGGCGTCGCGCCCGCGCTGCTGTTCGGGCCGTGGTACTTCGTCCTCCGGCGGCGCTACGCGCTCGCGGTCACCGCCGGCGGGGCCGCGCTCTGCTTCTTCGTCCTGACGGGCGACGCGGGGAACGTCCTCACGCTCGTCGGCGCCCTGGCGGCCGCCGCGACGCTCGCGTTCGGCACGATGGCCCGGCGGGGCGGCACGTCGGCGCAGGTCGATACGGTCGCGGTCGTGCTGGTGGCGATGGTCGTGCTCGCCTCGACGGTGAGCCTCGTCCCCGGCGGGAGCGCGAGCCCGCTTCTGCCGGGGAGTTCGGGCGCGGGGACGCCGACCGTCCAGGGGAGCCTGCTGAACAACGACCAGCGGGTCAGCGTCGTCGGCTCGATTCGGCTGTCGCCGAAGGTCCGGTTCACCGTCGAGTCGAACGAACCCGGCTACTGGCGGGTCGGCGCCTACGACCGCTACGACGGCGGCGGCTGGATTCGAACCGGCGACGCGAGCGACTACACCGTCATGTCGGCGCCGGAAGGTCGAACGAAGCGCGTCGAGCAGACGGTGACCGTGAAGGCGAAACGGCTGGGCGCCATGCCGGCGGCGTGGAAGCCCACCCGGTTGACCGCCGGGGACCGCGACAACACCCGCCGGACCTCGCTGGGCGCGCTCGTCCCCGTCGGGGCGCTCCGAGAGGGCGAGCAGTACACCGTCGTCAGTCGCGTACCGGACCCGACCCGGCGGACGCTCCGGCGGGCCGGCACCGACTACCCGGCCGAAATCCGGAGCCGCTACCTCCAGTTGCCCGAGAGTTCGGCCGACCACATCCAGCAGAAGACAAACGAAATCGTCGCCGGAAACCGGACCCCCTACGCCAAGGCCAAGGCGGTCGAGAAGTGGCTGGAGTCGAACAAGCGCTACTCGCTCGACGTCCAGCGCCCGCAGGGCGACATCGCCGAGAAGTTCATCTTCGACATGGAGAAGGGCTACTGCACCTACTACGCCTCCGCGATGGTGACGATGCTCCGCTCGCAGGGAGTTCCCGCGCGGTTCGTCGTCGGCTACACGTCGGGCCAGCGGGTCGCCGAGGACGAGTGGGTCGTCCGCGGCCTCGACTCCCACGCCTGGGTCGAGGTGTACTTCCCGGACGTCGGCTGGGTGGCGTTCGACCCGACGCCCGCCGGTCCGCGCCAGAGCAGAGAGGGCACCCAGGTCACGCAGGCCCGCGCGAGCAACGTCTCGAACGTCGACGCCGCCGGGAGCGAGCAGGGGACGTGGACGCCCACGCCCACCGAGACGACCACGACCGACGGGAACGAAACCTCGACCGCACCGAACGGGACGACCGTCACCTCCGGGCCCGGCGTCGGAACCGTCGACCCCAATCGACTCGGCCCCGGGTTGGGCGATTCGTACAACGGCACCGTCGGAACGATCACGACCGCGGCCAACGGGACCGCCGGCGAGGGCGGCGGCTTCGGAATCGGCGACGTTCCGTTCTGGCCGCCCACGCGCGAGCAGGCCGCGTTCGGCGGCCTGCTCCTGGTCGGCCTGTTCGCGGCCGCCCGGCGGAGCGGCCTCGCCGAGCGCACCCAGCGGGCGGTCTGGCTCCGGTGGCAACCCCGCAGGGACCCCGAAACCGACGTCGAGCGGGCGTTCGACCGACTCGAACACCTGCTGGCGGCGGAGTACCGCGAGCGCCGACCCGGCGAGACGCCGCGGGAGTACCTGTCGGCCATCGAGGGCCTCGACGAGCGGGCGCGCCGGGTCGGCGAACTCCACGAGCGAGCGCGCTACGCCGGCCGGGCCGACGAGGGAGTCGCCGACGAGGCGGTTTCGCTCGTCGACGACCTCGTAACCGAGCGACAGGGCCTCCTCTCGGGGCGGTGAACCCACCGAGTTCCCGACAATGTTTAATACGTTGATTTCGTAGCCCTAGCCGTAATGTCGGAAGTGTGCTCGACGTGCGGGCTGCCTCAGGAGCTCTGCGTCTGCGAGGACGTAGCTAAAGAATCCCAGCAGATTAACATCCGCATCGACGAGCGACGCTACGGTAAGGAAGTAACGATCATCGAAGGATTCGACCCCAAGGACGTCGATCTCGACAGCCTGTCCTCGGACCTCAAGTCGAAGTTCGCGTGCGGCGGCACCGTCGAAAAAGGCCAGATAGAGCTCCAGGGCAACCACACCGGGCGCGTCGAGGATTTCCTACGTGACCGTGGCTTCAACGTAGCCTGACCGACCCCCTCGGTTCTGTCTCGTTTCTACGTCGGGAGTGGCGACGCTCTCGCGAATCTCCGATTTCTCGACACCGCGACTCTCAGACCCGGTTGACCCGGACGTAGCGTATCGCCCTTACCAGCAGCGCCGCGAACACGGTGGCCGCCAGCGTCCCGACGGCGACGCCGGCGAGCACGAGGACGAGGAACCGGACCGAGAGCACCCGCACCGCCCACGCCGGGTAGATCCGCGCGAGCCAGTAGATGCAGACGAGGATGCACCCGACGAGGACGAGCGCGCTCGAACTCCGGGCGCGCCAGTCGGCGTCGGGGTCGCGCCAGACGAGCCACCCCACCGCGCTAACACCGTAGAGGACGAACAGTACGCCGGTAATCAGGTACCAGTAGGGAACGAGCGACCCTCGGGCTAGCGGAGGCGACACGGGAGCCGTAACGCTCGCGGAGGTAATTTTACTACCGATTCGAGGCCGGTCGCGGCCGGGTCGTTCCGGCGGCGGCGGTGGCCGTCCCGGCGAGAGGCGGATTCAAAACGGACTGTCGGGCGCGGCGTCGTCGCCGACCTCGGCGTCGTCACCGTCGGTTTCGAGGTCGTACTCCCAGGCGTCGAGGCCGCCGGCCATGCTCTCGACGCGGGCGTCGTCCGGAATCCCCTCGTAGGAGGCGACGAGTCGCGCCGCCTGCACGCTCGATTTTCCGTGCGGGCAGACGGTGACGACGCGCTCGGCACCGTCGAGCGAGTCGATGTCCCGCGAGAGGGCGTGGAACGGGATGTTCTCGCTGCCGGGGATGCGGCCGCGTTCGAACTGCTGGCGGGGACGGATGTCCACCACGCGGACGTCCTCGTCGGCCTCCAGGAGGTCGTTGAGAGCTTCGGGAGAGATTTCGCCGTCCATCGAGACGACGTTGGGCGTCGTTCCGGATAAGCCCCGCGGTCGAATCGACCTGCTCCGCCGCGGACGCACCGCTGGCACCGCCCTCTCGACGCCGCATCTCCCGGAAACGCGACGCCGATAGAACCGACTCGCTGGCCGACGCCGCGCCCGCAGGCCTGCGGGCGCGGCGTCGGCGACTGCGACGGCGGCGAGCGCGTCACCGGCGCCCGTTCGGGGCGTGACGAGAAGGACGACCGGAGGGGGTAAGCCGAGATTACTTTCACAATAGCATTCTTCGAATATATTTGGCGACTGTCCAAAAAGAGCAAGTAACGGTAGGCCCTCTGTAGGGGTATGTGGGGTTCCCGGAGGCGCCGGGGGAGCGATTCGGTCGACTGCATCGCCTGCGGCGAGACCGTCCGCCGCTCCGACGCCAGAGAGTACGACAAAGAGGGAGACAGGTGGGACCGAGAGGGAAAGCAGTTCGAGTACCTCTGTAAGGGCTGTCACGACGACCTCTGTCACCAGAAACGAGACGAACTCGAAGACCTGCTGGTCGACATCGACGCCGGCACCCTCACGGAAACCGAGTTCCTCGACCGATATCGGCACGCGGTCGAAGAGCGATACGACTCGGTCGACCACGAGGGGTGAGTCGCGGGCGGTAAGCGGCGGTTACTCGCATCCCGACGCGGGGGCGAACGACGGCCACCTCGATGCACCGGACGCCGAGCGTCGCCTCGAACCGTCGCGCTGCCGCTCGGGCGGTCCCGACACGTCTAACTACTCCCCGACGTAATTCCGTGTCATGACCAGCGACGCGCAGGCCGAGGCCGGAACCGCCGAAGGCCAGGGCCCCGTCGAGATTTCCCCTGAACTGGCAGAGCGACTCGAAGCACGGCGCGAGGAGCTGTTCGAGAAGTTCGAGATACGCGACGAGTTCCCGCAGGCGGTGATGACCGAGGCCGAGAAGCGCACCGAGGACATCCAGCAGGAGATTCAGGACGAGGTCGACGAGCGCCGGGACCTCCGGGACATGACGACGTGGACGACCGACCCGATCGACGCCCAGGACTTCGACGACGCCATTTCCATCGAGGAGCGCGACGACGAGTACGTCCTCTGGGTCCACATCGCCGACGTGACCCACTACGTCAACCCCGAGACGAACATGTGGGAGGAGGCGGTCGAGCGGGCCAACACCGTCTACCTGCCGGCCTACACCATCCACATGCTCCCGCCGATGCTGGCCGAGACGGTCTGTTCGCTGGTCCCGAACGAGGACCGACTCGCCCACACCGTCGAGATGCACCTCGATAAGGAGCACTTGGGCTACGAAGACATCGAGATATACAAGTCGGTCATCAACAGCGACGAGCGACTCACCTACTCGCAGGCCGAGAACCGCATCGACGACGAGGACGCGCCGCTCCACGAGGAGAACAAACTCGCGTTCGAGGTCGCCGACCGGATGCACGAACAGCGCAAGGAGGAGGGGAGCCTCGTGCTAAACCCCCGGCGTGACCGCGCCCACACCATCATCGAGGAGTGCATGCTGAAGGCGAACAAGGCCGTCACGCACACCCTCATGTGGGACCGCGGGGTCGAGGCGATGTACCGGGTCCATCCCCAGCCGACGCCCGACGAGTGGAGCGAGGCCCTCCAGGAGATTCAAGACCTGGACGGCGTCTCCATCCCCGGCGACGCGTGGGACGACCCCCGGAAGGCGGTCAACGCAACGCTGGAGGAGGCCCCGGCTCGCCAGCTCGACAAGATCCAGTGGGCCGTGATGAAGGTGATGCCCCGGGCGCGGTACATGAACGACCCGTTCGGCGGCCACCACGCGCTCAACTTCGAGATATACGGCCACTTCACCAGCCCCATCCGGCGACTGTCCGACCTCATCAACCACTGGATCGTCTACACCAACGACGTGCCCGAGGACCTCGTGGCGCTGTGCGACCGCGCCAGCGACAAGCAGGCCGACGCCGAGGCCTGCGAGCGCGAGTACAAGCAGTACCTCCAAGAGGTCGGTCTCGACCCGAACGCGGTCAACAACCGCGGCATCGAGGTCGTCGAGGAAGACGAAGACTGAGTTTCGGACGGAATCTCTTTTCGTCGGAGTGCGTTTCGCCGACCGACAGTAGCGACAGTCTACCCCACCGACGGTAACAACGGAACGACCAACCCCCCGAAGGCGCTCGACTCTACAGTCCACCGGGCGGGACTGAAAGGGGCCGGGGGCTTTCGAAGCGTTCCCGTTAGCTGTCGTTGCGGTCGTCGTTGGAGAGCGGTCGGGGGCTTTCGGGACGGTCTCCGCGACGGTGTTGTCGTTCATCAGACCGTCCCGAAAGCCCATATTCGAAGATTAAATCACAACTCCTTCTCCCGGACGTAGTCGTCGAACGTCGCGCCGAACAGTTCCTGTTCGCGCTCCTCGACCACCGCGTAGCCGTGCTTCTCGTAGAAAGCGTTGCCAACCTCGTTGTCGGCCACGACGGCCAACCGGAGGCGGTCGACCTCCTGCTCGCGGAGCCAGCGCTCGATTCGTTCGAGCAGGACGGTGCCGACGCCCTCGCCCCAGCGGTGGGGTGCGACGTAGATACGGGCGAGGTCGGCCGGTTCGTCCGCCTCGCCGAGGACGGCCTGCGCGAATCCGACCACTTCGCCGTCTGCCGACGCGACCAGGAAGCGGCCGTCCTCCCGTTGCGTCGACGCCGCGAGTGTTTCGGGGTCGTACCACTCGGCAATCGCGCGTTCGACCGCCGCCGCGCCGAGCGCGTCCTCGTGGGCGGCGTGCCAGGCATCGCGGGCGACCCGGTGGACGGCGTCTGCGTCCGCCGGCGTCGCCTCCCGGACGTCGAACTCCATGTCGGCTACGTGGTCGGTAGTTGATAAAAGCGTTCGGTGACCGCGGGAACCGTTCGCGCGGTAGGGGTCGGTCGCCGACCGACCCCTACCGCGGAAACGTGCAATTCAGGGTCGCGGGACGCCAACCTCGTCCATGACCGAGTTTCCGGACCGCGACTCGCGGAACGTCCTCGAATCGGGGTGTGCGCGGTGTCCCGTCCTGGTCAAGTCGCGCGAGTGCATCTCGTGGGGTGTCGGGTCGCTCAACGCCGACGTGGTTGTGGTCGGCGAAGCGCCAGCATACGGGAATCCCGAGGCCGACCGCTGGCAGGGTGGCAACTGGACCGGCATGGCCTACACTTCCAGGCACTCCGGTCGACAGGTCCGGGACCTCTTCTCGGATGCCGGGTTCACGCCCGAAGAACTGTACTTCACGAACGCGGTGAAGTGCTTCCCACGGGCCGAGGGTGACGACTCCAAGAACGAGGACGAGTACCCCACCAACCGCGAACCGACCGCCGAGGAGCGCCGCAACTGCCGCGACCACCTCGCGACCGAAATCGACGAAATCGGCCCGGCCGTGGTGGCGACGACCGGCAAGCATGCCACCCTTGCGGTGCTCGGCGAGTTGCCGGGCGGCTTCCTCGATTCGGTGCTCGGACCCCGCGAATCTCCGGAGTTCGAGACGACCGTCCTGCCGCTGTTGCACCCCTCCTACCAGAACGTCTGGCTCCCGCGCATCGGCTACACCCGCGAGGAGTACGTCGACGCGATTCGCGACCGAATCGCGGCCGCGCGCTGACCGCTCAGAGCAGGCCCTCCTCCTCGGCCAGCAACAGCGCCTCGATGGTCGCGTCGTTGGCCGGGTCCTCGCGGGCCGCCGCGAGCGCCTCGTCGACCGGGAGGCTCCGGACCCGGAGGAACTCGTTGTCGTCGAGGTCCCGTTCGACGGGGGTCAGCCCCTCGGCGAAGACGATGCCGCGCTCGTGGCGGAGCACACCGGTCGAGCAGTAGAAATCTTCAAGCAAGCTCACGCCCGCCGCCTCGAAGCCCGTCTCCTCGCGGAGTTCCCGGGTGCCGGCCTGAGTGTAGGACTCGCCGTCCTCGACGATGCCCGCGGGACACTCCAGGCACGTCTCGCCGATGACCGGCCGGTACTGTTCGACGAAGACGACCCGGTCGTCCTCCACCGCGAGGACCACCACCGCGGGCGGGAGTTCGGCCCAGTAGTACTTCTTCGTCGAACCGTCGGGCTGTTCGACCAGGTCGTAGCCGCCGGTGTACCACCCCGTCTCGTACTCCGCGACCGACTCGATGACGCGCCAGTCGTCGTCCATACGACCGCTCGGGTCGGAGCGGTGGTAAATCGTGTGGCTCTCGCGCGCAGGAAAAATTTACGTCGCCGCGGGCCGACTGCCCGCCTACCATGAGCGAGGTTTCGGCGAGCGTCGGGCGGTACCTCCGGGCCGTCCACCTGTTGAGCGCCGGCGGCGAGCGGCGGGCCGGCACGGGCGAACTCGCCGCCGCGCTGGACGTGAGCCCCGCCAGCGTCACCGAGATGCTCGCCACGCTGGAGGAGCGCGGGTTCGCGACTTACGAGAAGTACGAGGGCGTCTCGCTCACCGACGACGGCGAGGAAACCGCCCGAAAGCTCCTCTGGCGCCACTGCGTCGCCGAGAACTTCCTCGAAGACGACCTGGGCCTCGACGCCGCGACGCTGGAGGAGGGCGACGGCGACCCGCGCACCATCGGCCACACGCTCTCGGAGGAGACGGTCCACCGACTCCGGGAGTACGTCGGCCACCCCTGCGACGGGGCGTGCAGCGCGCCCCAGGAGGAGTACGGTGCCTGCTCGGACGATGTCCGCGAGAAGACCGGCGAATAGCCTTCTGTCACTTACTGCAGGATAGGCGTGGGGCGGGACGGCGACGCGAACACCAAATCCAACAGTGACCGCAATCGCGTCCGCGACTGCGGCCGCCACTCGCACGATGCAGGTGAGAACAGCACCCACCGCACAGCACCGCGCCCCGACCCTCCCCGTTCGGGGTCTGCGACCCCTCGCGCATCCTCCGGTCGGTGCGTCGACCGGACTCGGCGTAAAATTAGCGCACCTCAGTCGAAAATCGGGTGGCTCGTCCGAGTCTCCTCGATTAGTTCGCGGACGTCCTCGTTGGCCTCGTCGTCGGGGACCACGGGCTTGCGACCGTCGAACGTCTCGTGGACCTCCGCGACGCTCTCGGCCAGCGTGTCGAGTCCGTAGCCGCCTTCGAGGACGAACCCCAGCGCGGCGTCGGTTCGCTCCGCGACGTCGCGGACCCGCGCGGTGAGCATGCCGTACCCCTCCGAGGAAACCCGCATCCGGGAGATGGGGTCGTGGCGGTGGGCGTCGAAGCCCGCGCTGATGAGCAACAGGTCCGGGTCGAACGCCTCGAACGCGGGTGCGACGAGGTCGTCGACCGCGTCACGGTACTCGGGGTCGCCCGCGCCCGCGGGCAAGGGGACGTTCAGCGTCGTCGCCTCGCCGGCGCCCTCGCCGGACTCTTCGACCTCGCCGGTGCCGGGGTAGAGGCCGTCCTCGTGGAGCGAGGCGTAGAAGACGTCGTCGACGTCGTAGAATATCTCCTGGGTGCCGTTACCGTGGTGGACGTCCCAGTCCAGAATCGCCACGCACTCCGCGTCTCGTTCGCGGATGGCCGCCCTGGCCGCCACCGCGACGTTGTTGAAGAAGCAAAAGCCCATGGCGTCGTCCGAGAGGGCGTGGTGGCCCGGCGGCCGACCGACCGAGAACGGCGTCTCGCGACCGTCGTCGCCGTCGAGCGCCGACAGGGCCGCCCAGCGGGCCAGCCCCGCCGACTGGAGCGCGGCGTCCCAGGTCGCTTCGACCGCCACCGTGTCGGGGTCCCAGTTGCCGCCGCCGCTCTCGCAGAACTCCCGGAACTCCTCGACGTAGTCGGCGTCGTGGACCGCCTCCACCACCTCGGCGGAGGCCGAGTCGGCGTCGACGTACTCGACGCCGTGTCTCCGGGCCAGTCCCTCGCGGATGGCCCGCAGGCGGTCGGGGTTCTCCGGGTGGCGCTCGCCCGTATCGTGTGCCAGACACTCGTCGCTGTAGCCGAAGTTCATCGTTGGTTACGTCCGTCGTCCGCCGAGCGACGGCGGGCCGCGGCAGTCGGTAGCACGTCTATCAACTACACCGCCCCAGTGGAATTTAACGGCTTCGCTCCGCGAACCGTTCGCCGACGTCGCACCGGGGGCGACTCGTCGAGCGGCCGGTCGTCGGAGGAGGGCAGTGGACCGTGCGGTCACTCGAACAACTTGAAGTACGTCTCGATGTCCTCCGCCTTGACCGTTCGACGGTCGGCGTGGTTCGCGAGGGTGGCCGCCGCCCGCGCGACGTTGTCGGCGTAGTCCTCGAGGATGTCGGCGAGCGCGATGCGGGCGTCCATCGCCACCCGGTAGTCGTCGTCGATGTCGAGGCGGGCGATGCGGTCGATGGGCGCGACGGGGAGTTCGAGGCTGTCCTTGTCGACGACCTGTTCGACGCCGAAGTCCTGGCTCATCAACGTCTTCCGGCCGTCATCGGTGGCTCGTTCGGCCGCGGCGACCGCGAGTTCGGCCCCGTGGCGCTGGATGCGCCGGGCGAGTTCCTCGGCGGCGTCGGCGCTCACCCGGAGGTCGCCGGCGTTCCGTCTGATGATGGTGTCGACCGGTGCGAACGGCAACTCGACGCTCATACCCCAACCCCCGAATGTCGCGCCCTTAGTTCTTTCCGTAGCGTCGTTCGGGCGGCCTGCGCGCGTTTCTCCGGGGGCGACCCGCCAGCAAACATAAGGAATTCGCCGGCCTACGTTCGGGCATGGCCGACGACCACGAGCGAGAGCGGACGATGGCGAAAGAGAAGGACGAATCGGACGAAGACGAGGAGGTCGAAGAGGAGAAGGCCGAGGCCGAACAGGCCCGCGAGGAACAGATCGAAGACGAAACCAGAGTCGAGCAGGACGAGGCGCGCGAGGACGCGGCGGGCGACGAGCAGAACGTCGACAACCACCGCGACGAAGAACCGTTCAACAGTTAGAACAGGTCCTCGGCGTCGAGCCGTCCGTCGCGGAGTTCGCCCCGGGCGGTGACCTTCTGACCGAGGGTCACGTCCGTCTCCGTCTCGACGCTCACCGTCTCTTTGCCGTCGTCCAGCACCACCGGGTTCCCGGCCTGCACGACCGTCCCCGTGAACTCGACGTACTCGCCGTCGGCGCTCCCGGCGGCGTCGTTACTTCCGCCAGCGGACGCGCCGGCGTCGGACTCGGCCGCTTCGGCGGCCGAGTCCGACGCTCCGGACGCGCCGGACGAACCGGACTCCGAGTCGTCGGTGAAGGCGCCCAGTCCGGCCTCGCCCGAGTCGCTGGCGTCCTCGCTGGCGCCGCTCCCGGTGCCCACGTCGCTGTCGAGGACCGCGACCGTCGACTGCCAGCCGGCCGACCCCTCGATGTCGTCCTGCCAGCCGTCCTGTATCTCGATGTCGGCGAGGTGGACCTTGTCGCCCGGCGCGACCTCGGCGTCGGCTTTCTCACCCCAGAGCGCGACTCGGACGTCGCCCGTCTCGTCCTGGACGCGGATGTTCCGGACCTGGCCTTCCGACCCGTCGTCGCGGTCGAAGGTCCGCTTGGGGTCGGCCGAGCGCACGACGCCCACCACGTCGACGACGTCGCCGATTTCGAGGCTCCCGATGTCGGCGGCGTCGGGAACGTACTCTATCTCCTCGTCGATCTCCTCGACCGCGCCGCGGTTGCCGACGTGGAGTTCGAGGCTCCCGTCGCGCTCGCGGACGTAGCCGTCGACGACCTCGACCGAGATGCCGGGGTCGAGTTCCTCGGCGAGGTCGGCCTGCTCGTCCCAGAGGGTCACCCGGATGCGGCCGGTTTCGTCGCCGACCTTCAGGTTTGAGACGCGACCCTCCGAGCCGTCGTCCCGCGAGAAGGTGCGGATGGAGTCGGTGTCCAGCAGTTTCCCGCGGAGGTTCACGTCCGAGAGGCCGAGCGAGAGGTCCTCGACCCGGTAGGTGTCCTGAATCTGGACGTCGATTTCGGTTTCGTCGTCGGGTTCGGCCTTGTTGACGTTGACCTCGACGCCGTTGTAGCCGTCCTTGGGTCGGCCCGCGATGCGGAGTACGTCGCCGGGTTCGAGCGCTTCCTCGGCGCCGTCGGCCTGCTTGTCCCAGAAGGTGATGCGGACCGAGTCGGTTTCGTCGGCTACCTCGACGTTGAGCACGCGGCCGTCCTCGGCCTCCTCGTCGTCGCGCTCGAAGGTCCGGACGTCGCCGACGCTGACGACCTTCGCGACGAACTTGACCTCCTCCATGCCGGGTTCGACGTCGGCGACGCTGTTGACCTCGCCGCCCTCGTCGTCCAGTTCGTGAGCGACCAGCATCGCCGCCGTCTCCTCGTCGGCGAGACCTCCCATCTGCTCGACTTTCTCCTCGACCGTCTCGCGGAACTCCTCCAGAGAGATATCTGCTTCGAGGTCCGCGTGAACGTCCTCTATCGCGCCCATAATCGTATTAGCGAGCAAGGGTGGCCCGCGCTTAAGCATTGTCCTTGCCGCTGAGCCGACAGAACGGCGGTCTGAGCGGTCAACTCGGCGTTCGCGTCTCCGGGTCGGGGGCGTGTCACGCCACGGGGTTGTGCCGGTTTCGTTTATAAACGTTCGGTGAAGGAAGTGGAAGATTTCGTGTGCGATGGCGTACCAGCCAATCGTCCGAGAACGCTCGGCGAACTGAACTACTGCGAACGCCCGGCCACGACTTCTACCTCGGGGCTTTCGAGGCGGTCACGTTCGTTAGTACGTCGACGTTCGCGCTCCTACCGTTTCGTCGTCGTTACGGTCTTCGACCCGCCAAGGCCGTCGTGCGTAACGGAAACCTTCGCCGGGAGGCCGCCGTCGAACCGGAAGGTCGCCTCGTAGTCGATTTCGAAGATGCACTGGGCGCAGACCTCCGCTCCTTCGCGCGGGGTCGTGGCGACGGTTACGGCGAGCGTCCCCGCCTCGGGGTCGTAGCTCGTGTCGACGAGTTTCGCGCGATGGCAGGCGTTTTGAGCCGAAATCGTCCCCGTGACGACCACGGTCGACCGTTCCGGGTCGAACGCGACGCTCGCCTCGTTGGTCGGGTTGCCACAGCCGGCGTCGGTCATCTCGAACGACCGCTCCGCCAAGGTGGGACTGCTCGCGGTGGTGCCCCCGCCTCCGCCGGGAATCTCGCCGTAGCGGCTGAGACAGCCGCCGAGCGAGACGGCACCGAGGAGCGCGCCGGTTCGCGTGAGCAGTTCGCGTCGGTCCATACGAAGTGGCACGCTCCGGACTTTCATAACGTTCATGGATGGAAAAATGGGCGTTTGTGCCACCGTGGCTTGCGTCGGCGTCTCACTCCGCGAGCAGACCGCAGGCCTTATTAACGGAACCGGCATACGTAGAGATGAGTCCTGGTAGGGTAGTGGACTATCCTATTGGCTTGCGGAGCCAGTGACCGGAGTTCAAATCTCCGTCAGGACGTTTCTCTTCAGCGCAACGACGACGAGTGGATTCTGTACTTTCAGTCAGTGGAATCGGCTGGATAGCGACCTCAAGAATCACTGTCGGAGCGATAAAATGGTAAACTGACGGCCGCAACCACCACAGCGACGGCTTCCGCGACCGCTACTTGCACGATGCAACTGAGTAGCCGCACTGCAACTGCGACCGCAAGCCACACGCCTCCCCAGCCGATTCGCTCACTCGCTGCGCTCGTTCACTCATCCCTCGCGCACGAAGGCGCGGCCCCAAACCGCCGGAAGACAACCTGCGTCTTCCGATGTCACCCTCGCTTCGCTCGCGTGACCGCAGGGCCGCGCCAGCGCGCGCCAAGAGGCCAAGTTAGCGACAGAAACGGCCGGTGGGATGGTCCACCGCAAGCACCCGGCGAATCAGCCGGCAGAGCGGTCCGTTTCAATCCCGCCCGCTCGTGTTCGCTTGGTCGCCCGAGTGGGCTTCTTCGTTGTCGCTCTCGTACCCCCTCCGACTCGGCGGTCTTCCCAAACCATCTTCTCCCCGAACAGCGAACTCACCGGATATGAGAAACCATCTCCGCGCGGGCGTGGCCATCTACAACGCCGGGGAGTTCCACGCGGCCCACGACGCCTGGGAGGAGTACTGGCTCGACCTGGAGGCCGACACCGACGACGAGCGATTCCTCCACGGCCTCATCCAGTTCACCGCGGCGGTCCACCACGCCGCCGGCCGGAACTGGGAGGGGACGCGGGGACTCGCCGAGTCGGGCACGGCGTACCTCGCCGACCTCCCGGCCGACTACCGCGAGGTGAACGTCGGGGCGGTCCACGAGTACCTCCGGGCGGTCGCGACCGACCCCGAGCACGTCGAACGGGTCGCGCCGCCGAAACTGACCCACGAGGGCGTGGCGCTGGTGCCCGAGGACCTGCGCTTCGAGGCGGGCGCCATCGCCGCCGAGGTGCTGGCCGAGGAGTACGGCTACGACGAGGCGGTGATAGAGAAGGCGGTCGAGTACGCCCGCGCCGACCTCGAAGCCGGGAAGGCGACCAGCCGGTTCGTCACGTTCGTCCTCGACTTCGCGCGCGACGAGGCGAATCGGGGGATAATCTTCCAGCGACTCCGTGACGCGGTCGGCAAGCGCGAGCACGAGGAGACGGACGTGGAGGGACTGTTCGACTGAACAGGTCGGATGCCGACGGTCCTATCGCGACCGCCGGCATCCGTCCGCAGGAGGGTCGGCGTTATTAGTATCGATAATCCGAACAATGCTTATTTCGTTCGGGTTCGCGCGTCGGGGTATGCGACACGCTGGACTGAAAGCGCGGATGGTACTGTCCGGAACGATCGTCTTCGCGTTCTACGCCGCGATGGCGTGGTTCCTCCGGGGGTTGTTCGGCCTGCCGGTGATACTGGCGCTCAGCGTCGTCTTCGCGGCGGCCCAGTACAAACTCGGCAAGTGGCTGGCGCTGCGGGGCGTCGGCGCCGAGGACCTCCCCGAGGACGAGTACCCCGAGGTCCACCGCACCGTCGAGCGACTGAGCGACGACATGGAGATTCCGAAACCCCGACTCATGGTCGGCCGGATGGGCGTCCCCAACGCCTTCGCGGTCGGTCGAAAGGGCGCGGGCGTGGTCGTCGTCTCCGAAACCCTGCTGGAACTGCTGGAGGACGACGAACTTGAGGGCGTGCTAGCCCACGAACTCGCCCACGTCAAGAACCGCGACGTGGTGCTGATGGTGCTGGGCCAGAGCGTCGCCCAGATGCTCGGGATGGTCGTCTTCTGGGTCGTCGCGCTCGCCGACGACGGCATCGCGGGCACCATCGTCGCGTGGATTCTCAGCGCCATCGTTCAGATGGTCGTGACCGTCTTCGTGCTCGCCATCTCCCGGCACCGCGAGTACGTCGCCGACAGCGACGCCGCCGAGTACACCGGCGACCCCGAGGCGATGGCCTCGGCGTTGGCCAAGATCGCGCAGGTCGGCCGCCACGACGACGCGCCGGACGTGCAGGACCGGGTCGGCGCGCTCTGCATCTTCGGCGGCAAGCGGGGCTTGCTGGCGACGCTGTTCGCGACGCACCCGCCGATGGAGAAGCGAATCGCGCGCCTCGCGCCGGAACTGCTCGCCTGAAGTCGGCGCGAGCGCGTGAAAGTCCGGCGACCAGGAACGACGCCGCCGGAGCCGAGGACCGGAGGTGTTTTATAGCGATAGCGGAGAGAGTCATGCAGGCGGCACGGTCGGACAGCCACCTTTCGACTCGCGTGGTTTCCACGTGAGCCAACTGCTGACTGACCTACCCCGTCTTTCCAACAACCGCGAGCGACTGCTCTCGGGTTTTCGGAAGACACCGAATCGATACCGTCGGGTACGTGTCGTGCGTATCGGGTGAGACGCGAATCTGTTGCAGACGACGGACCAAACGGAGAAGTCGGAGTACCGGTGACCGCTACGGCCGCGCGTTCGGGAACTCCGCGGAGTTGTCCTGTGGGTCGTAGCCCAGCACCCGCTTGGCGCGCTCGATGGAGTAGTACTTCCGGTCGTTGTCCGAGATGCCGTAGACGATCTCGAAGTCGTAGTCGGCCTGGATGCACCGGTCGAACAGGTGAGCGCAGTCGCGGTGGGAGAGCCACATCGCCTGGCCGCGCTCGTAGTCCTTCGGCGGGTGGTTCTTGGTGAGATTGCCGATGCGGACGCAGACGACGCTGATGTCGCGGTGGTCGTGGTAGTACCGCCCCAGAATCTCGCCGGTCGCCTTGCTCACGCCGTAGAGGTTGCTCGGTCGCGGGAGTTCGGTCCCTTCGAGGCGGAACTCGTCGTGGGGCCGGTAGATGTCGGGTTTCCGCTCGTCGGTTTCGAACGCGCCCACGGCGTGGTTCGAGGAGGCGAACACGAACTTCTCGACGCCCGCGTTGCAGGCGGCCTCCAGTATCTTCTGTGTGCCGTCGATGTTGTTGTGGAGCACGCTGTTCCAGGGTGCTTCCGGACGGGGGTCGCCCGCGAGGTGGACGACGGCGCCGACGCCCTCCACGGCCTCTCGAATCGCTTCGGCGTCGGTGATGTCGGCGACGACGAACTCGTGGGCGGTATCCTCGGTGGGCGGGTCCCGGTCGAGCAGTCGCCACTCGTACTTCTCCGAGAGGTCCGAGAGGATGGCCTGCCCGACGCGCCCGCCCGCGCCCGTAAGCAGGACTGGGTCGTCCATTCAGGTGGAGGGAGGGAATCCGGCGATAAGTAACGTGCGATTCGCGACCGGACCGGTTCCGGTCCGTTTCCGCGTCGAACTCACCGACCCGCGACCTGCGGTGCGAGTCGCTTGCGACCGAGTTGGAACGCGAGCGCCAGCGCGACGAGGCCGACGTAGGCGTACCACGCCGCGAGCGTCTGGTCGCCGGTCATGAACTGCTGGAGGCCCTCGTACTCCGCGAACGCGCCGACCGCGGACAGCGCGAGAGTGCCGACCGCGTAGCCGACGACGAGGAAGGCCTCGCCGCCGAGTTCGAGTAGGAGTTCGTACATTAGCTCGGGAAACGAACCGCATTCATAAGGGGCTTTCGCGTTACCGACGATTCAGGAACGTTTTTCGGGGTCGGCGACGGACTTCGTCGGCATGGGCCGATACGGAAACCTGGATTACGGTCGACTGACCAAACTCGGCTTCGCACTGAGCCTGGCGGTGTTCGCGGTCGGCGCGGGCGCGGAACTCGGCGTGGCGGCGATGCACGTGACACTCCCGGCGTGGGAGAACGCACTGTTCACCGACATGGAAATCGTCGGGACGCTCGGCGCACTGCTGTCGCCGCTCGTGTTCGGGATAATCATGCCGCTGACGGAGTAAAACGCGGAAGAAATGCGAAAACGAAAGAGAAGACGGAGACGCGCTGGCCAGTTCAGGCCAACCGGGCGAACGCGAGGTTGCCCGAGATGTTCTTGATGTAGATCTGCACCACGTCGCCCTCCTGGGCGCCGGGAACGAAGATGGTGTACTTGCCCTTCTCGGCCACGCCGTCGCCCTTGCGGCCGGTGCCGGTGATCTTGACCTCGTAGGTGCTCCCCTCTTCGACCGCCTCGCGGTTCTGGGTCTGGGTCGTCGAGGAGCGCTTGGTGACGGGGCGGAACGCACCGCAGGCGTCACAGCGGAGCATGAGGTTGCGGTTCTCGCGGACGAGGCGGGTGTCGGGGAGGCCGCACTCCGAGCAGAGGACGAACTCCTCGACGTAGCTCTCCAGGGCGGTGTCGAAGTCCGACCCGGAGAAGGTGCCGTTGTAACGGGCCCGGCCGTCGTCCAGTTTCCCGTTGGTCCCGAGTTCGCGCTGGAGCGCGCTGTGGATGTGCTCGGGGTCCCGACTTAGCGCGTCGGCGATGTCGCTGAGGTTCGTGAGTCGGGTGAACGCGCCGTCCTTCTGGGTCTGGGCGTCCGGGTAGCTGAATCGCTCGTCGGAACCCTCGAACTCGGGTACCGCGTCCATGGCTCTGTCGAGGCTCGAACTGTAGTCCATACGCGCACGAGGAGTCTGAGACGGATAGGTGTTCCGTGAGTCGCCGACACATGACGAGTAGACTACGTATTCGGGGCGAAGGTCGACGCCCGGCGCGCTTTAGCACGGCGGACGTCGTACGCACGCGAAGGAGTTTAGCGCCGGGCGAACATCGAGCCGACCATGAGCACTGGCGACGACGAAGGCGACGACGCGGAAGCGACGACACCGACCGACGGCGAGCGGGCGTGCTTCGAGGCGGGCATCAAGTTCGGCGCGCTCTACCACCAGTTCGCGGGCACGCCGGTCAGCCCCGACAGCGCGGCCAGCCTCGAACGCGCGATGGAGGAGTCCATCGAGAACCAGCCGTTCTGCGAGTCGGTGACCGTCGACATTCTGGAGGAGAAACTGGCGGCGGAGATGGAACACGAGTACACCGAACTCACAGGTCGGTTCATGGAGGTCGAAATCGTCGTCGAGCGCGAGGACTGTCAAGTCGTCACGCGCATGGAGATGGAGGACGGCTACCCGCTGATGCGGGTTGAGTCGGTCCGGCGGTAGTCGACCCGGTTCGACCCGCCGTCGAACCAGTTCGGCGGCCGAGAAGAGTTCGGGCGAACGAGGACGCTTTCGGTTTCGTCCCGGGCCACCCGGGTGCGTAGGGCGGTTTCACTTTCGGTTTCGGGCGTGCCTTTAAAAGGAACCGCGACCAACGCTAACGTATGAGTCAATCGACACTCGACGAGGACGAACTGTTCGGCGAGGCGGCCAACGAGATCCGCACGGACGTCGAATCGAGTCTCGACGACGCCGCGGCGGCGCTCCCCGACGCCGACGACATCTGGAACGTCGAGGCCGACAACGCCCTCGGGGCGCTCAACGCCCTGCGCTCGGCGCTCGACGCGGGCGACGCCGAGGACGACCTGCGCGACGCCAAGAAGTGGTACACCATGGGCGTGCGGGCCGACGCCTTCGAGGACGCCGACGACCTCGAAGCCGAGATCGCGCGCATCGAGGACGCCATCGAGGACATCGGCGACGCCAAAGAGCAGGTCGGCGACCTCGCGAGCACCATCCCCGGCCTGAAGAACACACTGGAGGAACTCGACGCCGAACCGGAAGAAGAGGAGGAAGAGGCGGAAGCCGACGAAGACGACGAAGAAGAGGAAGCCGAAGAGGCCGCCGCGGAAGCCTGACAGCGTCGAAATCGCGGTCGCGGTTCGAACAGGGAGCCCTCGGAAGTCGATAGCGTTCGCTCTCTCGGCGTGTAGATTCGGTCTATTTTCGGATTTCCAATACTGGTTCACTCAGCTACTGCGACAGCGGCCGCAGCGTAGACTGCTACTCGCACGACTCCGACGGAGAACCCCTCGTAAACTAGGACGTGAAGATGACAGCACAGCAGACCGCCGCTCGCACGATGCAACTGAGTACCGCACCGCCACCGCCGTCGGACCTTCGGTCCGACGAGCCTGCACTCGCTTCGCTCGCGCAGATGCAAGCCACGCCCTCCCCAACCGACTCCGTCGTGCCTTACAGGCGCTCGGTCGTCCACCGGAGGACAAACCGCGTCCTCCGAGCCTGCACTCGCTTCGCTCGTGCAGACCTCGCGCGCATCGGCGCGACTCCAAAACCGCCGAAAGACAAACCGCGTCTTCCGAGGTCACCCTCGCTTCGCTCGCGTGACCGCGGAGTCGCGCCAGCGCGCGCCGGGGTGTTAGCGAAAACTGCGCAGTCCGGGAGTAGGACGCCCTCGCGTCACTTGTGCGGCGGCCGGGAGACGTCCCGGGCTTCGACCGCATCGAGGAGTTTCGCCAGCGCGGCGCCCGCCAGGTCGAGCAGTTCCTCGCCGCGGGCCGCGTCGCCCGCGGCGGGGTCGCCGACGACGCCGTTCTCGGTGAACTCCGCGCTATCGACCGCCAAGTTGGCGTAACTGACCCAGTCGCCCCAGCCGTCGCTGGCGCCCGCGCGGGCGTCCTCGATTCGGTCCTCGTGGACCGTCTCGGGTGCGACGTGACGGAGGAGCGCGGTTTCGAGCGGTCCGCCGTGGCCCATGTCGCCGGCGTGCTCGCCGACCGCCTCGAACCACGTGAACGGGACCGCGTAGGCGTCGTCCTCGCGTGTTATCGTGCTCGCGACCTCCCGGAGCGCGCCGACGTTGCCGCCGTGGCCGTTGACCAGCACCACGCGGTCCCAGCCGTGAGACGCGAGGCTGGCGACCGTCTCGCGGACGTAGTCCCGGAAGGTCTCCTCGCTGACCCACAGCGTCCCGGTGAACTGGCGGTGCTCGGCGGCGACGCCGACCGGAATCGCCGGCCCGACCACGACCTCGCCGTCGTAGGCCGCCGCGCCGGCCTCCGCGACCGCCTCGGCGGTGAGCACGTCGGTCCCGAGCGGCGCGTGCGGGCCGTGCTGTTCGGTGCTGCCGACGGGGAGGAGCGCCAGGTCCGTCTCGGCCGCGTCGGCGTCCGTCCACGTCGCGTCGAAGAGGTCCATGTCCCGACGCACGCAGGCAGTGGCCTTGTACCCGGCGGAAACGCGGTCGCGTCTCGGGGCGAGACGCGACCGCGTGGACGCGACGGCCGACCGGTCTACTGGATGCGACCAGCGACACCACCGACCGGGAGCGCCCGGCCGACCTACTGCTGCGAGCGCCCGGTGACACCCACCACCGCGGGTGGGACTTTCGAGAACGTCGCTGTTGCGGTTGGGAATTAGGCATCGCGTACGAACGGGCGGGGGCTTTCGAAGCAGTCACGGTCGCAGCACTCGCCGTCCAAAATCACCGACTGGCGGTCCCGAACGCGGGCACACCGTCGACTAGATACCACGCACCGGTGAGAGGGGCCACACCGCTTATCCAGTTACGCGGACTAGCTCAACCCATGAGCGAATCCGGAGACGACAGCAGAGAGCTGGGCGTCGAACTCGGCGACCTCGAAGACGACCTCGAAAACGCCGACTACCCGATGGACTCGGGCGAGTTGATGGAGAAGTTCGGCGACCGGGAACTCGAACTCCAGGGCGGGTCCGAAACCCTCCGGGAGGCGCTGGCGACCGGCGACAACGAGACGTTCGAGTCGGCCGACGAGGTCCAGCAGGCCATCCTCAACCGGGTCAGCGGTGAGGCGGTCGGCCGCGAGGGCTACTCCGACCGCGGGGCCGGAAACGAGGGCGAGAACACCGACGAGTCGTTCTGAGGGGCAAAACACGAAGGGGCCGGGCGACGAACCCGCGGTATGGTTCGCATCCTCTCCGACGAGGCGGTCGCGACGTGTCTGTCGCTTCCGGACCTCCTCGGCGTCGTCCGAGACGCGTTCATCGCGCAGGGCCGGGGTGCGGTCGAGCGTCCCGATAGACCGCACTTCCCCGTCGGTGCGGGACTCGACGGTCCGGACCCAAAGGGGACCGGCCTGGTGATGCCCGCCTACGTCCACGGCGCGGCCCACTACGCGACGAAACTGGTGGGCGTCCACGAGGGCAACGCCAAACGCGGTCTGCCGACCGTCAACGCCCAGATCGCGCTGACCGAAGCCGACACCGGCCGACCTGTGGCCTACCTCTCCGGCAATCGCATCACCAGCGCCAGAACCGGCTGTATCGGCGGGCTGGCGGCCGCGGAACTGGCGACCGGCCCCGTCTCGCTCGGCATTCTCGGCGCGGGCACCCAAGCGCGCTGGCAGGCCCGGGCCATCGCCGCGGCGACCGACCTGGAGTCGATCCGGGTGTACTCGCCGAGCGACTCGAAGGAGGCCTGCGCCGCCGACCTCGAATCCGAACTCGGCGTACCCGCGGAGGCCGTCGCCTCGCCGAAAAAGGCCGTCTCCGGCGCGAACGTGGTGGTGACCGCGACGACCAGCGCGGAGCCGGTCTTCTCGGGCAACGACCTCGAACCCGGCGCACTCGTCGTCGCGGTCGGCGCGTACACGTCCGAGATGCGCGAACTCGACGCCGCGACGTTCGACCGGGCCGCGAAGGTGTTCGCCGACGTGCCCGAGGAGGTCGCGGAGGTCGGCGACGTGCTGTCGGCCGACGTCGGCGCCGACGAACTGCTCGCGTTCTCGTCGGCGCTCGAAGGCGACGTCGGCAGGGAGCGAGACGAGGAGATCCTGGTCGTCGAGAGCGTCGGCACCGCGGTGCTGGACGCGGCGGCCGCCGAACGCGTCTTCGAGGAGGCGGAGAAACGAGGTATCGGTGAGGACGTGGCGTTGTAGCTATCGGTCGCGGCCGCCGTCGGAGGTGACGTCGGTTTCCGCGGCGACGTCGGCAGGGGCCACGGCGTCACCGTCGGCCGACGCTCCCGCGTCGTGGTCGACGTCGGCTTCCGGCGCGACGCCCGCTTTGCCTTCGTCGACGACCGCTTTCTTCCACGTCCCGCGGGTGAACCACAGCGCGGCCGCGGTCGCCCCGAGGACGTTGCCGAACGTCATGCCGACCCACAGACCGGTCGCGCCCATGCCCCCGACGAACGACAGGTAGTAGACCGTCGGGACCCGGCCGAGCCAGAGCGCGACCATCGAGAAGCCCAGCGCGGTCCGGGTGTTGCCCGCGCCGCGGTAGGCGCCGAGCATCACCTGCAGGACGGCCATGAAGCCGAACTCGACCGACCGGATGCGCAGGTAGGTCGCGCCGTGCTCGACCGTCTTGCGGGCGGCGTCGGTCCCGGTCGCCATGAACACCGAAACGATGGGTTCGGCGAACAGCGCGGCAACGACGGCGACCGCGAGCATCACGCTCGCGCCGACCTTGGTCGCGAGCCACACCGCGCGCTCGGCGCGGTCGGACTTGCCCGCCCCGAGGTTCTGGCCGACCATCGTGTTCGTCGCCCGACCCAGCCCCATCGCGGGCAGGAACACCAGCGAGGCGAGGCGGTTGCCGAGGCCGTACGCGCTGACGACCGGCGGCGCGAACTGGACGACCATCGCGGTCAGGGTGATCATCGCCAGCGCGCTCATCGACTGTTCGAGCGACGAGGGGACGCCGAGGCGGACGACCTTCTCGATGATGTCGAGGTCGGGCACGAGATGGGTCAACTCGACGTCCGGGCCGGCGTCGGTGCCGAACAGCACGTAGAACCCGATGACCGTCGCGACAGCCCGGGCGGTCACCGTGGCGACGGCCGCGCCCTCGATGCCCATCGCCGGGAATGGTCCCCAGCCGAAGATGAGCAGCGGGTCGAGCACGACGTTGAACGCGACGCTGACCACCATCACGCGCATCGGCGTCCGGGTGTTGCCGTACCCCCGTAACAGCGACATGAAGGTGAAGAAGCCGAACAGGAACGGCATGCCGAGGAAGAACACCCGCATGTAGTCGGAGGCCAGCGGTACCAACTGGGTGGTCGTCTCGCCTCTACTGGGCAGGAGCGCGAGCATCGGGTCGGTGGCGAAGTAGCCCAGAACGCCGAGGACCACCGACATGAGGGTGACGAACATCATCACCTGGCCGGCGACCGCGCCCGCCGACCCCTCGCTGTCGGCGCCGGTGTACTGGGCGACGAGGATGGAGCCGGCGGCGGTGAACCCGCCCGCGACCGAGATGAGCAGAAAGATGAGCGGGAACGCGAGGCTCAGCGCGCCGACCGCGTCCGAGGAGAGCCGCCCGAGCCAGAACGTGTCGGCGATGTTGTACATTACCTGCAGTAGCTCGACGACCACGATGGGCCAGGCGAGCCTGAACATCGGGCGGGTGAGTCCGCCCTCCGTTATGGAGCCGGTCGAGCGTGCGGAGGACATTGTGTTTCGAAACGAAAGGGGTGGATTTGAAGGTTGTGTGTTGCGGGCCGTGCGAATTCGAAATTAGCCGCGGCCGGTTCGCTGTCGCTATCGTTCTGCTAACTCGCGTCTCTCATAAATCAGTTCTCGAGACACGATACCGAGTGACAAGGTCGAGCGATCGGGCGGGGCGGTTATCGGTCGAGTTCGGTCGGCGTCGGCATCGGCGCGGGGAGTTTCGGGCGTGAAGCATACGGGAGTCGTCCACGTACGATTCGTGCACCTCGCATGGCCGACAGACTCGACGCCGCGCTGACCGTCGTCCGGGAGGCGGGCGAACACGAGATCCACTACCCCGCCGCCGCGCTCGCGTACTACGGGTTCGTCTCTCTGCTCCCGCTGATGGTGCTCATGCTGGCGGTCGTCGGCGAATCGGCCGCCGGGCAAATCGAGGCCGCCTCGCCCCGCTTTCTCACGCCCGAGGCCCAGCGCCTCGTCTACGAGGCGATGACGAACAACTCGGGGCGGACCGGCGCGGCGCTGTTCGCGGCCGCCGTGCTCACCTGGAGCGGGGTGAACGTCGCCGAGGGGTTCCTGACGGTCGTCGAGCGGGTCGAGGAGACGCCCGAGCAGTCGCTGGTCGAGAAGGTTCCCGGCGCCGCCAGCGTCCTCGTGTCGCTCGGTTTCGCCGTCGTCTCGGTCGTGCTCACCAGCGTCCTCTTCAGCCTGCTACCGGTCCGGACGCACGTCGTCGGCGGCGGCCTCGTCGTGCTCCTCGTCTCGCTCTCGCTGTCGTTCGTCCCGATGTACTACGTCCCCTCCGAGGCGGTGACCTCGGTGTCGGCGACGGTTCCCGGTTCGTTCATTGCCGCGTTCGGGTGGACCGCGCTCCTCGCCGGCATCCAGTTCTACGCCGACCACGCCAGTCGATACGCGGTCTACGGCGCCCTCAGCGGAATCATCCTCATCCTCACCAGCCTCTACATCGCCTCGGTCGCGCTCATGGCGGGAGTCGTCGTGAACGCGACCCTCGCCGGACGATAGACGCCCACGATGGTTTCAGCCTGCTCGCGTTCGCGTCGTTCACTCGGGTAGGCCACCTTCGGACGCCGGCGATTCCTCGAGACGGTGTGAGCCGAAGGCGGCCGTGACCGTCGCCGAACGACCGGATTTTGGTGATTTCGAAGCGTACCTGTGACGGCGGATGAGTGTGAGCAATCGCGCCATAGGAAATTTCCAACGGTCGCCACCCATATCCAGTTCTCATGTAAATATTATATAATATGTAGGTAAGAGATACACTCTAAAATCTAATTTTCGGATTCTATTCCTGGTTTTTGGCGAGATAGATTACGGTACCTCCCAGAATACCCATATATATTAGCGTGACTCACGGACAAAAACTTGTAATCGTCAGTAACTTACGATTGGATAGTTTCTCGGAGGGAAACTTGAAGTTCGCGTTTATCCCATGCCGAGCGATGCCCGCTCGATACCGTCACCGACGGCGGCGGACTTCGAATCGAGCGTGACCGCCGGTCGGGTTTTAATAGCGGTCGCGTCTACGGTACCGACGAGGCCGCGGTACTACCGTAGTCGGCGGAAACACCGAGCGGTCTCGCAAACAGGACGACCCAAGACAATGCACGTAACCGTCATCGGTAGCGCCGGTTCTGTCGGATCGACCCTCGCGTACACGCTGGCGGTCACGGTCCCCGACGTCCGAGTCCGTATGGTGGACGTCGAAGACGACGCCGTGGCCGGCCACGCGACGGACATCGAACACGCGACGAACCACGACGCCCACGCGGTCGGTCGGGCCATCGCGCCCGACGTCGAGGCCGGTCGCGGTCCGGTCGAGACAGCGGCGCCCGGACCCGAAGCCGTCCGGAACACCGACTGCGTCGTCGTCGTTTACAACGTCTCGCGCCCCGACGAGGCGGTCGGGCGGGGCGGGAGGGACGTCTACTTCGAGCAGAACAGCGCGGTCGCCGACGAACTCGGAGCCTGGATGCGGAAAGCCGACCCGCGGCCCGTCGTCGTCGTCACGAACCCCGTCGACCGCATCACCGAGCGACTGTGGCGGGCGTCCGGGTGGCCGCGCCGTTCGTTCGTCGGCTACTCGCTGTCGGAAACCGCCCGCGCCGCGGCCGAAATCGGTCGCCTCCACGACGCGGCCGCGAGCGACGTTCGGTGTCCGACGATGGGCGAACACGGCGAACGCGTCGTTCCGGTGTTCTCGAAGACCACTGTCGAGGGCGAACCGACCGACTTCACCGACCGGGAGCGCGAGCGGGTGGTCGACTACGTCCGGGACGTCCCCTACGAGGTCATGCGACAGCGCGGGGCCGACAAGTCGTCGCGGTGGGTGTCCGGCCGGGGCGCCGCGGCGGTGGCCCACGCGATTCTGACCGGGGGAACCGAGGAGACGGTCTGTCTGTCGGTCCCGCTGGCCGGCGAGTACGGCTTCGACGACGTCTGTATGAGCGTGCCGGTGACCCTCTCGGCGAGCGGGTGGGACCGAATCGAGCGCTGGGAGCTGTCGGAGTGGGAGCGCGACCGACTCGACGCGGCGTACGAACACCTCGCAGGCACGTGAGTCGAGCGTCGGTCTTCGCGCGCTCGTGCTCGTGGTTTCGGAGTCGCGGTCTTCGGAGTCACTCCTCGCGGAGCACGGCCTCGACCAGTCCGCGGAGGTAGCCGGCCGTGAACGCGTTCGCCCGGTGGCCCCACTGGGAGTCGCCCTCCATCCGCGGGACGTGGTCGGGGAGCATCGCGCCGTCGAAGCCGACGTCCCGGAGCGTCCGCATCACGGCGAGTTCGTCGAAGTTGCCCTCGTCGACGAACGTCTCGTTGAACGACGGCATCGTCCCCGCCACGTCGCGGAAGTGGACGAAGATTATCTCGTCGCGCTCGCCGAAGTACCGGACCACGTTCGGGATGTCCTCGCCCATCTCGGAGAAACAGCCGAGGCAGAGTTTCAGGCCGTGGTTCTCGCTCGGAACGAGTTCCATGGCGCGCTTGAAGCTCTCGAAGTCCCGGAACAGTCGCGGGATGCCGCCCATCTTCGCCATCACCGGCGGGTCTGCGGGGTGGAGGGCCATCCGGACCCCGGCCTCCTCGGCGACCGGCAGGACCTCCTCCAGGAAGTACTCGTAGTTGTCCCAGAACTCCGCCTCCGAGTAGTCGGCGTCGGCGTCGGCGAACGGCGCCTCCGGGTCCTCGATGTCCTCGACGTCGAAGCCGGTGGCCCGCGCCTCGCCGCGAATCCGCCGCGTCTTCGAGGTTCGCATGGGCACCAGTCCGCGGGGGTTCCACTGGTAGCCCAGTATCGGGACCTTCGCCTTCCCCATGTTACGAATCAGGGTCTTTATCCGGTCTATCTGGGTATCCTTCCCATCCCGGCCGAACATGATGTCGCCGTAGGTGGAGTAGGGAAGCGAGTGGACTCCGGTGAGGCTGAGGCCGGCGTCCTCGATTTTCGTCCGCGCCTGGACGAGTTCCTCGACCGAGGGGACGTACTCCCCGCCGAGGGTGAGGGTGTCCGAGCGTCCCGCCTGCGTGTTGTCGATGAATTCGTCAGGTTCCTCCTCGACCGCCGAGTGGTCGAGGAAGACGTCGTTCACCCCCAGCTGTTTGATGAATCGGAGTCGCGCATCGGAGAACTCCCGCGTCCGGAATCCCACGCGCATTCGGTCTTCGACGGCTTCACCCTCGGCTGGCTCCGCAACAGTCGTATCTGCCATAGTATAGCAAGGTCGGACTCCACCAATAAGTTTTATCCTCGGAAATCCGCCACGACGCTCGCCGGGCGACGCGACTCAGCAAGTTGAGTCGCGTCGCCCGGGTTAAGTTGGAACGAGGACGCGGGCGAGAATACGGAAAGAAGACGAGAACGCGACGACCGAGGCTCAGCCAGTCATGCCTTCGCCGACGCGGCCCTGGATGAGGCCGTAGAACAGCACCGGCGGGAGCACGAGCATCACCACGACCGCCATGATCTGGTTCCACTGGCGGAGCGTGTCGCCGGCGGTCAGGTAGTAGATGGCGACCGTCGCGGTGTGTTTGCCGCTGTCGCTGGTGAGCAGGTAGACCCACAGGAAGTTGTTCCAGGCGTTCAGGAACGCGAACAGCGCCGTGACGGCGACCGCCGGCGCGCTCAGCGGCAGGACGATCCGGAGGAACGCCGTCAGGTCGGTCAGGCCGTCGAGTTTGGCGGCCTCCTCGATGTTCGGCGGGATGCCCTGGCGGAAGAAACCCTGGAGCAGCCAGATGGACAGCGGCATCACGAACACGCCCAGACCGATGATGAGGCCGGCGTACGTGTTCACCAGCCGGAGCCAGTAGAACAGTTCGTAGACCGGGATGAAGATGACGATGGAGGGGAACATCACGGTGAACACCGCGGTGTAGAAGATGATCCGCCGGCCGGGGAAGTCCCGGCGGGCGAACGCGTAGGCGCCCGGAATCGAGACGAGTAGCGCGATGACGGTGGCGCTCAGCGAGATGAAGACGCTGTTTTTGAAGTAGGTCACCAGTTTGTAGTTCTCCCAGACGGTCATGAAGCTCTGGATGGAGAACGACTCCATGCCGGGGAGGACGATGAGCGGAACGTCGGTACTGATGGCCGCGAGGTTGGTCAGGAACGACGTCCGGATGATCCACAGGTACGGGAGCAGTGCGACCAGACCGAAGACGGCGAGTCCGGCGTACAGTGCGAGTCGGTCTCTTCTGCGTGATTCTATCATTCGTGGTCACCTCAGAGGTACATGTCCTCTTCTTCGCCGATCAGCGTGATGTACAGCACCGCCGCGAGCACCGAGATGGCGAGCATGACGATGCCGATGGCGTAGGCCCGCCCGAAGTGCGTCCGGAGGAACGCCACCCGGTAGACCAGGATGCTCAACAGCATCGTCCGGGTCCCCGGCCCGCCGCCGGTCAGCACGAACGGCTGGGCGAACTCCGCGAAGTTCCACGCGGTCCGTATCGCGAGGATGATGATGGTGGGAATCTTCAGGTGCGGGAGCGTGACGTCCCAGAACCGGCGGAGCCGACCCGCCCCGTCCATCGCCGCGGCCTCGTACTGCGAACTGGGAATCGACTTGAGCGCCGCCGCGTAGATGATGCCCGCGTACGCGTAGTCGTGCCAACTCTGTGCGACGATAAGCGAGACGTACGGCCAGAACGACCCCGAGAGGAAGTCGATGGGTTCGAGCCCGAACGTCGTGAAGAGCCGCGCGACGAAGCCGTAGTTGGGGTTCAGGAACCACAGCCAGATTATCCCGCCGACGAGCGGCGCGCTGAAGTACGGCGCCATCAGGGTCGCCGTGGTCCAGCGCTCTTTCGCCCCGCGGAGTTCGTTCAACAGCACGGCCAGCAACATTCCGAAGAAGAGCTGGCAGAACGTCGACGCCCCGACGAACACGATCGACCAGCCGAGCGCGAAGACGAACAGGTCGTTGGTGACCAGCCACTGGTAGTTCTGGAGTCCGACCCAGACGTTCGACCCGCCGAGGTTCACCCGGTGGAGCGTCAGCCAGATTCCCCTGGCGATGGGGTAGTAGAAGAACACCGTGAAGGCGACGACGGGAAAGAGGATGAAGAGGTAATCCGTCTTGTGTGCCTTCAGGCGGTCCAGGAGGGACTCTTCTTCCATCCCGTATTTATCGCGAAAATTCTGCGCGGTGCTGTCTTCACTATGTGCCATGTCGTCTATTACCAATTCACCTTTTACCGCATAAAGATTGTGTTCCCGGACGAAAACGTGACCGGTTAGACGCGACGCTCGCGGCGCGAAAGCGACGATAGCACCCCGGTTCGCCGGGGTATCGTGGCCGTGTGTAGCTTATCAGACGTGTTCGATCGCTCGCCCGCCCTGTCGATGGGCGGGAAGGTCCGAAGGGCGACCGGACCGCGACCCGGCGGTCACAGTTCGACCTTCGACTCCGCGGCGGTGTCGTCGTTCTCTCGGTGGCCGTGCACGATGGCCTCGCCGCCCTCGCGCTCGAAGACGTGGAGGTCGCTCTCGTCGAAGGTGAGGTTCACGACCTCGCCCTCCTCGGGTTCGATGGACGAGGGGGTCCGGATGCATGCCTCGCGGTCGGCGAGGTCGAGGTAGATGAAGTTGTCCGAACCGACCACCTCGACGACGTCGACCGGCGCCCGGACGCTCACCGATTCCGGCGCGTTCTCGTCGACCGTCATGTTCTCAGGTCGGATGCCGATCTCGAACTCGGTGGCGTCGGCGTTCCGGGCGACTCGCTCGTACAGTCGCTCGGAGATCTCGTAGCTGAAGTGGCCGGGACAGACGAACTCCCTGGAACCGTCGTCGTTCTCGCGGAGTTCGACGTCGAAGAAGTTCATGCTCGGCGAGCCGATGAAGTCGGCGACGAACCGGTTGGCGGGTCGGTAGTAGACCTGCTTGGGCGTGCCGACCTGCTGGAGTTTCCCGTCGTTCAAGATGACGATCCGACTGGCCATCGTCATCGCCTCCTCCTGGTCGTGGGTCACGTAGATGCTCGTGATCTCGAGTTCGGAGTGCAGACGGGCCAGTTCGGTCCGCATGTGCTTGCGGAGCTTCGCGTCGAGGTTCGAGAGCGGTTCGTCGAACAGGAACACCGACGGCTCCTGAACGATGGCGCGGCCGGTCGCGACCCGCTGTTGCTGGCCGCCCGAGAGCGAGGCGGGCTTCTTGTCGAGCAAGTCCTCGATGCCCATCATCTCGGCGGCCTCCCGGATGCGACGGTCTATCTCCTCGTCCGAGAGGTCGGTACCGATCTTGAGGCCGTAGCCCATGTTGCCGCGGACGGTCTTGTGGGGGTAGAGCGCGTAGTCCTGGAACACCATTGCGATGTCGCGGTCCTTCGGCGACGCGTCGTTCACCACGTCGTCGTCGAGTCGTATCTCGCCGTCGGTCACCGTCTCCAGGCCCGCGAGCATCCGGAGCGTGGTCGACTTCCCGCAGCCCGACGGCCCCACGAAGACGACGAACTCGCCGTCCTCGATGCTCAAATCGAGCTCCTCGACCGCGACGATGGCGTTCGACTTGGAGTCGAACACCTTCGTGACGTTGTCAAAGCTAACACTTGCCATTGTTTGGTCGTGTCTTCCAGATTCAGGCCAGAATCATAAATACTTATCCCTTACACAAGTCCACGCGCGGCGGGAAGTGAAGTGCCGCCCGCGGGCGCGTCGTCGTCGCCCCATCCAGTACACATAAGGGGGAATGCAAGTATCGTAGAGTATGCCTACCGAGACAGGCGGTGGCAACGTCGGCGACCTCGACGCGCTGTGCGACGTCGTTCGAACCACGCTGGGACCGCTTGGCGCGAGCAAATTGGTAGTCCGGGAAGACGGAACCGTGCTGACGACGTCGTCCGGGGCGGTAGTCCTCGAAGAACTCGACCTCACGAATCCGACGGTCACACTGCTCAGAACGGCAGCCTCGGACTTCCGGTCGCGACACGGCGACGGGTCGACCGGACTCGTGACCCTCCTCGGCGCGCTGTTGTCGGAGGCCGACCGACTCGCCGAACTGGGCCTCCACCCGACCGCCATCGAGCGGGGGTACCGCGACGCGATGGCCGTCGCGTCGGAGGAACTGGAGCGACGCGCGTCGCCGCTCTCGACGGTCGGGCGGGAGGCCGTCGCGCGAACCGCGCTCACGGGGACTCGGGACCCGAACGTTCGGGCCGACGTCGCGCAGTACGTCTCGCTGGCGGTGGCGGAACTGTCGCGGGGAACCGGGACCGGAACCGAAACCGGGACCGCGACCGCCACCGACCGCCGGCAGGTGAAGGTCGTCTCGCGCCTCGGCGGCGCCCAGTCCGAAACCGAACTGGTCGCGGGCGTCGTGCTCGACGCGAAGCCGGTCGCCGAGGACATGCCGCGGACGCGCGAACGGGCGGGTCTGGCCCTGCTCTCGTCGACCGTCGACGTGCCGTCGGTCGCCGGCGGCGTCTCCGGCGATTCGACCGAGGGGGTGCCGGTCGAGTCGTTCGAGGACCGGGTCGCTATCGGCGACCGGGAGCGCCAGGCGTTTCGGGACCAGTTGGACGCCGCCGTCGCGGCTGGCTGTGACTGCATCCTGACGAGCGGCGCGGTCAACGACCGGGTCGAGCGGACGCTCGCCAACCGGGGGATACTCGCGATAGAGCGCGTCGACGACGAGGACCTGGCGCGAATCGCGCGCGCGACCGGCGGGCGCGTCGTTCCCAATCTCGGGACGTTCGACGAGGAAAGCCGAGGAACCGCGACCGTCACCGTCCGACGGACCGCGGGCCGGGACATGACGGTGGTCGAATCGGACGCCGGCGAACCGACGTTCACCCTCTTCTGCCGCGCGCCCGACCCCCGCTCCAGCGACGAGTTCGAGCAGTCGGTTTCGGATGCCGTCGCGGCGACGCTGGCGGCCGAGGAAACCGGGACGGTGGTTCCGGGCGGCGGCGCGGTCGAAACCGGCGTCTCCCTCGCGGTCGAAGAGCGCGCGCGGTCGGTCGACGACCGCTCGCAACTCGCGGTCGAGGCGTTCGCCGACGCGCTGCTGGCGGTTCCGCGGACGCTGGCGACGAACGCCGGCATGGACGGCCACGCGGCGCTCACCCGACTTCGCGTCGGGCACGGTGACGGGCGGGACGCGCTGGGCGTCGACTCCGACCGGGGCGCCGTCGGCGACGTCCTCGCCGACGACGCCGTCGTCGAACCGGTTTCGCTCAAGCGAGCGGCGTGGAACGCCGCGACCGAACTGGCGATCAAACTGACGCGAATCGACGCGCAGGTCGCGGCGACGGACTTGCGCCCCGAGGGAGCCGCCGAGGAGGCGGACGACGAGGGCGCCCGGTAGCCGCGTCGCTCGGGGGTCGGCGAGAACGAACGTGAATCGGCAGAATATATCGTGAGAGCGGCCCACTCGCCGGATTCGGACGAATCCGGCGAGGGGACCGTCGAGAAGGGGGAGAACGTTCGCGGTCGAGTCGCGCCGCCCGAAGTCGGGTTATCCGGCGCTCTGGATGGTCTTCTCGATGGCCTTGCCCATCTGCTGGGGCGCCTTGTCGCGCTTGATCTGGCCCGCGTAGGCCTTGGCCATCGTCCCGCCGATGTTGTCCCACCGGATGGTGCTCGTGCTGGGGATGTCCCATTTCGCGCCGGTCGTCCGGTAGTTGTCGCCGTAGTTTTCGAGCAGGCTGATCTGCTTGTTCAGCGGCTGGGTCCGCATCTTCTCGTACTTCGACTGCTGGATCGCCTCGAGCAGCGGCTTGTACGCCGGGACCGACTGCGCGAGCTTCGGGTCGACGTACAGCGGCAGTCCGAAGTCCTTGCTCGTGTTGCGGAACTTCGCGAGTTTGAACGCCGCGTCCTTGACCTTCGAGGACTTGGTCAGGCAGAGCTGGCCCTCCAGGGTCCAGGAGTGACCGCCGTGCTGGCCCTTCTTGTCGGCCAGTTCCGGAATGTCGAACTCGTTCCCGTAGTTCGGGTCGAGTTTCGGCGCGGCGAGCGCGTAGGCCTCCCCGTCCCACCCGAACGTGGCGTCGGGGTTGATCGCCTTGATGGATTTGACGCTCAGGCTGTAGCCGTACGAGGC
This sequence comes from Halorussus vallis, assembly GCF_024138165.1. NCBI lineage: Archaea > Methanobacteriati > Methanobacteriota > Halobacteria > Halobacteriales > Haladaptataceae > Halorussus > Halorussus vallis. Next base: position 2,798,579 of record NZ_CP100000.1, on the reverse strand, counting down.
GATGTCGCCACGGACGAATAGCGGGATGACGCCCTCGTCGCCCCGCGACGGGTGCTTGTCGGTCGAGTACGCCTTGCCGAGGTCGATGTTGTTCTTTATCATCCCGTCGGTGCGGGCGGCCTTCCCGGGTTTGACGTGCGGGTCCTTCGAGGACCCCTTGTCCTCGACGTCGATCCAGGGGTCGGTGCCGCCGGTGTAGGCGGTCCTGGCGTTGCCCCAGTAGGGTTCGACGTCGGCCTGGGTGCCGGTCACCTCGTACGCGTGCGCGTCGGTGTTCTTCTTGATCTTGTCCAGCGCCCGGCGCATCTGGGTCCACGTCTTGAGTTCCTTCTCCGGGTTCTGGATTCCGGCGGCGTTCCGGAAGATGTCCGAACGCAGGGCGAAGACGGTGGTGTTCAGGCCGCCGATTCCCGCGGCCCACTGTTTGCCCCGGTAGTCGGTCGCCTCCTGCATCGCCGGCGTCCACTTCTCGGGTAGGTCGGAGTCGCCCTCCATGAACGTCGAGAGTTCGGCCACCTTCCCGTTCTGGAACATCTCGAGGCCGTACGTGCCGGCGGCCGCGAGGTCCGGTGGGTTGGTCCCCGACTGCATCGTCGTGATGTACTTCTGGTTCAACTGGTCCCAGGACATCACGCTCAGGTCGACCTTGACCTTGCTGTTCTGCTTCTCGAACGTCTTCATCCCCTTCTGGAAGTACTGCTTCAGCTGAGGGGTTTCGGCCGCCTTACCCGACCAGTACGAAACCGTGACCGACTCCTGCTGACCGCCGTCCTTGTTGGCGGCGGTGTCGTCTTTGGAGTTCGCGTTGCCCTCTCCGTCCGTCTTCTTACCGTCGTTCGACTGGCCCGCGCATCCCGCGAGCGCGCCGAGCGCCCCGGCGCTGACGCCACCGGCCAGTTTCATCACGCTTCGACGGTCGATGTCCGTCGATGTTTTGTCGTCCGCTTCGCTCGTCCGTTCGTCCTCGGTCGGGGAATCCGAGCCCGAGGATGTGGTACGTCTCACCATGACAGTCTATTGCACCACCTGATAGTCATGTTCAACCCTAATAAATGTTCTCACTGGTCGGCGGCGTTCGGCGGGACGACGCGGTCGTTTCCGAGCGAGGACCGCCTTCGAGGACCCTGCCGCCGGAAATGGATTTAAATATCTCGTCACAATAGAGGCCAGTATGACAACCGGGCCAGACGCGATACACGAACTCATCGAGGAGTCGGGGTGGTCCTACCCCGTCAGAGTCCGCAAACTGGAGCGGGAGCACGCGTTCGCCAACGTCCCGGTCGACGCGAAGGGGAACTCCGTCATGGTCGCGGAACTGCTGGCCGACGTCGACGCGAGGGAGATCGAGAGTCGAGACGAACTGGAGCGACTGTTCGGGCCGGTCTTCGAACGCGAGGCAGAGTCCCGGCGAGTCGGTCTCTTCGGCAAGGTCAAGCGCGCGTTCTACGGGCGGTGACGATGGCGAGTAAACTGCGCGCGTTCACCGCCGGCGGCGGCGGATTCCTGTTCGCGCTCTCGGCCTGGGCGCTGCTCGAGTACGGCCCGACCGGCGGATTCGTCCCCTTCCTCGGAACCGCGGCGCTCGGGGTGGCCGTGGCGGCGCTCCCGCGGGCCTACGTCGCCGGTCGGTTCCGGTTCCGGCAGGGGCTGCGGTTCCTACGATTCTGGCGCGAGAGCGCCCGGCAACCCGACGGGGACGGTGCCGTTCCGAGGTCGACGTTCGTCTCCGCGTCGCCCGTCCCCGACGACGTGCTCGACCGACTCGCCGCGACGATTCGGGACGACGACGCGTACGACGGGGTTCGTCGGGAGTCGTTCCCCGAGGGCGACGGACTGACGGTTACCCACGCCGGCTTCCACAACTCGTTCGTCCGGGTGACCGACGCGAGTCGACTGGTCGTGAACGGGACGTCCGAGAAGACCCGGCGACTGGTCGAGGAGATAGAGGAGACGTTCTCCGTCTCGGTCGAACCGGCAGACATCAACCCGTTCGGCAGGTCGGCGCCGATTCGGCGGGCCCCGAAGGTCGCGCTCGCGCTCGCGGCGGTCGTCCTGGTGGTGCTCGGCACCGGCGGCGTCGTCGGCGCCGCGTACCAGTCCGACGCGTACAACCCCGCCGAGCGGGGGATGCTCGTCGCCATCGACGCCCGGTCGGATGTCGACCCCGGGATGTCCGAGCGTCGGGCGTCGCTGGAGAAAGCCCGGTTCCTCGTCGGGATGCTCGAAGAGGAGGCGGTCGAAATCGGCTGGGAGTACAACACGACCGGTCGGGTCACCGCCCACGGTCGGGACGCGCTCGCCATCGCCGAGAACGCGCGACTGCTTCTGGCGGAAGCCCGCGAGGGGAACGCTCCGGGCGCGTCTCGGGCCGACGTCTCGCAGATAGAGGCGAACCTGCGGAGCGCCGAGCGGAGCGTCGCCGACGCGCTCGACCGCAAGGCCCAGAAACTCCCCGGGTCGAACCCCCGAATCGGCCGAATCCGGGAGACGCTGCTCGCCGGCGACCGGGCCGCCGCGAACGCCTCCGTCGAGTTCGGGCCTAGTACCGCGGTGGCGCAGTTTTATTAGGGCATCTGCCAAACGTTCAGACAATGGACATCGGTGACACGGAGCCCGATTTCGAGCGTCTCGACCGCGGCGAGTGGGCGATTCGGGACGAAGAGGTGCGCGAGTACGTCAGGCGAACGACCGAGGACGTCGCTTCGCTGGTCCGGTCGACGGTCGGGCCGCGGACCCTGGAGAAACTCGTCGAAACCAGGGACCACCAGGACGAACCGGAGACGATTCTCACCGCCGACGCCGACGAGATTCTGAAGGGAGTCGAGCGCGGCGGCGGGTTCAACGACCCCGTCGCCGCGCTGTTCGTCGACGCCGTCGACTCGATGCAGCGGGCGCTCGCCGACGGGACCGGAACGGCGGTGGTCCTCGCGGAGGCGCTCGTCCACCGCGGGTTGGACCTCGTCGAGTCCGGCCTCCACCCGAACACCGTGGTCGCCGGCTACGCGCTCGCCGCGGCCCGAGCAGGTGAAGTGCTCGACGAACTCGCGCGGCCCTGTGACCCGACCGACCGCGAACTGCTCGCCCGCGTCGCCGCCACCGCCGTGACCGCCGACGTCACGGGAGAGGTTCGACGCGGCTACGCCGACCAAGTCGCCGAGGCCGTCGCCGGCCTCGCGGAGGCGACCGACGGACGGTGGATCGACAGCGACGACGTCGACGTAATCGCCACGACTCAGGGCGAGCGCGGATTCCACCGGGGCGTCGTGGCGCGGCGACGACCAACCCCGCTCGAAGAGGCCGAGGACGCTGACGTCGACTTCGACTGGGAACCGGTCGTCGAGGGCGCGCTCGAAGACGCGAACCTCGTCGTCGTCGACGACGAGATGACCTTCGGCGCGACGGCGACGCAGACGACGGACACCCGCGTCGGGTCGCCCGCCGAACTCGAACGCGAGCGGGCCGCGCGGAGCGGTCGCCGTCGGGAGTTCGCCGAGCGTCTCGCGGCGATGGACGTGTCGGTGTTCGTCTCCCAGGCGGAGGTCGACGACCCGCTCCGACTCGCGCTGAACCGGGCGGGAATCGCGGTCGTCGACCGCGTGCAGTATCCGAAGTCGGACGTGTACCGCCTGGCCCGCGCGACCGGGGCCACGGTCGTCTCCCACGTCGACGACGTGACCGAGGCCGTCGTCGGCACCGCCGGGCGCGTGCGCGAAATCGTCCACGACGACGAGAAGTGGACCGTCTTCGACGAGTGCGACGGGAGCGCGTTCACCCTCGTCGTCCCGGTCGAACTCGAAGCGTCGGCGAGACAGCGCGAACGACTCGTCTCCGACGCGGTCGCGGTGACCACGGTGGCGGCGGTCGACCGCCAGGTCGTCCCCGGCGCGGGCGCCCCCGCCGCCGCGGTGATGCACGAACTTCGACGGGAGACGCGGTCGGTCCCCGGGCGAGAGCAACTCGCCGTCGAGGCGTTCGCCGACGCGCTCGAAGACTTCCTGGGAGTGCTCGCACGAAACGCCGGCCTGAACCACGTCGACGCGACGGCGAACCTGCGGGCCGCGCTCGCCCGCGACCCGGACTACGCTCCCGGCCTCGATTTAACGACCGGCGAGAGCGTCGATGCGTGGGAGGCGGGGGTCGTCGAACCCCGGCGCACGTTCTCGCAGGCCCTCGAAACCGCGCGGTCGGTCGCCGAGCGACTCCTGACCCTCGACGCGATGCTCTCGCCCGGCGTGGAGTTCTCGGCGTTCGACCCGGAAGTCGAACACGAGTAGTCGGCGCCGTCCGTCCGAACCGCCGCGGCCCGGAAACGTCCGCCGAAGTATCACGCGCCGACCGTACGCCCCACGCGCCCCTCCGAAGCACGGATTCTCGCCGGATGGCGAATTCGAGGATTCCGGACGATGGATTTATACTATGCCGACCGTATTGGCATAACATGCCACTGCCAGTTGAGCAGGTTCGGGCACGTCTACGTGGCGTCGCCGTCGGGCTACTGACGCCGTTCGACGATGACCTCGAAATCGAACACGGGAAAATCGAAGAGAACGCGCAGGACATCTACGACCGCGGCATCCGGACGTTCCTCGCGACGGCGAACATCAGCGAGTACCACTCGCTCTCCCACGAAGAGCGAATCGAGGTGGCGAGGACCAGCGTGAACGCGCTCCCCGACGACGCGTGCGTGCTCGCGGGCGTCGGCGGGTCGACGGCCGCGGCGACGGAACTCATTCGCGCCTACGACCGCGTCGGGGTCGACGCGATGATGATCATGCCGCCCGACCACACCTACATCCACGAACGCGGGTTGCTCGAATACTACCGAAAACTCGACGCCGCCACCGAGACGCCGCTCGTCCCCTACGTCCGAGGATTCGACCCGTCGGTGAACTACCTCGCGGACCTGACCCGCATCGACGGCGTCGTCGGCATCAAGTACGCCTTGAAGGACGGCGTGAAACTGGGCGAGGGAGTCGCCGCGGGTGACGACGACGTCGTCTGGGTCGACGGCCTCGCCGAACCGTTCGCGGTGTCGTTCTGGGGCGAGGGAATCGAGGGCTTCTCCGCGGGGGTGAGCAACTTCAGGCCGGAGGTCGGCCTCGAACTGTTCGACGCGCTCGCCGAGGGGAACTGGGAGCGCGCCCGCACGCTCAGGAACATCTGCATGCCCTTCCAGCGACTCCGCGACGAGACGGGCGCCGACAACTCGATTCCGGGTGCGGTCAGCGTCTCGGTGGTCAAGAAGGGCCTCGAACTCGCCGGACTCCACGGCGGCGCGGTCCGCGAGCCGATTCGACCCCTCTCGGGGGAGAACGAACGGCGCGCGGAGGAACTGTACAACCAACTCGACGACAACATCGCCCGACTCATCGGGTGAGCGAGGACCGACGACCGCGAAGCGAGAGCGGTAAAGCGACGTTCGAAGGACGGTACTCCGGGAGTCCCGGACGTCACGCTCGCACCGTCGGACACGTGTTCTCTGGACGATGCCGATACCGAACACCGGTCGGTGACGCCACCGATTCGTCTCTCGATTCCCGCTCCTCGCTCCTTCCCTCGCCGTCGTTACGCCGGCCGTCCGACCGTCGAACGCTACGGGGCGACGAGCGTTCCCGAGACGGGAACGCTCCTGGGGGCAATGACGTGAATATTCGGCGTCGAAACGCCGAACGGAGGGTTTCGGACGCCGTCGGAGCGTCGTTCGTCCCACCGGCCGGTCGAAATCCCCCGACCAGTTCTGCTCTCGCGAACTCTCCGCCTCTACACTTTCCGGGCGCTCTCCCTGCCGTTTACGGCACCTCGTCGAAATTTCGAGACGTCCGTCGCCGGTTGGACGAGCGCGATGAGCGGAGAGAAGCCAGAATCCATTACAGGATTAGAACTGTAACGGTTCGTGGTAGGGGAACCGAGGGTGGATGCCGGACGCCAGATGTAGAGAACGACGGTCGATGTACGGTACGCCGACCGTCGGACCGCTTCGGACGGAAAATCGGTTGCGGCACTTACGAGAACTTCGTATTCAGTTCGATGACGTTCGCGGCCCGCTGGACCTGGTCGGCGAGTTCCTCTCGGATTCGTTCGTCGGTGACGCGACTCGACGGGCCGGTGACGCTGACCGCGCCGAGGACGGTGTCCTCGTTCTTCACCGGCGCCGAGATGCACCGGAGTCCTTCGATGTTCTCCTCGTCGTCGATTCCGTAGCCCCGTTCGCGGATGCGTTCGAGGTCGTCGTAGAGTTCGTCGGCGCTCGCGATCGTCTCCGGCGTGAAGCGCTCGAACTCCATCGACTCGACGATCTCCTCGGTCCGCTCGACGGGAAGGTAGGCGAGGATCGTCTTGCCGAGCGACGTCGAGTGCATCGGGGCCCGACGCCCGACGCGCGAGCGCGTCTCGACCGCTCGCTCGCTGGTCGCCTTGTAGAGGTAGGCGACCTGCCCGTGCTCCTCGACACCGAACTGGGCGATTTCGTCGGTCACCGCGGCTAACTCCTCGACCTCGTTGCGGATGACGTCGTAGTTCCCGACCTGCTCTTTGACGTGGGTCGCCATGTCCAGGAACTTCAGGCTCAGCCGATAGCCCTCCTCCTCCCGGACGATCATCCGGCGGTCCTCGAGCGTCCGGAGGTGACTGTGAACGGTGCTCTTCGAGTGGCCCAGTTCGTCGGCGATCTCCGTGACCCCGATTCGGCCCCGCTCCTGCAAGAGGTCGATGACGTTGAAGGCGATCTTCACCGACCGTATCGTTCGTCCGGGGCGTCCGTCCGTTTTGTTCGGCATACAGGTACATTAGACGGGCCACGTATAATGTTGTTCCCTCCTGGGGAACTGCCGGGGATGCGACCCGAGGGAACAGGCCGAAGAAACGAGAAAGCGGCGGAGGAGCGCTCAGTAGTTGTCGTAGACGGTCTTGACCGACGAGAAGAAGTCCAGACCGGCGTCGCCCTGCTCGCGGTAAGTGTTCGTCGAGGAGTCCTTGTAACCGCCGAACGGGACGTGGAGCTCCAGTCCCGTGGTCTTCTCGTTCACCTTGGCGACGCCCGCTTCGACGTCCTCGACGAAGGTCCCGGCTTCGGAGTGGTCCTGGGTGACGATGCTCGCCGAGAGGCCGAAGTCGACGTCGTTGGCGGTGGCGAGGGCCTCCTCGAAGTCGCCGACCCGGATGACCGAGAGCACCGGGCCGAAGATCTCCTCCTGGGCGATGCGCGCGCCGTTGTCGACGTCCGAGAAGACGGTCGGCGCGACGAAGTAGCCGTCGTCGTACTCGCCGCCGGTGAGGCGCTCCCCGCCCGTCTCGAGGGTAGCTCCGTCCTCCTTCCCGACGTCGACGTATTCGAGCGTCGAGTCGAGTTCGTCCTGGGAGACGTGCGGTCCCACGTCGGGGTCGTCGACGCCGGGACCGACGTCGAGCGACTCGGCGTACTCGGTGATCGCCTCGACGAATTCGTCGTAGACCTGCTCGTGGACGATGGCCCGCGAACACGCGGTGCACGACTGTCCGGTGGTCCCGAAGGCGCCGACGCCGACGATTTCGACCGCCTCCTCGACGTCGGCGCTCGGCATCACGACGGTCGGGTTCTTCCCGCCCATCTCGCACTGGACGCGCTTCAGGTCCTGCGCGGCGGTTTCGGCCACCGCCGTTCCGACCGCCGTGCTCCCCGTGAAGGAGACGCCGTCGACCGCCTCGGCGGCCGCCAACGGCGACCCGACCTCGCTGCCCGACCCGGTGACCATGTTCGCGACGCCGTCGGGGAGGCCGGCCTCGTCGAGACACTCGTACAGGACGCGGGAACTGTTCGGCGCGGCCGACGCCGGCTTGTGGACGACCGTGTTCCCGGCCGCGAGCGCGGGCGCGAGCTTCCACGCCGGAATCGCGATGGGGTAGTTCCAGGGCGTGATGAGTCCGACGGTCCCGAGCGGTTCGCGTTTCGTGTGCAGGTCCTTCCCCGACGCGCTCGGCGATTTCACGGTCCCGCCGAAGTCGCGGGCCTTCTCCGCGTAGTAGTAGAAGATGTCGACGGCGCGCTGAACCTCGCCCGACGCCTCAGAGCGGGTCTTTCCCTCCTCGCAGACGAGGGTTTCGGTGACCTGCTCCTTGCGCGCTTCGAGTTCGCCGGCGGCGTCGCGAAGTATCGCTCCCCTCGCGGGCCCGGGCGTGTCGCTCCACTCGTCCTGGGCGTCGACCGCGGCCTCGACCGCTGTTTCGACGTCTTCCGCCGTGGAATCCTGATACCGGCCGACGACCTCGTCGGTGTTCGCCGGGTCGAGAACGTCGAACGTTTCGGCCGACTCCGAGTCTACCCACTCTCCGCCGATGTAGTTACCGTACGCTGTGGACATCGCCCTTGATAGTTCCTAACACAGAACTACTAATGTTTCGGTCGGTGCAAGAGGAGTTTCCCACCGTGACGACGGTCACATATGGAGGCGTGCGGGGTTGTGCGGAACACACCGAGGCGACGTGAGCGGAGCGAAGTCGTCGAGGCTAGCGGAGTGCGTTCGTGACGACAACGCGGCAACTGTTCGCACTCGCATCCGCCGTGACTGAGCCGTTCGCCTATCAGTAACTGGTCGACAGGTATCGAACGTGATGAGAGTCGACGAAAACGTCGAAGGCGCTGACGGGTCGAAACGAGGGAAGTGGCGGTGAACTGAGCTGGAAAGTATAATTAATTTTCCATTAGTGATGGCTTCACAGTGAGAGGATAGAATTTTAGTTTGTGAAATTACCCACCCGCCCGCTTCGTTTCCGAGCTCTACTCTTTCATCGAGGTCTATATGTAGATATTTCATACTACACCACCATATCTCCTACTTCTTGTTGTCTTACCCCCCTTTATCCACGAGATTTAATTTCTCCTCAGAGTTAAGTCCCGACTGCTTTTGACCTCGTTTCAATAACAGTTCTATCTTCTTCGCAGAAATTATCTCCGGCGATAATCAGCCACCAATAAACTACAGGTATATTACAGTAACTATGTGCCGGTTCGAATCCCATCTGCATCGTAGGTCACCGTTCTTCCGGCGAGTTCACCGAGTGCTCACCGTGTGAGTCGCAGGAGAAAGCGGGCGGCATGGGATTTGAACCCATGACCTTTTGGTCCGGAACCAAACGTTCTGTCCGCTGAACTAGCCGCCCTCACCGAACACTACAGGACTCGCCGATTTAACGGTTGTGAAAGTCGCGAATCGCGCCCGGAACCGCGCCGGACACCTTGGATTGTCATGCGTCGTATCCGACGCGTCCGGATAGTTCAGCTGTCGGCAAATTCTTTTACGGAACTCGCGGACCTTCGATACGGTGAGGGGTTTCCGATGACTGTAAACAACTTAGAAGAACTGTTCGAGCACGAGCTGGAAGACATCTACTACGCGGAACACGAGATCGTCGACGCGCTGGAGGACCTGGAGAACCAGGTCGAACACGACGACATCAAGCAGGCGTTCCGCGACCACCGCGAGCAGACCCAGGGCCACATCGAGCGCCTCGAAGAGGTGTTCGACATGCTGAGCGAACCGCCCGAGGAAGAGGAGTGCGAGGCCATCCAGGGCATCATCGCCGAGCAGAAGGAGTTCGCCGAGCAGGACCCCGACCAGGAGGTCCTGGACGTGTTCAACGTCACGGCGGCCCAGAAGGTCGAACACTACGAGATCGCGGCCTACGGCAACCTCGCGATGCTGGCCGACCGCCTTGGGATGGACGAAGCCGGCGACATCCTCCACGAGAACCTCGAAGAGGAGGAGGAGACGCTGGAGAAACTGAAAGACCTCGCCGAGAGCTTCAACTACCAGCAGATCGCCGCCGACTGAGCCGTCGGGGACGACCGAGTCGGGAGACGCACGCGGTGCGCCAGCGACGTTCAGCAACGTTCTTTTTTCGAGGAGCCGGTTCGCGCGTAGCGATTCGAGCGTCGCCCGCTAGTCCACTTAGCGAGCGCCGTCTTCGCCCTCGGACTTGTGCTCGCCACCGTCGGCTTCGAGGGAGGCGTCGGTCGTCCCGTCGATGACCGACCGCTTCCACGTCCCGCGGGTGAACCATGCGGTCGCCCCGACGGCGCCGACGACGTGTCCGAGCGCGACGCCGACCCAGATGCCGGTCGGGCCGAGCCCCGTCCGGAACGCGAGGTAGTAGACCGCCGGCACGCGGATGAGCCAGAGGGTGACCATCGAGAACGCCATCGCGGTCTTGGTGTTGCCCGCCCCGCGGTAGGCGCCGACCATCACCTGGAACACGCCGATGAACGCGAACTCCACGGTCCGAATCCGGAGGTACTCGGCGGCGTAGTCGATGGTCCGCGCGGCCTCGGGCGTTCCGGTCGCCATGAACACCGAGACGACGGGCCGGGGAAACAGCGCCGCGAGGACCGCCAGTCCGAGCATGATGGCCGCGCCGGCTTTGGCCGCCAGCCAGACCGCGCGCTCGGCGCGCTCGGGCTTGCCCGCGCCGAGGTTCTGTCCGACCATCGTGTTCGTCGCCTTGCCGAACCCGACCGCCGGGAGGAAGACGAGCGAGATGAGTCGGTTGCCCAGCCCGTAGGCCGCGATGACCGCGGGTTCGAAGGTGACGATCATCACCGTCAGCGTCACCATCGCGAGCGCGCCGGCCGACTGTTCGAGCGCCGAGGGGACGCCGATGCGGACGATGTCCTGGATGTACTCGAAGTCCGGCGCGAGGTGGTCGACGCGGAGGTCCGGCCCGGTGTTGGTGGCGAACAGCACGTAGAGTCCGTAGACGCCCGCGACCGTCCGCGCAACGAGGGTCGCGACGGCCGCGCCCGCGATGCCCATCTCGGCGAACGGCCCCATGCCGAAGATGAGCAACGGGTCGAGCACGACGTTCAGCGCGACGCTAACCGCCATCACCCGCATCGGCGTCCGGGTGTCGCCGTAACCCCGCAGCAGCGCCGAGAACGCGAAGAACGCGAACATCGGCGGCAGGCCGAGGAAGAATATCTCCATGTACTCCTGGGCGCGCGGAACGACCTCCGCGGCGGTGGCGCCGTGGCTGGGGAACAGCGCGAGCATCGGTCCCGCACCGAAGTAGCCCACGACGCTGAGCACCGCGCCGATGGCGACGACGAAGCCGACGGTCTGTCCGGCGACCTTCCCTGCAGAACCCCTGCTGTTCGCGCCGGTGTACTGGGCGACCAGCGTGCTTCCGGCGACGTTGAATCCGCCGCCGAACGCGATGAGGAAGTAGATGATGGGGAACGCGAGGCTGATTGCGCCGACCGCGGCGGCGGAGTACCGGCCGAGCCAGAACGCGTCGGCGACGTTGTACGTCACCTGTAGCAACTGGGTGACGACGATGGGCCACGCGAGGTGGAACAGCGGTCGGGACAGGTCGCCCCGGGTGATGTCGCGGGACTCGGTAGACGACACTATTCGTTCGCAGAACGGCTTAGGATTTTAACGCTTCGGGTTGGAAATTGGTCCGCAGAACCGAGAGATTCGGAAAGTGTCGTGTCAGGGCGTCTCGTTCGTCTCGAGCGAGAGGTCGGCGGTCGGGTAGGCGGTGCAGGTGAGGATGTACCCCTTCTCGACCTCGTCCTCGCCGAGCGTCTCGTTGTTGCTGTGGCGGACGTACTCGTGGGCGTCGCCGTCGGTCACCTTGCCGCCGCAGGAGAGACACTGGCCCTGTCGGCAGGCGTAGGGCAGGTCCCAGCCCTCGTCCTCGCCGGCTTCGAGCAGCGTCTCGTTGTTCGCGACCTCGATGGTCGACCCTTCGTTGACGTACTCGACCTCGAAGTACTCCACCTCGTCCTCGGAGATGGCCGCGGGGTCGAATCCCTCCTCTTCGTCGCCCTCGCCTTCGAGTTCGCCCTCGGCGCCGCCGCCGACCGCGACCGCACCGCCACCGCCGCCGATGGAGCGGTTCATCGGTTCGGGGAAGTCCGTCTCCGGCACGGTCGCCGCGCGGCGTTCGAGCACCTCCTGGGAGATGTCGTCGGGGACGCGCCACTCGGTGCCCCTCGAATAGTGCAGCGCCACTACGATGAGGACCAGCGAGAGTCCGAGTCCCAGTCCCAATACGTCTACCATGCGCGGGGCTACGGAATACTACTTTAACAGCATTGTGATTGTCCGCGGGAAATACGCCGACGGGAGGAGTTTGCTGCGGGTGAGAGCGGGGCAGGAATGCGACGATTACTAGCTATGAGAATCGTTGTAGTTGGGGACAGCCCGAACGTCTTCGGCCACTCGTGACGAAACGCGACAACAACGGAGATAGTGACCACCTCGAAAGTCCCGCCTGGAGGCCAGTGCAATTGGACGCCTCCGGTAGTTTAGTTCACCGGCGGTTACGAGGGTGAGCGTCCGGCGTGGCGCGCGCTGGCGTGAGTTCATCTCACGCCATCTCCGTGCGAGGGACGACCGAGCGCCTCGAAGAGGCGCGACGGAGTCGGTTGGGGAGGCGTGTGGCGGTCGCGGTGCGGTCCGGAAGTGAGTGGATGAAAGGGGCCGGCGGCTACGCGAACCCCGGCGAAGTAAGCACTGGAAGGAGCGAGCGCAGTGAGCGACTGAAGCGCGCAGCGAGCCGCGGGAGCGTAGCCACCGGGGGCTTTCAAAGTGCTTTTATCTACTGTAGTTCTCATCATTCGCGACGAGCGCCCGGGGGCTTTCGAGGCGGTCACCGCTTCGATTTCCGCGTCTTTCCTGCAATCACCTACACGCTTTTCGTCTCCGTCTCCGACTGAATCGTATGACCACCGAAATCTCGATAGTCGTCTACGAGGGCTTCGACGAGATGGACGCCGTCGCGCCCTACGAGGTGTTCTCGACCGCCGCGAGCCGCGGCGGGGACCTCGCCGTCTCGCTCCGCACCCTCGAACCCACCCAGCGAGTCACCGCCATCCACGGCCTCCGAATCGAACCAGACGGCGTCCTCGCCGAAACGGACCCCGACCTCGTGGTCGTCCCCGGCGGTGGGTGGAACGACCGCGCGCCCGCGAGCGTGTGGGCCGAAGCCGAGAGGGGCGACCTGCCGGACGCCCTGGCGGAACTCCACGCCGACGGGACGACCCTCGCGGCGGTCTGCACCGGCGGGATGCTCCTGGCCGAATCGGGGGTTCTGGACGGTCGCCCGGCGGTCACGCACGCGGGCGCGCTGGACGACCTCCGAGAAACCGACGCCGCCGTCGTCGACGCTCGCGTGGTCGACGACGGCGACGTGCTCACGGCGGGCGGCGTGACCTCGGGACTCGACCTGTCGCTCCACCTCGTCGCGAAGTACTGCGGCGAGGATGTCGCCGACGCGGTGGCGACCGAGATCGAGTACGAACCGCGGGGTGAGGTCCACGGGCAGGGCTGAGACTCACCACCAGCGACCGTCGGGCCGCTCACTCTGCTCGGGCCGGACGCCCCACAGCGCGGCCGAGTGCATCTCGACCGGCGAGAACGGTTCGAAGTCGCCCTGTCCGCACATGTTCCAGTAGCACTCCTCCCGGCGGTTCCAGTAGACGCCGTTGAAGTTGAACTCCGTACAGTACCAGTCGCTGCGGGCGTCGAGCACGAAGTCGACGCCCCACGTCGCCTCGTCGAACTCGGCGGCGATTCGCTCGGCGTACCGTCGGGGCGTCGAGAAATCTGCCTCGGCGAGGACCGGTTCGAGGTAGTCGTATCGGCCCGCGCAGACCATCTCGTCAGCGTCCGGGTCGGCCGGCGTCTGACCGACGACCTCGCCGTCGTCGACGAAGAACCGAATCGAGGGGTGACACGAGTGGGCCGGGAACCGACAGAAATCGAGGTCGAGCCACTCCCGGACGACCAGACCCTCGCCGTGGGGCCAACCCTGCTCGTCGTTCTGATCGAGGAGCGACGCAACGGTCCGGTCGACGGCTTCCGGGTCGGGCCGCGGGACGAACGACCCCTCGCGCAGGCGGACGGTCGCGGCCTTGCGCTGGGTCCGGACGAACGCCCGGTGGAGGTCGCGTTCGCGCATGAATCGGAGAATTTCGTCGGTGTCCCAGCGGTAGCCGTCCTCGGTCGCCTCGAGCGTGACGAACGTCGTTTCGGGGACCGGCACGTCGAGGGAGTTCAGTCGCTCCCAGTAGTAGCCGACCTCGCCGCGCTCGTCCTCGAAGTCGGCGAAGAACAGCGAGACGGCGGGGGACATGGCGGAACGGTCGGCCCGCGTCGTCATCAAGTCGGCGGAGGTGTGCGTGAGGATACCATAGAGGGGACTCGCCGGAACGCGCTATTCGTCGGCCAGTAGTCCGTACCGAACGACGTCCCGGTACTCGCCGTCGACGAACGCCTCGTCGCGGAAGACGCCTTCCTCGACGAAGCCGACCTTCTCCAGTACTCGCTTCGAGGCCTCGTTGTGAGCGAACGCCTTCGCGGTCACCTTGTGGAGTCGGAGGCGGTCGAACCCGTGCGCCACGACCGTCCGAGCCGCATCGGTCGCGTAGCCGTTGCCCTGTGCGTGGGGCGCGACCCAGAAGGCGAGTTCCGCGCGGCCGTACACGTCGTCGTTCGGCTTCTCGCGGATGAGATACACCAGACCGACGGGGTCACCGTCGGCAGACACGACGAGCGCGAGCGTGTCGTCCGAGCGGCCGAGCGTCCCGCCGAGCCGCCGTCGGACCTCCTCGGGCCCGGTCGGCAGGTTCGCGCTCCGAGTGCGGCGCACCGCGGGGTCGTTCTCGTGTTCGAGCAGGAATTCGACGTCGTCCTCGGCCGGAACGCGGAGGGTGACGCGGTCGCCGTCGAGGAACTTCGGCCCGGGCATACGTCGTCGTTCGCGACCGGGCGACTAAAAGTGTCGTATCGGTGTAGCTTCCGCGTCGGCGACTCACTCCTCGCGGCGTGCGACTTCGTGCCGACCGAACCCGTAGCGGAGCCGGTTCGCCAGTCGGCGGGAGAACCGGCCTTCAGCGGGCGCACGCGAGCCGAACCGCTCGACGAGCGCCTGATAGATGAGCGGCAGGGGAACCTCCTGTTCGAGGGCCTCCTGGACGGTCCAGGTGCCGGTCGACCCACCCGCGACGTGGTCGTCGACGTCGCCGAGGTCGGTGCCCTCCTCGCGGAACGCCTCCTCGCAGAGTTCGAGCAGCCACGACCGGATGACCGCGCCGTTGTTCCACGTCCGGGCCACCTTCTCGAGGTCGAGGTCGTAGCGGCCCTCCGAGAGCAGCTCGAACCCCTCGCCGTAGGTCTGCATCAGCGCGTACTCGACGCCGTTGTGGACCATTTTGACGTAGTGGCCCGACCCGGCCGGCCCCATTCGGTCGTGGCCCTCGGGGCCGGTCGCCACCGCGTCGAAGATCGGGACCAGTTCGTCGTAGGCCCACTCGGGGCCGCCGACCATCAGCGAGAAGCCGAGTTCCGCGCCCGCGGGTCCCCCCGACGTGCCGCAGTCGAGGTAGGCCGCGGGGGTCGACTCGGCCCGGCGCACCGAGTCCTCGAAGTGGGAGTTGCCGCCGTCGACCACGACGTCGTCCTCGTCGAGGTGGGGTTCGAGGTCGTCGAGCGCGGCGTCGACCGGTTCGCCGGCGGGCACCATCAGCCAGATGCGCTTCTCGTCGCCCAGCGCTTCGGCGAGGCCGACCACCGAATCGGCGGCGGTCGCGCCCGCCTCCTCGGCGGCCGCGACGGCCTCTTCGTCCAGGTCGAAAGCCACCACATCGTGGCCCACGTCGAGTACTCTGTCGACGACGATGCGGCCCATCCGGCCGAGTCCGATGACGCCCAGTTGCATGCGAGGAGGTGGTTCGGGGGCGAAGGTAGGGGTTGCGGTTCGGGTCGCCGGCGCGAAGACAGGAGAATCGGGTCAGGGGGTCGAGTCCGGCTCGGGGAGGTACGCCTCGTGCTGGCTGTAGAGGTACGCCGCGATGGCACCGTTGGCGACCAGCGTGACGAGGCCACCGAGGCTGCCGAACCAGAGCGCGACGAGGCCGACCAACGCGCCCGCGGCGAACATGATGACGCCGAAGCCCCACGCCCACGTCCGCGCCCGGAAGAGGCCGTAGTAGAGCGGGAATTTCGCGAGGAGGAACGGCGACAGCAAGAGGAGGATTCGCTCGGCGAACAGCGGCGGCATCGCGGTGACCGAGAACAGGAGCGCGAAGACGAACGGGTCGACGACGATGCTCAGGACGCAGATGGCTTCGACGTACTTCGGGGTCGCGGCGGCGCAGTCACGGCAGAGTTCGGCTCTCTCGCGGGTGCTCGCGCCGCACTTTTCGCAGGCCATGCCCGCGTGATTCCGGCGGAGCGACTTGAACATGGGTGTCTAGTTACATCGTTACGAGCGAGCAGCGAGTTCCGATGCAGTCGCGGTCGAGGAGCCGTCGATTCGACCGGATTCGTCCGGAGTCCCGTAGAGCCGCGATTACGTCCGAAGAATCCTTCCGGGAGACGAGAACCTTTATCAAGCCCGACCCACTCCTTTGTGGCATGAGGCTGACTGTGTCGGTAGTACGTCGAACAGTATAGCGCAGCGGCGCGTCTTTCTCGCGGCAACGACGACCCGACGGAGTCAGCGATAGCTACATCATGACCGACGTTCCCGACAGTTACGACCCCCAGACAGTCGAACCGAAGTGGCAGGAAGAGTGGCAGGACGCGGAGGTCTACCACCACGAGGGCGAACCCGACTACGTCATCGACACCCCGCCGCCGTACCCGACCGGAAACCTCCACATCGGCCACGCGCTCGGGTGGAGCTACATGGACTTCGCCGCGCGGTTCCACCGCCTGCTCGGCGACGACGTGCTCTTCCCGCAGGGCTGGGACTGCCACGGCCTGCCGACCGAGGTGAAGGTCGAGGAGGAAGAGGACATCCACCGCACGGAGGTTTCCCGCGAGGAGTTCCGGGACCTCTGCATCGAGTACACCGAGCGACGCATCGACGGGATGAAGGAGACGATGGGCGACCTCGGCTTCTCCCAGGACTGGTCGGCGGAGTACCGCACCATGGACCCCGAGTACTGGGGCAAGACCCAGCGGTCGTTCGTCGAGATGGCCCGGGGCGACGAGGACGAGAGCTACGTCTACCGCGACGAACACCCCGTCAACTGGTGTCCGCGCTGTGAAACCGCCATCGCCGACGCCGAGGTCGAGAACATCGACCGCGAGGGGACGCTCTACTACGTCACCTTCCCCGGCAAGGGGAACGACGACATCGAGATCGCCACGACCCGACCCGAACTGCTCGCGGCCTGCGTCGGCATGGCGGTCGACCCCGACGACGAGCGGTATTCCGACCGAGTCGGCGACACCTTCGAGGTGCCGCTGTTCGGCCAGGAGGTCGAACTGGTCGCCGACGACGACGTCGACGGCGACTTCGGCACCGGCGCGGTGATGATCTGCACGTTCGGCGACAAGCAGGACGTGACCTGGTGGGCCGAACACGACCTCGACCTCCGGCCGGTGTTCACCGAGGACGGTCGCCTGGGCGAACTCGCCGGCGAGTACGAGGGCCTGACCATCCAGGAGGCCAAGGGCACCATCGCCGAGGACCTGGAGGAAGCGGGCTACCTCGAAGACTCCGAACCCACCAACCAGTCGGTCGGCGCGTGCTGGCGCTGCGACACCCCCATCGAGATCCTGAGCAAGGAGCAGTGGTTCGTCGAGGTCCGCCAGGACGAGATTCTGGAGAAGGCCCGGGAGGTCGAGTGGATTCCCGAGCACATGTACTCACGGCTCGAGGACTGGACCGAGAGCATGGAGTGGGACTGGGTCATCTCCCGCCAGCGCGTGTTCGCCACGCCCATCCCGGCGTGGTTCTGCGGGGAGTGCGACCACATCCACGTCGCGGACGTCGAGGAACTCCCGCTCGACCCCACCGAAACCGACCCCGCGGTCGGCGAGTGCCCCGAGTGCGGCGCCGACGACTGGGAGGGCGAGACCGACGTGATGGACACCTGGATGGACTCGTCCATCTCGCCGATGCACGTCCAGGGCTGGCCCGACGAGGAGTTCTCGCCGACCAGCCTCCGACCCCAGGGCCACGACATCATCCGGACGTGGGCGTTCTACACCCTGCTCCGCGTGACGGCGCTGGAGGACGAGAAGCCGTGGGAGCAGGTGCTGATCAACGGCATGGTGTTCGGCGAGGACGGCAACAAGATGAGCAAGTCCCGGCCGGAGTACGTCGTCAGCCCGACCGAGGCCATCGAGGAGTACAGCGCCGACGCGTTCCGGCAGTCGCTCGCGCTCGGCGGCCAACCCGGCAGCGACATCCAGTTCCAGTGGAAGGAGGTCAAGTCGGCCTCCCGGTTCCTCACGAAGCTCTGGAACATCTTCCAGTTCGCCTCGGGCCACTTCGACGAGGAGACGCCCAGAATCTCGGACCCGGCCTACCGCGACGCCGACCGGTGGATCCTGACGAAGCTCTTCCGGACCGCCGAGGCGGTCGAGGAGGACATGCGGGCCTACCGCTTCGACTCGGCGCTCCGGAAACTCCGGGAGTTCGTCTGGGAGGACCTCGCCGACGACTACGTCGAACTCGTGAAAGGACGCCTCTACGAGGGTCGGCCCGGCGAGCGCGACGCCGCCCGCGCGACGCTCTACACCGCGGTTTCGGCCTCGGTCCGGATGCTCGCGCCCTTCTCGCCCCACTTCGCCGAGGAGGTCTACCACCACTTGCCCGGCACCGACGGTAGCGTCCACGTCGCGGGCTGGCCCGACGTCGAGTTCGCCGACGAGGACGCAGAACGCAAGGGCGAGGTCGTCGCCGAGGTCGCCAGCACCGTCCGGGCCTGGAAGTCCGACGCGGGGATGGCGCTCAACGCCGACCTCGACCGCATCGAGGTCTACTCGGCGGACGGCCGCCAACTCGACACCTACGACCTGAGCGAGACGGTCAACGCGCCGGTCTACCCCGAGGAGGGTAAGCCGAACGTCGAACTCGTCCCGGTCGGCGTCGACCCCGACCACAGCGTCATCGGCCCGCAGTTCCGCGACAAGGCCGGCCAGGTCATCGGGGCGCTGGAGTCGGCCGACTTCAACCAACTGAAGAACGACAAGGAGATAGAGGGCGAGATCACCCTCGAAGTCGACGGCGAGGACGTGACCATCGACGGCGACGCGGTCGACATCGTCGAGGAGTACCGCGCCGAGAGCGGCGAAGAGGTCGAGGTGCTGGAAACCGACAACGCCACCGTGCTGGTCTTCCCGTAACACCTCTCGTTTTCGTCGTTGATTTTGTCCGGTTTCGGGTTTCGTGGTCGGTGGCGCATTTTCGTGGCAGTTGCGGGGAAACCGAGTCGTGAACCGCCAGCAGTCGTATCCGTGACAGCGGCCGCAACCGCGACAGCCTCCGGAACCGCAACAGTGACCGCTACTTACACGACTCACATGAGTTACCGCGCCGCCACCGCAGGCCACAGGCCTCCCCAGCCGATTCGCTCGTTCGCTGACGCTCACTCGCTCATCCCTCGCGCGAATTGGCGTGAGATGAACTCTCGCCAGCGCGCGCCACGCCGAAGGTCAGTATCGCGTATCTTCACAGCCGCCGTGGCGCGCGCAGTCGCGGTGCGGTTGCGGTACTCATGTGAATCGTGTGAGTAGCAGTCACGGCGGAGTGAACCGTTATTGTGGTCGCGATGTCCAGATGGGGGAATCGAGAACGATAGCGTTCACACCGTCGAAGAACCAACATAACTCCGAACAGCAAACTCTCCCCATCAGAATCGTCGTGGTTATCACGACAAAACCCCAAGCGCGTTCAGACAATGGACGAACGCACGCGCGACCACGCCGAGGTACTGGTCGACTGGAGCACCCGCGTCGAGGCGGGCGACGACGTAGTGGTGCGGGTGGACGACGGCGCCCACGACCTCGCGGTCGCGGTCGCCGAGAAACTGGGCGAGGTCGGGGCGAACGTCCTGCCGACCTACATCTCCGACGAGGTCGAGGCGGCGTTCGTTCGGGGCCACGACGGCGGCTTCGACGAGGATCCCGACTTCGAACTGGCGATGCTCGAACGGGCCGACAGCGTGCTGTCGCTCCGCGGGAAGACCAACGTCGCCGAGAAGTCGAGCGCGCCGGGCGACCGCCTCGCGGCGTACAAGAAATCCCGGCAGGGAATCCGGACCGCCCGGCTCGACACCGACTGGGTGGCGACCCAGCACCCCACGCGCGCCCACGCCCAGCAGGCGGGGATGGGCTACGAGGAGTACCGCGACTTCGTCTACGACGCCGTCCTCCGCGACTGGGAGAGCCTCGCCGACGAGATGGCCAACATGAAGGAGTTGCTCGACGCCGGGAGCGAAGTCCGCCTCGTCAAGGAGGACACCGACCTGACGATGTCCGTCGAGGGCCGGACCGCGGTCAACAGCGCCGCGTCGGTGGCATACGGGAGCCACAACCTCCCCAGCGGCGAGGTGTTCACCGCGCCCTACGACCCCGAGGGCGAGGTGTACTTCGACGTGCCGATGACCCACAACGGCGTGCGCATCCGGGACGTCCGCCTGACCTTCGAGGACGGCGAGGTCGTCGACTGGTCGGCCGAGGCCGGCGAGCAGGCGCTCACTGACGTCCTCGAAACCGACGATGGCGCGCGCCGACTCGGCGAACTCGGCATCGGGATGAACCGCGGCATCGACCGGTTCACCGACAACATCCTCTTCGACGAGAAGATGGGTGACACCGTCCACCTCGCGGTCGGCCGAGCCTACGGCGACTGCCTCCCCGAGGGCGAGGAGGGCAACCAGTCGGCGGTCCACGTCGACATGATAACCGGCGTGAGCGAGAACTCGCGGATGGAGATCGACGGCGAGGTCGTCCAGCGAAACGGTCGGTTCCGGTGGGAAGACGGCTTCGAGGCGTAATCGAGCACCTTTTGGTCCGGATTTTGGGAGCGAGCGAAAACCTATCAAAAACGAGCGGTCGAGCCGCGAATAGCACGATTCGGCGATGCGTGGACGCATCGCCGAATTGCGGACCCCCGGGCACCACCCTCTCGTTTCTCCGGCCCGAACTGCGGCCATGGAACTCGAAGCCGTTCTCGTCGGCGCGACCGTCGACGCCGCGGTCGCGACGTTCGCCGCGCTCGTCGCGCTGCCGGCGGGCGCGCGCTGGCCGGCCTTCGCCGCCGTGGCGGCCGCCGGCCTGGTCGGCGGTCACCTCGCCGGCCGAGTCGCCGGCGGAACGTTCCGCCGGCGACTCGGCCACGGCGTCCTCGCGGGCCTGCTCGGCGGCGCGGCGTTCGCGGTCGCGGTGTGGTGGTCGCTCCAGCCGGGTGCGCCGAACGGGGCGCTCTGGCCGGTGAACTACCTGCTCGCGACGGCCGGACTGCCGACCGACCTCGCCGCGCGCTATGACGTGGCGCTCGGCGTCGCCGCGGCGACCACCTGCGGACTACTCTACGTTCTCGAAGGTGCGCTGGCCGGCGGTGCCGCACCGGGCGGCGACGCCGAGGCGGTCGTCCTCCGGGAGTGAGCGAGTCGGCGGGTCCACCTGCGGTGGGCGCTACGCCGTTCTGCCGCGAGCGAACGGAGTGAGCGAGCGGGCCGAGGAACCGTCGAAGAAGCGGCCGCAGGCCGCTTCAGAGGCGGTGACGCTGGCTTTTGGTCCAGATTTTCCCAGGGAGGAAACGCCGCGAAGCGGCGTTTCCGACCGCAGGAAAAGGTGGGGCGTTAGTCCCACCAGTTCGAGCGGCGCTGGCGGTAGGAGGCGTCGCGGAACGGCGCGGGCCACTCGCCGGGGTCGTGGAAGCCGAAGCCGTAGCCCAGCCAGTAGCCGACGTGCCAGCCGACGGCGTCGGTCGCGAGGCCGCTCACGGTGACGTGGAGGTTGTCGTAGCGTTCGAGCGCGCCGTCGCCGTCGGGGTCGACGCCCTGGACGCGCCCGCACGACCCGCTCTTGGCGTCCCGACACGGCAGGCTGTCGGCGAACTCGACGACCACGTCCGCGGTGCTACGGTTGTCGGTGACGGTGTAGGAGACGTTCGCCGGGACGGTGCCGTTCGCGCCCGCGGCGTAGTAGTCGAGGGCGTGGCGGACCTGCCGGCGCGCGGCCGCCAGGTTCGAGGCGTTGTCGTCGTCGACGTACACCGTGAAGTTCGAGTCGCGCCACGGTAGCGTCCGGTCGGTCGCGTTCGTCATCGGGAGCGTCGTCAGTTGGGAGGTGTGGGACATCACCCGCTGTGGTTCGGCGGAGTGGTTCAGCCCGAGCGTGTGACCGAGTTCGTGCTGGAGGATGAGCCGAGTCGAGTTGTTCGAGTAGCTACCCGCGATCTCGACCGTGATGGGCCGGGAAACCTGACCGCGCCTGGTGACGTAGGGGGCACAGCCCGCGGGGTCGGTGACGTTCGCGCACTGTTCGATCTTGTCGACGAACTTTACCACGACGTCGACTTCCTCGCCGCGTCCGGCGGTACCGCCGCTCGCGTTCGAGACGAGTTCGTAGTCGACCGGGAACCCGGCGTATTCTTCGCTGCTGTTCGACCAGAAGCCGAGCGCGTCCCGGACGAGGGGTCGGAAGTCCCGCGACTCGTTGGCGGTGTTGTTGACCGCGACGGTCAGCGTGGACTCGCCCCACGGGTTGGCCCGCGAGGTTCCGTCGTCGGGCTTGAGCGCCCGGTGGTCGGACGGGGAGGCCGTCTCTGACGGACCGCCGGAACCGGGAAGGGTGGTCGCGCACCCGGCGAGGACGAGGAGGACGGCGACGAGGAGTGTGCGCCACATCACCACAGTTGACAACGTCGTCGGTATTCAAGGTTTGCCGTCAGATTCATAACAGTCGAATTCCGCGACGTGGGAGTACGACTCCGACTCGACCTGTACGGTCGCGTGGTCGATGTCGAACTTCCGACCTAACTCGGACTGACAGCGGGAGACGACGGCGTCCGGAGACGTTCCGTCGGCGACGACCACGTGGGCCGACAGCGCGGTGTGGGTCGAGTCGAGCGCCCAGACGTGGACGTCGTGGGCGTCGACGACGCCGTCGAGTCGTTCGAGGTACCGGGCGACCTCCTCGACATCCACGTCGCGCGGGGTGCCCTGCAGGAGGATGTTGAGGCTGTCGGCGAGCAAGTCTTTCGCCGAATAGAGCACGAGCGCCGCGACGAGGAGCGCGAAGAGCGGGTCGAGCACCAGCAGGTCGGTGTAGACCAGCGCGACACCGACGACGACGGCGGCGACGCTCCCGAGCGCGTCGGCCAGCAGGTGGAGGAACGCGCCCTCGACGTTCAGCAACTCGCGGCGACCCCGGAGGACCCACGCCGCCGCGAGGTTGGCCCCGAGTCCGGCGACGCCGACGCCGACCACCACCAGCGGGCGGACCTGACGTGGGTCCTGGAACCGCCGGAACGCGTCGTAGAGGATGTAGCCGACGGTGACGAGCAGGAAGACGCCGTTGAGGAACGCCCCCAGCACTTCGGCGCGCTGGTAGCCGTAGGTGCGCTTGGGGTCGGCGGGCCGCGCGGAAACCCACGCCGCGAGCAGGGCGAGGCCGAGGCTGGCGCTGTCGGCGAGCATGTGGATCGCGTCGGCCAGCAAGGTGAGCGAGTCGGCGTACAGCGCGCCGACGAACTCCACGACGAGGAACCCGGTGTTGATGGCCAGCGCGACGGCGAGCGCCCGCAGGGGAGCGTCGCCGGTGTGGTCGTGGCCGGGATGTCGTGAGCGGTCGTCGTGGTCGTGGGCCATACGTGTCGTTGGGATTTCGGGTCCGGGCGTCTTGTGTTTCTTGGGCTAGCGAGTGGGTGTCGTTACTACGACTGGGACTTGGAGGAGTCCCCGACAGCAACCGTTTCTCTGACGACTCCTCGACAGCGACCGCCACTCGCACGATTCACATGAGTACCGCACCGCCGTCGGACCGCTGGTCCGACGAGGTCACACTCGCTTCGCTCGCGTGACCGCAACCGCACCGCAACCGCGGACCACACGCCTCCCCAACCGACTCCTTCGCGTCTCTCCGAGACGCTCAGTCGTCCCTCGCTCGGTTTGTCGGCTCACGAGGAGCCGACTGCGCGCGCCACACCGGAAACGAGGCTTCGAAATCCCGTCTTTTGGTCACGGCGCGCGCTGGCGCGACCTCGCGGTTTGGGGTCGCGCCCATGCGCGCGAGGTCTGCGCGAGTGAAGCGAGCGCAGGCTCGGAGGACGCGGTTAGTCCTCCGGTGGATGACCGAACGAGCGCCGCAGGCGCGAGTGAGGGAATCGGCTGGGGAGGGCGTGGCTGCGGTCACTCACTTGCATCGTGCAAGCTAGCTTCTCCGAGAACGCGTCTTCTCTCGACCCGGTCGACCTACTAACTCCCCCGAGAAAGCATCGTCTTTGCTCGTCTCGAATCAGCCAGCTAGCTTCTCCGTAAAAGCACTATCAGCCCGCTCAAAACAGCAAAGACCGATTCACGCCCGAACCCCCAAGCCGACCTACTCTTCGGGTTTCACGCCGGCCAGACGCAGTGCGTTGCTGGTCACGCCGAGGCTCATCCCCATGTCGCCGACCAGGATGGCCAGCCACACTGGGACCAGTCCCAGCGGCGCGCCGGCGGCGAGCACCGCCTTGACCGCGAGGCTGGCGAAGATGTTCTGGCGGATGACGCCGTTTGCCTTCCGGGCCAACCGGTGGAGGTAGGGCACCTTGAGCAGGTCGTCGCCCAGCAGCGCCACGTCGGCGGTTTCGATGGCGGCGTCGGTGCCGGCCGCGCCCATCGCCACGCCGACCGTGGCGGCCGCGAGCGCCGGAGCGTCGTTGACGCCGTCGCCGACCATCGCCACGTCGCGGTCGGCCGCGATGTCGGCGACCGCCTCGGCCTTGTCCTCGGGGAGGAGTTCGGCCCGGACGTCGCCGACGCCGACCTGCTCGGCGACCGCGCGGGCGGTGCGCTCGTTGTCGCCGGTCAGCATCACGGTGTCGAGTCCCCGGGCGTGGAGGCGCTCTATCGTGGTTCGCGCCTCGGGGCGGACCTCGTCGGCGACCGCGAGCACGCCCTCCAGTTCGTCCTCGGTGCCGACCAGCACGACCGTCTTGCCCTCGCTCTGGAGTCGCGGTACCACGTCGGCCACCAGGTCGAGGCAGTCCTCGCGGTCCGAACAGCGGCTCTCGGCCGCTTCCGCGACGACCTCGCCGGTGGCGAGGTCGTCGCTCTCGTCGGCTTCGCCCGCCTCGTCGGCGGCCGACTCGCTTCCGGCGAGTCGGCCGCCGTCGGTCGAGAGGTGGACGTGTTCGAGGTCGAAGCCGAGTTCGGCGAACAGCGAGGGGTTGCCCGCGTAGTGGGTTACGCCGCCGAGGTCGGCCCGGACGCCCTTGCCGGTGAGGCTCTCGAAGTTCTCGACCGCTCGCTCGTCGCCGTCGTGGGCCGCGACCGCGCCGTGGGCGCGCTCGACGATGGCCTGGGCGATGGGGTGTTCGCTCCGGTGTTCGAGGTCGTGGGCGCACCGCAGGAGGTCGGCCTCGTCGGTGCCGTTCAGCGACACCACGTCGGTGACCGCGAGTTCGCCCTTCGTGAGCGTCCCGGTCTTGTCGAACGCGACCGTCTCGACGCCGCCCATCGATTCGAGGTGCGGGCCGCCCTTGATCAGCACGCCGTTGCGCGCGGCGCTCGTGACCCCCGACACCACCGAGACGGGCGTCGAGATGACGAACGCGCACGGGCAGGCGACCACCAGCAGGGTCAGGCCCCGGACGAACCACTCGCGGAACTCCCAGCCGAGCACCAGCGGCGGGCCGAAGGCGGTCAGGAGCGCCGCCGCGACGACGATGGGCGTGTAGTAGGCCGCGAACCGTTCGATGAACTGCTCACGGTCGGTGCGTTCGCGGCCCGCGTCGCCGACCGACTCGACGATCTTCGAGAGGGTGGTTTCGTCGGCCTCGGCGGTCGACTCGACTTCGAGGTAGCCCTCCTCGTTGACCGTCCCGGCGTACACCTCGTCGCCGGGGGTCTTGCCGACCGGCACCGACTCGCCCGTGATGGGCGCCTGGTTGACCGCGCTGTCGCCCTCGGTGACCACGCCGTCGACGGGCACCTTCTCGCCCGGCCGGACGACCACGATTTCGCCGACCGCGACCTCCTCGACCGGGACGGTTTCCTCGGTCGTCTCGCCGCCGCAACAGTCGTCGCCGCTCTCGCAGGCGTCGGCCTCGCGTTTGACGGTCGCGGTGTCGGGCGAGAGGTCCATCAGCGACCGGACCGATTCGCGGGCGCGGTCCATCGAGAAGCGTTCGAGGAGTTCGGCGACGCTGAACAGCACCGCGAGCGAGGCCGCCTCGAAGTAGAAACCGACGGCCACCGCCGCGACGATGCCGGTGCCCATCAGCAGGTCGATGTCGAGGCTCAGGTTCTTCGCGGAGTAGTAGCCGTTCCGGAGGACCGCCTGGCCCGAAACCGCCGCCGCGAGCAGGAACAGTACCCCCGAGACGTGGAACTCCCGGCCGAGCGCCGAGAACAGCGCGGCGTCCGCGCTCGCGAACACGAAGTGGAGCGCGAGGCCGGCGAGCATGAGCGCGCCGCCGACCCACGTCTTGAGGGCGCGCGTGCTCGTCCAGACCGATTCGGCGTCGGCAACCTCCGGGCCGCCGCCGTCGCTCTCGTCCGTCGTCGCCGCGACCTCGTAGCCCGCACCCTCGACCGCCGCGACCAGCGACTCGCGGTCGGTCGTCTCGGGGTCGTAGGTGACCAGCGCCTCGCCGGTCGTCGGCTGAGTGTCCACGGAGTCGACGCCCGCCCGCTCCAGCGCCGACTCGACCTTACCGGCGCAGGAGGCGCAGTCCATCTCCGGCACCGAGAACCGCTCCGTGCGCTCGCCGTCGTCCGCCCCGCCCGACCCCGACTCGACCGCGTACCCCGCGGTCTCCACCCGCTCGCGGACGGCCGCGTCGTCGGTCGCCGCCGGGTCGTACGCCACCGTCAGCGTGCCCGTCGTCGCCGCCGCGTCGAGGTCCCGGATGCCGTCGAGGCGCTCGACGCTGGCGGTGACCTTCCCCGCGCAGGACGGGCAGTCCATCTCGGGAACCGAGAGCCTGACCGTCCGTGTCCTATCGTCGCTCATCGTCCGTGTGTAGTCGCCGAACGGTTATTAATCCCGCTGTCAGAGAACCCGGCTCAGTTAACTAAACCTAACAACGAATTCGGTCTTAGTTATTAACCGAAAGGGGGCGGCGGGATTAGTCGCACCTTATGTCGCCATTACCGGCGGACAAGGTCAGTTCACGACCGTTCATTACATCCTGCGGAAGTTGTAATCGTAAACAGAACAGAACGTACGCGCCGACTTATTGCGATGGATACCCACGGTTGTGATGAGGAGAGAGGGACCATGCAAACCCTGAAAATCGGCGCCGCCGTCACGGTACTCGCCGTGGAACTGTTCGCCGCGCTCGCGTTGCTCGCCGTCGTGATGACATAGTGCATCGCCGCCCGGACCACCGCCGCACGTCAGTTGAGAATCGAACCAGAACGTCCACGCGGCTTCGAGAGGACGCTCGTCCGGCGACCCCGGTCGCCGGACGAGCGACCCCGATTCGTCCCGTACCGCTTCCTGCGTAGCTTCGCCGTCGACTCGGCGAGTC
The DNA here is from genome assembly GCF_024138165.1 of Halorussus vallis. Classification (NCBI taxonomy): domain Archaea; kingdom Methanobacteriati; phylum Methanobacteriota; class Halobacteria; order Halobacteriales; family Haladaptataceae; genus Halorussus; species Halorussus vallis. Next base: position 2,771,117 of record NZ_CP100000.1, on the reverse strand, counting down.
GTTTCGGATGCCCCGAGACACATATCGACGCATACCACCGCAGACGGCTCTCGCGGGTACGAAAGCGGCTGAGGGGAGTAAGCCCCCTTCTGTTCGTCCGAGTATTCGGCTGAGCGTCCGCGTCTGCGTTCGGGCTACCAGTACGACGCGGACTTGCACCGGCGAGGATTCGCCGTTCCATCCGTCCTCTTCCGTCTACGCTCGACGGCTGGCGCCGTCTCGGCGTAACGTGGCGACGTTGTCGCCACGCGCCCTCCGTGGGTTAGCTCCCCGTTCCTTTACTCGGCTCTCGCCTTCGTTCGGTCGGGGTTCGCGCACCTCATCGGTCGGGAAGAGCGGTCTCGTTTCTGTTCCAGAGCCAGCGGTCTCCCGCTCCGGGCTTGCGCCCGGTCGCCCGCCCGAACGGTGGGGGGACTTTCCTCACGTGGACGCCGGCGTCGCCGGCGTCGTGTGCGCGAGTCGCCTCGCGCGCCGCGGGAACTCGGCTCCCTCTGCCGGGCGAGTGTAGCGTCCGGCCGCGTTTAAGCCGTTCGGTGGGCCGGCCGGGCGAGGCGTCGAAAGCATTCGACGCCTCGCCACCTGCCTCTCGACTTCGTCGGTCCGGCAGGCGGAGATCGAGCGCGTCGAAGCACCGTCGCGGACCGTTCCGCTCTACATTCTGACCGTTTCGACCCTCGAACTCTGTTTCGGTACGTGCGACATCGTCGATAGTCGAACGAGTCGAAAATCCCCACTGACAGCGAGAATAAATTATTTATTTTCAATAATTTAGATTCACCAATAACGGTCACGCGCCCGAATAACGCCGCGTTACTGCGCGGAAACTGCTCGATTCGTCGTGGTAAGGTGCCCCACGTGTCGAGTAGTGATACCTTACGAAATTTAGTATTGAAGGGAAGACTTGAAGATACTTGCGGCCATACAAAGTTCTGTATGGCACAGGCCCAGGCAGTAACTCTCTCCTACGAGGATGGCACGCGCGCTGTCGAACTCGCTCGAGAATCCGTCGAATCTTACGTACTCAACGGCCAGCGGGAACAGCCCGGAAGCATGCGCGAAGCGTTCTACAACCGCACCGGCGTGTTCGTCCGGCTCACGTCGACGCGAGGCCGAGGACAGCTTCGTGGCTGCGACGGCGCCTACGAGGGGACCGACCAGCTCGGCCACCTCATCGTCGACTCCGCCATCAGCGCGGCGAGCGACAGTTCCTGTGGCTCGGAAATCGAAGCTCCCGAACTCCCCAACCTCCGGATCTCGGTCTGCATCGTCCGCGACACGCTGCTGTCCGACGACCCCGTCGAGGACCTCGAACTCGGTCGCCACGGCGTCGCCATCGAGGGACGCGGCGAGCAGGCGTGGATGTACCCGACGCTCCCCATCGCGAACGACTGGAGCGTCTTCGAGTACCTCGACCGCACCTGCCGGAAGGCCGGCCTCCCCCGCGGCGCGTGGGAGGACGACGACGTGATGGTGACGCTGTTCGACGGGCAGGTCTTCCGCGAGCGCGAACCCGAAGGCGGCATCGAAGAGATCTAGTTCTGGCGGAAGCCGACGACGTCTGCATCTTTACTCGCACGCTCCGCAGCCTCGTCTACGTCGAACGTCCGAACGACTTCGCCGTCTCGAATCAGCGGTTCCAACAGCGGTTCGCCGTCGGCCGGACCCTCGCGGTCGGCCAGCGCGATTTCGTGGCCGCCGTCGGGGGTCCGGTAGGCCTGTTTCTTCCCCGAGAGCTTCCCCCGCTTCGAGGCGAGTTCGCCGTCGATCTCCACGATGTCGAGCGCGAAGTCCAGCGGGTCGGCGTTGCTGACGTAGCCGCCGACACCGAAGCCGTCGGCCACGTCGCGGAGTTCTCGGAGGTCCTCAGGACCGAGGCCGCCGCTGACGAATATCTCGACGTCGTCGTACCCCCGCGCGTCGAGCTCCCAACGGACCTCCCGGATGATGTGGCAGAAGTCCCCGCGCCGCGAACTGGTGGTGTCGATGCGCACGCCGTCGAGCGCGTCGCCGAGCGCCTCGGCCGCCCGGACGCTCTCCTCTTTCTCGTCGTCGTAGGTGTCGCAGATGGCGATGCGGGGCACGTCGGGGTCGACCGCTTCGTCGAAGGCGGTCCAGGCGGTCTCCTGGTCGCCGAACGCGAGGACCAGCGCGTGGGGCATCGTCCCGCTGGCCTCCCGGCCGAGAATCTCTCCGGCCGCGACGTGCGAGAAGCCGTCGAGGCCGCCCAGTAGCGCGCCGCGCTCGACGACGGCCGCGAGGGCGGGGTGGACGTGGCGCGCCCCGAAACTGAGCACCGACGAGTCGGGCGCGGCCCGCCGGACTTCCAGCGCCGCGGTGGCGATGCCGGTGGCGTGCGAGAGAAATCCGAGTAGCGAGGTTTCGTACCGGGCGAACTCCAGATACTTCCCCTCGATTCGCATCACCGGGCCGCCGTCGAACAGGCGGCCCTCGGCCATCGCGTCGACGTCGACGTCGAGTCCTTCGAGCAGGTGGGCGGCGTCCTTCACGCCCGCCAGCAGGTCGAACTCGCCGGTCGGGAACTGGTCGGCGGTGACCTCCGCGACGACGTGCGGGTTTCGGTCGGCCGCCCGCAGAGTTTCCTCGGTCCGCAGGAAGTACGCGTCGGTCGCCGTCCCGTCGCGGATGGCCTCCTCGGACACCATGTCGAACCGGTCGGTCACGCCGACCGCCTCCGAAGGGGTAACATGTCCGGGGCTACCGCGGCCGGAGCGAAAAAGGTCCCGCTACGGTTTCGGGCGGGTCGTCGGCGACGCTCGGAGGAAGGTTTACCGGAGAGACGGACGAACGCGGACGTGACCGCCGGGGCGCGCACGCCCGGCGACCGAAACCCATGAGCGCCGACGACCGCCCCGCCGCCGAGTATCGCATCACCGACTTCGCGGTGACGTCGACCACCGAACGCCCGGACGCGAAGTACGTCCTGGATACGGCCGGGTACGCCACGACCGAGGCGGTCGAGCGTCGGCGGCGGACGGGCGAGGACCCCACCGTCGTCGAAATCGGCGAAATCGAGGACGACGACGTCCGGGAGGTCGTGAAGGCGGCCGTCCGGACCGGGGAGTGGCGTTCGAACGGGTTCCCCGACGGACTGGCCCAAACCGTCGCGACGACGGACTACTTCACCGGCGTCTCGAAGGGGGAGTACACCCACATCGGCCTGGCGCTGTACCGCGTTCCGCTCGACGGGCCGCCCGCCGTCGAGTTCGGAGCGCGGGTCGTCGACGACCGCATCACTGAAGCGAGTCCGAGCGTCGTCGAACTCGCGCTGACGAACGCGGGTTCCGACCACCAGACCGTGTTCTCCGGGGCCGGCGCCCCGTTCGGCGTGCTGGTCGCCGAGGGAGCCGACGGGAAGAAACTCTCCCTCCGGTTCGAGGACGAGCAAGACGGCGTGAGTTTCACCGAGGACGGCTGGTCTTCGCATCTGGCCGAAATGAGGACCGAGATTTCGCCGGGCGAGCGTCTCTCCCGTCGCTACCGGATTCACTCGGAGGAAGCGCCGAACTACCCCGAGAGCGCGTCCGTCCCGGGTCCCGGCGCGTATCGGGTCGCCGACCGGGTGGCGTACTCGCACCACCCGAACGCGCCGCACTCGACGCTCCGCTTCGAGTTGGAGTTCGTGCTCGACTCGGCGTGACTCGCGAGGAATCGAGAGGAGGAGAAACGTGGCCGTCGATTACCGCTTGGGCGCCGCACCCTTCCGAATCTTCGAGAGGCCCGCGACGCGCGGGGCGTTCACGACGACGACGGTCTTGCCCGTCTGCTTGACGTAGAAGGCGTCGGCGTACTCCCGGCCCTGCGGGATGCGCCAGGTGTTCGCGCGGCCGTCGACCTTCGTGGCGTTGCGGTACCGGAGCATCTTCCGGTAGCCCGTCGCGAACTCGCGGGCGTCCTTCCGGGTGTCCCACTTGGTCTTCCAGACGTAGCCCGTCTCGTTCTGCTTGGCGTTGTCGTTGACGTAGACCGCGAGTTTGTCGCCGTCCCAGCCATCGGAGTAGCTACTGTTGTAGTTCAGCGGGTTGAAGTTCGCCAGCTTCCCCGTCGACTGGTTGATGTTGAAGAACTGCCGAGCGGGGATGAGTTGGGTCTTGCCCTGGGTTTCGTAGTAGGGGTACATGAACATCGAGAAGATGCCCGCCTCGCCGACGCTCCCGTAGTTCGGGCGACCCTTCAACTGCAGGCGCTTCCAGTTGCCGCTGTTGCGGTTCTGGACGCTGAACTCCGCGGGGGCGTCCTCGCCGTACTTCTTCGGGTGGATGATCTGCTCGGTGCTGGCCGGCGAGTTCTGGTAGAGTTCGTTGACCGCCTTCCAATCGCCCTGACGGCGGACGCTGCGGACGAACGCCGGGCCGTCGCTGTAGGGCTGGTACTTCAGCAGGTAGACGCCCATGTTGGCCAGCCGACCGCTCGACCCCGAAGAGCGAGTCGGAATCGAGCAGCTGCCGTTCCACGCGCCCCGACACCGCTGGGAGTAGAGGTGCTGGACGAGGTTGGCGTCGCCCTCGATGAGGCCGTCCTTCGCGTTGTGGAGTTCGCGCGTCGTCTGGTTGAACGTGCTGAGATTGAAGTGCTGGTCCTGGAGGGCGTGGACGAGTTCGTGGCCGAGCGTCAGTTCGTCGAGGGTCGGCGTCGACGCGTTTTCCGCGTTCGAGATGACCACGATGGAGTTCTTCGAGGGGCTGTAGAAGCCGCCGACCGACGACCCGGAGTTGCTGTTCTGGACCGCCAGGGAGTCGGTCGACTCGTTGATCAGGAACAGCGCCTCGAACTTCGCGTTGTCGAACGTCCGACGCTTGGCCGGCGCGCTCTGGTTGCGCTGTTGCTTGGTGAACTCCTCGCGGGTCTGGATACGGACCGGGACCTTCGACTGGAACTCCAGGCCGCGGAGTTGCTCGACGCGGGCCATCGAGCGAGCGACCGACTTGTTGAGTTCGGTCGCGTTCAGACCGTCGTTCGGAGTGACCGCGATGGTTTCGTTGTACCAGTAGCCCTGCTCCCAGCCCAGCACGTCGGAGGAGGGGTCTTCGAGGGGCTGTGCGCCGGTCTGGTCCCCCGCCGTCGTCGGACTCGTTCCGGGAGCCTGCGAACAGCCCGCGACGACGAGCATGAGGGCGACCGCGATCGCGATGGTCGTGCGCATTCGTGTGACCGTCCAGTGGGACCGCTCCGACAAAAAGGCTCTCGAAAGGACGCCCGGAGTACGCGGAGCCTACTCCGAGAAGCGACCGCCTTCGCCCGGAGCGCGCGAGCGTTTCGCCGAGCGGCGAAACGCTTTCGCCGGGTGTGGCCGTAGCCCCGCTCATGAGCTTCGACCCTGACGCCACCGCGGTGGTCGTCGTGGACGTGCAGAACGGCTTCTGTCACCCGGACGGGAGCCTGTACGCGCCCGCCAGCGAAGAGGTGGTGGGCGACGTCACCGACGTCGTCTCGCGTGCACGCGAGGCCGGCGCGTCGGTAATCTACACCCGGGACGTCCACCCGCCCGAGCAGTTCGAGGGCAACCACTACTACGACGAGTTCGAGCGCTGGGGCGAGCACGTCGTCGAAGGCTCGTGGGAGGCCGAACTGGTCGCGGACCTGGACGTGCGCGAGGACGACCACGTCGTCGAGAAGTACACCTACGACGCCTTCTACCGGACGAATCTGGAGGCGTATCTGGACACCCACGGCATCGACGACCTGCTGCTGTGCGGGACGCTGGCGAACGTCTGCGTGCTCCACACCGCCGGCAGCGCTGGTCTCCGTGACTACCGGCCGGTCCTGGTCGAGGACGCGCTGGGCTACATCGAGGAGGACCACCACGAGTACGCCGTCGAGCACGCGGACTGGCTGTTCGGCGAGACGACGACGAAGGCCGAGATAGAGTTCTCGTAGCCCTCGCCGTCTGCGACTCACTCCTCCGACTCGTCGCCGACCGAGAGCATCGACTCCGCGCCGAACGTCTCGGACCGGAACCATCCGCCCGCAAACTCGACCTCGAATGAGGTACCGACCAGCGGGTCGCCCGCGCCGGGCGCGCCGGGGAGTTCGACCGTGGTCGCGAACGAGTAGTCGACCGTGTTGCCGGTCGGCGAGTCGAACGCGAGTCGCCAGCGGCGGGCGCGGTCGCCGCGGCCGGTTTCCAGGCCGAGCGAGGAGCGGGCCTCTCCGCGCTTCGCGGGGACGACGTCGGCGCTCCGGGACTCGACGGTCGCATCGGCCGCGCTCCAGTCGTGTTCGACGGTCAGTCCCGCGGTCTTCCAGTTCGTGCCGTACTGGTTCTCGCCGGGAATCAGGACGCACCGGGTGACCAGTCGAAACCGGTTCTCGCCGAGGTCGTAGACGGTCGCGTCCTGCCAGACGAGGCCCTCCGGGTGGTCGCCGCGCTCGGTGTGGTCGGCGGCGACGACCGGCGCGCCGTCCGGGCGGGGGACGGCGTCGCCGAGGTAGCGAGCGGGCGGGAGGGACGGGCGGGACGCGACGACCGCGGCGGTGCCGAGCGCGCCGGCCACGCCGACGCCCGCGGCCGCCCGGAGGAGACGGCGGCGTTCCATACGGTCGGCGGGCGGGGCGCGGAGTTAGTAGTGGCGGTTCGAGTCGCGTCGGAGGCTCACCGGGACGCGATTCCGACCTCGACCTCCTCGCCGACTTCGAACGCCGCGTCCGGACAGACCAGTTTCGCGCCGAACGCCTCGCGCTTCGAGCAGCACAGCGAGACGCCCGTTATCTCCCGTCCGTTCGCCAGCACGGTCACGTCGTCCCACGCGACGGTGCGGCCGTCGGCGAAGCCGACGCGCCGCCCCGCCAGCGACACCGGCCCGCCCGGCCAGTCGCCGAGGACGCCGCCGCCGTCGTAGTGGGGCAGGCCGCCGTCGAGGACGGCGCGCGCGCCGTTTTCGAGGGCCACGCCGTCTTCTGCGGTGGATTCGGCCGCGATTCCCGCGAATCGCTCGCCGGGCGCGGGGTGGGTCGGCGAGTCCAGAATCGCGTAGGTGTCGGCCGTCTCGACCACGGTGCCGGTGCCGTCCCAGGGGACGGGTTCGACCTCGACGGCGACTTCCACCGGGAGCGACCCCGAGGCGCGGAAGGGGTTCGCGTCGGGGTCGCGGAAGCCGAGGTGGAGGTGGTTGTCGACCCACGGCGCGAAGAAGCCCGACCGGACCATCTCGCCGAGCGAGTCGCCGACGGCGACTCGCTCGCCGGGTTCGACCGACGGGTCGACGTGGAGGATTCGCGCGAGGTAGTCGCCGGTGTCGACGACTATCAGGTGGTCGTGTTCGACCGCGTAGGGTTTCGGCGGCGCGCGCACGGACCTGGTGGCGACCACCTCTCCGGAGACGGGGCTGGGCGCGGCGGTTTCGCGCCGGGCCGAGTCGCGCCGCGACTCGGCCCGGCGCGGGTCGTCGGACGCCGAGCGAACCGCCGCCGCGAACTCGTCCGACTGGGGGTAGAGGTCTATCGCGCAGCCCTCGTCGTGGGCGTCGTAGGGTGAGTTGTACAGCGAGAACCGGGGGTAGCGCGCGAGGACCTCGGCGTCGAGGGCGACCATCGTCGCCACCTCGGAGACGGGAGGATTTAGGTACTCCGGATGGCTACCCCTCCTCATGCGCGTGTTCCGCGGGCGAGCGCCGACCATCGCGGCCGACCGGGAGGTCGTCGCCGCGATCCTCGACCGGACGGCCGAGACCGGCGCGGCCGGACTCAGAGTGTGGCGACCCCATCGACAGCTCGCGTTCGGTCGGCGGGACACCCGCGCCGACGACTACGACGTGGCCGAGCGGGTCGCCCGCTCCTGCGACTTCGAACCGGTCCAGCGGTCGGTCGGCGGCCGGGCGGTCGCCTACACCGGAACCACCGTGGCGTTCGCCCGGGCGACCCCGCTGGAGGACATGCGGGTGGGGATGGACGAGCGGTACGAGGATGTCACCCGGGCGGTCCAGCGAGCGCTCTGGCGACTCGGCGTACCGGCCACGCGGGGCGAACCCGACGAGAGCTTCTGCCCCGGCGACTACTCGCTCCAGCGGAACGGCAAGATCGTCGGGGTCGCCCAGCGAGTGCGAAAGAACGCCGCGCTGGTTTCGGGCGTGGTGGTCGTGGACGACCACGAGGAGATTCGAGGCGTCCTCGACCCGGTGTACGCCGCGCTCGACGTGCCCTTCGACCCCGACTCGGTCGGCAGCATCGCCAACGCGGGCGGTCGCGCCGACCCCGACCGAGTCGTCCGGACCGTCGAGGAACTGCTGGCGGGCGACCAGGAAACGGAAATCGTCGACCTCGAAGACGAACACGAGGCGGCCGCCGAGGACTGAGACGGGACCGTTTTCATCGCGACGCTCGACGCCACCACCAGCAGTAGCGCCCGGTGACACGAACCACGGAAACGCTCGGTGAACTTCCCGAAGGGTGGGACTGAAAGGGGCCGCTCGCTCGCGTTTACATGGTCGCCTCAGCGACCCCTATCTGGCGAGCGCCGATAGGCGCGAGCCGGATATGTCGGTGAGCGACCGCGAGCGGGCGGGGGCTTTCGAAGCGGTCACGAACTCGGTTATCACCATCGTATCATCGGAGACTCGGCGAGCAGACCACATCCGAACACGAAGAACCGAGACGCTTACCACGCCCGCCCGACCAGACACACCAAAATGCTCACCATCAGGAACGCGACGCTCGCCGACGGCCGCGAGGTCGACGTCCGCATCGACACCGACGCGGGCCGCATCGCCGCCGTCGGGTCGACGCTCACCGAGTCCGGCGACGTCGTCGACGCCGACGGAAGGCTACTGTTGCCCGGGATGATAGACGTCCACGTCCACTTCCGCGAACCCGGCTTCTCGCACAAGGAGACGTGGGAAACCGGGAGCAAGTCGGCGGCCGCGGGCGGCGTGACCGCCGTGGTCGACCAGCCGAACACCGACCCGGCGACCGTCGACGGCGAGAGCTTCGACCGGAAGGCCGAACTCGCCGCCGCGTCGTACGTCGACTACGGCATCAACGGCGGCGTGACCCCCGACTGGAAGCCCGACGAACTGTTCGACCGGCCGACGCTCGCGCTCGGCGAGGTGTTCCTCGCCGATTCGACCGGCGAGATGGGCATCGAAGGGGACCTGTTCGAGGAAGCCGTCGAAGCGGCGACCGACGAGTACCGGGTCGTCACCGTCCACGCCGAGGACGCCGACCTGTTCGACGAGGACGCCCTGGACCGTGACGGCGACGACTACGACGCCTGGAGCGCCTACCGGACCGCCGAGGCCGAGGCCGCGGCGGTCGAGCGCGCGGTCGAAATCGGCGACGAAGCGGGTGCCCGCCTCCACATCGCTCACACCAGCACGCCCGAGGGCGTCGACGCCGCGAAGGCCGGCGGCGCGACCTGCGAGGTGACGCCCCACCACCTCTTTCTCTCGCGGGAGGACTACGACGAACTCGGCACCTTCGGCCGGATGAACCCGCCGCTCCGGAGCGAGGCGCGACGCGAGGCGCTGTTCGAGCGCCTCGCCGACGGCACCGTGGACGTGGTGGCGACCGACCACGCACCCCATACCCGCGAGGAGAAGGACGCCGGCATCTGGGACGCCCCGAGCGGCGTCCCCGGGGTCGAGACGGCGCTCCCGCTGTTGCTCGAGCAGGCCCGGCAGGGCGCCCTCAGCTACGAGCGCGTCCGGGACGTCACCGCCGCCAACCCCGCCAAAGTCTTCGGGTTGACCCGGCGCGGGAAGGTCGAACAGGGGCTGATGGCCGACCTCGTGCTCGTGGACCCCGACGAGTCCCGGGAGATTCGCGGCGAGGACCTCCACTCGAAGTGTGGGTGGACCCCCTTCGAGGGTGCGCGAGGCGTGTTCCCCGAGTTGACGATGGTCCGCGGGAACGTCGTCTACCTGAGCGAGAAGTCGGACGTCGAGTTCGACGGCGTCGGCGGCGAGTTCGGCGACCCCGTCGGCGAGAACGTCCGCGGATAACCACGAGTCGCGGGACTCGACGCGGTGGGCGATACCGACGATTTTCGGGACGGTCTGCGGTGCGCAGTGTGCTCGCCCGACGGGCGAGCACACCGCCGTGACGTGACGATGGTGACCGCTACCGGCAGGTACTTCGATAGCGGTCGACAATCGCTTTCAGCAGCACCGGCAGGGGGAAATTTGTCTATGTAAACCTTGTCGGAAAACTACTGACCGCCTTGACCAATATATCTGGTCACCACACCAGTAACCAGCACAGATTCCCGAATTCCAATCCGTTCGTACAAATGTTGCCCGAACGGACGCGGTTATGCCGGAAGCGGCCATAGGGAGTATCGTCGGCGAAACACCGTCGGACCGCGCGCCAACGGCGCGCAACCGACGAGTCCCGAATCCGGGGCCGCTCCTGTTCCCGGATTCGCCGCCGCCGACCACCGCATCGCCAGCCAACCGACGGGTGCTCGTCCGTGATGACATCGCGGCGGGAACGTCCCATCCACTGCCAGCCACCTGCGCTCGCGGTACTTGCTCGGGCCGCGAGTCGTCTCGGACGTCTTCCCGCCGCTTTTCCCGTACTCCCGACGAACCGATTCGACGCGAGTTTTAACCGCGTTCGCGGCGACCCGGTACCCATGGTGGGGGTTCGACGCGACGCGGAGATACCGACCGACGGCGAGCGACTGCCCGGCGAACTGGTCGTCCCCGAGGGCGCGAGCGGACTGGTCGCATTCGCCCACGGCAGCGGGAGTTCTCGGCTCAGCCCGCGCAACAACTTCGTCGCCGAGCGGATTCGCGCCCGCGGCGTCGGGACGCTGCTGTTCGACCTGCTGACCGAGGCGGAGGACCGCGACTACGAGACGCGATTCGACGTCGACCTGCTGGTCGAGCGACTGCTCGCGGCGACCGAGTGGCTCCGCGAGCAGGAGGCGACCGCCGACCTGCGACTGGGCTACTTCGGGTCGAGCACCGGTGCGGCCGCCGCGCTCCGTGCGGCGGCCGTCCGCGGGGGTGGGGACAGTCCAGGCGACGCGGCCGAACGTGCCGGCGCGAGCGCCCCCGACGACGTCCACGCCGTGGTTTCCCGCGGCGGCCGGGTCGACCTCGCCCACGACGCGATTCCGGCCGTGACCGCGCCGACGCTGTTCCTCGTCGGGTCGAAGGACGAGGCGGTGCTGGCGCTCAATCGGCGCGAGTACGACCGGCTGACCTGCGAGAAGGAGTTGCAGGTGGTGGAGGGCGCCTCCCACCTCTTCGAGGAACCCGGAAAGCTGGAGATCGTCGCCGACGCGGCGGCCGAGTGGTTCGCCGAGCACCTGGCGGGCCGAGCGTAGGCGGCAGTCAGCAGACGACGCCGTAGTTGAGCGTTCCGTCCTCTTCGACTTCGACGAACCAGCCGGTACACTTCTCGGTCAGGTACTCCCGCATGGCGAATCGCTCGCCGGACGATTCGTCGTCGAGGCGGAAGTGGACCACGTAGTCGCCCCGGTCGCCCAGTACCGACGGTTCGAGGTGTTCGGACGGCGCGACCTGCGTGCCGTCCTCGCGGACGTACGAGGCGTCGAGTTGGACGCGCTTCCAGTAGACCACCGACTCGTTCTCGGTGACCACGACCTCGAGGGCGTGCGGTTCGGCGTGTTCGTTGTCGAGGTAGACGCCGTCGAACTGCGGCGGGCGCGACGGACCGTCGCGCCCGCCGAGGAGGCCGGAGCCGAATCCGGAACAACCGGCGAGCGCGACGAGGGCAACGAGGCAGATCGGGAGGAGGGCGCGGGCGTTCACGGCGTTCGGTGTCCGTCGGGTAAAAATAAAGGTAGCGTCACACGCCGCCCAGCGCCAGCGTCGCCAGCACCGACCCGACCATCCCGCCGACGCCGACGCCGGCGAGCAGGGTCATCGCCCGCCGGGAGTCGGCCTCCGACCAGTTCGAACTCACGTCGAGGTGCTCCTGGGCGTTCTCGATGCCGCGACCGGCGAACACCGACCCCGACCAGCCCAGCACCGCGAAGCCGAGAATCAGCGCGCCGACCGCGAACACGGTGTCGCTGGCGAACCGCACCGTCTCGCCCGCGGCGACGAATCCGCCGACCGCGAGCGCGCCCGCCGCGAAGCCGAGGCCGGCGGCGCGCCCGACGCGTCGGGCGCGCCGCCGCCAGTCGGGGCGTCCGTCGGCGGGCCGGTCGCCCGATTCCGTTCGTCGGTCGTCCATTCGTCGTCGTCAGTCGACCGTCTCGCGCATCCGCGGGTCGAGCGCGTCGCGCATCCCGTCGCCGAGCAGGTTGAACCCGAGGACCGTGACCGCGAGGAACAGGCCGGGGAAGAACGACCACCACCAGTCGCCCGTGAGCAGCCCCTGGGTCACGCCGTTCGAGAGCATCAGCCCCCACGAGGGCGTGCCGGCCTCCGCGCCGAAGCCGAGGAACGACAGCGCCGCGATGTCGATGATGGCCAGGCCGAAGTTGAGCGTCGACTGGACCGTGATGGGCGCCAGGCAGTTCGGCAAGACGTGGCGCACCAGCACCCGGGGGTCTTTCGCCCCGAGCGCCACGGTGGCGTCGATGTACTCGTCTTCGAGCACCTTCAGCGCCGCGCCGCGGACGACGCGGGCGAACCGCGGCGTGTACACCAGCGTCAGCGCGATGACGACCTTGAACAGGCCGGTGCCGAAGATGGCGACCAGCGCCAGCGCCAGCAGGAGACTCGGGAACGCCAGCAGCACGTCCATCGTCCGCATGATGACGTTGTCGGTGACGTCGCCGTAGTAGGCGGCCATGATGCCCAGCCCCACGCCGAGCACCGTCGAGGCGCCGACCGTGATGGTGCCGTACTTCACCGCGTACCACGCGCCGTAGAGGACGCGGCTGAAGATGTCCCGCGACTGGATGTCGGTGCCGAACGGGTAGGCCCACGTGCCGTAGTCGGTGACGACCGCGGTCTCTTTCACGCCGAGCCAACTCGGCGGCGCGAGGTTGGGGTTCGTGCCGATCTGGCTGGTCGTCACTGACGCGAGGTCGATGAACAGCCGGGCGTACAGCGCGATGGCGACTATCGCGCCGATGATGAGCAGGCCGGCGACGGCCAGGCGGTTCGAGAGCAGTTCAGAGAGGAACGGCGACGCCCGTAGCTGGGCGACGACGCCCCGAGATTCGACTTCTTCGCCGGTGGATTCGGTTTGCGTACTCATTGTTCGATCCGTGGGTCGAGGTAGGAGTAGGTGATGTCGACGCCGAGGTTGACGAGTGTGAACAGGAAGGCGAAGGTGAGCACCGTCCCCTGGACGATGGGGTAGTCGCCGACCTGGATGGCGCTCACGAGCAGGCTACCGATACCCGCGATGCCGAAGACGGTCTCGGTCAGGACCGCCCCGCCCAGCAGGGTGCCGAACTGGATGCCGATGACGGTCACGACCGGAATCATGGCGTTGCGGAAGCCGTGTTTCATCACGGTTATCTTCGAGCCCTGGCCCTTCGCGCGGGCGGTCCGCATGTAGTCCTGGCGGATGACCTCCAGCATCGACGACCGCATCATCCGCGAGATGAGCGCCATCGAGTAGATGCCGATGACCATCGACGGCAACAGCAGGTGGGCGGCCGCCGACTGGAACGCCGCGAAGTTCCCCTGTATCAGGGTGTCGAGGGTGATGATGCCCGTTATCGGCTGGATGTCGAACCGCGAGGCGATTCGGCCGCTGGCCGGCAACAGGTTGAGCACCTGCGCGAACAGCAGGATGACGAGCGGGCCGCTCCAGTAGATGGGAACGCTGATGCCCGTCAGCGCGCCGATTCGGGTGAGGTGGTCGCTCACCGAGTCCTGCTTAACTGCGCCGAGCAGCCCCAGCGGGATGCCGAACAGGATGCCGAGCAGTTGGCCGTAGATGGCCATCTCGAGCGTGACCGGGAGCTTGTACCGGAGCACCTCGGTGACCGGCGTGCCCTTCTGAATCTGGTAGGACCGACCGAAGTCCAACTGGACCGCCTCCACCAGGAACCGACCGTACTGGACCCATATCGGGTCGTTGAGGCCGAGTTCCGTCCGAATCTGTCGAACGAACTCCTCGGACGCCCGCTGGCCCGCGATGACCCGCGCGGGGTCGCCCGGCGCCAGGTGGAGGATGGCGAAGACGAACGTCGCCACCCCGAACAGCACCGGGATCAGCAGCAGGAGTCGTTTGATAACGAACCGCTTGGAAATCATTCACTCGGAGAGAAAACCGCGAACGTGAAAAAAGACTCGTTACCGCCGAGCCGTCGGTCGAACGTCGAAACGTCAACCGGCCGAAATCGACCGCTATTCGAGCGAGACGATGTTGAGGAACGGTCCGGAGATGGGCGCGATTTTGAAGCCCTTGACGTTGTTGCCGACCCCGCGGAGCACCTGCGTGTGGGTCATGAAGACCCACGGCGCTTCGTCGTGGGTGAGCTTACCGATCTTCTTGTACGTCTCCTTGCGCTTGGCCGAGTCGTAGGTGGACTGGCCCTGTCCGACGAGTTTCATGAACTCGGTGTTCGCCCAGTTGGCGCGGTTGCCGGAGTTCGCGCCCTCGGTGTCGAAGCTGACCCAGTCCTGGCCCTTGGGCACGTCGTCGACCGAGAGGTCGGGGTGGTCGAGCAGCGGCGAGTAGTAGTTGTCCGGGTCGGCGTTGTCCGAGATCCAGCCGAGGAAACACGCGTCGTGTTTACCCTGGGCGGTGTAGGTGAGGTGGGCGTCCCACTTCTGCTCCTTGATTGTCACGTCGATGCCGACCTCGCTGAGGTTGGACTTGACCGTCTGGGCGGTCTGCTTCGGGGAAGCGAAGTAGGGTCGCGGGTTCGTCATCGTCGCGAGTTCGAACGAGAAGCCGTCGCCGTAGCCGGCCTTCTCCAGCAGCGACTTGGCCTTCTCGGGGTCGTGCTCGTAGGGGCTGACGTTCTTGTTGTGACCCATGACCGTCGGCGGCACCGGCTGGCTGGCCTGGACGGCCTGCCCGCGGTAGATGTTCTCGACGATGCCCTTCGTGTCGATGGCGTGGTTGATGGCCTGGCGGACCTTCTTGTTCTGGAACTCCTTCACCCGGGGGAGGTTGAACGCCATGTAACCGATGGTCATGCCGGCGACCTTCTTCAGCGAGGCGTTGCTCGAACCCTTGACGACCGAGGCCGCCTGCGCGCCGATGCCGTCGATGATGTCGGCGCCGCCGGAGTCGAGCGTCTGGGCGCGGGTGGTGTTCTGGCTGACGGCCGTGAACACGACCTCGTCGACCTTCGGACCGTCGCCCCAGTAGTCGCCGTTGGCCGTGAGTCGGATGCGCTGGTTGCCCGTGTTCCAGTTGTCGAACTTGAACGGGCCGGTGCCGACGGGGTCGTCTCCGACCTTGGTCTCGCTCTCGATGAGCGACTTCGGCAGGACCGCGAGCGCGAACACCGCGAGGTTGGCGAGGAACGGCGCGTACTTCTTCTTGAGCGTGAACTTGAGCGTGTAGTCGCCGTCCTTCTTGACGTCCTTGACGGTTCCCAGTAGGTACGGACCGTAGATGGACTGGTTCTTCTTACCGACGAAGTGTTTGTAGTTCTCGTCGACGAACCGCCGGTAGGTGGCGATGAAGTCGTCGGCGGTGAACTCCTCGCCGTTGTGGAACTTCGCGCCCTGCCGGAGCGTGAGCGTCGCGGTCTTGCCCTTCAACTCGTACTTCTCGGCGAGTCCGGCGACGAGCGACGAACCGCCGGGCTTGAATCCGATGAGGCGGTCGTAAATCTGGTTCATCACCTTCGCGTCCTCGCCGGACGTCGTCGCCTGGGGGTCCAGGCTGCTCGAATCGGACCCGCGGGCGTACGTGAGAAGCTGTTTGCTCCCGTCGCCGGACGAGGTCGTTCCTTGGCCTTCGCCGTCGTTGCCGGTACAGCCAGCCAGCGCGGCGGCGGCGGTCGCGCCGCCGGCCGCCTTGAGGAAGCTACGCCGGTCGAGCCTGTCACTTGGCGCCATAGCCCACCATGCTCAGACATCGCATATAAGCGTGCCGAACGGCGGCGAAAGAAATATAAAACGTTCACTCACCATTGAGTATTCGTTCGCCGCGCCGAACGAAAAGAATCGAGAACCGACGGTGTCGCCGGTCGCGTCAGTTCTGAATCTTGACCCGATTGAGCAGGGGACCGCTTATGGGCGCGATCTGGAAGCCCTGGATTCGGTTGGCGACGCCCCGAAGCTCCTTCGCGTGGTCCATGAACACCCACGGCGCCTCGTCGTGGGCGATCTGGGCCGCCTGCTTGTAGAGGTCGGCGCGCTTCTGGGTGTTCAGCGTCGACTGGGCCCGCTCGGTGAGTCGCATGTACTTCGTGTTGGCCCACGCCGCCACGTTGAGCGTGTTGAACCCCTCGGTGTCGAAGCTGACCCAGTCCTGGCCCTGCGGAATCTTGTCGTTCGAAACCTGCGGGTGCAACAGGGCGTAGAAGAAGTTGTCCGGGTCGGCGTTGTCCGTCATCCACCCCAGGAAGCAGGCGTCGTGCTTCCCCGTCTCGGTGTAAGTGAGGAAGGGGTTGAACGGCTGCTGGTTGATGTTGACGGTGATGCCGACCTCGTTGAGGTTGGACTTGACCGTCTGGGCCGCCTGAATCGGCGACGGGTTGTACGTCCGCGGGTTCTGGAACGTCGCCAACTCGAACTCGAAGCCGTTGCCGTAGCCTGCCTCGTTCAGCAGTTGCTTGGCCCGGTCGGGGTCGTAGGGGTAGGGGTCGATGTTCTCGTTGTACCCTAGCACCTTCTGCGGGATGGGTTGGCTTGCCTGGGTGGCGATGCCCCGGAAGATGGTCTGGACGATCGCCTTCGTGTTGATGGCGTAGCTGATCGCCTGCCGGACCTTCTTGTTACGGAACTCCTCGCGCTGGGCCATGTTGAACGCCAAGTAGCCGACGTTGATGCCCTGAGTTTCGATGAGTTCGGCTTGGTCGGCGTTCTTGACGATCTGGCTCGACTGGGCGCCGATGCCGTCGATGATGTCGGCCCCGCCCGAGATGAGCGTCTGGGCGCGGGTGGTGTTCTGCGCGATGGCCGTGAACACGACCTCGTCGACGTACGGACCCTCGCCCCAGTAGTCGGGGTTGCGCGACAGTCGGATGCGCTGGTTGCCCTTGTCCCAGTTCTCGAACTGGAACGCCCCCGTGCCGACCGGCTGTTGACTGAGCGAGAAGTTCTGGTCCTGGACGTGGCGGCGGATGGCCGCCTGCGACAGCACGCTGGAGGCGAACATCGCCAGGTTCCGCAGGAACGGCGCGTACGTCTGCTGGAGTTCGATGGTGAGGGTGTAGCTCCCGCCCCCGCCACCGCCGCCGGCCTGGGTCGTTGCGGTCCCCGACGCTCCGTCGCCCTGGGTCGTCTGCTGACCGCCGGTCGTCTGCTGGCCGCCGGACGTCCCGCCGCCCGCGCTCACGCTCTTCACCCAGTCGCCCAGCGTGAACGGCCCGTACGCCGAGACGTACTCGTTGCCCGGATAGTACTGGTAGCTCGGGTCGGTGAACCGGCGATAGGTCGCGACGAAGTCCTCGGCGGTGAACTCGTCGCCGTTGTGGAACTTGACGCCCTTCCGGAGCGTGAGGTTCACCGTCGTCCCGTTCATCGAGTACTTCGTCGCCAGCCCCTCCTGCAGGGAGGTCTGGTTGGGTTTGAACTCGATGAGGGTGTCGTACATCTGGTTGGTGACCTTGACGTCCTCCCCGCTCGTGGTGTTCTGCGGGTCGAGCGTCCCAGAGTCGTTCCCCCTGGCGTAGGTGACCGTGCCGCCGCCCTGTTGCTGTACGTCTTCGCTGCTATCGGTCTCCACGTACCCGGCGACCGACGCCGACGCCGCCGCCCCCCCGGCCGCTTTCAGCAGGCTCCGCCTCGAAACGGATGTGTCGTTTGAAGTCATCCAACGCTACTAATCAATCATGCTGAATATAAGGCTACGGGAGCGGATTGTGGCCCGATTCGGTTGGTTCAATTCTCGGACCGGTACGGAAGCATTTCGAACGCGTAACGAACGTAACGGCGTCGGCGACAGACGGGTGGCCCGAAAACGGACGAAACGACCGAAAAACGATGGGGCGACGGCCGGCATGAACGGGCGCGGCCGAGACGCCGCGGCGTCTCGGCCGCGCCGATTAGAAGGTCACTCTGGCTGGTCGTAGAGGTGGCAGGCCGACGGGTGGGCTTCGTCCTGCAACACCGGCTCCTTGCGCTCGCAGACGCTCTCGAAGTGCTCGCGAAGCAGCGATTCGGCCGACGCCCAGTCGTCGTTCGCCAGGTGGGTGAACGACTCGGCGACGATTTCGCGGGGTTCGCCCGTCGGTTCGACGTCGAATAACCGGTCCCACAGGGTGGCCGCGAACGCGTCGCGGGAGGCCTCCGGTCGTCCGCCGTCGGCGGCGGTCGCCGCCTCGGCGCGGGCGGCGTCGCCGCCCGCGGCCTCCTCCCACGTGGCTTCGAGGTCGATGGCGCGGTTCTCGACGCGTTCGCGGTAGTCCATCACTTCGCGGTAGGCCCGCTGTTCGATGTCCAGGCCCTCCGGCGGGATGACCTGCGGACACCGGGTCCGGAAGTGACAGCCCGACGGCGGGTCGATGGGCGAGGGGACGTCGCCCTCCAGGATGATGCGGTCGTCGGTGTCGGCCCGCGGGTCGGGTTCCGGAATCGCCGACAGCAACGCCTGAGTGTAGGGGTGTTTGGGGTCGGCGAACAGTTCGTCGGTCTCGGCGACCTCGACGATTTCGCCCAGGTACATCACCGCGATGCGGTCGCAGATGTGCCGGACGACGCTCAGGTCGTGGGCGATGAACAGGTAGGTCAGCCCGAACTCCTCCTGGAGGTCCTCCATCAGGTTGATGATCTGGGCCTGAACCGAGACGTCGAGCGCGCTCACCGGTTCGTCGGCCACGATGAAATCTGGGTCGACCGCCAGCGCCCGGGCGATGCCTACGCGCTGGCGCTGGCCGCCCGAGATCTCGTGGGGGTAGCGGTCGTACTGACCGCGTTCGAGGCCGACCGCCTCCATCAGTTCGACGACGCGCTCGCGGCGCTGCTGCTTGCGACCCTTGTCGCCCGCCGGCGACTCCTCGGGCAGGTCGTGGATCTTCAGCGGCTCCATGATGGTCTGGCCCACCGTCATCCGGGGGTCGAGGCTCGACAGCGGGTCCTGGAAGATCATCTGCATCTCCTTGCGCGCCTCCCGGAGTTCGTCGCGGTCGAGGTCGGCGAGGTCGGTGCCCGCGAACACGATGGTGCCGTCGGTCGGGTCTTCGAGTCGCAGGAGGGTGCGACCCGCCGTCGACTTCCCACAGCCGGACTCGCCGACCAGGCCCACGGTCTCGCCCTCGTAGATGTCGAAGCTCACGCCGTCGACCGCCTTCACGCTCTCCTTCTCGTTGCCGAGCCACTCGTCGAGCAACCCGTCGGCCCGCGAGAAGTACTTCCTCATGTCGTCGACCGCGAGCAGTCGGTCGCCGGTTTCGTGGTCGGCGGTGCTCACGCCCGTTCGGTCCTCGGCGTACTCGCTCGTGTCGAACTCCTCGAGGACGCACTTCGCCCGGTGGTCCACTTCCTTGGGGCCGTGCTGGAGGTGCGGAATCTCGCCCTGCGTGCACTCGGGTTGCTCCCACGGGCACCGCCCGGCGAAGTGACAGCCCTGAGGCATGTCGATGAGGTCCGGGACGTTGCCCTCGATGGGCTGGAGTCGCTGCTTGTCCTCGCGCGGGATGGATTCGAGCAGCGCGTAGGTGTAGGGGTGGCTCGGGTTGTGGAATATCTCGTCGACCGGGCCGACCTCCACGATGTCGCCGGCGTACATCACGGCCACGCGGTCGCAGGTTTCGGCGACCACGCCGAGGTCGTGGGTGATCATCAGCACGGAGGTGCCGAGGTCGTCCTGGAGGTCGTTGATGAGGTCGAGAATCTGGGCCTGGATGGTGACGTCGAGCGCGGTGGTCGGTTCGTCGGCGATGAGCAACTTGGGCCGACACGCCAGCGCGATGGCGATGAGCACCCGCTGGCGCATCCCGCCCGAGAACTCGTGGGGGTACTCGTCGACCCGCGCGGTGGGTTCGGGGATGCCGACCTCCTCAAGCACGTCGATGGTGTCCTGCAACACCGCCTCGTCGACGTCGCCGCCGCCGAGACTCGGCGCGACGTCCCGGACCGCGTTCCACCACGAGTCCTTTCGCTGGCCGCCGTACTGGTGGAGGCGCAGGCTCTCGGCGACCTGCTCGCCCACCGTCAGCGCGGGGTTGAGCGAGGTCATCGGGTCCTGGAAGATCATGCTGACCTCGCCGCCCCGCACGTCGCGCATCGCGCTCTCTGGGGCCGAGAGCAGGTCGACGTCACCCTCCTCGGGGAAGACGAACTCGCCGACTCCGCCGGGGTACTCGTCGGCGAACGACGCCGCGAGTTCCGGGTGGTGGAACCGCGCCTCCCCGCTGACGATCTCCCCGGGGTCGTCGATGAGTTGCAGGAGCGAGAGGGCGCTCACGCTCTTGCCGGACCCCGATTCCCCGACGAGGCCGACGGTCTCTCCCTCCTCGATGGAGAGGTCGAAGTCGTCGACCGCCTCGACGACACCCCGCTCCGTGTTGAACTGCGTCCGCAGATCCGAGACCGATAGTAACTCACTCACAATTACCAGAAAGTGGTAGGTCGGCGGGCAAATACCTTTCCACTGGAAACGCTCGGCGTTCGCGCCGGAACCGGTTCACGATGCGAAGTTTTTTCACCCGAAAGAACGCCCAAACGTCCATGAGCGAGGACGGCGACGACCGCGACGCCGAGTCGGGCGACGACGTCGAAGCGCTGGCCGAGGAGGACCCGGCGGCGGCGTTCGAGGAGGTCGAAAACCTCCCCGGTACCCACCTCCGGGCGATGGAGTTCTGGGACGACGTGGTCGCCGACATGGAGGCGACCGCCGCGGGCTACGAGGACGACGGCTGGGAAACCGTACAGCTCCACCCCGGCGACGTGACGGTGCTGACCCCCGACCCGGAGTCGGGCGACGACCGCTTCGGACTGGACGTGCTGGTCCCCGACGACGAGTTCGAGGCCGTCGAGGAGCGGATGGAGGAGGGCGTCTCCTTCGACGCCTACGAGGTCTTCAGCGCGGCTGCCGACGACCTCGCGTTGCTCGTCGTCGCCATGGAGGACCGCGACGCCGAGTTCGCGGTGCTCTACCCGGCCTACTACGACGTCCAGTCGGCCCAGAGGATGCTCGAACTCGCGCGGAGCGAGGGCGAACTCTACAGCTACGTCCGGACGCTCTCCGAAGAGCGAATCGAGTTCGTCCACGACGACCCCTCGGTGTTCGCGCCGCCGGGCGAAGACGGCGACGGGGACGGGGAGCGGGCGTAATCGACGGGCGGAGGCGACTTCGGGCCGAAGCACCGAAAGGTCGGGGCGCCGTAACTCGTCTACCGCCAGATGGACGGGACGGACTTCGACTCGCCGACGGAAATCAGCGACACCATCGAGCGTCCCGACCGCGGGCCGCTCCAGCGGACCCTGTTCGACGTCAAGCGATGGCTACTCATCGACGCCGACCGCTGGACCGTCGTCGTCGCGCTCACGGCGACGACGTTCCTGCTGACGGTGGTCGTCGGCGCGTTCGGACCGGTTTCGGTTCACCGGTTTCTCACCCGCGGCATCTCCCCGGCGTCGGCGCTGGTCGAACTTCTCAAGACCATCGTCTCCGTGGTCACCATCGTCCTCTCCATCAACCAACTGGTGCTCTCGCCGGAACTCGGTCCGGTGAGCGACCAGCGCGAACGGTTTCGGGACACGATGGAACTGCGCGAGCAGAGCGAGGACCTGCTCGAAGAGACGGTGAGTCCGCTCTCGCCGGGGCAGTTTTTGGACGACATGGTTTCGGCGCTCCAGCGGCGCGCGGTGGAACTCGGCGAGACGGTCGATGGTACCTTCGAGTTGCAGAACGACGTGGCGAACTTCGTCCGGGACCTGCTGATCGACGCCGAGGGGGTCGAGGAGGAACTGGCGGGCGCGACGTTCGGCGACTTCGAGGCGGTGCCCGCCGTGATGGACTTCGACATCTCCAGAAAGCTCCGGGACCTCCGGCGAATCCAGCGCGCCTACGACGACGAGTTGACCGACGAGGAGGTCGAGGCCCTCTCGGAGATGGTCGACGCCATCGAACTGTTCGCCAGCGCCCGCGCCTACTTCAAGACGACGTACATCCGCACGGAGTTCATCAACTTCTCGCGGGCGCTACTGTACCTGGGTTTCCCGTCGCTGTTGCTCACCTACTTCGCGGCCCAGATATACGACTCTGCGGTGTTTCCCGGTCAGACGCTCGGAATCGAAAATCAGCTCTGGTTCGTCGCCGGGGCGATTACGGTGTCGCTGGTGCCGTTCATGACGCTCATCTCCTACATCGCTCGACTGGCGACCGTCTCCCAGTCGACGCTGTTCATCGGGCCGTTCGTCGCCGGCAACGAGCGCAGCGACGACTGACCGGCAGTTCTGCGGCGGTCGGTCGTCGCTTCCGGACTCGCGGTGATCGGTCGTCCGCTCGGTCGTCGCGGCCTCAGTCGTCGGCTTCCACGTCGTGGTCGTGGTCGGTCTCCGCGACCATCTCGTGGCCGCACTCGGGACACTCCAGTTCGTCGCGCCGGAGGTCGGCACTGGCCGACTGGACCTCCCGCATCACCTCGGAGATGCGGTCTTCGGCCTCCAGTTCCTCGTCGACCGAGAGGTCGACGCCCTCGACTTCGAGCAGGAACTTCGCGATCTCGGTGACCTCGTACATCATGTCGTCGAGTTCCTCGGCGGTGAAGAAGCCCGACATCGCCCCGTAGAGGAACGTCGCCCCCGACTGCCGGACCTTCTCCTCGAAGGCCGACCGGGCCTGGTTGACCGCCTGGGGCGTGTAGGTGTCGGTCATGAAGGGGACGAGTTCCGGGAGGTTCCGGCCGATCTTCGTCATCTCGACGCCGGTTTCGGTCCGGAAGTCGGCGCAGAGTCGGGCGATGGCCCACTCGCGGGCGGTGACGTAGGTGCGCTCGCGCAGGAACTCGTTGACGCGGTCGTACTGCGCGCCGTCCATCTTCTTGAACCGCTCGTACTTCGCCACGTCCTCCGGGACGGACGGTTCCGGCGCGTCAGCGCCGGAACCGTCCGCTGGTGATTCGGCGGCGTCGGCTTCGGAGGTGTCGGCTTCGACCTCCTCGGTTGCCTCGTCGGCTTCGGCGGTCGCTTCGGAATCGGACTCGACCGGTTCCGAAGCGTCCCCGGCGTCGGCTTCGGCCGGCAAGGAGCGGTCGCCGGTCGGCGACCGCTCCTCGTCGCTCGCGGTTTCGTCGGTCGCGTCTTCGAAGTCTCCGCGGTCCCCTCCAGAAACGTCCGAATTCTCAGTGCTCGCGGCTTCGCCGCTCGCTTCCGAGACTCGGTCGGCTTCCGCCTCGCGAGTCTCGCTGCTCGCGACTTCGTCGCTCGCTTCATCGAGACTACCGGAGTCGCCGTCGGCGACTTCGGTAGTCTCGCTCTCTGCGTCCTGGTGTTGTTCGTCGGTCGGACGCGATTGGTCGTCCGTCATGTGAGTCGGGGTTACGGTTAGACGTGGAAAAGCGTATCGTCTGGCCGGGGTCCGCGCGGTACCGGCCGCCACGCAACTATTTTCACGGTCCGGGCGGTTGGGTCGGACATGAACGTACTGCTGGGTATCGGCGGTAGCGACGACTCCCTCCGCGCGCTCTCGCAGACTATCGAACGCGCGAAGACCGCGGGCGACGACCTCACGGTCGCCGTCCTCGAGAACCCCGAGAGCGAGCGCGGAACCGACGAGGTCGAGTCACGCGTGCACGAGGAACTGGACGACGCCGGCTTCGACGCCGAGGTCCGCCGGGTGACCGGCGACCCGGGAAGCGAACTGGTCGACCTCGCGGAAACCGAAGGGTTCGACCAGATCGTGCTCGGCGGCGGCCAGCGGAGTCCGATGGGGAAGATACGGCTCGGCCACATCTCCGAGTTCGTCCTGCTGAACTCGCCGGTCACGGTCACGCTGGTACGATGAGCGCGAGCGACCGCCGGTATCCGGACGAACCCGCCGGGGAGTTCCCCGTGCCGCCGCTGTCGTTCGAGGACAAGGAGGGCCGCGAGATTGAGATTCGCCCCTTCGAGGAGGGCGACTTCGAGGCGCTCGTCGAGATGTACACGGACTTCGACTCGGCCGACCGCGCCCAGGGCATTCCGCCGGCGACCGAGAGCCGAGTCCGCGACTGGCTGGAGGTGCTGCTCGACGGCCTCAACGTCGTCGCGTGGAACGGCGACCGGGCGGTCGGCCACGCCACGCTCGTCCCCGACGCCGACGACGCCTCCGAACTCGCCATCTTCGTCCACCAGGAGTTCCAGCGCGCCGGCATCGGTTCGAAGCTCATCGAGGGACTGCTGGGGCACGGCCGCGAGAACGGCATCGAGAAGGTGTGGCTGACCGTCGAGCGGTGGAACCACGCCGCGGTGAGCCTCTACGAGAAGGTGGGCTTCGAAACCTCCGGCAGCGAGAGCTTCGAGATAGAGATGGCGCTTCGATTGTGAGTTCGGTGAGATCGGTTTCGGTGGCTCTATCGAAATCCTTCTACTCCGTCAGGAAGTGGAATGCTCGATGTGTGGCGCGAATTGGCTAGGAGACTTCCTATCTGCTACAGATGTACTGTGGGATGCGTGCTGAATACAGAGGCTGAGCCTACCGAGTCCTCTCGTATATAAATCCCCGATGGCTTGAACAAGGCAGAACAGCGCGAGAAGCGATAGTCAATATCACACCGAGAGTACGGCGAGTCATTCCGTCCCGGCCTCCTCGTCGTCCTCGGTCAGTCGAATCCCCGGCCTCGGCGTGTCGAACGGTCGGCCTCCCTTAAGGCTAAACAGCATCTCGCGCGGGGAGAGGACGCGGATCTCCGGGTAGCGCCGTTGTTCGGACTGGGCGTAGCTCGCCAAGGCGACCAGCACCACGCCCCCGAACGTGTTGCCGAGCAACACCGGAAGCCAGAACTCGTAGAATATCGTGACCAGTCCCGGACCCGGGTCGCCGACGAATACGAAGAAGAGGGCTTCAGCTCCCGTGGAAACCACGTGGAACAGGCCGACGGTGGGAATCATGTAGAAGACCAGATAGATGATTATCACGCGGGAAATCGTGTCGTGTGCGGCGGCTCCGAGCCACACCACGCCGGCGACCAGCCAGCCGGCGAACACCGCCTTGAAGAAGACGTCCCACCACCCCACTTCAAGGCCGTGCTGGACGAATTCGGCACCGGCCCGCATCGCGTCCGGTGAAAGGACGTGGGTGTTGGCGAGAATGAATACGCCAACCGCTGCTCCGACAATGTTTGCTGCCAATACGGTACCCCACATGTGCAGGAGCAGCGGAAGGCTGGCCAGTCTAGACAACACCAGCTTGACTGGCGGGAGAGTCTTCTCGGTGAAGAGTTCGTATCGGCCCAGAATGATGTACAGGAATCCGATCGGATATAGTACGGAGGCGAGGAAGTGGTTGTTCGGAAAAGCGGCACTCCCGACAGCGTACCCGATGAACGTCAGTACGATTGCAAATCCCGCAGTCAATCCGCTTAAGAACAACTCCGAGGTGGGACTGTTGATCGCCTCGTCGGCAGATGCGAGGAGCCGCTGGTGGATCTCCTCCCACGAGAACCGATCGCTGAGGGCCCAGCCCTCGGCTGGGGCTCCGGAAGCAGCTCGATCACGGTGGCGAACTCTAGGTGTTTCCTCATCCCCGTCGTCCATTTCTCGTTCTCTCAGAGTATTATCGTGCCTTTCGACTATGGGACTTGTGGCGATGGCGGTCGAAGCGGACCCGGGTCGGAAAGACGTCAGCAAGTGG
The DNA here is from genome assembly GCF_024138165.1 of Halorussus vallis. Lineage (NCBI taxonomy): Archaea > Methanobacteriati > Methanobacteriota > Halobacteria > Halobacteriales > Haladaptataceae > Halorussus > Halorussus vallis. Next base: position 2,745,326 of record NZ_CP100000.1, on the reverse strand, counting down.
GGATTTCAATGGAACCGTTTCGGTGTGATTTCGCGCATCGCTCACCGACTAGGGCAGAAGTCATCCGGACTTCGAATGTGACGGACAGCTCAACCGACTCAAACCGACAGCACGGGCTGGCTCGCGTACAGCAGGACGTACTCGGCGGCCTTCTCCAGTATCTCGCCGGGTTCGCCGGTGAGCGGTTCGCGCGGAATCACCAGGAAATCGGCGTCGACGTCCTCGGCGGTGTCGAGGATGACGCTCCCGGGGTGCTGGAGCTTACTCGTCGGCGAGAAGCCGTAGGCGTTCGAGTTGGTGACCCCCACGCCGTGGTCGTCGGCGACTCCGCGGACGGTGTCGATGAACGCCTCGGTTTCGGTGAGTACGTCGTCCTCGTCGACGGTGCCGGACTCGATGCCCCGGACCACGTCCTCGCCGAGGACGTACATCGCGTGGACCCTCGCGCCGTACTTCTGGGCGACCGCGGCGGCGTACTCGACTGCCTCGACGGACTCGTCGCTGCCGTCGACCGGCACGAGCACCGTCTCGACCTCCAGCGGCGATTCGGTCATGGCCGTACATGCGGAGGGGTCCGGCAAAAATCCTCCCTTCCCCGTCCCTGAACGCCGCGGCGACGCATCATCGAACTTTATGGGCCGTCACCCGGTAGGAGCGACCATGATAGACACAGTCGTCGTCGCCACGGACGGCTCCGAGAGCGTCACCCGCGCGGTGGCCGTCGCGCTCGACCTCGCGCGTCGGTTCGACGCCGCGGTCCACGCGCTCTACGTCGTCGACGAGGGGGAGGTCGAGTCGTCGCCCGACGACCTGCGCGACCAGTTCCACGACGCCCTCGAAGGCCAGGCCGAGGAGGCGCTGTCGGCGGTCCGCGAGCACGCCGACCGCGAGGTCACCACCGCGGTCCGGGAGGGCCACCCCGCGGCGGAAATCGGCGAGTACGCCCGCGAAACCGGCGCCGACCTGGTGGCGACCGGCACCCGTGGCCGCCACGGCGAGAACCGCTTTCTCATCGGGAGCGTCGCCGAGCGCGTCGTCCGGACCTGCCCGGTCCCGGTGCTGACGGTTCGCCAACTCGCGAACGGCGCCTGAACGTCCGACGACCGAACCGACCGCGAACCCGCGCCGCCGGCGCGGGTTCGCGGTCGGCCCTCGGTGTACGTGTTCGCGGACGCGTCTACGGACCCCGGCCCGACGCCGCAACCGCGGGAACTTTCCCCCCGCGGCCGGAAGCACTGTTATGAAAGACTGGGTCATCGACGACGACAATCTCTCTCTGGAACGCAAATCCATCCTGCCCGGGGAGGGCTTCTTCATCCCGGACTCCATCGAAGAGGCCAAGGAGGACGCCGAGGCCGAGGCGGCGCTGACCGGCGCCGACGTGGCGGTGGTGGCCGACCCCGACTCCGACGGCCTGGCCTGCACGGCGCTGGTCCGAGAGGTGTACGGCGACGCGGCGCTGGTCGACGCCGGCCCGCACGACCTCGCCGACGCGCTCGAACGCGTCGTCGCCTACAGCGAACCCGGCGCGCGGGTGTTCGTCTGCGACCTCTGTCCCGACGACTACGAGGAAATCGCCGACGAACTCGACGTGCTGGTCGAGGAGGCCGGCGACGTCCGGTGGTTCGACCACCACCAGTGGGACGACGAGGTCGCCGCGGCGGTCCACGAGGCCGGCGTCGACCTCGTGGTCGGCGACAGCGACGAGGAGTGCACCGCGGACGTTGCGGTCCGGTCGCTCGACTACGACTTCCCGGACTACCTGGTCGAACTCGCGGCGGTCACCCGCGACCACGACCTCTGGATCCGCGAGGACCCCCGGAGTGACGACCTCGCCGACTTCTCCTACTGGTCCGAACCCGAGGAGTACGTCGAGGCGGTCGCCGAACACGGCGCCGACCTCCCGGCCGACGTCGAGGAGTTCCTCGCGGAGATGCGGGTCGAGAAGGACGCACTCATCGAGAAGGCGGTCGCCCGCGCCGAGATGGAGGACGTCGGCCCGTGGACCGTCGGCGTGACCTACGGCCGGTGCTCCCAGAACGAGGTCGCCGAGGAACTCCGCCAGCAAGGTTCGGACGCCGCGGTGGTCGTCAAACCCTCCGGAAGCGCCTCTATCCGCGGCTCCGAGGGGTTCGAGCGGTCCCACGAGGTCGCCCGTCAGGTCAACGGCGGCGGCCATCCCCGCGCGGCGGGGTGTAAGCCCCGAATCTACGACGACATGCTCGACTACGCCCACCACTGGACGACCCGCGGCGCGGTCGCCAAGCAGGTGATAATCGAGGCGTTCTGGCACGTCGCCCGAGACGTGGAGGCCGAGACGGCGGCGGCGAAGGACCGCGAAGACGAGGAGTCGGCGGACGAGTAGACGGACCGAAGGTCACCAGAGAAGCGGAACGCGAGCGCCGGCCTAGCGCTCCTCGGATTCGAGTTCCCCGACCCGGCGTTCGAGGTAGTTCGCGCGGTCGGTGGCGGCGGCCCACGTCGCGGCCATCCCCGCGCCGACGACGATGCCGACCGCGACGCCGGGGAAGCCGCCGACGGTCGCCCCAGCCATCCCGAAGAGGGCGGCGACGGCGACGACCACGAAGTCCTTGTAGTCCATGCGGGGCCGAGGCCGGCGAAGCTACATAGCGGTGGCGATGTGCCGGCGGGACGACCCAGACGGTGCGGAAACCGACGAGGCGGGCACGCGTCACCGGCGATGCGCGCCCGCCGGAGGGGCGCTCGCCCGCCGAGAACGCGACCCTTTTCCGCCGACCAACCTACGTCCGAGTCATGACGCAGTTCGACGCCATCGACGCCGCAAAGCCTATCGTCGGCATGGTCCACCTCGCGCCGCTCCCCGGCGCGCCGAAATACGGCGACGACTTCAGCGCGGTCGTCGAGACGGCGCGCCGCGACGCGCACCGCCTCGAAGCGGGCGGGGCCGACGCCGTGATGGTCGAGAACTTCGGCGACGCGCCGTTCTACCCGGACGACGTACCGAAGCACGTCGTCGCGTCGATGACCCGCGCGGCGACCGAGATCTGCGAGGAGATAGCCCTCCCCGTGGGAATCAACGTCCTCCGGAACGACGCCGAGGCCGCCCTCTCGGTGGCGGCCGCCGCCGACGCCGACTTCGTGCGCGTGAACGTCCACGCGGGCGCACGCGTGACCGACCAGGGCGTCGTCGAAGGGAAGGCCCACGAAACCGTCCGCCTTCGCGAGCGACTCGGCGGCGACGTGGAAATTCTCGCCGACCTGGACGTGAAACACTCCGCCCCGCTGGCCGAGCGACCGCTCGACGCCGAAGCGGTCGCCGAACCCGTCGCCCGCGGCCTCGCCAGCGGCGTCGTCGTCAGCGGCGCCGGCACCGGCCACGCGGTCGATTCGGACGCCCTTCGAACCGTGGCCGCGGCCCGCGACGAGGCGGGACTCGACGCGCCGGTGTTCGTCGGCAGCGGTACGACGACCGAGACGGTCGGCGACCTGCTCGACGTGGCCGACGGCGCCATCGTCGGCACCGCGCTCAAGGAGGGCGGCGAGACGACGAATCCGGTTTCGGAGGAGAAGGTCGCCGAACTGGTGGCGGCGCGCGACCGAAGTTAGTCGAGCAACCGCCGCAGGACGCGGCGGTCAGTCCAGCAAGTTCCGTACCGCCGCCCGCGACGGCAGGCCGCCGCGGGCGCCCTCGCCGGTGCAGTTCAGCGCGGCCGTGGCCGCGGCGAACCGACCCGCTTCCTCCGGGGATTTCCCGCCGAGGAGCCACGCGTCGAGCAGACCTGCCGTGAAGGCGTCGCCCGCGCCGGTGGTGTCGACGGCGTCGACCTCGAACGCCGGGACGTCGAGGATTTCGCCGTCGGCGAGGAGGAGCGCACCGTCGGCCCCGAGCGTAACCGCGGCGCGGTCGACGCCCCGGGCGCGGAGTTCCCGCAGGGCCTCGCGCGGGCCGACGCCGAGGTACGACCGAATCGGGACTTCACTCGACACCACGAGGTCGCTGGCCGCGACGAGGTCGTCGACGGTTTCGGGGCGCGCTCCCCGGTCTTCGAGTTCTTCGAGCGGTCCTGCGAGGTCGAAGACCAGCGGCGGGAGGTCGGCGTTCTCGCTCGCGGCGTCGGCGAGCGCCCGACCCGCGGGGTCGGGCGCATACGCGCTCGTGAAGACGGCGTCGGCCTCCCGGAGGTACGCCAGGTCGTCGGCGTCGATGCGGAGGTTCAGCACGCTCTCGCCGCCCGCGACGATCATGCGCTCGCCCTCGGGGTCCCGGAACACCATCGCGTAGGAGGTCCGCTCGTCGCCCCGGCGGACCCGCGCGGCGTCGATGCCGCGCTCGCGGAGGTCGGCCAGCACCCGCTCGCCGTCCTCGCCGCCGCCGAGTCGGGCGACGACGCCCGTCTCGCGCCCGAGTTCGGCGAGCGCGGCCGCCACGTTCGCGGCGACCCCGCCGACCGCGGTGGACTCCGCGCGGGCGAACGCGCCGCCGTCGGGTTCCGGGAGGTTCGTCAGCGAGTAGAGGCGGTCGACGACGGCGCTCCCGACGGTCGCCACGTCGAGAGTTCGCGGGGGCGAGTCGGAGTCCGAGTCGCTCATCGGCCCGACCGAGGCACCGCGGGGGGAAACCGCTTACGACGGCCGGCGGAACTCGTAGGTGGTGCCGCCGCCGTCGACCCGGACGCGGCCGCCCTCGTGGTCGAAGTAGAGCGCGCCGACGTGTTCGTCCTCGAACTCGTGGAGGACCATTTCGGTTTCCACGTGGCCTTCGCGGGTGACCGAGAACCGCGCGTCCCCGACGGTGACGACGGCGCGGTCGTCGGCCTCGTTGAACTCACCGTCGGCGGCGAACCGCCGGAGGTGGTCGACCAGCGAATCCCACTCGGCGACCGGGACGCGTTCGAATTCGGGGTCGGAGAGCATGCCTGCTTTGCGACGCAGAGGATGATAACGACTCCGGCCGACGACCGGTGAGAGGAGCGAACGAAGCGACGCAGACCGCCGTTTCGGTTGCTCGGCAAGCCACCGTTACGGAGGCAACGCAAACCTCCCGGGTGGGACTGAAAGGGGCCGGCCGCTACACGAACCCCGGCGAAGCAAGGACCGCAGGCACGAACGAAGTGAGTGCCGAGGACCGCAGCGAGTCGCAGGAGTGTAGCGGCCGGGGGCTTTCGAAGTCATCGCTACCGCGGTAGTCGCAGTTCGTACCGACGGGGTGGTTCGAAGTGCTAGATTCCGTCGTTCTCGGAAAATTCGTTCGGCCCCTACGCGTCGGGAACGGATTCCTCGTTCGCGACCCACTTGTCCGAGTACGCGGTGCCGCAGTCGCAGTAGGCGTAGGCGTGGATGACGTCGCCCTCGGCGTAGATGCCGCCGACCTCCTCGTTCTGCTCCTCGGCGAACGCGAAGACGAACTGCGGGTCGCCGTCGCAGTCGGGGCAGGTGCCTCCCGCGAGGTGGTTATCGATGTCGCCCTCGGTGCCCATCGCCTGCTGGGCGAAGCCCATCGCGTCCGTGTCGGTCGCGGCCTGGAAGACCCGCCGACCCTTTTCGCCCTCGACGACGAGGAGGGTGCCGATTCCGACCGATTCGCCGTGCTTGGCCAGTCCGTCGCCGTCGCCCTCGACGAACGAGTCGGCGAGGAACAGCGCCACGTCTTCGGGGCGCTTTCCGGCGAGGAACTGCTCGCGCTTGTCCATACGCCGCGTAGGGACGAGAGCGGGAAAAGGCGTGCGTTCTCTGTCGCTCGGAGGTAATGTCGAGTTCGAATCTGAGCACGCGTAAACGGACTCCTGCCGTACGAGTCAGGTGAGTGACCGTGACTGCGGCCGTGACGCAGACCGCAACTCACACGATCCAAATGAGTACCGCACAGCCACCGCGACCGCAGACCACACGCCTCCCCAGCCGATTCGCTCACTCGCTGCGCTCGTTCGCTCATCCCTCGCGCATGAAGGCGCGACGCGAGGTCGCGCCAGCGCGCGCCGTGTCCAAAGGACGATATCGCGCACTCCACAACCGGCACGGCGCGTGGGGTCGCGGCCTCGTGCCGCGACCAACCTGCGCGAGGGACGACCGAGTGAGCGGTAGCGAACGAGGGAGTCGGCTGGGGAGGCGTGTGGCTTGCAGTTACTCAGTTGTGTCGTGCGAGCAGCGTCGATACTACTCGAAGGGAGAGCGCGTCGGTTCGGTCGACAGTCCACAACGCGGGAATTACTCGACAGTCGGGCGCAATCGACCGCCGACAACTGACGCGGCCTGGAGAGCTTCTGACTACCCGTCGATGTCTTTCGCGATGTCCGCCAGACTGGAGTCGGGCGCCTCGGTGGCCTCGTAGACGGCGCGCTGGCCGGGTTCCCGGAGGCCGTACTTGAAGCCGGCTTCGACCACGTCCACGAGGACCGACTGGCCGAAGTCGAGGTTCGTCCCCTCCAGCCACTCGGCGAGGCGGTTCTCGCCCTCGCCGGGGTTGCGGGCGAGTCGCGGCGTGTCGTAGAGGCCGCGAATCTCGCGGCCGTCTCCGGTCAGCGGCGCTTCGACGGTCGCGCGGTACTCGGTGTCGTCGGCGACGACGCGAACCACGTCGTCGGTCGGGAACGATTCGGCGTGTTCGGCGGGGAGTTCGACCTTCGGGCGGTCGAGCGCGCCGCTCCGGACGAGGGTCGCCCGGACGGTGGTCAGGGAGGCGTTGTCGCTGGAGATTCGGTCGGCCATGGAAGCAACTTGGGCCGGACTAGCGCACTGAGGGAGAAAACACCTGCGGTTGAAGCAACCCGTCTCGACCGGCGGTCGGCTACTTTGTTGCTGTCCCGCGAGCGAAGCGAGCGGGCCGAGGAACCCTCGAAGAAGCGGCCTTTGGCCGCTTCAGAGGCGGTGACGCTGGCTTTTGGTCCAGATTTTGCCAGCGAAGCAACTCGGCCGCCATCGGCGGCCGAGTTGCTGAGCGCAGCAAAAGGTGGGTGCGAAATTACTCGTCCGCTTCGTCTTCCTCGTCGCCGCCCTCGCCGAGGAGTTCCTCGACGGAGGTGTCGCCGCGCTCGGCGATCTTGACGTTGAGTTGGGCGACTTCCTCGCTGACCTCGCCGCCGCGGACCGTGATGCGCTTGCGCTCGCCGTCGCGGGACGGCTCGTAGCCGACGCCGCCCTCCAGGAGGACCTCCTTGAGGTTCGGGCCGGCGACGTCGCCGCGCATCGGGCGGCCCGCCTTGTCGGAGCCGCCGGTAATCTCGACCGTGTAGCCGTCGAGGCCGACGGCGCCGCCGTCGACCTCCTCGCCGATGGACCGGCCGAGGAATCGGTTCGCGTCCTGTCCGTCTACGTCGCGCTGGTGGGTCGCCCCGGAGTCGGGGTCCGCGACGACGACCTGGAAGTCTGCCATACGGTGAGAAACGGGGATGCCGCCTAAAAATACGTCGAAGTGAAGTTCCCAGACGTCGCGGTCGTCGAGGTCACGGCCGTCCCGGTCGACCCGCCGACTCGCGACTCGCGACCCAATCCGACACTAGAGCGCGCACCCTCGTCGTGGCGAGTGGGCTTTTGGTCCTCCTCGGCGTGGACCGCCTGTGCGAACTCGAACCAAGGCACTACTCACGGATTCTCCGTTCGCGTCTTCGAGGCGACTGCGTCGCCTCGCGCTGCTCGCCGGTGCGGGCGGACTGCTCGCGGCGTGGGTCGGCTGGGGCGCGTACGTCGACCGGACGACCGAGGGGATTCCCTACGAGACGATAGCGGAGTTCGACGGCGTGGAACTCCGGCGCTACCCCCGGACGGTGCTGGCCGAGACGACCGCCGCAGACGAGGACGAGGCGTTCCGGCGGCTCTTCCGGTACATCTCCGGCGAGAACGAGAGCGGCGAGGAGGTGTCGATGACCGCGCCGGTGGCGACCGAGGGCCAGAAGGTGCCGACGACCGCGCCGGTTCGCACGCGGCGAGATGCGCCGCCGGCCGGCGAGGAGATTTCGATGACGACGCCGGTCCGGACCGCCGGAGCGACGGACGGGGTGACGATGGCGTTCTACCTCCCCGCCGAGTACGACCCCGACGACGCGCCGATTCCGACCGACACCGCAGTTCGGCTGGCGGTCGAACCGCCCCGGACGCTCGCGGTCGAGCGGTTCTCGTGGTACGCCACGGACGACCGGGTCGAGAAGTACCGCGAGGCCCTGCTTGACGCGCTCGAACGCCGGGGGTTAGAACCCCGGACCCGGCCGGTGGTGTTCCAGTACGACGACCCGTGGACGCCGCCGTTCATGCGCCGGAACGAGGTGGCGGTGGAGATAGCGGCGGAGTGGGAAGCGGAGCGGAAGGCGAGGTGAGAGGCGGTCAGAAGTCGGTCAACTTGCTGTTCGGGCTGCCCGCGGTGACGGCCACCTCGTCGTCCCCGCCGGCGCCGAGCGTCCGGACCCAGGCCGTGTAGCTCTGGGGGAGGTCGGTCACGTCGACCCGAATCTTGAGGACGGTCGCCTCCCGTGCCTTCGCGCGCATCGCGGCGCGCTGGCTTCGCTCGAACGAGCCGTCGCCGGTCTTGACCTCGCACCAGTACTCCGTGAGTAGCGGCCGGTCGGGACCGAGTCGGACCGCCGCACGGCAGTCCGGTTCCCAGCGCTTGCCGTCGGTGCCGACGACCACGGGGTCCGGACTGGTGTCGAGTTCGACCCGGAGGTCGGCGCCAGCCGGCGTGTCGGGCACGTCGGGGTCCTCGCGGGCGAAGTAGGTGAGCACGGGCGGATTGACCGTCGGCGAGCAGATGAGCGCCTCGCCGAGCGCGCCGTACTGGTTGGCGGTGGTGTCGAAGGTCAGCCCGGTCGCCACCGAGCCGTCGGGGTCGTGCTTGCGGCGCTGGGGTCGGGAAACGAGGTAGGCGTCGACGCCGCTCCGGTCCTGGGGCGCGGCCTGCTGGACGGCGACGGGGGTCTCGCCCTCCGCGGAGAGTCGCTTCGCGCGCTCGACGGCGGCCGCCCGCGAGGCGAACTCCACGACCGCGCCCTCTGCCTCGGCGAAGCGACGGGCCGCCTCGTTGGCCTCGGTCGCCGTCTCCTTGACGGCGACGCGGAAGGGGTCGGTGAAGTCTCTCATCGCCGAGACGGTGGCCCCGCCGAGTATTTCAATCGGTCCCTTCGCGGTCGTGACGCGGTGGTCCGGGGAGGCGTCGCCGAACGACTCGCGGGCGAACCGCGTCGGCGGGCGTCGAGAGGCGCCACGGTTCGGACCCCGTCGAGGCCGGCGGTTCCCGGCGGGCTCTCGCACCGAACGATTATGACACTCGTTATCCCTACGCACTAACATGGACAGTGGAGTCCGTTCGGCCCGTCCCGACGGCAGTTCGATTCGCCGCGCACCTTCGAAACCCCACCGTCGACGAAACGGGGGGTCGCGGACGGATGCTCGGCGCCAGCGTCGCTCGACCGATAGCCGACGACGGGCCGACAGATGAGTCTGATAGTCGTCGCGGAGATCCGACACCCCGACCTCGCGCTGACGCCGACCGTCAAGGCGGTCGACAGCGTCTCGATACAGGTCATCCCCCACTCCGCGACGGACCCCGAGACGGGGCTGTTTTTCTTCCTCGTCGAGAGCGAGGCCGACTCGTTCGACGCGTTCGAAGCGGCGCTCGAAGCCGACCACACGGTCACCGACTGGACGAACGTGACCGACTCCGGCGGTTCGCGCATCTATCGGATGGCCCACACGCCCGAGACGAAGCTCATCTCGCCGAAGACGACGGAGGTCGGCGGGCTGATGGCCGAGGCCGAGAGCAGCGACAGGGGGTGGACGGTCACGCTCCACATTCCCGACCGGGACGGCCTCGCCTCCCTCGTCTCGTACTGTCGGGACGAGGAGATCTCCTTCGACGTCGCCAACCTCTACCGACGCGACGAGTGGACGGTCAACGAGACGGCGAAGCTCACCGAGCCACAGCGCGAGACGCTGCTGGCCGCTTACGAGCAGGGGTACTTCGAGGAGCCCCGCCAGACGTCCCTCGAAGGGCTGGCGGAGTCGCTCGACGTTTCGCCGAGCGCCGTCGGCGGACGGCTCCGCCGCGGCGTCTTCGAACTCATCAGGACGACGCTCACGGACGAGTGACGACCGGGTGTCGAGCGAACGAGAAGGCCGAGCGAACCGGCGTCGGACGAACGGGCGGCCGAAGCCGACCCGCCGTCACGTCGCGCGCAGATGGTCGTCTCGCGGTTCGTACAGTTCGCCGCGCAGTCGCCGTTCGCGGACCGCCGCCAGCGTCTCGCCGACGGTAACGCCGTGCTCGCTGGTGACGGCGGCGACGACGCCGAGCGGCACGCCGTCGTCGAATCGAGTCTCGAGTTCCGCGACGACGACCCCGACGTCGCCGTCGTGGGGAACCTCCGTTTCGACGCCGACGTCGGCGCGGTCGATCTCGACGTCGTGGCCGGTGAGCTTGTTGTGGCGGCGGTAGAACGCGATCGCCTGGTTCGGCGGGTCGACGTCCTTCGAGACGCCGCAGTCCGGGCACGAAACCGTCACGACGTTGGGGTGCTGGTGGCTCATGGTGGATTCGCCTACGCGTCGTACGCTTCCTGGGCCAGCCGGTGGAGTTTGTGGACCGTGTGCTCGTTCGGACCGAGCTGAGCCTGCCCGAGCGCGCCCATGCTGAGCCCCTCGTACTGGCGTTCGACCAGTTCGAAGTCCTCCTCCTGGAGTTGCCGGCTGGTTTCGATGAACTGTTCTTCCTCCTCGCTCAGGTCCGAGTCGGCGAAGAAGTAGTCGGCGACGAGGTTGAACCGCTTCTCGTCGATGGGGTCGATGATGTAGGTCCCGTACCCGTCGGCGGTCCCGTACATGTTGACCGTGAAGTTCGGCCACAGGTAGTAGAACTTCGCCTCGTGTTCGTCGTGGATGCGCAACTCGTCGTCGACGTCCTGGGCGTGGGTGTAGTGGAGGACCCAGTGGTAGTCGTTCACTTCCAGTTCGGACTCGTCGAGCGCGATCCCCTCTATCCAGTCCTGGTGGTTGGCCTCGCAGTGGTCGCACTCCGAGTAGTTGCCGCCGAAGACCTTCCAGTTGCACTCGACCTCGGAGACGATGCGGCGGGCGTGCTCGTAGTCGCCGAGCGGGAGTTCTTCGAGTTCGTCTTTCATCTTGCCGGTCTGCTCGTCGAGCGACATCGGGTCGTCGTCGAGGTTGACGAACACGAACGGACCGACGGTGTCGGTGTGGACCTCCATGAGACCGTTGTCCTCGCCGTCGAACTCCTGGACATCGTCGTCCTCGAGGTCCGGGTTCAGACTCGCCTCCTCGAAGCTCTTCGGCGTCGTCCGCAGGTTCCCCTCGAGGTCGTACGTCCAGAGGTGGTACGGACACTGGATGCGCCCCATGTTCCCCGGGTCGGTCATCGGCGTGTCTTCGACCATCTTCGACCCGCGGTGTGCGCACACGTTGTAGAACGCCCGAACGTCGTCGTCCTGGTCGCGCACGACGATGACCTGCGAGTCGCCCACCGTCCGGGTGAAGTAGTCGCCCGGTTCGTCGATGCAGTTCGCGTGTCCCGCGTATATCCAGTACCGCGAGAACACCTTCTCCTTCTCCATCTCCCACACGTCCGGTTCGGTGAAGTACTTCGCGGGCAATGCGTTGTTCTCGTCGGTGATGTCCGGACTGACAGGTGCGGTCTGGGTCTTACCGTCGTCCCAACGCGTCATGTGAGAACAGTACCCACTATCACGGATAAGCGTTGGTCGCAGATAGAGACTGCTATAAGTAGGACCGACCGGTCGCGGCCGACTCTCCGTTCGTGACCATCGCCACGACCAAAGCGGCCCGACGCCGCTCGTCACACGGATAAAGCCCATCCCAGCGCACCCAAACCATCAATAAAAGCGGCCGCGTCGTCGCGGCTGACATGAGCCAACGCGGCGAGCGGTACGACGCTATCGTCATCGGTGTCGGCGGCATGGGAAGCGCGGCGACGTACCACCTCGCGAACCGGGGCCTCGACGTGCTCGGCCTCGAACGTTACGACATCCCCCACACGATGGGGTCCTCGCACGGAATCACGCGCATCATCCGACGAGCGTACTACGAACATCCGTCGTACATCCCGCTCATCGAACGCGCGTACGAACTCTGGACCGACTTAGCGGACAGGACCGGCCGGGACCTCCTCCACGTCACCGGGTCCATCGACGCCGCGCCGCCAGGAAACGACGTGTTCGAGGGGTCGCGGCGCTCCTGCGAGGAACACGGCATCCCCCACGAGGTGCTGACGAGCGCGGAGGTCAGCGAGCGGTTCCCCGGCTATCGGTTGCCCGACGACCACATGGCGCTGTATCAGGAGGACGGCGGCTTCGTCGTCCCCGAACAGTGCATCGTCGCCCACACCGAGGCCGCACAGCGCGCGGGCGCGGTGGTCCGAGCGCGCGAGCGCGTGACCGACTGGTCGGAGACGGCCGACGGCGGCGTCCGGGTCGAAACCGACCGCAGCGAGTACGAGGCGGAGAACATGGTCGTCGCGGCGGGCGCGTGGGCCGCGAAGTTCGTCGACGCGCTCGACGGACTGGCGGTCCCGGAACGGCAGGTCCTCGCGTGGTTTCACCCGAAGTCGCCGACGCAGTTCGACCCCGAGAACTTCCCGGTGTGGAACCTCGAAGTCCCGGAGGGTCGGTTCTACGGACTTCCGCGGTACGACGTGCCGGGGTTCAAACTCGGCAAGTACCACCACCGCGACGAGCGGGTCGACCCCGACGAATGGAACCGCGACGTCGAACCGGCGGACGAGCGCGTGCTGCGCGAGTGCGCCGAGAACTACTTCCCCGAGGGCGCGGGCCCGACGATGCGACTGGCGACTTGCATGTTCACGAACTCCCCGGACGAACACTTCATCCTGGATACGCTTCCCGACCACCCGCAGGTGGCGGTCGGCGCGGGCTTCTCGGGTCACGGCTTCAAGTTCGCCAGCGCCATCGGCGAGGTCCTCGCCGACCTCGCGGTCGACGGCGACACCGACCACCCCGTCGAGATGTTCGGACTCGACCGCTTCGAGTGACGAGGGTGATTCGCGGCCTGGCGAACCTGCAGGGCCGGACGTCTCGCGCCGCCCCGAACGCCCCCATAAAGCCGGCGTTGACTCACACGAGAACTTATGACGCGCCGCGACCACCAGACTTAGCTACATGGGAACAAGTGGCAAACTTCCGGACGCGGCCGGGACGGTCATCGTCGGTGCGGGGTGCGTCGGGTGCAGCACCGCGTACCACCTGAGCGAACTCGGGCGCGAGGACGTCGTCGTCGTCGACCAGGGACCGCTGTTCGAAACCGGCGGGTCGACCTCCCACGCGCCGGGCCTGGTGTTCCAGACCGCCGGGGGAAAGCTGATGACCCGGATGGCCGAGTACACCCGACGGCTCTACTCGGACCTCGACGGCTTCCGCCAGGCCGGCGGCGTCGAAGTGGCCTACACCGAAGACCGGTGGGACTTCCTGAAGCGCAAGCGCGAGCGGGGGATGGCCTACGGCATAGAGGGTGGCCGCCTGCTCTCGCCCGCCGAGGTGAAAGCCGAGATTCCCCAGATAAACGAGGACGCCATCCACGGCGGCTACTACGTGCCCACGGACGGGAAGGCCGACGCCGTCGACGTCTCGGCCACGATGGCCGAAGCGGCCCGCGACCGGGGCGTCCGGTTCTTCGGCGAGACGACGGTCACGGACCTCGAAACCGACGACGAGGGGATACGCACCGTCGTCACCGACCGGGGGAGCATCGAGGCCGACGAGGTGCTGGTGGCGGCGAACATCTGGGGGCCGCTGTTCGGCGACATGGTCGGCGTCGACGTGCCGCTCGTCCCGTGCGCCCACCAGTACCTCGTCTCCGACGAACTCGACGAACTCCGGGGCGCGGCGCGCGAACTGGACCAGCCCATCCTGCGCCACCAGGACTACTCGCTGTACTTCCGTCAGCACGGCGAGCGCTACGGTATCGGCTCCTACGACCACGAACCGCTACTGGTCGACCCCGAGGACATCCTCTCGCCCGAGGACGCGCCCGACCAGCCGTCCATCCGCGAGTTCACCGAAGAACACTTCTTCGAGCCGACCCACCCCGACATCGACCGCTCGGCGTACGACGCCGCGACCGAACTCGTCCCCGCGCTCGCCGACTCCGAGTTCGAGTACCGCATCAACGGGATGTTCTCGTTCACCCCCGACGGGATGCCCATCTTCGGCGAGAGCGAGGACGTCGACGGCCTGTGGTGGGGCCTGGCGGTCTGGGTCACCCAGTCCGGCGGCGCGGGCAACATCCTCGCCGAGTGGATGGAGAACGGCGTCCCGCGACTCGACGGCGAGCGCGTGTGCGTGACCGGCGCGCACGTCGACCGGTTCCAGCCCCACTCGGGGTCGCGGCGGTACGCCCGCGACCGGGGCGCCCAGCAGTACCAGGAGGTGTACCAGCTGATTCACCCGCGCGAACAGCCCCGAAGCGAGCGCGGCCTCCGGCGGAGTCCCTACTACCCGCGACAGGAGGAACTCGGCGCGGAGTTCTACGACGCCGACGGCTGGGAGGCCGCCCAGTGGTACGAGGCCAACGAACCGCTCGCGGCGGAGTACGGCGTGCCGGACCGGGACGGCTGGCCGGGCCGGAACTGGTCGAAGGCCCACGGCGCCGAACATCGTGCCGTCCGCGACCGGGTCGGACTGTACGACCTCTCGTCGTTCACCTGCATCGAGGTGACCGGCGACGACGCCGCCGACTTCCTCCAGCGGTTGCTCTCGAACGACGTCGACGTCGCGCCCGGCCGCGTCCGGTACGCGACGATGCTGAACGAGGCGGGCGGCATCCTCGCCGACCTGACCGTCTCCCGACTCGCCGACGACAGGTTCCTGCTGCTGACCGGCGGCGGGAGTTCCGGCACCGAGCAGGGCCGGTGGGTTCGCGAGCGCGCCCCCGACTCGGTGACCGTGACCGACCGGACGTCGGGCACCTGCGGCCTCGGCGTGTGGGGTCCGGAGGCTCGGAAGACGCTCGCCGGACTCGTCGAGGCCGACATCTCCCACGACGCCTTCCCGTTCTTCTCGTGCCGGGAGACGTACGTCGGGAGCGTGCCGGTGACGATGCTGCGGGTTTCGTACGTCGGGGAACTCGGCTGGGAACTGTACGCCCCGATGGAGTACGGTGCGAAACTGTGGGACCTCGTCTGGGAGGCGGGCCAGGACCACGGCGCGGTCGCGATGGGGGACGCCGCGCTCAACTCGATGAGCATGGAGAAGGGCTTCCGACTGTGGGGGACCGACATCACGCCGGAGTACGACCCCTACGAGGCCGGCATCGGGTTCGCGGTCGATATGGACACCGAGTTCGTCGGCAAGGCGGCGCTCGAACGCACCCGCGAGGAGGGTCTCGACCGGAAGCTGTCCTGCATGACGCTCGACGAACCCGGGGCGGTCGTCGACTCGGGCCACCCGGTCGTCGACGGCGACGACGTGCTGGGGTACGTCGCGCGCGCCGACTACGGCTACACCGTCGACGCCGGCATCGCGTACGGGTACCTCCCGCCCGAGTACGCCGAACCGGGGCGGTCGGTCGAGATACGGTACGAGAACGAGCGCTACCCGGCGACCGTCGAGGAGGAACCGCTGTACGACCCGGACCGCGAGAAGATACTCCGGTAGCCGCGCTCCCATGACCACCGAACCTGTACACACCGTCGAGTTCGCCGACGTCGAGCGAGCGCGCGAGCGACTTGACGACCGAACGGTCGTCAAGCCGACGCCCGTCGAACGCAGCACCTCCCTGGAGGCGATGACGGGAGCCGAGCGGGTGTCGCTCAAGTTGGAACACCTCCAGTGGACGGGGTCGTTCAAGACGCGCGGGGCGTACAACAAGATCGCCCAGTGCGTCGAGGAGACCGACTGCGAGCGCGTCGTCGCCGCCAGCGCCGGCAACCACGCCCAGGGCGTCGCGCTCGCCGCGACGAGCCTCGGCGTCGAATCGACCATCGTCATGCCGAAGACCGCACCCCAGACGAAGGTCGACGCGACGCGCGGCTACGGCGCGTCGGTCGAACTCGTCGGGCAGAACTTCCGCGAGGCGATGGCCCACGCCCGGGACGTCTCGGGCGACTCCGGGGCGGAGTTCGTCCACGCGTACGACGACCCGGCCATCGTCGCCGGCCAGGGAACACTCGGCGTCGAGATGTACGAGGACGACCCCGAAGTCGACACGGTCGTCGTTCCCATCGGCGGGGGCGGGTTGATAAGCGGTGTCGCGACGGCGTTCGCGGAGCTATCGCCCGAGACGCGAATCGTCGGGGTCCAGGCCGCCGGCGCCGCGACGGTGCCCGACAGCCTCGAGAAGGGCGCACCCCAGACGCTCGACTCCGTCGACACCATCGCCGACGGCATCGCCACGGGCGGAATCTCCGAGCGGACGCTCGCGCTCATCGACCGACACGTCGACGAGGTCGTCACGGTCACCGACCAGGAGATAGCTCGGAGCATCCTCGTGCTGCTGGAGCGGGCGAAACAGGTCGTCGAGGGCGCCGGCGCGGCGTCGGTGGCCGCCGTCCTCGGCGACCTGGACGTCGAAGGTGAGACGGTCATGCCGCTGCTCTGCGGCGGAAACCTCGACATGACGATGCTCCAGACCGTCCTCGTCCACGCGCTCACCGCCCGGAAGCAGATTCTGAGCCTCCGGGTCCGCATCGACGACCGGTACGGGAAGATGGAGGAGTTGTCGGGCATCGTCGCCGAACACGGGGCGAACATCCGCACCGTCCGCCACGACCGCGCGGTCGAGGACCTCGACGTCGGCGAGGCGTACCTGACGTTCCAGGTCGAGACGAGCGGCGCCGAACACGCCGCGAACATCGTGGACTCGATCGCCGCGGCCGGCTACCCGGTCGAACACGTCAACCGGAGCGACGCCGGGTGAGCCTCGAATCGACCGATTTCCGGACGGACGTCCCGTCTCTCCCGGCCGTTTTAAAGAGGCAGGTGCTCCACACGAACGTTTATCCGTGGCCTTGAGAACTGGTACCGTGGGTCAGGATGCCACTCATCTGGGCGCCGAACGGCTTCGCGTCGGGTTCTCCGTCGAACCGACCCGGCACGTCCGTCGCGGCGCGCGGCCGACGCGAGCGTCTCGACCACCGCGACCACCGCCGGGGTCGCCGCCGACCGGCGCGACGCTTCGACCGCCGGAGGCGACCCGAGCGCGGTCGCGGATGCGACAGCAGACCACCACTACCGTACCCGATTAACCATGAGCAGTGAACCGAACAGTTTGCTCGACGAGTTCCTCGAAGAGATCGACCCGGTGATCTTCGGCTCCGGCGTCGTCGTCGCCGTGGCATTCATCGTCGCGTACGCGCTGAGTCCGACCGTAACGGTCGACGGAAGTCAGGTGAATCAACTCGGAAAGATAATCACGGACCTGAACAACTGGCTGTGGACGAACTTCTCGTGGTTCTACCTGTGGGCGATGCTGATATTCGTCGCGTTCACCACGTTCCTCATCTTCGGCCCGTGGGGCAAGATACGACTCGGCGGTGAGGACACCGAACCGGACCACAGTTTCCTGACGTACTTCGCGATGTTCTTCTCGGCGGGAATCGCCGCCGGAATCGTGTTCTGGGGCCCCGCGGAGGCGATCTACCACTTCGGCAACGGCACTCCGCTGACGGGGTCGGGCGCGAGCGCGAAGGCGAAGATGGTCGGGTCGCTCCAGTACACGTTCTTCCACTGGGGTATCTCGGCCTGGAGCGCCTACCTCATCGTCGGGGTACCCATCGCGTACTTCGCGTACAACAAGGGCGCGCCGTTCAGGTTCTCGACGGTGCTGGCGCCGTTCATCGGGGTCGACGACCTCGAGGACAGCAAGTGGGCCACGCTCGTCGACGTCGTCGCGGTCTTCGGGACGATGGGCGGTATCGCCACGTCGCTCGGCTTCATCGGCCAGCAGTTACTCGCCGGGATGGAGTACCAGTTCGGCGTCGCCTTCGGCGACCTCGGAACTATCCTGACGATCACCGGCGTGACGGTCCTGTTCACGCTCTCGGTCGTGTCGGGCGTCGACCGAGGCATCAAGCGCCTCTCGCAGGTGAACGTCCTTGTCTTCCTCGTGTTGGGCGTCGTCGTCTTCCTGGTAGGATTCCCGTCGTTCGTTCTGAACCTCGGGACCCAGGCCGTCGGCGACTACCTCCAGGGGTTCGTCGGGATGAGTCTGTTCACCGGCGTGGGGTCCGGCGACGCGAGTTTCGTCGGCGCCTGGACCGTGTTCTACTGGGCCTGGTGGTTCTCGTGGGCGCCGTTCTCCGGCATCTTCCTCGCGAAGATTTCGAAGGGCCGGACCATCCGCGAGGTGACGTTCGTCGGCGTCATCGCCACGACGCTGGCGACGGTGCCCTGGTTCATGATCGTCGGCGGTACGTCGATGCGCCTCCAGAACTCCGGCGGAGCCGACATCCTCGGCGCGATAAACGAGTTCGGCATCGCCGTCTCGGGGTACCCGCTGTTCGGCGCACTGCCATTCGGCGAAGTGCTGTCGGCGCTGTTCTTCCTGCTGGTCATCACGTTCTTCGTCACGTCCGCGGACTCCTCGACGCTCGGGCTCGCGATGCTGACGACCGGCGGCGAGGAGGACCCCTCGAAACTCAACCGGCTCACCTGGGGCGTCCTGCAGGGGCTGATCGCCTCGATTCTCGTCGTCATCGGCGGGACGAACGCGCTCCAGCAGGCCGCCATCATCACCGGGGGTCCGGTCGCGGTCGTCGGCCTCGTCGCGGTCTACGGGATGGCGAAGGAGTTCAGCGACGCACACGGGCGCGTCCTCGTGCAAGAAGGCGGCGACGTCCGCGGCGACGACATGCTCATCGGCAGTCGGTCCGGGCCGACGGGAGACGCAGCAGCGAGCGACGCGGCGGGACCGACCGAACCGTCCGAGGACGACTGACCGACGCGAGGCGGGCCGTCGCTGTTCACCCGCTCAGGTCTGCTCTGGGTCCTGGTCGGTGCCCGTGAACTCGAAGCGCGCGCCGCCCGCCCCGCTCTCGGTCACCGCGCACGTCCAGTCGTACCCGTCGGCGAGTTCGCGAACGAAGGCCAACCCTAGGCCGATTCCCTCCCGCCCGGCGGTCGTCGTGTATCCCGCTTCGAACACCGCGTCGCGGTTCTCGGCCGGGATGCCCGCCCCGTCGTCGGCGACGTAGAACCCGGTCGGGAGGCCGCCGAGGGTGACGGTGACGTCCGACCCGCCGTGCTCGACGGCGTTCTCGAAGAGGTTGCGGAACAGGTGGCGGACGTACGTCTCGTCGGCCCGTATCGCGGTATCGAGCGCGACGTCCAGGGTCGCCTCCGGCGTCTCCACTTCTCCCCACGCCTCCCGCGCCACCGTCGGGAGGTGGACGCGAGAGCGGTCGCCCACGGCTTCGCGGCCCCGCGCCACCACCAGCATCACGTCGATCATGTCCTCGATGCGGTCGAACGCCTCGTTGACGTACTCGACCGCGTCGGGGGCGGCGTCCGTCGGCAGTTGCTCGCTGTATATCTGGCCGATGGTGACGGGGTTGCGCAGTTCGTGGGCGAGCATGCTCGCAAATCTGTCGAGGCGCTCGGTCCGCTCTTCGAGTTCCCGCTCGCGGTCGACCTGCTCGGTGACGTCCTGGGCGAGGCTCAGCGCGGCGAAGACGTCGTCATCGGCGTCGCGAAGCGGTGCCGCCCACACGTCCCAGTTGCGACCGCCGAACTCGGTCGTCGCCTTGCCGGTTTCGCCCTCCTCGACCGCCGCCCGGAGCACCGGTTCGAGATCCTCGACCGTCTCCGACGGGAATATCTCCGGCATCCTGCTGCCCTCCAGGCGGTCGGCGCTCGGCAGGGTGTCGCCCAGAACGCTCCCCTCGGTCAGGGTGTACCGGAGGTCGCGGTCGTACACCCCGACCGCACCGTTCGGGAAGTTCTCGGCGAGCGTCCGGTACCGGCGCTCCGACTCCTCCAGGGCCTGCTCGTGGCGCTTCCGTTCGGTGATGTCGCTCGCCATCCCGGTCCACTCGTCGATGTCGCCGTCCTCGTCCAGCATCGGTACCGCCCGCGAGAACGTCCAGCCCGTGCTCCCGTCCTCCTGCTCCACCCGGTGTTCCAGTTCGAAGACGCTCTTGGTCCGAATCGCCTCCTCGATGACCTCCGTGACCCGCGGCTGGTCGTCCGGATGGATGTACTTGTCGAGCCAGTCGCTGGTCGACTCGTCGATGTCGGCGAGGAACTCCTTGCCTTCGAGTTCGTGCATCTCGCTCCAGTCGGGGCTCATCCGGTACACCACGTCCGAACTCGCGGCGACCAGCGCGCGGAGGCGTTCCTCGCTCCGCTGGAGCGCCTCCTCGGCCTGCTTGCGTTCGGTGATGTCGCGCGTCGTTCCGGCGATGGCCTCGACTTCTCCGTCGTCGTCGAGCACCGGCGCGAAGATGTAGTCGTAGACGCGCCGGCCGAGTTCGGCGTGCGGGAACTCGACCTCGCCCCGGACGGGCGCTTTCGTCTCGACGACCCGGTCGATCTCGCGTTCGTGCATCTCCGCGTGCCACGGTTCGTAGCCGATCTCCCGCAGGGTCTTCCCCAGCGACTCCTCGAGGGTCTGGTCCCACATCTCCAGCGTCGCGTCGTTCGCGAACGTGAAGCGGTAGTCGAGGTCGAAGGCGTAGACGAGGTCGGGCGTGCTCGAGACGAGCGTCTCGTAGAGCCGCATCTGCTGGTCGGTCTCGGCGGTCGCTTCCGCTCGCTCCGACGCCGCTTCCCACCGCTCGGGAACGTCGCGAATCACGCCGACCGCACCCCGTCCCGCACCGTCGGCTTCGAACGGAGTCACTCGGACTTCGCAGCGGATTCGGTCTCCATCGGCGGTCCGGACGGCGAACTCGAATCGGTCGCCGACGTCGGTCGCACTCTCGAGAAGTCGCTCGGCGGCCAAACCGTCGTCGAGGACCAGCGAGACGTGTTCGCCGAGGAGTTCTTCGCGGGCGTACCCCGTGAGTTCGACGACGCCGTCGTTGACCGCGGCGAGTCGACCGTCGGCGTCGAGTTGGAAGACGCCGTCGTCGATGGCGTTCACGAGCGTCCGAAAGCGACGGAGGGCCTCGGTGTCGTCGGCGTCACACCAGAACGCCGTTCCGGAGTCCTCCACCCGTTCTTTCATACCCGCAGTAGCGCGCTACGGGGAATAAATCTTCATATGGCCGGCACGGACGATCACGGTCGGGATTGCCGCGCTCCGGCTGCTGGCGTGGCTGGCGGTCTGAGTCGGGCGAAAAGGGAGCCGTCGATTCTGTCGAAACGCTTCCGATTTGAGGGTAGTCCGGACACATCGAGACGTCGAAAGTGAATCTCGGCTGTCGAGTCGGTACCTTGCCCGCGACTCGTCACCGGATACTGAACTGATATCCGCCCACAACACTCTTTGAGCGGGCACGTCTATTATAATAAGCCTGAACCGAACTTGGAGGCGGGGCGTGGTGGGAGTGAAGCGGAACGGTCTACGTAAATGACAGCTCTACAATCATGAGTAGCAACACTATCAGCGAACTGTTACCGGGACCGTCGGCGGCCGAGTTCTTCCAGAAGTACGGCCTCGCGTTCGTGATGGTCGCGAGTTACTTCGGGTCGGGATCGATATTCATCGCGAGTTCGGCCGGCGTGCGCTACGGCTACGGCCTACTCTGGGCCGTCGTGGGTGCGGTGCTGTTGGGTTTCATGGCGCAGGACATGAGCGCGCGACTCGGCATCTTCGGTGACTCGCTGGCGGCGTTCGCCCGGGAAAAGCTCGGTTCGACCCTCGCGACGGTCGTGATGATACTGCTGTCCGTCGGTTGCGTCGCGTGGACGCTCGAACTCACCGCCGCCGTCGGCAAGGGCATCGTCGTCCTGCTCGACCTGCAGGGTATCGGCTGGCAGCCCTTCGCCTACCTGACGGGGCTCGCGGCCATCGTAATCGGCATCCTCGGATACAGAGCCGTCGAGAAGATTATGGTGGCGATGATGTTCGGTCTGCTGGTCCTCTACTTACTCGTCGCGGGCGCGAGCGACCCGAACCTCGCCGCGGTCGCCACCGGTTTCGTCCCCGGAATCGACTCCGCCGGGTCGATGACCCTCGCGGTGAGCATCCTCGGGACCACCGCGCTCTGGCCCAACTTCTTCCTCGAGTCCCAACTCGTCGACGAGAAGGGCTGGTCCACCAGTGCTGCCGTACCGACGATGCGTCGCGACCTCTCGATCGGCTACGCCGTCGGCGGCATCACGACCGTCGCCATCGTCGTCGTCGCGGCGGCGATTCTCCGTCCGGCGGGGTACGAACAACTCGAGACGTTCCTCACGCCCGGACGGGCGCTCGCGTCGGTGCTGGGCGAGTGGGCGATGGTCGTGTTCCTCACCGGGACGCTCGCCGCCGCGTTCAACAGCATCGTTCCGATCATGTGGGCGCCCGCGTACATCATCCCGGAAGCGATGGGAACGCAGTACGCGGACGACGGTCGGCTGTTCAACGTCATCTACGTCGTCGGAGTCGGTCTGGGAAGCCTCTCGCCGCTCGTCCACGAGTTCCTCGGGCTCAGCGTCATCGACATGATCATCCTCTTTCCCGCGTACAACGGCGTAGTGGGCCTCCCGATTACCGCCGTGCTCTTGTTCTGGGCAGTCAACGACTCGGACGTGATGGGCACCCACACGAACGGCTGGTGGCTGAACGCGGTCAACAGTGCCCTCGTCCTGCTGGCGGTGTACTCGGCGTGGAGCGCCGGCCAGTTCGTCATCGACGCGATCCTCTCGGGTGGGTTCTGATTCGGTATGGTCGCCGGAATTCCCGCGGGGACGCTCGTTCTCCTGGTCGTTATCTCGCTGCTCGGCGGCGTCGGTATCACCGCCGTCGGACCAGGCGGAATCTTCGTCACCATCGCGCTGTACGCGCTGACCGACCTCCCGCCCGCCGTCGTCGTGGGAACCGCCAGCGCGACGTTCATCGTCACCGGCGTTCTCGGGACCGCGAGCTACTACCGTTCGGGCGAACTCGGAACCGCCGGCGGGGCTCGGGCGGCGGCGATCCTGAGCGTCACCGGCCTCGTCGGCGCGCTGGTCGGGGTCAGACTCAATGCGCTCGTCGACGAGGCGACGTTCGGACTGCTACTCGGGGTGTTCATCTCGCTCACCGGCGTCCTCGTCTTCTACCGGTCTCGGTACGGCGGCGGTGACGACGAACGCGACCGCCCGCGGGTCCCGGAATCCCTGAAGTACGGGGTCATCGGCGGATTCGTCGGCGTCTCCGGCGGCCTGCTAGGGGTCGGCGGTCCCGTGTTAGCGGTCCCGATTCTGGTCGTGGCCGGCGTACCGATGTTGCTGGCCGTCGGCACCGCGCAGGTCCAGTCCATCTTCATCGCCACGTTCGCGACGTTCGGCTACGTCGTTCGCGACGCCGTCGCGTGGCCGCTCGTGGCCGTGATCGGTATCCCCGAACTCGTCGGTGTCGTCATCGGCTGGCGGGTCGCCCAGTCGGTCGACGCCGAACTGCTGACCCGCGTGCTGGCAGGACTCATGTTGCTGCTGGGACCGTATCTCGTGCTGCGTTGACTCCGCCCGCCGGAATCGCACGTTCGGAACTCGTTCTCGCGGTCACTCTCGGCGATTCGATTCTCTCGGGGGAGGAGAACTCACCGAAGCCGAGATAGCTTACTCGTCGCGGCCGAGCAGCGTCGGCTCGGGGTCGTGGGCCGTGATAACTCGAACCTCTCCGGCGGCGGTGTCGAACTCCACCGTCCGGCCGCGGTCGCCGCCGACCGCGACGCCCGAGAGCGACACGTCGAGGTCGGCGAACGCCTCGCGGGCCGTCTCGACGTTCCGCTCGCTCACCTCGCGCGGCAGGCCCTTCAGGTCCAGCAGGTCGCCGCCGCCGACGACGTACCCCTCCAGCGCGCCGAAGCTCGCGCCCGCCGAGATGGCCTCCCGGACCAGCGTCTCGACCGCCGTGTCGACGTACTTGGCGTCGCTCGTTCCGTCGCCGTCCGAGCGCCGGGGGAGCATCGCGCGAGCGAGGCCGCCGACGCCGTTCTCCGGGTCGTGGACGGCCAGGCCGACGCACGCGCCGAGTCCGTAGGCGACGAGCGTGGTGCCGTCGGCGACCACCTCGTACTCCGAAACGCCGACGAACAGTCGCTCGCGCTCGGGGTCGTCAGGGGCGCTCGCGTAGGTCTTCATTGCTCTATCACGTCGAGGCCGACCCGCGATATCTTCTCGACGAACTCAGGTTTGCCCGGGAAGACGTAGATGGTCCCGTCGACGTCGTACTCCGGGATGGTGAACCGCGAGGTGATGTACAGACCGAGTTCGTAGTGGTTCAGAACGTTGTCGACCAGCTTTCGCTCGGCGTTCCGGACCCTGATGGGCGAACCGGTGTCGATGGGCGTCTCGAACAGCGTCGCCCACTCGTCGACGAAGCCGTTGGCCATCATGTTACAGAGTTCGGCCAGCGCGTCCAGGCCCATCTCGACCGACACCGACGAGAGGTCGTCGACCGCCTTCTTGAGCATCAAAGCCGCCGCCTTGTTCGCGCTCCCGATGGGAAACACCACCAGGATGTTGCCGACGAGCGGTTCGCTCAGGGGAATCCGGGCGCCCGCGTGCTCCTCGGGGCTGAACTGCGAGAGGCCGGTTTCGGCGGTGGCGTAGCCGACCTTGACCTGCTCGGTCTGCACCGTCAGGTCGTCGACCGGCGCCTTGCTGAGGCGGCGCTCGGCCCCGTCGACGCCGGTGTCGCCCAGCCAGTTGAGGACCGCCAGCGTCTCCAGCGGTATCGCGAGTCGGTCCTCGTCGGCCGACTCGGTCGGCGTCTCGTCGGTTCCGGCCGCGGTACCGGACTCGGTCGCCCCGTCTCCGCGGCCCGCTCCCGACGGTTCGGACTTCCGGGGCGCGACCGACCGGCTCTCGGCGTCGTCGCTCGCCGACCGACGGTTCCCGTCGGTCGGCTTCGACTCGCGAGGTTCGGCGGTCGCAGGCGGCCGGGATTCGCCGTCCGCCGCGCCCGTTCGCCGTCGTTCGGCACTCTCGAGGCGACGTTTCGCGTCCGGGGCCTGGCGTCCGTCGGCGCGCTCCTGGCCGTCGCGTTCGGCGCTTTCACGGGCGGTCCCCTCGCCGCCGTCGTTCTCGCGCTCCGCGGGACGTTTTCGCCCCTCGGAGCGTCGGGGGTCGTCGTGGTTCTCGGCGTCGCCGCCGGGGTTCATCGGGACACCTCCCGAACCGACGCTCGTCCCGTCACGACGCATCCCTCGCGTTGGCGACCAGCGCGTCGGCGTCGAACACGCCGAGCGCGTCGCCGCCTGTCGGGTCGTCGACCACGGCCCGGAACCAGCGGCGGTCGACCGACGGCTCCCACGATTCGGCGTCCGCGGGAGGCCGGACGTCGTCGACGTGGTAGGGGTCGATTCCCGCCACCTCGTCGACGAGGAGTCCCGTCGGCTGGCCGGTCCGCCGGTCGAGGACGAGCAGTACCGACTCGTCGTCCGGCGAGCGCGCGGGCAACCCGAGGAGCGGTCGGCCGTCGACGACGACCGGAATCTCGCTGCCGAGGCTGGTCACGCCCGCGATGGCCGGACCGGACTGGGGCACCGGCGTCACCGTCGGGTCGGGGAGTATCCGCTTGACCCGACCGAGTTCGAGGCCGTAGCGCTCCTCGCCGAGCGCGAACCGGACGAACTCCACCCAGTCGCGTCGGTCGCCGACCGGTTCGGGGGCCGCGCCGCTCGACAGTTCGCCGCTCATCCGTCATCGCCTCCGAGAGTCGGACTCCGTCGCATCGTCAGGCCCCCTCGTCGCTGAACAGGTCGGCGGGTTCGCCGCCGTCGGGTTCGAGTGGGTCGGGCGTTTCCTCGCGAGCGGCGTCCGGGTCCTCGGCGTCTTCGGTCTGGGTTTCGGTCTCGGTTTCGTGGCTCCCTGCGTCGACATTCGCGTCCGTCGCCTGCTCGTCGGCGTCCGTATTCGGGTCCACACCGCCCGTTTCGTCCGCACCGTCTGCTTCGTCCGGACCGTCCGCCTCGCCCGCGTCCGTACCGTCTACTTCGTCCACGTCCCCTTCGTCCGGGGCATCGCCGGCCATCGCGTCGCCGAACGTCGCGCGGTCGTCGCCCCACGCGTTCAGTTCGTCGCTGAGTCGGGTCGCCTGGTCGGCGAGGTCGCTCGCGCTCTCGGATACCTGCGAGAGCGCCATCGTCTGGGACTCGGCGGCGGTCGCGACCGTCTCGGCCTCCGCGGTGATATCCTCGCTGACGTCCGCGGCCTCCTCGACCATCGCGAGCGCCTCGTTGGTCGCCTCGGCCTGCTGTTGGGTCGCGTCGGTTATCTCCTGGACGCCGACGTTCGTCTCCTGGGCGTACTCGGCGATGTCGGCCAGCGCCTCCGCCGCGTTCTCGACCGAGTCGGTCTGCTGGGAGATGCGGTCGCTGGTTTCGCGGACCTCGCCGACCGTGCGGTCGGTCTGGTGCTGGATGAGGTTGAGTCGCGTCTCGATGTCGCCCGCCGCCTCCTTGGTGCGCTCGGCGAGTTCCTTGATCTCGTTGGCGACCGCCGCGAAGCCCGCGCCCTGCTCGCCCGCCCGCGACGCCTCGATGTGGGCGTTGAGCGCGAGCATGTTGGTCTGTTCGGCAATCTCGGAGATGAAGTCGATGAGTTCGTCGACCTGCTCGACTTCGGATTCGAGGTTCTCGATGGCCTCGACCGTCTCCTCGGACTCGTTCTCGATGTCGGTCATTCCCTCGACCGCGGCGGTGGCGGCCTCCCGGCCCACTTCGCCCGTCCGGGCGGTCCGCTCGGAGATGTTGGCCACCTCGTCGGTGGAAACCGCGACCTCCTCGACGGTCGTGGCGAGTTGGTTCATCCCCATCGCGGCCGCCTGGAGGTCGTCGGTCTGGACCTCGGCGTCGGTCGAGATGTCACGGAGCGAGTCGACGACCCGACCGCTCCCCGAACTGACCTCCTGGGTGCTCAGCGTCACCTCCTTGCTGTAGGTCGCGACCTCGTTGGCGAACCGCGTGAGGTCGCCGGCGGCGGCTTCGAGCGCCGAGATCATCTCGTTGAACTCCCTGGCCACGCGGGCCATCGCCTCGCTCTCGGCGTCGGGGTCCAACCGTCGGCTCAGGTCGCCGTCCGCGCACTCGCGCATGACGGCGCCGTACTCGTCGGCCCGGCGTTCGATGCGGGCGTTGAGGTCCTCGGCTTCGCGGCGCGCGCGGTGCTCGTCGAGGAGCGTCTCGTGGGTGTCTGCCATCGCGTCGGCCACCCGGCCGACGCAGTCGACACGTCCGCTCTCGAAGGACGGCTCCTCGCCGTCGGCTCTTCGGTCGGCGCTGTCGACGAGGCCGTCGAGTCGGCGCGCGGTGCGTCTGGAGAGGACCGTGCCGACGACGCCGGCGAGCATGGCGCCGCCGAAGGTTGCTCCGACGACAGTTCTATCGAATTGTCCGGTCGCGTACACGCCCGCGGCGGCGACGCCGCCGACGAACGCCAGCGTCAACCCGAACTTGAGCGCGTAGCTCCGCCGGACGAATCCCGGGACGAGCTTTGCCGAGAACCCAGTCATTTGAAGAAACCATTTCAAGAAGGCTTAATAAATCTTCGCGATACATGAGCAATAAATTATATAAGAAAACTATCGTCGGACGATTGGCATCCGGCGACGAATCGACCGCGACGAACCCGCCGCAACGAACCGGCCGGGAGCGCCGCGCGCGGCGCTCCCGGCCGGATTCCGACCTCAGCGCTCGACCACGATTTCGCAGTGGTCCCCGCCGGCGTGGACGCACTCGGTTTCCGAAACCGACAGAGGTTCGTCGTAGTGGTCGGCCACGCCGTGGACGATGCCACGGGCGACCGAGCAGAGTTGCCGCTCCGAGCGGTAGGTCACCGTCACCCGGTCGTCGCCGTCCCGGCGACAGTCCAGTTCCGGCGGGTTCAGGTCGGCGCTCCGCATCCGGAGGACGGTGTGAATCTGTTCCTCGGTGTTGGCCACTAGGTCGAGGGCGTCCCAGTCGTCGTCGACGACGTTTCCGTAGGTGTCGAGCAGTTGGGCCGTCGCGAAGCGGCCGTACCCCTCCAGCAGGTCCGGAATCGGCGCGCCGGTCAGGTCGGCGACGGCCGCGACCAGTTCGAACAGTTCGTCGTCGTCGTAGGTGTCGATGGGGAGGTAGACCCGCTGGTGGAGGCCGGCCTCCCGTCGGACGGCGTCCCACGTCTCGTGGTCGCGGTTCGCCACCACGTAGTCCTTGAGTGATTTGAAGATTATCCCGTGCACGAATCGACCTCCCTTCGGTCCCGCCGGGGCGACGCCGGCGCGCGCCGGCGTCGCTTCCGGGGTATCGTTCGCCGCAGACTCCGGCGAGTCATGCGCCCGGAGCGCTCTCGACGAGGAGTTCGCACGCGTCGTCGCCCTCGCCCATGCAGGACTCCTCGCTGACCGCGAACTGCTCGCCGTAGTAGTTCCCGACGCCGTGCAGCAGTCCCTTCGCCAGCGGGCAGAGTTCCCGCTCGGAGTCGTAGGTCACCAGGACCGTCTCCTCGTCGACCCACTCCGAGGAGAGCGCCGGCGGCGTGTAGGTCGAGAGCTGTTTGGCCCGCAGCGCCTCGTGGATGTACGTCTCGACGTTCGCGACGAGTTCGAGGCCGGTCCAGTCGGCGTCGACGTGGACGCCGTAGACTTCGACCAGCGGCGGGACGAGGAACCGCCCGAACGCGTCGAGCAGGTCCGGCACCGCCTCGCCGGAAACCTCAGACGCCGCCTCGACGAGGCCGAGCACGTCGGCGTCGTCGTACTCGGTGACGGGGACGTAGATCTGGCCTTCGAGGCCGGCGGTGCGCTGAATCTCCAGCCACGCCGCCTCGTCGTACTCGGTCGTCACGAAGTCCTTCAGTCCCTTCAGCACGATACCGTGCACGGGCAACACCTCCTGGCGTCGAGTCGGTCCGCGGCCGACGCGCGCCGCGTCGGCCGGTCCGGGCGTCCTCCCTGCGACAGCGTCTCGACGGTCGGTCGACCCCCCGCTCGACGGAACATAATCGAACGCGACTCAGCAAGATGATATAATTGTTCGGGATTGTGTTATCTAACGGAGAGGACCGAAACGGCCGCGGCGGCGTCCGGCGCGCCGAAACCGCCGGATGAGCGAACCCCGGGACACCGTTCGAACCGATTCGATGCTCAGAGCGCCTCCCAGTCGAGTCGGTCGAGGTCGACGTCCACGTCCGGGAGTTCGGTCGACGCCTCGGGGCGGGTGTCGGCCACCCGGTCTAAGTCGAACGAGCCGAGGGCCTCCTTCAGGTCGGCCTCGTCGGGGATGACGTAGATGTCGAGGTCGACCTCGCCGTCGACGGCCTCGACGCAAGTGTCGAAGACGAACGCGAACTCCTGGGACGCCCCGAGGCCGACGACGAGGGGGTCGACCACCGCCGCGCCCATGTCGTGGGCGTAGGCCGGCGGTGAGTGGTCGATAGTGGTGTCGAGCAGGTTCGCCCAGCCGTCGAGCATCCCGCTGGCCATCACGTTCGACAGTTCCTTGATGGCGTCGCGCTGGAACTCGCCGAGTCCCGTCGCGGGAACCTCGCCGGACGCGGCGTCCGTCTCCGTGCCGAGGGCCGCGCCGGACTCCGGCGCGGCCCTCGGCGCGTCGGCCGGGGGTGCCGTCTCGGAGTCCGGCGACGAGGGCGCCTCCGGGTCGGTGCCGCCCAGTCGACGCGCCGAACGCTCGTCGAACAGAAAGAGGAGGTAGCCGCTGGGCAGGCCGGCGAAGCTGAACGCCACGCCGACCATCGGTTCGGGCGACACCTCGCTCGGAATCGCGTCGAGCGAGACGAAGTCGATGCGCCGGATGTCGACGTCCATCTCGATGCCCGACATCCGCGTGAGGTTGCGGGCGACCTGGGCCGCGCCGCGCTGGGCGATGCGGTCGAAGCCCACCAGCTTCTCGAACTCGATGGCGCGGGCCGGCGAGCGGGCCGCGAACAGGCGCTCGACGGTGTCGCGGGCGGGCAGGAGGTAGTGACGGAAGGTCAGTTCCTCGCCGACCGCCTCGAAGCTGTTGCGGAACAGCACCGCGAGTTCGTCGGCCGCGGGCGTCGGCGTCGAGTCGGCCAGCACGCCGCCGAGTTCGTCGGCGGTCACGTACGTCGGCGCGGAGACGTCGATGTTCGTGTCGAGCACGTTCGCCCACCCGTCGACGAAGCCGTTGTTCATCACCTGGCCGATTTCCGTCACTGCGCTCTCGTGGAGCGACTCGCCCGCCACGGGTTCGACGCCCTCGATGGCGGCCGACGTGACGGTCCGGGCGCTCTCGGCGTCGAACAGCAGCAGCGAGGTGCCCTCGAAGCCGTCGGTCAGGCCCACCCGGACGCCGACCCACTCGCCGTCACCCAGGTCGCTGGCGACCGTGCCGTCGCGGGTGAAGTTGAGGTGGGTCACCTCGACGCGGGCGGGGATGCCCGTCATCGAACTCAGCCGGTCGGCCGCGAGTCCCGCGCCCTCCCGGGCCATCTCGTAGAACGTCCCGAGGCTGTCGACGTCGAGTTTCACAGCGAACTCACCTCCAGCACGTTGACCGCCTCGCCGTCGCCGAGGGTGGTCGCGCCGCCGACGCCGGGCACGTCGGCGAGCAGGTCGCCGTACGGTCGGACGACGACCTCCTGGGTCGTGACGATGCGGTCGACCGAGACGGCGATGCGTTCGGCCTCCGAGCGAATCCAGACGACCTGGGTGACGTCGTCGGCGTCCCGTTCGCCGTGCTCTCCAGCGTCGGGCAGGTCGAGCGCCGAGGGCAACCGAACGAGCGGGTAGGCGTCGGCCGCCTCGACGCCCTCGGGCAGGCCGCCCACGAGGTCGAGGTCCGAGCGCCGGACGACCTCCCGGCCGTCCTCGGTCTCGACCGGCGGCGCGGGCGTCACCTGCTCGACCGAACTCATCGGGATGCCGAAGGTCCGGCCGGCCGCCGACACAAACAGCACCTCCGTGAGCGCGATGGACACCGGCACCCGCAGGCGGACGGTGGTCCCGACGCCGGGTTCGCTCTCGACCGCGACGGAACCGTCGAGGTCGGCGACCGTCCGCCGGACCACGTCCATGCCGACGCCGCGGCCGCTGACGTCGGTCACTTCGTCGGTCGTGGTCAGGCCGGGTTCGAACAGCAGGTCGTAGGTTTCGTCGTCCGAGAGGTCCTCGGCCTCCTCGAACCCGAGCACGCCCGCCTCGACCGCTCGCTCGCGGACCGCCTCCGGATCCACGCCGCGGCCGTCGTCGGCGAGTTCGACCACGACCTCGTCGCCCACGCGTTCGGTGCGAATCTCGACGGTCCCCTCGCGGGGCTTGCCCGCCGCCTCGCGCTCGTCGGGCGATTCGATGCCGTGGTCGACCGCGTTGCGCGCGAGGTGGACCAGCGGGTCGCGGAGTCGGTCGAGGATGCTCCGGTCGAGTTCGACCTCGGCGTCGCCCACGTCGAGGTCGACCTCCTTGTCCTGGGCGCGTGCGACGTCCCGGACGGTCCGCGGGATGGTTTCGACCGCCGCCGACAGCGGCATGAGTCGGACGTCCATCACGGTGCGGCGGTACTCGGTGACGGTCCGTAGGAGGTTCGAAACCTCCTCGCGGATGGCGTCGTCGGTGTCGGGACCGACCGCCTCGTCGAGTCGGAGGTGGGTCAGCGACAGTTCCTCGGCGACGTCGAGCAGTCGGTCGGCGGTGTCGACATCGACGGTCATCGCCTGCAAGCGGTCGAAGTCGCCCGCCCGCTCGGAGTCGGCCCCGGCGTCGGTCGTCGGGAACGCCTCGGCGTCGAGTCGGCTCTCCTCGATGGTGCTCACCGCGGCCCGGAAGACGTCGCGGTCGTCGCCGGCGTCCTCGCCGGACCGGTCGCCGAGCAGGTCGTCGAACCGGGACTCGAACGCCGCCATCTCCTCGTCGACGGAGAAGGTCATGTCCGGAACGGCGTCGCGGCCGGCGTCGAGGTCGGCCGCGAGGTCCTCGTCGAAGTCGGTCGACAGGTCGACGCCGAGGTCGGTTTCGGGGAGCGAGTCGGGGTCGGGGACCTCGGCGGCCGGCACCTCGGCGTCCGGGAGCGAGACGTCGGTCGGCGTCGTGTCGGGGTCGGGAACGTCGGCCGAGTCTTCGGAGTGGTCCGAATCGCCGACGTCGGTCGGTTCCGGGGAAGCGTCGGCTTCGACCTCGACCGGGTCGGTGTCGGCCTCGCCGTCTTCGCGTTCTGCGACCGGAGCGTCCGCCGGCTCGTCGACCGGGGCTGGAGCGTCCTCGTCGGCGGTCTCTGTGGAGTCCTCGGAGTCGTGTTCGAAGAGGAAACCGCCCGGTTTCTCATCGTCGTCGCTGGCTTCGCTCGCTTCGTCGGCCGGCGAATCGGACGCCGACTCCGTCACGTTGGACTCCTCTGCCGTCCCAGCGGCGTCTGCTAGGCCAGCATCGGCGGTCGGCGGGCGAGACTCCGCCTCCGCCTCCGAGGCGTCGCCGCCTCCCAGGAGGTCGACCGGGACGTCATCCCCACCTGCGGCCTCCGCCGAGTCGGAGTCCGACTCGGCGAAGGCCGCGTCCGGTGCGGCGTCGGACGCCGGGTCGGGTACTGCGTCCGCTCCGAGGAGGTCGACCGGGTCCCCCGCCGGCGAGTCGGCCGACGTCTCGCCTTCGTCGACCGCCTCGGACGCGTCGGTCGGAGCCTCCTCGAACGCCGGGTCGTCGCCGCCCGGCAGGTCGTCGTCGGGGTCGAGCGCGATGAGTTCCTCGATGGTGTACTCGTCGTCCTCGTCGAACTCGCCGAACTGGACGTCGTCGATGTCGGCCTGGAGCGCGTCGATGGACTCCTCGTCGTCGACCGCCTCTTTGGTCGTCTCGAAGAACGACGACGGTTCCGCGGGCGTCTCCGGGTCGTCAGGTGTTTCGCGGTCGCCGGGCGTTTCGAGGCCGCCGGACGCGAGCGGATCGGTCGCGGGGGTCGCGTTCTCGTCCGTCTCACCCGCCGTGTCGTCGAGGAGTCCCCATCCGTCGAGTTCGTCCTCGTCTCCGCCCTCGCCTTCGGCGTCCATCTCCGCCACGAGGGCGTCGATGTCGTCGAACTCGGTCGTGGCTTCGAGCGCCGCGACCACGTCGTCGCTCAGACCCTCGTCGGTCGGGTCCCAGTCGGCCTCGGCTTCGGCTTCGGAGCGGTTAGCACCGAGCGGGCCGTCGCCGGACGCCGACTCAGGCGCTCGTTCGCGGTGTTCGTCGAGCGAGTCCCGGAGCGCCGCCAGCGTCGCGTCGACGTCGGACTCGGTCTCCTCGCCCGTCGCGGCGGCCCCGACGGTCGCTTCGAGACGGTCGACGACGCCGAGCGTTCGGTCTATCAGGTCCGGGACCGGTTCGACCTCGCCGGCCCGAATCGCGGCGAGCACGTCCTCGACACCGTGGGCGAGTTCGCCGCCGTCGGCGAGTCCCTGGACGCGGCAGGTCCCCTTCAGCGAGTGGGCGACCCGGAACAGTTCCTCGACGGTCGCGGCGGTCTCCTCGCCGCGTTCGAGCGCGAGCAGGCCGTCGTTCAGCGCCCGAATCTGGGTGCGGGCCTCGCGGAAGAACGCGTCGTCAGTCGGGTCCACGCGAGCACCCCCGCGAGGTCCCATCTCGGCGGCCCCGGTCGACGGCGTCTGCGGGTCGGCGCGACGTCACGACAGCACTCCGTCGATGGCGTCGGTGAGTTCGTCGTCGTCGAACGGCTTGGTGATGTAGGCGTCGGCGCCGGCCCGCGCCGCCAGTTGTATCTTCTGACGCTGGCCGACGCTGGTGCACATCACCACCTTGACCTCCTCGTCGAGCTGTTTGATGGCGGCCGTCGCCTTCAGTCCGTTTGCCTTGCGCATCACGATGTCCATCAGCACGAGGTCGACCTCCTCGGCGTGTTCCTTGTACCGCTGGATGGCCCAGGCGCCGTTGGGCGCCTCGGCGACGATGCGGTAGTCGTCGTCCGCGAGCGCACTCTTGACCCGCTGGCGCATGAACTTCGAGTCGTCGACGAGTAGAATCCCGATATTCATAACATCGTCCCTATCATTAAGGGGGCTTCGAGCCGAACCATAAAACGTTTCCCCGGGATTACGTGAGAGATTAACGACAAATACGGCGCTGAGCGGGGCGTCTAGCCAGATGGCCGATAATATGCCAATATTTATAAAATAATTTTAATAGTCGGTGGCGACGCGTTCCGGTAGGAATGTCCGAAACGCTCTACGAGCGACTCGGCGGAGAGGAGTCCATCGGCGCAGTCGTCGACGAGTTCTACGACCGCATCGTCTCGGACGAGCGCGTCAGCCACTTCTTCGAGGACGTGGATATGGAGGCCCAGCGCGCCCATCAGACCCAGTTCCTTAGCTCCGTGGCGGGCGGTCCAGTCGAGTACTCCGGCGCCGAGATGGAGGCGGCCCACGACCACCTCGACGTCACCGAGCGAGACTTCGAGATCATCGCGGTCCACCTCGACGAGTCACTGGCCACCTTCGACGTGCCCGAGACGGAGCGCGAAGAGGTACTGTCGGCCGTCGGCGAACTCCAGCCGGCCATCGTCTCGGAGTGATCTGCCGTAGGCCAACTGCCAGAATTCCAGAACAGAGCGTCCTCACAGTAGTCGGTGATACCTATCAGACAGAGGAAACACTTTTGGTAGACTGTGTCCGTCTCTGACACATGGGCAGTTGGAACGCGTTGTGTCTCACGATACGTACCGAAACCCCCGACGACCTCGCCGCCGACTTCGAACCGCTTCTCGAACGGGACTGGCAGAGCCTGACCGCAGACATCACCCTTCCCGACGACGCGCCGTCTCTTGAGGACAGACCGCTGTCACCCGACGATTTCCGCGTGAAGACCCGAGACAAACACGTTTACTGTTACGCAGGCGGCCACAGTCCCGCGTTCCACGAGATGGAGGTAATCGCCTACGCGTTCCTGGCACACCTCGAACCCGAGGAGGCGGTCATCACCAAGCGATTCGAGGACGGACAGGGTTCGTCTACGCTTTATCAGCACCTCGACTCGGCCTCCGAACACGTACTTCAGCACCGCGACCGAGTAGACGGCATCGGCTACGCCAAGGTGACCGAGATCTCCGGCTGGGAGCTCCCTCGCGGCGCCGAACACGCCGCCAACGTCATCGGCACCAGGTGCGGGATGGACGTCGGCATCGCAGAAAGCGACCGGATGTACGTCCTCGACGTGCGACGCCACCGCCTGTAACGTATCAGCACGAATGCCCTCGAATTCCCTCCGAAGTCGTAGTGAACGCGAAGACGACAGAACGCTTACCTTCGCCCGCGAGCTATCACTCCCCAGATGCGACGATACCCGTCGATTCCCCCGATAGAGGACGCGCCGCCCGAACTGCTCGACGGCGGCCACCTCTGGATTCAGGAGCGGGTCGACGGGGCGGCCCTCCGGTTCGAACTCCGGGACTCGGGCCTCCTGCGCTTCGGCGACCGAACCCGAGTCTTCGACGCCGACGAGATTCCCGACGCCTACCGCCACGCGGTTCGACACGTCCGCAAGCGCTTCGACCGGCGGGCGCTCCGCGACGCGGTGGGCGACGTGGAGTCGGTGACGTTCTTCGGCGTGGCGACCCACCGCCGGGCGATAGACTACGACTGGGACCGCCTGCCGTCGTTCCTGGGTACCGACGTGTGGTCCGAAGAGAAGGCGGCGTTCCTCCCGCCAGATTCCGTCGAGGGTATCTACGAGCGTCTCGGCCTCGACCCCGTGAACGCCGTCGCCAAGGAGGTCCGGGCGGTCGACTTCGACCCCGACTCATACGAGATTCCCGAGTCGGCGTGGTACGACGGCCCCGCGAAGGGCGTCGTGCTGCGGAACAAGACCGGCGAACGCGCGACGCTTCCGAACCCGGCGTTCGAAGACTCAGAGGACCGAGGCCCGGTCGAGACGTCCGCGGAGGAGTTCGCCGAAGCGTACGCGACGGACGACCGCTTCCGGGCGGTCGTCCGGGAACTCGAAGCCGAGGGGCGCACGCCTGACTTCGACGCCGTCTTCGAGTGCACCGTCGAGCGGGCGTTCCGCGAGGAACACGACCGCCTGTTCGACGAGGCGGCGGCGTTCGACTCGCGGGCGTTCCGGTCGGAGATCGCCGCGCGTGCGCGGCGATTTCTCGACGCCGAGGTCGCAGGGTAAGTCCGGACGGACGCTCCGACGGCGTCCGCGGTTCGCGGAAAGAAGGAGTCGGCGGTCGGCGATCGGCGCCGTCATCGTGCCGACCGCGGCCGGTCAGTCCTTCGTCGCGGCGGGACCGAGCGCGTCGGTCGGGCGGCCGGCGCCGTCGGGGTCAGAGCGGTCGGAGTCGTACCGGTCGAGTCGGCGTTGCAACCCGCGGTAGAGCGGTTGCGCGAGCAGGCCGGCACAGGCGCCGACCAGCGCGGCCGCCACGACCGCGAGGTGGGCGAGGGCGAACAGCGTCAGCGGGAACAGTGCGACGAGGCCGACCGACAGCGCGAAGCTGCGCCACGTGCGCGGAACGTCGTCTTCGAGGTGGGCCGGACGGGTCGATGCGTGCGGATGATGTCTATCGTTCATTGGCGGGGTGTGGGATGTTGGTTTGCATACCGGACGTCGAATCGGGAGCCCCGCCACGGTCGTACGCGAGCGTACCACCCGGGCTGGGCGTGTCGTCAGGGGCGTTCGTCGAACACCATGGACTTACACTGTACAAATGTATATGTATTAACACTTTTTCACACGCGGTACCGTACACCAAGAGACGTGCTCGCACGCTTTCGCGCCGGCTTCGCGGCGACGAACCGAATCCCGTCTCGAACCGACGGATGAAAGCGGCCACATCCACTACGCACTGCCAATGAACATCGAGTTTCTCGGCGGGGCGGGCGAGGTCGGGCGCGCCGCCGTCCTCGTCGACGACTCTCTCCTGCTCGACTACGGGATGCTGACGGGCAACCCGCCCTCCTACCCGGTTCGGGACCCCGACCCCGACGCCGTGGTCGTGAGCCACGGCCACCTCGACCACGTCGGGGCGCTCCCCTCCCTGCTGTCGGGCGACGCCCGGCCGCCGATTCACTGGACGCCGCCGACCCGCGACCTCGCGGGACTGCTGGCCCGCGACACGCTCAAACTCCACGGCGGGAGCTACGACTGCCCGTTCACGAAGGCCGAAATCAAACGTCTCTCGCAGGTTTCGGAGACGCACGGCTACGAAGAGACGTTCGAGGTGTGCGCGGAGCGAAGCTCCGCGGGAAAGTCGAGCGGGCGAGGCCCGCGAGACGCGGGCTACGAGGTCACCTTCTTCGACGCCGGCCACATCCCCGGGAGCGCCCACGTCCTCGTCGACGACGGCGAAACCCGCCTGCTCTACACCGCCGACTTCCACACCGACGACACCCAACTGCTGTCGGGGACGACCGCCCGCCCCGAGGCCGACGTGGTGCTCTGCGAGTCGACGTACTCCGACGTTCACCACGACCCCCGACGCGAGGTCGAGGCGCGCTTCGCCGAGAGCGTCCGGACGACCGTCTGGGAGGGCGGCACCGTGGTGGTGCCGGCGTTCGCCATCGGACGCACCCAGGAGATGCTGATGGTCTGCGAGGCCCACGACATCGATTGTTATGTCGACGGTATGGGGCAGAAAGTGACCCAGATTGCGCGCCAGTATCCCGAGTTCGTCCGGGACCCCGACGCGCTCGGCCGGGCGAAGTCTCACGCCCGATTCGTCACTGGACGGCATGGCCAACGGAAACGCATCGCCGACAAAAACACGGCAATCGTCACGACAAGTGGAATGCTAACTGGTGGGCCAGTCGTTTCATATATCCCCGAAATCCGGGCGAATCCGACGAACAAGATTGCGATGACGGGCTATCAGGTCGAGGGCACACCGGGACGCGAACTCCTCGATAGAGGTCGCGCCGAAATCGATGGTCAAATCATGCCCGTCAGTGCGCAAGTGGAGTCGTATGACTTCTCAGCGCACGCTGACAGAGACGGGTTGTTCGAGTTCCTCGATTCGTACCGGGACGCCAAGATTCTCGTGAATCACGGCGACCGGTGTGAAGAATTTGCACGCGAACTGCGGGAGGAAGGATACGAAGCAAGCGCCCCGGAGCTCGGACAGAGCGTTACGATCACCGCCTGAGAACGGGGAGAATTACGGCGCTGTCGAAATCCTCAGCGAGGTACACGTTCAAACGAGAGGGAGACTGAACGCGGACTCCTAAAGTTGCGGTCACAACGGGTCGTTGAACGACCGACTCGCTTGGTCCGACGAGCTATCGCCCGAGACTCCTCGAAGTTCTCGAAGCGACGCTGTGCACTCGACTCGTTCGACGGTTACGGTCCGACCGTAGTGACGCCGTGCTTTGTCGGGCGACCGAGACGACGTCATAGGTGCAACTCGACGAGTTTGCCGACCGCGATTCCGAGTCGGTCGCTGGTGTCGACCGAATCCCGTCCGACGGAACGAATCGTTACCGCCGGTCAGACGACGCGGCCGTCACAAACGGGGTTACTCTCCGGTTTCGTAGGGAGCGACCAGCGCCAGTAGTTCCTGGCCCAGTTCACCGGTAACGTTCCGGACCTGATCCGTTTCGGTATCGTGGACTATCATCCCGCAATCTTCCAGTTTTGGAAGATGGACGTGATGGAGTGCAGTATGAATGTACTGTCGATGTTCGTCGTCCGGTGGTTCACCGTTTCCAACCCGGTCGGCAACGCGGTCTACGAGCGCGTTCACCCCCATCGCTTCCTCGTCGGTGTGGTGTAATGCTCGAAGGACGACCCGTCGGTAGTCGTTGGCGACTGCCGAGAGAATTACATCGGGAGAGATCGATTTCCTCCGCTCGGTTGTACGGATCGTCATGCGACTTCCCCGGAGACCAATCGTTCCGTTTTCGGCGTCGGGTGCATACCTACTGAGTGACACGCAAGCCCGGTGAGCCTTTGCCATGGTGTACAAAGGAGATGATCGGTTCACGCCCTCGACTCGGAGGGGACGAGTGTGTACGTGACGAGCGCCACGATGGCACGACGGAGCCGTTCCGTCACGGCCTGGTCAGAGATCCCGAGTTCGTCCGCGAGCTCCTTGGTCGTACAGCCTCTCGGGATGTCGTAGTATCCCATCCCCACGGCGAGACGGATCGCTTCTCGCTGCGGCTGGGTCAGGCCGTACCACGGACCGGCGTCCGGTTTCGTCGGATTGTACACGCGAATCACCTCTACGGAAACCTGCGCGTCCTCACAGTGTGCCGTGAACTCGCCGAGGGCCGCGTGATCGGGGAATCGCAACTCGAACTCCCATTCGTCGGGCGTTCCGATGGCACTCAAAAGTTGCCCGTTGCTCGCGCGGATTCCTCGGAAGACGTGGTCGTGGTTCGCGTCCCAATCGAGCGTGAAGAGCGTTCGATCTTCGAACACGTCCACTTCCGTGGCGCTGTTGACCGCGGGATGGCGTTGGACGGTTTCGAGAAACGACTGCCGTGTCGAGTTGTGAATCCAGAACAGCGGAACGGTAGCCTCCCCGATCGGGACGAGAGATTCGAGTTCGATGGACGTGACACCCTCAACGCAGAGAATCCGGCCGAGTTCGAAGTCGGTAGATGGAATACGAAATTCAGCAATTACGCTCATTACTCGTTCCTGCCATCATGGTTGGTCACACCCGTACAAAACGGGACGGCATGGTGCACCATGTTCTTTGAAACTGGTAGCGCACCACCGTCCAGTATCCCGCATTGGCGGTCGCCCATCGCGTCTGCGGCCATCGTAATTGAGGCTCGGTACGTCACCCGCGCCGGTTATCGGGCTTCGTGCCGAAGCGTCCGGTGTGGCTACCGTAATGGAGTTCACGAGTCCAGCGGAAGAGTTTCCACTGGGAACGATTTTCGAGAACCTGCCGGCGGTGACGGTCGAACTGGAGCGGCTCATCCCGCACGAAACCTTGATCATCCCGTACTTCTGGGTTCGTGGCGCGGATGCCGAGGACATCGAAGCCGCGTTCGAAGCCCACGCTGGCGTGACCAACATCGAATTCATCGATAGCGTCGAGAACGAGTATCTCATGCGCGCCGAGTGGGACCAAGAGTACGTTGGCGTCCTGAGCGCCCTTGCTGAAACACATCTCGTCACTCTTTCGGGGGTCGGGACGAAGGAAGGGTGGCAGTTCGAGGTGCGCGGCGAAAGTCAGGAAGATATCAGCGAGTTTCGAACCTACTGCCAGGAGAACGACATTCCTATCGACATCACCGCCGTGCACGCGTTGCTCCCGGTACAGGGAGAGGGATACGAGTTGACTGACACCCAGCGAGAGGCGCTAGTACTGGCCTACGAACGCGGGTACTTCAATTCACCACGTGAGGCGTCGCTCGAAGACATCGCCGAGGAACTCGGCATCACCCAGCAGTCGCTTTCCTCTCGACTGAAACGCGGGCATCGACGGCTCATCGCCGCGACGCTCATCAGGTCGTAGGTCCGACCGCACCGTTCGACCCCCATTTATACCTCCTGTATAGTCAGAAGTCCGAATTACCCGACCGAGGCCGCTAGCATCGTTGTAATGATCGCCACGCAAACCGGTGTCGAGTTGGAGTCGGAGACGTATCAGCAGGACTCCGAGACGTATCGATTCGAGTTCGATCAGGACACGACCTCCGCAAGCATGGCCGTCGTCGCGGCGCTCTCGGAGGTGATAGACAGAGACTTGGTCGAACTAGATCCGCTCCACGACATCGTCGATACTGACGCACTCGATGAGCTCGTTCGCGTCCGGGAGCCGATGGACGGAGATATATCGGTCAGGTTCACCGTCGCGGAGTACGCGATCACCGTCTACAGCGACGGTACCGTCGCACTCGCCCCATCGGGACACGACCGAACTGAAACCGCGAGCGAGGGCGCATTTCACAAATGACTTCCGAAGAGACGCCGCTCACGTCTAAATCCGAATTGAATGCCGAATTGAAGGCGCTCCTTCGGCGGGCGTACACCAATGGAATCGACGTCGAAGGAGGGTGGGAGTGTCGGAACAGTGCCGACCAGCCGGACTGGGACGTGATCGTCACCGAAGTACAAAAGATCGAGGCGTCGGAGTAAACGCAGTCATCGCAGAACGCGACAATCGTGGCCAGATGAAGCGCGGGAGGTGGGCTGACCCGAGCGATTATCTTTTCGAGAAGCGTTCCCACGAGCCGTTAGCGGTGTTCGTTTGCTACCGCACCGACGCAAGTGTCGGTCATGGTCGAGGGTGTATCCGATGCGAGGCACCCATCTCGCTGAAGCTCCCGCGCACGGTACGGATATGATTGATACACGGATAGTGAGCCGGCGTTAGTTCGGTCACCTCATTCGAACGGCTCTATTCGCCCTCGGAATCCTTCCACGTCTCCGGATCGCCTTCGCGAAACTCTCCCTTCGCGTGTCGTTCCCGGGGCCAGAGCGCGATTCCGAGTGCCGCGGCGGCGAACGTCGCGACAGCGCCGACCACGACGGAACCGGGAACGGCAGCGATTCCGGCGGCCCCGACCCAGTCCTGTCGAGGCGTAAATGCGGTGATTCGGAAGATCCAGGCGGCGAGGAGGACACCGAGCAAGGCGAGGTAGATCCGTCGAAGTCGATTCGCGAGTGCCTCGCCGAACGTGACTTTCAGCGTCGGTGTCCGGTAGTCCTCGCTGAGTTCCGCTCGCCAGTTGGGATGTTCGACGCCCTGTGATGGATCGAGGGCGTTTGCGAACAGGTTCTGTTGGAGCAATCGAACGCGCGATCGATAGACGTCGTAATTCCGGTACCGTCGGGCCTCGATGCCCAGGAAGATGGTGACGATTACGATTCCGATGAGCAGAATGTAATGTGGGTTGTCTGCGTTCGAAAACGCCCACGTGAGAATCGCTGCGATGACCGTCACCGCCCACGTGGTCGCCTGATCGAGACGTTGCCGTCACGTGGTTGCCTC
This sequence comes from Halorussus vallis, assembly GCF_024138165.1. Classification (NCBI taxonomy): domain Archaea; kingdom Methanobacteriati; phylum Methanobacteriota; class Halobacteria; order Halobacteriales; family Haladaptataceae; genus Halorussus; species Halorussus vallis. The sequence goes on along the minus strand of NZ_CP100000.1, from coordinate 2,703,409 downwards.
GTCCATCTCGCCCCGGTAGGCGTGGGCCATCACCGAGCCGAGACCCGTACTCTGGTCGACCATCTCGTGTCCGATTTCGCGCTGTTCACGTGCTGTCGGGTCGAACTCATCGCTGTCCGAGTCGGTCATGCCGGTGTCTACGCCCCTCGTTCACATAACCGGCGGTACGACAGATTCCGAAGCGAACGGAACGGACGTGACTCAGTTCCCGGATATAATATGCCGAACCGAGTGTCGGTGTCAATCGGTCGTTCCATCCTCGTCGCTCGGTGACCGGTGGAAACAAATATACCCTCGTCTACCAGGGCATGGAAAAATGCGGTTAGAGTGCGTTACGTTACCGCATGGAACCGTGGGCATCTGTGGATATCACACCGCAGGCCGACGAGGAGAACCACACGCTACTGATCGACAGTCGAGTTCGGGAGCTGGCAAGCGGTCATCTCGAAGGAGCGCTAGACACGGATATACGCTCGGAGAAAGATTATCACATCCGATCGGCGTTACAGGCGCTGGTGATTGCCGAACGAACCGTCTCGACTGACTGAACTGTCGGCTGACACTACCCTCTGTGACTTTCACGCCGGATTTCACGTGTCGCTACCCTGCCACACTGGATAGTACGCAGACCTAAGGGGCGCGCTAATACACGGAGGTACCGTACGCACTGACCGATGCGGACACACCGTCACGGGACGAAGTCGTTCATCGACTTCACGAGCACGTACTTCCAGGACCATCCCAAACGCTGTCCGGTATGCGGAAACGAAGCCCAAGCCCAGTCGGAGTGGCGTATCGAAAAGCGCGATGAGGACGGACTCTATTACGTGCATGTCTGTCTAACGTGTGGTGCTGAAGACGAGGTGTTTCTTGACCTCGCGCCGGAACACGAACGAATCAGGTCTTAGCAGTAGTTCTACGGGTGCTGAAGCAACTGGGGTGTGCTTGAACGCCCCGACCGGCCGTTCAAGCATGGCTCGGTTGCGGTCGCAGGGGACCGCTACCGAAATGTGCCCTCCGACTACCGTGAGATTACTCCCCTTCGGGTTACCGTTGTTCAGTGATTCGTCACCCTTGACTCGGGCAATCTTCCGGTTCACTCGCCACCAGACTGTCTGTCTCTGTTACTGCATCGCTGTCAATCTGTGTGCTCAGTCTGGCCCGTCCCGGCTCCTATTGCAGTCCGAGCGTTCGAGGCGCTTCGCTCGAGGAGTTCGCGGACACTTTCGCGCCGAGTGATGAACAATCCGACACCGAGGACGACGTATACCGCGGTGTAGGCGTAGAGGATGGACATACTGATCCGTGTCGCGGCCGGTTCAGCATAGGTCTGAATCACATAGAATTCCGCGAGAACCTGCGTCGCGAATAGGACGAGCAGCGCGACCGCCTCACGAGTACTGATTTCGAAGTTCGTCAGCATGGCGATCGCGAAGAGGCTCTGGGCGGCGGTGATCCAGATCTCTGCTGCCTGTTTCGAATCGAACGGGAGGGTACCGATAGCGCCAGCGGAGATGGAATAGACGACAGCAAGTGTCCCGATGAGCAACGTCCACTGGTTGAGCTTCGAGGAGATGAGCGTATTGAACCCGGCGGTCGAGCGCGCTTTGTTCACCAGATAGGCGACGACGATGAGTTCGGGGCTTTCCGAGGCCAGCGGTGCGAGCCACTGAATCATGAAGAACTCGGGGATGCCGTACTGTAGCCCCAACTGCTCCAGTCCCTCGGCGAACGGATGTACCGCAGTGAAGATCATCGTGCCCGAAAACGCGAAGCCAAAGAGGACGACTGCAATCCGTCGTGCTTTCGGATACTGCTGAAAGTATGCAGGGACGCCAACATGTTCCTCGGACGTATCGACGTCACCGCGGATGACGACGAGGAGATAGAGAAGGTACAGTCCGACGAGAACGAGGGTATCAAGCGGCCCGATACCGCCACTCAAGGGGACGAAAAACGCGTACGCAGTCGCCGCGAGTAAAAACGTAATCTCGGTGGCGATGTCTCGGTCGAGACTGACCGCATCTGTGAGGAATCCCGGGCGGTGCTCAACCGCCGCGTCGGCGGTGCGCTTCGCGCGGTAGATCGTGAACAGCGCAATCCCAGACCATCCGAGGCCGATGAGAATACGGTTCGCACCGGTCATGTTGGCTACTGCGAGGTTGGCAGCCTCCCTAGAGCCAGCACCGGCCTGCCACGCGTAGAGGGCGTCGACGGCGTACTCGGGAGCCACGGCAAGCACTGCCAGCACCGCGATGGCAAATGCCTGCGGGACGTCCTTTTCGGCGGTCTCAGTCGCCCACGCGAGCAAGAATGCCGCACCTAGTATTGCGAGGCCAGCAACGAGGACGGCCACGCCTGGCGCGATGTTTTCTCCCGGGTGCACGGTTCCGTATCCACCAGACGAGACGAATGTCCAGATCCACGGTACCGTCACTACCAGCGCGACGGCGACGGCGGCAAGTGGATGACGAAACCGATCGAGCATTAGTTCGATAACCGCGAGACACGCACCTACTTCTTGTGCCCATCATCGTTACGGATTCGGACACGGGTTACTCGATTCTACAACGTTGGCAGAAAAGCCACCGTCAGAAACAGCTGTCTTGTACTCTCCTGGCTCTGTTGAAACCCTCTTCTTGAGCCAGCTATTCCAGTAGAACAGCCGACCACTAGGGATGCGTCCCTACCGTTCCTTGGTGGCCATGCCATTCAAGCGAATGGAGATTCCAGTGGTATAGTAGAGTTCAAACACTTCATGGTCGAGGCAACCGCTGTCGTCTTGGGAGTGCTTGTCTCCTTCACCATTGCTATCGGCGTTCGGGTTCTGGCAAACCGAACTTCGTTCCCATACACCGTTTTACTTGTCACAGTCGGGTTCATGTTGACGGTTTTTCCTCTTCAGACGTACCTCGGGTTCAACCTCGACCCTCTCTTTACGCACGACGTGATTCTCTTCATATTTCTGCCCGCGATCGTGTTCCTTGGCGCTGCGGAGATTGACCACGAGAGATTCCGACAAAACTTGCTGATTACTGTAATAACCGTTCTTGTCGGGCTCCCCGTCGCCATCACAGCGATCGGCTGGCTGGGGACGAAGCTCTTCGAAATGCCGCTGTTAATCATGCTCCTGTTCGGAGCGATGGCCTATCCGATCGATCCCGTTGCCGTCCTCTCACTGTTTGAGGAAGCGGGAGCTCCACCGCGACTGGCGGTTCTTGTCGAGGGAGAGAGCCTTCTCGACGATGGTCTTGCGATCGTTGTGTTCTCGGCGTTGTTAGCACTCGTACGGGATGCTAGCCCCACAGAACTTACCGGAACGGGACTCTTCTCGTTAGACCAGTTGGAGGCGTTCCTGATCGATTTCCTCACTGTGAGTCTCGGCGGAACTCTCGTCGGAATCGGTATTGGATACGCCACGTACCGAATGCAACGAACAACGAACGACCAAGCGAATCTTTTCATGATATCGTTCATCGCGGTCTACGGGGGGTTTTACGTCGCGGAACACGTGCTCCACGTAAGTGGAATTCTCGCCACGGTAGTTACAGGCCTCATCTTGGGGACGTTGTCCAGACAGTACGCACTGAGCGAGGAGAATCTCGAGTTTCTGGTGGACATTTGGGAGAGCATCGTCTTCCTGCTCGAAACGATGTTGTTCGTCGCCATCGGCATCAAGGTATCGTCGAGACAAGTGCTCAGTACTCTTCCAATCGTGCTAACTACGCTTGTCCTCCTGATCGGTGTCCGTGCTGGCGTAATCTACGGAATCATGAATCTCCTGAACCAAGTGATCGAGGACCCCGTTCCCGTAAGCTACCAGCACGTTATAATCTGGGGTGGAATGCACGGCGTGATACCGATCGCTCTCGCGCTCAGTCTCGGACCGGCCATCCCCTTCGGAGGTCAGCTCAGAACGGCGGTGTTTGGTGTTGTCGTCGCAAGCATGATCCTCCAAGGACTGTCGATGACAAGCGTGCTCGAAGCGACCGGTGTAACCTAATCCGCTCGAACCGGTCGAAAGAAAGGTCGAACAGTACGAGTAGACTGCGACTGTGTCACTCGGGGAAAGCCCGGAGGACGTCCCCACGCTTGTAGGAGGTGGACACCCAGCGAAGGTCCCGGACTGGCACCGGTTGTGTTCGCCCTTCGGTTCAGTGCGTTCTTCACTCGACAAGAGGTAGGGGGATTGTCAAAGATCAGGACGTAATCTCAATCGTCGAATTCGTCGTCGTATTGTTCGTAGGTGATCGTCAGCCTCCCTGGTGTGGGATGCTTCGCTCTTTCTCGAAGCGCTTCGAACTCCTGCAGGAGTTCACTAGCGTCGTCTGAACCCTCTCGGACACTGCGCATTTCTTCTCGGACCGCGTCGTACACTTGCGATAGGATGCGTCGCACGGCGTACGAATCGGTTTTCGAATCTATCTCGAAGGAAGCCTCGTATCGCGACATACTCGGAGTTAGTTCTCCACTGGAATAACAGTCTTCATGGGTCAGGCGGAGCGACCATCGCTCGCGCCGGACTATCTTCGTCCCCCAATATGTTTCGCACTCGCTCACTGGTCGGTGGTCTATATGCCGAGCCACTCGTCGTTCCGGACTTGGTACCCGTTCGACCGGCAGAACTTCGCCGCTTGCCGGCGGACCGCCCGGGACCCCGGAAGTTTCTCTTTGGCACGGACCCGCTCGACGATCCAGTCGCTGATAGCCTGCACCCCTTCGTCGTCGTCATCGGCGTCGATCGCTTTGAGTTCTTGTAACGTCTTCTCGTAGGCTTCGCGCTGTGACTCCCGGAAATCGGTGTTCGGAAGCGTCTGACTGGCTTCCACGACCCGCTTCATGGCGGCGGCGACTGTCGGCCGCTGGACCCGCATTCGGACGGCAGCAGGAGAATCGAATATCTCTGCGTCCGTATCCGGAATCAGTTCCTCGATGGTGTAGGTCCCGTCGACCGATTCGACCTCGCGGTCGCCGACTGCATCGGCGACCTCGGTTCCCGTCGCCGGGAACTCTATCGATTCGAGGTCCGGCTCTAGGTCGGCGAGTGCTCCCGCGCCGACCGGGGGCTCCGTTTCGTCCCCTCGCTCCAGTTCCTCGGCGATGCTACGCTCTCGTTGGCGTCTGTCGGCGTTGTCCGCTTGCTCGTCTCGCCCCGATTTGTTGTCTGCCATCTCGTAATATTGGTGCCCTAGTCGGATAGTCCTGTGGTCGAGGACAGATGTTCCGAATCCAACGGGCGAGCCTCGAGACACGAGGTCAGTGATTTCGTCGCCGATTACCCGGTCCGGTCCACGGTTGATGGACCACGAGAAGCGCGGCTAGCCCTGCGTCTGGCGGATGAACTCGTCGAGTTTTGCTTCGATGAGTGTTGCGACACGCTCGCTGTATTGCCAGAGTGCCGCGTTGAGTCGCTCCTCGGTCTCGTCGTCGAGATCGTCGGGTCCTCGAAGCACGGAGTCGGTGGTAATCTGTGGGTGATACACGCAGACGACTCCGAGTGAGGTGTCTGCGCTCGTGGTCCCGGCAGTGTGGATGCCGTACTGGTCCGTCCCCCAGACACCATCGCCGCCCTGTCGCTCCAGTTCGGAGTCGAGTGCATCGAGAAGTCCCACCTCTTCGGAGGAGAGGACCGCATCGTCGCCTTCGAACAGTTCGGCGTACGCCTCTCTCCGGGCGCTCTTCGTCCACTCGTCCAACTGGGAACGCGCCCGCACGACGAGTTGGCGTTCGTCTGGAAACTCACCCATGCTTCGAGGGACGACTGCCAGGTCAATCAACGTTCGGACAACCGAACCGGATGGGGAACGACATACTAAAACGAGACGCTAGCGACGGAAAAGGACTGGTATCCACATCAACTCGACGCGTCTCCGCGGTTCGGGCGAACCCCACGAACAAAATCGCGTTCACGGGCTACCAGGTGGAGGGGACGCCGGGTCGCGAACTCCTCGATAGAGGCAGAGCAGAAATCGACGGTCGAATCATGCCCGTGAGCGCGCAGGTCGAGGCATACGACTTCTCGGCCCACGCCGACCGCGAGGGCCTGTTCGCGTTCCTCGACGCCTATCGGGACGCCGAGGTGCTGGTGAACCACGGCGACCGGTGTGAGACGTTCGCCGAGGAACTCCGGGCGGAGGGCTTCGACGCGAACGCGCCGGAACTGGGCGAGACCGTGACGGTCACCGCCGAGAATTGAAGGACGGATCGACCCTATATGCTCGGTCCCACGGTCCGGGCCTCAGAGAACCCGAACCGCGCGAACCGTGTTGGTGGTCCAACACGGCGACAAGGGTTTCGGTCACTTCGTTTCGGCCGATCTTCGCGTAGCAGGCGGGCGAGAACTCCTCGGAGCGTCCGGTCCAGTACCGGTGGTTGTCCTCGGGTCGATGGTTGTCTGCCGGCCGAGAGTCGCTTCGCCGAGAGACTCGACTACCTGTTCACGGTCTACGTCGGTTTCGACCACCCGACCGGCGAGGTGGTCACGGGCATCGAACGACTGTTATCCGATGGACAGGGGGGAACCTGAAACGACCATCGGTGAGTGGTTAATATATCACGTTCGAATACTTGAAGTGGTAGGGTGTGCGATTGATAATATGGTCGGATTGCTTCTGGTCGCTGGAGTCGCAGTCGCTGTCTTCGTCGGCTTCAACATCGGGGGTTCCTCGACGGGAGTCGCGTTCGGGCCCGCCGTCGGCAGTAACGTGACCACGAAGGTCACGGCGGCGTTCCTTATGTCTGTCTTCGCACTCATTGGCGGGGGAACGCTCGGTCGGGGCGTAATCAAGACGATGGGCGGGAAGATAGTCGCCGCCAGTCATTTCAACCTCGCCGCCGGGGTCGTCGTCCTCTTCTTCGTGGGCGTGGCGTTGCTCGTCTCGAACCTCTTCGGCGTGCCCGCCTCGACGTCAATGACGGCTGTCGGCGCCATCGCCGGGATGGGTTTCGCCGGCGGATTTCTCAAGTGGGAGCAGATAGGCGAAATCGTCTCGTGGTGGTTCGTCTCGCCGATCATCGCGTTCTGGCTCGCCGCGGTAATCGGTCGGTACGCGTATCCGCACCTCTCGGCGCGCTTCGACATCGAACGCTCGGGCGATCCGCTGGTCGCGTGGAAGACTGTGGGGCCTATCGACATCCCGACTGGCCTCGCCGACGGGGCGACCTACGGGGAACTGGCAAGCAGCGGCCTTGTTGTGATTATCGGCTGTTACATGGCGTTCTCGGCGGGCGCCAGCAACGTCGCGAACGCCGTCGCCCCGCTCTACGGTGCGAACGCTCTCGGAAGCGGGTTCGCCCCATACATCATCATCGGCGGCGGCGCAATCAGCCTCGGCGCGTTCACCATCGCGGCCCGCACTCTCGAGACGGTCGGCAGCGACCTCACGGAACTCCCGATTCTCGCGGCGCTCGTCGTCGAACTCATCAGTGCCAGTCTCATCGGATTCCTCTCATACATCGACATTCCGGCAAGCCTCGCGGTCACCTCGACGATGGCGATTGTCGGACTGGGTTGGGGGCGCGCGACCCGTTCTAAGACGGTCACGGACGTCGCGAAACAAGCGGTCGCCGGTTCCGACGACTCGCCTCGTTCCCCCGCCGACGGCAGCGAGCGGGCGTCGAACGGCGGTCGAGAAGGACCCTCGCCGGACCACGGCGTCACCCCCATCGGCGACGCCGTCGAGGACGTTCGGACGAGTGATCTCTACGACGCGCGGGCGACCGGCCGCGTCATCGTCCTCTGGGTGTTAACGCCGTCGATTGCGTCGGCTGCGTCCTATCTCCTGTTCACGCTCTTCCCGCTGTACCGATAGCTGTCGCGACCGAACGTCGCGGCAGTGACGACCCGGACGAAAAATCATTGGGCGAAGCGGCGCGCGCCGACCGTTCACGCTGGGTCGCAACAGTTACCGGTGTTTTCCCACTGGCACACCCCGCCGCAGCATGTTTTCTCGTACTCCGAGCCGCTGACGAAGGCGTTCTCCCAGCCGTCGCAGGACGCGTACCGACACTCGCTGTCGGTAGTCCAGCAGCTCTGCGTGCCCGGTCGTCCAGCCACGTCCGGGTCGATTCGAAGCACGCGGTCTTCGTTCGTCGGCCGATAGACGGCGTACGAACGTCCGGTTTCGGCGTGGACCACGGCGGTCAAGGTTCCGTCGCCGACGTCCAGCGTCGTCTGAAGGTGGGTGATGGGACGGCCGTCTTCCTCGACGACCCCGACTCTGACGTCGTCGGTCTTGGCGGCCTTGACGAGAGTGGACTTGTCGCTCGCGAGTCCTGCTTCGGCGAGTTCCGCCACCAGTTCGTCGGTGTGTTCTTCGAACGTCCGAGCGACTGCGGCGCGGTCGTCGAACCGAGCGACCATACGGTGGTGATCCTGCAGCGCAGCGCCATCGGCGTCGGTCGCCCCGGCGGAACGGGACACGCCCACCAGCGCGCCGGCACCGACGGCAGTCTTCGACAGAACGGACCGTCGGTTCAGTTTCGCGTCTTTTCCCCCATCGACTTCGTTACTATTTGTTTATTAGGCATGCATTAAACACATCGTAATTATATAGTTAAATATTTTATTCTAGCTATCATAATACATCATCTTAACTTCTGGTGGTCGGAATTTCTGAAAGACGGACGCCGAGACGGTCCGTCGAATCGCGGTCGGAAACGGGTTCGACGCGACCGCGCCGGAACTGGGCGAAACGGTGACGGTCACCGCCTGAGGACGGTGTCGCGGTCGTTACCGATTCCGTTCGACGTGACCGTGGCCGTGGCGTGCGTCGGTGCACGTCAAGGTCACGCGATTCTCATCGGACAGTTCGGTTCGAGTACGCGGAGTTTGGACGGTCGGAGGTTCGTCGGTGAGCTCGCCTAAACCGTGAGTGGTCGAGGCGGGGCGAGTCCGTACCGCGCCCTGAGGAGATACTCGATGCCGCCGAGGAGGAGTCCCGTGCCGACCAGGACCGGCCACAGCAGTACGTACCCGACGAACGGTTCACCGACCGTGGGTCCGGGGTCGGCGAGATAGAATCCGGTGACGAAGACGGCAACCGTTATCGGCATGAGTAACGAGTATCGGGTGAGCAGCACGAGCGGAACTGCGACCGTCGCCGTCAGTCCGATTCCACCCCACACTACCCCGATAATTCCAACGTGACCGTTCTGGGAAACCCTCCAGAGTCCGAATACGGCGTTACCGAGGCCGAGGAGGAGGGCGAGTATCGTTGCCGGCCGAATTCCATTCGGAACAATTCGTGCCATAAAGGGGATTTTCTTTAGGAATCCTATAGGTTTTCGTGCGTTACGACGGATTGTACACGTACCGATAACACCGTCAGAACCGTCGATAGCGTTTCCGATGGTCGTTCGGCGGCGAACGCCGTGCTGACTCGACCGGCGACGACCCCGAAATCTCATCAGCCGTGTGACTTATGATGGCGAGGTGTGAAGCCGCCGACATGGCAACTCAAGCCGCCCGTCCCTCCCTCCGCGAAATCGGATACAGACGAGCGATACTCCTCCTCGGCGCGTCCTGGGGTGCGGCGCCTGCGCTGAGTTTCGGATTCGATGCGTTCGCTGGACTGTCGTCGACGCGGGGACAGTTCGCCGTCGGCGTCCTGATGACGCTCTCGCTCGGAGTGTTGTACGAACTCGACAGCCGTCGACTCGATAGAGTCGGGACGGGCGTCCCGCTGGCGTGGTCCTACGCGCTCGTCGCGCCGATTTCGGTCGTCTTCTGGGCTACGTTCGGTCCGATGCTGGCGGCGATACCCGGACTCGCCCTGTTCGGCGTTCTCACCGGCCCGCCCGCGTCGGCGCTGCTGTACGTCTGGCAGCGGGGTCGTGTTGCGGCGATCGACGAGGCGGTAGAGGCATAGACCGACGCGAGCGCGGACTCCCGAAGGACCCTCCGACGCACACCGAACCGACTTCTCACGCCGCCGAAGCTTCCGATTCGGGAACGGCCGACCGACAGGCCGCACACGGGTCGCCGTCGTTGTCGTTCGAATCCGGATTCGAGTCGTCGTTGTCGTTGTCGTCTTCCCGACGACCGCCTCGCCGCAGTTCCGTCGAACCGTCCGCCCGGTAGACGTACCGGACGCCGTGGTAGGGCGCGAACGCGACCACCTCGTCGTCGGGTCCCGCGAACTCGACGCCGGTGTCGGTTTCCTCGTAATCGGTGCAGTCGAACGTCGTGCCGTCGGTGAGCACTGCGACGTACATACCCGAGAGTCGACGCCTCGGGCGTATGAACCGCGGAGAACGGATAGTGAGACGGAACGTCGCCGCTCACGCCTCGCGCTGAATTTCGACGCGCCCGGCGGGCACGCGGAACTTCGCGAGTCGTTCCCGCTCGGCGTTCGGCGAGTCGACCGACTTGTCCACGCTGTAGGTCGTGAAGGTGCAGTCGTCGCGGGTGAATTCGGCGACCGAGTAGCCCCAGTGGTGGCTGTCGAAGAACTCGAAGTGGGGGTTCATCGCCGTCACCGCGTTCGACAGTAGCGGTCGGGTCAGTTTCGCCGCGAGGCCGTCGTGGGCCGACACCGACTCGGCGATGTTGACGCTGGTGACCGACGGCGTCATGAACTCGACGCCGACCGGTGCGCCGTCGTCGGTCCGCTGGTAGCCCGCGATGGCGGTGTGCATGTCGCCAGTGAGGGTCACCGCGTTCTCCGCCTCCGCGAGCGCGTCGAACACCAGGTCGCGCTCGCGGTCGTAACCGTCCCAGGCGTCGAGGTTCGGCGTGGTCGAGACTGGCCCGACGCCCACCCGGAACGGCATCGAGAGCACCTCGTTGGCCCACCCGGTCCACGTGGCGTCCGACGAGCGCACCCCGTCGAGGAACCACTCGCGCTGGCGCTCGCCGAGCATGGTGCGACCGGACTCGCCGAGGCTCGGCGCCCACGGGAGCCAGTCGGGTAGCAGGGTGTCGTCGGCGCAGGGCGGTTCGCTCCGGAACAGGCGCTCGTCGGTCAGCAGCAGCGTCAGCAGGTCGCCGAACTCGAACCGCCGCCAGAGGCGCAGGGCGTCGTGGAGGTGGTCGGCGTCGGGGTCGTAGTCGACCCGGGCGGGGGTGTACTCCCACCACGCCCGGATGCCGTCGGCGGTGAGTCTCCGCATGAACGCGGGGTCGTCGCCTCGGGGGTGGTCGGCGGTGGCGGGCGCGTCGGCCTCGTAGTCCCAGTAGCGGTTGTTGGCGACTGCGTGGTCGTCCCACGCCCGGATGAAAGTGTGGCGCTCGTGGGCGGCCTGGAGGAAGCCGTCCGACCGGTAGGTCCGGTAGAGTTTCCGGAAGTCCGCGAGGTTCCACGCGACGTCGTGGCCGCTCGGGAACTCGAAGTCCCGGCCCGGATAGTCGGTAGCCCCCGGCGCGCGGAACTGGTCCTTCGTCGCCTCGTAGACGTAGTCGCCGAGGTGGAGGACGAAGTCGACGTCCTCGCCGGCGAGGTGGTTGTACGCGCCGTAGTAGCCGTTCTGGTAGTGCTGACAGCCCACCACGCCCAGGCTGACCGAGTCGGGACTGGCGTCGGGTGCGGGGAGGGTCCGACATCGGCCGACGTTGCTGGCGACGCCGTCGTGGACGAATCGGTAGTAGTAGTGGCGGTCGGGGTCGAGTTCCCCGCTAAGGTCGACGCGCACGGTGTAATCGTGGCGGCGGCCGAACGCCGCGGCCGGAATCCGCGAGCGCGAGACGACCGACTCGAAGTCGGGATCCTCGGCGACGGTTAGGCCGAGCGGCGTCTCGGAGTCGTAGGCTTCGGGGGCGACGCGGGTCCAGAGGACGACGCCAGTCGGCGTCGGACTGCCGCTGGCCACCGACAGCGGGAAGACGCGGTCGGTGTCGCCGGTCGGGTCGGGGTCGAACGCGTCGGCCGACCGGACCGGCGAGCGGACGGCCACCTCGGGCGAGTCGGCGTCTCCGCCTCGATTCGGCGTGTGGCGCTCGGGGAGGTTCGAATCGGGCATCACTCGGACGTGGCCCCCGCCGGGGATGAACCGCGAACATCGGATAGCCGGGTGGACGGTCCCGTTCGACCGCCGCACAGGCCCGGAACGGACGGAACGGACGGAACGAACGTGACGGAACGGACGGCATGATACTGAAAGTACAAGTGATAAGATGCTCCCTTTCTACTCGAACAAGCGAGAGGAACAACGTTGGACAGGCAGACTGACGACGGGGGTTCCGGCGCGCGGTCCTTCGGCGGCGCGCTCGACGACCTCGACGAACCCCGGAACGTGCTCGTGGTTGGCAGTGTGCCGCGCGAGGCGACCGCCGCGGCCTGTCGGAAACTGTTCGCGGGCGGCGCCGCGAATCGGCTGGGAGTGCTCGTCTCGACGCAGGACTGCGGCGGCCCCTCGTGGCACGACCGCCCGTCGGACGTCGAAGTCATCGGATACCCCGTCAGGCGGCGTGGCTGCGCGTCGGACGACGAGGAGCCGCGGCCGAACGAGACGCGAGTCACCGACGGCCGCCTGTCGACGCTCGGTCGCGCCGTCTCCGGGCGGATACTCGAAGCCGGCGGGGCGTCAGACGACGTCCACGCGACGGACGTGCGCGTGTGCGTCGACGCCCTGTCCGACCTCCTCGTCGAGCACGAGCGGGAACCGGTGTTCCGTTTCGTCAACATGATGACGGGCCAACTCCGGAACGCCGGCGGAATCGGGGTGTTCCACGTCCCGCTACCCCGGGAGTCCGAAACCGTCGAGTCGCTTGCGCCGCTGTTCGACGCGGTCGCGGAACTCCGGGTCGCCGCCGAGGACTACCAGTACCGCTGGCTGTCGGCGGACGGTCCGTCGGACTGGCGACCGCTGTGACGGCGGTCGACGACCGCGAAAAGGGGGCGGGAGGGGCGTTCTCGGCTTCGATGCGTCGCGCAGGTCGCCTCAGTCGGAGGACGAACCGCCGGCCAGTAGCCACGCGAGGGCGATGATGACGAGTCCGGCGAGGCCCGCGAGGGCGAGGAGTTCCCACGAGAAGGAACCGCCGGAACCGGCGGAAGTCGTCGTCTGGGCGACCGCGCTGAACAGTTCGGTCTGGATTTCGGATTGGCCTTCCGTGATCATTCCGACCACAGTCGACACGCCGGCCCGGCCGGATAAGTAGGGGTAACTCGGTACAGATGGGTATCAGAATCGGGAGTCGAACCGGAGTTCACTACGGAGGGTTCGCGGGAGAACGGTCGCCGCTCGGTCGAGGTGCCTCGACCGAGCGGTCAGTTCTTCGTCTGGTTGCGACCGAGCAGCCAGGCGAGCGAGACGCTGACGATGGCGACGACGCTGACCGCGACGACGAGCTCCACCGAGAGGGAGATCGAGCCGCCGCCGGATAGCGGCGCGTTGGCCGTCGCTCCGAAACTGTTCCCGAACGTGTGCTGGATGAGTGTATCGACCACGTCCGGGACGTCGAGACGGCCCCTCAAGTATCGGCGACTCGGGATGGACGTCTATCCGAAACGCGACCGGACCGCGTCGACGGACCGGTCGGTAACGGGAGGCGACGAGCGAGTCGGCGGTGGATGGGTTCGCGGCGGACGAGGAGACGAGCGAGCGGACCGGCGGCGAACGACTCGGCGGCGGGGCGTCCGCCGAGGATGGCCCCGTGGCGGGTCGGTCACTCGGGCGGACTGACGAACAGCGCTTGCGCGAGTATCGCCGCCGTAGTGAGCGACGCGACGAGCACCGCGTCGCGGACGCTCGCGTCCAGCGTCCACAGAACCGCGGCGGCGAGGAGGTACGTTGCGGGAATCGCCGCCAGGATCGCGTCGGGGTGTTTCATGCGCGGGTTCGCGGGTCCGTGGTCTCGGTCGGCGTACGGAAACTTCGAGGGAGGGGCCGTTCGGCGAGTGGCGATTTGGACCGGCCGACCGGCCCGAACCGCCACACGGGCGGACGCCCGCCGGTGCGAAAACCGACCGAGCGGCGGGTTCGACTGCCGGTCGAGTCGACGCTCACGACTCGCCGGCCGACCGCCGGAGGCCGCACGTCGAGACGAACTGCCTGGCCGTCTCGTCGAGCATCTCCATCGCTTCCTCGGTGAGGTAGTACGCGTTGGTTCGGCCGTCGACGACCCGCTTGTCGATACAGCCACACTCGGTGAGGTCGTTGAGGTTCTGGTAGAGTCGACCGTGGTTTATCTCCTCGCCGTACTCCGATTCGAGGTGCTCCTTGATAGTCCGGCCCGTCGGGGTGGTCGCCTCGTCGACGACGAGACGAACGCACTTCAGGAGGTCGCGCTGGAAGCCGGTCAGTTCGATCCACGTCGTGCCGCCGTCGGTCGTGGGACTGGCGTCGGCGCTCGCGTTCGGTTCGGTCGCGTCGTCGACCGAAACGTCGGAGTCCGGGGATGGTCGTTCGACGTCGGTTCGGGAGTTCGTCCGTCGGCAATCCGACGTTTGTAGTTTTTTCTCTGACATTTTTGTCCCGGTGGCCGAGCAATCGAACGTCCGCGTCGACGCGCCGCCCGCGACCGTCGTCCGGAGTCTCGCTCTCGATTCCGTGAGACGGCCGGCACCTCGCCGAACGCGAAGTACCGGCATCGTGCCGTCGGCGGCGGGTCGGCGCGCTGGCGGACGTCATACGCGGCCTGAGTCCGGTAACAGCCCGTTGTCGCCGCCATTAATTATAATGCGTTGATACTCTATAATAAACACATTTATTGGAACGTTCCCTCCGAAAATATCCCTTTCGCCGGCACCCCACCACCGTCGACGGTGGCGGGGGTGCCGGCGCTAACCGTCGGGAGTGACGTCCACGCGGTGGTCGGCGCGAGGCGTCGACGCCGTCAGAGCAGACAGTCGTCGTCGGCCCTGAGGAGGTCGCGGTACCGCGTCCGAATCGTGACCTCGCTGACGTCGGTGACCTCCGACACCTCCACCTGGGTGAGTCGATCGGCGCCGTGGACCAGCAGGGTCGCGGCGTAGACCGCCGCCGCGGCCAGGCTCACCGGGCTCTTGCCGACGTCGACGTTCTCGTCCCTGGCCTCCTCCAGAAGCCGTCGGGCCCGGACCTCCACGCCGCCGTCGAGGCCGAGGTCGGAGACGAACCGGGTGAGGTAGTCCCCCGGGTCGGCGGGTTCGACGCCGAGTCCGAGTTCGCGGGTGACGTAGCGGTAGGCGCGGACGATTTCTCGGCGGTCGATACGGCTCACGCGCGCGGTTTCCTTGAGGTTCCGCGGCACGTCCGACTGGCGGGCGGCCGCGTACAGCGCCGCCGAGGCGACGGCCTCGATGGAGCGGCCGGGCAGGAGGTCCTCCTCGACGGCGCGGCGGTAGATGACCGAGGCGGTCTCCCTGACGTGTTCGGGGAGTCCGAGCGCGGAGGCCATCCGGTCGATCTCGCCGAGCGCCTGTTTCAGACTGCGCTCTTTGGGGTCACGGGTCTGGAACCGAGTGTTCCAGGTGCGGAGTCTCCGCATCCGCTCGCGCTGGCGCGGCCCGAGCGCGTTGCCGTTGGCGTCGGCGTCCCGCCACCCGATGGTGGTCGAGAGGCCGTCGTCGTGTCGCGTCTTCGTGAGCGGCGGGCCGACGCGCGACCGCTCGGTGCCGTCGGAATCGTCGTAATCGCGCCACTCGGGACCGCCATCGATCTCGTCGTCGGCGACGACCAATCCGCACTCTGCGCAGGCGGTTTCGCCCCGCTGAGGGTCGGGTTCGAGGCGACCGTCGCACTCGGGACAGTCGTCGGTTTCGGCGGTCCGTCGAGCGGATTCGGTTCTCGTCTGGGTGTCTCTGAGGCTCATGGGTGAAGAGGGGGTCGCGCCGCCGCCGAGTCGACGCGACCCCCGCGGAGGCGGTCGGCGAGTCGCGGAGGGGTCACGTCGACCCGTCGGTCGGCGTCTCGCGGTTACGTTTCGTCGTCCGATTCGGGTGCCGGGTCCGCCTCGGCAGACTCGTCGCGCTCCGACTCGGTGCCGTCGCTCGACGAGTCGTCTCGCTCCGCCGACGCGTCCTGGTCCGGCGTTTCGTCGTGTTCGGTCGACACGTCCGGTTCGGAACGCGTCTCCCGTCGCGGCGGTTCGGCGCGCTCGTCGGTCCGACGGTGCTCGCATCCCTCGACGGATACCGTCGTCGAGTTCGCGGCGTTGCTCGCCGCGGCGCCCGCCTCGGGGCCGACCGCGGCGGTGCCGACCTCGCTGGCGGCGGCCGCGCCCTCGGAGCCGACCGAGACGACGCCGATGTCGGAGGCCGCCGACGCGCCGTGTTCGCTCACGACCACGCCGACCGAACTCGTCTCGGAGTGGCCGTTGCTGGTCGCGGAGGTGGTCGCGCTGCTGGCCGCCGGCCCGTTGCCCTGTTCGGCTTCGGCCTTGGCCTTCGAGGTGGTGTCTGCCGTCTCCGGGGCGCCGTCGCCGGCGTTCTTCGTCCGCTTCTCTCCCTGCTTGTCCGTGTCGGGGTCGGGTTTCTTGAGTGCCATCTGTGAATCAGATCTCGATGAGGAGTTCGTTGTTGCAGTGCGGACAGCTCAGGCCGTCTTCGCGGGCGCTCCGGACGTGCTCCACGAGCCGACGGAGCACGTCGCCGGACGTCGTTTCGAGTCGCTCTGCCTCTCGGTCGAGAAAATCGACCGTCTCTCGGTCGAGTTCCGGACCGCCGCTTCGTTCTGGGTCGGGCATCGATTTTCAGTAAAATTCCGAAGGTAATAAAGTCTAATCACGGTCAGTATCCTAGTCAAGTTCGTGATTTTGCATGAATTCCGCGGTCGACCGCGGGTCCCGTCCGGTTCGACGCGACGGTACGGACGAGGGCGAGGCGGTCGCCTCGCCCTCGGAAACGACGAGCGTGAACGGGAGCAGGAGGGCCGAAGGGTGGGGAAGAGAGGTTCGCGACGCGGCGCTGGGTTCTGGGGGTCGCTGGAGGGCCTCGCCGGAGCGAGGCCACTCGCATCTACCGGGGGAGGAGACTTGAACCGGTGAAATCGGTCAGCGAACTATCCGTTCCGACGCGAGCGCGAGCGCCCCGCGAACGTGTTCACCGTCCATCGAATCGGCGGTAGTCAAACGCCGTCGCGGCCACCGCTCACCCATGAGCCTCGCTCCGGAGGTCGCCGGCGCAATCGTCGGCGGCGCGATCGGAATCGTGAGCGCGACCGTGACCGCGGGCGTCAACTACCACACGACCAAGCGCCGACTCAGGTCGAAGAACCGACGTCGCCTCGCCGAGTTCTACCTCGACAAGAAGGTCGAGGCGCTCTCGGAAGTCCACACCAGTCTCACGGAGTGCTACGCCACGCTGGGGACGGCCCTCGAGAACCCCTCGGGGTACAGTTGGGAGCGCGTCCGGTCGGAGATACACTCCAAGATAGACGGCCTCGAACACTCGATCACCGTCAGCGACATCTACCTCTCCTCCGAGCAGGAAACCGAGCTTCGGGAAACCGTCGAGGAGTACCGGTCGGTCGCCGACAAGATCGCCATCCTCGAGAACGGCCGGCGAGACATGATAGACGACGTGTTCGGCGCGACGGAGCGTGCCGGTGGGACGCTCGCCGAGGAGATCAACGGGCCGATTCGGCGACTCGAACGCGCCGGCGGCGACGCAGACGACCGGTCCGACGAGCGTACAAAGAGCGCCGAGAGCCGGAAGGTGCCGGCCGGCCGCGACGACTCGGGGTGGGCCGTCCTCGCCGCCCAGCGCGACAGGATTCGGAACGTGTTCCGGATCGACGAAGACGGCCGCGTCGAGTTCCTCGCGGAGGGTGTCGAACCCGAGGCGCGGGCGTTCTTCACAATCCTGGGTCGGCGGTACGCCTACGAGCGCGACCTCGTCGAGTCGCCGACCGTCGCCGAGACCGACCTCCTGGAGGTCTTCGACGGCTCCCGTGAGGCGTTCGAGGCGTTCGTGAGCGACGCCGACGAGCACCTGATGAGCGACGACGACGAGCACTACGTGGAGGCCGAGGACATCGAGGCGGGCATCGACTGGGCCGCGACGCACGTCGAGGGCGACGTCGTCGGACGGTCGGACGCGTAGCGACGCCGGCCGTTCGGGAGCGCGCCCCCGCCCCGCATGGACTCGGTTCTCGTCGACGCCCTCCGTCTCGACGGCACTCGCTCGTCGTTCGCGACTCGCCGGCGGAGCGGGGCGTCGGAAAGGAATCCTCGAGGAGTCGAATCGGCGCTACTCGTCGTCGGCCTTCGTCGATACCTCGGTCGAGTTCGCGGCGTTGCTGGCGGCGCTCCCGCCGTAGGGGCCCACGGCGACGACGCCGGCTTCGCTGGCGGCGGCCGCGCCGTTCTCGCCCACCGAGACGACGCCGATGTCGGAGGCTGCCGCCGCACCGTGTTCGCTCACGACGACCGAGACGGCGCTCGTCTCGGAGTGGCCGTTGTTGGTCGCGGAGGTGCTGGCGCTGCTCGCGGCCGGGCCCTCTCCCTGCTGGGCCTCGGCCTGGGCCGTGGAGGTGGTTTCGGCGTCCGTCTCGGGGACGTCGACGGTCGTCGTCTCGCCGTCCGGCGGGAACTCCACGTCGAGACTGACGCCGCCGGCCTGGTTCCGGGGCTCTCCGTCGTTCCCTTCGCCGTCGCCGCCGTCGCCACCGTCACCGCCGTCGCTCGACTGTCCGGACCCGCCGTCGCCGCTCTGCTTGGACGCTCCGTCGCCCGAGGAACTCTCGGCGTCGTCGCCGGACTGTTTCCCGTTCGACCGGGATTCGCCGTCGTCCGTCTTCGGCGCGTCGTCGTTCGACGATTTGCCCTCGGAGTCGTCGGAACTCCCGCCGTCGTCCTTCTTTTTCTTGTTCTTGGCGTCGTCGTCTTTCGGCGTTTTCTTCTTCTCCGACTTCTCCTTCTTCTCCGATTTCTTCTTCGTCTTCTCCTTCTTCGCCGACTTCTCGGGCTTCTCGTCCGTCTTGGGCTTGGACGTCTCGCCGTCGTCTTTCGACTGGTTCTTCTGCTTCTCGTCGGTCGAGTCGTCGTTCGGGTCGAAGATCTCGAAGAGTTCGCTGATATCCATGATCGGGTCGTTCTCCTGCTGGCGTTTCGACGCGCGACCGTCGGTCGGTTCCCCGTCGGGTTTCGCGGTCGGCCGGTCGTCGTTCGGTCCGTTCCCGGTCATCGTTCGCCGTCCAGGTCCGCGTCGGTCGTCGGTTCGTGCACCATCAGTGCGACCAACGAGATAACCCCTGAAAAGCCGGCGATACCGTCTACATTTCGAACAGGTCCGGACGACGGCCATGTCCGAGCGAACGTGTCGGACGTCCGGACGCACTCCGGCGTACTTCTCGGCCGAGCGACTACGACGCGTATGGCCGACCTCGTCACGTTCCGCGAGCGGTTCGACGGAGAACTCCAGTTCGTCGTCGCCGACCCCGAACGGCCGAACGCGTGGCTCTGCGTCCGCGACGACGAGTCGACGTCGCTGGACGAGTGGCGGTGAGTCGAGAGAAACGGCGAAACCGTCGCATTCTGAGCGAAGTGTACAGATTGCCGACGGAGCGTCGACACGCCACCGCCCGCCGCGGCGGTACCCCGGCACCGCGGCGGGCGGCGGCCGGTCGCGTTCGCTATCCGAAGACGGGGACGACGGACTCCCCGCAGTTCGGACAGTCGAGGTGAGTCGTCTTCGAGTCGTCCTGTACGACGATGGAGTGCCGCTCGTCGCAGTTCGGGCACGTGAATCGAGTCGAGTTGCTCATGGGGAGGGTGCCCCGCCGAGGCTCGGCGGAGCTACCGTGACGTAATCGGAGCGGACACTAGAACCGTGAACTCGTGATAGTCGACTATCGATTGGTGCTCCAACCTCGGTCCGACGACCCCGGACCGAACGACCGAACCCAGCGCCGGAACCGGATCACTCCGCGGGCGCCCCGTCCGGCAGCGCCGGGACGTCCCGTCGGTACTCGATGCCGGCCGCGGCGAGCGCGTCCCGGAGCGTCCGGTCGGGGTCGCCCTCGACCTTCCCGCGGCGCTGCCAGTGGTCGAGCGGCCGCGTGACGTTCGACGGCTCGGCGTGGACGTAGCAGTCGACGCCGGACGGTCGCCGGAACAGCGTGACGTGAAGCTGTTCGTCCGCCAGGAAGTCGTCGCGGTACACCCACGAGGAGTCCGACCACTGCACCCTCTCCGGAGCGTCCCGGTACTTCTTGGCCGCGAGCAGGTTCCGGTGGAACCCCCCGCGCCAGAGGTGGGTTTCGAGCGTCTCGGGCGAGGCGTCGACCGAGCAGACGTACTCACCGGTCGTCGTCCGCTCGGTGGTGTATCCGCCGACGAGTCGGAAGGGTCCGCGCGCGAGGCGCCAGAGTCGCTGGCGCCAGCGCTCCAGCGGTTTCGCTCTCGGTCCGAGGCGTCGCTGGACCGCGGCGGCGACGGCGACCGGTGCGAGGAGAACCCGCGAGACGACGGGCATCGACAGGAGTATCGCGATGAGGTCCATCGGTCGAGCGGACGTTGCCGCCGGGCGGCCATATCGACGGAACACGTGACGGAACGATGGACGGTCCCGGCAGCAAGAAGGAGGGTCCGCGGTGCGGTCGGCGTCGCCGACGCCGACCGCACCGCGGACTACGTCGGCGGCGGCCGCGACCGTGACAACCGCGACCGCGACAATCGCGACGCGCTCACCCGCCGTCGTGGCGGCGATTCACCGACAGGGGGTCGTCGGCATCGGGTTCGATACGGACCGCGCACCGCTGTTCGCCGAACTTGTCGTGGAACCCTAGTTCGAGGGCGTCGGTGTTCGCCACGGCGTAGCCGAAGTTGTAGAACTCCCCGCCCTCGTACTTGCCGCCCTCCTCGTAGTGGACGGTCGGCGAGAACGTCTCGTCGGGGTCGTAGTCGGACGGGTCGCGCGGGGCCGCCCCGATGGGCGACGCCAGCGCCTCGTACATCTCCGGGTCGCCGTCGTCGTCGAGGTCGTAGGAGAGGAACCGGGCGAAGTGGCGGTCGCCGGTGAGCCAGACGACCGTACTCTCGACGTTCTCGGCGACGAAGTCGACGATGTCGCGGAGTTCGTGCTCGAAGCCGGTTTCGGACCCGCCGGAGGCCCACGAGTCGCGTTCGTCGGCCCCGCTGGAGACGCTCGCCAGCGAGGTGGTGCTGGCGACCAGCGCGAACGTCGCGTCGGTCCCGGCGAGCGATTCCTTCAACCACTCGCGCTGGTCGTCGCCGAGCATCGTCTTCTCCGGGCCGTCGGCCATCGCGTTGTCGTCGCGGTACTGGCGAGTGTCGAGGATGAACAGTTCGGCGGCCGCGCCCCACCGGAACGACCGGTAGAGGCGGCGGGCGTCCTCGCCCGTAACCGACGGGTGGTCGTCGACCGGCCAGTACTCGGTGAACGCCCGCCTGGCCGCCGGGAGTCGGGGTTCGACGGTGCCCGCCCAGTCGTTGCCGACCTCGTGGTCGTCCCAGATGGAGACGACCGATGTGGTTTCGAGGAGCGACCGGAGGTGGGTCCCCCGCTCGCGCATCTCGCGGTACTTCGCGCGGTAGTCCGCGACGGTTTCGGGGTTGCCGTCGGGGAGCGCGGGCGACTCGCAGTCGGCGTATATCGTGTCGCCCTCGTAGAGAAAGAAGTCCGGGTCGAGCATCTCCATCGCCCGGAACGACTGGTAAGGCGGCATCCGGCCCTGGCCGTACGTATCGCCGCCCCAGGTGAACGAGACGGACTCGTCGGCGTCCGGCGACGGCGGCGTTCTGAAGCGCCCGGTCGTCGCGTCTCCGGGGGCGGCGAACAGCCGCGAGGCTCCGTCGCCACGGAGCGCCCAGACGCGGTAGAAGTACGTTCGCCCGGGCGCGAGGTCCGCCAGTCTGACCGTCGCGGTGCAGTCGGTGTCCTCGCCGACCGCGACGGGGTTCACGCACCGCGACCGCGAGAACGTCGGGTCGGGGCTGTACTCGACGTGGACCGTCGCCGGACCGTCGGAGCGGGTCCAGACGACCGCGCTCCGGGGCGTCACGTCGCCGGCCGCGACGCCGTGGGGGAGGTCGACGGCGGTGAGGCGTTCGGGGACGGGGTCGCGCACGGGCGTGGATTCGTCGGGTCCTGTGAACATCTTCGTTCGACCGGAACGTCGGCCGCTCGGTGGATAAGGGGGCGAAATTCGATAGCGCCGCGGACGGTCCCGGTGGAGAGCGGACGCCGGGGCCGAAGGACCTCCTCGACCGGATGGCCGGTCAGTCGCGGTCCACGTCGCGGTACGGCCCGACGAAGTCGGACATCTTGTTGTTCCACG
The DNA here is from genome assembly GCF_024138165.1 of Halorussus vallis. Taxonomy (NCBI): domain Archaea; kingdom Methanobacteriati; phylum Methanobacteriota; class Halobacteria; order Halobacteriales; family Haladaptataceae; genus Halorussus; species Halorussus vallis. The sequence continues at coordinate 2,681,248 of NZ_CP100000.1, read as the reverse complement.
ACACCAGGTAGTCGAGTCCGGCGGCGCTGCACGGCGTGGCGGTGTTGAAGTGGCCCAGGAGGTAGTAGACCAGTTCGTTCCGGGTGGAGACGACTGTCAGTCGGTCGCTGTACTCGGTCTCCAGGCCCTCCTCGGCGTTGGAGGCCAACCGCTCGTCGTCGGTGTCGAACACGACGAGGACCTGCGTCTCGTCGGGCACCGACTCGTTCTCAAGGTACGACCGGATGGACGGCGAACCCTCCGCCAGCAGGGAGCTGTAGTGGACGAGCCAGACGCCGTACTGGATGAGCACGTCGTAGTCCGGGAGATTCCCGGCCGACCGGTAGTGGTCCTCGACGAGGAGCTTGTCGCAGGCGATCTGCGAACGCACCTCCTCGAACAGCGCCGCGAAGGGTTCGCCGAAGCAGGTTTCGGTTTCAGTCAGGACGAGCACGGTCGTCTCGTGGGGAATCGCTTCGTCCGGCGTCTCGTATCTGTCTATCATTCCTGTATGCGTTCGAAGCGCTCGACGAGTCGAATCAGCTCCTCGTGGTGCCGTTCCAGCCGCTCGTTCCGTACGTTCCCGCGGACGATGGCCTCCTGGGAGAGCGGGCTCCGGTCCCGAAAGGCGTCGAGCCAGTCCTCGAAGTCGTCCCGGAGCCGCCCGCCCTCCTCGGTGACGGCGTACTCCAGAAGCCGGGACAGTTCCGCCGTGCGCTCGCGGAACTCGGTGTAGCGCTCTCGCTTGGCCTGCGAGCCCTCGGGTTCGTCGACCCAGTCGAGGACCCGCACCCAGTTCCGGAGCGTCGTCCGTATCTCCCGCCGTGACGGCGAGTCCTCCAAGTCGAAGAGGGCGTAGAACCCCACGGCGAGGAGCGCGGCGAAGGTGACCGTCACCATCGGGACGAGCGACAGTTTCGAGACGGTCGCGCCGCCGACGAACGACGGCGGCACGCCCGGCACCGAGACGAGCGGGACGACCGTGCCGCCGGCGACGACGAGATAGCTCAGCAGCGACAGTCCCACCTGGAGCGGACTCCGGAACGTCGCCGCGAAGGTCAGCCGGCTCATTCGGTGGACGAACGCGACGATGGCGAACAGCGCGAGCGCCCCGACCGCGGCGTAGGCCGCGGCAACGGCCGAAGCGCCGACTTGGCGTTCGACCGCCGGATGGACGCCCCGGAGAGCCTGCACCTCGAAGAAGACGAGGACTATCTGTAGCGTCCACACCCGGAAGAGCAATCGCGACTGTCTCCCGAAGGTCAGGTACTCCACTATCTCCGCGAGGTCCGACGGCCGTTTCATATGGTATCTGTCGTGGGCGTGGTTCGGGGGTCGAACTCCCAGACGGCGAGGGTGTCGACGGGCGCCGTCTCGTGACTGCGGTTTCGACGTCGTCCGTAAAGACCACGCCAGATTGGCGCGGAAAGTGGACGGTTCGCCGCGGAACCACGTCCCGACGACAGCGTCGCCGCGTCTCGCGGACGCCGACCGCCAGCAACGACCGCCAGCAACGACCGCCTGCACCGACCGCCTGCACCGACCGCCAACGTCGCGGGCCCGGACCCGACCTGTTCGGCTGGCGGAACGTCGAAGGAGTACTTGTGAGCGCGCGGGCAAGTCGGCGTATGGCTTCGCTGTGCGCCGCCGACGGTCGCGTTCGCCGACCCGCGCGGGCCGGCGAACGCGGCACGGACGGTGGACCGGCGCTCGAACCGGACCGGGAATCGGCCGCGGACGAGCGGGCGACCGTCCCTCCGTGAGCGATGGCGGTCGAACCACCCGTCTCGGGGCCGGGCGGGCCGTCGGAGGCCGACGACCCCCGCTCGCCGCGAGCGCGGTCATCGGATTCGCCGCCGATTCCAGTCGTCCCAGAGGCTGCGGAACAGCCCCACGTCCGTTCGGTCGCGTATCATGCGCTTGAGTTCGCTCGCCGTCGCGCCGACGTCGCGCCGGAGCAACAGCGCCGCCTGCACGTCGCTGCCGGGGCGCTCGACGGCCGCGAGGAGGGCGGCCGCGAGGTCCTCCGCCCAGCCGTCGTTCCAGCGGTGGTAGAGCGCCTCGTACCCCCAGTTGAACTCCTTGGAGACGGCTTCGAGCGCCTCGGCGGTGTCGAAGGGTTCCCCTCGGACGTCGTCGGCCGACAGGTCGTCGACTTCGGCCCAGAGATAGTCGAGGTCCGCCGGGTCGAAACCGAACGCCTCCGCCCGGAACGACGGGGCGGTCGAGAGGACGACGAGGTTGCGCTTGAGCCACGTCCGGACGTCGACGGTGCGCCCGGAGGGGAGTTCGGCGACGGCGTCCCCGTCCTCGCAGACGTAGTCGGGGAGCGCCGCGACGAACGCGTCGACGTCGGCGCGGCGCTCTCGCCCGGAGAGTTCGCTGACGTGGCTGGCGTAGCCGTCGAGCGCGTCGGCGAGTTCGGAGTCGACGCTGTGCGTCTTGTAGTAGCCGAAGTCGGCCCACAGCGACGAGTACTCGCGGCCGTCGCCGGGAATCTCCCCGGAGATGACCTCGGTGAGTTCGCCGTACAGCGGCTGGTACACCTTCGTTCTGAGCCACTGTCGCTTCTCGCGGTGGTCGGTGAGCAGTGCCGTCGTGAACGCCATGGTCAGTCCCGCCAGCGCGCTGATGACGGAGCCGAGGACGAGGCTCCAGACCATACCGGCGGTAGCGCGAGCGTGCACATGTACCCCGGATACGTGATGCGCGGCGGACACGTGGTGCGCGGCGGATACGTGACGCGCGGCAAACACGTGGCGCGCGGCGGTCGCGCAGTGCGCGACCGCCGCGCGAGAAGTGTGACGGGTGACAGCAGATGAAGCGCCTCGAACGCGCCGCCGAGCGCGTCGTCCACCGAATCGCCGAAACCGTCGGCGACGAACGAACGGCGACCGCGGTCGAGCGGTCGATACTGGCGCTCGTCGTCGCCAACACGGCGGCGGTCGTCCTCGGCACGGTGGACTCAATCGCGCTCCGGTACGGCGGGCTCCTCCGGGCCGTCGAGTGCTTCGCGGTCGGCGCGTTCACCGCGGAGTTCGTCGCCCGGGTGACGTGGCGATTGGCTCGCGGGGGCGACCGCTCGGGGCTCGCGGACCCGCACCTCGGTGTGGACCTCTTCGCGATTCTGCCGTTCTACGTCGGACTGGCGACGGGCGTCGGCGGGCTCGGCTCTTCGAGCCTCCTCCGGGTCCTCAGGCTCCTCAAACTCGTCCGGTACTTCGACGGCGTCGACCTGCTCGTCCGAGTCCTCCGTCGCAAGCGCGCCGACTTGGTCGCCTCGGCGTTCGCGACGACGCTCCTGTGGCTGCTGGCGGCGAGTTCGGTCTACTTCGCCGAGCACGAGGCCCAACCGGAGGCGTTCTCGTCCATCCCGGCCGCCCTCTGGTGGGCCGGGATGACGATAACGACCGTCGGATACGGCGACGTCTACCCGGTGACGCCGCTCGGTCGGTCGCTCGGGGTCGTCGTCTCGCTCCTGAGCCTCGGCGTCGCCGCGGTCCCGTCGAGCATCCTCGTCTCCGGCATCCTCGAGGAAACCGGGTCGAAGCCCGAGCGGTGTCCCCACTGCGGCCGGCGGCGCGAGGAGTAGCGCGGGAGGAACGTCGGGGCGACGCGAGTAGCGACGAGCGACGGACCGGACCACCAAACCACCAAAAAACGTATGCACAACCGATTACCACCCACTCGCATGGCGGCCTACCGGTTCCGGGTGAAGTCCGAGCGGTCGTCGGGGACGTTCTGGCGCGACTTCGAAATTGGAGGCGACCGGACGCTCCTGGAGTTCCACGAGACCATCGCCGAGGCGGTCGGACTCGAAGAAGACCGGCTCTGGTTCTTCGGCACCGACCGGGACTACTGGGAGAGTCCGGTGAAGTACCAGTCGCCCCGCGAGTACGGCGAACTGTCGAGCGGCGGGGCGATGCGGTGGGACGAGGACGTGCTCGACGCGGCCACGGTGACCGTCGCGGAGTTCGGCCTCGAACGGTGGGGCCGCATCTGCTACCTGTTCGACTACGTCGAAGAGTGGCGGTTCTACGCGACCCTCGACCGAATCGACGACGACCGACCGGACGCGACGCCGCCGGCGGTGGTCGGCAGGAAGGGCGACGTCGACCTGCTCCGACCGTCGAACCGCGACGGGTGACCGCGCAACGCCCTGTTGTCGGCGGACGTGCGGCCGTTCCGGACAGTCCGCTCGACCGGACAGTTGTTGGACATTTATACGTCCGTCGACGAGACGAGAACATGTCCGAATCAACAGACGTTCAGACGGCGATAGAGCAGGTGCAGCGCCTCTCGGAAACTCTCGACGAGAACGCCGACGCGTCCGAGGATTTCGACGAACTCCGACAGTTCCTGGCGAACGTCGAGGACGCGCTGGCCGTCGCGAGCGAGCACTGAACGCTCGGGGCGAAGGGACGGCGCGAGGGCGGCCTCGAAGAATCCGAGCGGACGGCGACGCGGCGAGCGGTCGTTCACCCTCGAATCCGAACGGCCACGTTTCTGGCGGATACCGCACGACCGAGCGACCGTAGGGGACGGCGGAGTTACTCAAGAGCCGGCTGAATCGACGCGAGTGCGTCGATTCAGCCGGTCCCGTCGTCCGGAACCGACTCCACCTCGTGCCCGTCTCGGGACACGTTCCGGTCCGCTGGACGGTCTCACGGAGTCTTTACCGGATGTCCGCTGGGTCCAAGCGTGATCGACATGATCACGTCCAAGACGGCAGCGCTCGGAAGTACCGTACTCGCGGCGAGCGGAGGCGGAATCGACCCCACCCTCCTCCTCGGCGTCGTCATCGTCGCGATAGTCATCATCGCCATCGCGTGGGTGTTGACGAGCAAGAAGGGCGCGGACTGAGAGTCGGAGTCCGCACCGTCAGAACCGGCACCCACCTCGTTTTTTCGACCCGACCGCCGCGCCGTCGCCCCTGATAGCGCCCGTTTCGGGGCCTCGCGCGTTCACTTTCACTTCCGGTGCGTGAGCAAGATTATTTGCGACGACGGTTCGCTCCACTAGCGAAGCGAACGGAACGGCGCCCGAGCGACGTGACGAACCGATTCGGAGATTCCGACGCGACCAGAGATACCCATGCAAACGGACGAGCGACCGGACGGACGACGCCCCGACAGACCGCCCGCGATGGCGGCCACCGACGACGCCGCCGCCGTCCGGTGGACCGCGTTGTCGGGATTCCAGCGCGACCTGCTGGTGATGATCAAACTGCTCGACGGCGAGGGGTCGCCGTCGAGCGGCACCTGCATCATGGACGCCGTCTCGGACTACTACGAGTGCAGCGTCGACCACGCTCGACTCTACCGGAACCTCGACGAACTCGTCGAACTCGACCTGGTCGAGAAGTCGTTCATCGACGGGCGCACCAACGCCTACCTGCTGACCGACGACGCGGACCGCGTTCTCCGGAAGGTGACCCAGACGCTGGAGTGGACCTGCGGCGTCCAACTGGAGCGGTGACCGGTCGGCCGACGGCGTCGCCGGACGCGGGTTCACCTCGTCCGGCGACCGCGGAACCGTCCGCTTCGCCGGACTGCGTCGCCGAGTCAAGTGCGGGCGTCGGCTACGTGCGGTCGAGAATGACTCCGCTCTCGGCGGTGCGCGCCCGCCGCCTCACCCGAATTCGCTGTGGAATCGACGGACGGAGACGACCGACCGCCGCCGGCGACGACCGTGGCCGGCGGGGACTCGGACGACCGGCGACGGGGTCGGAGGACGACTGACGACCGGACTCGAACGGCCGCCGGTACCTCGACCGGACGGCGGACCGTCACGTTTCACCCGCTTATCCCGCCGCCGGGCCACTCTCCGACCGTAGATGACGAACGAACGACCGACGCAAGACGCGCGGTGCTGGCTGTTGAACACGGCCGACCGGGCCGTAGACGTCTACGTCAACTACCGCGAGACGCCGCTCACGACCATCCAACCGACCGAGGACCAGGGAGTGTTCTCCATCGACTCGGACGCCAACGGAACGTACGGGACGTACACGTTCGAGGCCCGCGCGGAGGGGAACCTCGACGGGGAGGTCCTCGCGTCGGTCTCCGTCGAGTTCACCGAGGGCGACAGCTACTCCGCCGTCTTCCACCGGTCCGACGACGCGACCTACGAGCTGTCGGTCTACGAGAACGACTTTTCGCCGTCCGACGACTCCCGGTTCGAAATCCGCCACACCGGCGCGCCCGAGCGGATCGACTGGCGGCTGTTCCCGAAGTCCGAAGCCGACCCCCGCATCTCGGACGACGAGCGGAGCGGGAGCCTCTCGCGCGCCCAGTGGCAGCAGGCCATCGACGTCACCGAGAACGACTACCGCCTCGAAATCGTCGTCGACGGGAAGGTGGTCGCCTTCCGCCAGGACCTCGAACTCGAAGCCAACCGCGCGATAGTGGTCTACCTGGTCGACGACCCGAAGTGGTGGATGGGCTCCGACGAGAAGGAGGACCACATCTTCCGACAGGAGTTCCAGGTCCAGTCGGGACCCGACCGCGACGACGTCGTCACCCCGCCCGCCGAGCCGTACGCGACCACCGACCGGAACCAGACGATACAGTTCGCCTGCAGGGAACTCGAACTGTACCACACCAACCGGGCCGAGACGACGGTCGAAGCCACCGACCCCGACGGCATCGTCGCCGACCTCGCGGTCGGAGAGGTGGAACCGTACTCGGACGGTTTCAAGATTCCCGACGAGAGCGTCGAGCGGGCGTACGCCATCGGCGGTATCACCACCGGCACGCTGACGGTGCGGCCGAAGGTTCCGCCGGGCGACTACGACGTCGAACTCGTCGCCAACCCCGAGGGACTGGGTGAACGAGCGACCTGCACGCGGTCGGTCAAGGTGAAGAAGATCACCGTCCACCGCCTGCGAAACCTGGTCGACCGGTACCGCGAGGCCGGCGAGATGACCGACGAAATCGCCGCACAGCTCCGCGACAGCCTCGACGACGCCGTGGTGCACCTCGACGCCGGCGAACTCGCGGAGGCGTGCGACGCGTTGAAGCGCGTCGTCACGGTCGTCGGCGAGAACAAGGACGAGGGAATCAGCGTCGCGGCCGCAGTCGACATCGAGACGGAGACGAAGGCGATGCGCAAGCACCTCGGGTGCGGATAAGTCGGCCACGAAATCCGGACCGCGGGCGGTGGCACTCGCGGCCGGCGGGCCTGCCCGCCGGCCGCGAGGCTACCACCCCGCATCTGATATCGAACTATCGCGTCTCGCCGGCTTTTCACCCCGCACCTCGGAGCGACGACCACGGATGGTAGACGAGAAGGACATGCCGACGGAGAAGGCGCGCTGCTGGATGGTCAACGGCACCGGCAGGGCCGTCGACGTGTACGTCAACTACGCCGACGTACCGTACATCGACGACGTCAAGCCGCTGAGCATCGGGCCGGAACTCGGTATCGACGGCACCGCCGACCGGCCGTACGGAACCTACACCTTCGAAGTCAGACCCAAGGACGACCCGAACGGGGAGGTACTCGCCTCGGCCTCCGTCGACCTCACCGAGGGCGATAGCTACTCTGCGGTTCTCCACCGGGTCGGGGATTTCGAGTACCGACTGTCGATATACCGGAACGACTACTCGCCGTCGACCGACGCGCGATTCGTCGTCAGGCACAACTCCCTGCACGAGGAGATAGACTGGCGCATCTCCCAGAACGGCGAGACGCCCCGAATTCCGGACGACCCCCGGAGCGGCACGCTCGGACGCGGCCAGTGGCAGGAGGCCACGGACGTCACCGAGAGCGACTACCTGATGGAGGTGTTCGTCGACGGCGAGGTCGTCACCATCGAGCGCGACCTCGAACTCGAGATAGAGACGACGTACGTCTGCTACGTCGTCGGCGACCCCGGACCGCTGAACATCCCGAGCGACAACAACTACGAGGCCGCGTCCGACTCCGGCGTCGACGAGAGCAAGTGGATACTCGTACAGGCGTTCGAGGTGTATCCGGGCGGCGACGAGACGGACTCCGTCGGCGCGCCCCAGGAGCCAGTGTCCGTCTCGGACCGGAACGAGCCGATTACGTTCCTCTACGAACCGGTCGAGGTGACCGAGACGAACGCGGTCGAAGCCGAGGTCGGCGCGACGGACCCCGACGGGTTCGTCACCGGACTGTCGATAGACCGGGTCGACCCGCCCACCGACGGGATAACCATCGTGGACAACAGCGTCGACCGAGCCTTCGCCGAGGGCGGAACGACCACGGCGACGCTGCGGGTGGCGGCCGACGTCCCGCCGGACAGCTACGACGTGCGCATCGCGGCCAACCCGGAGAGCCTCGGAACCGAAGCCACGGTCACCGTGCCGGTCGAGGTTGAGCGGACCACGGTGGCGCGACAGTACGACCTGGTCGACCGGTATCAGCTCTCCGGGGACATCGACCAGCCGATCGCGACCGACCTGAACGCCCTGCTCGACGACGCCGAGGCCGGCATCGACGCCGGCGAGACGACCGCGGCCTGCGCGACGCTGAAAGAGTTCCTCGACCTACTGGGCGCGAACAAGGGCAAGGGTGTGAGCGAAACCGCGCTGAACGACATCCAGCCGGAGACGAAGGCGCTCCGCAAGCACCTCGGATGCGGATAGTCCCGGACTCGGTCCGGGGTCGGCGCGTCGCCGCGAGTGCGGGACTCGTCAGTCGTCGTCTTCCACGAGCGAGCGCAGGTCCGGCGACAGGCCCTCGAAGCGCCGACGGCGCTGTTCGGGGTTCGCATCGGCCTTCTGGAGGCGGGTGCGCTCCTCGAAGTCGAAGACGGCCTCCTCGTCGAGGTGGCCGTCCTCGGCGGCCTGCTTGAGCTTGCTCGTGTCGAAGGTCCGGACGGCGTCGGGGTCGACGCCGGCGCGCTGGAGTTCCGACCTGACCGTCTGCTCGTCCTTGAGACTCCGGCGGTTGTAGGTGTAGCGCCGGACGCTTCCGAGGCGCGCCGGAATCGTCCCGTCGTCCGGTATCTGGCGGTTGAGTTCGTCGCGGACCTCCTTGCGGGCGTCGTCGGCCGCGCTCTTGAGGTCCGACAGCAGGGTGTAGAGATCCACGAGGTCCGAGCGGTCGAGGTCGTCGAGCGTCTCGAACTCCGAGTCGTGGACGAGTTCGAGCAGTACCAGCGCGTCCTCCTCGAAGCCGAGTTCGAACGGTTCGGCGTCCCCCTCGTCGCCGAATCCGTCCGGGTGGTCGCCCGCGGCCGCGGGCGACCGCCCGGACCCGGCGCTTCCGGCGGTGCCGGCCGTTCCTCCGTCGGCCGCCTGCCCGCCACTCCCGCCGTCCATCTGGCGCTGTTTTTCGGTCATCACGAAGTCGCGCGCGCCGTCGTAGCCGAGTTGGTCCCACGAATGGCCGTCGTCCTCGGCACGGCTGACGTGGGCGGCCACGTCGCGAACCGCGTCCTCGTAGTCGCAGTCGGCCGCGGGGCACGCGACCGGGTCGAAATCGGTCGTCTCCATGATGGGAGGAGTTCGGTGCCCGACGCTACAAAAACCTTCGCAGGGAGTGAAAGTGTCGGCGGCGCTCGGTCGTCGCGCGACGACGACTCGGCGGTCGTGCCCCGGCTACTCGGCCAGCACGTGCCGGTTTCACGGGCGGTCGTCGAACCGACTACTCGGCCGTCGGCGCGGCTTCGAGGTCGTAACGCGCGCCGGTCAGGTCCTCTGAAACCTCCCAGAGTCGCGCCGCGAGGTCGCGGTCGTACGACCGGTCGCTGGACGCCTGTATCTCGGGGAGTCCGCGCATGTTCCGGAAGCCGCCGGGACCGACGTAGTCGCCGCCGTCGACGGCGTCGGCGGTGGCGGCGTACAGCATCGGGAGCGCGCCTTTCTCGGCGCTCTGGGCCAGCACGGCGTTCGCGGCCTTCATCGCCCACAGCCGGACCGTCGACCCCGATTTCTCGGGGCCGCGGCGCTGGAGGTCGGTGGCGGCGTACCCCGGGTGGCAGGCGACGCTCGCCACGTCGGCGACCCCGGCGGCCCGCAGGCGGCGGTCGAGTTCGTAGGCGAACAGGACGTTCGCCAGTTTGCTCTGGGCGTAGGCGTCCCAGGGGTCGTAGGAGCGCTCGCCCTGGAGGTCGGCGAAGTCGATGTCGCCGTTCTCGTGGAGGCCGCTACTCTGGGTGATCACGCGCGTCTCGCCGGGGGTTTCGCGCAGGCGGTCGAACAGGCGGCCGGTCAGCGCGAAGTGGCCGAGGTGGTTGACGCCGAACTGGGTCTCGAAGCCGTCCGCGGTTTCGCTCCGCGGAATCGCCATCACGCCGGCGTTGTTGCAGAGGACGTGCAGGTCCTCGTGGTCGGTCCGGAACTCCTCGGCGAACGCCTCGACCGATTCGAGGTCGGCGAGGTCGAGCGTCGCCACTTCGAGCGACCCGCGAGGCCCCTCTCGCTCGATGTCGTGTCTCGCGTCGGCCGCCTTGTCCGTGTCGCGACACGCCATCACGACGTGGGCGCCCTTGTGGGCGAACGCGCGCGTCGCTTCGAAGCCGAGGCCGGTGTTCGCGCCGGTGACGACCGTCACTTTCCCGTCCTGGTCGGGCATCGCTCGCCACGCTTCGTCTCCCTGTCGAGCCATGGAGCGACGTACGGACTCGGGACACAGAAATCCCGGGGTCGAGTCGAACGGGGCGCGTCGGACGACGAGCGTCGATTCGAACGACTGAGCGTCGGCGCGACGCGCCGACGCTCAGTCGTCGTCCGCCGAAACCACGAACCCCCGGCACTTCGGGCAGACGACCCGCCCGTCGTCGAACCGCGCGCCGCAGAGCGTGCAGACGTAGGTTCCCTCGGCGTCGCTGCGAAGCCTCTCGGTCAAACGGCGGAAGGGTCCGAGTCGCATGGTTCTCACGAGCCGAAGGACCCCGACGGGAAAAGCAGTTGTCGCCGCGCCGTGACCTGTCGGCGTTCCGCCCGGCGGGCGTCTCCGAGTCTCCGGCGAATACTGCGGGCTCGAACCGGACCCACGGACTTTTGCCGACGGGATGCGACTGACTGGACGATGAGTCGAGACGAACGCGACGACCGTCGGCGGGCCGACCGGGAGGACGGCCCGCCCCGCGAGGGAGGGTCGTCGACCCGCGAAGAACGGCCGCCGTCCCGGGGCGAAGGCCCGCCGACCGACCGCGAGTCGCCCGTCGGGCAACCGGTGGTGCGCGGCGACGAGGCGGTCACTGGCAGGCGCGCCCAGGAGGCCAAGGCGTTCGACCCCACCGACGAGGAGAGCGTGGCCGAGGCCGCCGAGACGGTGCGGCAGTTCGCGACCAACACCGCGGGGGACGAGGACAACGTGTTCATGCTCCGGGGCGCAGCTGCCTGCGCGGCGCTGGTGCGCGGGGCGGGGTCGTACAAGGCTGCGGCCGAGCGCGCCGGTCCAGAGGTGACCGTCGCGTTCATCCGGAAGTGGGCGCGGGTCCACGACCTGCCCGAGTCCATCCGGCGGTACGTCGCCATGGGTCACATCGCGCCGACCGCCGCCAAGCACATCGCCCGCGTCGGCGGCGAGGACCGCTTTCAGCTCGCCTGGGCAGTGTTGGACGGCGACCTCACCGTGCGAGAGGTGCGCTCGGTCGCCAGCGCGGTCAACGGCGGCACGCCGGTCGAGCGGGCGCTTTCGGAACAGGGCGTGACGCCGGGCGAGTTGACGCTCTCGCTCCCCAGCGACACGTATCGGCAACTCCGCCGGGCGGCCGCGATGGAGGGCAAAGAGCCCGAGGAGGTCGTTGCCGACGCGCTCGACGAATGGCTCTCGTGAACTCTTTTCGCGTCTAGTGGTTGCTCGTTCCGAACCGCGGTAACCGGCACGAGGACCACCTCGAAAGTCCGCGCGCCACGCCGGCTGTGGAGATGTGCGAGTTCGGATATTTGCTTACGGCGCGCGCTGGCGTGCCCTCCGTGGCACGCCAAAACGCGCGAGGGACGACTGAGTGCCCAAAGGGCACGAAGGAGTCGGCTGGGGAGGCGTGCGGCTGTCGCGGTGCAGATGCTCAGTTGCGTCGTGCGAGTCGCAGTTTGCGCTGCGGTCGCGGTCTGCGTTGCGGTCGCTGTCGCGGTCGCGGTCGTAGTGCGGTTTCATCGTCATCGTACAAGTCGCTCTCCGGCGGCGGAGGTCGCTGGCGAAGCCCGCAGAACGCGGACTCCCGAAGCCACTCACCCCCGCAAGAACTCGCGTGCCGCACCAGCCAGCACCTCACCGGCGGTCAGCACCTCGGACCAGACGATGGACTCGTCGGGGAAGTGGGCCTGCTCGATGGTGCCGGGACCGAACATCACGGTCGGGATGCCGGCGTCGATGTAGTGGCGGGCGTCGGCGCCGTAGGTCGCGCCGCGCGCCTCGGTGTCTGAAAGACCGTTCTCGGCCATCGCGCCCTGGAGGGCGGTGACGACCGGTTCGTCGGCGGCGATTTCGGAGGGCTCGAACTGGATGGAGAAACGCTCGAACGCCGGAGGGTGCTCTGCCAGCCACTCGTCGGCGGCGACGATCTCGGCGAGTCGGTCCTCGAACTGGGCCTCGACCTCGGCGACCGTCTCGCCCGGGGCGACGCCGATTCGCAGTTCGGCGGTGAGTTCGGCGGGGACGCTCGACGCCCAGTCGCCCGCGTCGACCCGGCCGAACACGACCGGCCAGGACACCGGGAACTCCTCGTACAGCGGGTGGGTCACCGTCTCGCCGCGCTCGGCTTCCAGTTCCATGAACGCCCGCCGAATCTCCTCGAAGTACGGCAGCACGTCCACGCCGCGCCATCGCGAGGCGGCGTGGGCCGACCGCCCCGAGAGGCGCAGTCGCTTCATCACCGACCCCTCCGAGGCGACGATGGGCCGGAGTTCGGTCGGTTCCGCGATGATGGCCGCGTCGCGCTCGAAGGGGTAAGGATTCGACAGCGCCGACGCGGCCGCGCCGATACCGCCCTCCTCCTCGCCGACGACGCTCTCGACCACGAGGCGGCCGTTCAGATTCGACGCAGACTCGGCGTCCGAGTCGGACGCCGAGTCGGCATGCAGGTCCCGGAGGTGCGCGGCGGCGAAGACGCACGCCGCAAGTCCGCACTTCATGTCGGCCGCGCCGCGGGCGGTCAGACGTTCACCGTCGTCGGTCTCTCCCTCGCTCCAGACCGGGTCGAAGGGGTCTGACGACCACGACTCGCGGGCGGCCGGAACCACGTCGACGTGGCCGTTCAGCACCAGCGTCCGCCCCGCCTCGGGGTCGCCGAATTCGAGGACGCCGCCGACGCTCGGCCGGTCGGCCGCCTCGATCTCGGCCGGGTCGTCCGGGAACGACGAGTGGGCCGCCAGCGCCTCGGCGTCGGCGGTCCACTCGTAGGTTTCGAAGCCCATCTCGTCCAGCGTGTCGCGGAACCACCGGTTGGCGGGCGCTTCGTTCCCGACGGTGGTGTCGAACCCGAGCAGTTTCTCGGCGAACGCCCAGAAGTCGGCGTCGCGTGCGGCGAAGTCCTCGTCCATGCCCGAGTCAAAGTGGCTCGGAGAGTAAATTTTGCGGGATGGCGGCCGGTCGCAGATAGTAAACGTTTAACCTTCGCGGACGCAACCGGAAATTGAGGGCCGGTAGCTCAGTTAGGCAGAGCGTCTGGCTTTTAGCACGACTACTCGCACCGTTTCGGGTGGTTGTGGAAGACACCAGACGGCCGGGGGTTCAAATCCCTCCCGGCCCGCTTTTCGAACGAACGAAGTGAGTGACGAAAAGCGGATGCCGTGGTTGGATTTGAACGACGGAAGAGGCACTCTCGCCTTTCGGCGAGGAAGCGTCTTCAGGTGGTTCAAATCCCTCCTGGCCCGCTTCTACGAGGAATTCGATGAACAGTACCTGCTAGGTATTCTACCGGGAGAAACCACGGTTTATGGGTTACAGAGGAAACAGAGGGGTTAGTCCTTGGCCCACTGCCGGACCAGTGCAACCCCGCCGATGAACGCAAGGAATCCCACTAGGACGAGCTGACCACCGACTTCGACTGCGGGGACCGCGATGCTCGTTCCTTGGAACCCACCGGCAATCATCCCGACACCGATGATGATGACGCCGATCGCGAGCGCTTTGACGCTGTCTCGGACCATGCTATCGGTCCGGGTCGTGGACTGCTTCGCCGACTGCCCAGCCGCCGAGTGCGCCGGCGGGCCCGCCGGCACGGAAGCCGAGCGCGGCACCACCGAGGGCGCCGACTACACCGCCGCCTCGTTCGTCGAGGCTGGAGAGTGGTCCGTGTCCTTTGTCAAATACCGTAGGTTCATTGTTTCTCGACATGACTACCTTCTCGTATATACTGTCGATGTATAAACACCTAAGGAGGGGGTGAACCTGGGTGCGCGGGAATCCGTGAATCGAGTGCATCATCTGGGTTGGAAGCAACTGCCAAACGTCTGGGTCGCGGGTAACTGTTGAATCTGTTGCGCTCGAAATAGGATAATAGCGTATCGCTGTTGCCCAGAAACCACAATTTATGGTCGAAACCAGCTCCAATCATTTTTAGTCGAAACGACTATTTTCCGACCGTGAGCGAGAGAACCCATCCAAAAGAGCGAGGGCAGCGGAGCGAAGCGGCGATCATCTTCGAATTCGTTCGTCGAGGGTTAGCAGTACTAGAACCCTTCGGTGACAACGAACGATACGATGTCGTGGTCGAGGAAGGCGGGGAGTTTCACCGCGTCCAGATAAAAACAGGGAGGTTGGAGAATGGGCGAGTCCAGTTCGAAACACGGAGTTCGGGGACGTTGACCAGAGCCATCGAGAAGGAGGGATACGATGGACAGGTGGACGTGTTCGCGGTTTACGCGCCGGCGATAGAGGAGTCGTTCGTCGTCCCGATAGCCGAAGCGCCCGAAACGACGATGGGGCTTCGAATAGAGCCGTCGAAGAAGAACTCGCCGAACATCAACTGGGCCGACGAGTACAGTGTCGAGAGATGGGTGGAGTCGATTCGCGACGAACGTTCAGCGAACGAACCTGCAACGTAGCGGATTCAACCTGCAGACTGCACTTCGTCCGATTCCGATGGCGATACGACGTGGCCGCGCCGCCTTCGAACCCAGCGAAAGCCGACCCCCAGGACGAATCCGCACGTCGCGAGGACGAACGCCTCCGGAAACGTGCGTTCGAACGCCGCGGCGGGGTCGAGGTAGTAGTTCGCGACCTCGGTCGGCGACCCGAGGGTCCAGGCGAGGTTGCCGTACGCCGGACTCCAACCGAGGAGGACGCTCGGGAGGTAGCCCTCGTTCAGATAGGCGTGGAGGGCGGCGAAGCCGACGACGAAGACCGCGCCCGTCGCGTGCCAGCCGGGAAGGTATCCGTCGAGGAGAAACGTCTCGTGCAGAAGTTCGACGACGGGGTTCTCGAACGACGTGAGAAGGAGGAGATACTCGAGCAGTGCGCCGGCGGCGACGAATCCGCCCGCGAGAACGAGCGCCCGCATCGTCTTCGACCGTCCCTCGCCGACCATCAGGTCGCGCAGTCGATGGGACCGCGAATCCATGCGGGATAGTTGTTCGTCTATTGACTAATAAGTATGCCACACCGAAACGACCTCTCGACGGACGAGCAGCCCTTTAGAGACTTCACCCACGCCCCGCTCTGAACCCCCGAGACTCGCCGCGAAACGCGCTCGCCTACAGGTCCTCGAAGTCGGTCGAGACGTTGCCGTCGCGGTCCAGGTCCACGATGGCGTCGAACATCCCGAGATACTGCTCGACCTGGACCTCGTCGTGGACGCCCTTCGAGAGATGGAACAGGCCGACGGCGTCGTGTTCGTCCAGCAGGTCGAGGACGTCCTGGACGAGTTCCCGAACCCGCGATTCGTCGGCGTAGTAGGCCATCTCCGTGATGGAATCGAGGCTGATACGACGCTTGCCCTCGGTGGTTTCGAGGAACCGCTCGGTGACCTCCCGGACGCCGTCAAGGTCGTCGGGCGAGGAGACGTAGTGGACGTTGTCGGTGCTCCGCCGGGAGTAGCCCCGTTCGATGCTCAGGGTGTCGAGGATCTGGGCCTTGCTCTCGTCGACGTCGTAGTGGTCGAGTTTCTGTTTGACCTCCCGGGCGGTGGTCCGGGTGGAGATGACGAGGAAGTTGTCGGTGTCGGTCTTCAGGAAGTCGGTGTCGATGCGGTCGGTCTCGCCGGTGCTCGGATGCAGGAGGAGGATGCCCGTGCCACCGGGGACGGTATCGGGCGCGTTCTCGATGGCGAGTCGATAGTCCATATCGTCGGGTAATACGGGGTACGGACTTAAGAATGCGGGTAGGTTCGCGAAAGTGACAGTCGGTTCAAAAGACGCTGTCGGCGGTGGCCGCACCGACGACGCTGAACACCGCACCGACGCTGACGGCCCGGAGCGTGATGGCGACCGTCTCCATCGACGGCTTGCCGTCTACGAACGTGTCGCCGAGGAAGGTGTCGGGCGCGCCGAACGCGACCGCCAGTATCGCGACCGACCCGAACGAAACCAGCATCAGCGAGATGAACCGCGTGGGGATGCCCACGACCTCCGCCTCCCGGTCGGGGTCGCGGTCGGCGTCCGCCTTGTAGAGCGCGCCGTACCCGATGAGAAAGACGATGCCGACCGTGGCGACCGCCTGGAACCACGTCATGTCCCGGGCCAGATTCCACACCTCCTCGGTGACGACGAACGGTCCGGCCAGCAGGAAGCCACCGACTATCTGCTGGGCCGAGTCCGCCAGCGCGTATCGCTTTTTCCGACCGACCATACGCGACGTGACACACCGAGCGAACAAAAGGCTCCTGCCATCCAGCGGGGCGGTTTGCGACCGTGTGGTATCACCGCGAGCGAACGAAGTGAGCGAGTGGGCCAAGCGAGGACCGAAGGGACGAGCGCAGTGCTTTTCGTCGACGTTTTGCAAGGGAGGCGCGGTACCGCGCCTCCCTTGCAAAACGTCGTTCCGAACCCGTTTTGTCGCTGGCGCGTCTCCCACCTCGCATGAGCGTACGCGAGGAGTTCGACGAGTGGGCGGCCGACGGCCGCGACAGGGGGATGGAAGACCGACACTGGCACACCGCCAAGTACGTGCTGGCGCGCATGCCCGTCGAGGAGGGCGAAACCGTGCTCGACCTCGGCACCGGAAGCGGCTACGCGGTCCGGGCGCTCCGGGACACCCAGCGCGCCGGACGGGCTTACGGCCTCGACGGGTCGCCCGAGATGGCCAGGAACGCCCGCGGATACACCGACGACCCGCAGGTCGGCTTCCTCGTGGGCGACTTCGACTACCTCCCGTTCGCCGACGATAGCGTCGACCACGTCTTCACGATGGAGGCGTTCTACTACGCCAACGACCCCGAGCACGTGCTCGAAGAAGTACGCAGAATCCTCCGGCCCGGCGGTACCTTCTTCTGCGCCGTGAACTACTACGAGGAGAACGTCCACTCCCACGAGTGGCAGGAGTTCATCGACGTGGAGATGACCCGCTGGTCGGCCGAGGAGTACCGGGAGGCCTTCCGGAACGCTGGGCTGTACGTCGCCGAGCAGGACAACGTCCCCGACCGCGAAACCGAGATTCCCGACGCGAGCGAGTTCCCGACCGACGACTGGGACTCCCGAGAGGAGATGGTCGAACGCTATCGGGAGTTCGGCACGCTGCTGACGGTCGGCGTCGCACCCTGACGAACGAACTCTCCTCTGCCTCTTCTCGTCGGAATGTCCCAAAAGCAGTGAAACCGAGGCCCCTTCTGACGGGGTCGACGGCTTCTACCCGCTCCAGCCGCCGCGGATGTCGCCCGCGACGTTGCTCCGCCACGTCTCGAAACCGGACTCGCACTCGTCGCTCGCGTCGATGTGGTCGACGAACCCCGCGCCGGGGTCGGCGAGTTCGGTCCCGCAGAACGGGCAGTGGTTCGGGTCGTTCCAAGTCGCTGTTGCGCTCATGGCTATGAGTGGGCCGACGAGGCGTTTATATTTTGCCGCCATATCCTTTAGGGAGGATAAATTACCTAATACGTGCCTTATACTCTATTGGCTTGGAGGCACCGCCGGCTACTCGTCCATCTCGCGTGCGAACCCGTAGAACTCGTCGTTCGGGCGCATGTCGGCCATCGTCGCCATCCGGTTGCTCAGGTTGAAGAAGGCGGTGACGCTCCCCACGTCCCAGATCTCCTCGTCGGACAGGCCCGCCTCCCGGAGCGCGTCGAGGTCGTCGCCCGTCACGCGCCTCGGTTCCTCGGTGAGTTTCACGGCGAAGTCGAGCATCGCCCGGCGGCGCGCCGAGAGGTCGGCGGCGCGGTGGTTCGTCGCGAGTTGGTCGGCCAACTTCGGACGCTCGCTGTAGAATCGGCAGAGCGCGCCGTGGGCGACCACGCAGTAGAGGCAGTCGTTGACCCCGCTGACCGTCACCACGATCATCTCGACTTCCTCGCGGTCGAGCGGCGTGTCCTCCACTAAGGCGTCGTGGTACTGGAAGAACGGCCGGAAGTGGCTGGGCTTGTAGCCGAACGCGCTGAAGACGTTCGGCGTGAAGCCGGCGCGCTCGGTTTCTTCCTCGATTCGGTCGCGGAGGTCCTCCGGGAGCGATTCGAGGTCGGGAACGGGAAAACGGGTCATCGGCTCGTCGGCCATGGCGGGCGGAACCACGCGAGGTCACCAGTTAAGTCTGCGTCCCGAACCGTCCGAACGCGTCCGGCCAGGTCAGGCCTCCGCCGACGGTGCGTACTCGCCGTCGACCTTCCGCAGCGTCCCGTCTTCGACGAGTTCGTCGAGCGCAGCTTCGACCTCGGGCGGTTCGACGCCGGCGTTCCCGGAGAGGATTCGCTTGAGCGTCTGCTCGCTCACGGTCCCCGATTCGCTCTCGGCGGTTTGCTCGGCGACGACGCGCCGGATTCGCTGTTTGAGATTGGCGGACATAGCTCCCCCGTCGAAGCCTTCGTGACGGGGTGGCATGAGTTCGTCCCTGGTGCCGTCGGGTCCGGGAGGTCACGGCGAGTGTACGGACGGGCGCGGCGAGCGTCGGCCGGGTGTGGCGAGCGCGAAGGCCGTCTACGGAGCCTTCTCGCCCGCGAGAATCTCGGTTTCCAGCCAGTTCTCCTCGGGCGGCAGAGGACAGGAGAACACCTCGCTGAACGCGCAGAACGGCGAGTACGCCAGGTTGAAGTCCAGCACCATCTCCGCACCGTCTTCGAGGTCGGCCTCGGTTTCGAACTCCATATACCGGCCGTCCTGGTAGCTCTGCTGGCCCGTGGTCTTGTCGCGGAAGGGGACGAACAGGCCCTCCTGTTCCTCCTGACGGTACCCCGCGAGTTCGTACGCCTCGCCGTCGAGGTCGAAGTGCAAGGTCGCCACCCGGAGGTACCGCTGGGGGCGACCGGCGCTCACGTCCATCTCGACCGGTTCGGGGTCGTCGTGGACCTCGACCTCGGCGCGAACGCGGTAGTCGGGGTCCGGGTCGAAGTACTCGAGGCCCGCGAAGCCCTCGCGCTCCTCGGGCGGGAGCGGCGACTGTGGATGGTCGGCCAGGAACTCGTCCTTCTGCTCGCGGTGGCCTTCGAGTTCGGCGCGCCACTGCTCGGGATCGAAGTCGTCCTGCTCGGCTTCGGTCATGGACGTGAGTTGTGTTTGGTCGCGGGTAATGCTTCTCATCGATACCAGACGGTTGAGTCAGCAAGCGCTGCAACCGAGACGTTCAGATACCGACGGGAGAACGTGAACCGCCAGAAAGCCCTCGTGCGCTCGACTCGCGCGGCTCGCTGCGCTCCTCGGCCGTGCCCTCGGCACGGCCTGTGGTGCTTACGTCGCCGTGCTTCGCCGAGACGCACTCGCCCTTTCAGTCCGCCAGGCAACACCGCGACCGCACGCCACGCCCTCCCCAGCCGATTCGCTCACTCCGTTCGCTCATCCCTCGCACGAGGACGGCGCGACACGAGGTCGCGCCAGCGCGCGCCGTGACCGGGAGACTATCTCGCGCATCTCCACAGCCGGCGTGGCGCGCGGGGTCGCGGCCCCGTGCCGCGACCAAGCCGCGCGAGGGACGACTGAACGCCGCAGGCGTGAGGGAGTCGGCTGGGGAGGGTGTGGCGCGGTGCGGTTCGGGTGGGACTGAAAGGGGCCGGGTACTCGCGCCCGAAGGGCTAGGTCGTCTGGACGGGCCACTATTCGGTGAGCGCCGCAGGCGCGAACCGCATATCCCGGCCAGCGACCGCGAGCGCCCGGGGGCTTTCTGGGCGGTCACAGTTCCGCTGGTCGTTGCGTTTAGAGACGCTCACCTTCACTTCCACCGCGCCATCCAAACGTTCAAACCCGAAGAAGCGCTACCTCGGTGCAGTGACTTCCGCAGATTCGTGGCGCGAGATTTTCGGCCACGACGCAGCCTACGACGAGCAGGTCGACGGCATCGAGACGGCCATCGATACCGCCGAGCGGGGCGGCTTCGCGGTCGTGGAGGGGGCCTGCGGGACCGGCAAGACGATGCTGGCGCTGACCGCCGGCATCCACCTGGTCCGCGACCCCGACAGCGACTACGAACGCGTGGTCGTCCTCACGAGCGTCAAGCAACAACTTCGGCAGTTCGAGGCGGACCTCCGGACCATCAACGCGAACCTCCCCGACGACTGGAACCCCGTCACGGGGCTGACGCTCGTCGGGAAGGCCGACGTCTGTCCGTACAACCGTGAGAACGCCGGCGGTATCGACGACGAGAACGTCTACGGGCGGTGCGAGACGCTCCGGGAGGACACCCGGGCCATCACCGGCGAGGGCGGGTCGACCACGGCCCAGAACCTCGTCTCGCGCGCCCGGAGCCAGCAGACCGGGCTCGCCGACTCGGGCGCGCAGGGCCGGGCGGCCGCCTCGTACCTCGAAACCGCCGACGAGCCGACGCCCTACCCGCCGCAGATGCCCGAGTACGACAACCTGGAGTACTGTCCGTTCTACGCCCAGTTCCTCGAGGACATGCCCGAGGACGGCGAACCCATCGAGGCGGTCCCCTTCGACTTCGAGTCGATGGGGCTCATCGACCCCGAGACGCTGGTCGCGCGGTCGGTCGAGTACGGTACCTGCCCCCACTCGATGATGGGCGCGGTGCTGGCCCACGCCGAGGTCGTCGTGGGCAACTACTACCACGCGTTCGACCCCGTCACCACCGCGACGTTCACCGGCGCGCTGCTCGACGATTCGACGTTCGTGGTCTGCGACGAGGCCCACATGCTCGAACCCCGCGTCCGGGACCTCGTCAGCGACGCGGTGGCCGACAAGACGCTTCGGGACGCCGAATCCGAACTCACGCGGGTCATCCAGCCCATCAAGTTCGACGGGCAGGAGAGCCACACCACCGCCGACGCCGACCTCGTCCGGGGCGAACTCGGCGACAGCGACGTGAGCCTCTCGGAACTCGAAGAAACCCGCGAGTTCCTCCGGGAACTCCGCGAGGAACTCGACCGCCGGGTGACCGAGTACCTCGAACGCGAACACCGGGGCTGGAAGTCGAACCTCCCCGACCTGCCGGACGCCGAAATCCCCCTGCGCCCGCCGACCGAACCGCAGGAGGACGAGATATCGGAGTGGGCCGCCAACCGGGGCTACCACGACGGCGTCTGGGTGCGCGCCGAAGCGGTCGGCTCGGTGGTCGCTCGCATCCTGAACGAGGCCGAAGACGAGGAGAAAGAGCGGGCCGCGCCCGCCGCGGGCCGCGTGCTCGGCGAGTGGTACCGCAACGACCACGAGCGCTACTTCCGGGAGATAGAACTCGAACGCACGTGGAACGACGCCGAACCTCCCCAGTCGTGGCGGCGGGCGTACAACGCCCGCCTCGCCATGCAGAACTGCGTGCCCAGCGACGCCATCGGCGAGCGACTCTCGGAGTTCGGCGGCGGCGTGCTGATGAGCGCGACCCTCGAACCGGTCGACGTGTTCGAGGAGGTGACGGGGCTGAACCACCTGGAGGGCGAGGAGCGCCGCCCGGTCGTCGAGCGGACCTACGGCCTGAACTTCCCCGAGGCCAACCGCGAGAGCTTCGCGGTCGACGCTCCGAAGTTCACCTACGACAACCGGGGCGCACCGGGCGAGGAAACCCCCACTCGGCAGGTGTACGCCGACGCGCTCCGCGACGTGGCGACCAGCACCCCCGGTAACGTCCTGGTCGGGATGCCCAACTACGCCGAGGCCGAGTGGGCCGCCGAGAGCCTCCGGGAGAACCCGAAGGTCGAGAAACCCGTCCTGCTCGACGAGTCCAGCGCCGACGAGGCCACCGAAGACCTCAAGGCCGAGTTCTTCGGCGGTGAGTCGAAGGTCCTCGTGACGAGCCTTCGGGGCACCCTCACGGAGGGCGTCGACTACGAGGGCGACAAACTCAGCGCCGCGGTGGTCTGCGGCGTCCCCATCATCAACACCGCCAGCCCCCGCACGAAGGCGGTGCGGACCGCCTACGACCGCGAGTTCGGCGACGGTTTCGAGTACGCGCTGACCGTCCCGGCGGTCCGCAAGGCCCGCCAGGCGCTCGGCCGGGTCATCCGGGGCGTCGACGAGGTGGGCGTCCGCGTGCTCGTCGACGCCCGGTACGCCCGCGAGTCGTGGGACGGCGTCCGGGAGTACTTCCCCGCGACCGAGCGAGAGGAGTTTCAGCCGGTGAGTCCGGACATGCTCTCGCTGGGGCTGGAGCGGTTCTGGCGAGATTGATTCGGCCTCGGCGAGAGCCGCAATTTCCCCCAGAGAACTGCTAGACGGCGCGTAGAAGCTGGTTAGCGACCCACCTGTCTGAGTTGTGCAGCGAATAACAGCCTTTCAGAATTGTTTACCTACTGAATAGTTAGGTGTCTGATTGTAATCGTTCTCGGTGTCGCATTCGGTCGATTCGACTGAGCGACGAAAGGAGACATAGTGACAGCAGCAATGAAACGAGAAACGAAGTTATCGGTACTACTAGTAACGACGATCCTCGTCGTCTCGTCTGCGTCGCTCGGCGGCGCGGTCCTCGCCGGGTCGCCGACCGCGGCCAACGCGGCCGAAGCGGACGGCGCGTGGCCCGGAGAGCGCGCGGACGGCGGACGAACCGGCGTGACGAACGCGAGTGGACCGAGCGCAACGTACGCAGACACCGCGTGGAAACCGGAAGGAGAGGGCGAACCGTCTGGCGTCGCCGTCGCCGACGGGACCGCCTACGTCGGTTACGAATCCCAATCCGACACCGCGGTCGCCAAGGGCGCGGTCGTCGCGCACAACGCGACGACCGGTGTGGAAGAGTGGAACAGAACCGACCTCTCGGTCGTGGTCGGCACGCCCGCCGTCTCCGGCGACACGGTGTTCGCGTCCACGGAGACGATTACCAGTCCGCCGAGCTACGATGTCGGCAAGGCCGGACTGTTCGCGTTCGACGCCGAGACGGGCGAGACGAAGTGGCGGTTCGAGGAAGCGACCGACTGGGCGACCGGTGCGACCGTGGCCGACGGCACGGTGTACGCAATTTCGAACAGGACTCTCTACGCGCTCGACGCCGAAACCGGCGAACGGCGATGGAGTACGGAGACCACGGAAATCCCGAGCTTTTCGTTGAGTGGCTTTGCAGTCGCCGACGGCAGCGTCTACGTGACCGGTGCCGAGGGAACCGTGACAGCGTACGACGCCAGCGACGGGAGCCAACAGTGGAACGTGTCGGTCCCGGCCGCGTCGGAGATGTCCGGTCCTGCGGTCTCGGACGGCGCAATCTACGTCACCGCACAGCCGAACGTCGTCTATCGGCTGTCGGCGGACGACGGGGGCGTCGAATGGCGACGACCCGTGCGGGCGAAGTTCGAGGACAGCGAGTCCGACTGGATTAGCGCCCCCGCGGTGACGGACGAGACGGTGTACGTCACGACCGACGACCACTACGAAGACGGCGACGACGAGCGTGTCGGTGCGGTTCACGCGCTCGACGCGAAGACGGGAACCGAAGACTGGCAGTTCCGGACCGCCGTGCGACTCACGAGCGCGCCATCGGTCGGCGCGAACTCGGTGTACGTCGGCGGCGACTTCCCCACGAAGGGCGACTACGGCCCGGGCTTCCAGGAGGGTGAAGACCCGACGAAGTACGTCCACTACCCGACCGCGCACACGGTCGTCTACTCGCTCGACCGAGCAGACGGAAGCGAGCGGTGGAGCTACGCGACCGAGGGTGGACTACGGTACGAGGACCCGTTCGTCACGGCACCCGCGAACGGTCACGTCTACGTCGCCGAGAACGACGACCGGTCATTAGAGTTGGGTGGAGAAGTCTACGCGCTCAACGGGAGCGAGACGAAACCGAGCGACGAGCATCAGGTCGCAGACGACGAACCGCGGACGCGGGACTCCGAACCGACGGCGACGATTCGGACCGCGCCGAAGGACGCCGAAGACGGAGAACTCGGCGGCAACTCGACCGTCAAACTGCGGGCGGACGCGAGCGACGAGGACGACGAGATAGTGACGTACGAGTGGGACCTCGACGGTGACGGCACCTTCGAGACCACGGGCAAACGCGCCGAAGTGACCGTTCCGGCGTGCGGCAGCGTCGAAGTCACACTACGCGTCACCAGTAGCGACGGCAAGACGGCGACGGAGACGATTACGCTCGACGCCGGAGCGTAGGCGAGCGACTTCTAGGACATCGGAATGCTTCGAGGACCGTCGAACGCTTCGACGGTCCTCGAATCGACCGGCGTCGCGGTCTTTTTTCACCGGTACGTCGAACGGCGCGCCGATACCGCCCACTCGATTTATCGGCTCAGCGGTAGTAACGCGTCTCGATGGGGGAAAATCAGCACGCGCGACTGTCGCGGCGGGCCGTCCTCGCGGCCGCCACGACGACCGGGGCGCTCGCAGGAATCGGGGGAGTACGGGGAGTGGAGAAATTCAGGCGGGTACAGGCGACCGAAATCGCGCTGGACGGAGCGGTCTCGGGGTGGGTCGGTCGGACGCCGCAATCGATCGCAGGGATGACGAATCCGGCGCTGTCGCTCGACCCCGGCGTGACCTACCGAGTCACGTGGACCAACGCCGACGGGGTTCCGCACAGTTTCGTGGTCGAAGACTCGGACGGGAACCCGCTCGTGGAGACGGACATCGTCTCCGAGCGGGGCGCGACACAGACCGTCGAGTTCGAGGCGACGCCGGCGATGGCCGAGTACTACTGCGAGGTGCACCCGCAGACGATGCGCGGGACGGTGGCGGTCGAATCGGGGGGCGCGACGAGCGGCGGCGGAGAAACGGGAGAGGAGACGGCGACGGGAACGGAGACGACGGCAGACGACGAAACTACCCGCGCGAGCGAGCGGCCGCCGGTGCTGGACGAGACGACCGTCGTGCTCGGCGCGCAGGTGGGCTACTGGCTCGGCCTCACGCCGGCCGGAATTCGGGGGCGACCGAATCCGACGCTTCGGCTCCGAGCGGGACGCGAGTACGACCTCGTCTGGGTGAACCTCGACGGCGTCGAGCACGACTTCCACGTCGCGGACGCGAGCGGCGAGGACCTCGCCGACACCAGTGACCGAGACGGCGTGGGCGAAACCCACGAGACGTCGTTCGAGGCGACACCGGCGATGGCCGAGTACTTCTGTGCGTTCCATCCGCAGTCGATGCGGGGCGGAGTCGAGGTCGTGACCGGCGAGGGACTCGTCCGGCGGTAGCGGAGACGCTTCGAACCGCTCTCTCGTCCGGGTTGCCAGACCGTTTCGGCCGGTAACATTTTGAACGACCGGGGTCGTACCTCGCGCTCGGTGGGGAAGAATGACACGATCGAGCGGTTCCGACAGTAACGACAACGCGAACAGCGACGTCGCATCGCGGCGCAGTTTCCTGCTGGCGACCGGCGCGGTCGGGGCGGCCACGAGCCTCGGCGGGCTCGCGGCCGGCCAGGGGACGACGACCGGCCAGGAAACCACGACGGCCGGCGGCCAGGCGACGACGATACTGCTCGGCGGCGAGGTCGAACACTGGTTCGGCCTCGCACCGTCGGCGATTCACGGAGCAGAGAACCCGACGCTCCAACTGCAGTCGGGCCAGCGGTACGAAATCGTCTGGATGAACCTCGACGGCCACGAACACGAACTCATCATCGAGGACGCGAACGGGGGCGAAATCGTGGCGAGCGAGTCGAACGAGCAGATGGGAGCCACCGCGTCGCTGACGTTCACGGCGAGCGAGGAGATGGCCCAGTACTACTGCGAGTACCACCCGAAGCGAATGCGCGGCGACATCCAGTTCGGCACCGGGTTCGAGACGACCACGGCCGGCGGGACGACGACAGCGGCGAACGGCACGACGACCGACGGTGGCGGCGGCGGTGGCGGTTACTGAAACCGCCCGACTCCTTCTTTGGGAATCGACCGGCGATTCGAGCGTCGGCGAGGTCGAAGTACCTGCGCGTGTTTCCGACCGGCCCTCTCAGTTTCACTTTCACCGCGGTCATGGCTCGCCCTTAACCCCGTCCGACGCCTACCCGATATCGGTATCCCACGGGAGGCACCCGACATGAAAACACGCGCCACCCCCACCGACGACCGAACCGAGAACAGCATCGAAACCTACGCCCGAACCGGCAGCGACGGGACGCCGGAACTCGTCGTCTACACCCCCGGCGAAACCCACGAGTGGATCAACGCCGCGTCGGCGAGCGTCGTCGACCTGGAGGACTACCGATGAGTACGCGACGCGACACTTCCGACGCCCCCGGCGACGCCGAGGGGTACTACATCGTGAGTCCGTCCCCGACCACGAAGAAGCGCCACCGGCCCGACGAAACCGGCGACGAACCGGCGTGCCGCACGTTCCTCCACCGCGACGACGCCGGGTGGCGGAAGCTCTCGGCGCGCCAGACCGTCTTCTACGACGATTGCACCCGCTGTTTTCCCCGCGAGTGACGGGCGCTCACCGCTCCTCGGCGACCGCCCGCCCGCTTCCGGCGGCGGAAACCACGTGGGCGTCCTCGGGGTCGAAACCGACCCGCAGGCGCTCTCGCTCCGGGCGTTCCTCGACCCGGAGCACCACGGGTCGGCCGTCCCAGTCGAGGTGGACCCGAAAGGATTCGCCGAGGAACTCGACGGTTTCGACCGTCGCCTCGAAGGCGTTCTCGGTCGCGCCGAGTTCGAGCACCTCCGGCCGCACGCAGAAGGTGACGGCCCCGCCCGGCGAGCGGTCGAGGTCGGCGACGCGGAACGCCGCGTCCCCGACCCGCACCGACCCGTCCCGGAGTTCGCCCTCGAAGACGTTGTTGTCGCCGACGAACTCCGCGACGAAGCGGGTCGCAGGCCGGCGATAGACGTCCTCGGGGCGGCCGACCTGTTCGACCCGACCGTCGTTCATCACGGCCACCCGGTCGCTCACCGCCAGCGCCTCCTCCTGGTCGTGGGTGACGTAGAGGGTCGTGATGCCGAGTTCCGACTGAATTCGCTTGACCTGGGTCCGCAGCGTCTGGCGGAGGCGGGCGTCGAGCGCGCTCATCGGTTCGTCGAGCAGGAGCACCTCCGGGCCGGGCGCGAGCGCCCGCGCCAGCGCGACGCGCTGGCGCTGGCCACCAGACAGTTCGTCGGGGTCCCGGTCGCCGAACCCGGCGAGGTCGACCAGTTCGAGCAGGTCGGCGACCCGCTCGTCCCGCGAGCGTCCCCGCGGCGTCTCGCGGAACCGCAGGCCGTAGGCGACGTTCTCCGCGACGGTCATGTGGGGAAACAGCGCGTAGTTCTGGAAGACCACGCCCACGTCGCGGTCCTCGGGGGCGACGCCGGTCATCTCGCGGTCGCCGAACCGGACCGACCCCGAGTCGGGCGTCTCGAACCCCGCGACCGCCCGCAGGGTGGTGGTCTTGCCGCACCCCGACGGGCCGACCAGCGTGAAGAACTCGCCGTCGGCCACGTCGAGGTCGACGGCGCGGAGCGCGGTCACGTTGCCGAAGGACTTCGAGACGGCGTCGAGGTGGAGGTCGGTCACGTCTCCCACCGCCCTCCCAGTCTGTCGACCGCGACGAACGCGACGCTGGTCACGACCAGCAGCACCGTCCCCATCGCGGTGGCCGGGCCGAGGGTCTGGCTGCCGATGTAGCGCTCGACGGCGACGGGCATCGTGTAACTCGAACTCCCCGTGGCCAAAATCACCGTCGAATCGAACTCGCCGACGCTGATGGCGAACGCGAAGGCGGCGCCCGCGGCCACTCCCGAGGCGACCAGCGGGAGTTCGACGTCGAGGAGCGCCCGCGCCCGGGTCGCCCCGAGCGCGCGGGCCGACTCGACCATCGAGCGGTCGACGCCCGCCAGCAGGGGCGCGACGTTCCGGACCACGAAGGGGTAGGCCGCGACGGCGTGGGCCGCCACGATGGCGACCGGCCCCGAAACCTGGACCCTCGTCCCCCAGAGTTCGACGCCGAAGACCAGTCCCCGGAGCATCCCGAGGCCGACGACGACGCCGCTGACCGCCAGCGGCGCCATCGCGGCGGTGTCGGCCAGCTTTCGCCCCCGGCCGCCCCGGGTCGTCAGCACCGCGACGGTGACGCCCATCGGGAGCGCGACGACGAGGGTGGCGACGCCGAACAGCAGGGAGTTGCGCACCGCCACGCCGGGCTTGGTCTGGAACGAGGCGCCCTCGACCTGGCGCTCGACGAGGAACCGGTAGTACTGGAGGGTGAACCCCTGCGGCCCGGTCAGGCTCTCGACGACCATGCTCGCCAGCGGGCCGACGAACACCACGGCGACCACGACGGCGTAGGCGAGGACGCCGGCGCGTTCGAGCGCGGCGCCGGGCGTCCAGTCGTCGGGGACGAGTCGCTTGCGGGCCGGCGGATTCGCCGCGCGCGCACCGCCGGCCTGCCGGGCCTCGTACCGGAGGTAGGCGTAGGTCAGTACGAGCGAGAGCACGGTTTCGAACGCGGCGAGCGTCGCGGCCTCGGCGTAGTCCAGGTCCTGGACCAGCGAGTACACCCACACCTCGACGGTCGCCAACTCGAACCCGCCGAGCGCGAGCACGATGGGGAACGACATGAACGTGAAGACGAAGGTTAGGAGCGCGCCCGTCAGAATCGCCGGCAGGAGTTGGGGTGCGAGCACGTTGCGGAACGCTCGCCGCGGGTTCGCGCCGAGCGAGCGGGCGGTTTCGACCATCCGGGCGTCCACGCTCTCCCACGCCGCGGTGGTGACCCGCGCGACCAGCGGCGCGTTGTAGAAGGCGTGGGCGACGATTATCGCTTCGAGGGTCAACAGCAGGTTCGCCCGGCCGAACCCGAGCGCGGCGAGCAGGTCGTTGACGGGACCGTTCGCGCCGAAGAAGGCGTAGAATCCGATGGCGACCATGATGGAGGGCAGGACGAACGGGACGATGGTCAGCGAACGAATCGTCCGCCGGCCGGGGAACTCGTAGCGAGAGAGGACGTAGGCGCCGGGGACGCCGAGCGCGACGCTGGCGACCGTCGAGAGTAGCGCCTGGAACGCCGTGAAGCCGAACAGCCCCAGCGGCGTGTCGGCGGCGACGTCGCCGAGTTCGGCGAAGTCGCCCGAGAGGAGCGGGGCGAGCACGCCGAAGTAGAACGGGTCGGTCAGCACCTCGGCGACGACCTCGGTCGTGAACCGTCCGCCGACCCGGACCGCGTCGGCGAACACCGTGAGGACAGGGTAGTAGAAGACCACGAGCAGGACCGCCGCCGTCACAACGCCGAGCACCGTCAGCGCGCGGCGTTCGAGCCAGTCGCCCGCGCGAGCGCGGGCGACTGGCTCTCGCTCGCGGGTTCCGGGCGCGCCGTCCGACGCTGGCGCTCCGGGCGCGCTACCGGACTCCGGGTTCTCGGTCGCGTCCTCGCGTCTGTCGCTCACTCGTCCTCCGTTCTCGTCGCCGGTCGGTTATCGCTGGCGTTACTTGCTGGCTATCTCGCGCGCCCACGAGTCGACCCAGTCGTCGACGTTGCCCTTCAGTTGGTCGTAGGTGAACGTGACGGGGTTCGGCGGCTCCTTGGCGTACTTCTTGAACTCCTCGCCCAGCGGCGCCCAGTCGGTCGCGGGGAACTGGACGTTGCGTTGGGCGATCTGCTTCTGGGCCTCCTTCTCGAGCATGAAGTCCATGAACGCCTCGGCGAGCGCCGACTGGTCGGTGCCGGCGAACTTCGCCATCCCCTCGGGGTTGGCGTACCCCTGGTCGTTGAGGAAGCCGACCTGGTGCTTGCTCATGTCCTTGTTGTAGCGGTTGGCGTACACCTGGTCGGTCGAGTACGACACGACCATCGGGGCCTCGCCGTTCTCGTAGGCGGTGTAGGCGTCGTCCCACGACCCCATTATCTTGGCGCCGTTGTTCGCGAGCTTCCGCCACCAGTCGAGGTAGCGGTCCTCGCCGACGGTGTGGACGGTCCACAGCAGGAACGCCCGGCCCGTGACGGCGGTCTTGGCGTTCTGGACGATGAGCTTGCCCTGGTAGCGGTCCTTCAGCAGGTCGGCGAACGTCGTGGGCGCCTGTTTAATCTGGTTCTCGTTGTAGACGAGGCTGATGTACCCCGTGTCGTAGGGCACTGCGCGGTGCTTCGGGTCGAACTTCAGGCTGTCCTTGACGTGGCCGTAGTTCGACAGCGACTGCGCCGTCGGTTCGAACAGCTTCTTGCCGCCCAGTTTCTCGTCGATGCGGATGAGGTGGTCGGGGTTGACTCCGACGTAGAGGTCGGCGTCGAGGTCGACGCCCTGGGCGGCCCGCTGGATGTAGTAGTTGAGTTCGTTCTCGGGCGTCCGGAACTTCACGGTCACGTCCGGGTGGCGCTTCTCGAAGGTCTGCTTGAGCCACTTGCCGGGCGAGGAACTCGGCGCGTCGACGAACGAACTGTACGTCGCGACCGTCAGCGTCCCGCTGAGGTTCTCGCGGGTCGTCTTCGCCGCCGCGGTTTCGGTCTCCGCGGTCGTGGTCGCGTCGCCGGTCGTCGTCCCGCCGTTCGCGGTCGTCCCCTGGCCGCCGGTCCCGCCGCCGGTGCAACCGGCGAGGCCGACGAGCGCTCCCGCCGCGCCGCTTTTGACGAAGGTTCGTCGTTTCATTACCCGGTTATTACAGTCGGTGGTACTTAATTCGCGTGATGTGCGGTCGCCCCGGTGCCGGGCCGGGCGAGAGTCGAGAGCCGAAAGCCTATCACCTCCGCTTGCGCAGGGTCGAACATGTCCGGAACGAGACAGCGCGCGGTGGGCGCCGTCTTTCTGGCGCTCGTCGCCCTCTCGGCCGCGGTGCTGTTCGACGTGCTCGCGACGGTCTTCTTCGCCATCACCGTCGCCTACGTCCTCGTCCCGCTCCACCGCCGACTGGTCGACCGGGGGCTCCCGCCGTGGTGGGCCAGCGCGGTCGCGACGGCGCTCGCGTTCGTCGGCGTGGTCGTCGTCTTCGCCTCGTTCGGCTTCCTGATATACCGCCGGCAGGCCGAGTTGCTCGCGCTCATCCGGGAACTCCCGCGGAGCACGACGGTCGAACTGTTCGGCTTCGTCTACACGCTCGACGCGAGCGTCGTCGTCAGACTCTCCCGAGAGTCCCTGACCGGACTCGCGCTGTCTATCGCCCGCCTCGCGCCCATCCTCGCGCTCAAGGCCACGCTGTTCGCGATGCTGGTGTTCGCGCTGTTGATTCACCGCGGAGAGGTCCGCCGGGCGCTGCTGGGACTGGTTCCGGCAGCCCACCGGGACATCGCGACCGCCTTCCACGAGCGCACCCGCGAGACGCTGTTCGCCATCTACGTCCTCCAGGCCGCGACGGCACTCGCCACCTTCCTCGTCGCGCTCCCGGTGTTCGTCCTGTTCGACTTCGAGTTCTACGTGACGCTCGCCATCGTCTCGGGACTCCTCCAGTTCCTGCCCATCGTCGGCCCCTCGTTTTTGGTCGCCCTGCTCGCGGTCCACCGGTTCACGGTCGGTGACGCGACCGGCGCGGTCCTGTTCGCCGTCGTGGCCAGCGTCGTCGTCGGGTGGCTTCCCGATGCGGTCGTCCGGCCGCGCCTCGCCCGCGAGACGGCCCACCTCCCCGGAAGCCTCTACTTCGTCGGCTTCACCGGCGGCCTGCTCAGCCTCGGCCCCGTCGGATTCATCGCGGGACCGCTCGTGGTCGCACTCCTCGTGGAGGCCTCACAGATGCTGACGGTCGAGGTCAACGGCCACGGGCACGAAGAACCCGAATAGCGGGCGGCCGTCGCGCTCCACGGCCTTTTCCGCAACTCCGGCGGATCGTCGTGAAAGAGTGCGAAGGACTTGACGTTAGTCGATCTGGAAAGGTTCATTTATACCCGTCGCGTGGGACTACCGCGTATGGGAACGTCCGGGCCTCCGTCACGACGCACGCCCGACGACACGCTCGACGTGTTCACCCGGGGCGATTCGCCCGGGCGACCACTCACGACGGGCGAGGTCGCTGACGCGTTGGACCGTACGGAGCATGCGACCGCCGAGCGACTCGAAGCGTTGGTCGAGTGTGGTGAACTGGAAACCAGGGAGGTCGGTTCGGACCGGCGACTCTGGTGGCGGCCGCCAGACAGGGGGTCGGCCGCTCAGTCGGGCACGGAGTCGACGCTCGAACAGGCGCAGTTTCGCGAACTCGTCCAGTCGGTCACCGACTACGCCATCTTCGTGCTCGACCCCGACGGAATCGTCCAGACCTGGAACCGTGGCGCCGAGCAGTTGAAGGGTTACGAGGAAGACGAGATCATCGGCGAGCACTTCTCGACGTTCTACACCGACGAGGACCGCGAGAACGGCATCCCCGAGCGAAATCTCGCGAGGGCCAGGGAGGACGGACGCACCGAGGACAAGGGGTGGCGGCTCAGGAACGACGGCGAGCGGTTCTGGGCCAGCGTGACGATAACGTCGGTCCGAGACGACGACGGTGAACTCCGCGGGTTCGTCAAGGTCACCCGGGACATGACCGAGCGCCACGAGTACGAACAGCGACTCCGCGAGCAGAAAAGGCGGTTCGAGACGCTCGTTCGGGAGGTCAAGGACTACGCTATCTTCCTGCTGGACTCCGACGGAATCGTCCAGACCTGGAACCGTGGCGCCGAGCAGTTGAAGGGCTACGAGGAGGACGAGATCGTCGGCGAACACTTCTCGACGTTCTACACCGACGAGGCCCGCGAGAACGGCGTCCCCGAGCGGAACCTCGAGAAGGCCGTCGAGAACGGACGGGTCGAAGACGAAGGCAAGCGCGTCCAGAAGGGCGGCGGGACGTTCTGGGCCAACGTCACCATCACGGCCCTCCACGACGACGACGGGAACCTGCGGGGCTTCGCGAAGGTCACCCGGGACATGACCGAGCGCCACCTGTACGAGCAACGACTCCGCAGTCAGCGCGACGAGTTGGACGAACTCAACCAGATAAACGCGGTCATCCGGGACATCGACCAGGCGCTCGTCACGGCGACGTCGCGCGAGGAGATAGAACAGGAGGTGTGCGACCGGTTGGCGGCGTCGAACACGTACTCCGCGGCGTGGACCGCCGAGTACACCGAGGACTACGAGACGATCACGCCCCGAGCGTGGGCCGGGGTCAGCGACGAGTACCTGGACGCGATTCGGACCACGGACGCCGAGATCGCCGAGCGGACGGAGAAGGGCGTCGGGGCGACCGCGCTCCGGACCCGGGAGGTCCAGCCCGTCCAATATCTGCGAAACGACCCCGCGGGCGAACCGTGGCGGGACGCCTCGCTCACGGCGGGCTACGAGTCGGCGATAACGGTTCCGCTCCGGTACAACGAGGTCGAGTACGGCGTCCTGACCGTGTACGCCGAGCACGAGTCGGCCTTCGACGAGCGCAAGATAGCCGTGATGAGCGAACTGGGCGAAACCATCAGTCACGCGATAGCGGCTATCAGGCGCAAGGAACGCGAACAGACGCTCACCGCGCTCCAGGAGTCGACCCGCGGACTGCTCCAGACGGAAACCCGCGAGGAGATCGGCGATATCATCGTCGAGACGCTCACGGACGACATCGCGCTGGCCGACGCGGTCGTCTACTCCTACGACGCCGACGAGGACGTGCTCGAACTGATGAGTTCGTCGCGCGGCGCCGAATCGACGACGGAGCGGGCGAGGTCGCTCACCGCCGAGGACGACGAGAAAATCCGGCGGAGCATCGCCGACGGCGTGACGCTGTTCGAGGGGGCCGCCCCGACCGACGACGCCGACGAAACCGGCGAGCGCCGGACGATGGTAGTGCCGTTGGGTGAGTACGGCGCGCTCGCGGTCGAGGCGGCCGACCAGGGGACGTTCGACGAGAACATGGAGAGCCTCGTCGAACTCGTCGCGGCCACCGCGGAGGCCGCGCTCAAGCGGACCGACCGCGAGCGCCGCCTCCAGCGCCAGAAGGACCGCCTGGACAGTTTCGCGAGCATGCTGGCCCACGAACTCCGCAACCCCGTCACCATCGGCCAGATATACGGGAGCCAACTCCCGGCCGAGGCGGCCCCCGACGCGGTCGAGTACGTCACCGAGGCGTTCGACCGCATCGAGGACATGATCGACGTCCTGCTGGTGCTGGCCCGGGGTCAGGAGGCGGTCGAGGAGGGGAGCGCGGTCCGACTCGCGGACGTGGCCGCGCAGGCGTGGGGAGAAGTGGAGACGCCCGAGGCGACCCTGGACGTCGCGCTCGATACCACGAGACAGGCCGACGAGACGTACATCCGCCACCTCTTCCGCAACCTCTTCGAGAACGCGGTCGAACACGGCGGGTCGGACGTCACCGTCACGGTCGGCGACTTACCGAACGGCTTCTACGTGGCCGACGACGGTCCTGGCATCCCGAAAAACGACCGGAAAACCGTCTTCGAGGCGGGCTACACGACCGCCGCCGAGGAAGGCGGGACCGGTCTCGGACTGGCGTTCGTCCAGCAGTTGGCCGAGGTGTACGAGTGGGACTGTCGGGTGACCGAGAGCGAGACGGGCGGCGCGCGCTTCGAATTCACGAACTTCGACGACTGACTCGCCGCGCGACCGGACGATTACGACCCCGTCTCGATGGGACCGCCGACGGCCTCCCACTCGGTCAGGCTTCCCTCGTAGAACGCGAGGTCGTCGTACCCCAGGAACGAGAGGACGACGTAGGTGTGGCTGATTCGTCGAGCGGTGTTGCAGTAGAGCAGCACGCGGCGGTCGGGCGTGATACCCCGGTCGGACAGTATCGCTTCGAGTTCCTCCCGAGGTTTCAATCCGCGAGAGTCGTCGTCGACGAGTTCCTTCCAGTCGAGGTTGACCGCGCCGGGGACGTGGCCCGCCGCGAACTCCTCGGGGGTGCGGGTGTCGACGATGACCGTGTCGTCGTCGGGCGCGTCCACCGCCACTTCGACCGCCTCGCGGTCGACCAGCGGCGAGGCGGCGGGTTCACGGACCTCGTAGGCGGTCGGTTCGGGGTCCGGGACGTCGGTGGTCGTCTCGTGCTCGCGGGTCCACGAACTAAAGTCGCCGTCGAGCAGGCGGAGGTCTTCGTGGCCGTACAGTTCGGCCGTGACGAGGAACCGCGCCGCGAACACGCCGTGGGTGTCGTCGTAGGCGACGATAGTGTCGTCGTTCTCGATACCCGCGTCGCCGAGCAGTTCGGCCCACCGCTCGGCGCCCGGCAACATCCCTTCGTCGCTCTCCTCGGCGCTCCGGAAGGTGTCGAAAGGGACGTTGACCGCGGTCGGCACGTGGCCGATGCCCTCGTACTCCCAGGCGTCGCGCACGTCCACGACGGCCACCTCGCCGAGGCGGTCGGCGAGCCAGTCGGCGCTCACTACGACGTTCTCCTGCATCACCCCACGGTAGCGCCTCCGAAGGCTTAATCTCCCGGTTCGGGCGACCTTTCGCGGGGACTCCGAGGTCCCGGTAAGTACTGCCGCCTCTCCGTCGGGGAGACACATCGCCTCTCGGGGAGGAGGGCGGCCGGGGCAACCAACTGGCAATCCTTTCCGGTAAAGCCGACACGAGGCGGTACCTACCGTGAGTAAAGGTAATATAACGCTACGTCGTCAAGGAGTGGACGTATGAGCGACACCGAGTACGCAAACGACGTTCTCGTCACGGCCGACTGGGTGGAAGACCACCTGGAGGAGTTCCAGAGCGACGACCCCGAGTACCGACTCGTCGAGGTCGACGTCGACACCGAGGCCTACGAGGAGAGTCACGCCCCCGGCGCCATCGGCTTCAACTGGGAGACGCAACTGCAGGACCAGACCCAGCGCGACATCCTCGAGAAGGGAGACTTCGAGGACCTGCTGGGCGGCCACGGCATCACCGAGGACTCGACGGTCGTCCTCTACGGCGACAACTCCAACTGGTTCGCCGCCTACGCCTACTGGCAGTTCAAGTACTACGGCCACGACGACGTCCGCCTGCTCGACGGCGGCCGCGACTACTGGCTGGAGAACGACTACCCGACCACCGACGAGGTGCCGGAGTTCTCCGAGCAGTCCTACGACGCCGGCGGCCCGCGCGAGTCCATCCGCGCGTACCGCGACGACGTCGAGAAGGCCATCGACCGCGGCGTCCCCCTCGTGGACGTTCGCTCGCCCGAGGAGTTCTCCGGCGAAGTGCTCGCCCCACCAGGACTCCAGGAGACCGCCCAGCGCGGCGGCCACATCCCGGGCGCGAAGAACATCTCGTGGGCCGCGGTGACCAACGACGATGGGACGTTCAAGGACCGCGACGAACTCCAGGAACTCTACGCCGACGAGGACATCGACGGCGAGGGCACGACGGTCGCGTACTGCCGCATCGGCGAGCGCTCGTCGGTCGCCTGGTTCGCGCTCCACGAACTGCTGGGCTACGACGACACCGTCAACTACGACGGGTCGTGGACCGAGTGGGGCAACCTCGTCGACGCGCCCATCGAGAAGGGCAGCAACTGACGACGGACCCGCGGCTTCGACCGACGGGCGAAACGAGACGCGTCTTCCCATTTTCCGCAACAGTAGATTACCGGCCGAGGGTCGCGCTCGGCGACACAGATCACGGGTAGCGCTCGGTGAACCAGCCGCCAGGGTGGGACTGAAAGGGGCCGGCCGCTACGCGAACCCCGGCGAAGTCAAGCACCGCAGGGTGCGCCGAAGGCGCGACCGAGGAGCGCATCGAGCCGCGGGAGCGTAGCGGCCGGGGGCTTTCGAAGCGGTCACTGACTCGGTTGTTGTCACTCGTAACTAACTGACGAACGTTTCCGAAACGGACACGTCTACTGTCCACTCTTTCCGCCGTCGCTACTTACAAACGCCCGCCCTCCGTACCACGAGCCATGAACGCAGAGGACTTCCTCGACGCGGTCCGCGACGACAACGAAACCGCCCTCTCACGACTCGGCTCCTCGAAGTCGCTGTACGCCGCGACCGGCGGCGAGATGGACCCCGAGGACGTGTTCCGGGCCGCCGCCGACTCGGAGTACGCCGCCGCCGAGACGTTCGAGGAGTGGGCCGACTCGGAGGACGACGACACCGCGCGCGAGGTCTTCGCCGAGACTGCCGACGAGGAGCGCGACCACTACGAGAAGGTCGTCGGAAAACTCGGCGAGGACCACGAACCGAGCGAGGTGCCGGCGCTCCACGAGTACCTCCGGGGCGTCGAGGACACCCAGGGCCGAGTCGGCGGCCTGCTCGGGCGCATCCTCGCCAGCGACCAGTCGAAGTCCCAGATGGTCGGCTTCTTCGTCGGGCAGGCCGACCCGCAGACCGCTCAACTGTTCCGCGACTTGGGCGACGATCTCGACGGCCAGTTAGAGCGCGCGACCGACCTGCTGGAGGAGGTCTGCGAGAGCGACGACGACTACGAGCGCGCGAAGGAGGCGGCCGGCGGCGCGATTCAGGCGGCCTACGAGGAGTACACCGAGTCACTGGAGTCGATGGGCGTGAATCCGAAGCCGGTCTGCTAGGTCCCCACCTTTCGTTCTACTTTTTTTCTTCGTCGGATGGCTAATTCGCCGAAGGCGAATTAGCCACCGCTCTCTGCTCGCGGCTCCGCCGCTCGCACGGTTCGTGGGAGCTTCGCTCCCACGGTGCTCGAGAAAATCCGGACCAAAAAGGACACGCTCGCTCACTTCGTTCGCTCGCATCTGAGAGCAACCGGTGCGACTACCGCCTTCCGGCCTCGTCCAGTGAGGAGCTGTCGATTGAGATACCGATTTGGAACGACTGTCATCGCCGGTAGGGCTTTTGCCGCGTCCGGCGTACCACCTTCGCCATGCCTCACAAGCGCCACCACCGATGCAACCTCTGCGGGAAGGACTTCGACAGCGGGGACGACCTCGAAGCCCACGTCGAGCGCAGACACCCCAAGCGGGATGTCCACTGGTGGGTCGTCGCCGAGGATCCCAACGACCTGTCGTTCGAGTAACTACTGTCGGAAATCCGGAACTGCCATCGGACTTTTGTCTGCACTCGTAGACGTTCCGGACGGATGGGTTCATCACAGCGCGACGGACCGTCGGGGACGTCGACCACGTCGGGCGAGGACCCCGACCCGTCGAAGGCCGACCGGTCGGAAGCGAGCCTCATCGAGTGGATTCGCGGGGGGCGATTCGTCCGGTGGATGCTCCTGCGGGGCAACCGGTTCGCCGTCTCGGGAGTCATCCTCGCGGGGATGGTCGTGGCGCTCACGGTGAGCCTCGTGGTGCTGGAACCGAACCTCAACGCCAAGCGGATGCGGTGGCTGTTCAACGGCCTCGTCAACGGTCTGCTCTCGCTGGTCACCATCGTCCTCACCATCAACCAGTTGATGCTCTCGCGGCAGTTCGGCTCGCCGGACGACCTCTACGACCGACTCAACGAACGCATCGAGTTCCGCGAGCGGATCGAGGACACGACGGACTCGGTCATCTCGCCCTCCCAGCCCGCGGGCTTCACGCGCGTGCTCTTCCGGGCGCTCCACGGTCGCGCGGCCGAGTTGGGCGAGGAGGCGACCCCGGACGACGACCGACTCCGGAACGAGATCGCCGACTACGTCGCCACCGTGCGCGACCAGACCAACGACGTGGCCGACGACCTCGAAGCCCAGCCGTTCGAGATGGACGGCCTGCTCACCATCCTCAACTACGACGACTCCTGGCAGTTCTACACGACCCGGCGGTTCCAGACCATCTACGGCGACCAGTTCTCCGACCGCGCGAACGAACTGCTGGAGGAGATGCGCGAACTCCTGAAGCAGATAGACACCGCTCGCCAGTACTTCAAGACGCTGTACCTCCAGCGCGAACTCGCCCAGCTCTCGCGGCGCATCGTCTACGTCGGGTCGGTCGCCATCGTCACCGCCAGCGTGGTCCTGCTGGCGTACAAGAACGCCTGGGCGCTGACGGTGTCGTTCCTCCCGTCGGTGGTCGCGATTTCACTCCTCACGGCGGTCACGCTCTCGCCCGTCGCGGTGCTGTTCTCCTACGCGCTCCGACTGGCGACGGTTTCGCGCCGGACGGTCGTGTTCGGGCCGTTCACCCCGGAGGAGGAACAGCGCGCCGACACCGACTGGAGCACCTAACCCGACCCCCACCTTTCGTTCCCACCTTTTTTCTTCGTCGGGTCGCCGGACAGGCCGGAGGTCTGTCCGGCAACCACTCCTCGAAAAAATCTGGACCAAAAAAGGGCACGCGAACGAGATGACCGCGCAGCGC
The DNA here is from genome assembly GCF_024138165.1 of Halorussus vallis. NCBI lineage: Archaea > Methanobacteriati > Methanobacteriota > Halobacteria > Halobacteriales > Haladaptataceae > Halorussus > Halorussus vallis. The sequence goes on along the minus strand of NZ_CP100000.1, from coordinate 2,641,772 downwards.
GCGGTCATCTCGTTCGCATCTTCGGAGAACTGGTGCGGGCGCTTCGCGCCCTGCAAACCGCCACTGCACTCTGCCAGCGCACGCCAATTCGAAAACACTACCTCGCGCTATTTTCACCGGTTCCCCGGCGCGCGAAGTCGCACCCGGCAGGGTGCGACCGCGCGAGGGACGACTGAGTGCCCGCAGGGCACGAAGGAGTCGGTTGGGGAGGATGTGGTTGCGGTTACTCATTTGCATCGTGCGAGCAGGACGCTTCACCGCATAAACACCATCAACCATAGACTACGAGCAGGACGCTTCGATTGAGGAAAGAACACGTCTCTGCGGAGTGCGAGCAGGACGCCCGACTCGCAAAGACACCATTCGATTGCGGAGTACGAGCAGGATGCTTCGTCCGAAAGGTCCCTCCTCGGTAGCCCCGAACGACCGAAAGACACGACCACTTTCACTCCCCTCTTGTTCCCAAGCGACCGTCTCAAGTAGCTCCGATGCTTACCGTGTTCCAGTATGAGCGACGCCGACTCCGGTCCCCTCTCGCCCGACCAACCCGACGCCGAAAGCGACTTCCGGGTCGACGCGCCCTTCGACCCCGCGGGCGACCAGCCCGAGGCCATCGAGCAGTTGGCCGAAGGGTTCCGGTCTGGAATGGACAAACAGACCCTGCTGGGCGTGACGGGGTCGGGCAAGACCAACACCGTCTCGTGGGTGGTCGAGGAGATAGAGATGCCCACGCTGGTCATCGCCCACAACAAGACCCTCGCCGCCCAATTGTACGAGGAGTTCCGCAACCTCTTTCCGGACAACGCCGTCGAGTACTTCGTCTCCTACTACGACTACTACCAACCGGAGGCGTACGTCGAGCAGACGGACAAGTACATCGAGAAGGACGCGTCCATCAACGACGAGATCGACCGCCTGCGCCACTCCGCGACCCGGTCGCTGCTCACCCGCGACGACGTCATCGTGGTCGCGTCGGTTTCCGCGATCTACGGCCTCGGTGACCCGCGGAACTACGAGGAGATGAGCCTCCGCCTGGAGGTCGGCGACGACATCGGCCGGGACGAACTGCTCGCCCGACTGGTGGACCTCAACTACGAGCGCAACGACGTCGACTTCACGCAGGGTACCTTCCGCGTGCGGGGCGACACGGTCGAAATCTTCCCGATGTACGGCCGGTACGCGGTACGGGTCGAACTGTGGGGCGAGGAGGTCGACCGCATGATGAAGGTCGACCCCCTGGAGGGCGAAGTCGTCTCCCAGGAACCCGCGGTGCTGGTCCACCCGGCGGAGCACTACTCCATCCCCGAGAAGACCATGGAGGACGCCATCGCCGAGATCAAGGACGACCTCGACGACCGCATCCGATACTTCGAGCGGAACAACGACCTCGTGGCGGCCCAGCGCATCGAGGAGCGGACCACCTTCGACCTAGAGATGATGCGCGAGGCCGGCTACTGTTCGGGCATCGAGAACTACTCGGTGTACCTCTCCGACAGGGAGGTCGGCGACGCGCCGTACACCCTGCTCGACTACTTCCCCGACGACTTCCTCACGGTCATCGACGAGTCCCACCAGACCGTCCCGCAGATCAAGGGCCAGTTCGCGGGCGACAAGTCCCGCAAGGACAGCCTGGTCGAGAACGGCTTCCGACTCCCCACGGCGTACGACAACCGCCCGCTCACCTTCGAGGAGTTCGAGGAGAAGACCGACCGGACGCTGTACGTCTCGGCGACCCCCGCCGACTACGAGCAGGAACAGAGCGAGCAGATCGTCGAGCAAATCGTTCGGCCGACCCACCTCGTCGACCCGAAGGTCGAGGTCACCGACGCGCAGGGCCAGATCGACGACCTGATGGACCGCATCAGCAAGCGAACCGAGAACGACGAGCGCGTGCTCGTGACGACGCTCACCAAGCGCATGGCCGAGGACCTCACCGAGTACCTCGAGGAGGCCGGCGTCGCGGTCGAGTACATGCACGACGAGACCGACACCCTCGAACGCCACGAACTCGTCCGGGGCCTGCGCCTGGGCGAGTTCGACGTGCTGGTGGGCATCAACCTCCTCCGGGAGGGTCTGGACATCCCCGAAGTGTCGCTCGTGGCCATCCTCGACGCCGACCAGCAGGGCTTCCTGCGCTCGGAAACCTCGCTGGTCCAGACGATGGGCCGGGCCGCCCGGAACGTCAACGGCGAGGTGGTGCTGTACGCCGACCAGATGACCGACGCGATGGAGGCCGCCATCGACGAAACCCAGCGCCGCCGGAAGATTCAACAGCAGTTCAACGAGGAGCACGGCTTCGAAGCCACGACCATCGAGAAGGAGGTTTCGGACGCCAACCTGCCGGGGTCCAAGACCGACACCTCCGGCGTGACCGACGGCGAACCCGAAACCGACGACGAGGCCGCCCGGCGCATCGAGGACCTAGAAGACCGGATGAACGAGGCCGCGAGCAACCTGGAGTTCGAACTGGCCGCCGACATCCGCGACCGCATCCGGGAACTCCGCGAGGAGTTCGACGTGGACGTGGAGGTCGAAGGCGGCGTACCGGAGCCGAAAGGCGAGTTCTGACGGCTACTCCGCGGTGATTTCCCGGATTATGGGACGTTCCTTGTTTCCGAGGTTGGTTCGGTACACCATCCGAACCTCCCTCGGTTCGTCCTCGGTATCGAGTGAGAGGAAATCGTCTCCTACACGGAGGATTTTGTCAGTCTCGACCGATGAGTGGTGCTCCCAATCGTCGACGTGTTCGTCGGCCACTTGCACCGTGAGTTCGTGGGCTGGACCGGCACCCAAGTTCACGATTCCGTATTCGTCGCCCCGCTTGGCGACGAACAATGTTGGTCCGACACTCGCTTCACGGTCGCGTTTCTTTTCTCTAATCGAAAGTAGCGTGAAGACCGCAGAAAGGGAGGCGATGGAGAACGCAATCAGGTTTCCACGGTAGGGACCAGCCTTGAGAAAAGGAAGGTGATTCCCGATAGTTCCCCAAAGAGCGGCGAGGATAATTGGTACAAGGAACGCACTCAGGACGAGGAAAACGGAGAGTCTATCGAAACTTCCCGCTGCAATCTTTGACCAGTAGGTCTTGTTCGGGACGGTTCTTTGACTCAGTAAGTCGACTTCTGCCTCCTCAGAATGTTCCTTTGCAGTTTTACTCGTAGACATGACTCTTACCTGCCACCCGTTCCGCTTGAATCGTTCGCTCGGTTTCAATACCCAAGAGAATCAGGAACCTCACGGCGTCGGTTGTGGTCCGTACGGCGAACACTTTCGGCGCGCGCTGAACGGTTATGTCGCCGTTCTTCGGACTTCGACTCGATGGAAAGTCCACTTCGGAATCGAATCGGAAACGTGTTCGTCCCCGTGTCGGACATGGAGCGCTCGGTCGAGTGGTACAGCGAACTGTTCGGCCTGCCCGCGGAGGACACCGCTCACGAGGGGACCATCTACGACGTCGAGATGGCGGGCGAGACGGGGCTGGTTCTCGACGCCAACCGACCGGTCGAGAACTCCTCGCAGCCGCTGTATTTCTTCTGGACCGACGACGCAGAAGCGACGCGGGACTTTCTCGTAGACCTCGACGTCCCGGTCGTCATGGGGCCCGAAGACGTCGGGAGCGTCACCTTCGTCACCTTCGAGGACCCGGACGGGAATCAACTGATGGCGTGCCAGAAGAACGACCGAAACCCGCCTCACTCGTAGTTCGGCGTCGGCCACACGACGCCTCGAACGACTTCGAACCGCTTTCGACCGTTACGCCTCGCCCTCTTCGGCGCCGCTCTCGGCATCGTCTCCCTCCGCCTCCTGCACGTCCCCGTGTTCGGGGTCGGTGCCGTCGCCCTCGGTTTCGCTCTCGTCGAGTTCGCCGTCGCCGTCGTAGCCGTCCTGCTCCAGTTCCGAAGAGGGCGTCGTCCCCTTGTCGTCGACGTACATGTCGGCGTTGCCCTTCTCCATCCGGATGCCGTGCCAGTCGACGCCCCACTCGGTGAGTCGCGCGACGGTGTCCTGGGCCGCCTCCCAGGGCCGGGCGGTCCAGATGATGACGGTGTGGTCCTCCGCGTACTTCTCGTTGACCCACTGGACCATCTCCTCGTCGGGGTTCTCGGGTTCCTCGTTGACGTAGCTCTTCTCGCCCTCGGTCAGCGTCTTGTCGAAGTCGACCGCGATGCGCTTCTGGTCGGACATGGAGGCAGTACGACGGTCGGCAGAAAATGGCTGGCGGCCGCCGGAGGCGGCGCTCTCGTCGGTTCCGTCGTCCCGCTCGGGCCGTTCGCGCTCTCGTTCCGGAGTTCGCGTCTGGGTCGGCCTCGGTTCGCGCCGGGGGCCTCGGGCGGAGCGCTCGACGCCGAGACGGCGTCACTCCGTCTCGGCGTCCCGCAGTTCCTCGCGCTCCACGTCGAGTTCCTCCTCGCCGTCGGCCACAATCCCGCCGTCGTCCATGCCCGCGAGCAGCTCGTCGAGGTCGTCCAGTCCGAGTAGCTCCTGGGTTTCGGCGTCGAACTTCAGGCTCTCCAGCGTCTCCCCGT